>JAPLDQ010000039.1 GCA_026391675.1 Bacteroidota bacterium
TCCTGCAGGAAGCGAACCAACCATGTGGGCACCATTTGATATTACTGTTAGTTATGCTCCGATAGGAGGTGTAATAACAACTGATATCATTCCATATTGCCAGGTAAGCGATTGGGGAAAAGGATTAAAAACAGATGATGGAAATATGACCATTGATTTAACCCTTATCAGTGACATTCCTTTGTTGAATGTATAAGTAAAATTTATATTAATAATATTAAAAGCCTGCCTGCATGAGTAGGTAGGCTTTTTTTTTAAAAAAAACAATAACATGGAAAAGCAAAGTTTTGAAAAAAACACAAAAAAAACACTTACCCCTGAAGAGATAAATGAATTTAAAAAAGAGTTTGGAAACGTTTATCTATTAGTAGTTGAAGGGAAAAAAGCCTATATCCATAAACCAACAAGGAATATAATGGATTTAGCAGCTTTAGCAAGTCGTACAAAAGATTCCCAATTTAATGAAACTATACTAAAAAATTGTTGGTTAGCCGGTGATAAAGAATTGGTTGAAGATGATGATTATTTCTTTTCTGCAGGAAAACAGCTTGGAAGTATTATTAAATATAAAGAAGCTGAATTAAAGGAGTTATAGCGGGTAATGAAGTAAACAGAGGTACTTCATTTATCCGGCTTATAAATGCACAGCTGCGATACTATTTTAAAATAGACCCTACTACTCTAACAGATGAAGAATGGTCTGCATTATGGCAGGATTTAGCTTACATAAGAAAGAATGAAAAGACACAATCTCTAATATTTAAATAATGGATTTAGCAGAATTAAAATATATACTTACTGGAGAAGATCATTTAAGTGCTAAATTTAAATCTATTACCGGAGCATCTGAACGATCTGAACGTGCCTTAGTTAATCATACAAAATCAAATAATGCTTTAAAGAATAGCTTTTCCGAGCTAGCTGGTGAAGTGCCTGGTTTAGGTCGGGCATTTTCGCTGGCTACAAATCCTTATTTATTAGCCGGAGGAGCTATTGCCGGAATAGCTTATGGCTTAAATCAGGCAGCAACTGAAGCTGCTAATTTTAAAACTCAATTTCGTCAACTTGAAAATCTAAATTTAGATAAAACAAGAGCTCAGATTCAATCTTTAAAAGACCAGGTTTTAAATACTGCTTACGAAGGAGGATTTAATCCTTATAAAACCAGTACTGCGTTTTTTGATGTACAATCATTAACCGGAAAATATGGTAGTGAAGTTGCAAGAATTGTTGCTAAACAGGGAGAATTTGCCAATGTAATGCAAGCTGATTTTAATGAATTTATTTCCGGTTCTGCAAAGGCAATGGCTAATTATGGATTTGGTGCAGAAGAACTAGATGGGTTTAATCGTTCAATGTATGCTACTGTTAATATTGCAAAAACAACGTATGAAGAATTATCAAAAGTATCTGCAATGTATGCTGGTAGTTCTGCCTCTGCAAAACAAACTTATGATACTGCTAATAAATTATTTGGAGTATTTACTTTAAAAACAAAATCAGTAGATGAAGCTGCAACGTTGACTAAAGTATTCTTTAATGATCTTACTAAAGCTACTACAATAAAATCATTTAAAAGTGTTGGAGTTGATGTATTTGATGCTAATAAGCATTTTAAACAAGCAGATACTTTAATGCTTGAATTACAAAAAAAATTCAAGGGATTAGATGATAAACAAATTATAAGTCTTAAGAATAAATTTCAAGGTAGTGAGGGTTTAATAGCTTTTGTTCAAGCAGCTACTGATAAAACTACCAAATTAAAAGACACTTTCGAAAGTTTTGATTCTGCAAAATTTAAAATGGGTGATGCATTAGAAATAGCTAAACAAGATATAAATTATATAAATGATCAGCTTGAAAATAGAATGCTTACAGCTCAAATTAGATTGGGTGAGAATTTATTGCCATTAAAAGCTAAATGGACAGAAATAAAAATGGATGTAGTTGATTTAACTAATCAATTAATTATGGGAATTGATAAATGGCAGGATTGGCAAACTCAAACTTCTTTTAATAAAAAATATGGAGGACTTGAAAACAATTTAAAATACATGAAATCAGAAGAATTTTATGCAGAGATTAATAAAATGAAAGCTGAAAGTGATAGTCTTTCTTCAAAAGCTGCAAATACTCCTTCTAATTCAGTAACAGACTTTGTAAGATTAACCGGATTTTTAAAAACAGGTAAATGGGCACCTGATTTTAAGACTATTTATACAAAAGATGCAAATTTCTTATCTGATCAAATTGATAATCTTATTGAAAAATATAACTCAGAAACTAATGGAGGTAAAAAAATTACAGAAAAACCATTGACAGCTGAAGAAATAATTAAAAGGAATTCTCAAGATCCACATTTTAAATCTGGTTTCGATGGAATATCAGGAGGCGGTTCTCAAGTTAGAAACATTACTGTAAACATCACAAAACTAATTGAAAAGCAAATAATACAAAGTTCGAATTTAACTGAAGCTGCAGGTACGATCCAGGCCCAGGTAGAAGAAGCATTAATTAGGGCTATAAGCGGAGCTGAACAGGTATTAGCAAATTAAGATATGACAACAGATACCAACATAATTACATTATACAAAAGAGCCTTTGGCTTTGTAGGTGGAAAATTTCCACCTATTGATGTTAATGTTAAAGTAGCTGAAGCTGCAAAGATGGATGCTGTTAAATCGTATCAGTCGGATCTGTTTATTGGCAGCCCTTTCTTTTTGCCTTTAAAAATTGGTGATTTGTGGTTACCGGTTGAACCAATGATATCGCTTACATCCAGTAAACAGATTGTTAAAACCCAAATGACCGGTTTAAAAGGAAGCATTAAAGAAGAAATATCAACAGATGACTGGAGCATTAGTATACGCGGTATAATCATTAATAATACAGATGATAATTATCCATTTGCTGATGTAGCACAATTGCGTCAGATATGCGAAACATTGGGAAGCTACAAAGTAGTAAACAAGTTGCTGGCTATATTTGATATACATGAGATAGTAATTGATAATTACGCATTCGACGGAGAAGAAGGCGCACAGAGCTATCAGGCATATACCATAAACGCATTGAGCGATCGTCCGGTTGAATTAATACTGAAGGAGGGCATATAATGAGTTACGTGCTTCGCTGTAAAATAGAAATAGGAGCCTACATATTTACTTCGGTAAATAATGTGCGTATCGAAAAAAGTCGTAAGACTATTGGAGATACAGCCACTATTACTATGCCTGCACGCTTCTCGGATAAGTTCCTGGCTAATGTATTAAAAAACGGAGATGTTGTTAAGATAGAACTCCAATATCAAAACTATCCATCGCATGTTGAGTTCCAGGGTTACATTTCAGAAATTAATCCAGGTAGACCTGTTGTAATCAGATGTGAAGATGAAATGTATAAGCTTAAAAGGAAAAAGCCTGAAACAAAAAGTTTTCAATCGGTAAAGCTTAAAGATGTTTTACATTACCTGGTTCCTGAATGTGTAACCCAATGCCCGGATATAACCTTATCCCCTTTTTACATTAAAAAAGACAGTTCTATTGCCTTTGCATTGCAGAAACTAAAGGATGAATACGGGCTGGATGTATATTTCAGGAACAATACTTTGTTTGCCGGCATACCTTATACTGATCCTGCAATTGTAAATACTGATGCAGTAATTTACAATATGGATCTGAATGTAAAACCTAATCCTCCACTTACTTTTAAAGTAGCTGACAGTGTTAGAATGAAAGTTAAAGCAATTTCTATACTTCCCAGTAATCAGAAACTGGAAACAGAAGTGGGAGATCAGGATGGCAGTGTAATTACCCTCCATTTCTACAATATAAAGACCAAGGATGAATTAAAAAAGCAAGCTGAAGAAAAGCTTAAAACAATGAAATTCGACGGATTTTCGGGCAATATTGTAAGCATGGGATTACCCTATATTGAACATGGTTATACTGCAAAAATAATAGATAACAGGGATGCCAACAGCAGATCGGGCTATTATTTTGCTGATGCTGTAAATACAACATTTGGCATAAGCGGATTTAGCAGGGAAGTATTCCTGGGAAGGAGGGCTAGATAATGGACGAATTAAGAAAAACCCTGGTTAAATTAATTGAGCAATACATTCCTGATCAGGTAAAGGTAGGCATAGTAAAAACATTGAATGAAGCAAAACAAAGCTGCAGTGTTCAGCTGCTTGACGATGATATTGAATTGTTTGATGTAAGACTGGGAGCCGGAGGCGAAGGGAGTAATGAATTTATATTGTTTCCTGAAGTAAATAGTCCGGTTCTGGTAGGTTCGATTAATAATAAAGCCAATGCCCACTATTTGGTAAAAGTAACTAAAATTAAAACTATTTGGATAGGCGGTAAAGACTTTGGAGGCCTGATTAAGAATAAGGAGTTAAATGATAATCTAACATCGATTAAAGAATATTTAAGCGATCTTAAATCGGCAATTGCTACCGGAATTAATTCAGTTGGTATTGGCGCATCAGCAAATGGAACTACCGGTAAGGCAGCATTTGAATCGGCAATGGCCGGTAAGACAATAAAATTAATTGAAATGCAAAATACAAGAGTTAAACATGGCTAAAGTATACGACATATTATTGGATGAGAATTTTGACCTTGCAGTGGTGGATGGCGATTTTGTGTTAGGAGAAAGCACACAGCAGCATCAGGAACTATTATTACTTATAAATAAAGGAGAATTAAAAGAATTCCCACTGGCAGGTGTAGGTTTAAATGAATACCTGCTGGACGACGGAGAAATGCTTGAATTAACCCAGGAGATCTGCAAACAGTTTTCGGTTGATGGGATGAAAGTTGGTGAGATAGAACTAAGCGGAGAAAGTATTAAAATTAATGCAGAATATATTTAAAAATAACGATATGACCAGAAAAGAATTAATAATTGCCCTGAAGGAACATTTTGATATCAGAGAATTGGTTTGTCCTGATGTATTTAAAGCATTTGGAGAAAGAGCATGGCAATTTTTTGATTTACAGTTTTTGCAAATGCTGTTAATTACCAGGACGGAAATAAATATAGAAGGTATGATTTGTAATAATTGGGCAAATGGTGGCCCATTTTCACAAAGAGGATTACGCT
>JAPLDQ010000009.1 GCA_026391675.1 Bacteroidota bacterium
ATATTTGCCGTTGTTCATGGTAATAAAAATTAATTACCTAAACTTAAGCATTTCAAATCGTCACGCAGCTAAAAAGCTCTAAAATTATAGATAAACAAGGATTTCAAAGAACGTTATTTAATTTATAGTGGACACTAGTGAGGCAATATATCAATTAAACCAAATCCTGCAAGTGGTATTGTTAATTTTACATTGCCTGAATATAATAAATTTGCTCAGTTAAGCATTTATGATATTACAGGAAAAACCATATTTGAACAAAACTTAAACGGCATTACTCAAACTTCATTTGATTGCTCAAAATGTGAAAAAGGAATTTATTTTGCAAAATTTACTATTGATAATAAAGTCAGTATTAAAAAATTAATCATCAATTAATATTTTATTGATTAATAAAAAAGCTGTTGTTTGAATTCAAACAACAGCTTTTTTTATGCTTTGTATAATTAACTTAAAATGAAATAATATAGGCTTAAGGTTGTATTCAGGGTGGTTGAGCGTAGTCGAAACCACATGCCACAGGGCAACTGCGCTTCGACTTGTTTCGTCTTCGCTCAACAACCACCGCTCAGCGCCCGGAAGAATCCAGCTTTAAATCAGATACAAAATCTTCAAATCAAAGATTATCAGCTGATTTTTTCCCCTGATTCAAACTATACAATTAATGTTTTTGCTTTGATAAAGGCATTTTCTATACCGGCCGGATTTTTGCCTCCTGCTGTTGCATAAAAAGCCTGCCCGCCACCTCCGCCATCTATTTCTCTGGCAATTTCACGAATAATTTTTCCTGCATCCAGTCCTTTTTCTTTTACTAAATTTTCTGAAACCATAACGCTTAAACCGACTTTTCCCTCATTTTCATAGGCCAGCACCAGCATAAGATTATCCTGTTTTTCTTTTAATGCAAAAGCAAGGTCCTTGATAATAGCAGCATCCAGTTCAACTTTGGCAGCAATAAAATTAACACCATTGATAAGTTGTTTTGAATTCAATAAAGTGTCTTGCAGATTGGCTGCTTTTTCTTTGTTAAAAACTGTAATTTGTTTGCGCAGTTCGTTTACTTCTTCCTGCAGGTTTTTGATGCTTTTTACAACATCTTTACTTCCTTTAAGCAATTCCTGGATTTCTTCTAAAAGTGAAGTCTGCTGATTATAAAATGCAATGGCTTTTTCGGAAGTTATGGCTTCGATACGACGAATGCCTGCTGCAATCGCACTTTCGGAAATGATTTTTATCAAACCTATGCTGCCTGTGGCATTAACATGGGTACCACCACATAATTCCACAGAATCACCAAAACGGATAACCCGTACATGGTCTCCGTATTTTTCACCAAATAAAGCCATAGCACCCATTTTTTGTGCATCTTCAATGGCTATATTCCGTTTTTCATCCAATAAAAGATTTTCCCTGATTTTAGCATTAACCATGGATTCAACCTGTTGTATTTCTTCATCACTCATTTTAGAAAAATGGGCAAAATCGAAACGCAATCGTTCATCATCTACCAGAGAACCTTTTTGTTCCACATGGCTGCCTAAAACCGTTCGCAAAGCTTCATGCAAGAGGTGAGTGGCTGTATGGTTATTGGCAGTCTGTTTTCTTTTATTTTCATCAACTTTGGCAGTAAATCCTGCTTCAATTGTTACCGGAAGTTTATCTGTTATATGTATGCTGAGGTTGTTTTCTTTCCGGCAATCTTTAATGATAATTTTCTCATCAGCATTGTAAATAATGCCCTTGTCCCCAACCTGACCACCGCTTTCAGCATAAAATGGAGTTTTATCAAATACCAGTTGATAAAATTGCTGATCTTTTGCTTTTACACTGCGGTATTTAACGATTTCTATTTCTGCCTCAAGACTGTCGTATCCTACAAATACTGTTTCTACGGCATCATCTTTCAGTATTACCCAGTCGTCGGTATCAACTACAGCTGCCTGACGTGAACGCATTTTCTGTTCTTCCATGGCTTTTGTAAAACCATTCATATCTACATCCAGGCCTTTTTCTTTTGCCATCAGTTGTGTAAGATCTATCGGAAATCCGAAAGTATCCAGCAATTCAAAGGCAAAATTACCTTCAATAACTTTCGTTACACTATTTTGCTGACAATATTGTTCAAATTTCTGAATACCATTGGCCAGGGTTTTCAAAAACGATATTTCTTCTTCAGCAATTACTTTTTTTATCAAAGCCTGCTGTGCTTTAATTTCAGGGAAGTTTGCACTCATCTGTTCCACCAGAATGGATACCAGTTCATTGATAAAGGGCTCCTTGAAATCAAGAAAAGTATAGCCATATCTTACAGCACGGCGTAAAATCCTGCGGATTACATAACCTGCCTTGTTGTTGGATGGCAATTGACCGTCGGCAATGGCAAAGCTTACAGCTCTTAAATGGTCGGCAATTACGCGCATGGCAACATCTGCCTTGTGCTCTGCACCGTATTTTTTACCCGATAATTTTGCAATTTCCTGTATAATAGGCTGAAAAACATCTGTATCATAATTCGATTGTTTTCCCTGCAATACCATCGAAAGTCTTTCGAAACCCATACCGGTATCCACATGTTTGGCCGGTAAGCTAACTAATTTTCCGTCAGCCATGCGGTTGAATTCAATAAAAACCAGATTCCAGATTTCGATAACCTGGGGATGGTCATTATTAACCAGGTCTTTTCCTGCAATTTTTAGTTTTTCATCTTCATTTCGGATATCCACATGAATTTCTGAACAGGGACCGCAAGGACCGCTGTCACCCATTTCCCAGAAATTATCTTTTTTAGAACCGAACAATATCCTTTCTTCCGGTACAAATTCCTTCCAGAAGTTATAGGCTTCCATATCTTTAGCCAGTCCGTCTTTTTCATCACCGCCAAAAACGGTAACATACATACATTCTTTGTTGATTTTATATACAGCTGCCAGTAATTCCCATGCCCATGCAATGGCTTCCCTTTTAAAATAATCACCAAACGACCAGTTGCCAAGCATTTCGAACATGGTATGATGATAAGTGTCGTGTCCAACTTCTTCCAGATCATTGTGTTTACCGGATACTCTCAGACATTTCTGGGTATCGGCAATACGCGAATATTTAGCTGCTGAGTTACCCAGAAAAATATCTTTAAACTGGTTCATGCCGGCATTGGTAAACATTAAAGTGGGGTCATTTTTTATGACCATAGGAGCTGAAGCTACGATTTGGTGTTGTTTGGACTGGAAAAATTCCAGAAAGGTTTTTCTGATAGCCGATGATTGCATATTGCGTTGTCTATTTTTAGATTTAAGTATTTTTATGATTAAAAGATTTTGCAAAAATAGCTTTTATTGATTAATTTTGCGAGCAAAGCAAGTCAAATTCTTTTATTTAATTGCTGAATTTTTAAAATCATATGGCAAAAAAGATCAAATATCACTTTAATGTGCACTCACTTTCCATTGAAAAGGTGAGGATTACATTTAAAGACAGGTTTAAAAAACTGTTATCCGTAGCAGCTTTTGGTTCTGTTTTTTCTGCTGTGGTATTACTTATTGCTTATAATTTCTTTAATTCACCAAAAGAAAAGATGTTGCAGCGTGAAGTTGAGCAGTATAAGTTGCAATACGAGATAATGAACGATAAGCTGAATAATATTTCTGCTGTTTTAAAAGATATTGAAAACCGTGATGATAATGTTTACCGGGTTATTTTTGAAGCTGAACCTATACCCAATTCAGTTAGAAATGCCGGTATTGGTGGTGCTAACCGTTATGCAGAACTGGAAGGCCTGAATAATTCAGAGAGAATTATTGAAACTGCAAAAAAAATAGATCAGATTTCCAAAGCACTGTATATTCAGTCCAAATCTTTTGACGATGTTTTTAAAATGGCCAAAAGTAAGGATGATATGATGATACACCTTCCGGCAGTTATGCCAATGCCAAAGAACAAGGGTCAGATTATATCAGGTTTTGGTATGCGTTTTCATCCCATTTTAAAATACCGCCGTATGCATACAGGCATTGATATTGCTGCACCCAAAGGAACACCTATTTATGCAACCGGTGATGGTGTGGTGGAAGATGCCGGACGTGAAAGCGGTTATGGTATTGTTTGTGAAATCAACCATGGTTATGGCTACGAAACCCTTTATGGACACATGATGAAAATTGTCGTAAGGCCGGGTCAGAAAGTAAAACGTGGCGAGATAATCGGATATGTTGGCAGTACCGGTCTTTCCAAAGCTCCTCATGTACATTACGAAGTTATTTTAAACGGACAAAAGGTTAATCCTGTATATTTCTTCTACAACGACCTTTCTCCTAAGGAATACGAAGAAGTAATCGAAAAGGCCAACGAAGAAAATCAGTGCTTATCATAGACGAAGAATTTTAGATAAAAAAACTGCCGGATTTCAATAATCCGGCAGTTTTTTTATTGCTTAATCAATTTTATGGTTTTAGACGAATTTTGAAGTTTTACTTTTAAAAAATATAAACCAGGCCTGATACCTGAAAAATTATGTTCTTCAATTTGTTTTCCATTCCAAACCAACTGACCAAGCATATCAGTTAACCCATATTCTTCTTTTCCGTTAATATTGGTTAAATTAATCTTATCGGTAAAGGGATTTGGATAAGCTTTAATTTCAGGGGTATTAATACTTTTTTCATTAACAGAAGTTGTATAAATTTCTAGAAAAGCACCCGGAGTTATTACTTTTCCATTAAAAGCAGCATAAGTTGGGGCGTACTTGTAAACCCTGAAAATTGAATTCATTGTTTCAAATGGTCTGTCAGGATTATGAGGGATGCTGTCTCCTTGAGTTAATGGGCCTAAATTGGTTACCGGACCAATATATTTCCATACTACCTGTCCGGCAGCTGTTACTTCATACAAAGTTCCGGTAGGACCTACACAAATAATGGTATTCCCATTAGGTAAACGCTGTGCACCAGAAATATCACCGGTATACATTGAAGTTGGTGGAGTAGCCTGATAAGTCCAGCTTAAATTTGCAGGTGCATAGGCTGAACCGCTCACTATGGTATAGTTTCCGCTAGCATCAGCTGCCGGCGTGAACTGGTCAATGGTTGAATAATTTCGGTTTACACCATTGTTAAAACAAAGTAAATCCCCTGCACCCGGACATCCCGGTTTAATCCATTCCACATCATGCTGTTCAAAATATTTTTGGTTGCTTGAGGTTCCGGCACCATAACATAAGGGATTTCCCCAGCGATAGATTAAGTCACCGCCTTTTCCTCTTGTTCCGCCTGTATGGCCAGTAGCCTGAGCAGTAGTAGTACTGTGGTCAACTACCCAAACTTCACTGTTTCCTCTTACACTCAGGGCAATCTGGTCGAATGTGGGATTATAGTCAATGGAATTCATGTGATTCCAGAATATTGGCTTTGTCCTGTGGTCACCTGCACAATCTATCAATTCAGGATGTGCACTTGGAGTTCCATAATTTGACTTAGTGGCATCATGATTCTGAATCAAATGATCCCATACATGCCATTCCCAAACAACTGTTCCTCCTGAGGGATAAGTAGGCTGTATTTCTACAATGCAATCGGGTAATATGCATTTTTTCTGACTAAAATCCGGTTGCTGAAAAGTAGTGGTGTCAAATCCGGCAGCTTCTACCTGAGCCACAGTTTTTTTCTCAACCACCAGCATAATTATGTTTCCGTTTGGTAATTTTTTGATGTCATGGTGCTGCATATAGGTTGTTGTGGAATAGTTCATCCACCATATAAGACTATCATTCCAGTTATATTCTTCTATCCTTCCACCTTCACCTCCTCCGGTTCCCAGATTACCCTGAGTCATACATGTCCGCAAAAGATTTCCATTCTCCAGCAGATAAACTGCTTGTCCGGGCGCATAAGTACTGGCTGTCCATTCGTGTAATTTGCGACCTTCATTATTAATTAAATAGGTCTTAGTATATTGCTTTGGTGCAAGCAACAGATATCCTTTATATGCATTAGCTGTATCATTAACAAAAACACCCATAGTTTGTGTTTGTGCAAAACTATAGTTTGCCATCATTACTATTAGTAATATTTGTAATAATGTTTTTATCTTTCCAATATTCATAATCTCTAATTTTTAATGATTTACTTATTTTAAAATGATAATTTTTCTTGTTAATATTTGATTATCAACTTGTAATACATAAGTGTATAAGCCATTTTGATATCGTGCTGTATTCCATTGGTAGCTGTGTTCGCCATTACTCAATTGCCCGTTTGACAATGTTTCCAGCAATTGCCCGTAAGCATTGAATATTTTCAGACTTACATTTTCTGCTTGTTGAAGTGTAAATACTATCGTAGTTCTTTCATTAGCTGGATTAGGATAATTTATTAATTCAAAATCTTCTTTTTTTGAATTTTGGTAATTAATAATACCTACTGTTCCTGGAGTATATTTGCGAACAATTCTAAATCCGATATGATACCATGGATGGTTAGGGTCTTGCGGCCCACGGTAATAGGTAGGATTACGGTTTGAAACCCTGGAATGGCCATCATTTACTCCATTTGAATCCAGCCCGTTGTACCAGTTACCTCCACGCATGCCACGGTAAGGTTTGCCGTCAGGCATGATAAATCCACTTGTTGGTCCTGTTGGGTTGTTGTAAGGACTAAGGCTGTAATAATTCTGTCCATACCAATCATTCAGCATTTCCCATACATTGCCTTGCATATCATATAAACCAAAACCATTAACACCATTATCGGTTTGATAAGTTGTAGCAGTTCCGGGCCAGTTATAATCAGTCTTTTGTTTTAAGCTACCATTAAAAAAACCTACAGGTGTAGTAAACGGATATAAAGAAACATTGGTACTTTCGTAAGGATCACCGGAATTGGGGAGATTTGTGCATTTTTTATCGATGGTATCAGCCAGACAATATTTTAAATAGGGATTGGTATGTCCTCCTCTTCCTGCCCATTCCCATTCGGCTTCTGTGGGTAACCGATAGCCGTTTTTAGCGAAGTCACATGCTCCGGTTTGCAAAGTATAACAGGATTGATATCCATTTTGAGCGCTCATCCAGTTACAAAAAGCAATGGCACCATACCACATTACTCCAACCATTGGATGGCTGGCCCTGAAATCAGCCATGGAAAATACAGCACCATTGTACGAAATACTGTAATAGGATGCAAATTGATTGGTGTAACATAAAATATTTGTATCACCAGTTAAATAAACCTTATTGTTTTGTACCTGTATCAATCCACTCAATAAATATGAATTCAAGAAAGTAAGAAATTGCTGATTCGTAGTTTCATATTTACTCATATAAAAAGAATCAACTTTTACGCTGTGTATTGGTGTTTCATCGCTGGGATGACCAGGGTCAACAAATCCAAAATGATCACCCATGCTGAATGTATCAGCAGGAATCAATGCTTCCTGATAATTCAGGTCGTTTATGGTATTTCCTCCACGTACTAATATTATATGCTCACTGCTTGTTTTATCGTTATATGATACAATTCCATATTGTAAGTTGATATCCCATGCTTTTGTAGCAGTATTCATCATAGTGGTTGATGACCAGTAATTTGCAACCGTTAACCCTGAAAACACAGTATTATCAAATGAAGGATTAATTTTATTTATCATATTCAGTGATTGCAATTCTTTTACATTAGGTAAACGCCAGTCAGTTTTTCCGGCTATAGTAACTGTATCAGCAAAATTTAGGGCTTGTTCCCAGGTAAATGTTCCGTTTGGAATCGTTTTTTGCCAGATTAATCCGGTATAATTATCTGTAATGGTGGAATTCCCGTTATCTGTAAAGTGAGGAACTGAAAAAGTTGTTGTTATTGGGTTTCTAACTGCTCTGACGTGCATTTTCTTAGTTCCTCCTGCACTTACAGTTTCTGATTTCGGATGTGCCCCTATACCACCACCGGCATTTACAACCCAGATTGCTGTTGTATCATCTGCACGCTTGTCACTGCTCCACCAGTATTCTGCCAGGGTTTTTGTAAAATAGACTGTATCAATGGCAGGATTCAGCCGGTTATGATTATTTATACTAAACAGTTCAATGGCTGTAGGTAATCGCCAGCCTGTAGAGCTTGCCAATGTGAGATTATTACAATATGCAACTGCGTTTTCAAAGGTCATTTCTCCTCCATCTGCTTTTTGCCATATTAAAGCTGTATTGTTATCTGTAATTGTACCATTTCCATTATCTGTAAACGACATTGGATTAATGATAAAATCAGCATCTTCACCATATGTTGAAGTAAATGATGTGTTTTGTCCGGTTTCAGGCAACTTAAAAGGACGAAGTTTCTGTGCTTCAGAATAGATAAACATTAATAGTAAAATAATTGTAAAAATTGTTTTTCTTTTCATACTTTATTTCCTCCGGATTTTAATTTAAATGTATCATTTTCAATGTCTTTGAAAAATTACCCATAGAAATACTGTAATAATATATACCACTTTTCAGGGATAAATCATTGGCATTTAATGAAATACTATAACTGCCAATAATTTGATACTGATTGACAAGTGTTCTTATTTCTCTTCCAAACATATCATAGATTGAAAGATGTACATTGTTGGCTTCAGAAACTTTATATTTTATAGTAGTTTCATCATAAAATGGATTTGGATAATTCTGTTCAATGTTAAACTTAGCCGTTGATTCATTTACTTCAGCTACTGACGTGGTATAAGCTGAAACTGAATAAGAATATGCAAGTTCCCCATTGGGATGTCCTGTTGTTGCTTCATTAGACAAATATGTTTTGAAATAATCCACTTTGGCATTGCTGTCTGATACTGTTACCAAAAGATAACCCCTGCCTGGCATAATTACACCTGTAACATATCCATAATTTGTGGCCTGAGTATTGGTAATATTTCTATTGGAAGGCTGAGGTACTTCCTGATATACCATTCCATCCTTGTCTTGTTTATCATATAAATGATCATGCCCGTGAAAGAAAATCTGAACATGATTATCCACCATAAGCTGATGTATTGTTTTTTGCCAGCTCGGGCGATAGGTAGTAAAGCCCCAGGTTGTATCAGAATTATAGCCTCCCATTTCAAAAAAATCAACATATTCAGTACCGCCACGGGCGTCACTGCCTTTGCCGCCCAATAAATTATGACAAAAAACAAATTTAAACTTCGCCTGACTTGTCGTCAAAACATTCTTAAACCAGTTATATTGTGTTGTTCCAAGTGTCCAGCCCCAATTCCCCTTTACAAGTGAGTACCAGAAAGGATCAAGGACCACAATCAAGGCATTGCCCCATTCATATGCATAGTAATTTCCCCTGAATCCGATAAATGGCTGGTTTGTAGTATCACCTGTATAAAATGAATTGGGAAAAGGATTTGGATAATATTTTTTTCGGGTCTTGCTGGCTTTTACTGGTAAGCAAGTATCTGTTCCATTTAGCAACCAGCCTAATTCACCTTCATGATTGCCAATTACCAGAAATAATGGAACTGAATGACAAACTTCATTAAAATAAGATCTGAAAAGAATGTGACGATTGGTAATTTCGGTTTGCGATTGTACAGGTAATTTTTCAGACATAAAAATATCGCCCAAGTCAATCAAAAAATCAGGATTTTTAGCATAAATATTCTGCAATGTAAGCGTATATGCTGCCGGATTTGAGTTGGTATCCAGATGAGGGTCTGCTTCAATAGCAAAAGTATATGAACTACCTGCTGGTCTTGGTGAATGAAAACTATGTTCAGTTCCGGCTAAAAAAGCAGATGTACTGCCACTGCTGCGATATCTTGTACGATAATAGTATTTTGTATTGGTTTGCAATCCTGTAAAGTCAATTTCAAGCGGAACGTTAGCATTGGCAATTAACGTAGCGGTAGTATTAGTATAAGTCCCTGAAATGCTGCCATATTCACAATATACATCTACCTGTTGGTCAAACAGAACATTCATTGTGATTGAATTATTGGTGGGTCTGCCCAATAATTCAGTAAAATTTTGAGCTTTACTGCTTAAAAAACATGTAATTAGTAATAATATAGTCAGAAAGAAAGATTTCATAATTTATAATTGTTTATTTATAATAGATTAATTTTTTACTAAGTTTGTAATTATCAGCTTTTAGAACATAAAAATACATACCGCTTGTAACTCTGTTGCCACCATCATTATAGCCATCCCAGCTAAGGCTGTATTTTCCCTGGCTGCATTTTTTATTCATCAGTAGTTTTACCTGATTCCCGGCCATGTCAAATACAATTATGCTGATTTGCTTCGGCTCATTAATTTCAAAATCAATGGTTGTGGAATTGGTAAACGGATTGGGATAATTCTGATTCAGCATATCCGGAATGGATGCTTTTTCTAATTCCTTGATAAAATTGACATCTGCAGGTGTATAATAATTTGGAGTTGCACCTGTCATCGTATTCCCCGGTGTTAATGTATGACCTACCAAGGCAGGATGTGTAGCTGAATATCTGTAAGCTCTGAAAACGCCATTATAAGTCGGATAATTATCTTTTTTAATTCTTTTAATTCCATCTCTTGTCATGGGATTAATGTATTCCCATACAATGGAAGTATCGCTTGGTGACACTTCAAAGAAATGACCATCATTCATGGAACAAACCAGGGTATTTCCGTTTGGTAAGCGTTGGGCACTTGAGCCTATCGTACTGTATAAAGAGGTGTTGTTTTTGCTGGAATACATCCATACAATTTGTTTGGATACATTTTTCTTTTCCTTCATCAGATTATTATCCGGTGAATTTACCTGATTATAACCTGCCAATGGAGGATTTACAAAATTACCGGTATTTACACCGGCTGAATTCAGATAAGGATTTATCTCAACTATATAAGATTGTGGTGTAAGTTCAAAAAGGTTTTCGGCATTGTTGAAAACTAAAAAATGCCCTGCACCCGGCAATCCTGGTTTAATCCACTGGATATCATGAGAACCTCCCAGCTGCTTATGGCCGGAAGTTGCTTTTTCCCAATTGGCAAGTACTGAAGGAGGATCACCTTTATCATATTTGGCAGGATCACCAAATCTGTATAAGAAATCGCCTGCACTTGTTGCTGCTAAAGCAATACTACTTGTTGGTTGATTTGCAATAAAGGTCGCACCATGATTGATAACATAAAACTCACCATGAACAGAATTGATAACCACAAAATCCGAATCCTGATTATAATCCAATGAATTACAATGTATCCAGTCGCTTTTTACAGGATTACCGGTCATATTTATATCTATTCTTCCAGGTGTATTAGCAACTACACCATAGGTTGGCTTTGAAGGATATTTATCCTGCACAACATGGTCAAAAAAGCACCATTCCCATATAACAGTACCTTGCCTGTTAACTTCAACTATAGCATCCATCTGTGCTCCGGTATAGCTGTTAACAGAATCGCAGCCGGCAGCCAGGCATTGAGCAGCTGTTAAATCCTTATTGGCAATATACATAAAGGTTGAATCGCCTAATTTTGGATTATAGATTTTTACAAAATCATGATGTCCATGATAAGTTGAACGGGTTTCGGTATATGACCATACAGTATTTCCGTTCCAGTCCAGTTCTTTCCAGGAATTCTGACTGCTGGGATTGCCGCCAACAGCATCCAGTAAATTACCGTTATCAGTAAAACGGGGATTAGTACCAATATTCCAGGTATGAATTACATGCCCTTCCATATCAATTAAATAGCTTGTTCCCCTTGTTCCGAATAAGGTATAGCCGGTATATGTTCTGCTGTTATCCCAGTATTTCGTTTCTGTTTGGGTAAAAAAACTTTCCTGTGCAGTTACAGTAAAAACATATGTTGCAAAAATTAATAATATTGCATATTTTTTCATAATAATTCTATTTTAGTTTGACAATTTTCTTTGTAATCATATTATTATTTGCTAATAGCCTGCAGATATATGTTCCTCCCGGTAGATCTTTCCTGTTCCATATAAAAGAATTTTTTCCGGCACCACTAAACATTTCTGTCTTATCGAATACAATTTTTCCCGTCATATCTGTTATAACAAGTTTAATTGTTTCCGCTTTTGCTACATTAAAGTTAATTGATATTTCATCATTAAATGGATTTGGCATGCAGATTAATTCGTCAGGATTTTCTTTTTTGCTGATATCTTCAATTGTGGTCGTATTACAATTACCAATGGTATAAGAAAATGCTACTTCCATATTATGATGAACACCACTTATAGTATCTGCCGGTAAATAAGCCCTGACAAAATCTACTTTTACACATGCCGGAGATACTGTAACTCTTAAATGCCCTGAACCACCAATAGTATCAGAAGTATAGGCATCTGCATTGGCAAGCATTCCTATTTCATAAGTAGAATCACTGGGCATGGGCACCTCCTGATATACCACACTATCCATTACTTCATGCGCAAATAGATGATCGTGACCCTGGAAGAAAATATTTACGTGATTATCAACAAATAATTGATGAATGGGTTTTGCCCAACCCGGACGGTTTGTCGGGAATGTAAAACTAGTGCCATTTTGTTCATAACCACCCCATTCAAAAAATTTAGCCTGTACTTTAGCTCCCCTTCCCTGGCCGGATACATGATGGGCAAAAACAAATTTATATTGGGCTGTACTGTTTTCAAGTGTGGATTTTAACCAGTTATATTGTGCACTTCCCAGTGTCCAGTCCCATTTTTGTGGTTTTGCTGAGGTATCGCATTGGTATCTGTATACATCCAAAACTACAAAAAGTGCATTTCCCCAGGTATAGGCATAATAATTTTCGGGATTTCCTATCCCATATGGCTCAATATCAGTATTGCCGGTATAAAAACTATTAGGGAAAGGATTAGCAAAATAAAATTTACGCCATAGGCTACCCATTACAGCCAGATTATTGGGCGGATTCTGATTATAGTAATAGTTAAACTCCCCTTCATGATTACCCATGCAGAAGAAGTAAGGAATGGAATGGCATATACTACCCAATAACGGACGGTAATATTTATGTAAACTGTCTAATTTTCCTGATGTAATGGTTGTAGGATAATGGTCGTCACCATAAGTATCACCCATATCAATCATAAAATCAGGTTTATCGGCTGCCTGATTGGCTATACATATTTTATATTCATTCAGAACTCCTTTTTTATCATATAAATGAGCATCCGACTCAATTGTAAAAGTAAAAGTACTGCCTGTTGCACGTTGCGTATAAAAACTATGTTCAGCACTTGCTGAAAACAAGGCTGTAGAGCCATTCAGACGATACCTTGTCCTGTAAAAATACTTCGTATTGGCTGATAATGCTGTGAAGTCAACTTTTAAAGTAGTATCTTTTTTAGCTAAATATGTAGTAGTTGTGTTAGAATAATTACCTGAAATTGTGCCATATTCCCAGTAAACATCAGATTTCTGGTCAAATAATACCGTCATCGTTATTGAATTATTGGTAGGCCTGCCTAATATTTCATTATAGGTCTGGGCTGACAGGCAGGTTGATAAAATTGTAAAGGATAAAAATATTAATATGTTGTCAATTTTCATAATTTGTATTAATTAGATTATTTATTTTGTTGATTTTCAGGTTTTAAATAGTCCCGTATTTCTTTTACAAGACCTTTAAACTTTTCCATTTGCTCAGGAGTACAAATTTCTTTAAGTACTTTTGCCTGTTCAAAACGAAGTAATTCCATCTGATATTCATTATCAGCAACACGTCGGGCAATACTTTTCACATATATAGTATCTGTATTCTGATTAAACATCATCGCATTCATCGTATCACGCTGGCTTTTTATCAGTTTGCTCAATTTTTCTTCTTTACTAAAAAAATCTTCCCTTATATTTTTAAACGATATAACCTGATTATCGGTTAATTGAAGCTTATCTTTTAAAACAGCTGTTATACCTTCAATGTTTCGGTTTGGAAGTTTATTACACCGGCAATTTCTTTGCTGCATCCAGATATAAAAAACTGAAAACAAGTTCAGTACAATTAGTAAAAGAATTAAGCGAAGTAAAAATTTGTTTTTTAAAAAAATATCCATTGCTTTAAAATTTTGATGAGCTGGTTTGAATAAGAAATTCTCTTGCAATAGTTTTCATCTTGTCCTTTTCCTTTGATTGTTTGCGAAAATGGGAAAACCCGTTAGTAAAAGAAAAAACATTTATGGTAAGTAAAATAATTATGGTAATCATAATCAGTTTATTTGAAGAAAAGGTATTTGAATAGTTATTACAATGCTCAAGCCGGTGGAATAATTTCTCATTCCATCCAGCAGAAGGTTCTATTGAACCTATGCTGTCAAACTGCTTTATTAAATCTGACTCATCCATGATATTAAGCTGTTTATATTTGACGATTTTATTTTTATATTCTGGTGCTTATCGTTTTATTATATGTAAAAAATTTATCTTCGCCCTGTAAATCAAAGATTCAACGGCAGTTACAGTTGTATTCATAATTTCAGCTATTTCAGCGTTGTTGTAATCTTCCATTTTGCTTAATGTGATGGCAATACGTTGATTCTCAGGTAACTTATTCAATGCGTTCAGCAATATTCGATAAGATTCATTCTCTTCCAACACTTTATCTGGTCTTTCGTGACTGCTGATCCAATGGGTAATTTGTTCCAATCCAATACTTTTTGCAATAGCAGTTATTCTTTTTTTCCTATTCTGTTTCTTGATTTCATCCAGCGATTTTGTTGCAGCAATGCGGTAAATCCATGTGCTTAATTTGGCTTCGCCACGGAAATGTTTAATGGATTGAAAAATCTCAATAAATACCTCCTGTGCAACATCCTCTGCATCTTCCAAATTAAGCAGAAATCGATAGCAAATATTAATTACATTTTTCTGGTAAGCAGCAATCAAATTATGAAAAGCAGCTTTATTGCCTTGTTTTAACAAGGTGAGTAAAGCTGCTTCGTCCAATGTATTTTTATTTAATTGGTTTTTGCTATCCAAAATTGCAGTCCGGTTTACATAATTATTATAAAAACTAGATATATTATATAATATTTAGATGAAAAAATGGTGAAAAGGTTTAATTGTAAAATTATATATCTCTGATTTCTTGCTTGCTTTTTTTTGACTAGCAATTTCATTTTCCAATATCATTTCTTTATCGTAATTTTGAAAACTGAAAAGGAGAAATGCATGTCGAAGAATTTTTTAGAAGAACTGAATGAAGCCCAGCGTATAGCGGTTGAAACGATAGATGGTCCTGTAATGATTATTGCCGGTGCCGGTTCTGGTAAAACCCGCGCACTTACTTACCGCATTGCTTATTTACTGAGTAAAGGCGTTGATCCGTTTAATATATTATCCCTTACCTTTACCAATAAGGCTGCCAAAGAGATGAAAGAGCGTGTGCATGAACTGGTTGGCAGTACCGATGCCCGCAATGTATGGATGGGTACCTTTCACTCCGTTTTCGCAAGAATACTCCGTCAGGAAGCTGAAAAATTAGGCTATCCGTCAAACTTTAGTATCTACGATACCGATGATACCAAGAGTCTGATGAAAAATATCATCAAGGAACAGAACCTGGATCCCAAGCAATATGTTCCCAATCATATATTACACCGTATATCTTCTGCCAAAAGCAGTCTGCTTTCAGCAAATGACTATAACAGCAACCCTGAGTTGATTCAACAGGATAAAATGGCCAACAAGCCATTAATCGGACAATTATTTACACTTTATAACCTACGGTTGCGTAAGGCTTCGGCAATGGATTTTGACGATTTGCTTTTTAATACCAATGTATTGCTGCGTGATTTTCCGGAAGTGCTGTTTAAATATCAGCATAAATTCAGGTATATATTGGTGGATGAGTATCAGGATACCAATTATGCCCAGTATCTGATAGTGAAAAAACTGGCTGCCAATAACGAAAATATCTGCGTGGTAGGGGATGATGCCCAGAGTATTTATGCATTCCGTGGCGCTAATATCCAGAATATCCTCAATTTTAAAAGCGATTATCCTGATTTAAAAACATTTAAACTGGAACAAAATTACCGTTCTACCAAAACCATTGTTAATGCGGCAAATAGTCTGATTGCTAAAAATAAAGACCAGATATTTAAGGAAATATGGACTGATAACGACGAAGGACAAAAGATAAAACTTTTAAAAGCTGCATCCGACAATGAGGAAGGCACTTTGGTTGCCAATGCCATTTTTGAATCAAAGCAAAACAATCAGCTGCAAAATAATGCCTTTGCCATTTTATACCGCACCAATGCGCAGTCGCGTGCAATGGAAGAGGCATTAAGAAAGCTGAATATTCCTTATCGTATATATGGTGGTTTATCGTTTTATAAACGCAAGGAAATAAAGGATTTACTGGCTTATTTCAGGTTGGTAATCAATCTGAATGACGAAGAAGCCATGCTTCGCATCATTAATTTTCCAACCAGGGGAATTGGTCAGACTACCATAGACCGTATCCGCATTGCTGCAGATACAAACAATATGTCGATATGGCAGATTATGGATGCACTGGATCATATTACTATCGATGTAAACCAGGGAACCAAAGCTAAAATTGCTGATTTTGTTGCCAAGATCAAATCATATCATATTTTGTTAAAAACAAAAAATGCCTATGAGCTGGCAAAAAACATAGCCATTTCGTCGGGTATAATGAAGGCATTGAATGATGACGATACACCCGAAGGCGTTAGCCGTATCGAAAATATTGAGGAATTACTGAATGCCATTAAGGATTTCTCAGAATCAACTGATGATTTGGTAAGTACCGATCCTGAATTAGCCGAAAATAATAATGAAATCCGCAGCCTTGAAGCCTTTATGCAGGATATAGCCTTGCTTACCGATGCTGACAATGATGGTGAAGATGATAACAACAAGGTTTCGATGATGACCATTCATGCCGCCAAAGGGCTTGAGTTTCCTTACGTGTTTGTAGTTGGATTGGAAGAAAATTTATTTCCATCCATCATGTCAATTTCATCAAGGGCAGATCTGGAAGAAGAGCGCCGTTTGTTTTATGTTGCCATAACCCGTGCCGAAATTAAACTTACGCTATCCTATGCTGAAATGCGATACCGCTGGGGCGATTTAAGTTTCTGTGAACCCAGCCGCTTTATCGAGGAAATTGATGTTAAATATCTTGATTTCCCTCAAAAGAATCCTACAATTGCAAAATTTAAAGGAGATAATAATTTCCTCAGTAATGAGCCTAAAATAGGTATTCCTTTTGATAAGAATAAATTTAAAAAAGTAAATTATCCGAATAATTCAGGTGAAAATTTCAATCCTTCTGCAATGGAAGAGATTGATGGCTTACAAATAGGTATGGAGGTTGAGCATGATCGTTTTGGTATGGGCAGAATTATAAATTTGGAAGGCAGTGGTCCCAATAAAAAAGCGACTGTGAATTTTCAGAATATCGGTAATAAGCAGTTATTGCTGAAGTTTGCCAAATTGAAGATTATCAATTAATTTATTGTAAATAAACCCAAATCAATCGAATTTGTAGGTAGGTGTAATAGATATTGTTTTTAACATATTATAATCACAGCTGTGTTGCTATTCTAAAATCATAAATCGTTAATCGTTGTTATAAAATCAAAAAATATTTGCAATTAACGATTAATGAATGAAGGAGTCTGAAGATTTGCTTCGTAACAAGCAATTCATCATTTATAATTTTTAATTCGTAATTGATTTTCCTTATCCTCACTAAATTTAATTTCCACTATATCTTTCTGCCTTATAATAGTCCCGATTATTGATCCGAAACTATCAAGCCCCAGATTCATAGCATCTTTTTTATCAACCAGATGCCATTTTAATATATGAAGTTCTTCCGTTTCATCTTCATCTTTAAAATATCCTATAAGTATGCCTTTTAAGATGGTATTATCTTGCAGTTTTATTACCACCTCTCTGGAATTATTTAAGAAGAATTCGTTATAAATCTGATTTGATAAATCCTTATGCATTGTTTATAGGTTTTAAGAAATCCTTTTCTTTCCTGATTAATTGTATTCTTGAAGATGGTTGATAAACCAAGGGTATTTGCTCTATAACCACATCGCTCTTGTCTAGTCCAAATGCTCTTTCATCACTCTGACCCAAGCGGTTTAACAGGTAATATGAATTCAATAAAATACCATCACGAATTGTAAATTCGTTTTCTACTGAAAGAAATTTTTTAATGATTACAAATTTGAAATCAGGTTCAGTATTATATTTTGTGGAGCCATCAGGACGTATATGGAGGTTAAGTTCTTTATGGCAGACTAAATCCTGAACTATCTTTTTAAAATATAACTCTGTTTTAGGCTGTACTCGGAATCCTACATTAATATTTATTTTAATCAATTTGTTTTCAATCAGTTCAGAAACATCATAATATAAATCATATGGACTTTCGGTTCTATTTAAATGGACAAACCAATATACATCAGCCCGTTTAGGTTTTTTTGCAAAAATAGATTTGATTATCTTTTCTTCAATTTCATGACGGTTATTGGCTTTTGTAAGGTAAATAAGATGTGTTGAAAATTTTGGAATCGAATCATCTATACTTAGTTCCTTAAACTGTTGAACAAATCTGCCAAGGTCAATGAATTTAATAAAGCGGTTATGAATCTTTCTGGCATAATACCATACATACATGGTAGAAAAAATAAATAGTTCAAAAAACAAAAACATCCATCTTTCTTTGATTTTAGCAACATTGGCAATAAAAAATGAAAACTCAATGACAACAAATACCAGAAGTATAGCGTATATCAGGAATTTGTTCCATTTTAATTTAAATCGCATAAAATAGCTTAACAATATTGTAGTCATCATCATGGCTATGGTTATACTAAAACCATAAGCTGCTTCCATATGGGTGGAAGTTTTGAAATATAAAACCATCAGTATACAGCCAATCCAGAGTATATTATTAACACTGGGAATATAGATCTGACCTTTTGTTTCTGTCGGTTGCCTGACAGCTATACGGGGCCAGAAGTTCAGGTTCATCGCTTCGCTGATGAGCGTGTAACTTCCGCTTATTAATGCCTGAGAAGCGATGATAGTGGCAGCTGTTGCAATAATTATCCCTGAGAATAAGAACCAATGCGGCATTAACTCAAAAAATGGATTTCTTCCGCTTAAGTATGCATCATTCTGATGCATCAACCAGGCTGCTTGTCCGATATAATTTGCTACTAAACTGCATTTAACAAAAATCCAGCTTACACGGATGTTTTTTCTACCACAATGCCCTAAATCAGAGTACAATGCCTCCGCTCCGGTTGTTGCCAGAAAGACGGCTCCCAGTAACCAAAAGCCTTTTGGATATTTTGAAATAAGCTGATAAGCATAATAGGGATTTAATGCTTTAATAACCGATGGAAAATGCAATATTTCTATGAATCCAAGTATAAAAAGCATTGAAAACCAAACCAGCATTACCGGTCCAAAAACACTGCCAATTTTATAGGTTCCAAAGCGTTGAAAGAAAAAGAGTAGTGAAAGAATAATGATAACACAAGGTACTGTCGAAAGGTTTTCTAAACCTCTTATCATGGTTAAGCCTTCAATGGCGGATGAAACAGAAATAGGAGGTGTTATTATACCATCAGCAAGTAAGGTTGTAGCACCAAGTATTGTAGGAATAACCAACCACTTTCCATATCTGCGGATTAAAGCATAAAGAGAGAAAATCCCACCTTCACCATGATTATCTGCTTTTAAAGTGAGAAAAATATATTTAAAAGAAGTTTGAAAAACAAGTGTCCAGAAAATACAGGATACACCACCAAAGACCAATATTTCATCTATTTTCCTATCACCAACTACCGCTTTAAGTGCATATAGGGGACTTGTACCAATATCACCATATATAATGCCCAATGCTACCAATAGAGATGCAAATGATACTTTACTGATAATATTACCTTTCAACCTATCCATGCTTCATAATTTGATAGCACAAAGGTCAATACTAAGACATTAATAAAGTATTAAAGAATGGATGTTAAGTATAAAGAAAATATAAAGAAATTTGATGTTATGTAAAACGGTAGCCAACACCACTTTCAGTAATAATAAGCTGAGGTTGATTTGGATTCTCTTCAATTTTTTTGCGAAGCTGGGCTACAAATACTCTTAAATATTGCGATTCGGTTTGATAGCCTACACCCCATATTTCTTTTAAAATAAACTGATGGGTTAAAACCCTTCCTTCGTTTCTGACAAAAAGCGAAAGCAGATTAAATTCTGTAGAGGTGAGTTTAATAATTGTATTATTCTTCTTTACGGTACGTGCAACAAAATCAATATTTAAATCACCGCTGGTAAAACAACTGCTTTTATCTTCATCACTATTATTTCTACGGATACATGAACGTATTCGTGCCAACAATTCACCTGTTCTGAAGGGTTTGGTGAGATAATCTGTAGCTCCGTTATCAAGAGCAGAAATAATATCAGTTTCGCTGCTCTGAACAGAAAGTATTATTATTGATTTATTATACCATGCCCTGAGTTCTTTAAGTATCTCATGTCCGCTTTTATCCGGTAAACCAATATCCAGTAATATTAATTCAGGAGGATGATTGGCAGCCATAATTACACCTTCTTTTCCTGTAGCTGCCTGCCATACTTTATAACCATTACTTTCAAGGTTTATTTCCAATAATTTACGAATCTGAGGTTCGTCATCAATGATTAATATTTCTGCTTTACTCATTTTTAAGGTTATTTATAAATGATGTTTCCACAGCAAGTTCAATTGTAAATTTTGCTCCTCCGCATTCAATATTTTCCAGTTTAACTTTGCCATTATGCGCTTCCACAAAACCTTTGACAATAGATAATCCCAATCCGGTTCCTCCGGTTTTGGTTTGAGGTAAACGATAAAATTTATCAAAAATGTATTTTATTTCGGTTTCCGGAAATCCTTTACCATTATCAGCAATACAAATTACACAATTATCCTTATCATACATTGCATTTATTTTGATAATTGAGTTTTCTGCTGTATGTTGAATTGCATTCTGTATGATATTATACAATACTTCTTCAATCAAAACAGCATCCAGTTTAAATAATGGTAAATTATCTGAAGGTAAAAATTCAATTTTGTGCTGAATATCATAACTGCTTATTTTTTGTATAACATTAAATATGAGTTCATTAATATCATTCCAGTCCAGTTTTAATTTTATAACACCGGTTTCGATACGACTCATATTTAATAAATTTTCTACTTGCCTGTTTAATCTTATACTGGCCTTGTCGATTTCATTTATTAACTCAATTTGATTTTCAGGACTTAATTTGTCTTTATTCTCTTTCAGCATATCTACTGCTCCAAAAATGGCTGATATTGGTGTCCTTAGCTCATGCGAAAGCGAATTTAACAATGTATTGTAAAGTTTTATTGTATTTTCTTTCTCTTCCTTATCCCTTGCTTTAGTTTCTGCTTTACGTATTTTAAAAGTTAAAACGGTATTTAATATTGCTATTAAAAAATACATTAAAAACATCAGTAAATCTTCCGCATTGTCAACATGAAGCGTAAAAAGGGGAGGAATAAAAAAGAAATTCCAGATTAAAGCACTTAATATAGCTGCAATAAGAACCGGAAAAATATCAAACATCATTGCAAGCAATGAAACTGTAATTAATAATATTAATGCTACAACCCTGTAACCGATAAAATGTACAGAATAAAAACAGGATAGAGAAATTAAAACAACAGCTCCAATGCTTATAAAATATTGTAAGGGTTTATTTAAATTTCTTGTTTTTAATAACATTTTACATCATTTAAATTATGCATCAAAATTAATACATTGTTTGTAAATATAATATAAATAAATAAAAAAGAGGTTATCACTCGTGATAACCTCTTTTTATTGATTAAACGTGGAAAATCAGAATTCAACAATAAACTCAACCCGGCGGTTTTGTTTCTGACCTTCTTTCGTTTTATTATCAGCAACCGGTAAAGTATCTCCAAATCCTTTAGCTTTCATGCGGTTTTCTTCAACACCTTTCTGCTGTAAATATTTTTTAACAGCATTAGCACGCTTTTCGGAGAGTTCTTTATTCTTTTCCGGATTGCCAACATTATCGGTATGTCCGTTTATAGTAAGAATATAGATTGGGTTATCTTTCATAACCTTAGCAACCTGATCAAGAATACCAAATGATGGTTTCAGAATTACTTCTTTACCTGAAGCAAACTGTATACCCTGTAAAGCTTTTTTAAATAATTCCTTTACTTCAGCTTTTACTTCAACCGGGCAACCATGGTTTTCTTTTGGACCGGCTACTTCAGGGCATTTATCATCAATGTCAGGCGTTCCGTCCTTATCTTTATCAGGACAACCCTGTAATGCAATCTCTCCCTTTTCATTCGGACATCTGTCTTCAGCATCCTGAACGCTGTCACCATCAGTATCAGGGCAACCCTGGAATATAATTAAACCTTTAACGGTTGGACATTTATCCAGAAAATCAGGAACACCGTCACCGTCAGTATCAACAGGGCATCCATTAGTATCTACCTTTATACCTTTAGGTGTATTAGGGCACTTATCAAGATAATCGGCTATGCTGTCACCATCAGTATCAAGTGGACAACCAAGAGAATCCACCTGAACACCCGGAGGTGTATCCGGACATTTATCATTCTTATTTATTACACCATCACTATCAGCATCTTTTCCCGCATCTTTTCTAAGCTGTTTCAGTCTTCTAACGCTTGGAGTTTCATCTTCAACTACAACAGCTTTTTTAGTAACATATCTGTTTCCTTGAGTATTTCTACCTAAAACGAAAAGATTAATTCCGAATTGCATTCCGAAATTTTTCATGTCAGCTAAATAAAGAGATGAAAAATGATCACCAATCAGATAAAACTGAAACGGACCAATATTTAAGTTAAAGCCGGCACCGGGATTGAAAACATTTCCTGAAACAAACGTATTACTGACAGTAAATGCGAAAAATTTACCGATACTGCGGTTATAGGATACACTAACCATAGTATTTACATCATTATTCACAAAATCATTACGCATCAGTAATCCAAATCTGTTATTGGGTGTAAGTGCAAAAGCAATGCTGGAATAAAGTTTGGTTTTTAATGGGGCTGAATAGGATGTTCCTTTACGATCAGTAATACCAAAGGTTTCTTTTAAAGAATCTTCAATATCTTTCATAACAGCACTATTAAAGCCTGAAGCAGGAAAAATTTCATTGATATCAAAACCATTGAAAAGGAAGGGTGTATTTGGCTTTTTGCTTACATAATCCTTAACATTTGATTTCCATGTAATTGACCCTAAATCGACTACACTCAAGCCAAAGGTAAATTTATCATTTAAGCGGTATTCGCCGCCAAAATCAAAAGCAATACCTTTATTATCCATTAAATTGGAAGTTTTCAGGTTTTTTATCTGATCACCAATATTTGTCAAACTATCAAAAGGTGAAGAGGAATGGATTAAAAAATCAGATGAAGCTGTTAGTGCATAAGTAGTCGGATCTGTATATAAATATAGATTTGACCTTTCAGTATATACATTAACAATCCCAATTAAATACTTGAATCTGACGCCAAGGGTAAGTTTCTTGCTTATTTCCCTTGAATAGCCAAATGCAAATTCCATATAGTCATTTAATGAAATTTTTGAATCACTTAAATTTGCTGTTTTTCCAATATATTCTTCGTTTCCTTTCAGCAATAATGTCATTAAAGCTTTTGTATAATTAAAATTCGTAGAAAATTTATTGGTTACACTAAAGCTAAAATAATTCCTTTTAATCTTAAAACCCATGGCAAACAACTGTTCCGTGAAGTCAGTAGATATTTTATTATTATCAGACATTGATGATAACAATTTATCTTTATCAATAATCAAAGAATCATCAGCTCTGCGTGTAAACATATTATTATAGGTAAAATTGCCAATTTCAAAACTGGCTCCAACTGCTGATAACCCGGGGAAACCCAAATAAAAATTACAGTTTGGTAAACTAGCCGGATTTAAATAATTAGACTGAGGTATACTATTCATAAAATAAATAGTATTTCCATCCTGTGCCGTAGCATTTTCCTGCATACTTAATAATGTAGCAAAGAAAGCAAAAAGTATATATATTCTTATTTTCATACTTATATCCTCCTGAGCTATTTTAAATTAGTATTTAATTTAATTTTCATACCTAATTTCACATCCAGATAGTCATTGGCTGTTACTTTTACAATTTGAGCCGGATAGGAGGGAGAATACAATATTGCTTTAATCAGTATCTTAGTTGCTTTCTGGATCTTAATAATACGGTTTCTTCCCAGAGTATAATCACTAAGTTTATAGGTAGGAGCAATAACATTATAGTTAACAGGATCTATTACTCCGGCATTAATAATATTCTGATTATCAGTTACCAGCGAATCCAATGCATTATACATGCTGTCAACAAAATAAATCTGTATTTTTCCATTTAACGGGAAAGCATTCCAGGTATTAATCCTGAAAGTTGCTTCAGAAATATTATCGGCATTATCCATTTTAAAAGGCTTCTCATCTGTATATTTAAATCCACCGACTTTTCCTTTTAATGGAAGATTAACATTAATGTCAACGGAAAATTTACTGGTATCAATTACAAAATTGGTAGCCGCCGGATTATTTACAGGATTTAAATTACCTGTAATCTGGAAATAAAGTTTCTTCGGTGATATGTTCATGGCTTGTGCCAGATCAGAACTTATTGTTTTTGGAATAATTGTTGTAATAGTTTGACCAATCTGATTTATTAAAGGATAATCTACACTGAAAGGATTTGTAGCCGGGAAATCGTAAACCCATTTATTCTGGCTGCCATTTTGTGCCTGAAAATTATCAACTTTTATAGAAACAGGTAAACCAAAAGAGTTGTATATTTTTGCACCAACTTCAATCTTATCAAATTCAAACATACCTTCATACTGATTTGCATTTAATGATAAATCTGTTGTGTCAAGTTCTGGAAAAGAATATTGTCCAATATAGCCTATCAGTTTATCATATTTGATATCAGTAATAAAACTGTTTAATTTTGTATGATATGAGGCTAAATTTGCATTTCCTTCACCATATATTGTATGTGCATAACTTAATACTACTTCATTTTTATGCCCTGATGTATTGTTAAATCTGATTTTAAAGCCATCCATATTAATAGTTTGAATGACTGGCTGAGTTGTATCAGAACCAGCAGGACGAGGATAATCGATAATAATTTCTTCGCTGAAGCTTTGTCCGTCAGGTTTTATAATATTTGGCGAGCTGACAACAAATTTGGTTTTATGGTTGAAATTTGTAGTTATATTAATATTTAAAGTAGCAGTTTTTACATACACGCTGTCTAATCGCTGATTCTTAGTTGGATCAGGCATGTCAAACGAAAAAGGTTTTGTAAATGAAAAAAACAGAGAGCTTCCATTTGCGATAGGTGGTAATGCTACATCTGTTGTATCAGTATATATAGTTTGATCAGGAATTATAAAAAGATCTCTTGCATACTTTGATTTTAAGTCTTTTGTATTATAAACCAGAAAGATGGAATTATCAGTCGAATTTACCTGTATAATTGAAGTATCATTAAGTAAATCTTTTAAAGTCATTCTTGAACTAATAAAAGGTGCTGCCCATGATACATCAAATGGGTTTTTCACAATTTTGTCGAATTCAAAATCACCTTCCTTAACGCAAGATATAATAAAAATTGAGGATAGCAATGCGGCAAGAAAAACATATTTTGTCTTATGTTTAAATAAAAAAACAAGACGTTTAGTTTTTTTCATATAAAAATTATTTATAGATTTTTAAAATAAATTTTAATAAACAGTAAATGAGAATATTAAACACACAATTAAAAGTGTATTTAATGTTATTAAAATAGAAAACTTAAATTATTTAGTTTTTTCTACTTTTATTTCGTCGTGATAAGGCAGTTTCTTTAAGATTTTTTCGATAAGTTCTTTTTCAATAAAAAGATGGTTTTTGTCAGCATTTTCACTGGCAATATCATAAAATTCCCATAATAATAAACCACTTTTATCAAAAATTGAGACCTTTAAATCAACTGTATTTTTAACTTTTTCATTAAAAGTCTGAGATGATTTATAGAAATAAATTACAATAGTTGCATCGGCTTCGCAAAATTTTGCTATTTCATCCTTCGCAGTTTTAATAATATTGTAATAATTGACTTTATTAGCAGCCAACATGGTATTGGTTTTCCTTACATCCTGTATCTGACAGGATAATTTTTCTTTCTGGGCTCCTTGTAAATAAGAGGCATAAAAATAATCCTGAAGTAACATAGATTCGCTTTCATGTAATTTATCCAGATCTTCAACGATTAAATCGCGTGGCATATTTTTAGGATCTAAGGAAATTATAATTGGTACAACAGCAACTATTTTATGATTTTTTTGATAACTCATAAAATCATCGATTTTGTATGCTTTCTGACTGAAAGTGCTGGTAAAAGAAGCAATAAACAATACAATAAAAAGTAATTTTGAAATTTTCATAAATGGTTCCTCCGTGTTAATTATGATTAAAAAATTAAATAATAATTAACAAATATAATATAATACAGAGTAAAAAACCAAATTTTTTATAAATTATTTGAATTTAATTGCTTCCAGATTAGATCTTTTAAAGCCTGAAGCCCATAACCGGTTATGGAAGAGATAAATACATAAGGGATGTTGCGTGGAAGTTCTTTTCTCATTGCAGTTATCAGCTCTTCATCTGCTAAATCGCATTTAGTAATAGCTAATATTCTGCTTTTATCCATTAATTCGGGGTTGTATTTTTTTAATTCGTTGGCCAGAATTTTATAATCTTTTTTAATATCATTGCTATCGGCCGGAACCATAAATAACAATATGGAATTTCTTTCAATATGTCTTAAAAATCTTAATCCCAGCCCTTTTCCTTCCGCAGCACCTTCTATAATTCCCGGAATATCAGCCATTATAAAAGATTTTTCGTCATAATATTTTACAATGCCAAGATTAGGCTTAAGTGTAGTAAAAGGATAATCTGCAATTTCAGGTTTAGCAGAAGAAACAACGGATAATAATGTTGATTTGCCGGCATTTGGGAATCCAACCAGACCAACGTCTGCTAATAATTTTAATTCAAGTATTTTCCAGCCTTCAGTAGCCTCTTCACCGGGTTGTGCATATTGCGGTGACTGATTTGTTGATGATTTAAAATGATCATTTCCGAGTCCTCCGCGACCACCTTTCATCATAATTACTTCTTGTCCGTGTTCGGTAACCTCAAACTCAATTTCTTCAGTTTCGGCATCACGAACTACGGTTCCAAGTGGTACTTCAATATAAATATCTTTACCCTGTGCTCCTGTGCTCAGACTTTCGCTTCCACTCTGACCGTTTTCACCATGTATATGTTTGGTATATTTTAAATGCAGCAATGTCCATAATTGTTGATTACCTTTCAGGATAATATGAGATCCCCTGCCACCATCACCGCCATCAGGTCCGCCGTGAGGGCTGATTTTAGAACGATGGTAATGATGTGAACCGGCTCCGCCTTTTCCTGAACGACAAAAAATCTTTACATAATCCACAAAATTCGAACTTGCCATTATCTTACTTTCTATTTTTTATTTTATCAATTATGCTTTCAATATTTTGAAAAACATCTGTTACAGGAGCCATTCCACTTACAATATGAAGTTTTTTCTGCTTTCTATAATAATCTATCAAAGGTACGGTTTGTTTTTTATATACTTCAATTCTTTTTCGAATAGTTTCAGAATTATCATCGCTTCGGTGTGAATCTAAGGAACGGTTTAATATCCGGTTAAATAATTCTTCTTCATCCACTTCCAATTGAAGCACTAAAGCTATTTTTGATTTTTTATGCTGTAAAATTTCATCCAGATATTCAGCCTGAAAAAGAGTACGGGGAAATCCGTCAAAAAGCAAACCTTTTGATTTGTTTTTTTTCAGTGCAGCAACAAATATTTCCCTCATAATAATATCGTCAGGTACTAAATAACCTCTGTCGATGAACTTTTTAACTACATCACCGATTGCCGTGTGTAACTCAACTTCTTCCCTAAGCATATCACCGGTTGAAATATGCGATAATCCATATTTTTCTATAATATGGGCTGACTGTGTACCTTTGCCACAACCAGGGGCTCCTAAAATAATAATATTAAACATGTTAATTATCTTATTTTTTTCATTATACCTTCAACTGCAACACATAAACGTTGAAATACTTCATCTTCAGGGCCTTCGCCACTAATTGAAGAGAATTTATTTTGTTTCTGATAATACTCGGCAACTTTTGGTGCTTTTTTCTCATACACTTCCAAACGGTGAACAATAATTTCAGGGTCTAAATCATAAACCCTTGCCGATTTGGTTTTAGCTCTTGCCGAAAGACGTTTGATGGATTGCAGTGTTGTTGAAGTTATCTCCAGCATCCCCGTGGCTGAAGAACCCAATCTTTGCAATAAACCATCAAGTATGTATGCCTGAACTATACTACTTGGATAGCCTTTGAAAATAAATCCTTTTGCATTCGGATTCATTTTGATTTTGCCTTCAATAAGTCTGATGGCAATTTCATCAGGTACTATATCGCCTTTATCCATGTATTCTTTGGCAATTTTCCCCATATCGGTATCATTCTCGATTTCTTTGCGCAACAGTTCACCTGTGGAAATATAAACCAGATTATACTTTTCGGCTAATTTTTTAGCCTGAGTACCTTTGCCTCCTCCCGGAGGTCCGAATAGTACTATGTTTAACCATACACTTTCAAGGTTTTTCTCTATAGCCTTACTAAGCCGTTTGAATATATCTTCAATTTTACCCACTCCATTAATTGGGAATAATTTTTTCTTTTCCTGATAAAACTGTGCAACAGGTATAGTTTTATTTTTATATTCCTCTAACCTGAATCTGATAATATCTTCTTTATCGTCAGTCCTGCCTGATGTTTTACCTCTTTCAAGCATACGTTTGATAAGTTCTTCTTCCGGAACTTCAATACTCAGCATACATAATAATGAAGTATTCATTTTTAATAGTAAACCTTCGAGTATATAAGCCTGAACTACTGTTCTTGGAAAACCGTCAAATAAAATTCCATTTGAATCAGTATTTGCCATTATCCGGTTTTCAAGTATCTGAACGATTATTTCATCTGTGACTAATTCTCCTTTACTGATAACTTCTTTTGCTTCCATGCCAAGCGGTGTTCCTTCTGCAATTTCCAATCGAAGAATATCACCGGTAGCAATATATGTGAGATTATATTTATCAATTAATGCTTGTGATTGGGTACCTTTACCGGCACCAGGAGGTCCGAACAGTGCAATATTCAACATAAATTATCAGGTTTAAGTTTATACTATTTTATATATATCGGGTAAATTTCTGGCAAATCCATCATAGTCAAGTCCGTATCCTACAATAAAATCGTTGGGAATCTCAATAGCAACATAGTCAATTGTGTATTCTTTATCGTATTTATCTGGTTTTAACAGCAAAGAGGCAATTTTAATATCGGCAACCTCATATTTCTTCAGTTCTTTTATCATGTATTCAATTGTAATTCCTGTATCAACAATATCTTCAACCAAAATGATATCTCTGCCTTTTATATCCTGATTGATACCAATTAAATGTTTTACACTTTCTGTTGATGAGGTTCCGCTATAAGATGATAGTTTAACAAAGGAAATTTCACAATTTATATTTAATCCTTTGAATAAATCTGATGCGAACATAAAGGCACCATTCAACACTACTATAAATAAAGGATTTTTAGCTGCATAATCCCTGTTTATTTGTTGAGCAACTTTATCAACAGCTTTAAGAATTACTTCCGATTGAATAAAAATTTCAAATTCTTTATCTTTAACTTTTATCTTATTCATTAAATATTTATTTTTACCAAAGATTTATCAAGCAAACTTACATAATTTTTTGAATTATTACAAAAAACTGACAAAATAATTAATTTCAAGGATTTTATAAAAAACTAATAATAAAAACGAAATATAATATGCAAGCAAAAGTTAGTATTATCATGGGAAGCACTTCCGATTTACCCATTATGGAAGCTGCTGCGAAATTTTTAAACGAAATGCAGATACCGTTCGAAATGAATGCTTTATCTGCGCATCGTACACCTGAAAAGGTAATTGAATTTGCAGAAAATGCACATAAAAAAGGGATAAAAGTGATTATTGCAGCCGCCGGTATGGCTGCTCATCTGCCGGGAGTTATAGCTGCAATTACACCATTACCGGTTATAGGAGTACCTATTAAATCTTCACTGGAAGGGATGGATGCAATTTTATCAATATTACAGATGCCTCCCGGAATTCCGGTAGCTACTGTGGCGCTTAACGGTGCTCAGAATGCTGCCATTCTTGCATTGGAAATATTAGCAGTAGGAGATGCTGAAATGCTTAAAAAAATGATAGATTTTAAAGCAAGTTTAAAGTCAAAAATTACCAAAGCAAATGAAGAACTGGCCAATGTTAAATATGATTATAAGGTCTGATTATTTTAATATAATCTCAGGTCTGAAAAACAAAAAAGCTTGTCAATATTGACAAGCTTTTTCTTTATAAATTAACTGATTATATTAAGCACCTAACATTAATCTTTTAAAAGCTGTTACTTTTAAATCACTGTCATTGTCTTTAATATATTGTTCAACTGTTTTCTTTCCTTCTTTGATGAAGTCCTGATTTAACAATGTGCTGTCTTTAAAGAATTTGTTTAATTTACCCTGAGCAATTTGTTCAACCATACTTTCAGGTTTACCTTCCTGGCGGATTAAATCTCTGTAAATTTCAAGTTCTTTTTCAATTACGTCAGCAGGAACACTGGTTTTATCTATAGCAACAGGTGCCATTGAAGCAATCTGCATAGCGATATCTTTTCCTAAAGTTTCGTTGCATGATTTGCTGAAACCAACAATAGTTGCTAAACGTGAACCATGGTGAATATAAGAAACGCACATCGGGCTTTCGATAAAATGATAATGGGCTAACTGAACTTTTTCGCCGGTTTTGCCGGTTTGATCCGTTAATAAATCAGCAACAGTAATTCCATTGATAGTTAATGCTTTTAATTCGTCTTCTGATTTAGGCATTTTTTCGATAGCTAAATCCAATATTGAATTGCAAAAATTAACGAATAATTCGTTTTTTGCTACGAAATCAGTTTCGCAATTGATCATGATGATAGCGGCAAAATTTTTGCTATCATTGGTTTTTGCTATAACAACACCTTCGTTAGCATCTCTGTCAGCTCTTTTGCTGGCTAATTTCTGTCCTTTTTTTCTCAGGAAATCAATTGCTTTATCAAAATCACCATCATTTTCAACCAATGCGTTTTTGCAATCCATCATGCCGGCACCGGTCATTTGTCTTAGTTTGTTTACTTCTGCAGCAGTAATAGCCATTTTATATAGATATTTTTAAAAATTTTTAAATTTATTTAGTTGTAGGTTTCTTTTTTAAAGTTGCAGGTTTTGCAATAGCTTTACGGGGTCTTTTGGTTGCATCACCACTACCCATAGCTGCATCCTGTTCTTCTTTCATTTTTTTAGCTAAGTTTCTTTTTGCTTCTGCAGCTACTTCGTCTTCATCAACTTCTGTTAATGAATGAATATGTTTTGTAGTGTCGAAGCTATCTTCAGTTGCATCATCAGCGTCATCAGTAGCTTTCTTGTCTTTATCGAATTTTCTTTCGTTCAAGCCTTCTTCAATAGCATTAACAACAGCTTCCAGAATCACATTGATAGATTTTGATGCATCATCATTACCCGGAATAGGAAAATCGATTAAATCAGGATTTGTATTGGTATCAACCAATGCAAAAGTTGGGATATTTAAACGTTTTGCTTCTGAAACAGCAATGTGTTCTTTATTGATATCAATGATAAAAATTGCAGAAGGTAAGCGGTTCAAATCAGAAATACTACCTAAGTTTTTTTCCAGTTTAGCTCTTTCGCGGCTAATCTGAAGTCTTTCTCTTTTTGAAATATCTGTAAAAGATTTATCTGTCATCATTCTGTCGATAGATGACATTTTTTTAACCGCTTTGCGGATGGTAGCAAAATTGGTTAACATACCTCCCGGCCAACGCTCGGTAACATAAGGCATATTTACTCTTTTTACCTGTTCGGCAACGATTTCTTTTGCCTGTTTTTTTGTAGCAACAAATAAAATCTTTTTACCTGATTTTGCAATTTGTTTTAAAGCATTGGCAGCTTCATCAACTTTTGCAACTGTTTTATGTAAATCAATGATATGAATACCATTGCGTTCCATAAAAATATAAGGAGCCATTTTAGGGTTCCATTTTCTTTTAAGGTGACCAAAATGTACACCTGCATCTAATAACTGATCGAAATTTGTTCTTGGCATTTAATTATTTTTTTAAATTGTTTACTTTCATTAAAAGACAATTATCAAGTAGCCCTTTTGCAAGGAGTCTTGATAATTTAGATACTAAACTCTGTTCTATACAAGTCTTAACGTTTACTGAACTGGAATTTCTTACGGGCTTTTTTCTGTCCTGGTTTTTTACGTTCAACCATTCTTGGATCTCTTTTCATTAATCCTTTTGCCTTTAGCGGCGGACGGTTTTCTGCATCAACAATACATAAAGCACGGGATATAGCCAAACGGATAGCTTCTGCCTGTCCGGTGATACCACCACCATCCAGATTAGCTTTAATATCAAAACTTCCTTGATTTCCTAAGATTTCGAAAGGTTGAGTAACGATATATTGCAAAGTACCTGTATTGAAATATTCTTTATAATCTCTATTGTTGATAGTAATTATACCGGTGCCCGGTTTCATGTAAATACGTGCAACAGCAGTCTTTCTTCTTCCTATTGTATTTATAATTTCCATGTTACTTTAATGTGTTAAGTTTAGTTGGTTTTGGAGCTTGTGCCTGATGAGGATGTTCTGAACCGGCATAAACATATAAATTTTTGTAAAGTGCGCTTCCTAAAGTATTTTTAGGCAACATTCCTTTTACTGCTTTTTCAATAATAGAAATAGGTTTGTGTGCCAGTAATTCTTTAGGCGTTGCAAAACGCTGACCACCAGGATAACCGGTGTGACGAACGTAAACTTTCTCAGTCATTTTGTTACCGGTAAGTTTTACTTTCTCAGCATTAATAACCACTACATTATCACCACAGTCAACATGAGGTGTAAAGCTGGGTTTGTTTTTTCCTCTCAAAACATTGGCGATTTTTGAAGCCAAACGTCCCAAAACTTCATTTTCAGCATCTATCAGAATCCATTCTTTGCTTACGGTTTCCTTATTTGCTGATACTGTTTTATAACTTAATGTATCCATTTGATTGTTTAAATATTTCTTTTTCGCTTATTTACCCTTTTTAAAAAGGGAGTGCAAAATTAGTATTTATTTTTAATATAACAAATTTTACCAACATAAATTTGTTGATAATCTGAAAAAATAATTTTTAAAAACTAATAAAATTTATTTTCTTTCAAAAAAAACTGTAAATCTTTCCAACCTTTTTTAAAAAATTGAGTCTTATTAATATAGACTTTATAACATTTTATTTATTTCCCAAAAAAAGTAATGCAATCCATTTCTTTTTATTTTCAGCGTAACAAAATTAAAAATCAAAAATAATTTTATTTTATATTGTTAAATTTTAGTTATTTGTTATTTTAAAAACAGTATATTTGTGAAAACCAAAAATAATCAATTAATACTAATTAAAATGAAAAAAAATTTATCAGTTATCGCATTGCTTTTAATTTGCAATTTTATTAGTTTTGGACAAGATTTAACGGTTAAACCTTCGTTTGTTTCAATTGCAAATACTCAGGAAAAACAGGGGTTTGACCAAGATTTTAAGCAGAAGATGGTTTCCAAAACCAAAGCTGTTATTTGGTCTTCAAACATGCTAAATGCCAGCCAATGGGTTGCTGCAAAACTAGCGGATCAAAGTTCAACTATCACAAATCAGTGGGAATGGATAGCTGATACCTCTGCTTTTTCTTACTATTGGAAATATTATGTTGGTTCATTAATGGGTTCTGCAACACCAATGCAGGGCGTTTTTTATTTTGATGGCATTACTAATATTTTGAATGCAAATTATGGGGTAACCAACACTACATTAACCAATGCCATTGCAATCAGCACAATTGGACATCCTACAGTAAATATTAAATTCTACCAATTGTACAAATCGTTTAATGTCGATACTACAATTTTAGAAGTAAGTACTGATAATATAAACTGGAATAGTATTATAGTTAATCCTAAAATTCCAGGCATGGTAAATACATACACATACGGTTGGAAAGAGTACAGCCTGACACAATGGATCGGAAATAAGTCTCAGGTATGGATAAGATTCAGGTTTTCTTCTCCCGGAACTACTACAAGCGGTGCACAATACAGCGGGGGTTACGGCTGGGCTATTGATGATGTTGAATTATTTGACCCGGCTAATAATAATATACAAATAAACAGAACTACTTTGTATAATGGCTATTCGAAAATACCTTCTGGTCTGGGAATGCCAATGACTTATGATGCAGATTTAGAAAATCTGGGTGGTTTATCTCAAACAAATGTAAAATTACATGGGGTTGAATTAACTACAGCAAAAGATTCTTCTAGTTTAGGGATAACTTTAAATACGGGTCAAAGTATTACAAATGTTTCCGTTGCCAGTAATTTCTTTATTCCACCATCAGTTTTAGGTACTTACAAAGTAATGTCGTATATTTCAAGTGATTCGATTCCATTTTTACTGGCTCAGGATACTTTTGATGTAAATGTAGTCTGTAATACCTGTATGTATTCAAGAGACTATGATAACTATACCGGTTCAAGATGGGCAGGTACAACAGGTACATTAGCTGATCCTTATACTGCCTGTAGTATATTTCAGGTTGGTAGCGACAGAATGGCTTATGGGGTTAATTTTGTGGTAAATAAGGAAAGCAAACCAGGTTCAAGGGTCAGAGCTGTTTTATATAAATTTGATTCAGGAACATTTGCAAGATATATAGTTGCTCAGTCAAATAATTATTATATTACTGCAGCCGATATTCCGACAACTGTTCCGATACAACACCCGCCTTCAATAAGTCTTGCATTTACGTCAGGATATACCATGCAGAAAGATTCTATGTATTATATTGGTGTTATGGTTTATGGAGGTACTGATACAGTAAAAATTGCCACAGACAATTCAGCTATCCCTCAAAATTCCCAATCTTCCCAGTTTTTTAATACTACAGCAAATGCATGGTATATTTGGACAACAGGAAATGTTCCTCCATTAATGATACGTACAATTTTTTCTTCATCAACTACACTTCCTTCAAATGCAGGTGCTATTACAGGTTTAACATCTGTATGTCAGGGACAGAGTCTGGTAAATTACAGTGTTCCGGCAATCGCTAATGCAACATCTTATGAATGGACATTGCCTTCGGGTGTTACAGGAAGCAGTTCAACAAATACAATTACTGTGAATTACAGCAATACAGCAGTATCAGGTAATATTTATGTGAGAGGTGCTAATGCTTTTGGAAATGGTGTAAATTCGGCTTTAGCAATTAATGTTAATTCATTACCTCCTAATGCTTTAATTATTTCAGGAGCTACAAGTGTTTTATCAGGACAGCAGAATGTTGTATATTCAGTTCCTGTAAATGCAAATGTAACATCCTATATATGGACATTGCCCACAGGATGCACCGGTACAAGTAATACAAATCAAATTACTGTCAATTTTGGATCAACTGCATTTTCAGGAAATATTATTGTAAAAGGAATTAATGCTTGCGGAACCGGACCAATAAATTCTTTATATGTTACAGTTAATCCATTAGTTCCGAATTGTTCAGCCCAATTTAATATGGTTGCTGATACCATTCCACATGTTTATTCAATTGTAAATAATGCTTCCGGCATTCCTCCATTGCATTTTTACTGGAGTTGGGGCGATGGAACACATGATACAACAGCACTTCCGGTACATACCTACAGCACAGGAGGATATTATAATATCTGTCTTAAAGTTACAGACTCTGTAGGTTGTATTTCAACATACTGCGATTCTACTTTTTTACAGAAAGGTACAAATAATATGATATCTGTTAAAGTATATCCGGGTGCTTTTTTAGGTATAGATAATAATTCATCCACTGAAAAGATAAAAATATATCCCAACCCGGCTACTTATAAATTAACACTGGATTTACAACAACTAAAAGACTTGCATAATACGATAATTTACATTTATGATATTCAGGGGCAGTTAATATTACAGCAAACTATAAATGATAAAGAGACAGAACTTAATATAAGTAGTTTTGCCAAAGGCGTATATGTTATTAAGGTAAATAATGATAAGCAGAGAATAGTGAGTAAATTTGTTAAGGAATAGAAATATTATTGAAAACCTAACAGTTTTAAAACCTGTCAGGCTTTCAACATAAAAATTATTTTGCAAATTATTATATTACTTTTGATTTTAATTAAACAAAAATATTATGAAAAAGCTCATTGTTTTTATTGTCGTATTTTATGTTGTGAATATTGCGAATGCTCAATGGCAACAGACAAGCATGAATAATTATTCTGTTAGATCTTTAGCACTTCATGACAGTTGTTTATTTGCAGGAACTTTTGCAGGAATTTATAGATCCTTAAATAATGGGACTAGTTGGATTCCTGCTAATAATGGCTTAGCTTATACCGACATAAATACCTTATCAATAAAAGATAGTAATATTATTGCCGGAGCTATTAGAGGAGTTCATTTATCTACTAATAATGGAAGTAATTGGGTTGATAAAACTACAGGGATAGATAACGATTTTATTTATGCATCTGCGTTTAAAGACAGCAATATATTTATAGCCTCAGATGCGATTTATTTATCTACGGATTTTGGTAACACGTGGGTTAATAAAAGCATTGGTCAACCTACCAGTTGTTCAATGACATCTTTTACTATAAATGGTAATAATATATTTGCCGGTGATTATTATAATGGTGTATTTTTATCTCAGAACAATGGAAATTCCTGGATTCATCTAAATTTAGGCATTACTTCATGTTATGGTGTAAATGCCTTAGCATCAGTTGGGAACAAAATTTTTGCTGCTACAGTTACAAATGGGGTATATTTATCTGTAAATAATGGGAGTACCTGGTCAGCAATAAGCAATGGATTACCAACTTCTTATTTAGCACAAACATTTGCAATTTATGATAATATTATTTATCTAGGAACTATGGGTCGTGGTGTTTTTATGTCAAAAGACTTTGGAAGTAACTGGACTGATATTAATTTTGGTTTGTCAAATCTGGAAATCATGTCATTAGCTGTTAATAAAGATTTTCTATTTGCGGGTACCAACAATACAGGAGTATGGAGACGTTCCTTAATTGAAATATTGGACGTTAAAGATGGTAATTTTAATCAAATTATTAATATTTATCCAAATCCTGTTAAAGATAAGCTAAATATTGATTTACAGGATTTGAAGAATTTAAAAAATGCAAGTCTTTCAATATATGATATTCAGGGTAAATTGCTTTTAAATCAATATATTACACAAGCAAAAACTGAAATAAATATTCAGTATTTTACCAAAGGAGTATATATTGTAAAAGTGTATACCGGAAATAATGTAATAGTAGATAAATTTATTAAAGAATAAATTAAATTTGAATTTTATGTTATAAGCCCAGACTGGATTAAAAACCTTGTCAGGACTTAATAAAGCTTATAATATCTTGCAAAAATAAAAATTGTTTTGCAAATTATTATATTACTTTTGATATTAATTAAACAAAAATATTATGAAAAAGCTCTTTGTTTTTATTGTCTTACTTTATTTTGTGAATATAGCGAATGCTCAATGGCAAAGAACTAATGGTCCTATTGGTGGTAATATTCTTTCGTTTGCTATCACAGGTACTAATGTATTTGCCGGAACAGCAGGTGGCGGAATCTTCCTAACTAGTAATAATGGCTCAAGTTGGACAGCAGTAAATAATGGATTAACGGATTTAACTGTTTCAGCATTAGCTGTAAATGGAATTAATATTTTTGCCGGAACAAATGCAGGTGTTTTTTTATCAACAAACAATGGAACAACATGGACTGCAGTTAATAATGGATTAGTTACTGGTTTTGGTATATCTTCTTTAACCGTAAGTGGTACAAAAATTTATGCGACAACACTAGGAAGTGGCATTTTTGTATCCACAAACAATGGAACGAGTTGGACGGCAATAAATAATGGGCTTACACAATTGGGTTTTCGCTCATTGGTTGTAAAAGGGTCAAATATATTTGCATGTGCAGGAACTTCAGGAATATTTTTATCAACAAATAATGGCAGTAGTTGGACTACAGTTAACAATGGAATTGCTGCCGGTTATGGAATTGAATCATTAGCAGTTTGTGATTCAACTTTAATTGCTGGTGCAAATGGAGCTACAGTGTTTTTTTCAACTAACAATGGAGCAAGCTGGATTCCCACTCATATTGGCAATCCTGCTCTAAATTGTGGTATTACTTTTGCATTAGCAGTAAGTGGAAATAATATTTACGCTGGTACTTATGGATATGGTGCTTTTATGACAACAAATAATGGTGTTAGCTGGACACCAGTTAATAGTGGATTATTCAGTAGTAAAATTTGGGCTTTTGCTATAAATGGTACAAATATTTTTGCCGGAACAGGGGATTATGGAGGTGTGTTTTTATCAAATAATAATGGAACAAATTGGAGTGCAGTAAATAATGGAATTGTAAATTCAAATGTTTTATCATTAGCTTCAACTGACAATAATTTATTTGCAATAGCAGATTTTGCAATGGCAGAATTAATACCTAGTGTTTATCGTACAATTAATGATGGTGTTAATTGGACCTCATCAAATACAGGATTAACAAGTATTAGTCAAAAACTAATAACCACAAATGGGAATCTGGTTTATGAAGGAACTCAGGAAGGATTATTTGTATCAAATGATTATGGAGTTAATTGGACACATATAAATGATGGACTAATCAATACTTGTATTAATTCAATAGCATTTAATGGCTCAAATATATATGTTGGGACTTTTCAAGGTGTAGTTCTATCAACAGATAATGGTTTGACCTGGAATGCTATTAATAATGGCTTAAATAATTTATATATATCAAGAATAGCAGTAAAAGGGAATAATATCTTTGTTGGAACAGGTGGTGGGATTTATATGTCATCTAATAATGGTTCAACATGGAGTAATGCCAATAATGGATTAACAAGTAATCAGATTTTTTCTATAATTAGCTCTGATAATAATCTTTATACAAGCAATACCAAAGGAGTCTTTTTATCTACAAATAATGGAGCAAATTGGAATAAAATTAGTCATAGCTTTGCAGATACTGCAATATTATCATTAGTTGCAAGTGGATCAAGTATTTTTGCCGGTACTTCAGGTAATGGCGTGTTTTTATCAAATAACAATGGAAATAATTGGTCAAATATTGGATTGTCTAATTCTATTATAAATTCTATGATAATAAATGGAACTAATATCTTTGCAGGGACAGATGCACTTGGTGTATGTAAAAGACCACTTTCTGAAGTTATTGGCATTTCTGAAAATACAAATAAAAATATTATTGTTTTTCCTAATCCTGTAAAAGACTTACTCACAATTGATTTTCAGGATTTGAAGAATTTAAAAAATGCAAGTCTTTCAATATATGATATACAGGGTAAATTGCTTTTAAATCAAGATATTACACAAGCAAAAACTGAAATAATTGTTCAGCAATTTATTAGGGGAGTGTATTTCTTAAAAGTAAATACAGGAAATAATGTAATAGTAGATAAATTTATTAAAGAATAAATTGGATTTAACCTATTTATTATGAGCCCTGACATAGTTTAAAATCTGTCAGGGCTTATTTTTCACTAAAAATTATAGGTTGCACTTAAAAGTACCCTGAAATTAGCATATTCAGCAGTATTGTTTACAATTCCTTTTGTATCAGGTGTGCCATAGGCTGCAGCGGTATATTCAAATTCACTTCCGAATTGCAATGGTCCTGTTGTATAAAAAATACGTGGTGCTATGCGATAGATATAATCGATAGTATTGCCTCTGCCGTAAAACTTGCCATTGGTCATAATTTTGCTGCTGTAACCCAGGTTTTTGGTGTAACCGGCAAACAAACCAAATGTCCAAGCTGAACCTTTGGTAGCTATATCTGTCCAAAGATTTGCAGTTTGTAAATTACCATAGGTTATACTTCCATCTTTAGGGTCAATAGCTTTTTCGAAATAACCGCCCAGCATGGTGTGTTCTGAAAGATTTTCGCCACAACTGGCCTGTAATTTAATATCTACTTTGCTGTATACCAGCTTTGCAAAGCCAATGGCTGCAAATGATTTAACCCTGGCATCTGTTTTAATATTACTGTCGGTAAGTAATCTGGGTTGTATCATCTTAAAATCGCCGCCAATTCCAAATAAATGATGGTTAACAGTATATTGCAACTGCAGATGCAAATCAGGGATAACTGCATTGCGTAAATACACTGAACTTACACCCAGCGGGCCATCATTGGAATAGTCGCGTTGCGAAGCCATAACACCGATTATTTTAAGTCTACCGAAATTATGGGAATATCTTACTTGAATATGTCTGGAAAAAGCATGAAAAGGTGCTCCTGCACTCAGGGCTATAGTATAGGGAATCATTTCCGGTACATCAAAAGGATGCCAATATTGTCCCATCAATAATTCACTGTTTTGCCATTTTAGTTTTACATATGCATGCCGCAAGCGGAAACCATTGTTGTCATTATTGGTCTGACCGGTAAAATCGCCTTCAAATAAAGCTGTTGCCTTGGCATTAAATACATCCGGACCAAATACATTAGCTGTTAAGCGGGTTATCATCGCCAACTGGTTAAAACTTGGTGTGGCATTGATGTCGTTTCCGTTTTTATCTGCTTTTTTATTTTCGGGATACAACAGTAGCATGGTTTCGCGTCCGCCAACCGTCTGGCGTGTATCATACATAATCTGTGAATTAACAAATCCATTGAATCTGATTCCGAATTTAGCTGTATCTTTCTGGGAAAATGAAGGCAGGCTGATGAATAAGCCGGCAATTAGAATTAAAAGAGTAAGTTTATTATGTTTCATTTAAATCTGTTTATTAGCCACTAAGACACAAAGTCACAAAGAAATTTTTGTATTTTAAAGTATCTTGACAGCAAAATTATGTTATTTGGTTTTTCCTTTAATTGCAGCTAATGAAAGTATTATTCCCAAAGCAATGCCCAATAATGCAGCAAAAGCTACCCTGTATTCTGACGGAAGCAAAAAAGTGATAGTATGAGCCGGTATCCAGAAAAAAGGAATGGTTTTCTTAAAAACAAAATTCCACTGAACATTCCAGTTGATACGGCTTAAGATATCACCGAAATGAATCTTTTTAAATAGTCCGTTGATTGTACCTCCATTGTCTACTATATGCGTATCTGTTATTTTATGAAAAGTCATCATTATTGGCGCGTAAATCAGGTTCATGGCTGTACTGATGCAGAATGCCGCCAGCAACCTTGTTCCTCCCATGCCATTGGCAATAGCATCGGAAATATCCTTGGTTTTCATGGCATCGGCAACACCGGTAATACTGCAGGATTTTTCAAGAAATCCTGGTATACCGATAGCAAAAATATCAAAGGCCAGTTTAATGGTTATCCCTAAAAATCCCCATACAATGGCTCTGGGTAAAATACCAAATCCGGTTGTATTAAAAACACCGGTTTTGATACGTAAACCGATTACTTCGCCCATAGTAGCCAGTAATGCAAATTTTAAGAAGCTGGTAAATACCCAATATTGAGGATTGTAAATAAACCCTTTTTGTATACTACTCAAAAATGGAAAAGGGATGAATGGGAATAAAATAGCTAATGCCAGTATTATAAAAAGTAAATCGTTTTTCTTCATATTGATTAGTTTGTAAAGTTGATAAAGTTAAACTTTATTGTTTTTCCTGAAAGATTCATAATTGATTACTGCCAGAGATATGATACTGATAACCAATGCTATCCAGTATTTATAATCTGCATTTTCATTGTGCATAAACAGCAGCATGGCTATTATCAGTAATGATAAAGCCATGATTTTTAATTTACTACCAAATTTATTTTTCATGTGTTTTTGATTAAATTAAGATACTAACTTTAAAAACTTTATGAACTTTCAAACTTTATAAACTCATTATTTCTCAATTCTGATTCTGGCATCAACAGCTACAACTTTATCTTTCTTGCCCAACAAAGGATTGATGTCCATTTCCCTGATTTCAGGAGCAACTGAAAGCAAGGTTGAAACTGCAATAATTACATTTATAAATTCTTCTTCGTTTATACCTTCCTGTCCTCTTACACCCTGAATGATTTTATAGCTTTTCAGATTGCGGACCATTTGTGTGGCTTCCTGTTTGCCGATAGGAACCAGACCTGCGCTTACATCTTTAAGTACTTCAATAAAAATACCACCCATTCCGCACATCACAAGATGTCCGAATTTGTCTTCGTAATTGGCACCTACAAACAACTCAGTTCCTGAAAGCATGGGTTGAATAAGGATGGCTGTGGTATCTTTAATTTTTATCATTCTGTCGAATTCTTTTTCAACAGTTACTGCATCTTTAATATTGAGAACAACGCCGCCAACATCAGATTTATGAACAGGACCAACTACCTTCATTACTACAGGGAAGCCCAGTTTGGCTGCAGCTTCAACTGCTTTGGCTTTTTCAGTAACCACAGCTTCACCTGCACGCGGAACACCGGCAGCATCCAGTAAACCCTGAACTGCTTCAGGTGATATATAACCATTATCGCAAGTGTCAATAATTGCACGGATTAGAGCTTCATCCACATGTGAAGTGCATGATTTCATCAATAATGGTTTATTGGTGTCATAAACTTTTGCCAGCGCTGTGCCAAGGGTGACTTCGTCAGGGAAATTAACCCAGCCTTTGGCAATAAAATCTTCCACTTCTTCCTTTGCAGTCAAAATGGAAGGTAATACAGGATAAATAGGCTTTTTGGATTTTTTTAGTTTTTCACTTAATACATTGTAAACGTCAAAGAGTTTAAATAAACCCGGTGTGCCAAAAATGACAACCATTCCGTCAATTTCATCAAAATCATTGTCAACATAATCAATGATAGTACCTAATTGTTCAGCTGTTCCTGTTGCCAGAAAATCAATCGGATTGGCTACAGATGAACCCGGGAATAACTTAGTAAGCAATTCTTTGGATTTTGGATTTTCAATAGCAGGAATATTCAAACCACCTTTGGATAATGCATCGGTTAACATTACTGCCGGACCCCCTGCATGTGTGATGATGGCAATATTTTTACCCTTTAATTCAGGATAGGTAAAAACGGAAGCTACACTGATAAGATCTTCTCTTCCGTAACAACGGACAATGCCTGCTTTGCGGAACAATGCATCTACTGAAATATCAGAACTTGCCAGTGCGCCTGTATGTGATGACGCTGCACGGCTTCCTGCTTCTGATGAACCTGCTTTTACAGCTGCAATTTTACATCCTTTTTTAATCAGAGATGCAGCATGTTTCATCAACATTTCTGGTTTTGAAATATTTTCAATATATAATAATTTTATTTTTGAACTTGTAGCTGGGTCGAATGTTTCGTCCATATATTGCAGTATCTCTTCAACACCCATCTGAGCTGAGTTCCCTACAGAAAAAACGTTGGCAAAACTTAATCCTTTTGGAATACCTGCTTCCATAATAAAACAGGCTGTTGCTCCGGAGCCTGAAATAAAATCACAACCCTGTGCATTCAGTTTTGGTATAGGCAATGTGAAAATACTATGGTGTGCCGGTGTTAATATACCAACGCAATTTGGGCCTATTAATGAACCATTTACTTTATTTATAAGCTCAACAACTTTGTCTTCCAGTATTTTTCCTTCATGGCTTTCTTCGCTGAAACCTGCAGACAGAATTATAAATGCTTTAGTGTTTTTTTGTTGCGTAAGTAATTCAACAGTTTCTGGAATGTATTTGGCTGCTATAGCAATAATAGCAAGGTCAACCTGTGGTAAGTCCGCAGTATTTCTGAAACTTTTAATGCCCTGGACTTCGTCTTCTTTAGGATTACTCACATAGAGTTCTCCTTTAAAATTTCCATCCATAAGGTTTTTTAATATTTTTCCGCCTGGTTTTTCTATATCGTTGGAAGCACCGATTACTACGATACTTTTTGGCATAATTAATTCATTGGTAATCATATATGATGTATTTTATAATTGCTGTACACTTGAAATTTTAAGAGCGCAAAGGTATCAAAAAACCAAAGAAATAAAAAAAAAGTTTGGAAAACGAATTCTCTGTTTTAAAATTATTTTCAGATATTTAATTATCTTTTTTCAACAAATGAATACGTTTCATTACGAAGCAGAATAAAATGGCAGTCCAGAAAGAAAACAAAGCGTAAACCAGAGCTACTTTGCCATAATTTTCGTTATGAAGCAATACTCCTGAAATTAAAAATGCCAGCGTTGTATTATGTACTGCTGATTCTACTGAAATTGTAATTTCATTTTTATTTCCCAGCTTAAATAACTTTGCAATAAATAATCCTGTAAACAGGCATAATACATTTAAAAGTATGGCAAATGGAAGTATATTCAATGCTTCTGAAGTAGCTAAGCCGCTAACTTTACCTGTCCCGAAATACATTAAAGTAAAGACTAATCCTAATAAAATCATTAATACCGGCTTTACATATTTTGTAATTTGCTGAGCCATATTTTTGTTGATTTGTCTTAATAAAACTCCTGCTGTAACCGGAATGGCTGTAAATACAAATACTTCCCCAAATGTATTCCAGAAGGGCAGGAAAAATTGTTTGTCAACTCCTTCGAAATGGTGTAATGCGTAATTAACAATTAAAGGTATTGTAAAAAGGGCTAAGATGGAATTTACAGTTGTTAAAACAATGGATAAAGCTGTATTTCCTTTAAACATAAATGTTATAAAGCCTGAGGTTGATCCACCGGGACTGGCAGCTAAAATAACCAATCCAATCTGGATATAAGTAGGCATATTAAATAACTTAGCTATGGAAAATGCTATAACCGGAAGCAGTATCATCTGAGAAAATAAGCTTATGATTAGCGCTTTTGGATTGGAAAAAATATGCTTTATTTCGCTTAAAGTCAGTGATACACCTATCCCAAACATAATCAGCGATAAAACAATAGTTACTAAAATATCAATCAGACCCATAGTTTAATGTTGAGACAGCACTAAAATAAAGCCTCAATAAAATATGAGGCATATTATCTTAAACAAAAATATGTTTTTATTTGACTGGATAAGTAATTTTTAAGTTAATTATTTGTGAATTAATGAGAATTGATAATAAAAAATAAAAAAACTTTCAAAACTTTAAAAGTATTATTGTGTAGGTTTCAAATAATTTATATTTTTGGTTTCAGATAATTTATATAATTTCAAACTTAACAGCCCTGTATTCATGAAGGAAACTCCAATTAAAAGAGAACTGGTTGATCAATTAATAATTGAAAATAATATTACTGATGTGGGTAAAGCATCCATACGCGTCGTTAAAAAGCTGATAGATGATATTGAAAGTGCTTCAGGCAGTCGTTTTATCAGAATGGAAATGGGTGTTCCCGGCTTACCTCCGGCTCAGATTGGTGTAGAAGCAGAAATTGAAGCGCTCAAAAGGGGAGTAGCTGCCATTTATCCTGATATTCAGGGTATTCCTTCGCTAAAAACTGAAATATCAAGGTTTGTAAAATTATATTTGGATGTTGACGTGAGTCCGCTTGGTTGTATTCCAACCGTTGGTTCAATGCAGGGAGGTTTTGCAGCATTTTTAATTTTAAATAATTTATACGAAGGCAAGGATACAACACTTTTCCTTGACCCTGGTTTCCCTGTTCATAAACAGCAACACCGCTTACTCGATTTAAAATTTGAAAGTTTTGATGTTTATAATTATCGTGGAAGCAAACTTCGTGAAAAACTTGAATCTTATCTTGTTAAAGGCAATATCTCCTGCATGTTATATTCAAATCCGAACAATCCGTCATGGATTTGTTTTACAGATGAAGAATTAAAGATAATTGCTGAAATGGCTGATAAATATAACGTAGTCATTATGGAAGATTTGGCTTATTTTGCTATGGATTTCCGTAAAGATTATTCTGTGCCCGGTCAACCTCCTTATCAACCTACAGTTGCAAAGTATACAGATCACTGGTTACTTTTTATTTCAAGTTCCAAAGCCTTTAGCTATGCAGGCCAACGTATAGGTATGATGGTAATCTCCGATAGCTTATTCAATACCAGGAGCGAAAATCTTCGCAGGCGATTTACATCTGATATTTTTGGAAATGCAATGATATTCGGGACGGTTTACTCTTTAAGTTCAGGAACATCGCATTCAGCTCAGTATGCTCTGGCAGCTATGCTTAAAGCAGCCAATGATGGTACATTCAATTTTCGAAATGATGTAAAGGAATATGGCGAGAAAGCCCATATTATGAAAAAAATATTTATTGAAAATGGATTTCATATTGTATATGATAAAGACATTGACCAGCCGATAGCCGATGGTTTTTATTTTACTTATTCTTATCCTGGATATTCAGGTGAGGAATTATTAAAGGAAATGCTGTATTATGGTGTTAGTGCAATCTCTTTAGCCATTACAGGCAGCGAAAAAACTGAAGGCATGCGAGCCTGTGTTTCACTGGTAAAAAGGGATCAGTTCCCTGATCTGGAAGTCCGATTAAAAAGATTTCATGAAAATAATCCATACTAATATTATTTAGTTTAATTAAATAAAAATGAAAAAGATCTTATTTTCAATTTTGTTATTCACGATGATGTTTTCAACTTTTGGGCAAGACCAAAAAGTTAAAAAGAATGTTGAAAGTAGTTCAAAAAAGAAAATATATCAGATAGAATCCAATGGATTATATGGTTTTGTGGATGCTAATGGAAAAGAAATAATTAAACCGAAATTTGAAACTGTTGATGAATTCGGAGAAAGACGAAAAGACTGGGCTTTGGTTTTACAGGATGGGTTATATGGTTTTATCAACAATGAAGGGCTTGAAGTTGTAAAACCGAAATATGATGCTATAGCATTTTTTGGCGAATATCATGAAGACTGGGCTATGGTTATAAAGGATGGTTTAATTGGATTTATTAATACTCAGGGTATTGAAGTTGTTAAACCCCAGTATGATGCAGTTAATTTATTCGGAGAATATTATTATAAATGGGCTTTGGTCGAAAAAGATGGCTTATTTGGTTTTATTGATAATAAAGGAGTTGAAGTTGTAAAACCTAAATATGACTATTTTATTAGAGGTAACCCTCTTACAGGATTCTTTGGTGGTGGAAATCAGGAAGATATTGAATTTAAATAAAGAATTAATAAATATATTTTACAAAAAAACCCTGATAAACGTTCAGTTTATCAGGGTTTTTAATTGATAATGAATAAAATTATCCTTTATAAAAAGGTAATTTAACCACCTTGGCTTTTAGTAATTTTTCACGGATTTTTATATAAATTTCTGTGTCTGTTTTGGCAAAAGCTGTATTTACATAACCCATACCAATATTCATATCCAGTGATGGTGCCATGGTACCTGAAGTTACTTCTCCAATTTTATTACCTTCAGCATCACAGATTTCATAATAATGACGTGGAATACCTCTGTCAATCATTTCGAAACCGACCAATTTATGCTTAACGCCATTTTTCTTTTGTTCCAGTAAATAATCTTTATCAATAAAATTTTTGGTGTCGGTAAATTTGGTTATCCAGCCTAAACCTGCTTCAATTGGAGAAGTTGTGTCATTGATATCATTTCCATAGAGGCAGAATCCCATTTCCAGACGTAAAGTATCGCGTGCACCTAAACCAATTGGTTTTATGCCAAATTCTGCACCTGCTTCATAAACAGCTTTCCAGATTTTATCTGCATCTTCATTTGCAATATATATTTCGCAGCCACCTGAACCTGTATAGCCGGTAGTAGAGAAAATTACATCCTTTACTCCTGCAAAAGTGAGTTTCTTGAACGTATAATATTCCATATCAGTAACCTTTGTCTCAGTCAGTTTTTGCATGGCTTTTAATGCCAATGGGCCCTGAATAGCCAATTGTGCAATTTCATCGGATGCATTGTATAATTCTTTACCGATTTCCAATCCCATTGCTTTTGCATTTTCGCAGCACCATGCCCAGTCTTTATCAATATTGGCAGCATTTACAACCAATAAATAGGTAACTTCATTTACACGGTATACCAGTAAATCGTCGACTATTCCGCCTTTACCATTCGGGAAACAAGAATACTGAACTTTGCCGTCAAATAATACGGAAACATCATTAGAAGTTACTCTTTGAACAAAATCAAAAGCTTTTGGACCTTTTACCCAAAATTCACCCATATGTGAAACATCAAAAACACCAACTGCTTTTCTTACTGTGAGGTGTTCTGCTACTAATCCTTCATATTGAACAGGCATGTTGTATCCTGCAAAAGGAACCATTTTTGCTCCCATTTCGATGTGAAACTTTGTAAATGCGGTATTTTTCATTGTATAGATTTTATGTTTTAATATTAAAAATTGCGGGAACAAAAGTAAAAAATATTAACAAGAATTGGATGTTTCAATTAAAATATTATTAGTTTGGCTGCTGCACTTTATTTTAAAACTATGTTTTTAAAAATTGTATGATTTGAAAACGAGATAGAATGGACTTTTCTTGTCTTTCTGAGCTAAATAGCAGATTTTCCAGTTACTCTCTTCGGTTACAAAAGGTATTGCAGCAACTGAATATGAATACTGGCTACCTGAAAAAGATATTCCCTTACTTCCCACCATATCTTTCCATTCGGATTCGTTTAGAAGACTCCTGAAACTTGAGTTTACTTCTTTTAAAGTATTGCCATTCTTTGTTTTAAATAAAATTAAATCATAACTGTTGGTGTGGGTAACAGAACTTACTGTTCCTTCATCATCAACCTGCCAGGTGGAGTTTGCACTTCCTTTTTCACGTGTAAACTTCTTAAGTTTGCAGTTATTATCCCATTTTAGATTACCATCAGCATCAAAACAAGCAACCTGAATGTGAGGGAAAAAAGATTCAGAATATTTTGTTGATTGTGTTGTTCCCATTCCACTTCCTGATTTACTAGTTGTTACTTCATAAATCGGAGCATATGATTCAAAAAATGAATAATATAAATCACCTGATTTTATTGTTGGGTGAGCAACAATGTTAAATGACTGTTCAAGTGTACCTTTTTTTGCTTTATTTTCTTTTATCTTTTTTTCAATAAAACCTGTAAGAATGTTATCACTGATTGCAACCATAGGATGTTTTAAACTGCCAAATCCTGTAGTGGAAAATGAACTTACTTTATTATTTTCAACTTTAAGCATGGCAAAAGAACTTGCAGGTTCCACCATATCTGCTGTCCTTGAACTGTTCAGCATATCAAAGCCAAAAAAATGGATTGCTTTATCTATATGAAAGGGTAAGCAATCAAATGGCCATTCTTTTTCTTCTGATAAAGCAGTTTTGCTTACTCTTGTCAAACCGCCTTCAGCGCTAATTTTATCAATTTCGCATCCGATAAAATCTTTTGCTTTGTCTTTATAAGAAAGCATGGTATACATACTTCCATCGTCGGAAGTATAACAACCAATATAATCAACCAATTTTATTTCTTCACCCAGCTGAATTGTTTGTAACTGCTTGGTTTTTTTTACTTTTATTATTGAATAAGCCTTGTTCTTAAATGTTCCAAGGTCTGAGAAATTAGCATACATCATTTCTTCAGTTGACCCGAAATCACGTAAAGTCGCATTTGAAGGTATTTCTGCATCCATCAGTTCATTTTCTCCATCTTCCAGACTTATGGCTATTATTCTTATTTTTTCATTATACAAAACCCTGTGAGACCATTGATTCCTTTTGCTGTCAGAATAGTAAGCAGCAAAAATTTTCTTTTTATCTTCAGATAATCTTATCCTGTCTAATTTAAAACCAACATGATCAATTGTAATTGACCAGGTTTTTTCATACTTATTATTTAAAAATGTAACTTTTAAGTCCTGAACTTTTTTACTGGTATAAACTCTTTCAAAGATAAGAATACCTTTATTTTCAACAGGAAATAAATCTACTGCGGCATAATCTACAGTAAGCTGAAATTTAAAAGTGTTTTGAGAAATTACGCTTAAATTTGAAATGATAAGCATTAAAATAAAAATAAATTGAAACTTTCTTTTCATGTGTTTAAATTTTAAGAATGGATTAAAATGATTTATGACTGTATTTAAGTATTTTCATAAAATTTGTGCAAACAAAAGTAAAAAATATTAATTATTATGGTGCATTGTACGCAAAAATAAAATTCATTTCTAAAAACAATATATATTTGCAGGAAAATCAGGTATATATTAAGTCTTGGTAAAATAAATATATAAATATTAAAATAATTCAATAAACAGCAAAAGAAAAGGAATTAAACATTGTCATATATACAATTTTAGTCCATTTTGGTATCTATACCAATTTCCTAATTAATTAAAATGTAAATTTGCAAAAAAGAATAAAAATGAGAAGTTTTAGTTTCATACTGCTAATAACGGTATTTGTTTTTTATGGCTGTACTAATGGCAAATCAAAGAATGATACAAAAGATAAGGCTAAAGACAAAGGACAGGCAAAGGTTGAAGGTTTTCTGGCAAAGCCAAGCTTGCTGATTAACAATATTACAGTTTCAGGTTCATTATTAGCTTTTGAAGAAGTATCATTAATGAGCGAAATGTCAGGAAGGGTTGTATTTATTAACCTTCCTGAAGGAAAAGTGGTTAAAAAGGGAAGTCTGCTGATTAAACTTTTTGATGATGATTTGCAGGCAAATCTAAATAAACTCCAAACAGAACTGGCTATACAGGAAAAAATTCTGAAAAGACAAACTGAATTACTGAAAGCAAATGGTATCAGTCAGAACGATTATGATCAAACCTATTTGCAGGTAAATTCAATTAAAGCCAACATAGATGTTCAGAAAAGTCTGATACGTAAAACTGAAATACTGGCTCCATTTGATGGAGTTATTGGTCTGCGAAATATAAGCATTGGTGCTCAGGTTTCTCCATCAACCCTTTTAGCCACTATACGTATGGAGGATAAGTTAAAACTTGATTTCAGCATTCCTGAAAAATACAGCAGTGAGGTAAAACCCGGATTGAAAGTTAAATTCACAGTTCATGGAGATGATACACCTTTTGATGCTGTCGTTATTGCAACTGAAGGTAGTATTGATGCAACAACCAGAAATTTAAAAGTCAGAGCATTGGTTAATTCAAAATCCAGTAATTTAGTCCCCGGCGGATTTTCTACAGTAATGCTTTCTTTAGGTGAAAATAAAAATGCTATTCTTATTCCAACACAAGCCATAATTCCTCAGGAACGCAATAAAAATGTAATTGTTGCTAAAAATGGACTGGCTCATATTATAAAAGTTACTACTGGTATTCGCAAAGCCTCAAATATTGAAATTATTGAAGGTGTTAATGCCGGAGATACAGTTATTACAACAGGTTTGTTATTTCTGAAAGAAGGTGCCAAGGTGTCATTTTCAAATGTAAAAACCGAAGACATATGATTATTTCAGATTTAGCATTGAAGCGTCCTGTAGGCTCAATCGTATTAAGTCTTACAATTATCTTACTCGGTATTGTTGGTTTTAGCTTTCTGGGAATACGTTTATTTCCGGCTATTGATCCTCCTGTAATAACAGTACAGACAACTTATACCGGAGCAAATGCAGAAATTATTGAATCTCAGATTACTGAACCACTGGAAAAATCGATTAATGGCATTGAAGGTGTAAAATCAATTTCTTCAACTTCTGCTATCGGAAGCAGCAATATAACAGTAGAATTTAATCTGGATGCAGATCTTGAAAAAGCTGCCAATGATGTCAGGGATAAGGTTTCGCAGGCAGTAAAAAACTTACCACAGGATATTGATGCCCAGCCGACAGTTACCAAATCGGATGCCAACAGTGATCCGATTATTATGCTGATTGCACGAAGTACAAATATGAATGCCATTGAGTTGAGCGATTATGTCGAAAATATTTTGTTGGAAAAATTTCAAACAATACCCGGCATAAGTTCTGTAGTTATTTATGGACAGCAAAAACCTGCAATGCGGTTGTGGCTAAATCCCGAAAAAATGGCAGCTTTGTCTATTACTGCCAGTGATGTTAGTGTTGCATTGGCTAAGGAAAATGTTGAAATGCCAGGTGGTAAAATCAGAGGTAATAATACTGAACTGATTGTTAAAACTTATGGAAGACTTACCACGGAAGAAGATTTTAATAACCTGATTATTAAACAGATTAATAATCAGGTAATACGATTTAGTGATATTGGTGAAGCCATTCTTGGACCTCAAAATGATGAAACCGGAGCAACAATTAATGGAGTTACAGGTGTTACTTTAGCTTTAATTCCTCTACCGGGTGCCAATAGCATTAAAATTTCTGAAGAATTTTACAAAAGACTCGATCAGGTTAGCAAAAACCTGCCCAAAGGCTTAAAATTGGATGTTAGTCGCGATAAGTCTATTTTTGTTAAACAATCTGTAAATGATGTTATTGAAACATTGGGAATCGCTATATTTTTAGTAGTATTGATTATTTTCCTTTTTTTCAGGAACTGGATTATTGCTATGCGTCCGTTGATTGATATTCCTGTTTCCTTAATAGGAACATTTTTTGTTATGTATTTACTGAATTATTCTGTTAATGTCCTTACATTACTTGGGATTGTTCTGGCTACAGGTTTAGTGGTAGATGATGGAATTGTTGTAACCGAGAATATTTTTAAAAGAATTGAAAAGGGAATGGATAAATGGCAGGCAGCTTTTGAAGGTACTCGCGAAATATTTTTTGCTGTAATATCCACTTCACTTACCCTGGCTATTGTTTTTATACCCGTTGTTTTCTTACAGGGTTTTACAGGCAGGCTATTCCGTGAGTTTGGTATTGTTGTAGCCTCAGCTGTACTTATTTCTGCTTTGGTATCATTAACACTTACACCTGTATTAAATGTAAAATTAGGTGGTTCAGCGTCACATCATTCAAAATTTTATCTGGCAACTGAAGATTTTTATGTAAATCTAGAAAACAGATACAGGAATATGCTGGGGTTTTTTATTAATAGAAAATGGATTTCAATAATGATTCTTTGTTCTTGTGTTGTATTGATTTTCATTTTTATGTTTTTCAATGTTTTAAAATCAGAATTAGCTCCTTATGAAGACCATAGTTATATTCGTTCAACAGTAACTGCTCCTGAAGGAACCGATTACAGCAGTACAAAAAAAATACTGGAAAAAATCGCCAGAAAACAAATGGATTCGATACCAGATGCAAATTTTATATTTGTTCGTTATGGTGGAGGCGGTGGAGGCAGTTCCAGCGCCAATTCAGGCTTTGTTATTACATTTCTTCCTGACCCAAGTGAACGAAAGATTACACAACAACAAGTATATGATAAGTTGCAGAAAATGTACAAAAGTATCCCTGATGCACGTATTAGTGCCATGCAGGAAGCAACAATAGCAACTACATCATTTGGTGGCTTGCCGGTACAGTTTGTTTTGCAAAATATTGATTTTAATAAGTTAAAACAGGTATTACCAAAATTTTTGGAAGAAGCACAAAACAGTCCGTATTTTACAAATGTTGATGTTAACCTCAAATTCAACAAACCTGAATTAAATATTACCGTTGACCGTTTAAAAGCTACAAGTCTTGGTGTAAGTGAAAAAGATGTTTCTGATGCACTTGATCTTGCTTTAAGCGGAGGCAGATATGGTTATTTTTTACGGAATAATAAGCAATATTTTATTATTGGTCAGGTTGACAGGGAAGACAGAAACAAACCTGCTGATATTTCTTCCCTTTATGTCAGAAATAATGCCGGAAAAATGATACAACTTGACAATCTGGTAAAAATAGAGGAAAATAGTAACCCGCCTGCCTTATATCATTTTAATCGTTATAAATCTGCTACTGTTTCTGCAAACCTTGGACAAGGAAAAACCTTAGGTGAAGGCATAAAAGAAATGCAGCGCATTTCTTCAAAATTACTGGATGAATCGTTCAGTACTGATTTGGCTGGCTCTTCCAGAGATTTTGCTGAAAGTAGTTCTAATATCTTATTTTCACTAATACTTGCAATTTTATTAATTTATCTGATTCTGGCTGCACAATTCGAAAGCTTTCTTGATCCGTTAATAATTATGCTAACAGTTCCAATGGCTTTCACAGGAGCTATTCTTTCATTATGGATATTTGGACAAACATTAAATATTTTTTCTGAAATCGGTATGATATTACTCATTGGAATAGTAACGAAAAATGGAATATTAATTGTGGAATTTGCTAACCAGAAACGAAAACTTGGGTTATCAAAAAAGGAAGCTGGCTTTGAAGCTGCTTCAGCCCGCTTTCGCCCTATTATTATGACTTCATTAGCTACAATGTTTGGTGCACTGCCAATTGCTTTTGCTATGGGTTCCGGTGCTGAAAGTCGTGTTTCATTGGGTATTGTCGTTGTTGGTGGGTTGTTATTTGCGTTGATACTGACTTTATTTGTTATTCCTGTTATGTATATTATGATGTCTCGGAAAAAAGAATTAGGAAATAGGAATTAGGAAACTGGAATTAAAAATGAAAAATAGCAATATATTACAAGAAAAATCATATGCTTTTGCAATTAGAATTGTGAAAGTTTATAAGTTTCTGGTTGATAAAAAAAAGGAATTTGTTTTGTCAAAGCAATTATTAAGAAGCGGAACATCAATTGGAGCAAATACAGAAGAAGCAATTGGAGGACAGACAGAAAAAGACTTTTTTGCTAAAATGAATATTGTATATAAAGAAGCCCGTGAAACACATTATTGGATAAGATTATTAAAAGATACGGATTTTTTAGATGAAAATCAGGCACAGTCTTTATTGATTGATTGTGATGAGATATTAAAAATATCTGGCAGTAGTATAAAAACATTAAAAATTAAAATGAATAAAATCTTTCCTAATTCCTAATTCCAGATTCCAAATAATAAAACCCAATGAAATCATTTATATCTTTAATATTTATTAGCATAATTTCAATTGCTAACGCACAGCAGGTTTTAACTGTTGAGGATGCATTAAAAACAGCGTTGAAAAACAATTATGGTATTTTAATCTCCCGCAATGAGACTGAAATATCAAAAACTAATAATACAGCAGGAAATGCAGGAATGTTACCAAATATTTCTGCATTTGGAAATGGGAATTTTGAATCAAACAATGTTAATCAGAATTATGCAGGAGGAACTTCTTCAAGCTATAATGGATTAACGACTATTTCATTAAATGCGGGAACAGAACTTAGCTGGACTTTGTTTGATGGTGGTAAAATGTTTGTTACCAAGAATAAATTAAGTGAAATAGAAGCGTTAAGTGAAATACAGTTAAAGGATAAAATATTTCAAACCCAATATGATGTTATCTCAGCTTATTTCGATGTAGTAAGGCAAAAACAACAATTAACTTCAATCAATGAGATTATTAAATATAATACCGAATTGGTTAAAATTCTGGAAATATCCTTTAATGCCGGGTCAATTGCAAAAAACAACCTGTTGCAAGCCAAAATTGACCTGAATGTTTATAAAGAAAATGCTATAAATCAGGAGTATGTTATCATTGCTGCAAAAAAGACGCTAAACCAATTAATTGGCGTAAGTATTGATTCTCCTTTTGAAGTAAATGATTCTATTCCATTAAATTATACTTTTAATAAAGCTGAAATCAATAAAAAACTATTTGCTTCAAACACTACAATTTTATCCTTTCAAAAAGAAATTGATATAGCTAAACTAAGTTTGACAGAATACAACCGCATGCGTTATCCGCTTATAAATTTAAAAGCCGGCTATTATTATTCTCATACCGATAATTCTGCTGGTTCATTATTAAAAAATCAGGCTTATGGTCCACAGATTGGCGGTTCAATTAGTATTCCGCTTTATCAGTCAGCAAAGATTAACCGGCAAATTTCTATTGCCAGTATTGAGATCCAGTCTGCTACTTTTAATCTTGAAAATTTAAAATCCCAGCTCAATAAAGATTTGCAAAATGCAATTGTAAGTTATGAAAATCAGCAGCGTTTGCTGGATATTGAAAAAGAAAATAATGCATTTGCAAAGGAAAATCTTGAAATCAGCCTGCAACGATTGAAATTAGGACAAACTAATACGATAGAAGTTCATCTGGCTCAGGAAAATTATGTACAATCCATGACAAGACTTATCAATTTTAAATATAATCTTAAAATTGCTGAAACCAAACTCAAGCAATTATTGGCAGAGTTATAATAATTCTTTAATTCCCACTCCGTTTATTAATAAATATTTGAGCCTAAAGCTATTTTAAGCTTTAAATAACTCAGGCTATAGTCAATTTTAGCTTTTAATACAGCTAATCCGGCTTCAGATAATGAAGTGGAATTGTCTAATAATTCCAGATTAGTAATAACACCCGACTTAAAACTGGTTTCGGCTAAATTGTATGCTTTTTCAGCTTGCTGAAGCTGCAATTCAGATTGTTTGATTTTTTGTGCAGCAGATGATATATTAGCCTGACATTCAATAACATCATTTGTGATATTTCTTTTTATAAGTTCAACGTCATCTTTGTTGCTTTCAATTTCTGTTTTGGTTTGTAATTTATTATATTTAGTCCGGTTTGCATCAAAAAGAGGTATTTTTAAATTCAGACCTACAGCATAATTTAATTTTTCAGAATATATATCCGGGGTATAACCATTCTTAAAACCACTGGCAGCAAAGAAATTTAAAACCGGATAATTTTGCATTCCTATCGATTTAAAATGTATTGTTGAAAGTATCGTTTTTTGCTCAGCTATTTTTATTTCGTTTCTGGTGTTATATGCAGTAACCAATAATGAATCAGTTGAATTAACTGTTTCCATAGCCAGCAATTCCTTTTTTACTGTTATCTTTGAATTATCAGATCTTCCCAGCATAGTATTTAACTGACAACTCTGTATTTTAAGCGCAGTTAGTAAATCGGTTTTTTGATTTTCAATTGCAGAGATTCTTACTTTTGTAGTAAGTACTTCATATTGGGTAGCTGAACCACTTGCTGCTTTTTTTTCAATAAAATTAAGATGTTCATTCAAAGTACTGAGTTGTTCGTTTTTAATATTTATGGCTTCCTGCAGAAATACTATTGAATAATAAATATTAATTACTAAATTAGATAGTCTTTGTTTAAGTTGTGTTGCAGATAAATCAACAATATCCTTATTTTGGTTTTCGTAATCTATGTTATTACTGGTTTTCCCAAAATCGTAAATTGTCTGATTGTAATTAACTGTTGCAGAAAAATTATCGGCAGGATTCAGGTTAAAGCTACCTAATCCGGGCAAACTAATAGTTGCAACCGGTCCAACATGTGTATAATTGGAATTGATTGATATATCAGGAAAATAAGCAGATTTAGCCAATCCTATTCTGGCAGTTGCAGCAATCTTTTCCTGTTCACTCTTTTTTATGGATGGATAATTCGTTAATACCTCCTTAAGAACATTTTGTAATGAAAGCGTATCATTACCTGAGTTGGATTGTGCTGAAAGCTGAAAGCTGAAAGCTATTAATAATAGTAATAAGCTGATTTTATTTGATTTCATAAGATTTAAGTATTTTTAATTTCTTCAGTTTTTTTTATTGAACGTAAAATTACTGTAGGTATAATCCCGATTAAAGTAAACAGTGCCGCAATAAGAAAATCATCATCTATGCCCTGAATAAAGGCCTGTTTGCTGATTCCTGAAACAATAATTGCCTTTCCTTGCTGCATCGCTGTGGTCATTGTACTGCCTGCATGACTCTGAAGGTAATATGACATATTTGTAATTACATTTTTAAATTCCTGTGATCCTGATAGTATAGCATTTCCAAATTGCTGGGCATGATAATTTACCCTTGATGCCAGCAGGGTTGTAAAAATGGCAACGCCTATACTTCCGGCAATCTGACGAATGGTATTCGTAATGGCTGATGCCTGTGCCATTTTATCACGGGATATTGTGAGCAATGACATAGCACTCAGCGGTGTATAAATAATACCCATGGCAAAACCTCTGATGTACAAAGAAGTCATTATAAAGTTATGTTCTGAAAGAAAGGACAGCTTTGAATTTAAATAAAAGCTGAAAGTAAGTAATATCAAACCGAGTATAATAGGGATTTTAGCTGATGTCTTATTCGAAAAAAAACCGGCCAGAGGCGAAGCAATTCCCTGGATAATACCTACAGGTAAAAAGACAGAGCCTGCCTGTATAGCTGTGTATCCTAATGAGTTTTGCAGATAAAGCGGCATAAGGAAAGTACTGCCGAACATTCCGATACTGAAAATAAATAAGATGAGGTTTGCAGCCCCAAAATTAGTATTCTTCAATAAACGTAATTCAAGCAATGGGTGCTCTGTAGTGAGTTCATGAGTAATAAATACTGCCAGGGCTATTATTGAAATGGCAAAACAAAATAATATATAAGGAGCTGACCATCCCATTGAATTTGTTGCTGCATTTCCTTCAGATAATGCAAATAATAATACCGGCAGGAATATAACTACGGATATAAAACCAATAAAATCGAATCCTCTGATTTTTTTATTGATATACTCTTTTTGAACAATAATGGTAAATAACATAGCCATAATACCAACAGGTATATTTACATCAAATATCAACTGCCAGCTGAAGTTATCGACCAGATAACCACCAATTAAAGGACCAAATGAAATTGAAGCAGCTGCTGATATAGCCCAGAAACCAAGTGCTATTCCTCTTTGTTTTACTGGGAATTCTCTTGTAACTATTGCCATTCCAAGTGGCTGAATGGTGCCGGCACCTAAACCTTGTATAATGCGGGAAATAATTAAAGTGTTCTCATCATTGGAAAGCCCACAGAGCAGAGATCCCAGTGTGAAAAAGAACAAGCCTAAGAAATATATTCTTTTAAATCCGAATTTATCGGCTATCCATCCCGATGTGGGAAGCATTACTGCCATGGCCAACATATAGGCTGTAATTACCCATTCAATTTTATCAAGACCAACACCAAAAGTGGACATAATTTTGGGTAATCCCACATTTACAATTGTGCTGTCAAGCACTGCCATAAATGTACCAATCATAATATTCGCCAAAACAAACCATTTGTATAAATTGTTTTGAGGATGAAAGCCCGAATCGCGGCTTCTGACTTTACTACGAAGCTTATGGGAAACAGATAATTTACGCATTAATCTTTAATAATTTTAACCACACTTGACATGCCTGATAAAAAGCGAAATGCTGAAATATTTTTATTGTTCAACGTAGCATCAATTGATATCTTTATTGGAACACGCTGTGTAACTTTGGTAAAATTTCCTGAAGCATTATTGGCAGGGATTAACGAAAATTGAGAGGCTGTGGTGGATCCGATTGAAAAGACTTTTCCTGTGAAAGTAATATCAGGAAAAGCATCAATGCTAAATTTCGTTGCCTGACCTAAATGCAGCATACCTAAACTGGTTTCTTCCAAAAATACAATAACCCAATATTTGTTATTATTGGTAATGGTGTAAATGGATTGCCCTGCCTGAACAATATCCCCTGCAAGTAACCAGCGTTTGGCTATAATTCCCTGACTTGGTGCATAAAGTTTGGTATTTTTCAGTTGTGTTTTTATAACATTAATTTGCGCTTCAGCGTTTTCTATTGCTTTACCTGCAGTTGAAATCTGTGATTTTGAGACCATTAATTGTGATTTAGCCGCTTCAAGCTGAGCCTGGGCAGTTTCAAATGTTTTTTTGATATGATCATACTGTTCTTTTGAAATGACATCCCCTGCAAATTGAGTTTTTGCCCTGTCAAAATCCTCCTGAGCACGACTTAAACCTACTTCAAGCACTTTAATATTTGACTGATCTGAAGCATATTTAGCCTCTGCCTGATTTTTGTTTGCTTCTGTCTGTTCTTTTGCAGCTATTGATTGCAGTTTTTGTGCAATCAAATCTGTACTGTCTAACTCTGCCAAAAGCATACCTGAATATACTGAATCTCCTTCCTGGGCAAATATTTTGCTGATTCTGCCCAAAATTTTCGAACTTACTGATACTATGTCTGATTCTAAATGAGCATCATCAGTTGTAATATATTTTATATAGTCTCTGTACCAAAAAATGCTGCCAATGATTACTGCCAGAATTACAATTGTCAGAGGTATATAAACTTTAAGGTTTTTCTTTTTCTTCATGTTAATTTACTTAAATTCGGATTAATTTTTTTTATTTTTTATTTAAATTTTCGGTTGATGGATTACATGGATGGCAAGGGTCTGAAGGAATTAATATCAATATTTCCTTAACCTGTTGTGAAGCTGTAGATAATATGCTTAAATTTTCTTTACTGAGTAACTGTAATCTCTCTTTCATTTCAAGACTTATTTCTTTTTTTATGGAATTATAATCGTCCATGCCTTTTTTTGTGATTTGTATATATATAATCCTACGGTCTGCAGGATCATTCAGCCTTTCAACCAAATCATCGGCAATAAGTCTGTCAACTAAAGTTGTAACTGTTGGTTTTGGAACAGCCAGATAACATCCTATTTCTGACATGGATAGCTTTCCATAATTGTGCAAAGTTCCCAATACAAGTAAAGTTCCATGGGTATGGTTACTTTTATTCCGTATTACTTTGGTATAATCTTTTGAAAGTAATGGTTTTATTGAAAACAGATTTTCAATAATGAGATCAATATTTGACCCTGTTTCCTCTTTCATCGTTAAATTTTTTAATAGTTTATATTAATAATGGTTACAAAAGTATAACTATTAACAATATTAAACCAATATGGATTCGGATATTAGTAAAATTTAACAAAAATTATATGATTATGATAAATTAAGAGGCTGTCTCAAAAGTTTAATTTACTTGCATATCAACCTCTGTGTAACTCTGTGACTTCTCATTAATTCTCTGTGTAATAAATATTTAATAATTTGCACAGAGTTACACAGAGAAAATTTAGAGGTTCACAAAGACTTAACCTCTTAATTAGATTGGGATATAATATTTTAGAATTTATATTTATCTAGTTATCATTACTGTCACAATTTCATTGGAAAGCATTTTTATTTTGTCCAGTTTTTCACCCTGTTCTTCAAAAGGACTGCTTCTATAGATATTTTTATAAAGTGGACTCAAATTAAGATTTACTTCTTCAGTCGTGTTTCCCGGATTGTATATGCGAACAATTAAAGCATTATTATCTTTTGCAGGTTTTATTGAACTTACATAAACATTATTATTGCTGAGTGTGAATGGTGGCACGATTCTGGATTGTTCTGTCAAAGCTGTTTCCTGTAAAATAAGCGGTTGACTGCTTTCAATTCCGTGTTGAGTTGCACTAATTTGATTATAAGATAAATGTGGTATAATGGAATGAGTATAACTGCTGATACCGGCCTGATCAGCTTTGTAATTGGTGTACCAGTAGTTATTCATAACATAGGTAAAAATCCTGGATGATGGGATTTGAGTCTTTTTCCAGCTGGCATTAGCCTGTACCGAGCCGGGATCAGGCAATTCGCTGTGCATTTCACCGATTTCCACCAAAGGTGTTTCGTTTAATGTCAATGTTACACCATAATCTTTATTTGAAACATCAACAAAGCGTTGCGCAGAATAATAATCTTTACAGGCACCTGCCAGCTGATTCTTTTCAGGACTGATTACTGCATAGCCTAAATCAATTCTTACTTCAGGATCAGAAATAGTAAAAGGATAGGCAAAGTGAATGGCCTCGCCTTTACGAACCAATTTTTTATCGATGGTATTGATAATATCAATTTTATTCATTCCTTTAACTAAGCGGATTTCCCGTTGAATTGAATTACATCCCGGAGCTTCGGATTTAATTAAAAATGAAGCTATCAAAGGACCGTTTTCTTTTATACTTATTGTATTTTTTGTTGCTGTCTTTGCCTTTGATGCATCATAGCCTTCCACATATAAGTATTCATTAAGACCGTTACTGTTTTTATCAACCATTTCAGCAATATTCTTATATTGTAAATGCTTGATACAAGCTGAAAACGGATCAATTTCAAAACTTAGGCTGTCATCGGTTATTTTTATTTTTTCAATCCTTAAATTGCTTTTAAAAGTTGATTTGCCAGCATAAATTGTAAAACTAACGCCTGATAATCCGGGAATATTTTCAGCTAAAAAAGCCAGGTCACCATTTGATAAACGTTGTGAAGGAACAGCTTTTCCTTTTTCATTCTTTATCACATCTCCAATAGTGCTTTTTTCTTTTGGAATTATTACAATATCTGAGCGTTTCCATGAATTGGTATTGATAACACTGAATATAAATTGATCTGATTTATGTTGCAGGATTTCATCTCTTATCTCTTTTGATTGGTTTACAGCATCTAAGGCATATGCCTGCTTAATATTCCATTGAGTCTTTGCAAATTCACAATCAGGATCTGAAGTACTGTTGTAGGCGCCCCAGGTATGTTCGTCCCATAATAATACATTCCGCCATGGAACATAAAATTTAGCAGCATTGTATTTTTCAGGCGATATAATGGAATATAAAATTTCTGATTGTACCAGATTTTCAGATACATTCCTTATCAATCCGGTTTCATAGGCAGATGAAACAGCTCCGTCTTCCCAGTAAGGAGTCAAATCACCGGAATAGGAGGGAAGGTCCTTGCCGTATTTCTTTTCAAATGCTTCAAAAGCCTGTTCTGAAGTGGAAAGAATAATTTTTGGTGATTCGTATTTTTCATTCCATGATTTTACAAAATCAGATAATTCAGGATCGGTAGGTCCGTTATCCCCTTTAATGGTATAGCGCATTTGCAGCATATCGTAAGGAAATGCTTTCCTGTCGAGAAAAGAGAAATAATCAGTCAATGTTTTCTTAAAAAGCAATTCATTTCTGGTGATAGAGCCCCTGTGAAAAGCAGAATATCCCAATCCAGCCATCCAGTAAAGCAATTTTTCCTTACCTGAAGGCGAAATCCAGTAAAATGGCTTATCGCCCCATGCCACACTGGAGTATCCTACACGGTCACCACTTCCGATTGCATCTCCTCCTAAAGTCTTAAATCCGTTCATAAAATTCGGACCGCTTGAAAAGTACTTTATTCCCGATTGAGCCAGTGTTGGTATCGTATTCCAGGTCATTCCCGGTATATCTGAAATCATGGCTGAATTGATAGTAAGATTATATTTTTTGCTTAAAATTCTGGCATATTCCGTTAATTTATAAAATTCTTCAGGACGGCTTAAACCCGTAAGCGGATTGGTATACATGGCCTGCAGTCCCATGTAGCCATTTTTAACAGCATCGATAAATTCCTTTTTCTTTTCTTCACTGGCTGTGGCAAGAAATGATTCAGTAGCCCAGAGAATTTCTACATTCCATTTATAGCGGGCTTCAGCAGGATAATCTTTTGTTTTCTTTATCAGATCCAAAGCATCGTTGATATTTTTAATCTGTTTATTCAGTACATCTGTTTGAATGTCAGAATAACCAATGTCATTGTGGGAATGGGACATCAGATATATGCTGCGTTTTTTAACAGGTGTAACCATAATCTTCTGACTGGCAAGTTTCTCACCATCAACACTTACATCTATTCCAATTTCTTTTTCAGCTGTTACCGGATCAATACTGATCTCAAAATTATTTAATCCCAACACTAAATCGTAATTCAGTGTTTTACCTGCTATTTGAATTATTGCTTTCCCTTTTTCTTTTGGATAACTGATATCAGCTCTTACCAATTGCTGGGTTTTTCCGTTTATATTTGCAAGAAATGGCATGGCATAAGCATTGAAGGAATTGTTCATTGCATAAAGAAACGTCATGTACCAGTCGCGTGAATCGGCTTTTTCACCTACAACTTTTATCCTTATTCCTTCTCCCTTTTTAAATTTGGCGACAGGGACCTTTAAATACATAAATCCCGAAATATCATTTAATCCGTCTTCGCCTTTGTATTCAAAACTAAGTTCACAGCCATCTTCAGCTTTTTTTAACCATTGCTTGTCATTTTTATTAACATGGGTCTGAAAACTGAAATATTTTGAATTATTAATACTTATATCAAAATTTCTGTCACCTTTGCTGGTTCCGGATGAATAAGAGCATATCCAGTAAAAAGTGACAAATTTTTCTTTGGTTTTAACAGGAATGGCTTCGGTTTCCCATTCTATCTGCATTTCGCCGGATGTGCAACGTGTTAAAATAGCTGAAGTTGCAGCTGAATTAAAGCAATGGTATTCTATGGGTTCTCCTGAAATTACTTTTACACATCCTTTCAATAAAGGGCTTGTGTTTTTTGCAGTTTGTGCATAGGAATTTCCAAAAATAATAACTGATAATACAATCAGGGAAGAAATAATGAATTTATACATAATCTTATATTTTTATGATGTTTGTTGAATATTAATACAAAATGAATTGGGAATTTATTCCTGCTGTAAAATTATTAAATACTTTTATTTTTTTGCAATAATTAATCCAAAATGATAAGGTGCTAAAATAAAAGGAGGTTTATGCAGGTCAAATTTTAAAAAGTCTATCCATCCTGAAATATTATCCGGTTTTGGCCGTGTACTTACTTCAGGTCCGCGGGGTGTAGTAATATCGCTTCGCCAGTGGATGATTCCGATTTTACCTTTGGGCTTTAAAATACGCAATGCTTCCTTGAAAAAGTCTTCAGGTTTATCATGATGTAAAATATTGAATATCATGACATAGTCAATGGAATTATCTGCCAATCCTGTTGTTTTATCAAGAATATCCCGTTTTTCAGTTTGAACATTTGTAATCTTTTCGTCTGTAAGTTTTTGCAAAACCAATTGCAGCATATCATTTTCAATATCAAAAGCATATAATGTTCCATTTATCCTTTTTGCTGCGGGTATTGTAAATGTACCATAGCCAAAACCGATTTCAACCATATTGTTAATGCTGTTATTGATTTCCAATTCAGATAAAATCAAGTCAACATTAAAAAATGATGACCATAATTCTTCTTCGGGCATGCCGCTGTCTCTTACTTTCACCCGCTCTTAGTTATTCTTTAATCAATTTATGTGTATAAATGCCATCTTTAGTTTCGATGCGGAGAAAATATATTCCATTTTTCAAAAAACTAATATCAAACTCCGCATTATCTTTATACCGTTCCATTTTATTTATCAAAAGTCTGCCACTTAGATCACTTATTGTTAACTTATAATTTTGTTTAATAAAAATGTTTATTCTGGAATTAGCCGGATTTGGAAAGATTGAAATAATGTCTGAAGATTTATTAATATTTTCAATACCTGTAAAATGTGGGTCTGGAGTACCACAATATTGATTTCCTTTTTTAAAATAGCTTAAATAATAAAGAATATCTGCATCAGCAGCATGTCTTCTGAAATATTTAAGTCTACCTAATCCTACACCATAAATTTCTTCATAGTAAATGCCTTCAAAACAACAAACTAAACATCGTGTGTTTTTATAAACAATATGATTACAATAATTAGCTGCAGTAAAAACAGTATCATGATATGAATTACAGGAATCTACTTGAAAATGTGGAATATTTTTTGTAATTAATGAATCTAAATTTGAAATAGAATAATTTACTGTGTCTGAATAAAAATTGAATACCGGATTTGGACCTGGTGTAATGGAATATTTATTTTCAATAGAAGTGTAATATACAGTATTACTGTCAGTTGAGTAACTTTTGTTAAGAATAATAGATTGATACCCAATTGAGGGAGCATAAGCAGGAGTTATTTCTATCGTCTGAAACTCATCATTTACATCAAAATTATATATTTCACGGATAGTAGGTATATTCTGTGATTTTAAACCTGTAGTGAAAAGTAGAATTATTATTAGTTGTAATGCAGTTTTCATAATACTGTGGTATTTAGCAACAAATGTAATAAATATAAATTCAATTTGTATTTATTTTTTTAATGAAATTAATTTAAAATATTAATTCCAGTACAACGTTATTATTAACAACTTCATGTTAGCAAAAAGAAGATTTAGCAAATAGCTGCTACGATATTAACCTTTACCTTTATACTTTAAAATTAAAGAAAATGACAGGATTTATTTTGCAAATTACACAAACCGCTGCAACCGTCGGAGATACTATGACTAAAGCGGTAAATCAGGTAGTTAATCAACCGGTAGTTCAACCAAAGGAAGAAGCGATTTCAATTATGAATCTGGTGATAAAAGGAGGTTGGATTATGATTCCTATTCTTATTTTATCCTTGCTTACAGTCTTTGTTTTTATTGAAAGATACATTGCCATCAAAAGAGCCTCCAGAGGCGAAAAAAACTTTATGGACAAAATCCGCGACTTTATTGTTAATGATCGTTTGGATTCAGCATTATCATTATGTAAATCAACAATTAGTCCAATAGCGCGAATGACTGAAAAAGGATTATCACGTTTAGGCCGTCCATTAAATGAAATCGGAGAATCTATTGAAATTGTAGGTAAATTTGAAGTCTATAAACTCGAGAAAAACCTGGCGATTTTAGCTATCATTGCCGGTATTGCACCAATGTTTGGATTTATTGGAACAATAATCGGTGTTATAAAAATCTTTCATGATATTTCCATCGCCGGAGATGTAAGTATATCAAGTGTTTCATCAGGACTTTACACCAAAATGGTTTCCAGTGCTTCCGGTTTAATCGTTGGTATTGTCGCATTTATCTGCTATCACTGGTTAAACATTATGATAGAAAAAATAGTACAGAAAATGGAATATAATGCGATGAATTTTATTGATTTCTTACAAGAACCTACAAAATGAAACTTCGCAGGAAAAATAAAACAAGCATTGAGGTAGCTACATCGTCAATGAACGACATCATGTTCTTTTTGATGTTGTTTTTCCTGATTATGTCAACCTTATTGAATCCTAATGTGATTAAGCTTTCATTGCCAAGCTCAAAACATCCGAGTGAACTGCGACAGAAAGAAGTCAGCTTATCTGTTACCAAAGAAATGAATTATTTTATCAACAACAGACAGGTTCCTTTTAATCAGCTGGAACCTGAATTAATTGCTGAGCTGAGGGGAGTGGAAAATGCTACTGTTGTCCTGCGTTGCGATAATTCCTTAAGTGTTCAGAGTTTGGTAGATGTTTTGGAAATAGGTAATAAATTAAGAATAAAAATGATTTTGGCAACTAAAGCTTCCAATGGACCACAAAACTGAAACATCGGATACTAAGCGCATGCTTGCAGGGGCTTTGGGAACAATATTATTTCATTTGTTGCTGATACTTTTGCTTTGGTTTGCAATGTTGCGTACACCCATTCCTCCTTTTCCAGATGCCGGAGGTGGTGGTGGCGGAGGCCTTGGTATTGAAGTAAACCTCGGCAATGCTGATAATGGTATGGGCGTAAACGAAGCTAATATTTCTTTTCCTGAATTTAAACAACCTGCCAAAGAAATAATAAATCCTGAACCAGTCGATTTAAAGGCAAAAACAGATAATCAGGAAAATCTTATTACTGACGAAACTACCGATGAAAATGCTACTTCATTAAATACTTCAAAAGATAAAAAAGCAAATAAAACCACAAAACCGGAAGAACCTAAAATAAATCCTATGGCCTTATTTAAGAAGACCAACAGTGATGGTACTACGAACAAGGCTGGCAATCAGGGTAATCCCAACGGCAATCCAAACAGCAGTAATTATACCAAAGGCGGAGGTACGGGCACAGGTCAGGGCACAGGCAATGGTTCAGGAGTTGGACCAGGTTCAGGTTCAGGAACCGGCGGTGGAAGCGGAAGCGGCAATGGCACAGGTATAGGCTCAGGTAATGGTCCCGGGATTTCTTATGCTTTAAAAGGACGTAACTCAAAATCATTACCCAAACCCGATTATAGTTCAAGTGAACAAGGTACCGTTGTGGTTAAGATATGGGTAAATACAAATGGTGAAGTAACCCGTGTTGAAGCCGGACAAAGGGGTACAACCACTTCAGACCGTACTTTGTGGAAATTAGCCGAAAATGCCGCCATGCGCTCTAAATTCAGTCCTGATGCCAATGCTCCCGAAGAGCAAACAGGAAGTATTACCTATAAATTTATCCGCTTAAATTAATCATCAATTATTTTTATACATTTTTCAGAACTGACCACATTTAAAATCTGTCAGGTTTTTGTTTCATAATTTTACTCAAGTGGTTGTAAACCCTTTCATTATATTATATTCTGTTAAATAAACCCTTTTTTAAATTTAATAGGCTAATTTTGTATTCTAATAAAAATACTATGACTTATCCTGCAGCATTAGAATACATGTATAGCCAATTGCCTATGTTTCATCGTGTTGGAGCTGCTGCGTATAAACCCAACCTCGATAATACCTATGCATTATTAAAATTATTAAATAATCCACAGCAGAATTTTAAATGTATTCATATTGCCGGAACGAATGGTAAAGGTTCAGTCTCCCACTATTTAGCTTCAGTTTTTCAAAGTGCAGGTTATAAAACAGCATTGTATACTTCCCCGCATTTAAAGGATTTCAGGGAGAGGATAAAAATAAACGGTAAAATGATTGATAAACAAAGTGTTTGTGATTTTATTGATCAATATAAAACTGAATTTGAAAAGATAAAACCCTCATTTTTTGAGATGACTGTAGGCATGGCTTTTCAATACTTTTCTGATATGCAGGTTGACATTGCCATTATTGAAACAGGTTTGGGTGGAAGACTCGATTCTACAAATGTATTATCACCCGAAATGTGTGTTATTACCAATATTGGCTTTGATCATATGGAATTTCTTGGTAATACCATGAAAAAAATAGCTGTCGAAAAAGCAGGAATAATCAAGGAAAATACTCCGGTTATTATTGGCGAAACACAGGAAGAAACCACTAAAATATTTATTGATAAAGCCAAAGAATTAAATGCAAATATCGATTTTGCCGATCAGATTTATCATACTGTTTCTCATCAGTTGATTAAGCTGGATGACAAGCCTTATCTTAAAATCATATATTCAAAAAAAGATTCTAACGAAAATATTGAAGTTTTATCAGACCTTATTGGTGTTTATCAGCTGAGGAATATTAAAACAGTTCTTACGGCAGCAGCTTTGTTACGCAGTAAAGGATTTAAATTAAGTATTGAAGATATTTTAGATGGTATAAAAAATGTTGTTAAGCATACAGGCTTATTGGGCCGCTGGCAAATTTTATCTGAGAATCCGCTTACAATATGCGATACCGGACATAATGAAAGCGGAATAGCTTTGGTACTCGAACAAATCAATCTTACGCCTCATAAATCCCTTCATTTTGTTCTGGGTATGGTAAGTGATAAAGAAATTGACAAGGTCTTGCAAATGCTTCCTCAAAAAGCAGTTTATTATTTCTGCAAAGCTGATATTCCGAGAGGAATGAATCAGGATGATTTAAAAGCAAAAGCAATGAAACATGGATTAAAAGGTGAAAGTTTTAATTCAGTTAAGGAAGCTTTGATTGCAGCTCAGTCTAAGGCAAAGAAAAATGATCTTGTATTTGTTGGCGGCAGTACATTTACTGTTGCAGAGGTAGTATAAAAGCTTATTTCATTGATTAGGGTTGTATGCTGAATACATCAAATCCATTTTCCTTTATAGTTTTTAATGCACGTTGTTTTTGCATTATACTACCTCCCCAATAGTTGTGATCCCATGTATGAGGTGTTTTGAACCAGCTGTCAATCGCCATTTTTAGATTAACTGAGGATACAGAATTGTTGTAGATGCGAAAGTTATTTAATGCTAAGGTAACTTTAAAATAATTATGAACAAAAGCTGTGATGGTACTGGTATTATAAGTAATGGTATCCGTATATATCTGACCAATTCCGGTATGGAAATTAAAAGGAGTAGAAATGCTTTGTGGATTTATCCACTTGCCGTTCAGCATCATATAATGGTAACCACCTCCCAAAACATCAGGCCAGGCCATATTTGATTCAGGCGGGTTTACAAAAGCTGAGGTTTTATTTCGGGCTTCATTCAGTCCAAATATAAAGGAAACCGAATCGTAAGCACCAATAGGTATCTGATCAACAATAACCCAGCTTAAACTGGCTGTATCTTTTATATTTACAAGATGAACAGCTGTTACTAAGCCAATATTAACTTTTCCACGGCTATTCGAAATTAAAGTTAAATCAGAAATAAAATAAAGTAAATCATCAATTTCGTAATGATTACCAGCCTGATTTACATAAATATTATTGTTAAGCTGTACTGGTTGATTGTCAACAGTATGCTTAAAGTTTACCTGTAAATAGCCGGTGTCATAAATATATTCCGGCTCAACATCATCTGTGCAGCCTGTAAATAAATAAATTACAGGAATAAGAAAACACAGTATGCATCTAATTTTCATTTTATAAATAATCTTTGAGCGTCTGAGCCTGAAGGTATTGCTTAAATTCATTTGAAAGTTTATTGATGATACCTCCGGTTAAACACTTGTCAAATGGACAAACATTCCGGCCCATCGGGCAATCAGATTCGGTAATAGGACCTTCAATGGATTGGTATATATCCAGTAAGCTAATCTCTACGGGCTTTTTATTAAGTATAAAACCACCTGCAGGACCTCTGGTAGATTTTACATAATTATCCTTCACGAGCCGCTGCATTACCTTTGAAAGATGATTTTTTGAAGATGCAGTTTGTTCTGCAATCTGTGTAACGTTAATAATATGCTCAGATTTACCGATTAAAACCATGGCATGTATCGCTAATGAAGCAGCTTCGGATAGTTGAATTATTTTAGACATCTTTGTTTTTTTTAAAGGGGTAAAGTTAATTGTTTTTTCATTAACAATAAAAAAAAGAATAAAAAAAAGGCTTCTGATTCAGAAGCCTTTTAAATATCCTTTATAAAATCTTACATTTGATTGAATTTCTTCATCAATTTTGATTTTAAATTGCTGGCTTTATTCTTGTGAATAATTGATTTTTGAGCAACTTTATCAATTAAAGAAACCATTACCGGTAATTTTTCAGCAACAACAGCTTTATCAGTTAATTCTCTGAAAGATTTTAACGCATTGCGCATTGTTTTTGCATAGTATCTGTTATGAACTCTTTTTGTTTCGTTAGATCTGATGCGTTTTAATGCTGATTTATGATTAGCCATTTTTTAATTTTTTTAATTTAATTAGTAGTCCGTAGGGGATTCGAACCCCTGATTTCTAGGATGAAAACCTAGCGTCCTGGGCCAGCTAGACGAACGGACCATGTTTTTCCATCAAATTGGAGTGCAAAATTAGAACTTTTTTTTATATCTGCAAACATTTTTTAATAAATTTTCCTCTTTTAATGAGAATTTATTGCTTTTTTGTTGATATACAACGAAGTATGTTGTTGAATCATAAAGCAATTTTTTCTGCAGCTGCCACTCCATCTAAAGCTGACGAAATTATTCCTCCGGCATAACCGGCTCCTTCTCCGCATGGATACAGATTTTTAATCTGCAGATGCTGCATACTTTCATTATCCCGTGGAATTCTTACCGGTGATGAAGTACGCGATTCCACACCAACAATATTTGCTTCATGACATAAATATCCTTTCATCTTTTGGTCAAAGTTTATAAAAGCCTGTCTTAACCGCTGGCTTATAAAATCAGGTAAAATTTCATCCATTCTTGCTGAAACCAGACCCGGAATATAGGATGATGGATTAAGTGAGGATGATATCTTATTGTTTACAAAGTCCGTCATTCTCTGTGCCGGAGCAATTTGTCCGTCTTTAACAATATTAAAAGCAGCCTTTTCAATATCTTCCTGAAATTTTAAGCCGGCTAGCGCATTATATTTCTGGTAGGCTTCCAAATCAGAAAGTTCAACCGAAACTACCATGCCTGCATTGGCATAAGGAGAATTTCGTCTGGAATTCGACATTCCGTTTACAACAATTTGTCCGTCATTTGTTGCTGAAGGAACTATAATACCACCAGGACACATACAAAAAGAAAAGACGCCTTTTCCTTCAACCTGTGTAACCAGCTGATATGTTGCTGCCGGAAGATACTGACTTCTGTTTTTACTATGATACTGGATACTGTCGATGATATGCTGTGGGTGTTCAATTCTTATACCGAGTGCAAAAGGTTTGGCCTCTAATAAAATATTTTTCTGTTGCAGCAGCTCATAAATATCCCTTGCAGAATGACCTGTAGCAAGAATTACAGCTTTTCCTTCGTATAATGTTCCTTCCTGATCAATAACACCTTTTATCGTATTTTCTTTAATCAGAAAATCAACTACTTTCTTTTCAAAATAAAACTCACCGCCATGTGCAATAATGGTTTCTCTGATATTCGAAATAATAGCAGGTAGTTTATCGGTACCAATATGAGGATGTGCATCTATTAATATATCCTGTGAGGCACCGTGTGCAGTGAGCTTTTCCAAAATGTCATTCACATTGCCTCTTTTGGTTGAGCGGGTATATAATTTCCCGTCAGAATATGTTCCGGCACCACCTTCGCCAAAGCAATAATTGGAATCAGGGTTTACTTTCTGTTCACGGTTGAGTTCTGCGATATCATATTTTCGTAAATGGATATCTTTTCCACGCTCTATAATTACAGGTTTTAAACCCAGTTCAATCAGCCGCAATGCAGCAAACAGACCGGCCGGTCCTGAACCAACAATAATTACAGTATCGGCATTTTTTACAAATTTGTATTTATTTTCTATGGCAAAATCAGCTGCAGGACGCGATTCATTGGTAAATACCTTTACTTTTAAGCGTATCAGTACTTTTTCCTTACGTGCATCTATTGAACGTTTGATAATACTTATATCGTTTATTTTCTCTTTAGGTACACGGATTTGCAGTGCAACTGCTTTTTCCAACGATGAATATATATGCTGCTGTTCGGGCAATATGGCAATTTCTATTTCTTTTATCATAATGAGTTTATAAAGTTAGAAGTCAGAAGTTAGAAGTCAGAAGTCAGAAGTTTTTTTGAATAACTTAATATGCAATAACTAATAATTACTATTCAAAGGTGAGCGAAAACTGTAACATTTTAGAGCTTAATCTTTCTATGTTATTGGTATATAAATTGTTTTCGCGTACAAGCAGATCTTTAATACCATAACACATCTTAAGTTCAGTACATAGTTTAAAATATACCAGATAAAAATCAAAACCTACACCTAGTTCGAAAAGGATATCATTTTTATAAAGTTTTATTACAATGTCATCTTCTTCTGATTTTTTCTTTGCCTGTGAAGCCAGATCAATACAATATTTTGCACCACCAAGCACATAAGCTCTTGTATTTATCATGCGTTGCGAACGAAGTTTTATTTCGAGAGGGAATTCAATATATGTTGATTCAACTTTTTTTATTACACTGGATACAACCTGATTATTAAATTTTATAAAATAATTCAGTGACCTTTCCCCAAATGATAAAGAAGGTATAAATCTGAGGTTCATGTAGTCATTAATTCTTAAATCAGCTACTATTCCAATATTAAATCCCATTTTTGGCGTTGATTCTATACCATATAATGAATCCTGAGGATTTGTAATTTCAGGAGCCTTGATGATAAAATACATTTGATTGAGCCCAAGCATAAACCCAAAATGATAAGGTTTATAGTCGTAATTAGGATTGTTCGGAATACGGGCACGTTGAGCCGGTGCTGTATAAATGCTTGAAATGCAAATAATTAATATGAGTAAATATTTTATTTTATTGGACAAACGCATGTCAGTAAATTCAAATTAGTTTTCATTAACGGAAATAGTGTTTTTTTATTTTACAGCAAAATAAATACTCGCTATGCCAAAAGTTAATTTATGGATTTTGATATCTTTAAACCCAACTTCGCTTAAAAGCAAGCTGAATTTATCTCCATCAGGAAATTTGCTCACTGAGTCGGGTAAGTATATATATGCATCCTTGCTTTTAGATATGGTATTACCAATAAAAGGTAATATGTTTTTGAAATAGAATTTATAAATTTGTTTAACCGGGAAAGCTGAAGGTTTGGAGAACTCAAGTATGGCAATTACTCCACCTGGTCTGATAACACGGTGCATTTCAGTAATTCCGAGTTTTAGGTTTTCGAAATTACGAACTCCAAAGGCAACCATGGCAGCATCAAAAATATCATTTTCAAAAGGAATATTTTCAGCATCGGCATGCATGAGCTGAATAATAGAATCAAGCTTTTTATGAATTATTTTTTTCTGTCCTACTTTTAACATTTCATCAGAAATATCAATACCGGTTATCTGTACCGGATTCAGTGAAATGGCCTGAATTGCCAGATCAGCAGTCCCTGAAGCAACATCAAGTATATGTTTTGGTTGATAGGGTTTTAATAATGCTATAACTTTTTTCCTCCATAAATAATCGATATTTAAGGATAAAAAATGGTTTAAAAAGTCATAACGTTGGGCTATGTTGTTGAACATATTTTCAACATATACTTTTTTTCCTGTATTTTCAATATTTACCAAAATTTACTTAGATTTAATGGATGTTAACTCAGAAAATAACTGTTCTTTATTGACAGGAACCACACCAAGCTGTTCGCAAACCAAACCGCCTGCAAGGTTGGAAATATAGGCAATATCATAGGCCTTTAAACCTAAAGCCAGACAAAGTGCAGCAGTACTGATAACAGTATCGCCGGCACCTGATACATCGGCAATGGCACGGATATGAGCAGGAATAAGTTCGTTTATTCTTCCTCCGTCGCGCGAATTGCAGCTTAAATAAACCCCTTTTTCAGATAAGGTAGTAAGGGCAATTCTCACATTGTGTTTTTCCAGTAAAAGATTTACCGCATCGCATATCTCTTCGGTTGAAGACGGTTCTGATTCCAGGTTTAAACCTTCTTTTAATTCTTTAAGATTGGGTTTAAGCAGGCTTACATTTTTATATAAGTGAAAATTTCTTTTTTTAGGGTCAACAGCGATGGGGATATTCATCTCATTGAAAATGGGTATCAGTTTCTCAAGCAATGCTGCAGTAATTACACCTTTATCATAGTCCTGAAAAATAACACTTCCGATGTTATTGTTGGCAATAATTTTTTCAATCTGGCTGATGAATTGCTTGTTGTCTTTATCATTCAGATTTTCTGTCATCTCTTCATCAACCCTCAGCATTTGCATATTATTCCCGATAATCCTGAATTTTGTGGTAGTACTTCTGCTTTTGCTTTGTAATATCCCGATGCTGGAAATTTTAGTATCCTTTAGTAATTCAATAAAGTCCTGTCCTTTTGTATCCTTGCCGATTACAGAACATAAGATGGGTTCAGCACCCAAAGCCTGAATGTTTAGAGCACAGTTTGCAGCGCCTCCCAGTCTGTTTTCGCGATTATTAACAACCACAACAGGAACAGGTGCCTCAGGTGAAATCCTGTCAACTTTACCCCACAAATAGGCATCTATCATCACATCACCAATAATTAATACTTTTTGGGTATTGAATGATTTGAATAAATGTTCAAAATTTATATCTGATTGCATTGTTTTATGTTTATTAGCAATAAGCAAAAGTAAAAAAATATTTTAAACAACCTTGTTAATAATATCAAAACTTTGACAGCTGTTTTTTTAAAAATCAGTATAATACTGGCGTATTTTGCCTTGAAGAAAATTTAAATCTCTTATTCTTAGAGTTATCTCGTTCAATAGTTTTTATGGATGGGCTTTTACCATTTATATTCTAAAATAATATGAGTTGTAATTCGTTTTATTGGCACATTCTTTGTATTTTTGACACCATATTGATGTATGAAAAAACTGCTATTCTTCATATTATTTTTTTTAATCTTTATTGTTGCAAAATCACAGGTCGAAGTTGTAAAAGATAGTGTCCCGATTGTAGCAACCGCTAAAATTATTGATGGTGATACCCTGCCGTTTTTTAATCTGGCTCCGGCTAATGTCACAGCAACAAGGATAGTAATTAGCCCTGCCGAAAAGAAGAAGTTTGATAAACTGGTATGGAATGTGAAAAAAGTATATCCTTATGCTAAGATAGCCGGAATGAAATTACGGGAATACAATGAGATTCTTGCCAAAGCACCCAATGACGGCGAAAGGCGTAAAATTATGAAGAAAGCCGAAAAAGAAATTAAGGATCAATTTGGGGATGAACTGAAGAATCTTACTTTTTCTCAGGGTAAAATATTGATAAAGCTTTTGTATCGCGAAACAGGGAGTAGTTCATATGAACTGGTTCAGGAATTAAGAGGTAAGTTTGTCGCTTTCTTTTACCAGGCTTTTGCCAGATTATTTGGGTATAATTTAAAATCAACCTACGACCCTGAGGGCGAGGATAAACCCATTGAAATTATTGTAAATCTGATTGAAAAAGGACAAATATAAATTAAAACTACTGCTATGCATTATGGAATTTGTAATTTAAGTGTTATCCCTGTTCGTAAATCAGCTGTACATACTGCTGAACTGATCAGCCAGCTATTATTTGGTGAAACATTTGATATGTTAAACCATCAGGAAAATTGGATTGAAATTCGTATTCATGTCGATAATTATACCGGCTGGATACATCAAAGACAGTACCTTGAACTTTCAAAGGCAGATTTAGAAGCTTTCCAGCTTCAACCAAAAGCAATGACAGCAGATTTGACATCTTCAGTTGTTGAAAAAGCAACAATGAATAACCTCCCTTTGTTAATGGGATGTACAATCCCGGTTCCGCTTGATTCTCAATTTAATATTGCCAGTGAATGTTTTGATTTTAAAGGAAAATATTTTATCCCTGAATTAAAAAAGCCTGATATCATTAAGTATGCGTTAATGTATTTAGGAGCACCCTATTTATGGGGCGGGCGTACTCATTTTGGAATAGATTGTTCCGGACTTACACAAATGGCATATCATCTGGCCGGTTTTAGTTTGCCCCGGGATGCTTCACAGCAGGCGCTGGAAGGCGAAACGATGAGTTTCCTTTCTGAAGCTGATGCCGGTGATTTACTGTTTTTTGATAATGCTGATGGTAATATAACACATGTTGGTATTTATTATGGCAATCATAAAATCATTCATGCTTCAGGCAATGTTCGCATAGATACCATTGACCACCAGGGTATTTTTAATGAAGATCTGCAGCAATACACCCACCAGTTGAGGCTGGTGAAAAGAATGGTGGATTAGAAATTTAGGAATAGACCTGTCAGCGTGCGAAGCAGCTGACAGCGTCTGAATTTATTTGATGAAATTCGAAAGAGAGGTTTTATGAAGCGGATTTATTAAACGCTGACAGGTCTGGCGACGCTGTCAGGTTTAAACAAATATTTTTTATCCAGACTTACTGCTGGTTTTGTTTTTTATTTACTTTTGTCTCAAATTATGTCTGACACCAGCTTTAAATTATGATAACAAAGACAATTACGCTTTTATTATTTGTTCTCTTTTTTACTGAAAGTTTTGGACAAACGAATTCACAGTATATTCCGGTAACAATTAATTCACCGCTGTTTATAACAGCTAATGAAAAAGAAACTCAGGCAGGCTTAAAAATTAATAATTATGGCTTATATTTTAACCTGGATGCACATTTAAAAAGGAAAATTTTTATTTTTAGTGTTCAGGGAAATGATGGTAGTTTCAAATTTGATCCTTTGAATTTTAACAAATATTATTATCAGGGACAAGAAGCTAGTTTGATACAATCGTATCCATCTAAAATGTTTTACGCTGAAATTGGAGTTGGATATAATTTCAAATTGATTTCACAAAAACTTAGTATTATTGCAGGTATAGGTCAGCAATTTCAACATCTTAATACCAGATATTTTTTGCAACTCGATTGGGGAAATGAAAGCAGAATCATTAATGCAGGCGTTTCTATAAGAGGAAATTATACGAAAGTTAATAATTCTGAATTAATTACTTTAGAGCCTGTTATACAGGGAAAAATAAAGATTAATCAATTCAGGATTGTAAATCAATTCGGATACTCAATAGCATTAAAAAAGAATCATGACTATATGATGCCTGTTTTTACAATTGGGATGGAATATATCATATAATACATTTTATTATAAGTATTTAAAAATGAAAGTTTTAATCTGATAAGTCAATGATTAAATTTGTTGAAAAATATATAATATGAAAGCAGTATACCTTTTTATCATTACCATTTTTTCTTTTTATGTTTCAGCAGCTCAATGGCAACAGTGTAAAGGGCCATCCGGTGGTAATTTGATAAGATGTGTAGGCGCTAATGACAGTATTATTCTTGCATCTACATTAGATTATGGTGTTTTTGTTTCAACTGATAATGGTACTGCATGGACTCCTTCAAAAAATGGAATAATTAACGGAGATAATGTATATGCTTTCCTTTTTGATACTAACAATATTTTTGCCGGAACGAATAATGGTGTCTTTCTATCTACAGATAAAGGTAAGAACTGGGTAGCTAAAAATATTGGATTGCCTTCAAATACCAGTATAATTTCTATAATTAAAAAGGACAAGAATATATTTGCCGGAGGTGCCAATGGTGTTTATGTTTCTCCTGATAAAGGCAACAGCTGGACACTGAAAGATACAGGAATGGCTAATATTAATATTTCATCATTGGCTGTGATTGGAAATAATATATTTGCCGGTACTGATGGTTGGGGCGTTTATCTTTCAACAAATAATGGAAATAGCTGGACAGCAGCTTATTCAGGTATTACAAATTTTTATATTAATACTTTACTCTCCAATGGGAGCGATATTTATGCAGGTACAATTAATGGTCTTTTTAAGTCATCAGATAATGGAAATAACTGGTCTTTTGTTAATCTTGGATTTTCAAACGTTTATATTTATACTTTAATTGCAAGTGGAAATCATATTTTCGCAACTACCAATAACGGTATTTATATAACTTCAGATAATGGGAATAGCTGGATTCAGCTGAATTCAGGTTTATTTGATAATAGAGTTTATAGTCTTGCTAATTACAGAAGTAGTATTATTGCAGGAACATATGAGGGTGTATTTATCTCTTCGGATAATGGTAATTATTGGAAGCAAATGATTACCGGTTTTCCGGTAAATTTAAGTATTTCTAAAATTACTACTATGGATAGTTCATTATTTGCCGGTTCATATGATAATGGTATCTATTTATCAAACGACAAAGGCAATTCATGGGATGCGATAGATTCTGGTATTACAAACTATACAATATACTCACTGGCTGTTAATGGCAGCGTAATTTATGCCGGTACCAAAGGAGGGATATTCAGATCTTCAAATAAAGGATATAGTTGGGAAACTATAAATTATGGTTTGACAAATATAGTTATTAATACGATTGCCATTGACGGAAACAATATTTATGTTGGTACAGATGGTGGAGGTGTTTACGGATCTGTAAATAATGGTTACAGCTGGACTGAAATGAATGGTAATATTTATTCCGGCAATACTTATCTTAAAAACCGAAAGGTCACTGCCTTAATTGTTGAAGGGAGCAATATTTTTGCCGGTACAGCCGGAGGAGGAGTGTACTTTTCAGCAAATTCCGGACATGATTGGGCAGATCAGAATACAGGGATTACAAATCCATACATAAATGCACTTGCAAAAAAAGATAATAATATTTATGCAGGAACAAGTGATGGTTTGTTTTATACTTCAAATAATGGAAATACATGGTCTAAACTAAATACAGGTACTAGTTATACTGGCTTCACTGCAATAAGCATTAAAGACAGTAATATCTACGCTGCAACACATGGCCATGGAGTGCTTTTTTCAAAAAATAACGGACTTAACTGGACTTCTGTAAATAACGGATTAACAGATTATACTCTCAATTCACTGATACTGTCTGGTAATGATATTTACGCAGGAACCTCTAATAAAGGAATCTGGAAACGTCCGGTTTCTGAATTATTAATTGAAACCCCTATAGCCGGCATTAACAGCGATGTCTTTATTTTCCCCAATCCTGTAATTAATAAAATAACCATAGATTTACATCTGATAAATGATTTGCAAAGTACTACATTAACTCTTTATGATATTCATGGTCGCCAACTTCTTTATAAAGCTGATTTGCAGGTAAAAACAGAGCTTAATCTTGATCTGTTAGTTAAAGGGATTTATATTATTAAATTTAAAAATGATAATCAAACGATAATGAAAAAAATCGTGAAAGAATAAAAAATGTTATTCTAAATTCCCCACAAACGCCCCTTTTTTCTGCACATTGTAATATTCCTGTTTCAGCAGTTTACTTTCATTTTCCCATTTTTCTGTTTTCCAAAGCGAATTGGAAGAATCAAATATAATCAGTTTAGGATCAAAAGCTTGTAAAACAGAAGCAATGGAAGTTTTGGCATTTCCACTTAGAATCAGATAATCAAGTTTCATTTTTTGCTTCATGACAATTTTATTCCATTGGCTGATTATGGCTATACGCTGGTTGATAAACTGTATAAAGTTTCCTTTTTTGAAGAAGGGAAATGCAGTATTGCAGCAGTTTTCGTTTTTTGGAATCATGTTCTTATTATTTATGCCAAGTGCAGTATGATTGTTCAGGATATGAAAGCCGAACAGATTTTCATCCCTGATAAAACTGCTGTCGGCTATGATGATTTGCTCAGTTCCATTGATAAATTCATAAACTGAAGTTTTAGGAATGCTGTAAACAATGAATTTCTTTTGTTGTAAATGCTGGTATGACTTAAATGTAAATGAACTGAATAGTAGAAGGCAAACACTGAGTGCAATAATAACATAATGTTTCGCTTTTCTGAAAATCAACAGCATCAAGGCAAACATTATGATATAAATAAGTATACATTCAAAAAGGTTGATATTTATTCCTCTGCTTACAGCATAAGGCAATCCTTCAATAAAACCTATGCTTTTATTCATGGCAAATACTAAAAATACCAGTATTTTGGCTGAAATGGTGGAGACATATGGAATAAACGAAACCAGCAATACAAATATGCCTGCATACATTACCACGCCTGCAAAAACCAAAACAACAATATTGGTAAGCAGGAAATAGTTGGGGAATTGATGAAAATACAAAAGGGAAATAGGAGTGGTTATGATTTGTGCTGCTATTGAAACGGCTGTGGTTTCCCATAATTTGGCTATAATATAATTGGAAGGCGTAAATAGCTTGGTAATTGCATCATTAAGCAGTATAATGCCCCCAACCGCCAGATAGGAAAGCTGAAATCCAACATCTGCAATCAGGAAAGGATTGAACATCAGGATGAAGAAAGCTGAAGCCAGTAAAATATTCAGGGTATCTGCATCCCTTCGTAAGCTTTTGCCTATAATAATAAACGAAAGCATGGCTGCTGCCCTGAGTACCGAAGGAGACATACCCGTTAGCAGGGCATAAAACCAAATGGCAATAAGCATGAGGATGGTTTTAATCCATTTACCCCGTTTTACCTTATCCAGAAAGGATAATAAAATAGAAAGCGAAACAAAAATAAGACCCACATGCATTCCGGAAACCGATAATACATGTATGGCGCCGCTTCCGGCATAATCTTTTATCAGCTCAGGATCAATTTTATCGGTTTGTCCTAATAATATGGCTGATATTACTGCATATTCTCTGCCATTGATATTATTTTCTTCAAAAATATGCAATAGCTTTTGCCTGAGTTTTGTGGCAAACTCCTTTAGCGGATTTCCATTTCCTGAAGTTAATTTAATCCACTTTCCTTTTTTAATATAAGCTTGGTGAAAAATGTTTTTATGGGCTAAATAATTTTTATAATCAAAAGCAGCAGGATTTTGAGGTGGATTTACTTCAGTAATATCTGCATTAACAAGCAATAAATCACCATATTGTAATTTTTCAGTATTGCTGTCTTTTTGGAAATATACCATAATACTTCCATTACAGTTCTCCCATTTATTGTTTCGTTTGCTTTGCATGGACTGCACAATGGCCTTAACAGAATTTTCCTTGACCTCAGCTGGTTCTGTAATGTTTACAATGTATAAATTATGGTCAGAAGCCAGTTTGCTGAAATGTAATGACTGATTATATTCATTATACAGCGTTGTAATGCAAAAGCCGAATGCAATCAGCAAAATATGGATCAAGACGAAAAGTTGAGGAGAAAGAAATATTTTTTTACTTTGCATAAAAAAACGCTATGCAAATAAATGAAGGAATTGATCTTGCCCGTATTATATTACCAAAAGAAGTTTTAGATTATTTTACCATAACTCAAAT
>JAPLDQ010000011.1 GCA_026391675.1 Bacteroidota bacterium
GCTTCTGCTGAATCTTTTAATGCTAAAATCAAAGCGTTTAGAGCTTCTTTTAGAGGGGTAAGAAATATCTCTTTTTTCTTGTTCAGATTAGCTAATATTTTTGCCTAAATAAATTAACTCCTCAACTTTTCGTCTTGATCCATTTGTTTGAACTTATTTTCTTTGCTTAATTATTTTAGCAAATATTAAATCTCAATAAATTATTTATCAAAATATCTTGGTGTACGAAAAATAAACTTAAAATGTTACCTTATTAATAATTAAAAAGAACTTATTTTACTCTTTATTATATATATAATATTGTAAATCAATTATATATACATATTTCTAAAGGTTGTTTATATTTCATTACATTATAAATTCTAAAATTATATTTGATGAAATTTAATCAATTATTGTCAAAATTAAGAGGTCGAGAATTCTTCCTCTTTTGCGACAAAAAATGTTCAGGAGAGGGAGAATTGAAGATTTAACTCAAAAAAATTATAATTGTAATACTTTATCGGATTCACTTGAATTCCATGTTTTAATTCTTTCTTTCATTTGTTTGATTTCCTTATGCAAAGTTTTGATATCAATCTCAAATGTTTCTTTTGCATTTTTGCTGTTTATACAGTTCCCAAATACGTTTAAAGTATATCTCAGGTGGCCTGAAAATGAATGAAATAAAATATCATAAATATTTTCTTCAATCTTAAATTTTTCAATCTTAAATGATTTACAAATTAATTCTTTTATAAATTTTCTATTGGCAAACCCTTTTAATTCAACAATTTGAAATATTCTGGATTGTTCAGCTGTTGATTTTAATGTTTCATAGTTTGCTACTACAATTAAAAAATTAAATTGATTGGCTCCAAAAAAATCTAAATAATCTTTTAATAAATGATATTGTTCTTTTTCTGTGAGCTTATCAGCCTCATCACAAATCAGAACTATCTTGGTTTTTGAATATTTCTTTAATATAGTGTTTTTAATTTCTTTGATCAGCTCTAGTATTTCAAATGTTTGGATTGTACTGTTCTGCCATTCAAATTGTTCTATAGTATTAGGGTCAGATTTAACACCATATTTTAAGCTTAACATTGAACGGATTTCTGATCTGATTTTTTGTTGCTCACGGGCATTAATATTATGTATTTCGATTAATCTTTGTTCGGCTTTCTTACTGAATAAGCTCATTTTATCAGGATTATCACCCATGTTTAATAATGTTGAATAATCATGTTTAAATAAATTAACCCAGATTTCTTTACATAACTGATCTAATATTAATGCAGGCAGTATTTTAATATAATTAATTTCGCCTGAATATAATTCTAATGAACTTAAATCAATTCTGAATGAAAAAATTTCAGGGCTATTCCTTTTAATTGTATTTTCAAATAAACGGGATAGATATGTTTTTCCTTGTCCCCTGTCGCCGGTTAACAAAACATTCTCATTAACTTTAGTTATCAAATGGATAATATTATTTAATTCATCATCTCTGTCAACACGGCAATTTTCTATCTCTGCATCAGATAAAAAGTTTGCATTAATTGATACTTTGCGATAATTGTATTCCATCTTTTCTAATTGTTTTTGAATTGTTTATATTATTACAAATTGTTGATTTAATTAAGTATTTATATACCTCCAAAGATAAATCAGCTTTTGCATATTGTTTCATTTTCAGACATAAACGTGACATTTAAATGACATCGTAAAATATTAAATTGTTAAAATATTGAAATATAGACAGATAAGTCTTCAGTTTTTGTGAGATTTTTGTGACATTTATTTTTCACGGATAAAATAATTGGATATTTTTATTAAGAACTGAATTTCTTGAATATTGTAAGCATAAGTATATCAGATAAATATGAATTAATCTTATTAAATTAAACGTTAAATAACATTTTGTTATATTATTTTACTCAAATATTAATTATTTTTGTAAGTAATAATACAATTGTTAAATTAAAATACGATTAATTTTAAAATGGAAACCCTGAAATTTGTAATTATTGATGATGATGTACAAGCACACAATGTTATTTCAAAATTAATGGAGATTCATAAGAGTTATAAATGTGTGGGAGAATATTATGACGTAATTAGTGCTATTGATTCCATTAAAGAGGTAAAACCCGATTTTATTTTTTTGGATATTGATATGCCAAATTTAAATGGATTTGAATTACTGAAATATATTGATAAATCAATAAAAGTAATCGTCACCACTTCTCACAGGAATTATGCTGTTGATGGTTTTGACCGGGGAATCAACGATTTCCTGACTAAACCTATTCGTCAGGAAAGGCTGTTTGAAGCGCTTAACCGTATTACGAGTGCAATTGAAACCGAAGCCAAACTAAAAGGCGGTTTGTATATTAATCAACTTAAAAGATCTACTACTTCAAATGTTAGTTATATCTGTGCTTCACGCTTAAGAGAAAAAAGTATTATACAGATAGAGAAAAAAGAAATCTATTATATTACCAAAACCGGCAATCATATCGAAATATTTACCGATACAGATGGACCTTTCTATAAAATAGGATCTTTAAAAGAAATTATGGAAGCATTGCCCGAAAATGAATTCTCATTTGCCAATCAGAGTTTCGTTTTAAACATCAAGAAAGTCAAAAGCCTCGACGGAGAAACAATAGTATTAAATAATGAGGATGAAACACTTATAAAAATAAGCCCAGCTTACAGGGATGTTTTTAGAAAAAAATAATTTAGTTTATTGTGTTACTTATTTGGTTTTTAAATGCAATTTTACGGTATATATATCTTCCCCGTTATTAATATCCAGTTGATGTTTATTCTTATAATGTAAATTTAAGCGATTGAAAGTATTATTCATTCCTTTTCCTGTTGATTTTACAACTCCTTTAGCCATTTTATTTACAGAGTTTTCGCTGAAAAAAATAATCTCATCAGCTTTACTTTCTATTTTAATGTTGATAAACCCATTGGTATTGATATTTGTATATTTAAATGCATTATTAACGAATGATTCAAATATCATAGGAGGGACTTTATGTTGCGAAGTATCGCCATGAATATCAAAATTCAGGTTCATATTCTGATGGCGGATTCTTTCCAATGCAATATAATTCTGAATAAATCTGATTTCACTGTCCAGCGGAACCCATTCGTTTTCACTGTCGGAAACCACATATTCCATCAAATCCGATAAATTAAGCACAATATCCGGTGTTTTATCGGATTTGTCCAGTGCCAGTGAATAAATACTGTTCAAGGTATTGAAAAAGAAATGGGTATTTACTTTAGATTTTACCATATTGATCTGGGTAATCAATTGTTGTTTTTCCAATGCTGTATTTTCTTTCAATAATTTATAGGCTTTAATGGCATCGCGGTAAATCTTGAACATGGTAAAAAAGCCGGCAAACAATGCATCACGGAAAAATATACCGAAAAAATTCCAGAAAAGTAAACCATTTCGGATTTTTGTATTATTTGTCTCTACAAGAAAAAGAATATCATCTTTTATATAAGAAAATTCGATAGCTGTTATAATAATCAGTAATAATATCAAAAAACTAAAATATTTCAGGTATTTCTCTTTGGTGAAAAACTGAGGGATAAATATAAAATAATTGATATATATAATAGCAAACACGAGAAGAAAAGAATAATATTCTTCTCTGATATCCATTGATTGGTATCTTAGAAATGAATTTTTTACAAAAAAATAAAAGCATAAAACCCAGAATAGCAGATGAAGGATAATTTCTATAATGGTTTTTCTTTTCATTTTCTGTTTTTTTTACAAAAATAAGAAAACTATGAGTGATACGGCAATCAAATAGCAATAAAGTTTAGATATTAATTGTAAATCATTATTATCTTTTTAAATAATTGTCTTTTCTGATTTATAAGGAAGATTTGAGGACTTTTATTTTACCAAAACCTTTGCTGTATGCAGATTTTCAGCGGTAAGCAGTTTTACGATATAATAGTCAGGTGGTAAAGCATTTAATCTGAATGAAGTTAATTTTCCGGGATTATATATAGTCTTAATCAATTGACCAAGCATATTATAAACCGTTATTTGTTTTATATTCTCATTCGTATTAAGATACAGTATATTATCGTAAACATAAATATTGCAATTATTAATAGTTTCATTATTAATAATTAAAGGAGATATGCTGAATATCAGCTGGAAACGCTCTGCTGCATCGCCTGTTAAGCCTGAAAAGCTATAGGTGTCATTCTGATACAGTTCCTGTATAAGATTAGCTTTTAAGTCTTTTAAGTAAATATAAGTATTAGTGGTGAAACTGCTTAATTCTGACGCTTTAATGCTATAGCTGCCGTTTATACCTGCTTTAAAGCTTAAAGGAACAATCAAGGTGTTGGATAATGCAGGCAAAGTATTAATAGAAAAATTCTTAGAATTTTTAACCGTATATAATGATGGGGCATCTGCCAGCAAAGAGAACCATTTTGCCACACCTGCATCAGGCAAAGCATTGCTGTTAAAGTTTACGATGATTTCATCGCTGTAATTATTGGCTGTTGAGCTAAGTTTTAATCTAAGCAGATTGTTAGCTGTTGATTTTAAGAAATTCTGACTGCCAGGATGTAGCCTGACAGCATTCGATAGCAAAATTGATCCCGGGTTAACTGCCTGAACAAAAAATCCCTGATGGGGTGCAATTATGTGGCTGGCATTATTTACACCTCCACTAAGGCTATTATATGTTGCATAATTTCCCACTGTTTCATTCCATATCCAATAAGCCGGAGTTGAACCCAGTGTATAATTTGTTTCCACAACCAATGCTGTATTATCCCAGTCTATGGCTGAGGGATATGGATTACCTATCAGATTATAGTTGTTTCCTCCATTGGTAATAGGAATTGTAATGTTGCCGGTATTTAAGTGGCCGCTGAAATTATGGGTTGAACTGCCATAAGCATTGCTATAAGCAACAAGATATCCTCTTCCATTTTCGAAATTATCGAAACCGCTCATATAATTTCCAGCACCATTTCTTATATTTAACCAAGGGTAGCCGGGATCTATCAGATTCGTTTCATCCCATTTAAAAAAATCAAAGGTATTATCAGCTGTAATTGGAGCAAATTCAGGTTTTATGTTCTGATTATCTACAGGAGAAGATAAAAAATGCCAGCTATTGTCGTTGGGGATAAAACGTTCTAATGTTGCGCCTACATTAGCTGTATTTTGAATCAGGGATGCAGTAGCTGAAGCGTCTGATTTTAATACAAAACCTGTTGTATCTGCCATATTATTTATGGTTCCGTTAACTGTCAGGGCTTTGCCTGCATTCACTGTAAGTACTGCCTCAGGATAAATGGTAAGATTATTACAGACACTTGGTGTAGCAGCACTATTAGTTATTAGCGGTTGATTTAAAGGAGTGGCTCCAATATATACATTGGAAGCAGCTGTTGGAACATTATTTCCATCCCAGTTAGTTGCCACATCCCAGTCGGTTGATGTAGTCCCCAGCCAGCGTCCGGCTATACTGCCTTCGTAAGCACCCATTGCAGGTGGGTCATTACGGCTTAGGCTATTAATATCATTCTTTACATTACTTATTGCAGTGCCAGGTATAAAATTACCTGCTGTTGGTGTTAAATCAGATGTAGAAGTGAAATTTGGATTGGTGTTTATTGAATTAGCATCTTGTAAAGTTACATATCTCCATGAAATTAAATTAGATTGATCAGCATATAAATATCCTATAAAATTATTAGTTCCTGATAATATATAATAATTATTGTAATTAATAGAATTTAAATTAACAGCAGAACTATTGAAATAAATACAATAACGTTTTGAAGTACCTGAGCCAATTGTTGAATAGTTTGCAAATATATTATTTTGAATATTATACATTGGTGGAGTCGATGAATTTCCACCTAAATATAAACATGTAGAGGTTGGATACTGATCTTCTTCAATTCTAACAGAATTAAAATAAAAATTTACTGATCCATAACCTACTAAACCTGCAGTTAAACCTTGAATAAATGGTTGATTTGAGCTATAACTATTAATACCATGCATTAATTTGCAAATGGTATTATTAAAAACATTACAAATTTGTCCTGTATTGATATCAATTCTAATTGCATATATTCTAGCTGTTGAAGAAGTATTTGTTGTTGTTAAATCGTGAACAAAATTATTATAAACTTTATTTAATAAACCTTGTAAAGACTGAATATAAATACCATATAAATTAACAGCTGCAATATTATTTGTTAATAAATTTCTTACTTCATTATTGTTAATTTTAATATTTGAAGAATTAATAAGTTGTATACCACTTAAAGCAGTATTAGAACCATTACCAATGTCATAATTAGGTGTACTAGCACCTATAATACAATTACTTACTTCAATATTTATATCAGGGAATGAAGCATTACCATTTATAATAATTCCTTGATATGAATTCTCAATGGTAATAAATTGAAATGTATTATATGAATTTGCTCCATCAATAGAAGACGGTGTTGTTGCAACATTTTGATAAAATGCTATACTTGAAGTATTAGACCTGTTTAATGTAATTTTGCAATTTTTAATAGAATCATGTTGTGCTCCGTTTATAGCAGACGCATTAGAAATGTAATAACCATATTCCATTTGAGTAGTAGGTGTGGAATTACTAGCCCTTTCTTTAACATCAATACCATCAATAGTTATATAATTACCACCAGCAATTTTAATAATAGCATCAGTTGCAGAGTTTCCAACTCCGGCAGTAATCAAGGGATTTGCACCTATTCCATTTTTCTTTATAGTAATAGTGTTGACAGAACTTCCCGTAGCTGTTATAATACCGCTGGTTAAAGTAAAAGTTTCTGTACTACCTGGAGCACAATTAATGATAACTGGGGCTGTAATTGTAGCAGCATTAAGTGCAGTTATAGCTGCAGCCAGATTGGAATAGCTTGCTGCAAGTCCGGAACTACTATTCGTTGTTACTGCAATCTGTCCAATAGTAAATAAATTGCAGCATAAACTAAGCAAAACTGTAAGTATAGCATACTTTAAATTAATAACCAGGTTATTTAATCTGCAATTTGATAGGTTCATGCTAATAATAAGGCTTTTATTAATTTAATACGTTCGTATTTTTCAACATCAACTTTTTACTTCAGCAAAAATATTACATAATTGTAACCGGAAATCAAGCTATGTATTGATTTTAATTCCAGCAAAAAGCTATGAATGCTTTGCTTAAACTTAAGTTAAAAGCAATTATAAATTAGGGTAAAGTTGAGTTTCGCTGAAAGTAATATCATTGTAAATGAACTGATGACTAACAGGATTCCTTAGCAATATCTGAGCAGGAATATTTAACCAGATATAACCATCATCATTATTTTTATCTTCAACTTTAAATGAACGGTCAGGCATAAGAAAACTAGTTTCGTCTGTTGGTTCATAATCATTCAATCCCTTACCAATGTATTTATGTGTAGAGGGTATAAAGTCTACGCTAACAGAAGCTCTCAAGGTACAAGCATTGCCGAAACCCTGGCAATTTGCATGATAATAAACACCATTCATATATCTGCATTTTCCACCGCAATCAGCAGATGTATGTCCTACATTTGAGGTTAACTGATAGATACCTTCGAAGCCTCCACCGGGTAATACAGCTGCGGTTAAATTTTCAGCACTTTTGTGTTTTTTTAAAATTTCTGCTGTAGGAGTATTAAGTTGTTTTTGATTTGTTGGATTAGGTAAATCATTGTCTTTCATACAAGAAGTAGTAATAATTCCTACCAGACTTAAAAGTACTAAAATTGAATTTATTTTTTTCATGATTTTAAAGTTTTTTATTTGTTAATAATATTAATAATAAAGCAAAAGTAGGGTGCAATTTAAGATTAGCCAAGCGATATGACATTTACATGATATTTTTGTGATATCGTTAAATTTTAGTTGCATTTTTCAAATTTTATTTATTGTAAGTTATTGAAAATAAAATGGTTGATATTTTTAATTGTATTTTTTAATTGTGATATTTTTTGTGATATTTTTTCATGATTTTAAGGTGGAGTCATTTGCATACCAAAATAGAATAATAAGGTTAATTTATTAGTAATCAATAATATAAATATATTTTTATTGTATTGCTTTAAAATATACATCTGTTTACTCCTGATTTTTGTTTTATAAAGCGCATTATCAAAAACTTTATATTGTTTTTATAAGCATTTTATCATCTATACGAGTATTTGATGGCATTGTTACAGTTTGTGCGGTTATCATTTTGTTAAAATACTAAACTGAAGTATCCCGAAGAATTGATAATAACAGCATCAGTGAGCTATCAGAAAGGAATATGATTCAATGTTTTGGACATTTCGATATATGGACTTCGCTCAGTGTCCTCGGTTTCGCTACTTGTGAAAAGTAAAAGCAGATGCTTCTCATACTTTTAGCGAGACAGCATGTTAAAAATAACCAAATGAAAATGTGGTCTTTTGTCATGCTGAGTGATTGCGAAGCATCTAATAGCATAAAGTATATAAAGAGATGTTTCCTTATGCAGTAATTATTAAATAAATTTGATGACGGATTTTTATGGCATTACCAGATAAAAACATCCATTTTTTCTTTGGGACGCTGATGGATTCTCCATTTAAAGTTTTTCAGCAGTCGTTCGGCATCGGGTAATTCTTTTACAGGATAGAGCGTACCTTCAGGGCTTTTGATAAATGTAATGGTATGCATTTTTTTGTCTTTGATAAACATAAGCAGATCACTCGATATAGCTTTATTTATACCCAGCAAATCCTCACTTCCCTCTTCTTTCATATAGTAAATGGTTTCAGCATTTCCTTTTGCAGCTACCTTATACAATTGATTCTTACTAAAAAATGCATGCATATTCTTTGCTTTTACCTGATCAAACTGATTGGTATCGCTTTGAGAAACAATAAATGCATTATTCAGCAAATACATTTCTTTCATTTCTTCCTTCCCAGTATAAAGATGGATGGTGTCAGCAGTAAGCTGATTTTCATCTGTCCAGATGACCGGATCGTAATACATGCACATTAATGAATCTTTCATGATAAATGAAACGGAATCGCATCTGCCTTGTAAATCTATCCTGAAGAACTTTACTTTATGATATGCCCTGATGATTTCAATATTATTAGCTGTATCATATTTGGCCCTGATGGTATCGGCATGTAAAAAAAGCGAATCGCCCTTGTCAACAAAAATAGCCAAAACACTGTCGGTTGACATTGATTTATGAAATAATTCGCTGTTTTCGATATAATTGGCCTTGATGATAATATTCTGAGCAGAATCTACTAATGTAACATTGTTAAAAGCCCTGCCAAATTTTATTTTTCTGTCATAATACAGGCTGTCGCCATCTAAATGCTGGTTTTCTGTTTGCAACCAGGCATTTTTACTGAACTGCGAAATATCTGTATGGGTATTGTACCAGCCGTTTTCGCAATAAATGGTATTTTCTTTACTTACAATGTGTGTGGGACCATAGAAATAAGCAATTTCTGATTTGGTATTATACATCATTGTATCAGAATTTATAGTGTATTTCGGGTTGACAAGAACTACGTCATTTTTAAAAAAAAATTCCTTGACATTGGTGAAATAATGCCCTATTTTACTGGTCAGGACGTTTTCTTTATTTACAATTTTCCCTCCCGTATAATAACTGGCAATTCCGCTGACTCTGCTATAATTCAGGTAGTCGCAAGTGAGAATGCTCTGATTGTCGATCATTTTAACCCTGTTGAAAATCTCAGCCACTTTTGTATTTCCGTCATATCTTAATGAATCACCATAAATATTAAGGGTATCGCTCATTTTAATTCTAACCTTACTAAAAGCTTTAATCTGATTTGTGCTGGTATAAAAATAAGCACTGTCGCAGTACATTATAGTGCTTCCATGTATAAACACTGCATCACCTAAAAGAACAGTAATATCTTTATCAGTTTTATGTGGATTTAGTGCTCTGGCTGAATAGGTGATATTGGTTTGCCCATAAATAATGAAGGGGAAAACCAGCATTATAAGAAATACTATTTTATTTATTATATAGCGATATTGCATAGTTTAAACATTAAAAAAACCCACTTTATACTGTGGGTTTTATAATTTTTTTGAGTGATAAGATTTTAATCTCCAGCTTTATCTTCGAATCCTTTATCGTGTTTGCTCCTTTTTTCTTTTACAGGTGCTTCATCTTCCACATCACCTTCTTCCACGCGGTCAATCTGACCTACTCCATCAAACCACAATTTGGAAATTTTAGGAATTTTACTTCCTTTAACTTTTTGTGAAATTTCTACATAATAGTAATTTTTAAGCTTTTTATCCGGGAACATTTTTTGGTAGGTTCTTTCATATACTACTTTTTCAGCTTTTATTACCTTATATCTGTCAAATTTTTTGGTTAAATAATTTTCTAAGGGTTTAAAAATATTTTTTGGATCCATAATAGAAGTTGTTCCAACTAATTTGCCGTCAGGAGCAAATTCTGCTCTTTGCTCCATTTCATGGAAAATAAAACTTGCAACATAATTTGAATCAAGCTGAGTCCATTCAACTTTTTCAGATCTTGGGAATTTTTTATCAAAATATTTTTTTACTATCATTGGAGTTCCAGAACTTGATGAAGAAGCTTCTTCGTCTTCAGCTGTTTTTTTAGCAACTTTAGATGTTTTAGCAACTCTGGGTTCAGGTTTTGATTCAGCTTTTGCAGAAACTCTTGATGATTTAGCTGTTTTTACCGGTTTTTCAGCTTTTTCAGCTTTAGGTGCAGGAATATCATCCTCTTCAACTACTTCTTTTTTCTTCTTGGATTTTACAGGTTTGTCATCTTCTTCAAAAACATCATCCTTTTTAGCTGTTTTCTCAGCCGGTTTTGCTTTTGCAACAGGTTCAGGTGCGGTATTTTTAGTTAATTTACCTGTTAAATCAAAGAAAAGTTCACCGTTTTGTTCCTGTCCGATTCCTTTTTTCTGAATTTTTAAATAATAATAGCTGATGTCATTTGGTTCTTCAATAATTTGAGAAACATTAATTTTATATTCAGGAGCATAATTATCATAGAAAAATTTTACTACTGTACTTGGTAATTCTTTCTCACCGACCGGAAATTTGGTAACAACCCATTTTCCATCCGGTGTAAATTCTGCAATTCCTGATTGTCCGTCAACTTTAACATTGGCCAGGTAATTACCATCTTTAATTTCCCATGATTTGGCTTTAACTTCAGGATATGCAGTTTCCAGTCCAATCAGAACATCTTTAGGAACTTGTTCTTCGTTAACTTTTTGTGCAAAAACGTTAACGGATAAGAAGATTAAAATAAATAAAATTTTTGTTTTCATTTGGTATTTTTTTTATTATTTATTTGTCAAATGGAATTCGCCATAAATATTATCAAAAATAATATATATTTTATTATAAGGCTCATTTCATAACAACTATATATTTAAAATTACATACTTCTGAAAATTGTCTGCGTTCTGTCAGCACCGTTTGAAACGATTGATATTGGCACATTTACATGTTTTTCAATAAACTGAATATAGGCTTTTAGATTTTCAGGAAAATGGTTATACGTTGAAATCTGATTAATGTTACTATTCCATGCTTTTATTTCAGTATAAACCGGTTTTAATAAATTTTCCTCGCTGTCAAAAGGGATATAATCAATTTGCGTGCCATTATAATCATATTGAAGGCAAACATTTATGTTTTCAAAAGAATTGAGTACATCTATTTTGGTAATTACCAGTTCTGTTACGCCGTTAAGCATGATAGCATACTGCAATGCAGGAATATCCAGCCAGCCACATCTTCGTGGGCGGCCGGTTGTTGATCCAAATTCATAACCGTCAGTTCGTAGTCTTTCACCATCGCTGTTTATGAGTTCGGTAGGGAAGGGGCCACTTCCAACACGCGTACAATAGGCTTTAAAAACACCAATTACTTTCCCAATCTTATCCGGAGAAACACCTAAACCTGTGCAAACACCGGCTGTTATCGTGTTAGAAGAAGTAACAAAAGGATATGACCCAAAATCAATATCCAGTAATGTACCCTGAGCACCTTCGGCTAAAATGGATTTATTATCCTTTAAAGCCTGGTTAATATAGTACTCGCTGTCAATCAAGTCGAATTTTTTTATGTTTTCAATTACAGCCAGCCATTTTGCTTCATAATCTGCAAAAATCAGTTTTTCAATCTGTTGTGTTTGATAATCAAAATTATGAAACTTTAATATTTCAATATGCTGATTTTTTAACTGATTGTATTTTTGCATGAACTGAGGATGTAACAAATCGCCTATCCTTAAACCATTTCGCGCTGTACGGTCAGTGTAGGCAGGGCCAATGCCCTTGAGTGTTGAACCGATTTTGTCTTTTCCTTTTGCAGCTTCATAGGCAGCATCCAACAGGCGGTGGGTTGGGAGAATCAGATGTGCTTTTTTCGAAATTTTAAGATTCTTTGTAGCATCAACTTCACGTTCAATTAATTTATCTATTTCCCGCTGGAAAATAAACAGATCAATTAAAACACCATTTCCAATAATATTGATTTTTTTTTCGTGAAATATTCCTGATGGTATGGTATGCAAAACGTGTTTTATTCCGTTAAATTCCAACGTATGTCCTGCGTTTGGACCGCCCTGAAAACGGGCTATAATGTCATAATCAGGTGTTAAAACATCAACTATTTTTCCTTTTCCTTCGTCGCCCCACTGTAGTCCGAGCAATACATCAACTTTCTTCATTCTTTATTATTTGTTTTCTTTTAATTTCTTTTTTGCATAGAACACCAGGGAATGTTCAATAATATCAACATCGAACATTGTTTCTATAGATTTTTTAATTTCTTCAATCCGTGGATCACAAAATTCCAGTATTTCATTGTTATCTGTAATCAGTATATGATCATGCTGTTTAAAATGAAATGATTTTTCGTAAATAGCACTGTTTTCATTAAAAGCGTGCTTGGTAACCAGATTGCAGTTGAGCAGCAGCTCCATGGTATTGTACAACGTTGCCCTGCTGATTGCATGTTTTGCTTTTCGCATTTTAACATATAAGGAATCAATGTCGAAATGACCGTCGTAAGCATAGATTTCTTTTAAAATGGTATATCTTTCAGGTGTTTTACGATGCCCGTTAGCTTCAAGGTACTGAATAAAATGTTTGCGGACTGTTTCGTAAGTATTGTCGATTACTACTCCCATTTTCTTTTTTATTTGATTGCATAAAATTAGTAAAAAATTAGAATATAATTTAGTTCTGATTAAAATCTTATTAAATTTTTAACTAACTCATTCTGATAATCTTCTGAACACCTTCTATTTGCCGTAATTTCTTCATTAAATCTTTTAAGTGCTTTGTGTCATTAACATAAACCATTATTGAACCTTCAAAAAGGCCTTCGCTGCTTTGTATGTTAAACGACCTGATATTAAGATTCAAATCTTCAGAAATTATACGTGAAATATCTTTTACTATTCCTTTTTTATCAATACCACTGATTTTTAAACCTGTTAGGAAGGTAATAACTTCGTTTTCTCTCCATTTTGCTTTAACAATGCGGTTCCCGTATTTCGACATGAGCTGAATAGCCTGTTGGCAGTTAGTCCTGTGAATTTTTATCCCCTCATTAGGAGTAATTAAGCCAATTACGTCATCACCCGGTATTGGATTGCAGCAAATAGAAGTGCTGTAAGAAAGATTTTCATTATTCTCACCCAGCATCAGCGTTTCAGGTTTGTTTTTAATCTGACCTCTTATTTCGTCAGCCAGTGAAACAATAGGTTTATAGATAGCTTTTTTAGTAATGGCAAAAGGATTGATATAATCAGTCCATTTTGTTTTTTCTTCGTTCTGGAAACAATTTTTTAAGTCTTTGTTGTTAATTTTATTGGTAAATGCCAGGTAAAACAGATGGGAAGAACTTTGAATGCCAAGATATTCTTTTAAAATACCAATATTGGTTTTACTGAATTCAATACCCATCTGTATAAAATTTTTCTGCAGCATTATCTTACCTTCATCAGCATGGGTTTTATGTTCATCCTTTAAAGCAGCTTTTATTTTAAGTTTGGCTTTAGCAGTAACAACATTTCCATACCATTCGTTGGTTGGTTTCTGCTTACTTGAAGTTATTATTTCAACCTGATCACCACTTTGTAACTGGTAGTTCAAACCTACTAATTTGTGGTTAACTTTTGCCCCAATACAGGTATTTCCAATATCGGAATGGATATTATAGGCAAAATCGAGTACGGTTGAATTTTGCGGTAAGGCTTTCATATCACCTTTGGGTGTAAAAACAAAGATTTCTTCAGCAAAAAGATTGAGTTTAAAATCATCTAAAAAGTCCAGGGCATTGGATTCGGGATTCAGAATAATTTCTTTAATTTTATTCAGCCATTCATCCAGACCGGATTCTGATTTGCTGTTCTCTACATCGATATCTTTATATTTCCAGTGTGCAGCATAGCCTTTTTCAGCAATTTCATCCATACGTTTGGTCCGGATCTGAACTTCAACCCATTTTCCGGAATGACTCATTACTGTTGTATGAAGGGCTTCATACCCATTTCCTTTCGGAATCGAAATCCAGTCGCGTAGTCTGTCGGGATTAGGGCGGTAAAAATCAGTAACTATGGTGTATACGTTCCAGCAATCCGCCTTTTCGTTCTCAATGGGAGTGTCGATAATAATCCTGATGGCAAAGATATCAAAGACTTCTTCGAAAGGAATTTCCTTCTTTTTCATTTTTCCCATTATTGAGAAAATAGATTTGGATCTGCCGGTGACGGCGTATTTAAAACCTTTTTCGGATAAGGTTTTTTTAATGGGGTAGATAAATTTGTTGATAAAACGGGCACGTTCGGTTTCCGATTCTTTTAATTTTTTTGTAATGGATTCGTAAACTGCCGGTTCTGTATATTTTAACGATAAATCTTCGAGTTCACTTTTAATGGCATGTAATCCCAGCCGGTGGGCGAGGGGAGCATAAAGAAAAATTGTTTCTGAAGCAATTTTCAGTTGTTTATCTTTGGGCATGGCATCCAGTGTACGCATATTATGCAGCCTGTCGGCCAGTTTAATAAGGATAACCCTTACATCATCAGACAACGTAAGTAATATCTTTTTAAAATTTTCGGCTTGTATGGACAGGGATGAATGGTCGAAAATCTCTTCGATTTTAGTAAGTCCATCAATAATCTGGGCCACTTTACTGCCAAATGATGCTTCAATATCTGCAATGGTATAGTCAGTATCTTCCACAACGTCATGCAGTAAGGCACATATAACAGAAGTTGTACCAAGTCCTATTTCCTGAACAGCAATATAGGAAACTTCCAGCGGATGATAAATATAGGGCTCACCGGTACGGCGGCGCATATCTTTATGGGCGGTTACAGCCAGGTTGAATGCTTTGCGTATCAGTTTTTTGTCTTCTTTACTGATATTGGTACGCCATACCGTGAAAATATTGCGATAGCGTTTAAGTATCTCTTTTTTCTCTAATTCCTCATCAATTATATACATCTGCTCTCCAAAAATATTATATATTCAATTAACAAAAATACGGTAATTTTTCTTTTTGTGAAGTTTCTTTTTTAGTTTTTAAACAAAGAATTGTGATTATATCCTTATAAGATTTACAGTTTATAAAAAATGATAACTTAACTTTCAAAAAAAATCCGGCAGTTTTTAAAGCTGCCGGATTTTTTTATAGATTTAAATATGATTTATTTGGTATAATCCATTGCAGCTACGCGCTTGTAGCCATCATATCTCCATTTTGCATTTTCCTGTGCCAGTTTAAACAATTCAGCAGCTTCGGCAGGGAAGGTTTTCTTTAAGGAAGAATAACGTACTTCGCTGTTTAAGAAGGTCTGGAAATTATCCCATTGTGGTTCTTTTGAATCCAGCAAGAATGGATTTTTTCCTTCTTCGGCCAGTGCAGGATTGTAACGGAACAAATGCCAGTAACCACATTCAACAGCTAATTTAGCTTCTTCCTGTGTTTTACCCATACCGTTTTTCAAACCATGGTTGATACATGGAGCATAAGCAATTATCAAACTTGGTCCGGGGAAAGCTTCTGCTTCTTTTAATGCCCTGAAATACTGTCCCTGATTTGCACCCATTGAAACCTGAGCAACATAAACATAACCATAGGTCATGGCCATGGCACCCAAATCTTTTTTACGTATCCTTTTACCTGAAGCAGCAAACTTAGCTACAGCTCCAACAGGAGTTGCTTTTGAAGATTGTCCGCCTGTATTTGAATAAACTTCGGTATCCATTACCAATACATTGATGTCATCACCGGAAGCCAATACATGGTCTAAACCACCAAAGCCGATATCATAAGCCCAGCCGTCGCCACCAAATACCCAAACTGATTTTTTAATTAAATATTGACGTAATTCGTAAATTGATTTACAATATTCACAATCACATTTTTCGATTAATGGTAATATTTTTTTACTTAATTCCTGAGTTTTTGGACCGTTTTCTTTGTTTTCAATCCATTCAGTAAATAAAGCTTTTATTTCGTCTGAACAACAATCACTGCTAAGCGCATTTTTCATAATCATAGCAATCCTGCCGCGTAATTTATTAACAGCAGTTACCATACCATAACCATATTCAGCATTGTCTTCAAACAAAGAGTTAGCCCATGCAGGTCCCTGGCCTTCGCTGTTTTTGCAATAAGGCATGGAAGGCGCAGAACCACCATAGATGGAAGAACAACCTGTTGCATTGGCAACCATCATTCTTTCGCCATATAACTGGGTGATTAATTTAATATAAGGAGTTTCGCCACAACCTGCACATGCACCTGAGAATTCGAAAAGTGGCTGAGCAAACTGGCTGTTTTTGAAAGTTTTTTCTCTAGGAGCCAGTTCAGTTTTGTAAGTAACATTATCGATAAGATAATCCCAGTTTTTGGTTTCCGGCATTTGTGTTGCCAGTGGTTTCATCTCCAACGCTTTAGTTTTTGCAGGACAAACATCAAAACAATTGCTGCAACCGGTACAATCCAGAGGTGTAACCTGAATTTTAAATTCCAGACCTGTTAATTCTTTACCAATAGCTTTTAAGGTTTTCATACCTTTAGGTGCTTTCTTCATTTCTTCTTCATTTAATAAGAAAGGACGAATGGCAGCGTGAGGACAAACATAAGCACATTGGTTACACTGGATACAGTTTTCAGGAATCCATTCAGGAACATTAACAGCAATACCGCGTTTTTCGTAAGCAGCAGTACCTGCAGGGAAAGTTCCGTCTTCTCTGCCAACAAATGCACTTACAGGTAAATCATCACCTTTAAGGTTATTGATAGGTTCAACTACATTACGGATAAAATCAGGTATATTTCTGTTGTCTTTTTCTGTTGTTAAGGCCAGTTTAGCCCATTCAGCAGGAACTTCAACTTTAATAACATCGCAACCACGGTCAACAGCCTGATTGTTCATATTTACAATTTCTTCACCTTTATTGCCATAAGATTTTTTAATGGCATATTTCATTTCTGAAATGGCTTTTTCGTAAGGAATAACCTGGGCTACCTTAAAGAAAGCAGCCTGCATAATGGTATTGGTACGGTTTCCCAAACCGATTTCTTCAGCAATTGCAGTAGCATTGATGATGTAGAAATTGATTTTATTTTCAGCCAGGTATTTTTTAACGTGATTTGGCAGGTGTTTTTTTGTTTCTTCGGTATCCCATAAGCAGTTGATAAGGAAAGTGCCTCCTTTTTTCAAACCTTTGAGCATATCATATCTGTCAAGATAAGAAGGTACATGGCAGGCAACAAAGTCAGGAGTGTTTACCAGATAAGGTGAACGGATTGGTGTATCTCCAAAACGTAAGTGGGAAACAGTGATACCACCTGATTTTTTTGAATCATAAGCAAAATAAGCCTGAGCATATTTATCGGTAGAATCACCAATAATTTTAATTGAGTTTTTATTTGCACCTACAGTACCATCAGAACCTAAACCATAGAATTTGGCTTCGAAAGTACCTTTATTGGCTAAACTAACTTCAGGTAATAAAGGTAAAGAGTGGAAAGTAACATCATCAACAATACCAACTGTAAATTGATTTTTAGGTTCTTTTAATTTCAGATTTTCAAAAACAGAGATCATCTGAGCAGGAGTAGTATCTTTTGAACTTAAACCATAACGTCCACCAACAATAAGAGGTTGTTCAGTTTTGTTATAGAACATTTCAACAACGTCTAAATACAATGGATCACCATTGGCACCAATTTCTTTGGTACGGTCTAAAACAGCTATTTTCTTAACGGTTTTTGGTAAAACATTAAAGAAATATTTTTCAGAGAAAGGACGATACAAATGAACACTGATTAAGCCAGTTTTTTCGCCTTTTGCATTCAGGTAATCGACAACTTCTTTTGTTGTATCGGTAATAGAACCCATAGCAACAATAATATTTTCTGCATTTTTATCACCATAAAATGTAAATGGATGATAAACCCTGCCTGTAATTTTTGCAATTTCCTGCATATAAGCTTCAACCATATCAGGAATTGGTTCATAAAAAACGTTACTGGCTTCCTTAGCCTGGAAGAAAATGTCAGGATTCTGAGCAGTACCACGGGTTACCGGATGTTCTGGATTTAAAGCGCGATCTCTGAATTCCTGTAATGCTTTATAGTCGATAAGCGGAGCTAAATCTTCATTTGCCAGTACTTCAATTTTCTGAATTTCGTGAGAAGTACGGAAACCATCAAAGAAATGACAGAATGGAATTCTTGATTTGATAGAAGTTAAGTGTGCAACACCAGCCAGATCCATAATTTCCTGTACACTTCCGGTAGCTAAAAATGCAAAACCGGTCTGACGGCACGCATAAACATCAGAATGATCACCAAAAATCGATAAGGCATGAGCTGCTAAAGTTCTGGCACTAACATGAAATACGCCAGGTAATAATTCACCGGCAATTTTATACATATTTGGTATCATTAACAATAAACCCTGTGAAGCGGTATAAGTAGAGGTTAAAGCACCAGCCTGTAATGAACCGTGAACAGCACCAGCAGCGCCTGCTTCTGATTGCATTTCAACAACTTTTACCTGGTCGCCAAAAATGTTTTTTCTGCCATGTGCAGCCCATTCATCAACATTTTCTGCCATGTTTGAAGATGGTGTGATAGGATAAATTGCCGCAACTTCACTAAACATATATGCGATATGAGCAGCCGCATGATTACCGTCACATGTGATAAATTTTTTCTTTTTTTCCATTTTAATATTATTTAAAATATTGATTTATAGTATATAAGCTTTAAAAATACGCATTGTGAATTATTTAGCAAAAGTAGTAATAATAAATTAATTAATCAGTATAGTAAACGGACTTTTTATTCAAAATTTAGGTATTTAGCTATAGTCTTATGTATTAGATTAAAAATTGAAATTTCAAATAAAAACTAAGTAAAAAATTATTTTTGTATTACATTATTTTGCATCTTTACATGAACAATTTCATGAAAACATCGTTAAATCATTCACAATAAATTTTGCGATATGCCAAAAGATTATTTACCAATAATAATACAATCATTATTCGTCTTAGGATTTGTAATTTCTACCATGGTAATTACACATTTGCTGGGACCCAAGCGATTTTCGCGGGCTAAGCTTGAAAATTTCGAATGTGGAATTGAGGGTATGGGTAATGCCCGCAGTCCTTTTTCAGTAAAATATTTCCTTATTGCTATACTTTTTGTCCTCTTTGATGTTGAAGTAATATTTATGTACCCCTGGGCTGTAAATTTTAAATCATTGGGAAAGGATGGCTTTATTGATATGTTATTATTTATGCTATTGGTTTTGGCAGGCTTTATTTATATTATTCTTAAAGGTGCGTTAAAGTGGAATAAACGCTGAGCAATTTAATGAAATATTATGACTGACAATACATCAAATATAAATACGCCGAAAGTTGCTGAAACACCGGAAGGTATTTCAGGACAAGGTTTTTTTGCAACTTCCTTTGATAAAGCTGTAGGATTGGCAAGAAAAAATTCCTTATGGCCGCTTCCTTTTGCAACATCCTGTTGTGGCATTGAATTCATGGCCACCATGGGAGCGCATTATGATCTGGCAAGATTTGGGTCCGAACGCTTAAGTTTTTCGCCAAGGCAAAGCGATTTGCTGATGGTAATGGGAACTATTGCAAAAAAAATGGGACCTGTTTTAAAAGAGGTTTATATACAAATGGCAGAACCAAAATGGGTTATTGCTGTGGGTGCCTGTGCTTCCAGTGGAGGCATTTTCGACACTTTCAGCGTTTTGCAGGGTATCGATCGCATTATACCTGTTGATGTTTATGTCCCCGGTTGTCCTCCCCGGCCTGAACAAATTATCGATGGAATATTGAAAATTCAGGATTTGGTCGGTAATGAATCATTACGCAGAAGAAACTCCCAGGCGTATCAGGATTTGATGGACAAATATCATATTGAATAAACTAAACATTTTAAGTTAATGTTTAAAATAAATACAAATAGAGATCAGTTGGTTGTTAATAAACTTCGGCAGCATTTTGGCGAAGCTATTGAAAACGATGAAATTATGACGGATATGCTCTGTATTACTGTGAGTAAGCAGAATATTTACGATGTTTTATTATTTTTACACGAAAATGATGAAATGCAATTCAACTTTCTGACTACACTCTGCGGAATGCATTATCCGGAAAAAGAAGAGCTTGGAGTTGTGTATCATTTGCATAATTTCATTGAAAATCACAGAATCAGGATAAAAACGAGCACAAAAATCAGTAATCCTGTATTACCTACAATAACAACAATCTGGCCTGCTGCCAACTGGCTTGAGCGTGAAACCTATGATTTTTATGGAATTCAGTTTCAGGGACATCCTAATCTTAAGAGGATACTCAATATGGATGAAATGACTGATTTTCCCTTAAGAAAAGATTTCCCTCTGGAAGATCAAACGCGTGAAGATAAAGATAATACCATGTTTGGAAGAAAATAATGCATCAGGATGTATAAAGACAGACAATTAATAAAAGAAGGCTTTAAATCAGAAATCTGGGAAAAGGATTTAGTACAATCCGAAGAACATAAGGAATACAATACCCTTAATGTCGGACCTACTCATCCTGCAACTCATGGCGTTTTCCAGAATATTATGCTGATGGATGGCGAATTTATTGTCGAAACCGAACAAACAATCGGCTATATTCACCGTGCTTTTGAAAAAATTGCCGAACACCGTCCTTTTTATCAGATTACACCACTTACTGACCGCCTGAATTATTGTTCAGCTCCATTGAATAATATGGGCTGGCATATGACGGTTGAAAAATTACTGGGCATTGAAATCCCCAAAAGAGTTGATTATCTGCGTGTTGTCGTTATGGAGTTGTCACGTATTGCAGATCATTTGATTTGTAACAGCGTAATTGGTGTGGATAGCGGTGCTTTAACCGGATTCACTTATTTGTTTCAGGACAGGGAGTTTATTTACGAAATTTATGAAGAAATCTGTGGCTCAAGATTAACCACAAATATGGGCAGAATAGGTGGTTTCGAACGTAATTTCAGTCCAAAAGCATGGGATAAGATCAGACATTTATTAAAATCATTACCTGCCAAACTAAAAGAATTTGAAAGACTGTTGGTCAGAAACAGGATTTTTATGGACCGAACCATAAATGTGGTCCCCTTTTCAGCAGAACGTGCGCTGGCTTACGGTTTCACAGGCCCGAATCTGAGAGCATGTGGTGTTGATTATGATGTAAGGGTAATGAATCCTTACAGTTCTTATGAAGAATTTGACTTTACAATTCCAATCGGACAAAATGGAGATACCTATGACCGTTTTATGGTTCGTCAGGAAGAAATTTGGCAGAGTTTGCATATTATTCAACAGGCATTGGATAAGCTTGATGTTATAGAAGATAAAGAATGTTATTTTGCCAAAGATCCAAGGTATATACTTCCTCCGAAGGAAAAAGTTTACAATAATATGGAAGCCCTCATCTGGCATTTCAAAATTGTTATGGGTGAGACTGATATTCCTGCCGGTGAAGTATATCATTGTATAGAAGCCGCAAATGGCGAACTGGGATTTTATCTTATAAGCGATGGCGGACGTACTCCCAGCCGTTTACATTTTCGACGTCCATGTTTTATTTATTATCAGTCTTATCCGGAAATGGTAAAAGGATGTATGTTATCCGATGCAATTATCGGGATGAGTTCAATGAATGTAATTGCAGGAGAATTGGATGCATAAATTAAGATACAAAATAAAAAAAATTGCCACTAAGGCACAAAGGCACAAAAAAAATATAAAGTTATAGCCACAAAGGCACGAAGCCACAAAGAAATATGAAATTATAGTCACAGCGGCACAAAGAAAATGAAAATAAAGAAATAAGATTATAGCCACAAAGGCACAAAGAAATATGGAAAAAACCAAATAAAGAAATAAATCTTTGTGTCTTCGTGTCTTTGTGGCAAAAATAATATAAAATGAATTAATGCAGGAAAAGCAAAATATATCAGCATTTAAAAGCGAAACTATTGAATTGGTGAATAAAATCATCAACCGTTATCCCGAAGGAAGACAGAAATCAGCCTTGCTGCCCATTCTGCACATTGCCCAGGCTGAGAACAACGGATGGTTAAGTACCGGAATAATGGATTATGTGGCTTTGTTACTCAATCTTCAACCCATAGAAGTTTATGAAGTGGCAACTTTCTATTCTATGTTCAATCTTGAGCCGGTTGGTAATTGTGTTATTGAGGTTTGCCAGACCGGGCCTTGCTGGCTGAAAGGATCTGATGAAATATTGGCTCATTTCGAAAAACGTCTTGGAATCAAGCCCGGAGAAACCACAGAGGACGGGAAATTTACACTTAAAACCGTAGAATGTCTGGCTGCCTGTGGAAATGCTCCTGTAATTCAGGTCGGGACTGATTATCATGAAAATTTAACAACAGAAAAAGTTGATGAATTGATTGAGAAATGGAAAGCAGAAAATAAAGTATCACATTCTAATCCTTATTTATAAGATGGCAAGAAAGATACTTTTACATGATATTGATGTTGCAAATCTTACCGATTTTAATGTTTACAGAAATCTGGGAGGTTATACTGCTGTTGAGAAAATGTTTAAAAATTTTACTCCTGATCAGCTGACAGAAGAAGTAAAAAAATCAGGATTGAGAGGCCGTGGTGGTGCCGGCTTTCCAACAGGGTTAAAATGGAGTTTTCTCGATAAAAAAACAGATAAACCCAGGTATTTTGTTTGTAATTTCGATGAAAGTGAACCGGGTACATTTAAGGACAGACATATCGGTCAATTAAATCCTCATCAGCTGATTGAAGGAATGATACTTGGGTCTTATGCATTGGGAGTCCGAACTGCTTATGTTTATATACGCGGTGAATTGTTTTATGTTTTGAAAATCATCGAAAAAGCTATTGAAGAAGCTTATCAGAACGGATTTTTAGGAGAAAATATAAAGGGTAGTGCATATTCGCTCGATTTATATTGTCAGCCCGGTGCAGGAGCTTATATCTGTGGTGAAGAAACTGCCTTGCTCGAATCCCTCGAAGGGAAAAGAGGCAATCCTCGGATTAAACCTCCGTTTCCGGCAGTTGTCGGTTTATATGGTTGTCCGACCGTTGTAAACAATGTGGAAACTATTGCATCACTGCCATGGATTATTAACAATGGTGCTGAAGCATACGCTGCCATTGGAACAGAAAAGAGCAAAGGAACCAAATTGATTTCTGCCTGCGGGCATATCAACAAACCGGGTGTTTATGAAATTGAATTGGGTTTGCCTGTTGAAGAATTTATTTATAGTGATGAATATTGTGGAGGAATAAGAAACGGGAATAAATTAAAAGCAGTTATTGCCGGAGGTTCTTCTGTACCGATTCTTCCTGCAGAACTTATATTAAAAACAGCAAAAGGTGAACCCCGTTTGTTAAGTTATGAATCATTGGAAGAGGGTGGTTTTGAAACAGGTACTATGCTGGGTTCAGGCGGATTTATTGTAATGGATGACACGACCTGTATGGTAAAAAGCTTGCTTACTTATGCCAGATTTTATCATCATGAATCCTGTGGTCAGTGTAGTCCCTGTCGTGAAGGAACCGGCTGGATGGAAAATATTTTGCGCAGGATTGATACAGGCAAAGGATCAATGAAAGATATTGATTTGCTTGTACATATTGCAAAACACGTTGAAGGAAATACGATTTGTCCGCTCGGGGATGCAGCTGCATGGCCGGTAGCGAGTGCCATTCGTCATTTCCGTGAAGAATTTGAAGAACATATAAAATTACAGCAATGTCGCTTTACAAAGTAACGATAGATAATATTGAGGTTGAGGTGGAAGCCGGAACAACCATTTTAAATGCTGCCCGTAAAATCGGCGGCAAGGTAGTTCCGCCTGCCATGTGCTATTATTCCAAACTGGAAGATAGTGGTGGTAAATGCAGGTCTTGTCTGGTAAAAGTATCACAGACCTCTGCAACCGACAGCCGTCCCATGCCAAAGCTGGTAGCTAGCTGCAGAACGATGGTTCAGGATGGAATGCAGGTGCAGAATACGACTTCAGCTGAAGTACTTGAAAGCAGAAAAGCAGTAACTGAGTTTTTATTGTTGAATCACCCGCTGGATTGCCCTGTTTGCGATCAGGCCGGAGAATGCCATTTACAGGATCTTTCCTATGAACACGGTCTGGAAGAAACTAATACAGAAGAAGAAAGACGTACTTTTGAACCTATTGATATCGGAGATTATATTAAACTGAACATGAATCGTTGCATACTATGTTACAGATGTATAATGGTTGCTGATCAACTGACTGATAAAAGACATCATGGCGTTTTGGGCCGTGGCGATCATTGCGAAATAGGAACATATATTCAAAAAGCGGTTGATAACGATTTTTCAGGTAATATGATAGATGTTTGCCCTGTTGGTGCACTTACTGACAGAACATTCCGCTTTAAAAGCCGTGTATGGTACACCAATCCGTTTGATGCGCATCGTGAATGTGATAAATGCAGCGGTAAAACAGTATTATGGTTGAAGGGGGAAGATATACTGCGTGTTACAGGCCGTAAAGATAAATATGGCGAACTGGAAGAATTTATTTGTAATGATTGCCGTTTTCATCATAAAGATATTAAAGACTGGATTCTAGAAGGACCAAGAAAAATTGAAAGACATTCTGTAATTTCACAAAATCATTACGAAAACAAATCAACATCGGGAGATAATATAACGCAATAAAAGGAATACAAATTTTTAATATGGACTGGACATTATTACTATATAAAACCATTTTTCTTTTCATCATTTTTTTGATTACACTGGTTGTTGCCATGTATTCAACTTATGGCGAAAGAAAAGTTGCCGCTTTTATGCAGGATCGGATTGGTCCTAACCGTGCAGGTATTTTTGGACTTTTACAACCTTTGGCTGACGGTGTTAAAATGTTTATGAAAGAAGAAATTATTCCATTAACTGCAAATAAAAAACTGTTTATTTTAGGCCCTTCCATTGCAATGTCAACAGCTTTACTAACAGGAGTCGTAATTCCATGGGGTGGTATGCTCAATATTGGTGGTCGTGAATTTTCTATGCAGATAACCGATTTGAATATTGGTATTTTATACGTTTTTGCCATGGTTTCCATTGGCGTTTACGGAATTATGATTGGTGGCTGGGCTTCAAATAATAAATATGCATTATTGGGTGCCATCAGGGCAGCTTCCCAAATGATCAGCTACGAGCTGGCAATGGGAATGTCGATAGTTGCACTGGTTTTAACTACAGGAACCTTAAGCCTTCATGAAATTGTAAGCCAGCAGCACGGAATGCACTGGAATGTTTTTTATCAGCCCTTGGGCTTTTTGATTTTTATGACCTGTGCATTTGCCGAAACCAACCGTGCACCCTTCGATTTACCGGAATGTGAAACAGAACTTATCGGCGGATATCATACCGAGTATAGTTCTATGAAATTGGGATTTTATCTTTTTGCTGAATATATCAATATGTTTATCTCATCGGCAGTTATTGTAACACTGTATTTTGGCGGATTTAATATGCCGTTTATAGATCAGTTGGGACTTTCTCCCAATTTTGTTACCTTGCTGGGGTCTTTGTTTTTCTTCCTTAAAATATTTGCATTCATCTTCCTTTTTATGTGGATAAGATGGACTTTGCCAAGATTCCGTTACGACCAGCTGATGAATCTTGGATGGAAAGGCTTACTCCCGCTGGCTATTTTTAATATAATGGCAACAGGAGTATATTATTATTTTACAGAATTGATTTAAAAGGATAGATTATGCAATCACTGACAGACAGATCTAAAATAGCTTCAGATAAAAAGATGAGTTTTCTTGAGAAGATTTATCTCCCTGCAATTGCTAAAGGGATGGCAATTACATTGAAACATTTTTTCAAAAAGAAAGCTACGATAAGTTATCCTGAACAAAAACGTGAATTCAGTGAAGTTTATCGCGGGCAACACGTTTTAAAACGTGATGATATTGGTCGTGAACGATGTACTGCCTGTGGTTTGTGTGCCGTTGCCTGTCCCGCAGAAGCTATAACAATGATAGCTGCAGAACGCAAACCGGGCGAGGAAAATTTGTACCGTGAAGAAAAATATGCTGCAGTTTACGAAATAAATATGTTAAGATGTATCTTTTGCGGCGATTGCGAAGAAGCTTGTCCAAAAGAGGCTATTTTTCTTACAGACCGTATTGTTGCATCTCAGTATGAAAGAGAGCCGTTTATTTATGGTAAAGATATTTTGTTGGAACCACTGGATATTGAAAAGAGAATAGATATCTCAAAAAGACAAACAGAAAGTGTGCTTAAATTTAAAGAAAACAAGCGTTTTGCTCACAATAAATAATATAAACAGAAAAAGATGATTTTCTTATTTTACTTTCTTTCGGCCATTATGATAATCAGCGCATTATTAGTAGTGCTTTCCAGAAGTCCTATCAACAGTGTAATTTTTCTGATTATTTGTTTTATTGCAATGGCCGGTCATTATATTTTACTGAACGCTCAGTTTCTTGCGGTAGTCCATATTATTGTATATACAGGTGCTATTATGGTATTGTTCCTTTTTGTTATTATGCTGCTGAACCTCAATAAGGCAAATATTCCTCAAAAAACATCATTAACCAGAATAGCCGCAGTAGTAACAGCCGGTTTATTTTTTCTGGTAATATTGGCTGCTACGCGTCATACTTTTGAATTTCATGCACGCTATGCTTTTAACAGTAATATTGGTTTGGTTTCAGATGTGGGAAAAGTACTGTTTCACGAGTTTTTGCTTCCGTTTGAAATATCCTCCATTTTATTTATTTCATCCATGATAGGAGCGGTAATGTTTGGTAAACGCGACGTTAAAGAGTTATGAATTATGAATTATAAATTATGAGTAAGAATATATTAAAAGATAAAAGTTTCCATTTTGCAATCAGGATTATTAAACTTTATAAATATTTGATTGAAAATAAGAAAGAATACGTCTTGAGTAAACAATTATTGAGAAGTGGAACTTCTATTGGTGCTCTTGTTAGGGAAGCACAAAATGCTGAAAGTAAAAATGACTTTATTCATAAATTAGGAATATCTCAGAAAGAATGTGATGAAACAATATATTGACTTGAGTTATTAAAAGAGACAGAATATTTGACAGAAAAAGAATACGATGAAATATATAATGTTGCTAATGAATTATTAAAAATGTTAAGAAGTGCCATTTTAACAACAAAGCAAAACATCTCAAAAACTGCTCATAACTCATAATTCATAACTTATAATTTAATTTACCTATGAAAGAAATTACTTCGGCAATTCAGTTAATTCCGCTCGAACACTATATATTATTAAGTGTTGCACTTTTTAGTATTGGATTACTGGGCGTATTATTCAGAAGAAATACTATCATCATATTAATGTGTATCGAATTGATGTTTAACTCGGTAAATCTTTTATTGACAGCATTTTCTGCTTATCACTCCGATCCTGCAGCCCAGGTATTTGTGTTTTTTATCATGATAGTTGCAGCAGCAGAAGTTGCAGTTGGATTATCCATACTGGTTATGATGAAGCGTAATGTAGATTCAGTAGATATTAACCTTTTGAATCGTTTAAAATGGTAGAACAAATTCCTTATATAAATCTTGCTTTTTTTATTCCAACTTTTCCTTTGTTGGGATTTCTGATTACCGGATTGTTTTATAAAAGATTAAAACATAATCAGGCCGGTATAATTGCAAGTATAATGATTACATTATCTTTTCTGTTTACTGTAATTTTATATTTTATTTTAAAATCATCGGATAAACAAGCTGCTACGGTTACACTTTTCGACTGGATTTCCATCGGAAATATGAAAATTCCCTTTGCTTTTCTCATTGATCATCTTTCGTTGACCATGATGATGATTATTACCGGAGTTGGTACACTTATACATATTTATTCTATCGGCTATATGCGTGGTGATGAAAGGGTGAATTCTTTCTTTTCGCAGATGAATTTATTTACTTTCAGTATGCTGCTGCTGGTTATGGGTGCAAACTATCTCATTTTATTTATAGGCTGGGAGGGCGTTGGATTGTGTTCCTATTTATTAATCGGTTTCTGGTTTAAAAATCCGGTTTATAATTATGCTGCCCGAAAAGCATTTGTAATGAACCGTATCGGTGACCTGGGTTTTATTCTCGGAATTATCCTGATCTTTTTTACATTCAAATCACTTAGTTTTTCAGAAGTATTTTCACAGGCTGCTGCATTACAAATTGGAATGCCTGTAATTACATTGATTACTATTCTATTATTGGTTGGTGCAGTTGGTAAAAGTGCTCAGATACCGTTGTTTACGTGGTTGCCTGATGCAATGGCAGGCCCGACACCGGTTTCTGCGCTAATTCATGCGGCTACCATGGTAACTGCCGGTATTTATATGATTGCCCGTTCGGGTATTTTATATAATCTGGCGCCAATTACACTTCAAATTATTATAATACTTGGGTTATCAACTGCAATACTGGCCGCAATTATCGGTTTAAAACAGAATGATATTAAAAAAGTGCTGGCTTATTCTACGGTTTCGCAATTAGGATATATGTTCCTGGCTTTAGGGCTGGGAGCTTATTCAACCGCAGTATTTCATGTTACAACCCATGCCTTTTTTAAAGCATTATTGTTTTTAGGTGCCGGAAGCATCATTCACGCTATGGGTGGCGAACAGGATATCCGTAAAATGGGTGGCCTGAGAAAAAAAATGCCGCTTACCTATATTACTTTTCTGGCTGCTACATTGGCAATAAGCGGTCTACCTCCTTTTTCAGGTTTCTTCAGTAAAGATATGATTTTAAATAAAGCATTTGAACACAATATATTATTATATATAATTGCTTTATTTGGTGCATTGCTCACCTGTTTCTATATGTTCAGACTATTGTATCTCGTATTCTACGGAAAGCAGCGGATTGCAACAGTTCGTCCGCATGAATCGCCTAAAGTGATGACTTATCCATTAATAATATTAGCAATACTCTCTGTTTTTGGTGGTTTCCTGAATATTCCGGCTCTGTTTAACGGAAATTCAAACTTCTTAAACTATTTACAAACTGCAGTTTCAGTAAAAATAACAGAAGAAATAAGTCATACAACAGAAATCATATTGATATTCATTTCATTGATATTTTTAAGTTTGGTAATTTTATTTGCATACCGGATTTATGTAAAAAAATCAACCTTGCCCGAAGAAGATGGAGCCTCAATGTCTGTCATAACAAGAATAATTTACCGCAAATTTTATATTGACGAAATCTATTGCACTATAATTGAAAAACCTTATGCCTTACTGTCAGGATTCTTTTATAATACTATTGAAAGTGCAATACTAAATCCAATAATAGACGGAATTGGAAATACTACTTACTGGCTTGGAAATATGACGAGGAAACTTCAAAAAGGCAATATCAGTTTTTATCTTTTTGCTATGGTTGCCGGAATTTTGTTATTCATCTTTTTTATCCTTATAATTTAAAAACTATGATATTACTGATAATACTATTAATTCCCCTTATTACTGCAGTATTTCTTTTATTTTTAAAAGATAAGGCATGGGTCAGGTCAATTGCGTTGGCTGCAACTTTGCTTAATCTGTTGTTAACCCTATATCTGATTTTTTATAGTCCGCAAACTGAAATTACATTTAGTGCTGTGAATAATATGGGAATCAACTTCTCATTTGGCTATGACGGCATTAGTTTGATAATGTTACTATTATGCAATCTTCTTTTTCCTTTTATCATACTTACAGGATTTAAGCAGGAACAAAAGCAAGTTCCCTTACTTAATTTTCTGATATTATTTGCGCAATCGGCATTGATAGGTGTATTTTTAGCTAAAAATGCATTCTTATTTTATATTTTCTGGGAACTGGCTTTAATTCCGGTTTATTTTATTTTGCTGCTTTGGGGCGGCGAAGGCAGGGCCCGTATTACATTAAAATTCTTTATTTATACGTTGAGCGGAAGTTTGTTCTTATTATTTGGAATTATCTTTTTGTATCAGCTGACACCAGGAATGCATTCAACAGATTTTTCTGTATTCAATCAGCTTCAACTGCCTGCACATACCCAAATATATTTATTCTGGATATTATTTATTGCATTTGCCATAAAAATGCCGGTATTTCCTTTTCATACCTGGCAGCCTGAAACATATACCATGGCATCTACACAGGGCGTGATGATTTTAGCCGGTGTTATGACAAAAATGGGTATTTATGGTGCATTAAGGTTTTTGTTTCCTGTAGTTCCGCTTGGCGTTCAGTACTGGCAGAATTTTGTTGTTATATTATGTCTGATTGGCGTTATATATGCTTCAATTATAGCTTTCCGGCAGACGAATTTTAAGAAACTGATAGCATTTTCGTCCATGGCGCATATTTCGTTAATGACTGCTGCTATGTTTGTGCTGAATTATTATGCATTGCAAGGTATGCTTTTTCAGGTAATCAGTCATGGTGTGGTAATTGTTGCCTTATTTTATATGGTGTATTTAACCGAAAAAAAAACAGCTACGCTGGAATTAAATGGAATGGGTGGTTTAAAACTCGTGGCACCTAATATGGCAATATTGATGTTGATTATCATGCTGGCATCCATTGCTTTACCCCTTACTTCAGGTTTTATCGGTGAATTTCTGATGATTAGCGGTCTTTTTCAACAATCCATATGGTTTGCTGTTTTTGGAGGTTTGGCAATGATATTCAGTGCTGTATATATGCTGTATGCTTATCAGAAAGTGATGCTGGGCGATAAAAACAAACTGATGGAAAATATAAAGGATTTACAATTCATCGATTATATGATTTTAATACCGTTGATAATGATTATTTTGATACTGGGAATTTATCCCAATACCATTTTAAATTTACCGGATTTAGATGTAAGGTCTATGCTTAATCATATTTCTCAGATAAATGAAATAGTTAAGGGATTTTAATTAATATGACTATCTGTTTGCTTGTCTATTCATAGCAAACATTGAAAAATATATTTTATGATAGAAAATGAGATTTCAGAAAAGATAATCGGTTGTGCAATTGAGGTTCATAAATCACTTGGGCCGGGTTTGCTTGAAAGTGCTTATCTTGAGTGCATGTTTTACGAATTACAAAAGGCTGGTTTAAAAGTTGAAAAACAAAAGCCTTTACCATTAGTTTACAAGGAAGTAAAGTTGGATGTAGGATACCGAATAGATTTAGTTGTTGAAGGGAAAGTAATCATCGAACTAAAGTCTGTTGAAGCGTTAAACGATATTCATATAGCACAAGTTTTAACTTATTTGAAATTATCAGGTTGTAAATTAGGTTTATTAATGAACTTTAATGTTTTACGTGTTGTGGAAGGAGTAAAGAGATTGGTTAATAAGCTTTAACTCTGCGCTTAGATTTTTTAACCGCAGAGAACCGCAGAGAATGCGCAAAGAACCGCAGAGTAGTGTAAAATTAATTTTAAACAAAAAAGATAGTAATATATAAAACTATTAAGAATAAAATGTAAATGAGAGTATTTAAAATAACATCAATCTCTTTAGCTTTGCGGCTCTCTGCGTAAAAACTCTGCGGCTCTCTGCGGTTAAACCTTTTTTTACCGCAGAGATTCGCAAAGAAGGCGCAAAGAGCCGCAGAGTGGCTAAATATTTATTAGGTATACAAAAGGAAAGTCATTAATTAAATTTTGAAAATAACAAGCAAATGAATGCACTAATATTTACATCTATACTTGGAATAGTTATCTTGTACCTGGGTTTTACAAATTATAAGAAAATATTATCTCCGGTTGCCATTACAGGTTTGCTGATATCATTATACCTTAGCTGGAAAGAATGGGGTTTAGGCTCGAAGATTTTTCATGACATGATAATCTTCGATAATTTTTCCATCGCCTTTAATATTTCAATGCTTATTATAACAATACTGATCTTTTTATTTGGTATTGATTATTACAAATTGATGGAGTTTCATGTGGCAGAACAATATGCTCTTATGATTTTTGCGCTTGTCGGTGCATTTCTTATGACTTCGTTTTCCAATCTTATCATGCTTTTTATGGGAATTGAGATATTATCCATTCCATTATATATATTAGCCGGAGGTAAAAAAACATCTTTCCGTTCCAATGAAGCTTCCTTCAAATATTTTATGCTGGGCTCCTTTGCCACTGCTTTCTTTTTATTTGGTGTTGCCTTGGTGTATGGTGCTTCAGCCAGCTTTTACCTGCCCGAAATAAAATCATATATTGCCCAGTTTAATGGCAATTTACCACCCATGTTAATGTTGGGCTTACTCTTTATATTAATAGGTATTGCATTTAAAGTTGCTGTAGCGCCTTTCCATTTCTGGAGCCCTGATGTTTATGAAGGTTCACCAACATTGGTAACTGTATTTATGGCTACAGTGGTAAAAACAGCCGGATTTGCTGCTTTTTACCGTTTTTTGGGTATGGGACTATTGCCTTTACCATCACATTTGGAAAAAGCACTTTGGGTTATGACAGCCTTATCATTATTTATTGGTAATCTTGCTGCATTAAACCAAACAAATTTTAAACGCTTACTGGCTTATTCTTCTATTTCCCATAGTGGTTTTATACTGTTGATTTTGCTTTCACAACATAATTCATCCGCATCAGTATTGTTATATTATACCTTCGTATATTCTCTGGCTACCGTTCCGTTGTTTATCATATTTGTTTTAATGAAAAGGGCAACTGAAGGCATTGAAGACCTTACAATATTCAGAGGGCTTTTTAAAGAAAAACCCTGGATAGCTGTATTTATAACTATTCTTCTGCTATCACTGGCTGGTATTCCACCTACTGCAGGATTTATGGCAAAATATCAGGTTTTTGTGTTGTCAATCAGTCAGGGCTATTTGTTTATTTCAATATTTGCAATTATCATGGCTATTATTGGTATATATTATTACTTCTTTGTGATGCGCGAAGTTTTTACAGAAAGCAAAATACCCAATCCAATAATTGTTGGTAAATTAAATGCTGCTATTATCATTGCTTGTGGAATTGCAGTCCTGATTAGTGCATTTTTTATCTGGAATTTACCTTTATTATAATAGTTTCCTTTTCATCATGAACAAAAAAGAGGAGATCATTCTCCTCTTTTTTATAAATTATATCAAATTAGCCGATGCTTATTTATTTGATGATAAGTTTCTTTGATAATACTGTATTATTGATTTTAAGTTGAATAATATATTGTCCGGCAGCTTTATCAGAAACATCAATAACTACATTTTGATTATTTCTGCTTTCTTTTTCATAAACCAGCCTGCCATTGATGTCGAAGATTTTAATCAGAACTTTATCTTTTGTTTCCGGTAATAATAAATTACAAATACCTAAGGATGGATTCGGGAATAATATAATATTGTTCAGATTATAGGTTTCTGCTACACCTACTGTGTATGTAGGTGTATTTAAATCTATACTTACAGTCCAGTCATCAGGCGCAAGATCAGTCCATATACCTTCAAGAATATAGCCTATAAAACCATAGGTAGGAGATTGTTTCAGCATAGCAATGGTAGCCAGCGTTTGAGCAGATGGATTACTTTCATTGCCTCCGAAATGTGCAATAAATGTTTCAGTAATAGCAGGTTCAATTGCGTGTGCAGTAGCAGAGTCAACATTATATGGTGGTGACATTAACATATAAATAATTTGAATAGGTAAACCGGTTTGCAAACTGTTTTTGGCATATTGCTGGAATGTCATGGTACCGGTATTGTAATTAATATTGGTAACGTGTTTACCTGTAATGTTCAGCATAGTATCTGTTGCTAAATTCATAATACGGTAGGGGCAGGGGTAGGTAATGGCTGAACCAGTTTCAACATCATAAATACTATTTCCTAAAGTTGTTGTTTTCTTAACTATATCTTGGGCATGATAATGTCCGGTAAAAATTACCTTTAAGCCCAGATTAGCCAATTGAGTTGATATTGTGTCGTAATCATCAATAATATATTCACCAAAAATAGCATCTTGTCCTGCATAATGTTCAAACAAATTGTGATGTTCCATGCCCAGCATTACTTTACCACTCACTCTTGCTTCATTGATGCGGTCTTTGCACCATTGTAAAACATGGGGTTTAAAACCTCCGTCGGTTTCAGGTTCTCCGTTAGCGTAATTATTATCATAACGGCATACATCCATAGAAAGAATCTGTAATCCGGCTATTGGTTCAACTATGTATGAAAGCGAAGCTGTGTCGGTTTTTAAAGCTGCACTGTATCCATAATTATTATACAATATTTTAAACTGTGCAGGTGTAATTGAGAGTACCGGTGTAACTGTATCATAATTAAATGATAATGCATGCGGATTGTTAATATCATGGTTTCCGGGAGCAACAAAAACCTTGATATTGTTGTTTTTCAATTTAAGAATAAAATTTAATATCTTTTGATGACAAGCATCTTCGCCATCTTTTGTTAAATCACCCGGTATTAAAACGATATCCGGATGTTCTGCCAGCAGTGAATCGAAAAGTGATACCATGATGGCATTACTTTCTTTTAATAATTTTCTGTCCTGTGCTAAATACATTTGAAATGCATAGCCATCATGAATTAGAAGTGTCGTATCAAAATAATGTAAATCAGAAATTACACAGATTTTGATATTTTGCAAGCCCACCTGACTGAAACCATTTATTGTTCCCATCAAAAATACACTTGTAAACAGGAAAACAAAATAAAACTTTTTCATACACCTAGATTTAAATCTATGGGTTCTGTTTTTTTTGTTAAATTTTTCTTAAAGAACATCAAGAACCCTTAAATATTATTTAAGAATATTTTAACAAATATACTACAAAAATATCCCTATTCCTAGAAAATATATTAAAAGATTAACTGTAAATGAATGGTTTAAGCGGAAATGCTTATTGTTGTTGATGTTTGATTATTTGTTAAAATTTTAAACTTAATCAGCATTTAATCGCATTCTTTTTGATTTTAGAACAACGATTAACGATTGCAAAATTATGAAGACTAAAAATACCACAGCCTAACAGTCTAAACTTCTTATTGATTTAAGAACAACGATTAACGATTGCAGAAGTATTAAGACTACAATCAACCATAACCTATTGCCTGTTGCCTATTGCCTAATGCCTAATGCCTATCAATCTCCGAATTCTATCCCGACACCCTTTGCTGTTCTTACAATATCGCCTTTGCTGCTTACAATTTTGGGATGAATAAGTGCTTCTTCAAATGAAACGGCAACTATATGCGGATGATGATAAGCTACCATATGACCGAATTTATTTTCCAATACCATTTCAAAGGCTTTAACACCAAATTCTGTTGCCAATACGCGGTCGTACGCCATTGGTATTCCTCCTCTCTGTAAATGTCCCAGTACCACAGTTCTTACATCGGCTTCAATGCCTGCATTTATTAAATCATGTCTTAGCTTTTCTCCAATTCCGCCAAGTTTGATATGTTCATTGCCAATTTCATGCATATCTTCACCTGTAAATGTTCCTCCGTGGGGTTTAGCACCTTCGGCAACCACGATATTGCAAAATCCCCTGCCATTATGATAGCGTGAATTTACCTTTTCAATGACTTTGTCTAATTTATAAGGTATTTCAGGAATCAGGCAAACATCAGCTCCGCCGGCAATGGCAGAATGGGCAGCAATCCAGCCTGCATCACGTCCCATAACTTCCAGGATAAAAACCCTGTTATGACTTGCAGCTGTGGTTACCAGTTTATCAACCGCTTCTGTAGCAATCTGAACAGCAGTTTGAAATCCGAAAGTAAAATCGGTTGCTGCCAGATCATTATCAATGGTTTTAGGAACACCAATAATATTAAGTCCTTTTTTAAAAAGTTTTTGTGAAATCCTTTGTGATCCGTCACCTCCAATATTGATGACAGCATCAATGCCCATATATGAAAGTTTGCGTATCATTTCATCCGAACGGTCAACTGTAGACCAGCTGCCATCCTGATTCTTTACAGGCCATGCAAAAGGTCCGCCTTTATTTACAGTACCAATAATAGTTCCACCCTGAACATGAATTCCTGCAACTTTATGCTCATCCAGCACAACAATTTCTGTAGGTTCCCTTAAAATACCATTAAAAGATTCAATACTTCCGATAATTTCCCAGTCTTTTTCCTGTGCAGCACGTTTAACAATAGCCCTGATAACGGCATTTAATCCAGGGCAATCGCCACCTCCTGTGAGAACCAATAATCGCTTACTCATTTTGCATAAATTTTATGCAAAAGTAAATAAAGTCTCGCTACGGTAAACTTTTATTCGTTTAATTTGTTTTGTAGCTGAATTAAAAAATAAATATAACCTTGGAAAAAGCAACTAAAATTAACAGATTTACACCACAGATCAAGACCTCAAATTTATTAATAATAGCTGGAATTGTATGGTTTTCAGTAGGATTAATGCTATGCAATTTTGCCTATCACTGGATGACGCATTACGAAGGAAAATACACCCTGCTTATTGTTTTTCTGGGATTAGTTTTTGCTGTAGCTTTTGCTATTTTTAAATTTAAACACTTTGCTGATAAAAATATAAAAAGAATTCAGGCAAAAGCAGAAAAATCCTGTGCTTTTTCTTTCATGTCGTGGCAGACTTATATTATTGTTGCTTTTATGATGACCGGAGGAATAATGCTGAGACATTCATCACTTCCAAAGGAATATTTATCAATACTTTATATCGGAATTGGCGGTGCTTTGTCTTTATCAAGTTTTAGGTATTTCAGCATTTATTTTACTTCTTTTAAAAAGTAATATTAGATTAAGTGGATAATGTAACGATTTGGTTATTGGTTAATGGTTATTAAGTTATTAAGTCGCAAGTGACAAAAAAAGACTTGCATATTCCACAAATTTGACTGATTTACACTGTTAAGGTATTACATACTCCAACTTAAGTGCTCCAAGGACTTCCTTCACTACGAAGCCAGACTGACCTCAAATACTTAACGCTACAAAACAAGACATTAAAATAGCGAAGGCCTTGCAGCAAGCAATACAGAAGATAGCGAAGTTCAAATGAAAAATATATGCTTTAAAGATTATTTCGCTACGACTTGTATTGCGCAGGAATTTTAATGTCGTAGTTTTGAAGTTAAGGATTTGCAGTCTAGAATTTTTCGTTCTTTTTTTTCATGAAAAAAGAACAAAAAAACTTTAAATTCTCACTTAAGTTGATGAAATACCCAATCAGAGTATTTTTAGTTAATGAAATAATACAAATTTTATATTTTTAAAATATAAGGTATTTCCTCATTTTTTTACTTTTTCCTATTCTATTAAATTAACTAATTTTACACTTAATTTTTATCTGCATTTTGAATGCTTTGCATTTAATTGTATAGCAAAAATCATAATTGTAAAACCATGAAATCATTTTATTTTGCCAGATTCACAGCTTTAATTATAGTAACATTTATTTTTAAATATGGTCTGGCCCAGAATACTCAATTTAATGATAACTTTAATACGTTTAAAGAACTTAAAGATAATTTTCTGGATCCTCCTGCAAAATACCGTACAGCACCTTTCTATGTTTGGAATGATGAAATTACAGAACAACAGATTGATGAAATACTCAGCGATTATAAAGCCAAAGGAATAGGTGCAGCCTTTATTCATCCAAGACCAGGTTTAATTACAGAATATCTGTCTGATAAATGGTATAAACTCTTTAAATATGCTGTTGATAAAGGGAAATCATTGGGAATGCAAATCTGGATTTATGATGAAAATACCTATCCCAGCGGAAATGCCGGAGGACATCTTCCTGTAATAATGCCTGAATCTAGTAATCAGGGTTCAGCTGTTGCAATAAAACATACCACAAGCTTTCCCGATAGTATTGATAAAAAGTATTTTATTATTTTAAAGAAGCAAGGGGACAAATTCATTGATATAACTGATAATTATGTTTCAGAAAAAGCTAAATCAGGTGATTATTATCTCTGCGAAAAGAAGTATTATGAGAAATCAGCCTGGTATGCAGGAAATACTTATGTTGATTTGCTGAAACCTGAAGTTTGCAATACATTCATTGAAACGATAATGACCCGGCATGAAAAACTGCTTAAGGATGAATTCGGTAAGACATTGATAGGTATGTTTACAGACGAACCCGGTATCTATATCAATGATATTTGCTGGACTCCAAAGTTGTTTGAGAAATTTCAGAAGAAATGGGGATATGATTTAAAACTAAATTTACCATCCTTAAATTATGAAGTGGGTGATTGGAAAAAAGTACGGCATGATTATTATTCATGCATACTGAATTTGTTTATCAATGGATTTTGTAAACCTTATTCTCAATACTGCTCAGAAAACAACCTGATATTTACAGGTCATTTTCTGGAACACGACTGGCCAATACCTGCCATGACACCTGATTTTATGTCGGTTCAGGCCTATGAAGGCATGCCGGGAATCGATAATTTGTTTAATCAATATGATGAAGGAGTTAATGCTCAGTTTGGAAATATAAGAATGCCACGGGAAGTCAGAAGTGTTGCCAACCAGATGGGACGAAACAGAACGTTGAGTGAAACTTATGGTGGTGCCGGATGGGATTTGAGCTTTCAGGACATGAAACGCATTGCCGACTGGCAGTTTGCCGGAGGAATTAACTTTGTTAATCAGCATTTATCACAAACAACCATAAAAGGCTGGCGAAAACGCGACTACCCGCAGTCTTTTTCTTCACATGAACCCTGGTGGATGCTCTATAAAAACATAGTTGATTATACTGCCAGAATGTCACTTGCTATGTCATCAGGCCAGCAAATGAATAAAATATTGGTGCTGGAGCCAACTACCACAGCCTGGTTGTATTTCTCCCGAAATGAAAAGAATAGAAAGTTTGATGAAATAGGTCCGGCGTTTACCAATTTTATTAATAAACTTGAAAAATACCAGATTGAATATGATTTGGGCTCTGAAAAGAATATTGAAAGCTTCGGCAAGGTTGAAAACGGGAAGTTTTATATCGGAAATAGAGGCTATGATATAATAGTCTTACCTCCTTCGTTTGAAAATTTCGATAAAAAAACGTTGGAATATCTGGAATTATTCCTGAATCAAGGTGGTGAAGTAGTTTCTTATACTGGAATACCTTCTTTTATTGATGGATTAGCAAGTGATAGGGTAAATTTGCTTTCAAAACAATATACAAGGAAATGGACAAATTTTTATACAATTGCAGAAAAAGCTTCCTTAGATATACTTACCTCCAAAGATTTTAGAATAATAGAACCAACTAAAATTAAAGGAAAATTATTACACCAAAGAAGAAAATTTAAGGATGGTGAACTGATTTTATTAACCAATACCAGTAAAGATTATTGGGCTAAAGGTAAACTTGTAGTTAAAGGAACAGAAGTGCAGGAATTGGATGTTTCTACAGGGAAGATGTTATTGTATAAAACAACTGCTAATGGTGATTATGCTGAATTGCATTTTGAAATCCCTCAATGCGGAAGTCTTTTACTTTATGTACATTATGATATAAATTCTTTAATCAATTATAAAAAAAGCAAAACCAACATTAAAATCTTAAGTCCGCTTGGTAAGGTTAAAACTGAAATTACTAAACCAAATACCCTAAGCCTTGATTATTGTGATTTAAAATTCAGTGATGGAACAGTTGAAAATGATATCTATGTTGTAAGTGCCGGAAATAAGCTGTTTAAACATTACGGTGTTAAAGATGGAAATCCATGGAGTTATCCGCAGTACAAAACTGTATTTATTGATTCAAATAAATTTGCCGATAATTCAGGATTTGAAGCCACGTATCATTTAAAGATAGATAAAGGTGTAGATTTTACAACTATTCAGGCATCTGTAGAACAAGCAAACATATGGAAATTATCCGTCAATGGAAATATTGTTGATGCCAAGCCCGGTGAAAAATGGCTCGACAGAAATTTTAGCCTGTTTGAAATCGGGAAGTTCCTAAAAGAAGGTGATAACGAGCTTAAAATTATTGCCACAAAAATGACAATATTCTCAGAACTTGAAGCTATTTATATAATTGGAAATTTTGGACTACAGGAAATAACTAAAGGATTTAAACTTATTCCTCAGCATAAGATTGCATTAGGCAGCTGGCTGAATCAGGGGTTGCAGATGTATACCAACAGCGTATCCTATACCCATGAATTTAAGATAAAAAAAGAAGATAAGCATTTTATTGTTTCGTTAGATAGATGGAATGGCTCGGTTGCAGAAGTTGCAGTTAACGGAAAACCTGCAGGTATTATTTATGCTGAACCTTATGAGCTTGATGTAAGTGATTATATTATTGATGGTGAAAACAAGATTTCAGTTGCAGTATATGGCTCTCTCAAGAATCTGCTTGGACCCCTTCATTCCAAGGTTCAGGGAATGGCCGGTCCCGGTGATTTTGCAAATGCTCCAAGGCATCAGCCATCAGGAAACAGTTATAATTTAATTGATTATGGCTTGTTAGATGATTTTAATCTATTAGAAATCAGTGGAGAACAGCAGAAATATTATACTAAAAAAGAAAAAAGGGCTGCTTTAAAGCTAATTGATCCTGTTATTTTAGTTGATAAATCACATTCAAATGAAGTGTCGAAAAGAATTATTATTACTGATGAAGCCAAAAACGCTATGATTTTTTATACAACAGATGGCAGTGAACCAACAATGAACTCCGGACTTTATAAAAAGCCGTTTGATATATGCAAAAATACTGTTGTTAAGGCTTTTGCAGTAAAAAATGAAATGTTTGAAAGCAATGTCAGTATTAAAAATATTGTATTTGGTATAAACATAGCAAAAGCTGTTTATAAAAATGATTATTATTTTTACACTGCCGGAGGAAAAGAAGGTTTATTCGATAAAGAAAGAGGTTCGGATAATTTCTTTGATGGCCATTGGCAGGGATTTGAAGGTAATGATATGGATGTTACTTTCGAATTGTATAAACAGCAAAAAATCAAAAAGATAACGATAGGTTTGCTTGAGAATATTGCATACTGGATTTATTTTCCTGTAAAATTAGAAGTTTATATTTCTAATGATGGTAAAGATTTTACTAAAATTAAAACCATCAACAAAGAAGAAATCTATAAAATAGCAGGAGATCCGCTGAAAGATATCAGCATTCAATTAAATGATGTTGAAGCAAAATATATCAGAATATTTGCAAAAAATATAGAAAAATGCCCCGAAGGTGACCCCGGTTCTGGAGGTAAAGCATGGATATTTACGGATGAGGTAATTATTGAATAAGATGTAAATTTGTTGAAATAAATTCAGCTTAATAATATCTGTTTTAAATCCTTTTTCTTTTAATATTATAACAACGTAGCTTCGTAAGGTTCACGTTACAACTTAATAAAAATAACAGGATGCACCTGACGGTGCTAAGTTTAGAAATACGATTTTTTATTATTAACAGTATGCAACTACGCAGCAAAAGTAAATATGAAAATATTATAAAAAGTTTATTTAGATAAAATCACCATCTATATTTTGCTTCATTTCCGAATTAGCAATGGTGCAAAAGTCCGTAGGACTTTACTGTTAATAATAAAGTTAATGAATATAGCAACAAAGCTGCGTAGCAGCGACCTGTTATATTTTATTGTAGAACAATGACTTAAGATTGAGACCTTGCTCAACGGAGGTTTAAATCAACTTTTAAAACTTAGTAAAAAAGACTCTGCATTACCACATCACCGCAACAACACATTACGCATTATTTCGCCATCATCAATGGCTTATCATAATCAGCCATTTTTTTATTGGGCGATTTACCCATAAAAAATTCTATTACACCACCGCTAACTATATCATTATGTGTGATGTAATTCCTGGTATAAGGCTTGCCATTCAATAATATTTTCTGAATATAGATATTCTCTCCACCTGCATTGTTGGTGATGATTTTAAACTGCTTTCCTTCAGCAAGGTTTATGCATGCTTTGGCCAGTTGTGGTGAACCAAAACAATACACACTGTTGGCAGGATTTACAGGATAAAATCCCATGGCACTGAAAATATACCATGCCGACATCTGACCACAATCTTCATTACCTGAATAGCCTGAATGCTGGTCGTTGTATAATTCGTTCATTATTTTAGCGCTATAAAACTGGGCTTTCCATGGTTCATTGGTAAAATCAAACAAATACACAATATGATGGCTGGGCTCGTTTCCATGTGCATATTGTCCGATAAAACCTGATGCATTGCCGTTTACATCTTCAGGTTTTGCATCCAGATTAAAAAATGTATCCAGTTTTTGTGTAAACTTCTTGTCGCCACCCATTAAATCAATAAATGATGGTACATCCTGTGGAACATACCATAAATATTGCCATGCATTACCTTCAGTAAATGGAAATCCTCCGTTACCGCCATAAGCCAGCGGATTAAACGGATTTATCCAGTCACCCTTGCTATCTTTGGCTCTGAAAAAGCCAATATTTTTATCGAAAAGATTTTTGTAACTACCGGATCTTTTCAGAAAGAACTGATAATCATCTTCGTGTCCCATTTTCTTTGCCATTTGAGCCACACACCAGTCATTATAAGCTATTTCCAGCGTTATGGATACAGATTGTGTTTGTAAATCTTCAGGAAAAAATCCGTATTTGTCCAGAATATTAAAAGGTGCATTTTTATGTGAATTTATTGAAGAAGCTTTTACTGCTTCATATGCCAGCTTAAAATCGATACCCGGAATTCCTTTCATAAATGCATCCACAATCACAGGAATGGCATGATTGCCAATCATGCAGTAGGTATCAGTTCCCCATAACTGCCAGATGGGAAGGTAACCATAGGTTTGATACTGGCGCAGCAAGGAATTGATAAAGCCTGCCGTTCTGTCCTTTTGCAAAAGTGTATAAAGCGGATGAGCTGCACGGTAGGTATCCCAGAGCGAAAATGTGCTGTAATGCCTTTTGTCCGCTGCATTTTTAATATTATCATCTGTACTCAGATAATTGCCAGAAACATCTGCAATATTATTTGGCTGAATAAAAAGGTGATACAATCCTGTATAAAAGATGGTTTTCTGTTTTTCACTTCCTTCAATATCAACACATGAAAGTTCTTTATTCCAGGCTTTACCGGCTTGTAACGCAATATTTTCAAAATCAAAATTCTTAATTTCAGCAGCCAGATTTTCTCTGGCACCTTCAGCTGAAACAGATGAAATCCCAACTTTTACCAGTAAAGGTTTATCATTATCTTTATTGAAATTCATTATAATTTTCAATTCTGCATGATTACCAACTGTTACATCAGCAAATTCATATTGACCTTCTCTGAATATATGTGAATCAAAAGGACGTGAAAATTCAGCCCTGAAATATACTTTGCGGAGTTTTGCCCAGCCTGAAATTATCCTGTATCCTTCTATGGTTTTATTATCTATAACTCGAACCTGAGAAGAAAGTATTTTTACAAAACGGTAAGGACTGTTTCTTACCAGAGAATGATCCAGATCCACAATGAGATGGTAGGGTTTATTATCTGTAAAACTATATCTGTGCATTCCACAATGTTCCGTAGCTGTCATTTCAGCTTTGATGCTGTAATCATCCAATAGCACACTGTAATAACCCGGAACTGCTTTTTCATTTATATGGAGGTATTTAGAACGGAAACCTTTGGTTTTACCATCATCGCTGCCTGCTTTCCATTTGATATCGCCACCATATGGCATAAACAAAAAATCGTACAAATCAGGACATCCTGTTCCGTTTAAATGGGTATGGCTAAAACCGAGTATTGTTGGGTCATTATAGTCATATCCGCTGCAGGGATCATCGGGATATTCTCTGGTATCAGGACTTAATTGTACCAATCCGAAAGGCATACATGCACCGGGGAAATTGCTGCCCGATAAACTTAAACTATCAACAGCTCCTGTTCCGATAAAAGGATTGACATATCTTGTATAAGTTGTATTTGGAATTGTTTGAGCTGAAATTCTGATTGTAAACAAAAAAGCTATTACAATAATGGTAAAAGTGATTTTTTTCATGGAATTATTATGTAAATATCAGTATAATAGTTGATTAAACTTCAGGAATGTAGTTTATAACATCCTGCAAATATAGGATATTTATTGATTTACATTAAACCAATATTTAAGATGTTGTTTAAATTTGATTTATTGAAATGATGAAAAAAACGAAAGTATAACAGATAAATAGAATGGTAATTCTGTACTACATTTTCCCGAAAAACATTGAAATATCAAAATAGATTTCTTTTTCTTCGCTTTCTTTTGTTTCTATTTTAATAATATCATAAGGCTTATTTTTGTGATCCACTAGTTTTTGTCCTTTAATTGTTGCATTGGGGTAATGTTCCCTTATCCATAAGTATTCAGCAGCTACACCTTTTGTTTCAGTTTTTTCTTTTATTATTATGGCTTTGCTGAATGAAGAACCGTCATTTTCAGTTGATGAAGTTGTTGTATTTTTAGACGAAGAACATCCTGTTGCTAAATAAGCAATGAAAATCAGGAAAAATAGCTTTTTCATAATTATTATATTTTAGAATTATTATCAATTTCTTCAGAAATAATATTTTTGTATTTATTGTAAAGAAAGGAAATTATCAACAGTAAAATTCCTAACGAAACAAACACTATGGTTTTTGAAATGGTATCCAGATATGAAATATCATACAAGAATAGCTTAAGTAAAGTAACTGTAAATAAAGCAATTGCACCAATTCTTAAGTGTTTCTTCTTTTTCCAGATTCCCAGTGCTATTATTAATAATGCATAAATGCCCCAAAAAATGCTTAATCCAAGTTTATATGATTGTGAGGAATGTGCAATATCCATCCAGTTAATCAGCTCGCTGCTTGCTATCCATAATACTGAAAAATAAAGCATTATATCAAATGCCATATTCAATTTAACTTTGATAAAATCCTGACGAATATAAATTGAACATACATATAACAATGCAGCCACAAAAGCAAATGCTAAATATCTGACAATAATATTAAGCATCCCGTTCTGATAAAATTGTGATGGTGAATTTTGTAAATAACTATCACGAAGTTCGCTCAACTGATAAAGTCCGATAAGTAGAAAAACCAGCATCATAAATGCATTTAATACAAGATTTATATATCCCAGTTGTGAATTTTTTAGTTTTTTGATATTCACAATCGAAAGCAATGTAAGAAATAATAAGGAATAATTTATCAGCCAGATTGTTTTGAATTTCAAAAGATCAGAGTTTATATATGCTTCATAATCAGCTTGTCCGATAATTTTATTGTTTTGTATAGAATTGTCGAGCAATCGATTGAAATAATTAGCAATTTCCATACGGAATGAAAAATAGATTATAAATAAAAGTAAAGCAGGAATGATAAAATTCATGATTTTTGATATACTCTTTTGTTTATCAAATGCCTGAATATAATTTTTGTTTTGGTTTAAGATATTTATAAAACCAAATGAAATTATCAGCAATAAGGAAGTCAGGAAATTGATGTTAAATAAGGGGATCATGGTATTTACAGTATCAATCTGGCTATTGTAATTTAGCATCCAATCCGTTGAAATGCTTATAAACGCCAGCAACATCAAAGGATAGGAACAGATTTCATAAAAAGCAATGTTTTTGGTTCTTCCAATCCAGAACAATAAAGCTGCTTCACCGGTCCAAAGCATTGTTATCCAGTTTCCATGCAATTGAACCGGAATTGCTATGGTTATAAAAATAAGAACTAAACCCGATACCAGGTAAAATAAATTACGGTCACCCAATTTTTGTTTGTAAATCAGCACACTTACAATACAATGAACCAGAGCATTCCCGAAAGTAAACAAGCCGAGCAATTTATTGTAAACAGGATGATTATTCAAAATTACATATCCAATTCCATAAAAAATAAATGAATTGGATAAAATCAGGGCAACATCCAGTAATTGATACTTCTCATTTTTGATGAGTTTATAGGCAAGAAATATCGAATAAAAGCATACAAAGAAAATGGCTGCAAATACTCTCGCCAGAACTAAGTGTTCTGTGACTGTATATTGTGTGCTAAACCACGATAAATAGATAATCCAGCTGAGTGCAAATGAAATATAATACAAAAGCTTCCAGTATTTCTTAAACGCAATTACCAGAATTCCAATATTTATAATAGCCATATAAGTAAAAAGTACTATAACTTTCCCTGAACCGTCACTTAACAAGAACGGAACTGCATAAGCACCAACCAATCCAATAATTGCAATTAGCTGTTTATTATAATTTATTGCCATTGCAACCGTAAATACAGTAAATAATACCATTAATCCAAATGCAATATACTGAGGTATTAATGCATAAAAATCATAAGCAGCAAATGTGATAAAATATAGGATTGTCATTGCACCGCTTACCAAAACAGCACTGTAACTGTCATATTTTTGCTTTAGCTTAAATCCAATTCCCAATAAACCCAAACCAATCAGATATCCTAAAATTATTCTGGCCAATGGACTGATCAGGTGATGGTCGATGGAGTATTTGGCACCAATAGCAACGCCAATTATTGTAATTACAATACCAACCTTACTGATTAAATTCTCTCCAATGAATTTTTCAAATTCAATGCTTATCCTTGGTTTTGAGCTTTCTTTCTTTTGAGATTTGATTGCTTGGATAGTAACTTGCTTTTTTGCCTGAAAATCAGAGTTTTGATTTTTATTCTCTATAACAAAATCAGTTGTAATTTTTTCAGTTTTATTTACTTCCTCTTCAGTATGTTTTAACCTGAATATTTCCTGACGCAATACATTTATTTCATTCGAAAACTGAGCTTGTCGTTTTATAAGATTATCCAGTTTTTCGATAAGTTGGTTTATGTTATTTTGATTTTCAACCATAAAAATTAGATTTATAATACAAATTTAATCTTATTTAAAGTTAAAAGCTTAAAAACACAATATTTGCTGATAAAAAAAGGTAATCGGTTATTAATTACCAATTACCTTTTACATTATTAATGTTCTAACTTTATATACTAAATCACAATATTCACAATTTTTCTGGGTACAATAATCACCTTTTTGGGAGTTTTACCTTCCAGCCATTTTTGTGCATCAGGATTGGCAAGTACAGCTTTTTCTATTTCAGTTACAGGCAAATCAACGGCAAATTCCATTTGAAAACGTGTTTTTCCATTAAATGAAACCGGGTAATTGAAAGTATTTTCTACCAGATAAGTTTCGTTTAATTCTGGGAAAGCTGCATAAGTAATACTCGTATTATTACCTAAACAATGCCATAATTCTTCTGCAAGATGAGGTGCATAGGGTGAAATCAAAACCGCAAGGGGTTGTAGTATTTCGCGTTTGTGACATTTCAGTTCAGTAAGTTCATTGGTGCATATCATAAATGTACTTACCGCAGTATTAAACGAAAAACGTTCGATATCTTCCTGTATCTTTTTAATGGTGCGGTGCAGCACTTTTAATTCATGTGGACTAGCCTGTTCATCTATAACACACAATATATTTTCTTCGTTATGGTACAATTTCCAGAACTTACGGATAAAACGGAATACACCTTCTATGCCTTTGGTATCCCATGGCTTTGATTGTTCCAATGGGCCAAGAAACATTTCATACATACGCAATGTATCAGCGCCATAGCGAACTACCAAATCATCAGGATTCTGCACATTGTGCATTGATTTTGACATTTTTTCCACTTCCCAGCCACAATGGTATTTACCGTTTTCCAGTATAAATTCTGCATTGGAAAAGTCGGACATCCAGTTTTTGAATTTTTCGGTATCCAGTATATCCGCATCTACTATATTTACATCCACATGAATGGCTTGCGTATCGTAATTATCCTTTAAACCATAGGATACGAACTGATTAGTTCCTTTAATCCTGTATACAAAATTAGAACGACCCTGTATCATTCCCTGATTGATTAATTTCTGGAAAGGTTCATCTTTAACACAAAGTCCTAAATCGTAAAGGAATTTATTCCAGAAACGCGCATAAATCAAATGGCCTGTGGCATGTTCAGCACCACCGATATATAAATCTACATTTTGCCAGTATTGATTGGCTTCTTTTGAGAAAATTTCTTTTTCATTGCCTGCATCCATATAGCGGAGATAATAGGCGCTGGAACCGGCAAAACCCGGCATTGTATTGCATTCCAATGGATAACCCTCATCAGTAAACCATTTTTCGGCACGTGCCAGCGGTGGTTCGCCACTTTCGGTAGGTAAATATTTGTCTACAGCAGGTAATTCCAGTGGAAGTTTGGACTCATCCAGCATATAAGGCATACCATCCTTGTAATATACAGGAAATGGTTCTCCCCAATAACGCTGACGGCTAAAAATTGCATCACGCAGGCGATAATTCACCATTCGTTTTCCAATGCCTTCTTTTTCAACAAAATCAATAACAGCTTTTATACCTTCTTTTACATTCATGCCGGTAATAAAACCGGAATTGATACAAATGCCTTCTTTTGAATCCTTTGATTCTTTCCATGATGATGTATCTTCAGGATTTTCGCCTGTTGGGACAATTACCTGAGGAATAGGCAATCCGAAATGACGCGCAAATGCAAAATCGCGGCTATCGTGAGCCGGAACAGCCATTATGGCACCGGTTCCATAACCGGCCAATACATATTCCGATATCCAGATGGGGATTTCCTGCAAGGTTAATGGATTAATGGCATACGCACCGGTAAATACACCGCTGATTTTGTTTACCTCAGACTGACGTTCCCGTTCAGTTCGGTTTTTAGTCCATTGCAGATAATCAGCAACTTCTTTTTTCTTATCATCGGTAACTATAGTTTCAATTATTTCATGTTCAGGACATAAAACCATAAAACTTACACCGAAAATAGTATCAGGTCTTGTCGTAAAGATTACCACCTCACCTAAATCCTCTCCAGAGGAGAGGACTTTAGATTTGAGCTTGGATTTAATTTTTTCGACAACTTCATCAATATTATTAATTATTTCTTCATTTGAAAACCGGATAATTTCAAAACCTATTTTATTGAGTTCTGAAATGCGTTTTACATCTTCATCCTTTTGATTTTCATTTACTTTGCCTTCAACTTCAATGATCAGTTTCTTTGATAAACATACAAAATCAGCAATATAATTACTTACAACCTGTTGCCTTCTGATTTTAAAACCTGTTTGACTTGATCTTAAACTATGCCAAAGAATATTTTCTGTTTCAGTTGGTTCTTCCCTCATTCTTTTGGCATTGTCTTTCAGTGCGGCCCAATCCGAAGGATTTGTAGCATAAAAACGTGATTTGGCTCCCTCTTCTTTGGAAAGGGTTGGAGATAGGTGAAATTTAACTTCAGCCCCAACAGATTTACCTATCCAGTTTTTTTGAATTTCTTTTATTGAATCGCTCCAATCAATGGTATCCAGACCTTGCAGTAATCTTTCAGCATAGGCAGATATTCGCAACGACCACTGACGCATGGATTTGCGTTCAACAGCATATCCTCCTCTTACAGATAAGCCGCCAACTACTTCATCATTGGCCAGAACAGTTCCTAACTGTGGGCACCAGTTTACCATAGTATCTGAAAGATAAGCCAGACGATAGTTTAATAAGATTTCCTGTTGCTGTTTTTCTGATTTTGATTTCCATGCTGCAGCAGTAAATAGTTCTGTTTCATTACAACTTGCTTCAATATTGTTATTACCTTCTTTTTCAAATAACTGAATTAATGAAGCAATAGTTTCTGCTTTTTGTGTTTTATTATTGTACCAGTGATTGAATAATTGAATAAAAGTCCATTGAGTCCATTTATAATAAGAAGGTTCACAGGTACGGACTTCTCTGTCCCAATCGAAAGAGAAACCGATTTTATCAAGTTGTTCGCGGTAACGGGCTATATTTTTTTCAGTAGTAATGGCAGGATGTTGTCCGGTTTGTATGGCATATTGCTCAGCTGGCAATCCATAAGCATCGTAGCCCATGGGATGCAATACATTAAAGCCTTTATGCCGTTTATAGCGTGCATAAATATCAGAAGCTATATAGCCAAGGGGATGTCCAACATGCAAACCTGCACCTGAAGGGTAGGGGAACATATCCAATACATAAAATTTTGGTTTTTCTGATTTATTCTCAGCCTTAAAAGTTTTATTCTTGCTCCAGTAATCCTGCCACTTTTTTTCTATCTCATTAAAATTGTAGTCCATATCCTTATTTTGTCATTTTTTAAACGAAATGCAAAAGTAGGAAAATTTTGGGATTTGGGAATCTGATAAAGTTGAGGCTCTAAAATCTGATAATTGGATTTTTGAACAAAACATACTGTTTACCCTGATAAAATTATTTCTTCAGAAGAAAAGTTAACTTAAAATCAGAGCAAATATATTGTTAGTGTTTAATAAATAATTAGTAAAGCTATTGCCACAACAGCAAGAACAGCAACAATTGCAATAATAATTTTTGATTCAGACTTAATCTTAGCATTGCAATCAGCAAGTTTAGCGCCAGCCAATTCATTATTTACATTCATTTTTAAAGCAGCTTCGTAACATTCTCTGGCGTTGCGGTAAATTTGGATTTTCATAAAATTTTCACCGTGACTGATTAAATCGAAGAAATTCTTTTCTTCCGGACTTAAATTCTGATCGGTTTCAAGATGTGCCATAACATTTATTTTTTATTATACAAATATAAGCTATTTGAAATCAAAATAAAAGATTTTATCTATTAATTTTAGAACGGATTGAAAAGACCTGATCTTTTAAAAATGGAAATTAATTTGACTTTATTTAAAAAATATTTTAGCATAAAAATGTTCTGATACTTCAATCCTAATGCAATTTTTATTAATTTAGCTGCAAGATTCTAAAATTATGTCAATACAAGAAGAAAAATTCAATAAACGCCGTTTAAAGAGTTCATATATCACCACTGTTGTAAGTATTTCGCTGGTTTTATTTATGCTGGGATTATTGGGCTTGATTATAATGCACGCCCAAAAGATATCCAATCAGGTAAAGGAAAATATCGGGTTTTCGATAATTATGAAGGAAGCTGCCAAAGAAGCAGATGTAATTCGTTTCCAGAAAATGCTGGATGCCAGTTCATTTACTAAATCAACAGAATATATTACCAGTGAACAGGCAGCTAAAAATGTATCAAAAAATCTGGGAGAAGATTTTATCAGTTTATTGGGCAATAATCCATTAACAGCACAGATAGATGTCCGGATTAATGCTGCTTATGCCAATAACGACAGCCTGGAAGTAATTGAAAAGCAAATGCTGAAAAATGAATTTGTCAAAGAAGTTTATTATCAGAAATCACTGGTAAAGCTGGTGAATGAAAATATCAGAAAAATTAGTCTGATTTTTCTGTCTTTCTCCACTTTATTGCTCATTGTTGCCATAGCTTTAATTAATAATACCATACGATTATCAGTATATGCCAACCGTTTTTTGATTAAAACAATGCAATTGGTGGGTGCTACCCAGCATTTCATTAGAAAACCTTTTATAATAAAAGGAATAATAAGCGGAATTATCGGTGCATTTCTTGCGATATTCTTTTTGACAATTGTCTTATATTTTGCACAACAACAATTACCCGATTTGGTTAAATTCCAGGAAATAGATTCGTATCTGGTTGTATTTGGAATCGTTATAGTGCTTGGCATCATTTTCTCATGGTTGTCAACATTTATGGCAGTACGCAAATATTTAAATATTAAAACGGATAGCTTGTATTACTAAAGATAATTTACAATATAATTAATTATTGAATAATACATTATTTATTGAATTTTTGATAGAAGTTGTTAGTTATGTGTTTTTTAAGAACTTTTATAAATTGAATAAAAAATAAACATATTTTTGTATCGTAAAAATTTTTATTTTTGTAAAAAAAATCGCCATGGCACAAATAAAAAAAACAATAATTACCAATAAGCAAAATCCAACTCAGGCAAAAACTACTGTTTCTGCAACTTTAAATAAAACAAAGACAACTGAACATAAAGGTCTTGAGTTTGCTTTTGGAAAAGAAAATTACCGCTTATTGTTAGTTGGTTTGGGATTTTTATTGCTTGGTTATATCTTAATGATAGGTGGTGGCTCTGAAGACCCTAAGGTATTCAGCGATAAAATCTATGATTTTCAACGTTTAACTTTAGCTCCTGTTCTTTTAATTATAGGTTTTGTTATCGAAGTTTTTGCCATAATGATAAAACCAAAAGACTAATTTTCCAATCCAGAATTTCTTATTATGACTTTTTTTCAAGCTATTATTATTGCCATCGTAGAGGGCTTAACTGAGTTTTTGCCAATTTCATCCACTTATCACATGGCATTGACTTCTAAAATATTAGGCATTGATCTTGAAAATGATCTCTTTATAAAATTATTTATTGAAAGTATTCAATTTGGTGCAATAGTTTCAGTTATATTCATTTACTGGCGTAAATTCTTCGATTTTACTAAATTCAGTTTTTATTATAAAATAATAGTTGCTTTTGTTCCAGCTGCAATTGTTGGTGTTTTACTGAAAAAGCATATCGATAATTTGCTTGGCAACCTTATGGTGATGACTGTAATTACATTTCTCGGTGGATTTTTACTCATATTTGCCGATAAATGGTTTAATAAATCGAAAGAAGATAATCTGGATAATGTCAGCTATAAAAAATCATTTCTCATCGGTATATTTCAGTTATTAGCCATTGTCTTTCCCGGATTTAGCCGTTCGGCAGCTACTATAATAGGTGGAATGCAACAAAAATTAAGCAGAAAACTGGCTGCAGAATTCTCTTTCTTTTTAGCTGTACCAACTTTAGCCGGTGCTTTTGTAAAAAGTATGTGGGATGCGTATAAACATACTCCTGAATTACTAAACAAAGGGAATATCAATCTTTTGATAGTTGGTAATGTTATTGCTTTTATTGTTGCTATGATTGCCATAAAAGGGTTTATCGCCTTCCTTACCAAATATGGGTTTAAGGCCTTTGGTTATTATAGAATTATTATGGGTGCTGCAGTTATACTATTACTTATATTCCACATTTTATAAAGATAAATGAATGAATTCAATTTCTCCGAAGGGGAAGTGCTGCTTATCAATAAACCATATAACTGGACATCATTTGATGTTGTAAACAATATCAGATATTTTATAAGAAAAATACTGGATTTACCCAAGTTAAAAATTGGTCATGCCGGAACATTGGATCCTCTGGCTACAGGTTTATTAGTGCTTTGTACCGGTAAGTTTACCAAGAATATTGATACGTTTCAGGCTCAGGAAAAGGAATATACCGGAAGCTTTATCATAGGCGAAACCACACCTTCGTATGATATGGAAAAAGAAGTTGACCGGACTTTTGATTATTCCCATGTAAACGAAGAATTAATCAGGCAAACCGCTCAAAAATTCACAGGCAGTTTTGAACAGATTCCACCTGTTTTTTCAGCTGTTAAAATAAAAGGCAAACGTGCCTATGAATTTGCCCGTAACAGTGAAGAAGTAAAAATTATCCCTAAACTTATAACTATAAGTGAGTTTGAAATTACCAATATTGAACTTCCGCATATTGATTTCAGAATAGTATGCAGTAAGGGGACATATATAAGGGCATTGGCCCGTGATTTTGGAGAAGCCATGCAGTGTGGTGCCTATTTATCTGCCTTATGCAGAACAAGAATAGGAAGTTTTATGTTAACAGAAGCAATGGAAATAGAAACGCTAAAATCCATTATTTTGGCACAAAGTAAGCCAGAAAACCCTGAGTAATCAGAAATTATTTTTAACAGTTTTCTTAAATAGTCTTAAAAACACTTGACTTTAGCCTCAATTTTGATTATCTTTGCATACTTTTCTGACAAATTTTCATTAATATAAAATATACGCATGAAGTTATCACAATTCAGGTACAATTTACCAAAAGAATTAATAGCGGATCGCCCCTCCGACCAAAGAGATGAATCTCGTCTTATGGTACTCAATCGCAAAACACAAACAATAGAACATAAAGTATTTAAGGATATCCTTGAATACTTTAATGACGGTGATGTATTTATTTTAAATAATACAAAGGTATTTCCAGCTTTATTGTATGGCGAAAAAGAAAAAACAGGTGCAAAAATTACAGTATTTCTACTTAGAGAACTCAATGCAGAAAGCCGTTTATGGGATGTGTTGGTTGACCCGGCCAGAAAAATTAGAATTGGAAATAAATTATATTTTGGCGATGACGATGCTTTAGTAGCAGAAGTAATTGATAATACAACTTCCAGAGGAAGAACCTTACGTTTCCTTTTTGACGGAACACACGAAGAATTTAAACAAACCATTAAAAATTTAGGACATACTCCTTTACCTGATGAACTTCAGCGCTTAAGGGATATTGAACCCGAAGATAAAGAGCGGTATCAGACAATATATGCTAAACATGAAGGTGCTGTTGTAGCACCAACTGCAGGATTCCATTTTAGCAGGGAACTGATGAAACGTCTGGAAATTAAAGGTGTTAATTTTGCCAACGTTACACTACATGCAGGTTTAGGAAACTTTCGTTCTATTGACGTTGAAGATCTTACAAAACATAAGACAGACTCAGAAGAAATGATTATTTCTGAGAAAGCAACATTAATCATCAATACTGCCAGAGAAAACAAGAAAAACGTTTGTGCTGTGGGTACAACAACCATGAAAGCCATAGAATCTTCTGTAGCTATTTCAGGCAACGTAAAACCATACAATGGATGGACCAATAAATTTATATTCCCTCCTTATGATTTTAGTGTTGCTAACTGCATGGTTACCAATTTCCATCAGCCTTTATCATCTATGCTAATGATGGTAGCCGCTTTCGGTGGTTACGATTTAGTAATGAAAGGCTACAAGGAAGCTATAGAAAAGAAATACAAATTTCTTACCTATGGCGATGCTATGCTGATTATCTAAAAATTAAAATACATCAAAATAAAAAAAGACGTAACTTTGCTCTATAAGCTTACGTCTTTTTTATTATATATAATGCAAAAATCAGTTATCATCGTTGCTGGTGGATCAGGTCGCAGAATGCAATCCGATATTCCCAAACAATTTATTGAAATATCCGGCAAACCAATAATTATCCTTACCATCGAAAAATTTTATGCGTATGATAACGATATCAATATTATTCTTGTTTTGCCCTCTAAACATATTCCACATTGGAATACTCTAGCAGTAAAATACAATTTAATGATACCATTTCTAATTGCCAAAGGTGGTGATACACGATTCCAATCGGTTAAAAATGGTTTGGCTTTGGTTGAGAAGGGTATCGTAGCTATTCATGATGCAGTTCGTCCAATGGTTGCTGTAAAAACTATTCAAAGATGCTTTGAAACTGCTTTACAACTTGGAAATGCAATACCTGTAATTCCTGTAAATGATTCATTAAGGGTAGTTGAAAACGAATCTAATAAACCTTTCGACAGAAACTTTGTTAGAATTGTACAAACACCTCAGTGTTTTAACGTCAATCTGATTAAAAATGCCTATTTGCAGGATGATGATATAAGATTTACTGATGACGCTACAGTATTTGAAAAATATGGTGAAAAAATTAATCTCGTAGAAGGAAATCCTGAAAATATTAAAATTACCCATCCGGTTGATATAGCTTTTGCAGAAGCTTTATTAAAATTATAAATGTCTGCAACTTCTTAATAACATAAAAAATACATCCAAATAAACCCTCAATTCAACCTTATAAAACTAAATAAAATTTAGTTTAAAAAAATAACACATGAAATAGCCATAAAGATAACATTTATACCAAAGACAATGATATATTATTGGCGTATTCTCCCGATAAATCGGGACAAGCTATGTGACCTATAAAAAAATAAAAATAATAACACATGAAAACAAAAACACACACCATCGATTTAAGCAATAACGCATTCCTTACCAGTGTATTACGGATATTTGCCAATGACCCTTTTTCAGTATTTAATTACAAGCAAATATCTGCCAGAATGGGCATAACTGACAAAGCCAGTAAGGAACTTGTCATCAATGTTTTACACAAACTGCTTATGTCCAATGCAATTACAGAACAAAGCCGTGGAAAATATAAACTTAATCCCTCTTATATAAATGAAGATTTAGTCCCAAACTCCTATGTAACAGGCAAAGTGGACATGAAACAAACCGGGAAAGCCTATATCATCCGTGAAAATGAAAGTGAGGATATTTTTATCTCTGCCAATAACACCAATCATGCCCTGCATGGTGATAAAGTCAAGGTATTTCTCTTTCCCCGCCGCAAGGGCAGAAAACTGGAAGGTCAGGTAATTGAAATTATCGAAAGAGCACACAAACAATTTGTTGGCATTGTACAATTGTCAAAAAAATTCGCTTTTTTAGTTCCTGATAACAATAATGTTCCCGTTGATATTTTTATACCCCTCGATAGCCTTAATGGGGCTAAGAATGGCGAAAAAGCTTTAGCCCGAATTACCGACTGGCCTGAAAGGGCAAGTAATCCTTTTGGAGAAATTATACAGGTATTAGGCAAGCCGGGCGATAATAATGTGGAAATGCAGTCTATTTTGGCTGAATTCGATTTTCCTTTGTCATTTCCTGAGAATGTTGAAAAGGAGGCCGATAAAATTCCCGAAGCAATACCCGAAAAGGAAATCACTAAACGAAGAGATTTTCGTAATGTTGTTACTTTTACAATTGACCCTGAAGATGCCAAAGATTTTGATGATGCACTTTCATTGCGTAAGTTACAAAACGGGAATTGGGAAGTAGGCGTTCATATTGCTGATGTTTCATATTATGTTACTCCAAATTCTATTATAGATAAGGAAGCTTATGAAAGAGGAACTTCTATTTACCTTGTTGACAGGGTAATTCCGATGCTTCCTGAACGATTATCCAACGGTGTATGCTCATTGCGTGCCAACGAAGATAAATTGTGCTTTTCGGCCGTTTTTGAAATGGATGAAAGTGCCCATATTAAAAATGAATGGTTTGGGAAAACCATTATCTGTTCCGACAGACGCTTTAATTATCAGGAAGCTCAGGATATTATTGAAACAGGAAACGGTGATTTTGCAGAAGAAATTTTAACTTTAAACAAATTAGCATTTAAATTAAGAGATGAACGTTTTAAAAGCGGCTCCATCAATTTTAAATCAACAGAAGTAAAATTTAAACTTGATGAAAACGGAAAACCACTGGGTGTTTTTATCAAAGAAATCAAGGATTCCAACCGGTTGATTGAAGATTTTATGTTGCTGGCCAACAAAAAAGTAGCTTCACGGATTGGAGTGAAAAAAGGAAGCGAAACCCCTAAAACCTTTGTTTATCGTGTACATGATGAACCCAATGCAGAAAAACTGAGCACATTTGTCCAGTTTTTATCTAAACTAGGATATTCAATGAAAACCGGCTCACGCAAGAACCTGGCTACTTCTTTCAATAATCTTTTTGAAGCCATTGAAGGTAAAGGTGAAGAAAATATGATAGAAACAATTGCCATCAGAACCATGGCAAAAGCCTATTATTCTACTGATAATATCGGTCATTACGGACTGGCTTTTCCTTATTATTCGCATTTTACATCACCCATTCGCCGATATCCTGATTTAATGGTTCATCGTTTGCTGGAAATGTATATGGATGGCAAACCATCCGTAAATAAAAAGGAATATGAAGGCATGTGTGAACATTCTTCTATCATGGAACGTAAGGCTGCTGAAGCTGAAAGGGCATCCATCAAATACAAACAGGCAGAATACCTGCAGGATAAAATAGGTCAGACTTTCTTTGGCCTGATATCAGGTGTGAGCAAGTGGGGTCTTTTTGTTGAACTCGAAGGCAATAAATGCGAAGGCATGGTATCACTCCGGAGTATGATTGATGATTATTACTTCCTGGATGAAGACAATTATCAGGTTATTGGTCAGCGCTATGGCCAAAAATACAAGCTTGGCGACCGCATTAAAATTAAAATTGTAAGGGTTGATTTAGCCAAAAAACAAATGGATTTTGTTATAGAAGAGTAGAGATAATATCATTTTGGCTAATTCATATAAAAGAAAGACCTGACAGATTTTTAATTGCTGTCAGGTCTGATATCATTGTATTGTAAAGAATTTATTAACCTAATAACTTAATAACTATTAACCATTAACTACTTCCCCAATAACTTATTCACTACATTAGTAATTTCCTCAACAGAGATTCTTTCCTGCTGCATGGTATCGCGGTGACGAATGGTTACCGTATTGTTTTCAATGGTTTCATTGTCAATGGTAATACAATAAGGTGTTCCAATGGCATCCTGACGGCGGTAACGGCGGCCGATAGAATCTTTTTCTTCGTAGGCACACTGGAAATTCAGTTTCAGTGTATCCATAATTTCACGTGCTTTTTCCGGAAGGTTATCTTTTGCAACCAGAGGCAAAACAGCTACTTTATAAGGTGCCAGAACAGGTGGGATATTTAATACCACACGTTCAGAACCATCTTCCAGTTTTTCTTCGTGATAGGCATTGCTTAAAACTGCCAGGAAAGTACGGTCAAGCCCAATGGATGTTTCAATTACGTATGGGACATAGCTTTCGTTCAGTTCCGGGTCAAAATACTGTAATTTTTTACCTGAATATTCCTGATGTGCTTTTAAATCAAAATCGGTGCGTGAATGTATGCCTTCCAGTTCTTTGAATCCGAATGGAAATTCAAATTCAATATCTGTTGCGGCATTGGCGTAATGCGCCAACTTTTCGTGGTCATGGAAACGGTATTTCTTTTCAGGAATTCCCAATGAAAGATGCCAGTTTCTGCGTTCGTTTTTCCAGTATTCGAACCATTTTAATTCTTCACCGGGACGGACAAAAAACTGCATTTCCATTTGTTCAAATTCCCGCATACGGAAAATAAACTGACGGGCAACGATTTCATTACGGAAAGCTTTACCAATCTGAGCAATACCGAAAGGGATTTTCATTCTGCCTGATTTCTGAACGTTAAGGAAATTTACAAAAATTCCCTGTGCCGTTTCAGGACGCAGATAAACCTGACCTGAATCTTCGGTTACAGATCCCATTTGGGTTGAAAACATAAGGTTGAACTGGCGTACATCGGTCCAGTTGCGGCTGCCCGAAACAGGGCAAACAATGCCTAATTCTTCAATTAAAGTTTTTATATCAGCAAGGTCATTTTTTTCAAGTGATGAATAAAAGCGTTTGTTAATAGCTTCTATCTTTTGCTGGTATTCCATCACACGTGGATTGGTGCTGAGGTATTGTTGTTCGTCGAAAGTATCGCCAAAACGTTTGGCGGCTTTTTCCACTTCCTTGTCAATTTTATCCTGAATTTTGGCAACAAAATCTTCAACCAATACATCAGCGCGATAGCGTTTTTTTGAATCTTTATTATCAATCAATGGATCGTTAAAAGCATCAACGTGACCTGAAGCTTTCCATATTGTAGGATGCATAAAGATTGCACTGTCAATACCCACAATGTTTTCATGGTATTGTACCATGGCTTTCCACCAGTATGCTTTGATGTTGTTTTTTAGTTCTACTCCATTTTGTCCGTAATCATAAACGGCAGCCATTCCATCGTAAATTTCGCTTGATGGAAAAATAAACCCATACTCCTTGGAATGAGCTATTATCTTTTTAAAAATATCTTCGTTATTTGCCATGTGGCAAAAATACAAAAATTTTGTGATTTTGTGATTTGACGAATTTGGAATTTAAAAAGTAATAATAGTTATTCGAGTTTATACTCTTTTTTTAATGAATTGGAAAGGTCTTTTGCTTTATTATCAACTTCTTCCAGTAAAACTATATAGTAAATTACTATTCCCTGGAATAGTTTTGCTTTATTGCCCAGTTCAATAAGCTGATTGTTATCATGACTGACTAATTTTGCTGTTTTAAATGCATTATTACCTGTGTCCCATTGATAAGTTTCATGGTTTAGGGGGAAAACATTCATATTGATTATATGTTCCAATGCTTCTATCAATGCATTAAGATGAAGTTCGTAATAGGTTTGCTGGTTAATCAGTTTTTTTGTAGCATCCTGGTAAAAAATGATGGAATCTACAGCTATTGGATTCTGAATCAATCGCATACCACCTGAATTATTAAGCTGACTAATTGTTCTTTCAACAGGACTGACAAAATAAGGATGTTTGATACATTCAACCATAACTTTATAAAAGAACATATCTTTGGAAGTTGCCGGATTATAGTTAAAGCAAAAATTAGCCAGAGAATCCAGGTATAAAACCCTTCTTTTATTTTTAACAAGAGACTTCTGAATATTATTTATATCTGTGTGCGCATCTTGAATCATGGACACAATATATTCTTTTTCTTTATTATGATCAGCAATGTTTTCCCTGATTTTTTCAGCGAAAAAGCCCATGGTAACTGCCATAAATATCATTAAACCTTCAAAAACGTATTCTTTAAGGTTTTTGTTCCTTACATCAGGATGATGGTGTACTTCCATAGAAATGTATTTTAAATCATAGTCTGCTAGAAATCAGGTATAAAAATACATAATAATTTATGAAGAAGTTAATAAAAATGGAATTTTTAAAAATTCTCTAAAATTATTACCTTTGCACCATGATTTCCATTGATAATACATTAATTTCCGATGACCTTAACAATGTTTGCTTTGTATGCGACCTTAAAAAATGCAAAGGAGCCTGCTGTGTTGAAGGTGATGCCGGTGCACCGCTTGATATGGAAGAAATCAGCATACTGGAAGACGAAATAGATGTAATTAAACCCTATATGACGGCTGAAGGTATTGCTGTTGTTGAAAAAGACGGTGTTTTCGATTACGATGCCTGGGGTAATATGGTTACACCGCTGATAAATCACCGGGAATGTGCTTTTGTTTATTTTGAGGATGATATCGCCAAATGTGCCATTGAAAAAGCCTGGGAGTTAAAACTACTCAAATTTAAAAAGCCAATTTCCTGCCATTTATACCCCGTAAGAATTAATCAGTACAAAGATTTTGACGCAGTGAACTACCACCAATGGCATATCTGCGAAAAAGCCTTAATTTATGGCAAACGCTTAAATGTAAAGGTGTATGAATTTCTGAAAGAGCCTTTAATCCGTAAATATGGAGCGAAATGGTATAAGGAACTACAAGAGAGCTACAAAAGTTTATAAAGTAAAAAGCTTTGGGAAATCAATTTTATATAAAAAAACTATCCAGGCTATAGCGATAAAATAAGTAATCAGAAAATAACTTGCTTTTCGGTTTTTATGATGTATCAGATACATTAATAATAAATTGCTGAATACACCTCCAAAAAATTCCAATAAATGTAATGTTGCTTCAGGTATCCGCCTTCGGTTTTTAATGGCTTTCCTTTTATCTGTATAAAAAACAATTGCAGACAGCAGATTAATTATAAGGAAGTAATAGACTATAAGCATTTTGTTAGTTATTGGTTATTAGGTTATTAGTTATTAAGAAACTGTCAATATATTTTTATTGAATAATAACTTAATAACTTAATAACTAATTTTCCATATCTTTCCCATGGCATTGTTTGAACTTTTTGCCACTACCGCAAGGGCACGGGTCATTACGCCCAACTTTTTTCTCCACCCTGACCGGTTGAACTTTTTCTTCGCCCTGTGTACGATTGCCTGCTGTAGGAAGTTGCTCATCGCGACTGGTTTTAAGCCTGCTCATGTCAGTATGTTGCACTTTACCTTCCTTTATACTGGATGAATCCTGAATAGGTAAGTTACCTAAGCATAAAAAGGCAGAGATTTCCTTGTTAATATCCTGAATCATCGTTTTGAATAATTCAAAGGATTCAAATTTGTAAATTAACAACGGATCTTTTTGTTCATAAGTTGCATTCTGAACGGATTGTTTTAACTCATCCATTTCACGCAGTTGTTCTTTCCATGCATCATCAATCAAAGCTAATGTTAAACTTTTTTCGATAGCTACAATTAATTCTTTTCCTTTGGTATCATAGCATTTTTTTATAGGAGCGATGATATTCAGTGTTTTTTTACCGTCGGTTATAGGTATGGCAATGTTTTCGTAACGGCTTCCGTTATTTTCATAAACATCTTTTATAACAGGATAGGCTTGTTCGGCCATGTGTTCTGATTTGCGGTGATAGTTCTGATAGACTTCATTAAAAATTCTGTCTGTCATATCTTCTAATTTTGAACTAAAAAATTCTTTCTGTTCAATTGGAGATTCAACGCCGAAAGTACGTATCAGTTCTATGTTAAATCCATCAAAGTCGCGGCTTTCAAAATGATCGTGAATAATACTTTCGCTGACATCATACATCATGTTTGAAATATCAATCGGCAAGCGATCGCCATATAATGCATTGCGGCGTTTATTGTAAATTACTTCACGCTGTGAATTCATTACGTCATCATATTCCAGCAATCGTTTACGAATGCCAAAGTTGTTTTCTTCTACTTTTTTCTGCGCTCTTTCAATTGAATTGGTAATCATGGAATGCTGGATAACTTCACCTTCTTTCAGTCCGAGTCTGTCCATAACCCTTGCAATACGGTCTGAGCCGAATAATCGCATCAAATCATCTTCGAGCGAAACAAAAAACTGAGAACTACCCGGATCACCCTGACGTCCGGCACGACCACGCAACTGACGGTCAACACGGCGTGATTCATGACGTTCAGTACCAACAATTGCCAGACCACCAGCTTCTTTTACTCCCGGTCCTAACTTGATGTCAGTACCACGTCCGGCCATATTGGTAGCAATGGTTACAGTTCCTGCAAAACCTGCTTCAGCAACGATATCAGCTTCTTTCTTATGCAACTTTGCATTCAGTACATTATGTTTGATATTGCGCATTTTCAGCGAACGGCTGAGTAATTCGGAAATTTCAACGGAAGTGGTACCTACCAGCACAGGACGTCCAATATTTACCAGATTCTGGATTTCATCAATTACTGCATTGTATTTTTCTTTCTTGGTTTTATATACAAGGTCTTCCATATCCTTACGGATAATAGATCTGTTTGTTGGAATAACCACTACGTCCAGTTTGTAAATATCCCAAAGTTCACCTGCTTCAGTTTCAGCAGTACCGGTCATCCCGGCTAGCTTGCTGTACATTCTGAAATAATTCTGGAGGGTTATGGTAGCATAGGTTTGTGTTGCAGCTTCAACATGAACATTTTCCTTGGCTTCGATAGCCTGATGCAAACCATCGGAATAACGCCTGCCTTCCATGATACGGCCGGTTTGCTCATCAACAATTTTAACTTTGTTTTCAATAATTACATATTCAACATCAATTTCAAACAAGGTATAGGCTTTCAACAACTGATTAACGGTATGAACCCTGTCAGACTGAATAGCATAATTACGAAGTATTTCTGCTTTCTTTTCAACTTTGGCAGCAGGATTGAGGTTCATTTTTTCAAGTTCTGCTATTTCAGCACCAACATCAGTCAGCATATAGAATTTGGCTTCCTCGGCATCAGCTGTAATGTAGTCAATCCCTTTATCTGTAAGGTCAATGGTGTTATTTTTTTCGTCAATCACAAAAAACAATTCATCATCAATGATGTGCATATTTTTGGATTGCTCCTGCATATAAAAATTCTCGGTTTTAAGTAATAGGGCTTTCATACCCGGTTCACTTAAAAACTTTATCAATGCTTTATTTTTAGGTAATCCTCTGTGTGAACGTAATAAAAGTTCTCCACCTTTCTTTTCGTTCTCATTAGAAGGATTATCACTTAATAGTTTTTTTGCATCAGCTAATAACTGGGTAACCAGATTACGCTGTGCATTGTAAATCTTTAGGATATTAGGCTTTAAAGCTTCAAATTCCTGATTATCGCCTTTTGGTGTTGGTCCTGAAATGATTAATGGTGTACGGGCATCGTCAATCAATACAGAGTCAACCTCATCCACGATGGAATAGTTATGTTTGCGCTGAACCAGTTCTTCTACATTACGGGCCATATTATCACGCAGGTAATCAAAGCCAAATTCGTTATTGGTTCCATAGGTAATATCAGCCAGATAAGCATTTTTACGGCTTTCTGAATTGGGTTCGTGCCTGTCGATGCAATCTACCTTCATTCCGTGAAATTCAAACAACATACCCATCCACTCAGAGTCACGTTTTGCCAGGTAATCATTTACAGTAACTATATGTACACCTTTACCGGAAAGTGCATTTAAATAAACAGGCAAAGTAGCTACCAGCGTTTTTCCTTCCCCTGTTGCCATTTCTGCAATCTTACCAGAATGTAGAACAATACCACCAATCAACTGTACATCGTAATGTACCATATCCCAGGTAATCATAGTACCACCGGCTGTCCATTTATTGTCATAATAGGCTTTATCACCCACAATATTAATGCTGTCGCGTTTGGCTGCCAGTTCTCTGTCCCATGGCATTGCTGTAACTTCAACCTTTTCGTTCTCTTTAAAACGTTTGGCAGTTTCTTTTACAACAGAGAATGCTTCGGGTAATATTTCATATAAAATTTCCTGAATTTTATCGTATTCTTGTTTTTCCAGTTTATCTATCTGCTGATACAATAATTCTTTTTCATCAACATCCATTTCGGCATCATTATCAATGCTTTCCTTCAGTTCAGCTATCTGATTTCTTTCATCAGCAACATAAGCTGCAATGCTGTCTTTAAATTCCTGTGTTTTAGCCCTTAACTGGTCATTGCTAAGCTGGGAAACAGATATATAGGCTTCTTTGGTAGCTTCTAACAGTGGATTAATTTCTTTTATATCTCGTTGGGATTTATTCCCGAATAATTTGCTAAACGATTTAAACATGGGAGTGTATAGTTATAATATTAAAACTTTCTTTTGAAGATTGTAAATTAAATAATTGATACAATATTTTATTAAGCAAAATTAAATTAATTATTGCAATCAGCACTGTTTTTTTGAAAAATTAATAAATAGTGAAGAGGCTGTCTCAAAAGTTTAATTTACTTGAATCTCAACCTCTGTGTAACTCTGTGACTTCTCATTAATTCTCTGTGTAATAAATATTTAATAATTTTCACAGAGTTACACAGAGAAAATTTAGAGGTTCACAAAGACTTTTACAATTGCAAAACGGTTTTTAGTTCTTTAATATTCGTCTTCATGAAAGAAGAAGTCATCCTTAGTGGGATAATCAGGCCATAAGTCATCAATACTTTCGTAAATTTCTCCTTCATCTTCAATTTCCCGAAGATTTTCTATTACTTCCTGAGGTGCACCGGATCTGAGCGCATAATCAATCAACTCTTCTTTGGTAGCAGGCCAGGGAGCATCTTCAAGTTTTGATGCTAATTCTAATGTCCAATACATATTACGAAAATTTTAGGTTATAAATTTTTTGCAAAAGTAATTTTTTTTTTGATTCAACAAATTTTTTTAGTAAAAATAAATCAAAAAATAATAATTAACTGAAATATAAATAATTATGAGATAAATTATAATTTAGGCTTCCAAATGTTTTCCCTGACACCTAAATCGTGACCTAATTTTCTTGCCAAAACAAACAAATAGTCAGATAAACGATTTAAATATTTTATTACCAAAGGAGAAACTTCAGCTGTTTCAGACAGTTTGATAGTAATGCGTTCAGCCCTGCGACAGATACATCTTGCAATATGACAATGAGAAACTATAGGGTGTCCGCCTGGCAGTATAAATGATTTTAATTCGGGTATAGTTAAGTTCATACTGTCAATTTCATTCTCAAGTAATGTGATGTCTCCTTCAATTATTTGTGGTAAAGGATTTTTAGATGTTTCAGGGTCTTCAGCCAATAATGCTTCTGCAGTAAAAAGCCTGTCCTGTATTTCTAAAAGTATGACTTTTGCATTTTTGTTTATGCATAAATCATGTATCAGGCCAATATATGAATTAAGTTCATCAACCGTACCATAAGCTTCGATGCGTTCGTGATACTTGGGAACTCTTTTACCTCCGATAAGTGAAGTTTCTCCTTTATCGCCGGTTTTGGTATATATTTTCCATTCTTTTTCCATGAATGAGTTTGTAAAGTTTATAAAGTTTATAAAGTTATAAAGATTATAAAGTTCAAAATGTTCATAAATCAGGTGAAATATTAATTAATTTGTTTTTTCCTGATTCCTACTTCCAGATTCCAGATTTTATTAAGCCATTTGTTCCACAGTATAATCCGCCATTTTGCGAATATTGGGATTGATTTCGTCTGAAGCCACTTCACCATCAATTAAACGGATGATGCGGTGTGCATGACGTGCGATATCTTCTTCGTGGGTAACTACAATAATTGTATTCCCTTTTTTATGAATTTCCTCAAATAATCCCATAATTTCAATTGATGTTCTGGAATCGAGATTTCCTGTAGGCTCATCAGCCAGTATGATGGATGGATCGTTTACCAATGCACGTGCAACAGCCACACGTTGACGCTGACCCCCTGATAATTCATTGGGTTTATGGGTAATTCTGTCAGAAAGTCTTACATCAGCCAGTGTTTTCTCAGCCTTTTCAATCCGGTTGGCTTTGTTCATACCTGCATAAATTAAAGGAAGCATAACATTTTCCAATGCAGTGGAACGGGGTAAAAGGTTAAAGGTCTGAAAAACAAAACCAATTTCTTTGTTGCGGATTTCAGCCAGATTATTATCATCCAGTTTGCTGACATCATGCTTATTCAGAATATATTGTCCTGAAGTTGGTGTATCAAGGCAACCCAATATATTCATTAAGGTTGATTTTCCTGAACCTGAAGGACCCATTAAAGCTACATATTCATTTTTGTATATGGTAAGCGAAATGGTACGTAACGCTTTAACTATTTCTGTTCCAACTTTATAATGTTTGGCAATTTTGCTTAAACTTATGATTTCTTCAGCCATTTTTTTGTTTTTTTTAGAACGACAAATCTACAAAATAATTTAGTGATTTGGTGATTTAGTGATTTTAATTTTAGTACTAAACGATGAATATTTTAAAATCGTATGATAAAGTGTTCTTTAGTTGATTCTTTCCTGAAAAAAACCAATCCGATAAAAAATAAATCAACGCTAACGCTGACTTCAGGTGATTGTTTGATGATTTCCCAGGCTTCTTCCATCTCTGCTGACCAGTGGATATCGTCAAAAACAAATACACTGTTGTTGTTTTTATGTTTTAAACAGGATTTAAAATAGGATAGGGTAGGTGTTTTTCTGTGATTACCATCAAAGAATACAAAATCAAGTGGATCTGAATTCTCTAGCATGAGCGGAAGCTGAACATCAAAATTTCCTTTTATTATACTGATATTTTGGATATTAAGTGATTTAAAATTTTCAACAGCCATTGATGCAATGCTTTCACTGCCTTCTATTGTTGTAATTTTCGCGTTTGGGGCGGCTTTAGCCATATAGGCAGTGCTTATTCCCAACGAAGTTCCAAGTTCCAGCACATTCTCCGGCTGAAAATACTCAACCAGCCGGTATAAGAGTTGTGCATATTTTGGTGATTTCGCCTGATTTTTTGCTATTTCACAGATCTGACGGGAGTTTCCATTGTTTGTTCTGCTTCCGGCACCAAAATCTTCAATAGTTATCATTGATTTATTTTTTAATAAACTATTTCTTAAGGCTTCAATTTCAGTAAAAGCTGTAGCTGAAGTTTTTTGCTTTATCGCTTTTGTAAGCAATTGAAACACAAATGGCGAATGGATATCGTGTTTGGTTTTGGCAGAAACAAAATAATTAAAATATTTAAAAAGAATAGAAAGCTGACTCATTGAAATTTAAAATGCCTTTAAACTTAAATCCAGACTCTTGATATGGTGGGTGAGAGAACCAACTGAAATGTAATCAACTCCGGTTTCAGCGTATTTGCGTAGGGTCGTTTCTGTAATTCCTCCTGAAGCTTCGGTTTCGAAGCGGCCTCCAATCATTTCCACAGCAACTGCAAGGTCTTCCACAGTAAAATTATCGAGCATTATGCGATGAATGCCACCCATTGCCATAACTTCGCATAATTCACTGAAATTACGGACTTCAATTTCAATTTTCAGGTCTTTGTTATGGAGTTTTAAATATTGGTTTGCATTCATAATGGCCTGACTGATACCACCTGCAAAATCAACATGATTATCTTTAATCATAATCATATCGTACAAACCAAAACGATGATTTTCTCCACCGCCGATTCTGACTGCCATTTTTTCAAGCATTCGCATATTGGGTGTGGTTTTGCGTGTGTCAAGCAATTTGGTGTTCAAACCCTCAGTCAGTTTTACCATTTCATGCGTCTTGGTGGCTATACCACTCATGCGTTGCAGAAAATTGAGTGCCAATCGTTCAGAAGAAAGCAAAGAAACTGAATTTCCTTCAACTGTAAAGACGATATCACCTGGTTTTACTTTATCTCCATCCTGCATTAATTGCTGAAAAACTACAGTATTATCAACTTTTTCAAACACTTTGCGGGCAATATCAATACCGGCAATAATTCCGGGTTCTTTTACCAGTAATCTGGCTTTGCCTATGGTGCCTGAAGGTATACATGAAAGCGAAGTATGATCACCATCGCCAATATCTTCTATCAGTGCTTTTTCTATTATTTCGTCTATTGTCATATGAGATGAGAGCATTTTTTTAGAAAATCAACTTCTTTTGTCATATTGAACGTAGTGAAACATCTATTACTTTACCAGAGATTCCTCGCTAACGCTCGGAATGACAAGAATTTGAGTATATTCTTTTTACTTTATAAACTTTTAACTTTCAAACTTTATAAACTCATTTATCTGTATCAAATTGCAATTGTTGTATATAGCTTTTATTGGCTATGGTTTTAACCAGAAAATAACATCTGAAATTGCCTTTATTGGTAACCAGTGTACCTATTGCATAATTACTGCCATCGGAAGAAGTTCCCTGGTGCTTGATTTCAAATGATTTGGGTGTATTTTTTGCAAAAAACTCTTTTACTATCTGTTCTGCCTGGGCTTTACTAAAACTACCTTCTTTGCCCGGAACTGTTAAATCAATGCTTGCGTTAAAATATGCAGACAGTTCTGAAGCATTTCCTTTCCGGATGGCGTCAGCTACATTCTTAGTAATATCAGCTAAAGCTTCATCAGAAATAAAATCCATATATGTAAATCCTGATGCAATAAAAAAGCAGAATATAATTGCAATTTTCTTCATTTGATTTAATTTTTAAATTATGCTGCAAAAAATCAGCCAAATTTAATTTTTTTGACATTTTACAATGTTTAATGCAAATTTACATTATTTTTGAAAAGCAAAGCATTAAATTAAAAGAATTTCACTAAAAACGTAAAAATGAACGTTTTATTACTCATGGTAGGCAAAACAGAAGATGATTATTTAAAGGATGGTATTGCTGTTTTTGAAAAAAGACTGAAACATTACATTAATTATCAAACCATAGTTATTCCATCGCTGAAGAATAGCAAGAATTTGCTTCCCTTAGACTTTAAAGCTAAAGAAGGTGAAGAAATTCTGAAATATACTGTAAAAGCTGATGTTGTAATCTTATTGGATGAGAAAGGCAAATCTTTTTCATCAAAGGAGTTTGCTGCTTTCATTCAAAAGCAGATGAACAGTGGAATTAAAAATCTTTTATTTGTTGTTGGCGGTGCTTTTGGTTTTAGTGACAAAGTCTATGAAGCATCTGATATGAAATTATCATTGTCGGATATGACTTTTTCGCACCAGATGATTCGATTGCTTTTTACGGAACAGCTGTATCGTGCTTTCACCATTTTAAAAAATGAACCCTATCATAATGAATAAACCGGCATTTACAAAGGATTTTTTGAAGTTTTACATTTTACCTTTAGGCTTTATCTGGCTTTTAGGTTTAAGCTTTTTAATGCTTAAAGGTTATAACGAAAGCTTTTTAACTCTGAATAATTTAAATACTGCATGGCTTGATTTTCCCATGCTTATTCTCACTTTGCTTGGCGATGCCGGTTTTATGGCAGTTTTATTCATTTTTATTTTGATTAAGAAACAGCCTTATCAGCTTATTATGCTCTTGATTACCATTATTCTTTCCGGATTGATTGTGCAATTATTAAAACATAATGTTTTTAGTGACTGGCATCGTCCTCCATTTTTATTCAAAAAAGAAGTGCATACTGTTGGTAAGTACATCTTAAATCATTTTTCCTTTCCCAGTGGGCACAGTACAACTGTTGCAGCTGTTTTTACCATGCTCGCTTTTTTCAGACAGCAGCATAAAACAGAATTGCTTTTGTATGCCTTGCTTTGTCCTATAGTTGCCTATACCAGGATTTATCTCGGGGTTCATTTCTTAGGAGATGTCGTTGCAGGAATATTGTTGGGATTTATATGCTCTGTGATTTTTGTTTGGTTGATAAAGCCTTTTAAAGTTTCACCTAAACCATGGTTGCAAATAAGCTTAAAAATTCTGGCTGTTATAGCTGCAATAATTATTTTAGTATTATTTTTAAAAGAAAATACTTGATTTATTTGATATTCAGGTTGAATCTTATGATTTGGATACCAAAAACGTAGTATTCAGAACCCAAAATGGTGGTAAAAATAAATTAATGTTAAAAAATTAACAATTCATTACAACCAAAAACTGAAAATTAGCGTCTTGTATAATACTTACCAAAACCAATTGTATGAAAAACTTCAAATTCCTAATTTTCATATTTTTATTTCTTTTAATAAATTCTGTTAATATTAAAGCACAAAAGCAGCAAGCTAAGGCTTGGTCAACCAATAATCCTTTTAAAACAGACGTATTTGTGGCGAATCATGGACAGTTCAATTCCTGGGTAAATACTGATGAACCCATCAAATATGCTATAAATAATGCTGATAAAATACTTTTTACCTCGCATGGATTAATTTTCAGGTTGGAAAACTTTGAAAAAATTACGGAAAAAGAACGTGAAAAAATGGAAAGGCAAAGTCCTAATAAAAAAGAACCTGATAAAAAGATGGAATTGTTGTATGTGAATATGATTTGGGAAGGCAGTAATCCTGATGCTGAGTTAATTGCCGAAGAACAAACAGAAGGTTATTATACATTTGGCGAAAAAGCGTTTGAAAATGTAAAAGCAAGAGGCTATAAAAAATTGACATATAAAAATCTGTATCCAAATATTGATGTTGAATATATGATACCTGAAAAAGGTGGAATTAAATACAGTTTGATATTACATCCTGATGCAGATATTACACAAGTAAAAATGAAATACAGTGGTAATATTAATAAAATTAAAATAAATAGAAATGGGAATATCGTAATACGAACTCCTGCAGGAGATATAACTGACCATGCTCCCGAAAGTTTTACATTAGAAAATAATCAAAAAATTAGTTCTTCATTTTATCTGGAAAAGCATACCATTGGCTTTAAAATAAATCTTTATGCTAACAATACACAAACCATAGTAGTTGATCCCTGGACTACCACTCCTAATAGTTTAGCAAGCAACAATTTAGCGCTGGATTTAGATTATGACATATTCGGGAATGTTTATGTTTCAGGAGGAACTGGACCTTATAAACTTTCAAAATATAACAGTACCGGGAATTTTATATGGACTTTTACTAACCCTATAACTTGGGCAACTTCCTCTTTGAATTATTATTATTCAAAGTTTTGTAGTTTAACCAATAGTGGTACTACTTTTATTGGAGAAGGATTTCAAAATAATCCTGGTGCAAGAATTATGAAAATCAATTCAAGCGGAACTTTAACCTTTACTTCTGTAAGTTTTGGTATGAATAATGAAATATGGCACATGTTCTATAATAATTGCAGTAAGCAGTTGATTGCGTTTGGAGGAGGTACAATATTTGATGATAATATAAAAATAATAGCTGATACTAATTTAAGCAGCAGTGGTTCAAAAAGTTTTGATGGTATTACAGAATCATACAATGATATAGCTGATGTTGAAATGGATAATAATGGTGACTTTTATGCAATAATGACAAATTATGCCGGAGTAACAGGGCAAGAAGGATTTCTTAAAAAATCTCTTTTTTCTAATAATTACAACCCACCTGTTACATTTAGTGTTCAAACCAATCATTTTTTTCAGGAAGCATATCAATTTTATGTACCTGGAATAAATTATCCATTTACAGTTAGAGCAAATGCAATGGCTCTAAATTCAAGCTTTTTATTTACTTATGATGGTAAAACATTAAAAGCATGGAATAAAAATAATGGTACTCTATTAAATTCAATTATAGTTGATAATTCTTATAGTAGCGGAAATATCAGGTTACATGAAGGCATAGATGTTGATTATTGTAATAATATTTATGTGGGTGGGACTAATAAAATACATGTTTTTAATTTTAATGGTACATCTTTTTCACAACTTATTCCAATTACCAATAGTATTCCAAATAATGTATATGATATAAAAATAAATAGGGCAAATGGTAAAATATATGTTTGTGGAACTGGTTTTTTAACTGAAGTCAATGCTCCTTATCCATGTTCTTTATCTTCTATTAATACAAGTTTAAGTTCTTCTGATTCTTGTTTCGGAAAAGCATGTGTAACGCCTTCAGGGGGTATGCCTCCTTATCATTATTACTGGAGCAATGGCTCTACCGATAGTTGTATTTTTGGAGTTCCATCCGGTACTTATATTGTTACAGTTTCTGACAACTCATGTTCATTAGATAATATTCATACTGATACTGTTATTATAAATTCATCATTGCAATTGTCCATTACTCCTTTAAATCCAGTAATTTGTAAAGAAGATTCAGTAAAATTAATTGCATCCAGTTCGAGTTCTGCAACCACTTATCATTGGAGTAATGGTGTAAACGGGAATATTAACATTGTTCATCCGCTTGTTACTACAGTTTATAGTGTTATAGCAACAAATAATTCATGTATTGATACATTTCAGGTTACTGTGAAAGTAAATAATTTTTATAGCGAGATAAATAAAACAATTTGTAATGGAGATAGTTATATGGTTGGAAATCATATATATACAGCTTCAGGTACTTACTTAGATAAATTTACGTCATCCATTGGTTGTGATAGTTTAATAAAAACAAACTTAACTGTAACACCAATCCCTCAGTTTAGTATTGGAAATGATACAAGTATCTGCAATGGCACAAATGTAATATTAAATGTTGCTTATCCGGGTGCAACATATTTATGGCAAGATAGTTCTGTTGCTCCTGTTTATATTGTAAATCAGGCAGGTCAATATTGGGTGCAAGTTTCATTAGGTGATTGTAAAAATTCAAAAACCGTTAATATTGAAATAATTGATTGCGTTCCAATATTAGAAATGCCAAATTTTATTTCGCCAAATGGAGATAATATCAATGATTTATTTGTTCCCATTAAAGCAGAAAATATTATTAAAATGCATACAATCATTTATAATCGCTGGGGAACCAAAGTATTTGAAACCGATAATTTAAATATTGAATGGGATGGAAAACAAAACGGTAAAAATTTAGCTGAAGGAGTTTATTTCTGGATAATCAATTTTACTAATTTGCTTAATATAAAATATGAAATGAAAGGTTCAGTAACTGTTATGAGATAAAACATATAATTGATTCTTTCATTTAAATATTCTCTTCAGCTTTATTCAGAATATTAAATAAAACCAGCCTGACCAAAACAATTCTGAATTTATAGTTTCAGGATGTATATTCATTGTATAGACAATTTCTTCTTATATTTCAAATATCAGCTAAGATAAAATACTTCATTAAAAATTTTTAATAAGAAGGTTTTATACATATATTTGTAAATCATAAATCTGTTTATGTAATACATTAGTATTTTAACAGTTAGAAATCTGCCTATGACTAGATTTTTTACTTTCTTCTGTTTATGGTTATGCGGTATTTTACTTTATTCCTGTGAACCTGCTGCCACCAGTTTTGATGATATTGAGAATGCCCAGTATTATTCAGCAAAAACAATAAAAATTGTTCCCGATACTTTTACGCGTTTAAGGGTTATGACGTGGAATATCCGCTTTGGTGCAGGCCGTTTGTCCTGGTTTGGTGATGCCTGCGGAAACAGGGTTATCTTTTCAGAAAATGAAATTAACGCCTCATTGGTTGCAATTGCAAACAGAATCAATCTTCTGCAGCCTGATATCCTTTTATTGCAGGAAGTGGATACAAAAGCAAAACGTTCTGCTTATATCAATGAATTACAATGGCTACTGGACCATACTTATTTTAATTATGCAGTCGCTGCCTATCAATGGAAAGCACAATTTATCCCCAGTGATGGTCTGGGCCGGCTGGAAGAAACCAATGCCACCCTTTCGCGCTGGAGCTTAAGCGATGCACATCGCATACAGCTTGAATTGCGGAAAGATCAGGATGGATTGACCCGTTATTTTTATGAGCGTTGCTGTATGCTCAATTGCAGGGTTAATTTACCACATAATAATAATTTTTACGCAGTCAATATCCATGCTTCTGCCTTTGCAACAGATGATACAAAATATAAGCATATTCTTCAGTTTGAGAATGAGCTGGACCGTATTAGTGGTTTAGGCGGTATATTTGTTGCCGGTGGCGACTTAAATACAGTACCTCCTGGTTCTGATATAACGGATTACTGTATCCAGGATATCTGCCCCGGCGAATCCTATCATGTTACAGCTTCCGGTACTCCACATAAAGACGGGAGCAATTATACTCCTGAAGTAAGCTGGCTGACAAATTTATATTCAAAGTATAAACCGGCAGTTCCAACAAATTTATATTTACAGAATCAAACAAAATATTTTAGCCATACCATACGTCCGACGCATTTCTGGGACCGGACACTGGATTATCTGTTTACAAATAAAAGCTGGATTGACAGTACTGTTGTAACACATCAGGAAGCGACAGTTGAATCGGATCACGCTCCGGTAAGTGTATATATAAGTTTATCAAAATAATTGGAAATGAAGCGCTGTTTATTAATGATATTTGTTGGCTTATTTTTCTTTCAACTGAACGCACAGGACAGTCTGTGGTTCAGATGCTGGACAGGCGGAACGGCATTTACCATGCCCAAACACAGGATTGAAATGAATTTCTTTGATGAATCAGCTTATGGACTGACCAATTCTATTGAAATTTCCTCCAATCTCCCTATGGGTTTGCTTATGCCTCAGTTCAGTATAAAAAAATACTGGCTAAACGTTCAAGGTTTAAGTATTGCCAGCAAACACGGTATTTTTTACCCATCTCCTTTTCTACGTACTGTTGCCAGGGAGGGCATAGGCGGTTTGATTTCACCTGAATTTGATATTCCGCAAATGATTGCCATCAGCAATCAAATCATTTTATCCTACAGTCCCTTTAAAAAATCAATTTTTAGTGGATTTGCTGGATTTAAATTTGCATTGAAATCCTCAACATTGGATGAAAGAACCACCATTGATTTGCCATATATCTATCCCAGACTTGCCGTTTTTTACAGCCAGCCTGAAATAGATGCCGGAATTGATTTCAGGGGCAGCATCATAAAGTGGATGGGATGGCAGTTTAATACAACTACTTTTCTGTTTATGAATACTACTGAAAATTATTTTCAGGAAACTAACCTGAGTTTAACCTATACATCTAAAAAACAAAAATTCAAATTCATAGGTGGCTCCAAACTTTGCTATGGCAAATATGTTCCGGGACCGCAATGGCATTTATTACCTATGTTTTCATTTGCTTTTAAATTATAAAAGTTATAATTAATCAAATTAATTAAAAAAGTGTGAAGCCGACACTTTAAATCTGACAGAAATAAAATGAAAACTATATTACTTATTACTTTGCTGATATTTGTTGGAATTCCAATGTATGCTCAGGACAGCATTGCAATAAATCCCGTTACACAATTTCAGACCATTACAGGCTGGGGCCATGGAGGAGGAGTATATGGTGGTGTCAATGCTTTAGGCCCTTTGCTGGACTCAGCGGTGGCTAATCCTGTAAATTATCAGATGTTCGATTTCCTTGTTAAAGATCTCGGTCTTACCGGCACCCGCACTTATGAAGTTGGGCCGCGCATGGACGGTACAGCTATGGATGATGGCGACTGTGATAGTATTAACTGGTCGAAATTTGATCAGGGAAGCTTGCCTCTTCAGTTGGCTCAAAATCTGGTGTATTTTAAAAACAGTATCATTGCAAATGGTAGTCAGCCAAATTTTTATTCAAGTCCGGGTTATCCCACTCACGCTACTGATCAGAAACCCTGGATTATGTATCATCCGGGTGAGCGTGCCCAGCAGATTTGGGCAAGTGCTTTGTTTTTGAAAAATACATACGGAATTGATATTAACTATGATGTTATTTATAACGAACCCTCAAGCCCAATTACTTCCGATATACTTGCTGATGATATAAAAGCATTAGGCCCGCGGTTGATATCCAAAGGATTAAATACTAAAACACAATATGCTGAACGGATGACTCCTCAATCTGATTGGGACTATATCACTCAGCTACAAAACGACTCCCTTTTATGGACCTTTGTAGGACGGCTATCTTATCATAATTATGGTACAGCTGATCCTTACCGCTCTTATATCTATAATTTCGGTGTAACTAAAGGACTCACCACAGCTCAGACCGAAATGGACAGTCCCACTTTCGATGATCTTTACAACGATCTTACCATAGCAAACGTATCTTATTGGGAAGTAGCATTCAGCGCCACAAATACCCTGGTGCTGGATACAGGACTGACTTCATTCATGCCATCAAACACTTATTTCCGACTTCGCCAGTTAATGCATTATGTAAGGCCGGGTTACTTACGCATCGGAATTTCATGTAACGATGCTGCACTTCATGTCCTGGGTTTTTTTAAAAGTGGTGCTGTTACAACTATAATAGAAAATACATCGGGTTCATTAAAAACAGTTTTCCTGAACGGCTTGCCTCCCGGACAATACGGATTATCATCCGCTGCTCAGAGTGCAACTTCATTTCAGGAATACGGCATACGCACTGTAGGAGCCGGAGGTACACTCACAATTAATGTAAATGGTGGAAACACCGTAACTACATTATATCCTTATTCCGGAACAAATCAACCACCAACTATCATGACCTGGAAATCAATTCCCGGATATATTGTCGCACCGGCAACTACAGCAATATTGCAAGTTACAGCAAATGACCCTGAACTTAACACGCTTACCTATCTTTGGACGGTAACTGCATATCCTGTTGGAGCAAATCCTGTATTGAATACACCAACTGCAGCCAGTACAACTGTGAGCGGACTTACGGTTGCAGGCAAATATATCTTCAATATAAATGTCTATGATGGTGTTAACACTTCTTCAAAAAAAGTCTACCTTGTTGTATACAGTTCAAGCCCTCCTCCTGTTCTTGGTAACTGCGGTTTTAGAATAGCTGCTCCATACGGGCTGGTATTCGGAAATCCGGGCGATACCACACATGCTAATATCGAACTGCCAACTTCATCTGTAACACTGCAGGCAGGAATTTCTGACCTAACAAATAGTACATTTACCGGACTAGGAAACTGGACGTTGGTGCAACAACCGGCAGGTGCAAATGCTTTAGTCAGCAGTACAACATATATATATGTAAGTTTACGCGCTACAGTAACAGGAATGACTGTACCCGGAGATTATGTTTTTCAGATAGTTGTGAACAAGCCCGGATATCCAACGCTCACAAACCGGGTAATATGTACTGTACATCCAACAAGTTCTGCTCCTGTTATCAATTCCATTACAGCATTTCCTGCAGTTTTCAATTTGCCTGCAAATAATACACTGCTAAACGGAATAACAAGTGATTCCGAAGGTGACCTGCTCAGGCATTGGTGGGTGGTTAAGTCAGCACCGATAGGTGCAAATCCAGTATTTAGTAATCAGGGGAAAAAAGTATCAAATGTAAACGGATTAACTGTTGCCGGAACTTATATCTTTACTTTACGCTGTTTTGATGATCTGCACATGACCACAAAGGATGTAACTGTAACAGTAAATAGTGCTGTGAGTGCAATTGAGAATAATTCAATTATAAATTCAGTTAATGGGATTATAGTTTATCCAAACCCATTCTCCAGTGAAACAACTTTAAAAATAATTGACAATTATAAAAATGCATGCTTAATAATTTACAATTCATATGGACAACAAGTAAAACAGATAAAAAATATTTCAGGACAGACAATAATATTGCAAAGAGGTAATTTAAAAAGTGGGTTTTATTTTATTCACCTGATTCAGAATAATATAATTATAGCAACAAATAAAATAATAATTTCTAACTGATTGATATTCATAGATAATTAACAATGGATTATATTAAGTCTAATTTTGAATATATATCAAGAAAATTTTATGAATTGATATAAATACATGTCGTAAAGTGTAATTTGTTAAATCTTTACTTTTTCGTTTTTTTTTACATTATCTTTGTATTAAGATTATATAATTTATCTAAATAATATGGGGAAGATTAATTATATTATTATTAAAGCCAATGGTAATTGCAATTTAAATTGCTCATACTGCTATTACACACATCATCGCTTGCCTCAATGGGAAAAGGCTTATAATCTGGAACTTCTCGAATTAACATTTAAAAAGATTGCTGCTTATACTCATAATGTAAGTATCTGCTGGCATGGCGGAGAACCATTGTTAAACGGGATTGATTATTACAGAAATGTATTGGATTTACAGCAAAAATACCAGATTTGCATTGAGCACAATTTACAAACCAATGGTACTTTAATAAATGATGAATGGGCAAAGTTTTTTAAAGAGAATAACTTTTCAATAGGTTTGAGTCTGGATGGAGATAAAGCAGCAAATGATAAGCATCGCCATAATAAATCGAAATCTTCATATAATGCAGTTATTCAGGGACTGGAAAAATTGAAGCAAAATGAAGTAAAATTTGGTGTCCTTTGTTATGCTAATCCTGAAGAAGATGGGGTAAGAATATTTCATCATTTCATTAATTTGGGTATAAAAAAAATTGATTTTATGTTTCCGATTACCTCACATAATTCGGATATTACAATTAATGAAGATTTATTGACTGATTATTTTGAAAAAATATTTAAAGCCTGGCTTGAATTAAACAATCCTCAGGTTAAGATCAGATTATTTGAAGATATTATATTGCTTTTGGTAGGAGGCAAAGCTAAAAACTGTATTTTTAAGAATCAGTGCAACGGTTTTATAACCATCGAACCTAATGGAGATGTTGGTATTTGCGAAAACAATAGGATTAATGGCCATGATAACTATCTTATCGGAAAAAATATTTTATACCATGATTTTAATTCGATTGAAAAAGCGCTTGATTTAAAATCAGCTTCTATTAATACATTACATGATAGTTGTTTAAACTGTAATTTACTAAATTTATGTAATGGGGGATGTGCTGTAGAAAGATTTCATCATGATTATAAAAATATAAATGTTTATTGTAAAATTTATAAGAAGCTTTTTGCTAATATAAGTAAACAAATTTATTCACACTCTAAAATTTAATAAGTTATGATTATTGAAGATTTTAAAAGCGGACTTATTCTTGATATTATTATCAAGAATTTGAATGATGCTGAGATTGATAAATTAGAATTCAGCACCAAAGTAAAGGATAATTGTAAAGAACAGATTCGAGCAGAAATTGGTTCCAACAGGACGTCAGATACAATTGCCTGGAAAAACCAATGGAGAGATCATATTCCTGATTAATAAATATTTTCATTTACCGAGGTAAAATAAATAATAAGGAGATTTAACGGTATAAATTGTTTTTAGCAATGTTAAAATCCCCAAATCGAAAAACTCAAAATTAATTTATTTTTGAGTGTGATATTAATATGTGTGAATTTAAGATTTTTTGCAGAATATTAAATTCCAGAGATTAGTATTATTGAAATATAAAAATTTATTAGAATATTAATAGCATCAACTATCATTGGAATAAATGGGTAAACTTAGTATCATTTGCTTTTTCATATTGATTTTAATTTCCTGCAAAAGAGAGCAGGAAAAGAAAGTGATAAATCTTAATACCCTTAAATCTGAAAAAGCTGAAGGATATGTGGTTCCAAAGGATAGTATGGCTGAACCGGTTGTTACCTGTATTGATAAAAACAAACTTAAAAAGATAGCTTTCACTAAACCTTACAAAGTAGAAATTAAAAGCAATATTCACCCAATAGTAAAACCTAAATCTAAATTATCAGTTCATCCTAAAATAATCAGTTTAAAAAAAGAATGCCTTATCATTAAAAAAATACACTTTTCTAAAAGTAGTGTTTTTATAGCTGGTACTCCCGAAGTTGTGAATGCTAAAGAAGCATTTACAAAATATCAGAATCCTCAAAATTTTTCTTCTTTTAGTAAATTACAAGGTTTAAAGCAACAAAGTATCTTTTGTATGGAAGAAGATCAATATGGAAACTTATGGTTTGGAACCAATGGCGGTGGCGTAAGTAAATTCGACGGCAAATTATTTTCGCATTATACTGACAGAGAAGGGCTGTCAAATAATGAAATAAGATGTATTCTAAGGGATAAAAAAGAAAATCTTTGGTTTGTTACTTTTGGAAAAGGAGTATGCAAGTTTGATGGTAAATTTTTTACACGTTTTACTACAGATGAAGGCTTATCTCATAATCAGGTACTATCAATTCTGGAAGATAAAGTCGGTAATATCTGGTTTGGAACCAATGGTGGTGGTGTATGCAAATATGACGGGGAATTCATTACCCAATATAACGAAAACACAGGCTTATCAAATAATTTAATATTAAGCATGCTGGAAGATAAAGCGGGAAATATATGGTTTGGAACTTTTGGTGGAGGAGTATGTAAATTTGATGGTAGCATATTTACACATTTTACTGTAAAAGATGGTCTTTCAGGAAATAACATATCCTGCATGCTGGAAGACAAATCTGGAAATTTATGGTTCGGTACCGATGCAAACGGACTAAATAGTTTTGATGGAAAAAATTTTATTTCATATACTGTAAAAGAGGGTTTGTCAAATAATATTGTCAGGTGTTTGCATCAGGATTATACCGGAAAAATTTGGATAGGTACCGAAGGTGGAGGTGTAAGTGTATTTAACGGGTCTTATTTTACAAATTTTACCACTAATGAGGGATTGTCCGGAAATTCAATATTAAGCATGCTTGAAGACAGAAACAATACGTTGTGGATAGGAACTTATGAAGGTGGTGTTAATAAATTCAGTGGGAAAATTTTTACAAATTATACAGATAAGGAAGGTTTGTCAAATAACCATATAATGAGTATATTCAAAGATAATGAAGGCCGGTTATGGTTAGGTTCTAATGATGGGATAGTCAATATGTATGATGGAAAATCTTTTTCATATTTTAATTTAAAGGCAGGTTTCGCAAACAGCAAAATATCTTCGATTGTTCAGGATACTAAAGGGAATTTATGGTTTGGGAGTTTAGGTAGTGGTGTTTGTAAATTTGATGGTAAATTTTTTACTTTTTTTGCTACCAAAGACGGATTATCAAATAATTATATTTATTGTATGCTGGCTGATAAGAAAGGGAATGTTTGGTTCGGGACTTACGGTTCGGGAATTTGTAAATATAACGGGAATTCATTCACGAGCTTTACAACAAATGAAGGCCTTTCTGATAATAATGTTTTTAGTATAGCTGAAGTTAGTAATGGTGATATCTGGTTAGGATGTGGTGATGGAATGGCAAATAAATTTGACGGAAAACAATTTACCCATTATATTATAAATAAAGGCATACAACATAATGTAGTCAGATCTGTTATGGAAGATAAGAACAGGAATATATGGTTTGGCACTTATGGCGGTGGTTTAAGTAAATATGATGGAAAATATTTCACGCATTTCACGGTTAAGGAAGGTCTATCAAGTAATAATATATTGAGTAGTATTGAGGATAAAAATGGGAATCTTTGGTTCGGAACAAGCTTAGGATTGAGTAAGCTTACAAAAACAATGTATGCCCGTATTGAAGATAGTGTAATGTTAAATTCTCTAAGTGAAAGTGCTGTAATTTTTAAAAGTTACACTCATGAAGATGGCTTTTTAGGTGTTGGTGTAAATACAGGGACGTCGATTTGCGAAGATAAGAATGGTATAATATGGATTGCTGCAAATGACCGGCTAACTGCATTTCATCCTGAAGGTGAATGTTCTGATACATTTCCTCCTGGTATTCAGCTTAACAACATTGATTTGTTTAATGAAAAAATAAATTGGGCTCAGCTTGAAAATAAAAAAGATACTATTATTGTTTTAGGCAACGGAGTAAAAGTAGGGAATTTTGTTTTTAACAATATCTCAAAATGGAATTCTATTCCGGAAGGATTGAGTTTGGCATATGACAATAATTTCCTGACTTTCAGATTTATTGGAATTACGCAAAAAAGTCCCAATAAAGTTCAATACCGTTATAAATTAGAAGGCATAGATGAAAACTGGAATTCATTAAGCGATATTACTGAGGCACATTATGGTAATCTGCCTTCAGGCGATTTTACCTTTAAAGTAAAAGCAATAAACAGTGATGGATATTGGAGTAAAGAACTCAGTTATAGTTTTAACATTCGTCCGCCCTGGTGGAAAACATGGTGGGCTTATTCTTTATATATCATTTTAGTAGTTGCTGGTATATTATTATATATAAACTTACGGTTAAGAAATTTAAAAAAGCGACAAAAAATACTTGAAAAAACTGTAAAGGAAAGAACTGCTGAGCTGGAATTGCAGAAAAAAAGAAGCGATGAATTGTTGCTAAACATACTTCCTTCAGAAGTTGCAGAAGAGTTAAAGCAAAAAGGAAGTGCAAAAGCCAGACAATTTGATAATGTTACTGTGATGTTCACAGATTTTAAAAATTTTACAGCTATTACTGAAAAACTTACACCAGCAGAACTTGTAGCTGAAATTCATAACTACTTCAAAGTTTTCGACAACATAATAGATAAATACAATATTGAAAAAATAAAGACCATTGGAGATAGCTATATGTGTGCCAGTGGTCTTACATCATCAGCCAATAAAGCCACTGTGAACGATATGGTTAACGCAGCTATTGAAATAAGGCAATATATAAGTGAGCATTTTCAAAACAAAAAGGCAAAAGGTAAAGAACCCTTCGAAATCAGAATTGGAATACACACTGGACCGGTTGTTGCAGGAATAGTTGGAATAAAGAAATTTGCTTACGATATATGGGGCGATACTGTCAATATTGCATCACGAATGGAAAGTAGCGGAGAAGTCGGGAAAATAAATATCAGCAGTACTACTTTTGAATTGGTAAAAGAAAACTTCACATGTACTTATCGTGGTAAAATAGAAGCTAAAAACAAAGGAATGATTGATATGTATTTTGTAGAGTATGCAAATTAATGAATTTGATACCGCTTTTAAAATTTGAGTTATAAATTCATAATTCATAACTCATAACTCTTTTAAATTTTCTCTTCTGAGTTTTTCAGGATATTAAATAAAAACTCTCTTGCGCGGAACAATTGAGCTTTAACAGTACCAAGAGGAATATCCAGTTCATCAGCAATTTCTTCGTAAGAAAACTCGTCAAAATAACGCAATTTTATTAAATCGCGATAATGTGGTTTCAGTTTTTCAACGATGTCGCGCATCAGCTTTATTTTCTGCTTTTCTATGAATTTTTCTTCTGGGTCCAGGACATCTGAAGGAATATTATGTGAAATGTCATTGCCATCTTCGTCGAAATCGTAAGGCTTATTAATTGAAAAAGTCATTTTTTTCTTTTTCCTTATGAAGTCGATACAATTATTGGTGGCAATTTTAAATAACCAGGTACTAAATGCAAAATCAGGGCTGTATTGGCTCAGGTTTTTAAAAGCTTTTCCGAATGCTTCTATGGTCAGGTCTTCTGCATCTGTAGCATCATTCGTCATCTTAAGCATCATAAAATAAAGCGATTCCCGGTAATTGTTCATCAAATCAGCATACGCTTTCTGGTCGCCTTTATCTAAGGCAAGCCTGACCAGATCATAGTCGCGTTGTGCTTTTTCGGTGAGTTTAGTATTTACTTCCATTTATCAGGTCTCGAAATCGAATTTATTAAAACAATAATCGGATTTAAAACTACAAAAAATAATTCAAAAACAGGTACCAAAAGTAAAAAATTCTTTTCATTCAGTTTCAGCATTGCTTTTTTAAAAATCACGATTTGGCTTATCAATCGTAGCAAAAATAAAATAATAATGATTAATAAATAATAATTATTAACAAGCAGGCTTACAAAAGTAATAAAAAATATAAGTTGCGACAAACTATAAATTCCCAACCATAATTTGGTTGAAAATTTATAATACTTTCCTGACGTTAAGTGCCTTCTTTTCTGGGTAATCCATGTGGAAAATGTTTTCTTAGCCTCAGAAACAGTGTGACTGTCATTATGTATCATTATCCGGCAATTTTTTTTATTGGCAGCAGCATTTACAAAAAGGTCATCATCACCGGATTTTATTTTATAATGATTAATAAATCCATTTTGTCTGTAAAATAATGATTTGCGATAAGCAAGATTACGTCCCACACCCATATAAGCCTTACCAAAAAGCGCCATTGATAAATATTGTAGCGCAATATGCAATGTGTCAAACCTGATTATCTTATTCATAAAGCCCGTCTCGTATTTGTATTTACCATAACCCAGCACAATCTCAGTTCCTTGCTGAAACTGAGCTTGCATTTGGTCAATCCATTTAAGGCTGCCTGGTTTACAATCGGCATCAGTTAGTAAAACAATATCATTTTTAGCAGATTTTATACCTAATGTCAACGGGAATTTTTTCCCTCTGAAGAAATTAACGTTATCAATAAAATTAACAATTTTTAAATGAGGGTATTTTTCAGATAAAATCTTTAATAAATAATATGTATCATCATTAGATGCATCATTAACAACCACAACTTCAAAATCAGGATAATCCTGTTCTAAAATAAGTGGTAAGTTTGCTTTTAAGTTGTGGTATTCGTTTTTAGCACAAATTACAACAGAAACAGCCTGTTGTTTTACTGTTTTTATATTGGGTTTATAAAATGCAAGTTTGCTGAAAACAAGCCAGTAATAGAACAGCTGAACAAGAAATGCACCATAATATGCAAAAAGGAGCAAGTTAGTAATCAGATTATCAGTTATAACATCAAAATTCATTTTCTTTTAAATTGAATCTACAAAATTATTTATAATATAGGAATTAGATTTATCTTTGGAAAATATTTATAAACATAATGCTTAATTTTTAAATTGTTGATAATTAATAATTTAATCAGTATTATGATTTTTACTCACAATTACTTATGGATTTTACTTTACAGGGACAAGATAAGAAATCAAAAGCAAGAGCCGGAGAAATAAAAACGGCTCATGGTAATATTCAAACACCCATTTTTATGCCGGTAGGTACTGTTGGCTCAGTAAAGGCAGTACACATGAATGATGTGAAAAATGATATCGGAGCACAAATTATTTTAGGAAATACCTATCATTTATATCTCAGGCCGGGACTTGATATATTACAACAAGCCGGTGGTTTACATAAATTTATTGGCTGGGAAAAGCCAATATTAACCGACAGTGGTGGCTATCAGGTATATTCTTTGTCCGGTACACGTAAAATGAAAGAAGAAGGTGTCGTTTTTCAATCACATATTGATGGTTCACGCCATACATTTACACCTGAAAAAGTGATGGATATACAACGGGTTATCGGTGCTGACATTATTATGGCATTTGATGAATGTACACCTTATCCCTGTGATTATGATTATGCCAGCAAATCAATGGAACTAACCCATCGCTGGCTGAAAAGATGTATTACCCAGTTTGATACAACAACGCCAATTTATGGCTCATCACAGTCATTGTTTCCTATTGTACAGGGTAGCGTTTACCGCGATTTAAGGATAAAATCTGCTGAAGAAATAGCTTCTCATCAGAGGGAAGGCAATGCTATCGGTGGTTTATCAGTCGGTGAGCCTGTTGAAATTATGTATGAACTGACAGAACTGGTCTGTAGTATATTACCCGAAGATAAACCGCGTTATTTAATGGGTGTTGGTACTCCATCCAATATTTTGGAAAGTATTGCGTTAGGTATTGATATGATGGATTGTGTTATGCCAACCCGGAATGCCCGGAATGGTATGTTGTTTACAAGCGAAGGCATTATCAATATTAAAAACGAAAAGTGGAAAAATGATTTTTCAGCTGTTGATCCAAACGGAAAAAGTTATGTTGACAGTCAATATACAAGGGCTTATTTGCGTCATTTATTTCAGGCACAGGAGATGCTGGCAGCTATGATAGCCAGTGTACACAATCTGAATTTTTATTTATGGCTGGTTGGTGAAGCACGCAATAAAATATTACAGGGTAGTTTTGCAGATTGGAAAAATAGTATGGTTCAAAAATTAAGCAATCGATTGTAAATTAATAGAAAACAGATGATTAAGAAACTTGATTTATATATTATCCGTAAATTTTTAGGTACTTTCTTTTATGCTATTGCATTAATTATTATTGTAGTAATCATATTTGATATTTCCGAAAAAATAGATGATTTTATCGAAAAGAAAGCACCTTTACATGATATTATTTTTAATTATTACCTTAATTTTATTCCATATTTCATTAATCTTTTCAGTCCGCTGTTTACTTTTGTTGCAGTAATCTTTTTTACTTCCAAAATGGCATCAAATACTGAAGTGGTTGCCATTTTAAATGCCGGAGTAAGTTTTAAACGTTTTCTTTATCCCTATATATTATCGGCAGTAATTATCGGTTTAATGACTTTTTATCTGGCAAACTTTTTGATTCCTAATGTAAATGTACATCGTCTGGCCTTCGAAAAGAAATATATAAAGAACAATTTTAAAGCGAGTAAAACCAATTATCATTTGCAGCTTGAAAAAGGAACTTATGTTTATCTGGAAGGATTTGATAATTTTTCCAATAATGGCTTCCGTTTCTCAATAGAAAAAATAAATGAAACAGGATTGTTCTATAAGCTTACCGCTGAGCAGATTACATGGGACAGTACAAGTGGAAAATGGCATTTGTTAAATTGTACGATTCGAACATTGGATGGTACTAACGAAATATACAACAGAAAAGATAATATGGATTTAGCCATGAATATTCGCCCTTCCGATTTTACTAAAGAGAATGCTGATGTTGAGACGATGGATTATACACAGTTACGTAAATTTATAAACCAGGAAAAACTTAGAGGCTCCGACAGGGTTAAGTTTTACGAAGTGGAGAAGTATCAGCGTATTTCCTATCCGTTTGCAACTATTGTACTTACTTTGATTGGAGTTTCGCTTTCGTCGAGAAAAGTAAGGGGCGGAATCGGTTTAAACCTGGCTTTTGGGCTGGCTATAACATTTTCTTTTATTTTATTTATGAAAATATCAACTGTATTTGCCACTTATGGCAATTTACCTGCTTATTTATCAGTATGGATACCTATAATATTGTTTGGATTAATGGCGGTACAACTCATTAAAAAGGCTCCAAAATAAATTATTTTAAATAAAGTTTTGATATATAAAAACTTATTTATAATTTTGCCGACCAATTTAAAAATAATATTAATTAAAAAAGAAAGAGGTATTCATTATGATTATCGTTCCAATTAAAGAAGGTGAAAACATCGACCGCGCGTTGAAAAAATTAAAAAGAAAATTTGAAAAAACAGGTGTAGTAAAAGAACTACGTAACCGTCAAAAATTTACAAAACCTTCTATAGTTTCAAGGGAACAACGCTTAAAAGCTATTTACGTTCAGCAGATGCAGCAGAACAACGAAATATAATAGCCGGCGTTTTACTATCATAAACGAATTAATATAGAAAATCTGTAATACAATATTTAAATTGTATTACAGGTTTTCTTATTTTTATACCTGAAGTGCATTAAAAAATAAAGAATTTTGGCAGAATTTGTTATCCTGCTTTTAGCACTGTTAATTTTTGAAAGATTGCTTTCAAAATAATAACATTTCATTAAATTTAGTGTTTATTAATTAATAGTATTTCATTAGCTTTGCAATAAGACAGAAAAATGCAGTAGTTATAATATTTAAGAAGATAACATGATGTTCAAGGATCAATTCCTGCAATATATTAAATACGAAAAAAGGTATTCACCCAACACATGTATTGCGTATGAACATGATCTGAAACAATTTTTCGAATTTATCCAAACAAATTATTCAACAAAAGAAATCACTGAAATAAACCATCAGATGATGCGTGCATGGCTTAGCTCGTTAATGGAAGCCGGAGTTCAGGCCAGAAGTATCAATAGAAAGATTACTACTCTTAAATCCTTTTACAAATTTTTATTAAGAGAAAAACATATAACTACTAATCCGACAACTAAAATCATTTCACCGAAAACGCCTAAAAAATTACCGGTTTATGTAGAAGAAGCCAATATGGAAAAATTACTGGAGGATGAATTCTCTGATGAATACCTCGAACTTCGCAATATGCTTATACTGGAAGTGCTTTACGATACCGGAATCCGGCTCACTGAGCTGATAAACCTGAAGCATGAAGATATAGATATGGTGAATTTAAGTATGAAAGTATTAGGAAAAAGAAATAAAGAAAGAATCATTCCGATAAGTAAATTATTAAAAGATAAAATACTTCATTTCTTTGAAGTGAAGAACAGACTTGGTCTTGCATCAATGGAAAAAGAAAATTTCATTTTTTTAACAAAAAATTTAAAAAAATTGTATACAAAACTTGTTTATCGGGTCGTTTATTATTATCTTAGCAAAATAACTACAATTAATAAAAAGAGTCCGCATGTTTTACGTCATTCCTTTGCTACACACATGCTTAACAATGGTGCCGACCTTAATGCTATCAAAGAAATTTTGGGACATTCCAATCTTACTGCAACACAGGTTTATACGCACAACACAATTAATAAATTAAAAACTATTTATAAACAAGCCCATCCCAGGGCATAAAATGGAGGTAAATATTATGAAAGTAATGATTAACGCTGTAAAATTTAAAACTGATAGAAAATTAGAAGATTTCATAAACGAAAAAGTAAAAAAACTTTCAAGCAATTATACAGATATAATTGGAAGTGAAGTAATCTTAAAATTAGATAATACCGAAGATTTAGATAATAAAGTGGCTGAAATACGATTAATGATACCCGGAAATGATTTATTTGCCAAGAAAAATTGCAAAACTTTTGAAGGAGCTACAGATCAGGCAGTTGAAGCTTTAAGAAAACAATTAATTAAACATAAAGAAAAGATTAGAGGAATATAATCGAAAAAAAAACAAAATAAATTTTGGTTGTATTAAAATTTTTTATATTTTTGCAGTCCTTTTCAAAAAAAGGACTGTTTTTTTTTATAATGTAGGAATACCAATGCCGATGTAGCTCAGTTGGCCAGAGCAGCTGATTTGTAATCAGCTGGTCGGGGGTTCGAATCCCTCCATCGGCTCATCAATAAAAAAGGACAATTGGGGGGATACCAGAGCGGTCAAATGGGACAGACTGTAAATCTGTTGGCGAAGCCTTCGGAGGTTCGAATCCTCCTCCCCCCACACATCGCGGAAGTAGCTCATTTGGTAGAGCGACAGCCTTCCAAGCTGTAGGTAGCGGGTTCGAGACCCGTCTTCCGCTCTTTGTGTTTAGCCGTTGTAGCTCAGGGGTAGAGCACTTCCTTGGTAAGGAAGGGGTCACGAGTTCAATTCTCGTCAATGGCTCTGCTTGAAAATAATAAAATTGAAATAAAATATAGTAAAGTAATCAATAAAAATAAATTTTAAACATCTTTAACAAGCAATAATATGGCAAAAGAAAAATTCGACCGTTCCAAACCACACGTAAATGTTGGAACTATTGGTCACGTTGATCATGGTAAAACTACTTTAACAGCAGCTATTACTTTATGTTTAGCTGATAAAGGTTTTGCTGAATTCAAATCATTCGATTCAATCGACGCAGCTCCTGAAGAAAAAGAAAGAGGTATTACTATTAATACTGCTCACATTGAGTATCAAACCGCAACCCGTCACTACGCTCACGTTGACTGTCCTGGTCACGCTGACTACGTTAAGAATATGGTTACCGGTGCTGCTCAGATGGACGGTGCTATCATCGTTGTGGCTGCTACTGACGGTCCTATGCCTCAAACCCGTGAACATATCCTTTTAGCACGTCAGGTTGGTGTGCCTAAATTGGTTGTGTTTATGAATAAAGTTGACTTAGTTGATGACGAAGAATTATTAGATTTAGTTGAAATGGAAATCAGAGAGTTATTAACTTTCTACGGTTTCGACGGTGATAATACTCCGGTTATCAGAGGTTCTGCTTTAGGTGGATTAAATAAAGAACCTAAATGGGTTGAAAAAATTTATGACTTAATGGATGCAGTTGATGCTTATATTCCACTTCCTCCAAGAGACGTAGATAAACCATTCCTTATGCCAGTTGAAGACGTATTCTCAATTACAGGTCGTGGTACTGTTGCTACTGGTAGAATCGAAACTGGTGTTATCAACACTGGCGATCCAGTTGATATCATTGGTATGGGTGCTGAAAAATTAAAATCAGTTGTTACCGGTGTTGAAATGTTCCGCAAAATTTTAGATAGAGGCGAAGCTGGTGATAATGCAGGTTTATTATTAAGAGGTATTGAAAAAGATGCTATTACCCGTGGTATGGTTATTGCAAAACCTGGTTCTATTAAACCTCATAAAAACTTCAAAGCTGAAGTTTATATTTTGAAAAAAGAAGAAGGTGGCCGTCATACTCCATTTCACAACAAATATCGTCCACAATTCTATTTCAGAACTACAGACGTAACTGGTTCAGTAACTTTACCAGCAGGTGTTGAAATGGTTATGCCTGGTGATAACTTAACAATTACTGTTGAATTAATTTCTGAAATCGCTTTGAACATGAACTTAAGATTTGCTATCCGCGAAGGTGGCAGAACTGTAGGTGCAGGTCAGGTAACTGAAATTTTAGATTAATTTTAGCAAAATATTAATTTATAATTAAATAAAGGTATTCCTTGATAAATTCAAGGATACCTTTATTTATCTATTTATCAACAAACGGGTGTAGCTCAATTGGTAGAGTGGCGGTCTCCAAAACCGTAGGCTGAGGGTTCAAATCCTTCCACCCGTGCAAAAATACTTATATTAAATGTCAAAAGTAATAGATTACATTAAAGAAAGCTACGATGAACTTATGAATAAGGTTTCGTGGCCATCATGGAGCGAATTACAAAACAGTGCAATAGTAGTTTCTGTTGCCTCATTAATAATCGCTTTTGTGGTTTTTGGAATGGATATCGTGTTTGGAGCACATCCTGATTTAGCATGGAAAGGCTTCCTTGGTTACTTTTATAGCTTTTTAACTTAAAATTTATATCAATCTTTGCAAAAACATATCTTGCTTCCCTTAAACAACCTTCCTGTTTACCAGAGATATCAATTGCAAAAATAAAATTTTAGGTATAAAAGCCGTAATTTAATAATAGTATTAAATTTTGATAATTAGTTCTTATCAAATTCTTTAAAAGTATGAGCGAACAAGTAAAAAAGTGGTATGTAGTTAGAGCAATAAGCGGTAAAGAGAAAAAGGTAAAAGAGTACATGGAAAGTGAAATCAACCGCTTAAATTTGCAAGAATACATCTCTCAAGTGCTTATTCCTACGGAAAAAGTCTATTCAGTAAGAAAAGGTAAAAAAATAAGCAAGGAAAGAAATTATCTTCCCGGTTACGTGCTTATTGAAGCTGTTTTACTGGGCGAAATTCCACATATTATTAAGAATATTCCGAATGTAATAGGGTTTTTAGGTTCAAAAGGTGAACCAGTTGCAATGCGTCAGGCAGAAGTAAACAGAATACTTGGAAAAGTAGATGAACTTTCTGACCAGAGCGAAGAATTAAACGATCCGTTTATTGTAGGTGAATCAGTTAAAGTAATTGACGGACCTTTCAATAGCTTCAGCGGTATTATTGAAGAAGTAAATGATGAAAAGAAAAAACTGAAAGTAATGGTTAAAATCTTCGGAAGGAAAACTCCATTAGAATTAAGTTTTATGCAAGTAGAAAAAGAATAATTATCAAAAAATTAAACTTAAGTTTTTAATCTTTAAGTAAAAAGCAAAATGGCAAAAGAAGTTACAGGTATCATTAAATTACAAATTAAAGGAGGTGCTGCAAACCCTTCACCACCAGTAGGCCCTGCATTAGGTTCTAAAGGTGTGAACATTATGGAATTTTGCAAGCAGTTTAACGCTCGTACACAAGAAAGTGCCGGTAAAATAATTCCGGTTATTATTACTGTTTACAAAGACAAATCCTTTGATTTTATTATTAAAACTCCTCCTGTAGCAGTACAGTTAATGGAAGCAGCAGCTATTAAAAAAGGTTCACCAGAACCTAACCGTAATAAAGTTGCAACCATTACATGGGATCAGGTTAAGCAAATTGCTGATGATAAAATGGTTGATTTAAACTGTTTTACTATTGAATCAGCTATTTCAATGGTTGCAGGTACTGCCAGAAGTATGGGGTTAACAATAAAAGGAGAAAAACCTTTTGCAAGTATCGCTTAATAGTGTTTAAGGTAAACATTATTCAAAAGTCAAATTTATTTTAACAAAACGCGAAATGGTTAAGTTAACAAAAAAAAGAAAAGAAGCTTTAGCAAAATTCGATAAAGACAGCATTTATTCATTAGAAGAAGCAATTAAAATTGTAAAGGATATTTCCAATACAAAATTTGATTCTTCTGTTGATGTTGATGTTCGTTTAGGTGTAGACCCACGTAAAGCAAATCAAATGGTACGTGGTATCGTTACATTACCTCATGGTACAGGAAAAACAAAAAAAGTACTTGTGTTATGTACACCAGATAAAGAAGACGAAGCTAAAGAAGCCGGAGCAGATTACTACGGGCTTGATGAATACATTGATAAAATCAAAGGCGGCTGGACAGATGTAGATGTTATCATCACCATGCCAAGCATCATGCCAAAAGTAGGAGCGTTAGGAAAAGTTTTAGGTCCAAGAGGCTTAATGCCAAATCCAAAAACAGGTACTGTTACAATGGAAGTTGGTAAAGCAGTTCTTGAAGTAAAAGCTGGTAAAATTGATTTCAAAGTAGATAAGTTTGGTATTATTCATGCAGCAGTTGCAAAAGTATCATTTACAAATGATAAAATAATTGAAAATGCTAGAGAATTGATCCAAACTATCATTAAATTGAAACCATCAGCAGCTAAAGGTACTTATGTAAAAAGTATTTATCTTTCAAGTACAATGAGTCCGGGTATTAAAGTTGAACCTAAATCCATTGCTTTATAATATTTATAAAGTAAAGGCTTAAAAGAAAGTAATAACTATGAAAAAAGAAGAAAAGAATCAACTTATAGAATCCCTTGCAGAACAAATTTCAGCATCAAACTATATGTATATTACTGATATTTCTGATTTGAATTCAGTAGATACAAGCAAGTTGAGAAGACTTTGTTTTAAAAGAGAAATTAAGTTGATCGTAGCAAAAAACACTTTGCTCAAAAGAGCAATGGAAAAATCAGGTAGAGATTACACTGAATTATTTCCTGTTTTAAAAGGTTCTACTTCTATAATGCTTGCAGATATTAATAATTTACCTGCAAAATTAATAAGAGAATTCAGAGCAACTTCACCTAAACCTATTTTAAAAGGTGCTTTTGTGGAAGAATCATTTTATATTGGCGACAATCAGCTTGATATGCTTATTAATATCAAGTCTAAAAATGAACTTATCGGTGATATTATCGGTATGCTTCAATCACCAGTTCAAAATGTGATGTCTGCATTACAATCAGGTGGAAACAACATCTCAGGAATTCTTAAAACATTATCAGAAAGACCAGAATAATTAATAAAAAATAAAAATTTAAAAACAATTAAAAACAATAATAAAATGGCAGATTTAAAAGCTTTTGCAGAACAATTAGTTAATTTAACAGTTAAAGAAGTTAAAGAATTAGCTGATATTTTGAAAGATGTATATGGTATTGAACCAGCAGCAGCAGCAGTTGCAGTAGCAGCTCCAGTAGCAGCAGCAGCAGCAGTTGAAGAAAAAACATCTTTTGATGTTATATTAAAAGCAGCAGGTCAACAAAAATTAGCAGTAGTTAAATTAGTTAAGGAATTAACCAGTTTAGGTTTAAAAGAAGCTAAAGAATTAGTTGATGCAGCTCCAAAACCATTAAAAGAAGGCGTTACCAAAGACGAAGCTGAAGCATTGAAAAAACAATTAGAAGAAGCTGGTGCTGAGGTAGAAGTTAAGTAAGAAGGTTTATTCATACAATTAATAAGGGAACGGCTTCTTGTTTAACAAGAAGTCTTTTCCTTGTTATATATTAATTGTTAATTCAATTTTTTTCTTCACTTAAAACGAAATAGCTTTGACACCAAAAACAGTTCAAAAAATAAATTTTGCATCGAAAAAAAGAACAGATTATCCTGATTTTTTAGATATTCAATTAAAATCATTTAAGGATTTCTTTCAATTAGAAACCAATTCAGAAAATCGCTCTGACGAAGGTTTGTTTAAAGTTTTCTGTGAAAACTTTCCAATTACCGATGCCCGTAATAATTTTGTATTAGAGTTTATTGACTATTTTATTGACCCTCCACGCTATTCTATCGAAGAATGTCTGGAAAGAGGTCTCACATATAGCGTCCCTCTAAAAGCAAAATTAAAGTTATATTGTACCGATCCCGAACATGAGGATTTTGAAACCATCATACAGGATGTTTATCTTGGTATGATACCTTATATGACTCCAAAAGGTACTTTTGTTATCAATGGAGCAGAAAGAGTTGTGGTTTCTCAATTACATCGTTCACCTGGTGTATTTTTTGGTACAAGTGTTCACGCTAACGGAACACAGCTATATTCAGCAAGAATTATTCCATTTAAAGGCTCATGGATGGAATTTACAACTGATATTAATAATGTGATGTATGCTTACATCGATAGAAAGAAAAAACTTCCTATCACCACATTGTTAAGAGCTATTGGTTTTGAAACCGATAAAGATATTCTTGAAATATTTAACCTTGCACAGGAAATTAAAGTTTCAAAAGTTGGTCTTAAAAAATTAATTGGCAGTAAGTTGGCTGCCCGCGTGGTAAGAGCCTGGATAGAAGATTTCGTTGATGAAGATACCGGCGAAGTTGTTTCTATTGAGCGTACCGAAGTTATCATTGACCGTGAAACAATTTTAGAAGATAAACATATTGACTTAATCGTTAATGCACGTATTAAAACTATCCTTTTACATAAAGAAGAAGTTAATACCAACGATTTTGCAATAATTTTCAATACATTACAAAAAGATACTGCCAATAATGCAAAAGAAGCAGTTGAATATATATACCGTCAGCTTCGTAATGCTGAACCACCTGATGAAGAAACCGCCCGCGGTATAATTGAAAAATTATTCTTCTCAGATAAACGCTACGATTTAGGTGACGTGGGCAGATACAGGATTAATAAAAAATTAAACCTGGATATACCTATCGAAACCAAAGTTTTGACAAAAGAAGATATCATCGATATTATCAAATACCTTATTCAATTAATCAATGCAAAAACTGATGTTGATGATATTGACCACTTGAGTAACCGTAGGGTTCGTACTGTTGGTGAACAATTATATGCTCAGTTTGGTGTTGGTTTATCACGTATGGCCAGAACCATTCGCGAAAGAATGAATGTTCGTGATAACGAAGTATTTACACCTACTGATTTGATTAATGCTAAAACATTATCCTCTGTAATTAACTCATTCTTTGGTACCAACCAGTTATCTCAATTCATGGATCAAACCAATCCACTGGCTGAGATTACCCACAAAAGAAGAATTTCTGCATTAGGACCTGGTGGTTTATCAAGAGAAAGAGCTGGTTTTGAGGTTCGTGACGTACACTATACTCATTATGGTCGTTTATGTACTATTGAAACACCCGAAGGACCAAATATTGGTTTGATTTCTTCACTTTGTGTTTATGCTAAAATTAATAAACTTGGTTTTATTGAAACACCTTATCGTAGAATTATTGATGGTAAAGTAGCAGTAGACGAGGATTATATTTACATGAGTGCCGAAGAAGAGGAACACTCTACTATTGCTCAGGCCAATACTGATTATGACGAAAAGGGTAATCTTGTTGCCGATAAAATAAAAGCCAGACATTTAGCTGACTTCCCGATTTTATCAAAAGATAAGGTAGATTTAATAGATATTGCTCCTAACCAGATCGCTTCAATAGCTGCTTCATTAATTCCATTTTTGGAGCATGATGATGCCAACCGTGCTTTGATGGGTTCTAATATGATGCGTCAGGCAGTTCCTTTATTAAATCCTGAAATCCCTGTTGTTGGAACTGGTATAGAAGCCGCTGTTGCCCGCGATTCAAGAGTTCTGATTAATGCAGAAGTTGATGGTGTTGTTGAGTATGTTGATGCTGATGAAATTGTTATCAGATATGCACGCGACGAAAAAGAAAGAATGGTAAGTTTTGACGATGAATTAAAACATTATAAACTTACAAAATTCATGCGTACTAACCAGAATACTTCTATTAATCTGAGACCTATTGTAAGAAAAGGTGAAAAGATTAAAAAAGGACAGGTATTATGCGAAGGCTATGCAACTAAAAACGGTGAACTGGCTTTAGGCAGAAATCTGATGGTTGCATTTATGCCCTGGAAAGGTTATAATTTTGAAGATGCTATTGTAATTTCTGAAAAAGTTGTTAAAGAAGATATCTTTACATCTGTTCATATCGAAGAATTTACGCTCGAAGTTCGCGAAACCAAACGTGGAATGGAAGAGTTAACCAATGATATTCCTAATGTAAGTGCTGATGCTACCAAAGATCTGGATGAAAACGGAATTATCCGGATAGGAGCTGAAGTAAACGAAGGTGATATCTTAATTGGAAAAATTACTCCAAAAGGAGAATCTGACCCAACACCGGAAGAAAAACTCTTAAGAGCAATCTTTGGTGATAAAGCAGGAGATGTAAAAGATGCATCTTTAAAAGCACCTCCTTCAATAAAAGGTGTTGTAATTGATAAAAAACTATTTTCAAGAGTAATTAAAGATAAAAAAGCAAAAGGAAAAGATAAAGATATTATCAAGATTCTTGAAAAAGATTATTCTAAAGATACAACTGATTTAACCAATAAATTAGTAGATAAATTATTGGTTTTAACCAGCGGAAAAGTTTCACAGGGTGTTTATAATATATTTAAAGAAGAAATAGTTCCTAAAAAAACTAAATTTACCCAGAAAATATTAAGCACTATTGACTATACGAATATCAATCCTAACAAATGGACTACTGATAAGGAAACCAATACATTGATTAAAGAATTATTAAATAATTACAGTATCAAGTTCAGGGAATTATTAGGCCGTTTTTCACGTAATAAATTTGTTGCTACTGTTGGTGATGATTTACCTGCAGGTATTATTCAGATGGCAAAAGTTTATGTTGCTAAAAAACGTAAGTTAAAAGTAGGGGATAAAATGGCGGGACGCCACGGGAACAAAGGTATTGTTGCAAAAATTGTTCGCGAAGAAGATATGCCTTTCTTAGAAGACGGAACTCCTGTTGATATTGTATTAAATCCATTAGGTGTACCTTCCCGTATGAACCTCGGACAAATTTACGAAACTGTTTTAGGTTGGGCTGGTATGAAATTAGGATTACAATTTTCTACTCCAATTTTTGATGGTGCTACCATTGATGAAATTAATGGATATATGCGCAAAGCAGATTTACCCGAAAACGGTAAAGTTTACTTATATGATGGCGGTACAGGCGATAAATTCGACCAACCTGCTACAGTTGGCTATATTTATATGATTAAACTGCATCACATGATTGATGATAAAATGCATGCCCGTTCAATCGGACCTTACTCACTTATTACACAACAACCTTTAGGTGGTAAAGCTCAGTTTGGTGGACAACGTTTTGGAGAAATGGAAGTTTGGGCGCTCGAAGCATTCGGTGCTGCCAACATTCTGCAGGAAATATTAACGGTTAAATCTGACGATGTTATTGGTAGGGCTAAAGCTTACGAATCTATCGTTAAAGGTGAAAACATGCCTAAACCGGGAATACCTGAATCTTTTAATGTTTTAGTACATGAATTAAGGGGACTTGGCTTAAATATTACATTTGATTAACAAATGTATTTAATAACCTAACCCAAATTCAACATTTTATTTTAAATTTTTAACATTAAAAATATGGCTTTCAGAAAAGATAATATCGTAAAAAATGAATTTTCAAATATTACAATAAGTCTGTCCTCACCAGAAGTTATTCTTGAACGTTCAAGGGGAGAAGTGCTTAAACCAGAAACCATTAATTACAGAACATATAAACCCGAAAGAGATGGTTTGTTTTGTGAACGAATTTTTGGTCCTGTAAAAGATTGGGAATGTCATTGCGGTAAATATAAACGTATCAGATATAAAGGTATTGTATGCGACCGATGTGGTGTGGAAGTTACCGAAAAAAAGGTAAGAAGAGAAAGAATGGGACATATTCAACTTGTAGTTCCTGTTGCACACATTTGGTTCTTCAGATCTTTACCTAATAAAATAGGCTCATTGCTTGGCTTACAAACCAAGAAACTTGACATGATTATTTACTACGAAAAATATGTGGTAATTAATCCGGGTATCAAAAAAGATGATGGTGTAAACTATCTTGATTTCTTATCAGAAGAAGAATATTTCGAAATATTGGAAAGTCTTCCTGTTGATAACCAGAATTTAGATGACAGCGACCCTAATAAATTTATTGCCAAAATGGGCGCTGAAGCATTATACGATTTGCTTGCAAGACTTGATTTAGATCAGATGTCATTTGATCTAAGGCATCGTGCAAGTAATGAAACTTCACAACAAAGAAAACAAGATCTGTTAAAACGCTTAAAAGTTTTTGAAGCATTCCGTGATGCTCAGTTAAGAGTTGAAAACCGCCCTGAATGGATGATAGTTAAGGTAGTTCCGGTAATACCACCAGAATTACGTCCTCTTGTTCCTTTGGATGGAGGAAGATTTGCAACATCCGATTTAAATGATTTATACCGTAGAGTAATTATCAGAAACAATCGTTTGAAACGTTTGATTGAAATTAAAGCTCCTGATGTAATTATGCGTAATGAAAAGCGTATGTTGCAGGAAGCTGTGGATTCATTATTTGATAATTCAAGAAAAGCAAGTTCTGTGAAAACAGAATCTAACAGAGCATTAAAATCATTAAGCGATAGTTTAAAAGGGAAACAGGGTCGTTTCCGTCAGAACTTATTAGGTAAACGTGTTGACTATTCCGGTCGTTCGGTTATTGTTGTAGGCCCTGAATTAAAATTAAACGAATGCGGCATTCCTAAAGATATGGCTTCTGAATTATTCAAGCCATTTATTATCCGCAAAATGCTCGAAAGAGGTATCGTTAAAACCGTTAAATCTGCTAAAAAAATTGTAGATAGAAAAGATCCTGTAGTTTGGGATATTTTAGAAAGTATATTAAAAGGACATCCTGTGATGCTTAACCGTGCTCCAACTTTGCACCGCTTGGGTATTCAGGCATTCCAGCCCCGTTTGGTAGAAGGTAAGGCAATCCGTTTACATCCACTGGTTTGTACTGCTTTCAATGCCGACTTTGATGGTGACCAGATGGCTGTTCACGTTCCACTAGGCAATGCAGCAATTTTAGAAGCCCAGATATTAATGCTGGCTTCTCATAATATTTTGAACCCTGCTAATGGTGCACCTATCACTGTTCCTTCTCAGGACATGGTTTTAGGTTTGTATTATATCACCAAAGGTAGATATAGTGAACCTGATCAGGCAGTTAAAGGAGAAGGTAAAATCTTTTATTCTGCTGAAGAAGTTATTATAGCTTACAATGAAAAACAGCTCGATTTACATGCCTGGATTAAAGTTCCTATTGAAGTTGAAGAAAATGGTAAAATGAAAAGAACCATTATCGATACAACTTGCGGAAGAGTATTATTTAATCAGGTAGTTCCTAAGGAATATGGGTATATCAATGAGTTGCTGACAAAAAAATCTCTTCGTGATATTATCAGTGGAGTTTTGAAAAAAACTGGTACAGCTAAAACAGCTAAATTCCTTGACGATATCAAAGATTTAGGATTTATGATGGCGTTTAGAGGAGGATTGTCTTTTAATTTAGGAGATGTAATTATTCCTTCAATCAAAGAACAGTTGATAAGTCAGGCAAATGAAGAAGTTGATGAAGTAATGAACAACTATAATATGGGGTTCATCACTAATAACGAAAGATACAATCAGATTATCGATATCTGGACACATACCAATTCTCATCTTACACAAACGCTCATGAAACAATTGTCAAAAGATAAACAAGGATTTAATCCTGTTTATATGATGCTTGATTCAGGTGCCCGTGGATCTAAAGAACAGATTCGTCAGTTGTCAGGGATGAGAGGTCTGATGGCAAAACCACAAAAATCAGGTGCTACAGGTGGTGAAATTATTGAAAATCCAATTCTTTCAAACTTTAAAGAAGGTTTATCAGTACTTGAATATTTTATTTCTACTCACGGTGCCCGTAAAGGGTTGGCCGATACAGCTCTAAAAACTGCTGATGCAGGTTATTTAACACGTCGTCTGGTTGATGTTTCTCAGGATGTTATTATTTCTGATGAAGATTGCGGAACTTTAAGAGGCTTGGTTACTACCGTTTTAAAGAAAAACGAGGAAGTTGTTGAATCATTATACGACAGAATCTTAGGACGTGTTTCCTTACATGATATATACCATCCTCAAACCGGTGAACTGATTGTTTCTTCAGGTGAAGAGTTAAATGAAGATATTAGTCAGGTAATTGAAGATTCTCCTATTGAAGAAGTTGAAATTCGTTCGGTATTAACCTGCGAATCTAAAAAAGGTGTTTGTGCTAAATGTTATGGTCGTAATCTTGCAACCGGCAGAATGGTTCAAAAAGGTGAAGCAGTTGGTGTTATTGCTGCTCAGTCTATTGGTGAGCCTGGTACACAGCTTACATTACGTACATTCCACGTTGGGGGTACTGCTTCTAACATTGCAATTATGTCAAGAATCGAAGCCAAATATGATGGTGTAATTGAAATTGACGAATTACGTTCAGTAGCTTATACAAGTCCTGACGGAAGAAAATTCGATGTAGTTATCGGACGTTCTGCCGAAATGAGAATTGTTGATAAACATACACATATTGTATTGGCATCCAGCTTTATACCTTATGGCTCAAATTTATATATCAAGAATGGAAGCGATGTGAAAAAAGGTGAAATGATTGCAGATTGGGATCCATACAATGCAGTTATTTTATCAGAAGTAGCCGGAAAAGTTTCATTTGATAATATTATTGAAGGTGTTACTTATAGAATTGAATCTGACGACCAAACCGGTTATCAGGATAAAGTAATTATCGAAACCCGTCAGAAATCTAAAAATCCTTCTATCAGCATACTTTCAGCTTCAGGTGAAGTATTGAAAATATATGATATTCCAGTTGGTGCTCACATCAGTTGTGAAGAAGGAAAGAAAATTGTTGCCGGTGAAACGATAGCAAAAATTCCGAGAGCCTTTGGTAAATCTGGTGATATCACAGGAGGTCTGCCACGTGTAACTGAATTGTTTGAAGCACGTAATCCATCTGATCCTGCCGTTGTTTCAGAAATTGACGGTGTGGTTTCATTCAGTAAGAAACTGAAACGTGGAAACAGAGAAGTTATCATTACCTCTAAAACAGGCGAAGAAAAAACTTACTTAATTCCAACTTCTAAACAGATTCTGGCTCAGGAAAACGACTACGTAAAAGCCGGAACACCACTTTCAGAAGGTGCAATGACTCCATCTGATATTCTGGCGATTAAAGGACCAATGAAAGTTCAGGAATATATTGTTAATGAAATTCAGGAAGTTTATCGTTTACAGGGTGTGAAAATCAATGATAAGCATTACGAAGTTATTGTTCGTCAGATGATGCGTAAAGTCGAAGTTGCTGACCCGGGTGATACTAAATTCCTAGAAGGTGAATTGTCAAATAAAATTGATTTCCAGGAAGAAAACGATGAAATCTTTGGTAAGAGAGTTGTTGAAAACCCCGGTGATTCTGAAACATACAAAGCCGGTCAAATTGTAAGCGCCCGTAAAATCAGAGATGAAAATTCATATCTGAAACGTAAAGATAAAAAACTAATTGAATCAAGAGATGCTCAACCTGCAACTGCACGTCAGGTATTGCAGGGTATTACCAAAGCTTCTTTACAAACCAAAAGTTTCTTATCTGCAGCTTCATTCCAGGAAACTACTAAAGTACTTACCGAAGCCACTATCAGTGCTAAAACTGATAACTTAATTGGTTTAAAGGAAAATGTTCTGGTAGGTCATTTAATACCTGCCGGTACAGGTTTAAGAGAATATGAAAGTCTTATTGTAGGCTCATGTGAGGATATGGAAGAACTAATGAACCGTAAAAACTATTAAGATGAACCCACAAGACGAACAAAATCAGTTAAATATTGAGTTAAGCGCTGAAGTAGCAGAAGGTACTTATTCTAACCTGGCTATCATTACACATTCACAATCAGAATTTATTCTAGATTTTATTAAAATGATGCCGGGAGTTCCTAAAGCTAATGTAAAGGCAAGAATAATACTTACACCTCAGCATGCAAAACGCTTATTAAGAGCATTGCAGGAAAATATTGCAAAGTTTGAAGTAGCTAACGGCAAAATTAAAGAACCTGATCCTATGGAAGGCTTGCCCTTTAATTTAGGCGGTCCTACAGCTCAGGCATAATTAATAAGTATTTATTTCTTAATTCTTTAAGTTATTAAATCTACATAGACCTGTCAGGTTTTTATACCTGACAGGTTTTTCTTTACTACAAGCTTTTTTGTAAAAAAAATATCAATTCAATAGTAAAAGCAATTAAAAAATTGTACTTTTGAAAATCAGTTTATCATTAAATTAATATACTATGCATATAGCAGTTGCAGGAAATATTGGCTCTGGCAAAACTACCCTTACAGGTTTATTGTCAAAGCATTTTAAGTGGCAGGCCCACTACGAGGATGTAGATACCAACCCTTATTTGCAAAGTTTTTATGAAGATATGCGACGCTGGTCATTCAATCTTCAGATCTATTTTTTAAACAGTCGTTTCAGACAAGTGGTTGATATTCGTAAAAAAGGGAAATCTGTTATACAGGATCGTACAATATATGAAGATGCATATATTTTTGCTCCCAACTTACACGCCATGGGATTAATGACAACCCGCGATTTTGACAACTACTCTTCTTTGTTTGAATTGATGAGCAGCTTTATCCAACCTCCTGATCTGCTTATTTATTTAAAAGCAAGTGTTCCAACATTGGTTAATCAGATTCAGCAACGCGGAAGGGAATATGAAAACTCTATCCGCTTGGATTACCTGAAAAGTCTTAATGAAAGATATGAACAATGGATAGAAAGCTATAAAATCGGTAAATTACTGGTAATTGAAGTCGATAATATGAATTTTCAGAAAAATCCTGAAGATTTGGGTCTTATTATCGAAAAAATCAACGCCGAAATCAACGGTTTATTCTAATCGTTTGAAATCATGAATTGTATAGGGATTATACCTGCTCGTTACGCCTCAACACGTTTTCCGGGAAAACCTCTTGCTATTATTGACGGAAAGTCAATGATACAAAGAGTTTATGAACAGGTGAGTATGGCTGAATCTTTAATAAAAGTTATAGTTGCAACTGATGATGATCGTATAGCTGATCATGTGAAAAGTTTTGGTGCAAATGTTTGTATGACCTCAGAAAAACATAATAGTGGTACCGATCGTTGTTTTGAAGTTGTTGAAAACCTTAATAAAAGCGATGTTGATATAATTATAAATATTCAGGGTGATGAACCCTTTATTAATCCCGCACAAATTGATTTACTTGCATCATGCTTTGCTGATAATTCAGTAGAAATTGCCACATTAATTAAACGGATTGAATGTTGTGAAGATATTTTTAATCCCAATGTTGTAAAAGTGGTTAAAGATATCCATAACAGGGCAGTTTATTTCAGCCGATCTGCAATTCCATTTCAACGGGGTGTAGCTCAGGAAAAATGGCTTGAAAAAGGCATGGATTATTATAAACACATCGGTATTTATGCTTATCGGACTGCAACTTTGAAAAAAATTGTTTCATTACCTTTGAGTAGTCTGGAAAAAACAGAATCCCTTGAACAATTACGCTGGATTGAAAATGGATATACAATATATACAGCTACAACTGAATTTGAGAGTATTGCTATAGATACCCCTGAAGATTTAAAAAAGCTTTCAAGATAAAAATAAAGATAATGGACATAGTAAAGCTGGTATTAAATGTATTAAAAGAAAAGGAAACTGTTGTTATTCCTGCATTGGGAAGATTCACTTTAACTACTGTTTCTGCAAAAATACATCCTGTTGATCATGTTTTTACACCACCTTTCAAGATAATATTATTTGAAAGCATTGCATCACAAAATGATTTGCTTGCTCAATATATTGCAGAACAGGAACAAATAACTGTTGATCAGGCAACAAATGAAATATCAGCATTTACTGAAAATGTATTAAAGGGTATTCAGAATGAAAAGCATTTCAAAGTAGAAGGATTTGGAATCTTCGAACTGAATAATGAGAAATTAATTGTTTTTACTGCTGACAGTTCGCTTTTTGCAGATGAATTTATTGGTTTTAATGAGTTTACATCTCCTGCCATTGTCAGGACTGAATTTAAAGATAAAGCAGTACAATTAGCACAACAGGAAAAAGAGAAACAAGCAAAAAGAAGGAAGAAAAGAAAATTATTTATCATCATTTCATTTCTTCTGATTATTATTGCTGCTTTAGTTTATCTGTTTTTATTTTCCGATATTACAAGTAATTTCCTTAATAAAAATGAAATTAAAACAAATCCAACTCCCGTTGCTGATACTGCAAAAAAACAAATAATTAATGATACCATAAATCTGCATGCAAAGGATAGTCTAAATAATATAATATCAGCAGATACAAATCATTTGCAAAATAAAACACAGGAAACAGGTGATTATTTTATTGTCGCTGCATCCTTTAAATCCGAAGAAAATGCCAATAAATCAGTTGAAAAACTGAAGACCAAAGGTTTTAACGGAGCCGGTATTACCCACCAACAAGGAAACAGCATGTTTATCGTTTATTATCAGTCATATGCCAGCAAAGACGATGCTTTAAAAGCATTACAGCAGATTATTAAAAATGAAAATCCTGAATCTTGGTTACTAAAGAAATAAATTGAATTAATTGGGAAAGAATAAATTACAACGATTTGCTGAAAATCTGACATTTGATAATTTTTTTCAGCCAACTTACGAGGACATTAGTAATGGTTATATTCTGAAAGGGAAATGGGCCAGTGATTTTTTTAAAAACAATAACCCCATTGTACTGGAATTAGGCTGCGGGAAAGGGGAGTACAGCGTAGGATTGGCAAAGCGTTATCCTGATAAAAATTTTATAGGTCTTGATATTAAGGGAGCAAGAATGTGGCGTGGTTGTAAAACTGCAGTAGATGAGCATATTCATAATATTGCTTTTTTAAGAACCAGGATTGAATTAATTGAACATTATTTTGCTGAAAACGAAATTTCAGAAATCTGGATAACTTTTCCTGATCCTCAACCCAGGAGAATTAAAGAAAATAAGCGTTTAACTTCGCCTGCATTTTTAAAAAGATATGCCAGTATACTTAGAAAAGAAGGTATTATTCATCTGAAAACAGATGCTTTCCTGTTATATTTCTACACCATGGAGATTATTAAAGAGAATAACCATCAAATTCTGATATCCACGGATGATTTATACCATTCCGGAATTGAAGATGATGTAATTGGAATCCAGACTTTTTATGAGCAATTTTTTCTTGCACAGGGTAAAAAAATAAATTATATAAAATTTCAGCTAAATCAGTCATTGTGAAAGATATTTCGTTCTTTCAATCGGTATACGAAGTGGTAAAATTAATACCTTATGGCAGGGTGACTTCATATGGTGCAATAGCAGCCTGTTTAGGCAGCAAAGGGTCATCAAGAATGGTAGGCTGGGCAATGAATTCAAGTCATCATTTGCCGGAAAATATACCTGCTCACAGGGTTGTAAACCGTATTGGCTTACTTACCGGCAAACATCATTTTGGCGGAACTGATACCATGCAGGAATTACTGGAAAGTGAAGGAATTAAGGTGATGAATAATCAAATTCTTAATTTTGAACATTATTTCTGGGACCCTGCTATTGAATTGAAATTGTAATATTTTTATAATTTAAGTAACTTACTAATTTTTGCAAACCTAAAATAGTTCTGAAATTATTATATATTTGAAATCAGTATTAATTTTTTTCAAAAATTAAACTAAATTAAAATTTAACTGTTTAAGTATTTAAAAATTAAAAATCTGAAAAACAATGGGAAACAGCCGCTTTAAAGCATTATCAATTGCTACCAACAGAAACGGGAATTCTGTGAACTTACCTGCTTATGGTAAAATTTCAGCCATTTTTGGCGATATGACTTTTAACAAAGAAAGCATGCGCCAGTATTTGGGAGATGAAACTTTTAAATCCATTTTAAGAGCCATTGATGGTGATGGAAAAATAGAAAGAAAAGCTGCTGATGAAATTGCATTAGCCATGAAATCATGGGCTATTTCAAAAGGAGCCACACACTATACCCATTGGTTTCAGCCACTAACAGGAAGTTCTGCCGAAAAGCACGATTCATTCTTTACTATTGATGAAAATGAAAGAGCAATAGAATTCTTCGACGGCAGTAACCTTATCCAACAAGAGCCTGATGCTTCCAGCTTTCCAAGCGGTGGTATAAGAAATACTTTCGAAGCCCGCGGATATACTGCCTGGGATCCGTCATCCCCGGCTTTTGTTATAGAGAAAACCCTTTGTATCCCTACTATTTTTGTTTCATATACCAGCGAAGCACTGGACTATAAAGCACCTTTATTAAAATCAATTCATTTTCTTGATAAAGCAGCTACTGATGTTGCACAACTATTTGATCCAACAGTTAAAAAAGTTAAGGCTACACTGGGAATTGAGCAGGAATACTTTCTGATTGACGAGGCTTTGTATAATGCCCGCCCTGACTTAGCCCTTACCGGACGTACATTGTTTGGTCATGCATCTGCAAAAGACCAGCAATTAGAAGATAATTATTTCGGCAGTATACCCGAAAGAGTCGTCAATTTTATGAAAGACGTGGAATATCAATCTTATTTACTGGGTATTCCTTTAAGAACAAGACATAATGAAGTTGCACCCAACCAGTTTGAATGTGCACCCTTATTTGAAGAAATTAATATTGCCATCGACCACAATGTATTATTGATGGATATTATGAGCAAAACTGCCCGCAGACATCATTTCAGAGTGTTATTACACGAGAAGCCTTATTCAGGCATCAATGGATCCGGTAAACACAATAATTTCTCTTTACAGACTGATAAATCTGAAAACTTATTGTCACCCGGCAAAACGCCTGAATCTAATCTTAAGTTTCTCACCTTCTTTTTAAATATTATTGAAGCCGTTAACAATAAAAATGATTTACTGAGAGCTTCAATAGCATCTGCCAGTAATGACTTACGTTTGGGCGGAAACGAAGCACCTCCTGCAATTATGTCTGTTTTTATAGGCGAACAGCTTACTGCAATCTTAAATGATATTGAAAAAAGTAAAGAAGCGATAGTTGGCGATAAAAAAGGTAAAAAACGTTCTAACATAGGGATTTCTCATATACCTGAAATCCTGCTTGACAATACAGATCGTAACCGGACTTCTCCATTTGCCTTTACTGGTAATAAATTTGAATTCAGAGCTGTAGGTTCTTCTGCAAATTCAGCTGCACCCATGATTACATTGCTAACCATAGTTGGGAATCAATTGCTGAACTTTAAATCGGAAGTTGACAAGTTAATGGCTCAGAAAATTAATAAAGAAGAAGCAATTACAGCAGTTTTGAAAAAATATATTTCCAATTCAAAAAGGGTTCGCTTTGATGGCAATAATTATAGTAAGGAATGGTTAATTGAAGCTAAAAAGCGGAAACTTTCAAATGTTTCATCAACACCTGTTGCATTACAATCTATTTTAGAAAAAGATGCAGTTAAGATGTATGAAAATGCCAAAGTGCTTTCACACCGTGAATTGGAAGCAAGAATGCATATTCAATTGGAAAATTATACGAAAAAAATTCAGATTGAATCCCGAACTTATGGCGATTTGGCCATTAATCATATTTTACCGGTCGCCATTCGTTATCAGAATATACTGATAGAGAATGTTAAAGGCTTGCAGAGCATATTCCCAAAGGAAACGCTTAATAATATTGCAAAAATACAATTACAGAACATTAAAGATATTTCTGAACATATCACCCAGATAACAGTTTTGGTAAACAGAATGATAGATGCACGTAAACAAGCAAACCGCATTGAAGATGTTTACGATAAAGCAAAAAATTATTGCGATAAAGTCTTGCCATATTTCGATAAAATCAGGGAACATACCGATAGCCTTGAATTAATGGTTGACGATGAATTATGGCCATTACCAAAATACAGGGAATTATTGTTTGTAAATTAGTTATATTTATTTTTAAATATTTTCAATAAATACAATACTTATTAACCCTGACAGGGTTCTAAACCCTGTCAGGGATAGTTTTTTTGTTTTAAAATGTGTTAAGCAAAATTTTATAGTCTTAAAATAAACTTAGTAAACAATTTTTTTAATATTTAACGTTTATTATCTCTGTCTTGATTAAACACTGAGTAATAAACAGAAAAATAATTATCAGCATTGAACTTTAACTTATTAAAAGCTACTTTTAACTGCTTATTTTAATCCTTAAACCTGTTCATGCATTTTTACAGCCTGAATATGTTGTATTTTTGCAAAGTAAAATAAATTCATTCATTAAAATCAAATCAATTTTTTACCTTTACCTTTTTACAAAATACCTTTAACTGATTTTATAAAAATTAATTTTTTTGATTAATATATTTTCATAATTTTGTGGAAAATTTAAAGGTTCTTTAAAAATTAAAAATGAGCACAATATGGTAACTTACCATAGAAGTAGAATATAGATAAAAACCGAAATATTTATAAAATTATTAATCAAAATAAAATTTATTATTAACAATTAAATTAATCTTAAAAATGAAAAAAAACGAAGAATTATCAAGTAGTTTAAAAACCTGGTTTTCTGCTATAGTTATTCCATTAGCTTTAGTGGTAGCTGTATGTATTTACATATTTATTTTAGGTAATGGAAGCAATTTCATGGGTGGAAATAGTGCTAATGCACCTTTGCCAGGAAATTATTTGGCTACTGTATATAAAGGTGGCTTTATTGTACCTATTTTAATGTCATTATTAATTATTGTATTAACTTTTACAATTGAACGTTTTTTTACCATTTCAAAAGCTAAAGGTAAAGGTTCTGTTACAGGTTTTGTTAAAAAAGTCAGAAAATTTGTTGCTAATGGTGATATTGAAGGTGCTGTTGCTGAATGTAATAAACAAAGAGGATCTGTTGCAAATGTAATACTTTCTGTTTTAATGAGATACAAAGCATTAGAAGGTGATGCAACCATGACCAAAGATCAAAAATTATTATCTATACAAAAAGAAATTGAAGAAGCTACTTCATTGGAATTACCTGGTTTAGAACAAAACTTAGTAATATTAGCTACAATTACATCAGTATCTACATTATTAGGGTTATTAGGTACAGTATTAGGTATGATCAGGGCTTTTGCCGCTTTAGCACAAGCAGGTGCTCCTGACTCAGTAGCTTTAGCAACTGGTATTTCTGAAGCACTTATCAATACTGCATTTGGTATCGGTACTGCTGCATTAGCCGTTGTTTTCTACAATGTGTTTACTACTCAAATTGACAAATTAACCTATAGTATTGACGAAGCTGGTTTTAGCATCGTTCAGACTTATGCCGAAAAACATTAATAAATAAAAAAAACAAAGTAAAATGCCTAAAGTAAAAGCAAAGCGAAAAAGTACCTGGGTCGATATGACTGCTATGTGTGATATGGCATTCTTATTGCTTACGTTTTTTATGCTCACTTCTAATTTTACACAAAAAGAACCTATTCAGGTGAATACACCTTCTTCAATTTCAGAAATTAAAATTCCTGAAGTAAATATCATGAAGATTGAAGTTGATAAAGAAGGGAAAATTTTCTTCGGTATTGACGGACAAGATAAAAGAATAAGTTTATTGGAAAAAATAGGTGAAGCTTATAAAATGAATTTTACAGCTGAAGAAAAGAAGGAGTTTAGTTTAATAACTGCGTTTGGCGTACCTATGGAAAAAATGAAATCATTTCTTTCATTAAAACCTGAACAAAGGGATTTAAAAGAAAATGCGCTTGGTATTCCGAGTGATTCTCTTAATAATCAGTTTAAAGATTGGGTTAGAGCTGCAAGAGCTGTAAATAAAGATTTGAAAATAGCTATAAAAGCTGATCAGATTACTCCTTATCCTAAAATAAAGAATGTAATGAATACCTTACAAGATTTAAATGAATGCAGGTTTAATCTGATAACCAGTCTGGAAGAAGCTCCTAAAAATTTATAAATAATTTAAAGTTATAAAGAAATGGCCGAAATAAGCACCGAAGGAAAAGGTGGAAAACATAAAGGTAAATCGAAAAAGGTATCTACCAGAGTCGATTTAACACCTATGGTTGACTTAGCTTTTTTACTCATCACTTTTTTTATGCTTACAACTTCAATGTTGAAGCCTCAAACTATGGAAATTGCGATGCCTTCAAAAGATAAAGTTGATCTTTCAAAAATACCACCTCTTAAAAATTCATTGGCAGTTACAGTTATACTTGGAAAAAACGATAAAATTTTCTACTATTTTGGCGCCTTAAAAGATACGAAAACAGGTATCGAAGCAGAGGTTAAAACAATTGATTTTGGTCCAAATGGAATCAGAAAAGTATTGCTTGACAGAAACAGAGCTGTTGTTGATAAAGTGAATGATTTAAGAAAACAGAATTTAAACAGACAAATCTCAGATGATACCCTTAAAGCAAGAGTCAGTCGTGAAAAAGGTGTTAAAGATGCACCTATGGTATTGATTAAAGCTACTGATGATTCATCCTATAAGAATTTAGTGGATATACTGGACGAAATGATGATATGCAATATAGGGAAATATGCTATTATTGAGATTACACCTGAAGATTTAGATAAAATTAAAACCATGAACCTCTAAAAATTAAAATCATGTCAGATAAAATAAATATCTATTCAGATGAATGGTGCGATATGGTTTTTGAAAATAAAAACCATGAATATGGGGCTTTTGTACTTAGAAAGGGTTCATCAAAACGACATTTAAGAGCATCTTTAATAGCTGTAGTGTTTTTTACAATAGCTGTTAGTTCACCAGTGATCTTAAAAACCATTATGCCTGAGAAAAAAGTAGTAATTGATGAAGTTACTAAAATTACGGATGTTAAGATTGATAAACCAAAAGAAGAAGTAGTTGTTCCTGAAGAACAACCTATTTCAAAAAGTACAATTCAGTTTGTTCCTCCTGTTATTAAAGCGGATGAAGATGTTCCTGATGATGTTGAAATTAAAACACAGGAAGATTTATCCCAGTCAAAAGAAATAATTTCTACTACAACCTTTAAAGGTGATGATGTTAATGGAGTGGATCCAAACGAACTGAACAAAAACCAACAGGTTGTTGATGAATCAAAAGAACAACCTTTGACCTTTGTTGAACAGAATCCTGACTTCCCCGGTGGAGAGGCTGAAATGCAGAAATTTTTACATAATAATATCAAATATCCTGCTATCGCAAGAGAAGCCGGAATTGAAGGTACAGTTTATGTAACTTTTGTAGTAAGCAGATCAGGTAAAATTTCAAATATTAAAATTTTACGTGGTATTGGTGGGGGATGTGACGATGAAGCAATCAGGGTAATCAGATTAATGCCGGAGTGGAAACCGGGTAAACAAAACGGACAGGCTGTTCCTGTACAATTTAATATGCCAATAAAATTTGTTTTACAATAATGATTAAACAAAATGGCAATGAAAATAAATGGAAGAATACACTGCATAAATTTCTTAATGGATTTAGCTATGTTATGGTATTCTTCTATTTATTTTTATCTTTTATTCTAATTTTTTCGAACCTGTTTTCTGATATTTTAATTAAATATAGATATTCTGCAGCTGCATTGCTATTTTTATATGCAATTTTCAGAGCTTTCCGGATATATAAAACACAAAAGGAGGAAATAAAAGATGAGGAATAAATTTTCAAATACAAAAATCTTACTGGTTTTTTTTATTTTGCTATCATGCTGGGCATGTAAATCAGGTAATAAAGATGAATATACTGATACGCCAACAAGCGGTAAAATTTCTATAGTTGTTGATGAGACTTTTAAGCCTATTGCACAAACTGAAATTGATGTATTTCAAAGTATATATAGTTTTGCAACAATAAATGCCACTTATGACACAGAAAATGCTGCATTTGATAAACTGCTGAAAGATAGTGTAAGAATGATAATTTGTTCACGAAAGCTTTATCCTCAGGAAAAAGCAGTTTTTGATAAAAAGAAATTTTTCCCTAAAGAAATAAAAATTGCGACAGATGCAATCGCACTGATTGTAAATGCGGATAATAAAGATACATTAATAAGTATACAAAACCTGAAAGAGATATTAAATGGTAAAATTACAAACTGGAATCAAATTTATCCAAATTCAAAATTAGGTAAAATAAAACTGGTTTTTGATAACCAGCATTCAAGTACCGTAAGTTTTTTGTTTGATTCAATCAGCAGAGGAGATAAGTTTTCAACTGAATTATCCGCATTAACCTATAATACAGAAGTAATTGACTATGTCTCAAAAACTAAAAATGCAATTGGAATAATTGGCACAAGTTTTGTAAGTGATAAAAATGATTCAACATCTTTATCATTTTTAAAAGAAATTAAAGTCATGGCAGTCTCAAAAGAAAATAAAGCAACATACGAAAATAGTTTTCAACCCTATCAGGCTTATGTTGCAACCAAACAATATCCTTTAACAAGAGATGTATATATTATACTCTCAGAACCACGGGCCGGACTTGCTTCAGGATTTACATCTTTTTTAACAAGCGACAGGGGTCAGCGCATTATTCTAAAATCAGGAATTCTGCCAGCCACACAACCGGTAAGAATAGTTAACGTAAAGAACAGCTTTTAATTTAATAATACATAAACAAATGAAAACTACAACAAAAAATAACAAGCTAAAAATCTTCAATGTACTCGTTATATTGATTTTATGCATTGGGTTTGTTAATGCTCAACAAGATCCTTATGGTGAAAAGCTATTAAAAATGAATCAATTCAGAACAGCTAAATCATATTTTTTAAAAAAAATAGCTGATAAACCTAATGATACATATACCTATTACTATTTAGGAGAAACTTATTTTGAATTAAAGAAGATAGACTCAGCTGATTTTTATTATCAAAAAGGCTTGGTTTTAAATCCTAATGATATTTACTGTAATATTGGTAATGCAAAAATTCAATTAGAAAAGGGTAATATTGATGGAGGTAAAAAAACACTGGAAAGAGCACATTATCTGTCAAAATACAAAGATGTTAAAATTGATGCACTAATTGCTGATGCTTTAATAAGTACAACAAACAAGCAATATGAGTTAGCAATTGAGTATTTGCAAAAAGCTATTGAACTGGATAAAACAAAGTCAATAATTCATATTGTTTCGGGCGATTTAAACAGCTTTAAGAATAACATCGGTGAAGCTGCAAATGATTATGAAAGAGCAATTTATTATGATAAACTTTGTGTTGAAGCCTATTATAAATTAGGTAAAATATATTTTGGTGCCAGAAATTTTAAGGAAAGCAATAAGGCATTTGAAAATGCTTTAAGTATCGACTCTACTTATATTCCAGCATGGAGAGATTTAGCTGAAATGGATTATAATTACGGTTTGTATCAGAAAGCAAGTGAAGCTTTTATGAAGTATATACAGTTAACAGAACCTGATTTAAATGACCATATCCGTTATGCTACCATTCTCTTTTTCAATAAAGAATATGCTAAATCCTTAGCTGAAACTGAAAGCGCATTAGTTAAAGATCCGGATAATTTTGTAATGAAACGTTTAAAAGCATATAATCTTTTTGAAACTAAAGATTACATTAGAAGCTTAACGGCCATCAATGATTATTTAAAAACAACAGGTGAAGGCAAGAAAATTGCTATGGATTATGAATATTATGGTAAAATATTAAGTAAAAACAGCCAGGATTCATTGGCTATCGGAGCATATGAAAGTGCTATCAATATGGATAGTACTAAAGTAAATCTATATGAAAATATCGGGAATTCATATGAAAAACTAAAAAAGTTTGATAAAGCAGTTTTTAACTATGAAAAATTAATTTCATATAAATTAAACCCACTATCATCAGATTACTTTTTCTTAGGCAAAAGCTCTTATTTTGCTGCTGGAATGCTCACAAATGCTGCTGATTCGCTAATTAAATCACAATTTCTGCAAAAAGCTGATACTTCTTTTTCTAAAGTTGCAGAGTTATCTCCTTCATCTTATATAGGGTTTTTCTGGAAAGCACGTACCAATTCAATGATAGATCTGAATTCAGCACTGGCTTCGGCAAAACCATGGTATGAAAAAGCAATAGTTATTCTTGAGAATAATCCTGAAAAATATAAAAAGGAATTATTAGAAGCTTATGAGTATATTTGTATTTATTACTATAATGTTAAAGATTTTGAACAGGCTAAAGTTTTTTTGAATAAAATATTAGCAATTGATGCTAATTATCAGGGAGATATTAAAACAAGAAAAGAACTCAAATAATAAAATAATAAGATTATAAAATATTAATTTAAGGAGGCTGAACTTATTTAGGTTCAGCCTCTTTATTTTTTTTAGTTTTATTGTTAATAATTTAACAATTTATTTTGGATTTCTTGGCTCTAATTTTGAAAAATTTACTAATATTGTAGAAAATTTCAAACCTATGTCAAACCCTCATCATACTGAAGACAATACCTTAGCTGGTAAAATAAAAAAGAATGTCGGTGTATCATTAGTTAAGTGCTATCAATGCGGTAAATGCTCAGCTGGTTGCCCTGTATCCGGTGATATGGACTATCCTCCGAGTTTATTAATCCATAAACTTCAGACAGGCTTGCCAAATCATGAAGAAGATGTATTACGTTCCAAGAGTATCTGGTATTGCTTAAGCTGCGAAATGTGTATAGCAAGATGCCCGATGGAAGTTGATATTCCTCCTATGATGGATTATTTAAGAGGCGAATCTATCAGATTGAACAAGGCAAATCCTGCAGCTAAAAATATCATCAAATTCCATAAAGCTTTCCTGAATTCTATTAAAAATACAGGAAGATTATATGAAATGGGATTGATTGTAGATTATAAAATGAAATCATTGAATATGATGCAGGACGTAACTTTAGCTCCAACCATGCTGGCTAAAGGTAAATTAAAGATATTTCCTGAGATGATCAAAAACAGAAAGAATATCAGGCAAATATTCCTCAATACTATAAATAAGCAAAAGTAAAACCTTAAATAAGGAAAAAATGAAATTAGGATTTTATCCGGGATGTTCATTGGAAGGAGCTTCCAGAGAATACAACGAATCAGTAATGGCAATAGCAGAAAAAATTGGCATCGAGTTGGTGTCAATTCCTGATTGGAACTGCTGCGGTGCTACTGCTGCCCATAACTTAAACAAAGAACTTTCACTTTCGCTTCCTGCCCGCAACTTAGCTTTAGCAGAAGAAGCAGGATTAACCGAACTTGTTGTACCCTGTGCAGCCTGCTATAGCAGATTTACTATGGTACAGCACGAATTGATGCATGATGAGCCACTGCACAAAAGAGTGAACGAAATTATTGGCAAAGAATATAAAGGAAATTTACGTATTTTAAATGTAATTCAGTTTATTGATGAATATGTAATAGACAAACTGGATGAAAATGTTAAATTTGAATTTAATAAAAAAGTAGCCTGTTATTATGGTTGCTTACTGGTACGTCCGAATAAAGTATTGAAATTCGACAGGACTGAAGATCCACAAACTATGGATATAGTAATGAAAAAACTGGGTGCTGATGCCATTGACTGGGCTTATAAAACCGAATGTTGCGGTGCCGGTTTCTCTGTTTCATTTACTGAAGCTGTTGCCCGCTTGTCAGGAAATATTGTTGAAGATGCAGTTCATAGAGGAGCAGAAGCAATTATCGTAGCTTGTCCGATGTGTCATTCCAATCTTGATATGAGACGTAAGGAAATAGATAAGTTTAACGGAAAAAAATCTGACATACCGGTAATTTATATTACTCAGGCAATTGGTGTTGCATTAGGTATTGATCATAAAAAACTTGGGTTACAGCGTCATTTTGTACCTGTAAATCTTAAGGATTTTAAACCTTTTGTTAAAAAAGAAATAGATGTTGAGAAACCACAAAATATGGAGGTAGAATAATGGCACGGATAGGAGTTTTTATTTGCCATTGTGGCGAAAATATTAGTGCAACAGTTGATTGCCCTAAGGTATCAGAAGTTGCTGCAAAGTTTCCCGGTGTTGCTTTCAGCACAGATTATAAATATATGTGTTCTGACCCCGGTCAGAGTCTGGTAGTAAATGCTATAAAGGAACATAAACTTACAGGAATTGTAGTTTCTGCATGTTCTCCTCGTATGCACGAACCTACTTTCCGCAGGGCTTGTGCAGAAGGCGGTTTGAATCCATACCAATGCGAAATGGCCAATATTCGTGAGCATTGCTCGTGGGTACATGAAAAAGGGGATAAAACCGACCAGAAAGCCATAGATATTGTAAGGATGATGGTTGAAAAGGTAAAACGTAATAATGCGTTGTTACCTATTAAAGTTCCTGTTACCAAAACAGCGCTTGTTATTGGTGGAGGTGTTGCCGGTATTCAGGCAGCCCTTGATATTGCCAATGCAGGTCATAAAGTAATTATGGTTGAACGTGATCCTTCCATTGGAGGCCACATGTCGCAATTGAGTGAAACCTTTCCTACTTTAGACTGCTCACAGTGTATTCTGACACCACGAATGGTTGAGGTTGCCCAGAATCCTAATATCAAGCTGTATACCTATGCTGAAATAGAAAGTGTTGAAGGTTTTGTAGGTAACTTTAATGTAAAAATCAGAAAAAAAGCCAAAAGTGTTGATGAAACACTTTGCAATGGCTGTGGAATGTGTACTACCAAATGCCCGAACAAGAAAAACCCCAATGAATTTGAATTGGGTATGGGAAATCGTCCTGCTATTTATGTACCGTTTCCTCAAGCCGTTCCAAATATTCCTGTAATTGATAAAACACAATGTACTTATTATAAAAACGGTAAATGCAAGATTTGCGAAAAGGTATGTCAGCCTAAAGCTATCCGTTTTGATCAGGAAGATGAAATTATTGAAGTAGCAGTTGGTGCCATAGCATTATGTACAGGTTTTGATATTAAGAAAACTGATTTCTTCCCTGAATATGGTTACGGAAAATACAAAGATATTATTGATGGTTTACAATTTGAAAGACTGGCTTCTGCTTCAGGACCTACAAGTGGAGAAATCCGCAGACCTTCTGATGGTCAGGTTCCAAAGAAAATTGTATTTGTAGCCTGTGCAGGCTCCCGCGATCCGGCAAAAGGAATTGAATATTGCTCTAAGATTTGTTGCATGTATACTGCAAAACATGCCATTTTATATAAACATAAAGTTCATGACGGACAAGCTTATATTTTCTATATGGATATCAGAGCTGCCGGTAAGAATTATGATGAATTTACCCGTCGTGCTATTGAAGAAGATCAGGCACAATATATCAGAGGCAGGGTTTCCAGAATTTATGAACGTGATGGAAAACTAATTGTAGTTGGTGCCGATACTTTAATGAATGCACAAACTGTGGAAATTGAAGCAGACATGGTCGTACTGGCTACAGCCGGTGTTGCCAATAAAGGTGCTGAAGAATTAGCACAAAAACTTCATGTTTCTTACGATCAGCATAAGTTTTTCTCAGAAGCACATCCAAAATTGAAACCCGTTGAAACCAATACAGCAGGTATTTATCTGGCAGGTGCATGTCAGTCGCCAAAGGATATTCCTGAATCGGTAGCTGCGGCTTCCGGTGTTGCCGGCAAGATAGCCTGTTTATTTGCCAACAGCGAATTAACCCGTGAACCATTGATTGCTATGGTTGACCGTCAGGCTCCACCAATGTATTCTTCTTGTACCGGATGTTTCTTATGTCAACCGGTTTGTCCTTATAACGCTATTGAAAGAGAAGAAGTGAAAGACAGAAATGGAAATCTGGTCAGGGAATTAGCATTTATTAATCCTGGTTTATGTCAGGGTTGTGGTACCTGTGTGGCTGTTTGTAAGTCAAAATCCATTGATATTGAAGGATACACCAATTTACAAATGTATGCTGAAGTAGATGCATTATTAAATAGTTAAAAAATAAATTAAATAATAGTTGAGATGTCAGAATTTGAGCCTAAAATTGTAGCTTTTGTTTGTAACTGGTGCACCTATGCAGGTGCTGATTTAACAGGTACAAGCAGAATAAAATATGCAACAAATGTTAGAATTGTCCGCTTTCCATGCACAGGCAGAATTGATTATATGTTGTTGACTAAAGCCTTTGCCAGTGGTGCTGATGGTATTATTGTTTCAGGTTGTCACCCTAATGACTGTCATTATACATCAGGAAATTTCCATGCCCGTCGCCGTTGGATGGTGTTCAAAAAATTATGCGATTTTATGGGAATAGATACCCGTCGTATTGTTTTTTCATGGGTTTCAGCAGCTGAAGGTGTAAAATGGGCTGATATTGTGAATACTACTGTTGAAGAGGTCAGAAAATTAGGTCCTTACGAATCATATCATAAATTATCAACACAAGATATTTTAGCATAAATTATGGAAGATATTAAAAAATTAGCCAGAGAATTGCTTGCTGATAACAAGGTTCAGTTAGTGCTTGGTTTTGAAAATGGTACTGCTAACAGAGTGAGACCAGCTTTCTTCACTACTCCCGAAGCTGTTGACAAGCTTATTTATAACGAGTTCTGCATACAGAATATAGCGTTGTATTTAAAGAAAGATATTTGCCAGCATGCTGCAAGTCTTGCTATAACAGCTAATCCAAATGTTGTAAGAAGTATATTGCAATTGGCTGCCGAAAATCAGATTAAGGAAGAAAAAATCAAAATTATTGGTATTACACATGAAGGTAAATGTGTTGGATTACTCGATTTTAAAGCTGCTGAAGAATTCTCAAAAACACAACCCAAGGGTTTGAAAGATGAAGACAAAGCTTTGATTGAGAAAATTCAGGCCATGTCACTCGAAGAAAAATTTGATTACTGGGTTGAAGCATTCAGTCCCTGTATTAAATGTTATGCCTGCAGGGCTTCATGTCCGATGTGTTATTGTGGCAAATGCAATGTTGAATCCAACAATCCGCAGTGGATACCAGTTGCTCCCCATAAATACGGAAATATGGAATGGCATATGATGCGTGCCATGCACCTTGCCGGAAGATGTATAAATTGCGGCGAATGCAACAGATCATGTCCGGTTGATATTCCTCTGAATATTCTTTCGTACATGCTTTCTGATTTTGTACTGGAAGAATTTGAATCAGAAGCAGGCTTGAGTGCAGTTTTTACTCCTGCATTGTCTTCATATACTATGGTTGATAAAGAAAATTTTATTAAATAAATTATGGAAATTATTAATAAATTAATTGATAAATCAGCACTTGCTACATTAATTGAAAGATTTACCAAATCCGGAAAAGAAGTTTTTGCTCCTGTTAAATCCAAAGGTATTTCTGAATTTGCAAGAGTTGAAACCATACAGGATATAGATTTTGAAACTATTGCAACAAAACAATCAGCTAAGTCGCTTGTATTTCCTAAAGTTGAAAAGATTCTAAGTTATGAGAAGACATTTGACGATGTAATCGTAAACAATGTCGATTATACTCAGTTTCCTGAAGTGATTGCTTTTGGTAACAGACCTTGCGATGCAGCCGGTTTTATTCCTTTGGATGCAATTTTTGCAGGTGAACTGGTTGATGAAATATTCAAAGCAAGACTGGAAAAACTAACGGTTATCAGCATAAGCTGCAAAAAAGCAGATGATTACTGTTTCTGTACTTCTGTAAATGGTGGTCCCGGTAATACTACAGGTAGTGATATTTTACTTACAGAAACTACTGCTGATGAATATTTTGTTGAGATTGTTACTGAAAAAGGTAAAGCTATCTTAGATGCCAATACTGATTTGTTCAAAGATACTGCAGCCATTGATAAAACTCCGTTTTTAGCCAAGCTGGAACAACAGTTTACACAGGAAGTAATCAACGAAAAACTGAATGGTATTTTTGAGTCAGATATCTGGGATAAACAGGCTATGCGTTGTGTAGGTTGTGGTGCCTGTGCTTTTGTATGTCCTGCATGCGGATGCTTTGACATACAGGATGAAACCAAAGGAAAAAACGGTGTTCGTCACAGATGCTGGGATTCATGTGGATTTAAAATATTTACCCTTCACACTTCAGGCCATAATCCACGCGAAAAGCAAGCACAGCGTTGGAGACAAAGAATTTACCATAAATTCTCCTATCAGCCGGAACAACAAAAATTATTTGGTTGTGTAGGTTGTGGCAGATGTTCAAGGGCATGTCCTTCGGATATGAATATTGCCGAGCATTTAAAAGAAATTGCAGTTTTATAATTTGATAAAGCGGAAAAATAAAATATACTATGGAAAACACGAATATATATGTCCCATATAAAATGAAGATTGAAAAGATTACAGAAGAAGCTCCTTTTGTAAAAACTTTTCGCTTAAAATTTGTGAATGAAGAGGATGCTTCAAAATTCTCTTTCAGAACAGGCCAGTTTGGAGAATATTCCGTTTACGGTGAAGGCGAATCTACTTTTTGTATTGCTTCAGCACCCACACGCGAAGGTTATATTGAATGTACTTTCCGGGAAGCCGGACGCGTAACCAAATCATTGGCCAACCTGGATGAAGGTGATGTTATTGGTTTCAGAGGTCCTTACGGAAATATTTTCCCGATTGAAGAATGGAAAGGCAAAAACCTTTTATTCATTGCCGGTGGTATTGCTTTACCTCCAATGCGCAGCGTTATTTGGAACTGCCTGGATTTAAGGGAAAATTTTAAAGATGTTACCATTTTATACGGTGCCCGTTCTGTTTCAGACTTGGTTTACAAACACGAATTGGCCGAATGGAATGCCAGACCTGATGTTAATCTGGTTACTACCGTTGACCCGGGTGGTGAAGACCCTGACTGGAAAGGAAAAGTGGGCTTTGTTCCTACAATTTTATCAGAAATGTCACCCAGCAGCGAAAATACCATAGCCATCGTTTGTGGACCTCCGATAATGATAAAATTTACTTTTCCTGTATTGGAAAAATTAGGATTTACTGATGAAAATGTATTTACTACACTGGAAAACCGTATGAAATGCGGCTTTGGTAAATGCGGCAGATGCAATGTAGGTAAAGTTTTTGTTTGTAAAGATGGTCCTGTTTTTACTTTAAAACAAATGAAAGAACTGCCCAACGAATATTAGAAAATTAATAATTAATAATTAGTAATTAAAAAAGAGCGGGTTGATTACAGTCCGCTCTTTTTGTTTTTAATAATGTTACAAGTATTTGATGGTAATATTTGATATCAATAATTCTTTGTTCAGCTGGAATTTTGAGTCTTTAAAACTGGGTGGACCAAAACTGCCTTTGGCATTATTGGAAACGCCAACGCCTTCCTTTGGCATTCCTATAAAATTTTTATCCAGTTTGCCGTTGTCATTTTCATCATGAATAACAGATATTGCATAATCGCCATCAGCAATATTGTTCAAAATAATACATGATTTACCATTTAGAATTTTACCAATTGAAGTATGTATCGCCTTATCTGCATCAGTTGGAAATCCTTTCTTATTATTATACAAATATAGCAGACATTTCCCTTTGTCCGATTTAAAGCCGCTGACGTTTACCGTTATTTTCCTGTTTTGAGAATATGCTATAATGGAAATAAAGCTTAATAAAAAGCAAAGTATTTTAATTTTCATTTGAAAGTTTTGAATTAAACAAATCTTCTGCTGATATTGTTTCGAAATCATTTTTTTTATGTCTTTTACAGTCCTGACAGGAGCATTATATCAGTCTTTTTGGTGCATTTATCAGCAAAATAAAAAAGTTAAAATAATTATTTTATATTTGCCAATAGAAACAATAGTTTTTTATAATTGTTTCATTAAAATTATTTGCATATTATTACAAATAAATCATTAAAATTCAAATGTTTAATTAATATTTAATGTATGAAGATAAATACAAAATGGATACCCTTATTCGCCAGTAATTTTCTGGGCGTTTTCAATAATAATTTTTTCAAGACATTAATCTGTTTGTTGGCTATTCATTGGGTTGCCAAAGGAAATGAATCTATGATAGTTTCTCTGGCTTCGGGTTTATATGTGCTGTCGTATATTTTCTTTTCACCTTTAGCTGGCAGGTTGTCAAAAACTATGTACAAGAAGAAAGTAATGATAACTGCCAGGTTTACTGAGCTCTTTTTAGTCATAATTGGAAGTTTTGCATTTTATATCGAAAGTGTATACATGGTTATGGTCTGTATCTTTTTACTTGGATTGGTCAGCACCCTGTTTTCACCTTCAAAATACGGATTAATCCGCGATATCGGAGGTGATGAAGGCCTTTCATTCGGAACCGGAACACTTGAAATGTTTACATTCTTTGGAGCAATACTGGGACCATTGCTGGCAACCATAGTTTCTGACCATTATAATTTTTATGTGATGGCTGCCATGTTTGTTATCATCTCATTGACCAGCCTCTTTTCTATCTGGCAATTGAAGGTAAATGAAAGTGAGCCCATGAAAAAGAGCGAAGATACCATTATTCCCTTTGTTTTCGAATTCAAGACCTTTAAGTTTGCTTCTTCCATGAAAGGCCTTAACCTGATTATACTGGGATTATCCTCTTTCTGGATGATAGGCAGCTTTTTGCAGATGAATTTACTGGTTCATTGTCCCAAAACACTGGGAATGACGAATACCCAGACCGGTTATGTCCTTACCGCTTCTGCTGTTGGTATCGGTTTGGGAAGTTTTCTGGCAGGTTTGTTTTCTAAAGGGAAAATAGAATTGGGTTTAACACCAATTGGTGGATTTGGTATGACAATTTCATTGTTAATATTGTATTTCCTTCAACCAAACGGAATATTATTCGGTTTTATGATTTTTCTGACTGCATTGTTCTGTGGAATTTATATGGTTCCCCTGAGTGCATCAGTTCAGCATAGTGTGGAAGGACGTAAGCAAGGCGATATGATAGCCTATTCAAACTTCATGATTTTCCTGTTGATATTTATATCTGCAGCACTTTTTGCTGTTATTACCAAGCATTTCGGAACCAACGCCATATTTATTTTTCTGGTTATTCTTGTCCTGACAATGAGTCTTATGATGATAAAATATGTTCCAATGATGTTTGCAAGATTTAAAAATTTGTTGAAAATATAAATACCTGTATGATATTTTTGGCTAAAGCCAATTGTATTTATTAATATATTAAACACGACATAAATGTCTTGCCTATTGAAAATCCAATTAAAAATGTTATATAAATTGCATTTTAAAAATGAATACACAAAAATGTTGTGGTAATTAATATTTATAAAATTATGGGATTTAATTGATTGTCAATAAAAATGATTAGCAACGCCATTTATGGCGTTGTTAAAATGATATTAATAATTGGCTTTAGCCAAAAATAAAAATAAATCATGTCGTATATAAAAATTTATGTCCATTTTATATGGTCTACAAAAAACAGGCAAGCTTTTTTAACGGATGATATCAGGCAAATAGTATTTAAACATATACGTGAGAATGCAAAGTCTAAAAATATTTTTATAGATTTTATAAATGGTTATACTGATCATGTTCATTGTCTAATATCATTGAATGATGATTTGAGTATCGGAAAAATAGCTCAATTGATAAAAGGTGAATCCTCTTTTTGGATAAATAAAAATAAACTGACAACTGCAAAATTTGAATGGCAGGATGAATACATGGCTATTGGCGTTGGTGAAGATAAGATTCAGATTATCAGAAATTATTTAGCCACACAGGAAGAACATCATAAAAAACAAACTTTTCAGCAGGAATATAATAAATTTATCGAACGTTATGGATTTGAAATTGTCACGAATCTATAATTTATGGCTAAAGCCAATTGTATTTATTAATATATTAAACACGACATAAATGTCTTGCCTATTGAAGAAATAATTTTAATTTAAAATAAAACAAAACGATTATAAAATGAAAATTCTTATCGCTATATACCGTTTCTTTCTTTCTCTCAGATATAAGATAGAACTCAAAGGTGTAGATGTACTAAAAACCAAGCAATCCAAGCTGATACTGCCCAATCATCAGGCTTTGGTTGATCCTCAAATCCTGTTTACCCATATTCTGAAATATACAAAGGCAGTTCCTGTAGCCTCTGAAATATATGCCAATAAACCGGTATTAAAACAATTGTTCAACATAATGGGAACTGTTGTTGTGAGCGATATTACTACCAATAACCGTGATACAGATGCCCTGAAAAATATATACAGCAATGTTGTACATGCACTGGAAAACGGCAAAAGTGTATTGCTTTATCCCAGCGGTCAGATTGCAGGACAAGGCTACGAAAAGATTTTTAACAAGCAAAGTGCATGGGCAATTGTGGATAACATTCCTGAGAATACACAAATAATTGGTGTTAGAATCAGCGGATTGTGGGGAAGTATGTGGTCAAGGGCATGGATTGGTAAAGCGCCGAATTTCTTCAAAACATTTTTGAAAGCTATTTTTTATGTATTTGCAAATCTGATTTTCTTTTTACCACGAAGAAAAGTATGTGTTGAATTTGTTGATATTACTGCAGAAGCTAAAATAAAATCAAAAGAAAACCGTCTGGCTTTTAATCAATTTCTGGAAAGATTTTACAATATAAACGGTGAAGAAAAATTATTATATTTAAAACATTATTTCTATGCTCCTGAACTCAAACTTGAATTGCCTGAAAGAATTGAAGGTTCTGTTGAAGATATGATGCGGAATAAAACCGCTTTTTCTGAAGATATACCTGATGAAATTTTTCTGAAAGTTGCTGAAATAATTGTGAAAACAACAAATATTGTTTCTGCTGATATTAAAATGAATTCAAACCTGGTTCTTGAATTAAATGTGGATTCGTTGATGCTGGTTTCTATTATCAGTGATGTGGAAACTGCATTTAATGTAGTTTCCCAGATTGAAATTGAATTTGTTACATCTGTTGAAGACCTTTGCCGTATTGCTATGGGGCAGGAGGTAAGTGATGAAATATTAAAGCCAAGTTTTATAAGAAAGCGGACTATTCCTTTAAAGGATGTAGAAATTGACAAAACAAAAAATATTGTTGAGTCATTCCTTGCTGTTTTCAGTAAAGACGGTAAAGAACAATTTACCTATGACAAAATTATAGGCAGCAGTTCACGTAAGGATTTTATGCTGAAGGCCTATGTGGTTTCAAGGATATTAAAAAAAGAAGTGAAAGGTAAACATGTAGGTATTATGCTTCCTGCGCTGCAGAGCACGACACTGCTGGTTATGGCCTCTTATCTGGCCGGTAAGATACCTGTTATGCTGAACTGGACTGTAGGAAAGAAAGTGCTCGATCATTGTGTTGAAGATGTTAATCTTGATATAATTCTTACCGCCAAATCTTTTCATGATAAAGTGCAGGATTTGTTATCTGATAATGTAAAGCAGAAATGTGTCTTCTTTGAGCAAAAAGTAAGGGAAACATCATTGTTGACGAAATTTGCAGGTTTAATCCATTCTTATCTTAAAACTAAACCCGCTATTGAAATGGATGATACGGCTGTAATTCTTTTCACTTCGGGTAGTGAATCCCTGCCAAAAGCAGTTCCATTGACCCATAGAAATATAGTTTCTGATCTCTGGGGTGTATTTGAATTAATCAAACTGAACAATGACTATATTTTGTTGTCATTTTTACCTCCTTTCCATAGTTTTGGTTTTAGCGTGCTGACTATATTGCCATTGATTACCGGGCTAAAGGTAGCTTATACTCCAGACCCCACAGACAGCCGTGAAGTATTGAAAATTTTGAAACATAGCGGAGCCAATACATTGCTGGCTACACCTACCTTCCTTAAAATGATGCTGGCAGTTTCCTCTCAGGATGATTTAAAACAAGTCATTCTTGCAATTACCGGTGCTGAAAGTCTGCATGCATCAATAATAAATGCTTTTTATGAAAAAGCTGACAGCAATGCCCATCTGCTTGAAGGATATGGAATTACGGAATGTTCGCCTGTACTTACCATTAATACTTTTGATATGCAGAAAGAAAAAAGTGTAGGCAGGTTTATTGAAGGTGTTGATTTTCTGATTGTTGATTATAATAACTATACACTTTTACCTCAGGGCTCAGAAGGTATGATAATGGTAAAAGGCGAAAGCATATTTAACGGCTATATTGATAAAAAAATAGCATCTCCTTTTGTTATTATTGATGGGAAAGAATATTATAAAACCGGTGATCTAGGCAGGATAGACGATGACGGCTTTCTTTTTATCACAGGCCGCTTGAAAAGATTCATAAAAATAGCAGGTGAAATGATCAGTTTACCAGCCATTGAAGGAGCATTGCTGAAAAAATACGGTAATGATGACGAGGTTGTACTTGCTGTGGAAGGCAACGACAGCATAGAACCACCACAAATAGTATTGTTTTCAAAGATTAATATCGATCTAACTGAAGCCAATGCTTATCTGAAAGAAAGCGGATTCCCGAATCTGGTAAAATTGAATAAATTGATAGAAGTGGAGGAAATTCCATTGCTTGGAACCGGAAAGACAGATTATAAGGTATTGAAACAGTTGATAGTGTAAAATGCATTAAGTTAAAAGAGGCTGTCTCAAAAGTCTTTGTGAACCTCTAAATTTTCTCTGTGTAACTCTGTGTAAATTATTAAATATTTATTACACAGAGAATTAATAAGAAGTCACAGAGTTACACAGAGGTTGATATTCAAGTAAATTAAACTTTTGAGACAGCCTCTTTTAAAAAAAGAATAATTGAATGTTAATTTATTCCAGCGTAGGATTTCATAAACTGAACACGTTCCAGTACAGCCGGGTTTTCGATATTTTTCTGTGATAATTTACCACGGAATTCATCTATGGTGTTAAAATTGTGTTCATCCATCCATTTGTTCAAACCATCAACCAAATGTGTGATTTCACCTATGCCTTTTTCGTAAAGCAAAGAAGCTACCTGCACAGCATTGGAGCCTGCCAGCAACATTTTAACCACAGTTTCATAACTATGAACACCGGTAGATGAAGCGAGGTCGCAGCCAACTCTGCCTGATAATATAGCAGTCCAACGTAATGAACGTAGGTAATCACTTTCAGAACTTAATATTTTTCCTGTAGAAATTTCTATTTTATGAATGTCAATATCAGGATTATAAGGCTTGTTGAATAAAACAATGCCGGCAATACCTGAATTTGAAAGTTCTACAAAGCGGTGAACCAGGCTTGAAGAATAATAGCTGAGCTTTAATGCCACAGGAATAGTAACAAAGCGTTTAACATCCTGTATTATTTTTTTATACATTTCATCATAATTGGCTGATGTTTTGGTAATATCTGAAGGAAGAATGAAAATATTCAATTCCAGGGCATCAGCACCGGCTTCCTGAATTCTTTTGGCAAAAAAGCTCCAGTCGTAAGCCGAAACACAGTTGATGCTGGCAATAATTGGGATTTTTACGTTACTTTTTAATAGTTTAATAAAATCAAGGTATTCTTTCAGGGTATGTTCTTTGGCAAAATTAGTCATGTATTCCATGGCTTCCACATAATCGTAACTCCTGTTATCTAAAATGTCCTGTAATCCTTTTTTCATTGGACTCAGGCTGGCATCGCTGCTGTCAATGAATTTATCAGATTCAAATACAATTTGTTCTTCAAAAATTGATTTTAACACTACTGCACCTGCACCTGCAGCTTCCATTTTCTGAATGTTTTCTAAAGAATTAGTAAGCTCACAGCTACTAACAACAATAGGATTTTTTAATTTTAATCCTAAATAAGATGTGGATAAATTTGCCATATAAATATTTTTATTAAAGTTTTCTCAGCAATGGAATTTAAAAAAATCCGTGAGTAAAATTAATACTATAATTGATATCAAACAAAAGATTTATATGTTTTCTTCGAAATTTCAGTATATATTTTTTAATGCATACAATTAAGCATTTTGATACCGAATTTTAAAGATAAAAAACCTTTATTATTTCTTTTTCGATGATTTGGCTTTTTTATTGAAATCAAGGGCAAGATTTAGCCAGTAATCCATTTCCTGTTGTGATCTCATTCCACTATCGTCAATAAAGATATAACCTTTCATAGGTTTTTTTGTAAAATCCATGGTGCGACAACCTGTTTTTTCTATTGCTTCATTGTGTAATTCAGGGTCTATCCGGCACATCAGTTCATCTTTGATGATGCCAATACACATTTTATCATTATACATAAATACCAATCCACCCATCATTTCTTTTTCTTCAATATTATTCAATTCCGCAAGCCGTTCCCTGACTCTGTTTGCCAATGCTGCGTTGTATGCCATAATTGTAAGTAATTAGATGTTAATTCTTTATAATTTTTTTTGTTACCACCTCATTTTTATTTATTAATTTTAATATATAAATTCCGGCTGGAAGTGTTGAAATATCAATATTTGTAGTAAAATTTTCATGCATGATTGATTTCAGTATTTGTCCCTGCAGATTAAACAATTCAATTTGCCCCTGGAGTACTGATTCAATTATAAATATATCACCAACAGGATTGGGATAGATATTCAAATCCTTAACATTGTTTTCAGTAATTGCTGATACTGAATAACATAAGCTGGATTGTCTTCTGATATCATGCTGGAACATCAGCCAGTCGGGGCCATTAGCAACACCTAATTTCAAACTATAAGCCCTGCCATAATCATTCCCAAAATTTGGATATTCTGCATGACCGCCAATTATAAATAAATCTAGCTTACCATCATGATCAAAATCGGATAATAATGGCGCATTGTCGATTTCAAAGGTATTACCGTAATGTGCTGCCAGATTTACTGTCCACAGCGTATCTCCTGTATTGCCCTTTAATGCGATGACCAGTCCATTGCTGGTCCCGAAAATTACATCCTTGGTATTGTCGTTGTTTACATCTGCAGCTATTATACCTCTGAAAGCTGTTTCGTATGCCGGTATGGAATAACTCCACAACAAACTGCCATTATTTTTTAGCGCAATAATCTTAAACCAGTTGCAGAATATAATTTCGCAAAGTCCATCGTTATTAATATCGGCAATTGTAACCGGTGAACCTATATAATAGCCTGCACTTGCTGACCAGACATAATCCCATGCAAGGCTGCCATTTTCCCCATTTAGCGCTACCAATCTTCCACTGTAATCTCCTATTACCAGTTCAGGTTTGCCGTCACCATCCAGATCGGCAACTGCTGTTCCATGATATACCCAGTCGTTCATGGTATATTTCCACATCAGTGTATGATTACTGCCTCTGTAGGCATAAACCCGGTTAGAATCACTTTTTTCTGTAGCAACAACAAAATCAAGCAGTCCGTCAATATCCAAATCCAGAATGGTAGGAGCAGTCTGTACCCAGGAATTGCTGTCAACAACCAGTGACCACTTTACAGCACCGGTTTGTGCATTAAAACACATAACATGACCATCAAATCCTCCCTGTAATATTTCCAGTTTGCCATCATTATCAATATCAGCAATAACAGGAGGTGAGTCGCTGCCTGCTGTGGGTGTTTGCCATTTTATGCTGCCGTTTGAACCTCTGAAACAGAAAGTTTTAGGATTGCATGAACCCGCAACCACAACTTCCAGACTATCATCACCATCAACATCGGCAATCAGCGGAGCTGCATCGTTGCAGCCTTCCGCATAGGTAGTATGGGTATTATATTTCCACAATAAAGTTCCATTTTCGGCATTTAAGGCATAAACACAACTATCATTCCTGTAACAGCCAAAAACAATTTCCAGTTTACCGTCCTTGTCAATATCTCCTGCTGCTGACTGTCCGAAAGAAGCATCCCTGGTATTAAACCACCAGTTAATCTGAGGTGTCTGTGAAAAAACAGTAAATAAATTTGAAATAAAAATCAATAAAAGGAGTACAATTTTTTTCATCTATTCAATTATAAATTTACCATAAGCAGTTTCCCGATGCAAATTTTCTATGCTGAAAAAGTACAGACCCGGTTTTTGCATCTTCATATCAATACTAATATACTGAGATGATATTTTATCTTGTTGATATACAATTTCTCCCAGTAAATTGTAAACGGTTAAATGATGAATTTCATAATCTTTATCGAAAAATTCTATATTAATTATATCTTTTGCAGGATTTGGAAATACCTTTACAGCAGATAATTGCGCTGAATTTTCTGAAATACCTGTTGCAGGATGGTTCAATCTGAATTTACAGTTGAATGTAATAGAATCGTACATATCATTGGGAATATCAACTTCGATGTGTAGTATATTTTTACTGTCAAATTGCTCCAATGCATTTATTACCAGATTGTATGCAGCTGAAGCACTTAAGGTTTGAAAGTTTGAGATATTAGAACAACTGGCAGGCAAATCAACAGTAGTATAAATCCGTGTATTGCTAAAGTGGAATTTATCCCAAACAGGGAAATAGGCTTCATACACATCAGGTTTGTGAAAACTGAGGTTAATATCCAGTGTCGTTGGGTTGATAGAATCCAGTGTGGTATGGCAGATGTTCAGCTGGCTGGAATAATTGTTGGCATATGGATTAAATTTAGGATCTCCGAAATAAATACGGTTGGCTTTACCTCCCAGCATTGATCTTGCTCCGGAATAGGTAGTCGGATTAAATGTTCCGGATGCCAATATATCATCATCATAAATTGAACCTCCCTGCTGGTATATCTTCAGATTGGGTCTGTTTCCCAGAAATCCCATCACCACACCATCTATGGTTCTTTTTTGGATATCGCCCAGGGGTTCGTGATATAAAAAGGCATTATACACTTCTTCAGCCTGATCGTTGGCATTATTGGCACCGCAAGGTGCAAAATAGCCTGTAATTCCAGTCTTGAGAATAGAAAGTGCAAAGCTGAAAGTATCGCTCATGGTGTAATATTTTATCAAACCCTGAGTATTACCGAAAGTGGCCATGATATCACTTTCTACCATTACTCTTTTGGGTTCACCCGAATGGCAGGCACCGTTGAAAGCTACAGCGGGGTAGAGGTTGAGTGCACCGATATGATTGCTTTTCAATCCTACACGGGCATAAGCCGGATTTTCAATTTTAGTACTGTCGTAATTCCAAACCGGTGGATTGGGTGTTGAATTCCCTCCGTCGAAAAGCCATAACATGTGCGGATCACCGTTATGGCCGATATCCAGTAGCTTATTGTTCGACATATATGCCGTGTTGGCCAGAAAAAAGTTAATCCCTGACGCGGAATCGCTAGTTTCGAGGTAAATGTTGGAAACGGAAGCCGGGTTAAGATATTTAATATAATCACTGGCAGTATGATACACAAAATTGATGGAAGAAGCTGCATACCCTGCAACTTTGAGTGGATAATTCTGAATGTTATTGTTTTCTGCTAGGATTATTTTGTTGACAAAATTTAGCGCATCAGTTGCTGTTGCACCAGTGATGAAACCATAGGAGAAATCGCTGAAGGGATCATTGTCGAGATTGGTACTCATCATCAGGAACTGGCGGATGAAATTGATATGCAATTGTATGGGTTTAATAACAACGGCTACATATCTGGGTTGTATGCTTATTAGAGCAGGAAGTATGTTATTAACGCTATCAGGATTAAAAACAATAATCTGGGCATTACGGTAAGTAGCCAGTGTCTGAGCTGCCTGGTAAAAAGGATCTGTACTGCCAACTGTTGATAGTACTATATATGTGTTATTCTGTGCATCTGCTTTGTTCGCCGGAAGTAAATACAGCAAAACAAAAAATACAATAATAATTTTTTTCATATTTAATTCCTCCTTTTAATCCAGAACAAATATAAAAATTTTTATTTCAATGTGTTGAAATTTATTTTTTTAATTTTATCGTAAAAAAATCCTTTCAGTTATTAGCTGAAAATTTTCAACTAATATACATGGGTTTCAGATTTGATTTCTTCTATATCAGTTTTTTTATTATCTATTGAACGCCAGGCATACCAGATGTAAGCTATAACGAAAGGAACTATTAATGATACATAACTCATGATAGTTAATGTATAATGACTTGATGAACTGTTCTCTATGGTTAATGAACTTTGCAAATCGAAAGTTGACGGATAATAAGCTGTATGATTTAATCCTGCAAGTAGAAAAAGTGAAAAAACAGTTATTATAGTACCAATACCAGTTAACCAGATTCCTTTATTACTGCATTTTACAAAGCAGGTAAGCGGACGGATAATACCGGTTAAAACCATTAAAACGCCCAGTAAAAATAGTATTGCAACCAAAGGCATGGCCAGTAAATTATGCAGGTATTTGTATGGTTCAATAAAAACTGCTTTTGAGACAGGATTTACTGCAAATCCGTTTGAAAACAATAACCAGATTGTAAATACCAGAAAGAAAACTACAAAAGGAATGGCATTAAATAGCAATTGTTTTTTAAGTCTTTCCATTATTTCAGTGTTTTTTACTCTGTTCATGAAATAAAGTAATGCCAATACCCTTGACAGAAAGAAAACAGCTAATCCCAATGAAAGATTTTGCAGGCTTAATGCTGCCTCCAGGCCATGTGCCACCCCTTTCCATTCAGAAATAACAGGCATTAAGTTTCCGGTTAATCTTGTTATATTCATTTTATCTACCGAAAAAGCTGAGCCTGTGAAAAAAGTGGCAACAGCAGTACCTATTAATACAGTTCCAAGTAAACCATTAATAAATAATAATGATTCATAGCCTCTTTTTCCTAAAAAATTATTTGGTTTTGAACGGTATTCATAGGAAACAGCCTGTACTACAAAAGCAATTAAAATTAACATCCATACCCAGTAAGCACCGCCAAAACTTGTGGAATAAAACAAAGGAAATGATGCAAAAAATGCACCTCCAAAAGTTACCAGCGTTGTAAATGTTAAATCCCACTTTCTGCCCAGAATATTGACCAGCAAAGTGCGTTCATCTTCAGTTTTTCCAAGTGTATAAATCAATGTTTGTCCACCCTGAACAAACATCAAAAAAACAAGAACTGCGCCTAAAAGGGATACTATTATCCACCAGTATTCCTGCAATGTGATTTGTGAAAATGTTTCGAACATATTATATAGATTTGAAAATGAATTAATTTGATGATTTTAAAGTATTCTCAGTTTCTGGCCCTTTTTTAATCTGAGAGATCATAATCTTAATCTCAGCTATCAATAAGGTGGTGAAAACGACAAAGAATAGCCAGAATGTAATTTGAACCGAAGAGGATTTGATTTGAGAAACTGCAGCAATTGTTGGTAAAATATCCTGAATTACCCAAGGTTGACGTCCTACTTCTGCTACTACCCAGCCTAATTCGGAAGCAATATAAGCCAAAGGAATTGACCAGAGGGCAGTATATAAAATAAAGCGTTTCTTTTCTAATATATCTTTGCGGATTAAAATAAAAACTACCAGAAATAAAGCAAGAAAATGTAAACCTAAGAAAACCATAATACGGAATGAATAAAAAGTGGTGGGAACACTTGGAATTAATTCATTTAAATCTCGATTAGCATAATATCCATAACCAAAATGTGCATAATTTTCATTAAATCTTTTAAGTGCGACACTTGCAAGGCTATCGTTACCGCTTTTTTTAGCCATTTTATATTCAGCAAGTGAGTTTATGGCTATTTTCCCTTTTTCGCTTCTTTCTTTATAAGATAATATATTGTGTTCTTTATTCCCTTTAACCAGGTCGTAAATGCCAGGAACATAAGCATTAGGATTGAGAAAAGCCATATATGAAAGCATATTTGGAATTTCTACCTTGAAAACAAAATCCTGCTTTTTAGGGTCGGTTTCTTTTGCATCTTTTTGTAAAAAACCAATAGCAGCAAGCGGTGCATTCTGTTTTCCATCATACAGATTTTCCATGGCGGCAAATTTCATGGGTTGATATGTTGCCATATTCCTGGCTGATCCATCACCGGTAAAAATTGTTAAAACTGATGCAGCAAGCCCAAATATAGCAGCTATTTTCATGCTCTTTTTTGCAAATAATTGCTCTCTTCTTTTTATTAAATACCAGGCACTTACACCAATTACAAAAACGGCAGCCAATACATAAGCGGAAAGAACGGTATGTAAAAATTTATTGATGGCAATTGGCGAAAATACTACTTCCCAGAAGTTTTGCATTTCATTACGTGCAGTATCGGGATTGAATTTCATCCCTGCGGGATACTGCATCCATGCATTTGCTACTAAAATCCATAAGGCCGAAAGATTAGAGCCTATAGCTACCAGCCAGGTAGAAAGTAAATGGAATTTCTTACTGACCTTATTCCAGCCAAAAAACATAACTGCAATAAAAGTACTTTCTAAAAAGAAAGCCATAATACCTTCAATTGCAAGCGGAGCTCCAAAAATATCACCTACAAACCAGGAATAATTCGACCAGTTGGTGCCAAATTCAAATTCAAGGATAATTCCTGTAGCCACACCAATTGCAAAGTTTATTCCAAAAAGTGTCATCCAGAATTTAGTAATACGCTTCCATTCAGGATTACCGGTTCGCACATAAAGCGTTTCCATGAAGGCAATAATGAAAGAAAGTCCTAAGGTTAAAGGTACGAATAACCAGTGATACATGGCGGTTAGCGCAAATTGTGCCCTTGACCAGTCAACCAGTGAGAAATCAACATTTTCCATAAAAATCTTATTTAGTTAATTGTTTTATTACGTAATTACTTCGTTCTTCTTCAGTCTTAAATTTCGATTTTAAAAAATCGGGGAAAAAGAATAATTTCAGCACAACAAAAATTATGATAAGTTTAATGATAATAATTAACCATAGTTTTTTGCCTATGGTCATACTTCTAAACCCTTGATAATAGAATTGATATACAGATTTTAAAAGTCGGAGCATTTTATTGGAATCATTTTTTATTGTGAAATAGATAACATTATATAAAATGAAAGGTTCAGCATGGTAATGTGATTCTTGTCACATTTTGCGTTTTTTATTTGCAAAAGACAGGATATCAGGAAGAAAAAAATCCTAAAGATTTGAAAAATTTATTATTAAAAATGCTGATATTTATGTTTACAAACCTGATTTGAAAAATTTCTTAGACCACATTTGTTTTTTTTCATTGGTAATTACAATAAAATAAGCGCCTTCAGCCAGATTGTCTATGTCAATAGCTGTTTTCCCATTGATATCAGTTATTGTTTTTATTTTTTGTCCGAAAACAGAAAAAATATCAATGTTGAATTTTTCGTAAGGATGTGATATTATATCGACAAAAATTTCATTTCCTGAAGGATTAGGATAAATACTAAAATCATTTTCTGATTTTTCAAATGAATTAATTCCTGTTATGTTATATACAGTAAAGAATATTGTATCAATATCGCTGATAGATGAATTTTGCGGATCATAAATATGATAATAGAGTTCATAAGTTCCTGTTTCTAGTTTTCCGATTGTTATCGTATCAGTGGAATGGCAGATATATGCCATCATTCCTAAAATGTGTCCTGCATTAATGGAAATTGTATTTCCTGTAATAGTAACGGACGAACTGCTAAGCAAACAGCCTCCACTTGGAAAATAAGCGGAACATATAATTTTTACACTATCAATAGTAGTCGGATTCGCAGGAATTATCTTTAGACTGTCTATTATAGGAAGCTGCGCTGCTGAGCGAAAGCAGAACAGCAACATTATCAATGCAATTGAAATTTTATTCTGATTTAATTTCATCGTTAATAAATTTTATCTTTTACAAAAAAAATAATGGCCAAATTCAATTAATGGTAAGTAAAGAAGTACCCTGAAATCAGTTTTATCTTAGTTATTTTTCTTCATTTTGCTTATCCACAAATACAATGTCCAGCATACAGTAATAACAAAAAGTATAATAACCGGAATGTAGTATTCACCAAAAAAACGGTGGAAATAACCCCCGATTAGCACATAAACGGAAGCCAGGCTTAATTTAAAAACTATAAATTCAGCATTTGACCACGTTGTTGTTTTTTTAAAAAAGTTCATGGCTTTAAATTTTTACTTATTATTTTTTAATATTTCAAACATAGTTTTCATTAAAGCAAACTATTAAAAACAAAACAAATTCATATACAAAATTACATCAAATCAAGACTGAAATCATATATTTTATTAAGATTTTAATTTCTCTGCCTTAGATCGTTTTCATGATTTGAGGCAGGAAAATAAATTATGGTTTAAAGACTTTTAATTACATACATTAGCGCAAATTATTGATATTTATCAACCATATTTTGACAAATACTAGAAATACATAAGCTAAATTACGACTTTAACAGCCTTGGTATATTAATATTTTTTTCTAATATTGCAGATTATTAAAATCATTCATTATACTATAATTATTATGACTAGTGAAAGTTTAATTCTGTTTTTTATTGTAGCGGTTGTATTAGTAGGGGGAGCATTAATTTTTTCAAGTTTGGTTCCACCCCGTTCCTTTAACCCTCAAAAATCCGAACCTTACGAATGCGGAATTCCAACACAAGGTAAAACCTGGTTGCAGTTTAACGTTGGTTATTATTTGTTTGCCATCTTATTTCTGGTGTTCGATGTTGAAACTGTATTCCTGTTTCCATGGGCAACTATTATGAAATCGGTTGGAATGGCTGCATTTATCGAAATTATTATTTTCTTTTTAATCCTTGGTTTAGGCTTATTGTACGCCTGGAAAAAACATGCTTTGATATGGGAATAAAATCAATGAAATATGAAGATTTTAACGATAATGAAACGTTAGAACTCTTCAAACAAACAGGAGGAAATGTATTTTTTACTACTGTTGATGCAATTGTAAACTGGGGCAGGTCAAATTCAATATGGCCTTTAACCTTTGCTACTGCTTGTTGTGGTATCGAAATGATGGCAGCCGGTGCTTCCCGTCATGACTTTGCCCGCTTTGGCATAGAAGTTTACCGTGCCAGTCCGCGTCAGGCAGATGTTATTGTTGTAGCAGGAACAATTGTAAACAAGATGGCTCCTGTATTAAAACGTTTGTGGGATCAGATGCCGGAACCAAAATATGTAATTGCTATGGGTGCCTGTGCCATTTCTGGCGGGCCATTTTACTATAATTCATACCATGTTATAAAAGGTGTTGAAAATGTTATTCCTGTAGATGTTTACATCCCTGGTTGTCCACCACGTCCTGAAGCATTGTTATATGGTGTAATGCAATTACAGCGTAAAATTCAAACAGAAACCATGAGAAATCCGCGTAAGCAACCTGATACTTTTGCTGAAGGAGAAAATAAATAGTTTTAAATTCTTTATACATTAGTAAAATGAATAACGAACAGTTAAAAGAAAGTATACATTCCATTGATTCAAGTTTAAATATAACTGAAGGACCTCAGTATTTAACTATTAATGTTAAACCTGAAGACTTATCAAAAACTGCAGCAATGCTTAAAAATAATCCTGATTTATCATTCGATTATTTGTTTTGCTTAACCGGAAATGATTTACCGGATGCTTATGCTGTGGTTTATCATTTGGAATCATCAAAACACGGACATGCATTAGTTCTTAAGGTTACAACAACCGACAGGGAAAATCCGACTGTAGATACCGTTAGCAATTTATGGGAAACTGCTAATTTTCATGAACGTGAAGTGTATGACCTGGTTGGTATATGTTTTAATAATCATCCTGATATGCGTCGTATATTTCTGGATGAAGAAGATTGGGTTGGCCATCCATTACGTAAAGATTATACAGATAATAATATAGTTACAAGATAATACTATGGAAGATCTTATTATTACAGGTCCCGGTATTCAGGACGAAGAATATATCGTTAATATGGGTCCTCAGCACCCATCAACACATGGTGTATTACGATTAAAAATTGCACTTAAAGGTGAAACCGTTGAAAGAATTGAACCACATTGTGGCTATATCCATCGTGGTATCGAAAAAATGTGCGAAAGATTAACTTATCAGCAAATGATTCACCTTACCGACCGTATGGATTATTTGTCAGCGCATATTAATAACGAAGCTGTTTGCCTTTTGGTTGAAAATGCTTTACAGATAGAAGTTCCTGAAAGAGTAAAATATATCAGAACCATATTGGATGAGTTAACCCGTTTAGCTTCACATGAGTTATGGTGGTGTGCATTTGGTATGGATTTAGGTGCATTAACTACATATTTTTACGGCTTACGCGACAGAGAACCTATACTGGACATTTTTGAAGAAACAACAGGTGCACGTTTATTGCAGAGTTTCAATGTTCCTGGTGGTTTAATGAATGATATTCATCCCAATTTCCAGAAAAGAGTAAAAGAATACATCACTTACTTCAGAAAAAAATTACCTGAATACGATGAATTGCTTACCGGTAATGTAATTTTACAGGAAAGAACCAGAGACGTAGGTAATTTATCTCTGGAAGATGCAATTTCATGGGGTGTAACCGGACCATCAGGAAGAGCATCAGGATTTGCCTGTGATGTCAGAAAACATCATCCATACAGTGCTTATGATAAAGTAGATTTCAATGAAATTTTATATACCAAAGGCGATTCATTCCACAGATATGACGCCAGGGTTAGAGAAATGTGGGAGTCATTGAAAATACTGGAACAATTGATTGATAATATTCCCGAAGGAGATTACGCTGTTAAAATGAAACCTATTATCAGATTACCTGAAGGTGAATATTACCAACGTGTTGAAGCATGCAGGGGTGAATTTGGCGTTTATATTTTAAGTACCGGAGATAAATGGCCTTACCGTGCTAAATTCCGTTCACCAAACTTCAGTAACTTATCAGCTATCAACAAAATGGCTGCAGGTTTTAAAATTGCTGACTTAGTAGCCATCGGAGGTTCATTAGACTTAGTAATACCGGATATTGACAGATAGTTTTTCAACTTTTAATTGTATCATTAACAAAAAAAGAGAAAATGGCATTTAATATTTACGATTTAACATCATTTAATCAATCCATAGATAAATTTTTATACGACAATTTGCCTTCATTTTGGGCAATGATCGTTGAAATGACAATAATAGGTGTAGCTTTCCTGTTATTTTATGCTGTAATCGGATTGTTCCTGGTTTATGCCGAACGTAAAGTTTGTGCATTTATTCAAAACAGAGTTGGACCAAACAGGGTTGGTCCTTATGGGATTTTTCAAACCATAGCAGATTTTATCAAACTGCTGATGAAAGAAATAATCCCCATCAGAAAAGCAGATCAGTTTTTATTTAATCTGGCACCTTTTATAGTAATTATTGCTTCATTTATGGCAATTGCAGCCATTCCGTTTGGTTTGGGCTTACATGCAATAGATCTTAATATAGGTATATTTTACGTTATGGCAGTTTCATCATTGGGTGTAATTGGTGTTTTGCTTGCAGGATGGTCAAGTAACAACAAATATTCACTGATTGGTGCTATGCGTAGTGGTGCCCAGATTGTCAGTTATGAACTTTCAGTAGGATTATCTATGGTTACCATAGTTGTACTTGCAGGAAGCATGCAGCTTTCGGAAATAGTAGAAGCACAAAGAAACGGATGGTTTATTTTTACAGGCCATGTACCTGCTTTTATTGCATTCATCATCTTTATGATTGCAAGCACCGCAGAAACCAACAGAGGTCCTTTTGACCTGGCAGAAGCTGAATCAGAATTAACGGCAGGATTCCATACCGAATATTCAGGTATTAAATTCGCATTCTTCTTTCTTGCTGAATATATGAATATGTTTATAGTTGCATCTATTGCAACTACATTATTCTGGGGAGGCTGGATGCCATTGCATATTGGTGGATGGGAAGGATTTAATCATGTAATGGACATTATTCCTCCATTCTTCTGGTATATGGGCAAAACATTAGTGGTAATCTTCCTTATGATGTGGTTCAAATGGACTTTCCCACGTTTAAGAATTGACCAGTTGTTGAAACTTGAATGGAAATATCTGTTGCCGGTAAATTTATTCAATTTAATCCTTATGGCGCTTGTAGTGTTAATGAAATGGCACTTCTAAAAAATTATTTAAAAAATTAATAGCGATTACGATATATGAATGCTATCATCAATTACTTAAAAGAATTATTCGGAGGCATTAAAACATTGCTGACTGGGATGAGTGTTACAGGTTATTACTTTGTACATCCAAAAGCTATTATTACTCAGCAATATCCTGAAAACCGCAAGACACTTAAGATGTTCGACAGGTTTAAAGGAGAAGTAACTATGCCTCACGACGAGAACAACCAGCACAAATGTACTGCATGCAGTATATGTGAAATCAACTGTCCTAACGGAAGTATTGAGGTTATCAGCAAACAAGTGGAAAAAGAAGACGGCAAAACCAAAAAAGAACTGGATATCTATAAATATCATTTAGATATGTGTACATTTTGTGGTATTTGTATTAAAGTTTGCCCTCAGGATGCTATCATTTTTTCTCAGGGATTTGAACATGCTGTCTTTAATAAAGCAAAACTTATTAAAACACTTAATAAACCCGGTTCTTCATTGAAGGAAAAGGTGAAAGAAGTAAAAGAAGTTATATAATAAATTATTATCATTAATATTATCAGAAAAGGAATCTTATTATGACAGGAAATCAAATAATGTTTATCGTTTTCTCAGCAATGATTGTTATATTTTCCATATTAACAGTCACCAGCCGTAGAATATTGAGAGCTGCAACGTTTCTGCTTTTTGTACTTATATCTACCTCCGGTTTATACTTTATGTTAAACTTCCAGTTTCTGGCTGCTGTTCAGTTAACACTTTATGCAGGAGGGATAGTAGTACTGATTATCTTCTCGATTTTGCTTACCAGCCATATCGATGAAAAATTTGAATCAGCAGCTTTGCTTAAAAAGGTCTATGGTGCAATTGCCAGTATATTAGGTGCAGTATTGGTTATCAATACTTTAATAAATTATACTTTTGTTCCAAGCACCGAAGCAGCCAAGGATATAAATATGAATCTTATAGGCAACAGCTTAATAAGCTGGGGCGAACAAGGATATGCTTTACCATTTGAGTTAATCAGTATTTTATTACTTGCTGCCATGATTGCGGCAATAGTAGTAGCTAAAAAAATTAAAACAAATTAACCATGAATACAGGAATACCATTAGAATATTTTTTAGTAATGGCTACATTAATGTTCTTTGCAGGCGTTTATGGGTTCATTACCCGTAAAAACCTGATTACAATATTAATGTCCGTCGAATTAATGTTGAATGCTGTTAACATTATGCTGTTGGCGTTTAACAGATACCTTTATCCAAATCAGCTGGAAGGACATTTCTTTGCACTTTTTGTGATTGCTGTTGCCGCTTCAGAAGCAGCTGTAGCTATAGCAATTATTATTAACATATACAGGAGCTTCCATTCAATTGATGTGGAAAAGACTGATGAAATGAAATACTAATTAATAAATTAGACTTACAAATATGACAAATTTTAGTTATACAGTATTAATTCCATTAATTCCGATATTTGTTTTTCTGTTTATCGGATTAACAGGGCATAAAATGAAACCATTGGTTTCAGGAATTATTGGAACAACAGGTTTAGCCATTTCCTTTATTTTATCTTATTTTACTGCTTATCAGTATTTTTTTAATACAGAAAAAATAAATGGTGCTTACCAGAAAATTTTAGCGGTAAATATCACCTGGTTACAATTTACTGACAAGTTGCATGTTGATATGGGTGTTCTTTTAGACCCTATTTCAGTAATGATGTTGGTTGTTGTTACCACAGTTTCGTTTATGGTACATATTTATAGCATAGGCTATATGAAAGGAGAAAGGGGTTATCATCGCTTTTTTGCATTCCTTTCATTATTCAGTTTCTCAATGTTAGGTCTGGTATTAGCTACCAATATTTTTCAGATGTATATTTTCTGGGAGCTGGTTGGCGTTTCATCCTTCCTTTTGATTGGATTCTATTATGAAAAACCTTCAGCTGTAGCAGCTTCTAAAAAAGCATTTATTGTTACCCGTTTTGCTGACTTAGGCTTTTTGATTGGTATTTTAATTTTATCATTCAATACAGGTACTTTTGATTTTATTAATTTAACCACAGTAGGTGGTCCTGCAATGGCGACAGGTGCCGGTGCATCTTTCCTTGGATTATCTGTAATGACATGGTCTTTGATTTTTGTATTTATGGGCGGTGCCGGTAAATCAGCCATGTTTCCTTTACATATTTGGTTACCTGATGCTATGGAAGGTCCAACTCCTGTTTCAGCTTTAATTCATGCTGCAACCATGGTTGTAGCCGGTGTTTATCTGGTAGCAAGACTTTTCCCTGTTTATGCACTTTCTGCACCTGATGGGTTGACTGTGGTTGCCTATGTAGGCTCATTCTCCTCATTATTTGCTGCGGTAATTGCCTGTACACAAATGGATATCAAACGTGTTCTGGCTTATTCTACAATGTCGCAAATCGGATATATGATGGTTGGTGTTGGGGTTTCAAGATATGGTGGTGAAGCCGGTTTAGGTTTTATGGCTTCTATGTTCCATTTATTTACCCATGCCATGTTCAAGGCTTTATTATTCCTTGGCGCAGGTTCTATCATTCATGCTGTTCATTCAAATGTAATGAATGAAATGGGTGGATTAAGAAAATATTTACCCATCACTCACATTACTTTCCTGATAGCTTGTTTAACTATTGCCGGTATTCCGTTTTTATCTGCTTTTTTCAGTAAAGATGAAATCTTAAGCGCTGCTTTTGAACACAACCGCCTGATTTTCTTCGTACAGCTCTTTGTAGCAGGTTTAACGGCATTTTATATGTTCCGTTTATACTTCAGGGTATTCTGGAACAAAGAACCGCATTATCATCATACTCCTCATGAAGCACCGCTTACCATGACAATCCCTTTGATATTCCTGGCTATAGCTTCAATATTTGCAGGATATATCCCATTTGGTCAGTTTGTTTCTTCAGATTCAATTCCTTTCCATTCTGAAATTGACTGGTTACACGTTGCTATTCCATCTATCATTGTAGGTTTATTAGGTATAACTCTTGCATTTGTGATGTATAAAAAAGAAAGCAACTTACCAGACAAAATGGCAAACAGTTTAAAATTACTTTATGTTGGTGCTTTCAATAAATTTTATTTCGACGAACTTTATCTTTTTGTTACCAAGAAAATCATTTTCAACTACATTTCAAGGCCTGTTGCCTGGTTCGACCGTCATATTGTAGATGGATCTATGAACGGAATTGCATGGATAACAAATGCAGCATCAATCAAAATTAAAGGATTCCAGTCAGGACAATTACAACAATATGCCTTCGTATTTGTATTGGGTTCGTTATTGTTAGGTATTCTTTTCAGTTATTTTTTCATTTATTTATTTTAATTAAAATAAGCAAAAAATGGACATATTATCACTATTCGTTATTATACCGGTTCTTACAGTTTTAGCTATCATTATTTCGAGAAATGCTAAAAACACCCGTGTTATTTCTGCTATCGGTATGGGCATACAATTGCTCATGGCTGCTTATCTTATCTTTGCTTATTTCGCTCAACGAAATGCAGGCAATAATGCCGAAATGCTTTTCCAGGTTGATTATGTTTGGTTTGCCAGTCTGAATATACATTATGCGGTTGGTGTTGATGGGATATCAGTAGCAATGATAGCCTTAACTTCAGTAGTTGTATTTGCAGGTATCTTTGCTTCATGGCAGGTTGAATTTTTACCGAAAGAGTTTTTTATTTCCCTGATATTATTATCATCCGGAGTATTCGGCTTTTTTATTTCCCTTGATTTATTCACCATGTTCCTGTTTTATGAAGTTGCTGTATTACCGATGTACTTATTGATAGGAATCTGGGGTAGCGGACCAAGAGAGTATGCTGCTATGAAACTTACCCTGATGTTAATGGGCGGTTCTGCCTTATTATTGGTAGGTTTACTGGGTATTTATACCAATTCAGCTCCTAATGGCGGTGTATTGACTTTTAATATCCTTGAAATATCTAAAGTAAGCATACCAATTGCTGCACAGCGGATGTTCTTCCCTATGACTTTTATTGGGTTTGGAATATTAGGTGCCCTTTTCCCCTTCCACACATGGTCTCCTGATGGTCATGCTTCTGCTCCTACAGCTGTTTCTATGCTGCATGCAGGTGTATTGATGAAACTTGGAGGCTACGGTGCATTCAGAGTAGCTATGTTCTTATTACCACAAGCAGCACACGAATTATCATGGATTTTCATTATCTTAACTTCTATCAGTGTTGTTTATGGTGCTTTCGGAGCTATTGTCCAGAAAGATTTAAAATATATCAATGCTTATTCATCAGTGAGCCACTGCGGATTAGTTTTATTTGCAGTTTTGATGATGAATAAAACAGCCATGGACGGTGCCATCTTACAAATGATTTCTCACGGTTTAATGACAGCCCTTTTCTTTGCTTTAATCGGCATGATTTATGGCAGAACACATACCCGTATGATTAACGAAATGGGTGGTTTAATGAAAGTTATGCCTTTCCTTGGCGTTTGTTACGTCATTGCTGGTTTAGCTTCATTAGGATTACCCGGATTAAGCGGTTTTGTTGCTGAAATGACTATTTTTGTCGGTGCTTTCCAGCATGTAGATATATTCCACAGAGTTGTTACAATTACAGCGGTTTCTTCCATTGTAATTACAGCGGTTTATATTTTAAGAGTGGTTGGTGCTTTATTGTTCGGACCGATTACAAATGATCATTTCCTGCATCTGGATGAAGCTAAATGGTTCGAAAAACTTTCAACGGTTACGTTAATCTTAGCCATTGCCGGTATAGGTTTGGCTCCATTGTGGTTATCAAACATGATAGGTGATAGTTTAGCTCCAATTATCAGTAGATTAACCCTCTTTATTCCTTAATACTAATTTAATCATTTGAAAATTCATCAAAATATTATATAACTTATGAATTTAGACAATTTTTTATTAATGCGACATGAACTGGTCCTGACAATTATTACTTTAATTGTATTGATTGCTGACCTTTCAATAAAAGAAGATAAAAAGCAACGCATCATTCCAATAGCTATATTCCTGTTTGGTGTAAATGCAATAATAGGCTTTTTCCCGGTTGTTACAGGTAATCTGTTTGGGAATATGTATAAAATCAGCGATTTGCAATGTACCATGAAAAATGTACTGAATATCGGTGTATTTATCATATTGCTACAATCGGTTGAATGGTTAAAATCAACTGATAATAAGCTTAAAATCAGTGAGTTTTATTTGTTGATTTTTTCAACATTAATCGGTATGCAATTTATGATTTCAGCAGGAAGCTTCCTGATGCTTTATCTGGGTCTGGAATTGGCTACCATTCCTATGGCTGCATTGGCTGCCTATGATAAATCCCGCTCAACTTCAGCAGAAGCAGGGGTGAAGTTAATTTTATCAGCAGCTATGTCTTCAGCTGTATTATTGCTTGGTATTACATTTATTTACGGAACTACCGGTTCAACCTATTTTGATGTTGTATCTTTAAAATTTTCAAACAATCCACTGCAAACATTAGCTTTTATACTGTTCTTTTCAGGTATGGCGTTTAAAATATCACTGGTTCCTTTCCATTTATGGACAGCCGATGTGTATGAAGGTTCACCTGTTAATGTAACCTCTTATTTGTCTGTAATTTCAAAAGGTGCTTCTGCATTCATTCTTATCATCGTGTTATTCTCAGTGTTTAACTCTATTTCGATGATATGGAAGCCTTTAATGTATATCATATCTGTACTTACCATGACAATTGGAAATCTTTTTGCCATCCGTCAGCAGAATATGAAACGTTTCCTTGCTTTCTCATCTATTGCTCAGGCAGGTTTTATCCTCCTCGGGATTATAGGTGCTAACGGTGTAGGGATGACTTCTGTTATCTATTTTATCTTCATATATATTTTCTCTAATCTCGGAGCTTTTGGTGTTGTTTCGGTTATTTATTACAAAACCAAAAAAGAAAATATGGATGATTATGATGGTTTATATCTTACCAATCCTAAATTAAGTCTGGTTATGATGCTGGCATTGTTCTCACTGGCAGGTATTCCACCGGTAGCAGGTTTCTTCGGTAAGTTCTTCCTTTTCACGGCAGCAGCTACTTCAGGTTATTACTGGTTGGTATTTATAGCCGTATTAAATGCTACTATATCCTTATACTATTATTTATTAGTGGTAAAAGCAATGTTTATCAATAAAAGTGATAATCCAATTGCCTATTTTAAAACCGATGCACCTGCAAAAGCTGCATTAATTATGTGTGTTGTTGGTATTTTCTTTATAGGGTTCTTAAGCGTAATATACAGCTATATGGCATCCATCAGTTACGGAATATAATTCGTCAATAAAAAATATAAAAAGAGCGGAATTGTGGAAACAGTTTCGCTCTTTCTTTTTTGTATTTTATACAATATTATTTAAATCCTGTTTAATCCCAGTTGACTGGCTAACAATTCAATTGCTTTTTCAGCAGATTCAATCGTATTAAATTTTTTAACGTGCATTAGTAGTTTTTCATCAGCATCAAAAAGCATTATTCTGAAATCATCCTTTTCGATATCCATTTGCCTGTTGCTTCTGCTATAGCTCCGCCAGGATGATTTTGATTTTCTGATACCAAGTTTCATCTCAGAATCTATATTTAGCCATTTACCGGTCTTAATGATACCAAAAATATAATTAATAAATCGTATTCTTTTTTTGTCAATGTCAATCGCAGTTGCTGAATAAGTAAATCCAACAAAAGCGCCAATCAATACCAGTAACAAGCCTGACAGTTTTGTAAAACACATAAGGATACCACCAATAAATACGATAGTACCTGAGAGTTTACCTGCAGGGCCAAATGATGTATCCAGTCTGTTTGTAATTATCATTTTATTGCTTTTACAATATAACCTTTAGCTATATTTTTGTGTTCAACTCTGGTAAATCCCGTTTTTATTAATTCAGATTCAACATTCTCAATTGAATATTTACAAAAATCTTCAGTAAATTTTAAACTTGCCAGTGAATCCTTATGTTCCATATAAATTAAAAAAACTCCATCATTTTCCAGCATTGAATGTATTTTTGTAAATACCTGATTTAAATCAATCCAGAAGTAGATTACATTGACGCAAAATATTTTATTATATTTTTCGTTTGCTGTTTCAGCTTTTAATAAATCTCCATAACTCAGATTTACTTTTCCTTCCATTATAAAGCTGTTGTTTTTTTTGAAAGCTTTATTGTACATTAAAGCTGAAAAATCAATACCACTAATATTACAGCTATATTTTTCGGCAATAAGATGAACACCAAAACCAGGTCCATAACCTATTTCATAGATATTTTCATCTGTCTGTATGTTCAGTTCATTAATAATGGCTTCATAAACTGCTTTATTCCTGAATTCCATCATTTTTGAAACTAAATTCCCATAAAAACCACTGGGTTTTCTGAGTTGTGTTCCAAGTATTTTTAACATAATAAATCAGATTAGATTCATATAATTTTAAACTCTGTTTTCACGCTAACATTACCTTTCAGCATTGACCAGACAGGGCAATAGGTCTCTTCTGTGAGTTTGAGAACTTTGTCCATATCTTCAGATTTTACATCAGCAGATGAAATCTCAATATTAATCAGTATCAATTTAAATCCTGTGGGATGTTCTTCTTTTCTTATGCCTTTTGCATTGATTTCACAAGCAGTTATCGTTTTCTTCATTTTTCTTAAAAAAGTGAGGACTGCACTTCCAATGCAGGATGTTAAACTTAATAATAGTAATTCGAGTGATGTATAACCCAGGTTATCCCCTAAAGGTGGAAAATAATCTATTGAAATAGCAGTATTGCCTTCAACTATACCTTTAAAATGTAATTTGTTGTTGATCAGGCTGATGCTTGCATTTACTTCTTTAGATTTGTCAATTTCGGTTTTCATATTCCGATCATTAAATCACAAATAAATTTATTTGTATGTTTTATTTTTGCAAATACGCTTTAAAAATATCTTCAACCTTTTTAATACTGAATGGCTTACTTATTACTTCACTTATGCCGCATTTATTTTGAGTTTCTGTATCAATATCGTTACCCCAACCGGAAACAATCACAACTTTAATCTGTCCATTATAATTTATTTTAATTTTTTCAGCAAGTTCCAAACCAGTCATCCCTGCCATTCCAACATCTGTGAAAACAATATCATACTTTTTATTTTCCATAATTTCCAATGCCAGTTTTCCGCTGCCAACAACATCACCTTTTTGTCCTGAAATTTCAATTAATGATCGCAGAACATTTCTTTGCATTTCATCATCTTCAACCCATAATATGTTTAACTGAGCGGTTGATTCTTCACTTTTTTCAAGTACTATACTTGGTTTGTTGTAGGTTTCTTTAATATCAGTTGCTTCATTCTCTGATCTTGGAAGCAAAATTTCTATTGTAGTACCTTTACCTATTTCAGTATATTTTACATATACATTTCCGCCATGTTCATTTACTATACTTCTAACCCCGATCATTCCCAAACCTCTGCCTAAATCAAAACCTTTAGTTGTATAAAAAGGCTGAAATATTTTATCCTTACTTTCTTCACTCATTCCTATTCCTGTATCGCTGAAACTTATTAAAATATTTTCTCCTTTACATTTGGTTTCAATAAAAATCTCACCACCTTTTGGCATAGCCTCAATACTGTTTTTAAAAATATTATAAATGGCTGAATTTAATTCTCCCTTATTGGCACTAACTGCAGCTTTCATACAGAATTTAGTTTTAATGTCAATACGAAATCCTTGTTTCTCAATATTGTCCTTCCATAAAGGTTTCGAATGCTCAATTACTTCTGAAATAAGGTCATTAATATTATAAGTTGAAAATTCGGTTTCAATTTGTTTCCCCCCAAAACGCTGAAGAAGCTGAATCCGCTTAGATGTATTAATTATTGCATCTTTTGCTGATTCCAGAAATGCTGTTGCTGATTTATCAATTTGAGTTGAACCCACGGCACGTTCAATATTTCCCATTATAATTTGCAGCGAATTATTAAAATCATGCGCTACTGATGATGCCATTTCACCCATGGCACTTAAGCGCTGAGATTCAATAATTAATTTCTCAGCATATTTTTTCTCAGTAATATCCTGTATAGTTCCTATCATTTCAATAAATTTACCTGAAGTATCAAATTTAGTATCTCCTATACCATGCACCCATCTTACTTCTTTGTCATTTATCCTGACTATTCTGTATTCATGATCAAAATTCTTCTGTTTGGCAATAACTTCATTATTAAAATAATTGTTCATAATTATCTTTTCATCCGGATGAATAATTTCATACCAACCATTTACATCTCTTTTGAAATTTTCATCTATTCCAAAAATGGTATCAAGGGTTTCAGAAGATTTCCAGCTATCAATTAAAAAATCTGCTTTATATGAACCAATATTAGCTGCTTTTTGAGATTCTTTTAGAAAGAAAATATTTTCTTCGGCAATTTCTTTTGCATTATTTAATGCAAGTTCAACTTGTTTACGTTCAGTGATATCTACAATAAACCCAAACCAGGCAATACTGCCATCAGCCATTCTTTCAGGAGTTGACCTTGCATAAATCCATTGTATGTCTTTCCCCGGTTTTTGTACCCTGAATTCAGAAGTGAAATGTTTAAGATGTTTTGCAGAGTATTCTATTTCATTTATAATTCTATCATAATCTTCAGGAAATATTACATTTTTCACCGGGGTAAAATCATCAATCACGTCTTCGGGTGTACATCCAAAAATGTTTTTAATACCATCAGAAGCTACAGGAAAACAAAAGTTCCCATCAGGTTTTCTTGATAATTGAAAAATAAAATCAGGTACAATGGCCAGCAACTTTCTGAACCGTATATCTTTTTCATGTATTTTTTCTTCAGTCTTTTTGATTTCTGTAATATCATTGAGTACAGCTACCAGGTATTTTTGGCCAGAAGTACTGGTAAAAGTGGTTTTTCGTGTAATAAACGTATTCGTTATCCCTTGTTTATCGGTATAAGATTCTTCGTTTATATTTTCTTTTCCTGTGTTTAATACTTCCTGATCGTTGGCTATATATACCCTTGTTTGTTCTTCTTCAAAATGTTCGAAACCGGTTGTTCCTATAAGTGATTCCCTTGATGTACTGATTAATGAACAAAAGGCATCATTTGCAATACATACTCTATTATTTTGATCCTTTACGAAAACAGGAGAAGCAATGGTATTGATGATTTTATCGAGATAGTTCTTAGATTCCTCCACATAAATTTCAGCCTTTTTGCGTTCTGTGATGTTACGGATAATGCTAATACCCCCGATTATTTCTCCTTTGAAATTATATAAAGGTGCAGTTGTATCTGATGCCCAACCAGATTTCCCTAATGAGGGTATATTAAATTCAAATTCAACGTTTTTTGTAGTGATACCCTTTAAGGCCTTTTCTGAAATGGAAATGATACCTATTTCATTTAAAAAAGGGAATAAATCTGACGGATGTTTACCTATCACTTCTGTTGCCGGTTTTCCGGTTAATTCTTCCATGAATTTATTCCATACCTTGTATCTCATATTACAATCGTAAACAATAATCCCTTCCTCGGCATTATTGATTACCTGCAGGTTAAATTGAGATAGCTCATGCAGGATTTCTTCAGCTTGTTTATGTTCGGTTATGTCAGTGAAATTGATAAGTAAACCCTCAATATCTTCATCGTGTAACAGATTATTTGCAATTAGTTCTATCCATTTGTAACTGCCATCCTTGCAAATGTATCTTACTTCTATCCTTGCAGAATTGTCCTGATTTTTCATCAAATCAGTCATAAACTGCTTTATTACCAATGTATCATCAGTGTGAATATTCTCAATCAGCGGTTTTCCGATAACTTCCTGATAAGTCCATCCAAACATTTTTTCGATATTCGGACTGTAATACTTATTAGTTCCATCCCTGTCAATAACAGCGATTACATCTCCGATATTATTAATCATCTTCTGATACCTGCAGAAAACGGAATTCTCCTTACTTTCTGCTGATTTCAGCAATTCAATCTCTTCTTTTAGTTTGGAATTTTCAAATTCCAGTTCTTCATTTGTTGGCATAAGTAATAATCCTATTAAATGAGAAAACAAAATTAGAAATAAATAATAACAATTTATTAACTTTTTTTATTTAGTGAAATACTTAAAGAACTTAGAATACTTAATTACTTGGTTTATTTTATGCTTATTAGAGAAAGTAATGTAGAAAGTTATGAACTATAAGATCTAAGTTATAAGTTGTTCATGCTATAATTAGTGTTTATATTTTGAATTACAAATTAATTCATAATTTATAACTCATAACTTATAACTCTTTTCCACCTTCTCAATTATCTCATTCATCTTCTCTATCTGTACTTTCTGCAATTCCAGCAATTCCTGCTGCTGATCCATTATAAAATGGTCTATTTTTTCATGCAGGTTTCGTATTTCCAGTTCCGATTTAAGGTTAATCATATAGTCTTTTTTACCTCTTTCCCTGTCCTTTTCTTCCTGACGATTCTGGCTCATCATAATAACCGGAGCCTGTAAGGCGGCAAGACAGGACAATATCAGATTCAGCAGTATGAAAGGATAGGGGTCAAAGCCTTTATTGGCCAGCCAGTACATATTTATACTGATCCAAATCACAATAAACACACCGAATGAAATGATGAAAGTCCAGCTTCCTCCAAAACTGGCAACCTTATCCGCAATGTGCTGTCCGGTGGTTAATATTTGTTTATCCTCACCGTCTATTTTATCGGACAGTGTATTGTTGTTGGTAACTGATGATAATACGGTTTTTTCGAGATCCGACAATGAACCGATTTCTTTCACCATATAATCCGATATGGATTTTTCTTTATATTTTTTGAGTTCGCTTAAGGCAATATGACTATCATGGGTAAACTGCGGATGCTCTTTTTGAATCACATCCAGTATGGAATGACGTATACTTTTAGCGGAAACCCTTTCCGAAAGCGGAAATTCCAGCTTTGAAATATCACTGATAAATGTTTTCATTATGTTGATTTTTTAAGGAAGTAAAAGTTTAAAATTATGTAAAAACTTTTACATTTTATTTTAATCAAAATTATATCATTTTAAGCTAATTCTTTAAATAAATAATGATAACTCTAAAAAAAGAAATTGCTATAAAAATCAAAGAAAACAGATTCTTCTTGAAATTCAGTAAAGTAAAGAGAATTTGCTTAGGGTATCATTATCCTGAACGTACTACCCTTGCCGTGTTCGCTGCTTACTTCTATGGTTCCGTTGTATAAGTTTACCAGTTTCTTGAGTATGGATAAGCCAAGACCACTGCCGGTAATATTTTGGGTATCAGTATTCTTGATACGAACAAAATCATGGAACAAGCGGGAAATATCATCCTGCGACATGCCAATACCGGTGTCTTCCACTTTTATCAGTATGCCGTTTTTATCAGCTTTAATCAGTATGTTTACTTCACCGTTTTCTTTATTGTACTTAATGGCATTCGAAATCAGGTTGTTGAAAATGATTTCCATTTCCTGTTTATCGGCTTTCATACTGATGGTTTCAGGTGCATCGAGAAACATTTTTATGGATTTCCTGAGTGCCATTGGTTCCAGTGTATCCATAGCAAAACGGGCTATTTCAGTAATATCAATATCCTGTATATTTCTGTTTTTCTGTCCTGATTCAATCTTGGTCAGGTCGAGAAGGTCAGTTATCAGGTTGCGCATGCCCTTGATGCGAAGCAATGAACGGTCTATCATCTGAAAGTAATCATCGATATTATCACCTACCTGTTTTTCCTGCATCATACGCAGATAACCTTCTATAGCATTGATAGGTGATTTGAGTTCGTGTGAGAGTACGGATAAGAATTGAAAACGGGTTTCCTTTTCCTGACTGTTCAGTTTCTCAGTCATTCTTTTAAGGTAAAGGTGCTTGGTGATATTCTCCATGGCCGTTTTAAGCTCGGTAGGTGTAAAAGGCTTGGGAACAAAATTATAGGCTCCGTTTTTGGTAGCTTTAACAGCCAGATCCAGTGAAGCATAGGAGGTAATCATCATCACCAACGCCTCGTTTTTGGTTTCATTTAAATATTCGAGCACTTCAATTCCACTGATTCCGGGCAGTTTATTATCAAGCAGTATGATGTCCATGCTGTCTTTGTTGATAATATTGATGGCTTCCTCTCCGGTAGCTGCTTCAATCAACTCAAACTGAAATTCTTCCTGCATAAAAGGAAATTCTACAGAGTAATTCCGTAATATTCTGTCGATACCTGATCTGATGGCGGGTTCGTCATCTACAACCAATACTTTTAATGTTGCCATTTTATGTTTTTTTAATGTTTGAAATTCCTCGCAATTACTGGGAATAACAAAGTTGTTTTTTGAAATTCTTAAATTTTTAATAATTTGAACATTTCTTTTTGCAGCTGATCAGCCCGAAGTCCTTTTTCAAGATAGAGGTCAGCCTTTATCCATTGTTTTTCTTCGGCTGTATTTAATCCAAACATAAAACCTGTTTCAGCTGTAACGGCAGTTGCAATAATAACAGGGACATCAGGATATTTTTTCTTCAGCATATAACTTAATACAAAACCACTGTCCTGATTTTCCATCATCAAATCAAGTATGGCGATATCAGGTTTGTTTTTAAGTATAATTTCTTCTGCTTCTTTTTGACTATTAGCTGTAATAACGTTAAATCCAAAATTGCTGACAGTCATTTTCATTTGAGACAGATAGTCGATGTCATCGTCAACTATCAGTGCTGTTTTATTTAATGTTTGCATGATTTATTTAAAAAATTTTAATTTAATTTTCAATGTTTCTTGGTATGATAATTTTAAAACAGGTACCGGTAGGACCTTTTTCAGGAATATTGTTTGATGTTACCGACAAATCGCCTTTATGCATCTTAATAATGCCATAAACGGTCGGTAATCCCAATCCTGTTCCTTTTCCGGGTGCTTTGGTTGTAAAAAAAGGAGTAAAGAGTTTATCCATATCTTCTTCAGGAATTCCCTGGCCTGTATCTATAACTTTATAAACTGTGTTTCCGTTGTCTTCACTGATTTCAAGCGTGATTTTACCACCATTCGGCATGGCTTCAACTGCATTTTTAATTAGATTTGACAATACCTGTATCATTTGTTCCTTATCCAGCATTACTTTATAATTCTGGATATTTATTTGTTTTACAATCTGTATATTATTTGGAATTACTACTGAATTCAAAGTATCTTCCAGTAAGTTGTTGATGTCAATTTTATCGTATCTTACCTGGTTATTTCTGGCAAAATTCAGTAAACCACTGACAATATTCTTGCATCTGGCAGATTGCTGTACTATCAGGTCAAGGTCCTTTCTGATCTGCGAATCCGGTGCACATTCTTCGAGTAAAAGATTGGAATACATTATGATTACACCTAAGGGATTATTCAGTTCGTGCGCAATTCCGGCTGACAACTGCCCCATGTGCGCCAGCTTTTCTGACTGATGCAGGGCTTGCTGCATGGAAACCAGTTTATCGTTGGTTATTGCGAGTTCCTTGTTGAATTTGTGAAGCTTATTTACGGTGTAAGGCAGGCACATTTCACTTTCGGCCAGTCCTTTCAATATTGCTGTTGCATGTTCATCACAGGTATCATAACCGCAGGCTCCGCAATTTAAATGGTCTTCGGGTGTAAACTTGCCCATATTATTCAGTATCTCCTTGATTTCTGAATTTTCGGCATATAAAATATTCTGGTCGTTTTCTTCAAAGGTATTGCTCAGATCAACATGTTTGAATTTGTTGATATTCTTTTCCCATTCATTTTTGTCAAGCAGATTCATTTTTCTGTAAACATAATCACGTATAAGGGCATTTTTGCTGTAGGGTTGTCCTATTTTACTCATACCCACACCCATGATACAACCTTCGCAGCAAAGTAATTCAAGGTGATTTGTTGAAATCAGGCCGGCATTAAATTCTTTAATAGCCTGATGAAAATTAATTCTTCCATCGGCAACAATAATTTTTTGCTCCAGCATATTTTCTTTTATATCCATTGTTTTTAATAATCCCCGCGTAATAGGAAATATTGAACCCATTCCGCCGACAGGTAAATCAAAATCAGATGGAATTGCATTGTCTGTTGTAATATTATTTCTTGAAAAAATAGTTCTTAATTCACGGAAAGTAAGTCCTTCGTTAATTTCGGTAGATTCTGATTTTTTTGCAATGCAGGGTCCTATAAAAACAATGTTGATGTCGTTTCCATATATCTCTTTTACAACTCTTGCCGTTGCTACCATTGGTGATACTATCGGAGTTAGATTCTTGGTAAGGTGAGGATAATATTTTTCAACAAAATCAACAATGGCAGGACAATCGGAAGAGAAATAATGTTCGTTATTGCCTGATTCCAGCAATTCCTTATATTTTAATGCAACCAGATCAGCACCAAAAGCTACTTCATGCACATGCGTGAATCCCAGGCTTTTTATCATGCCGATAAGGGTTTTATAGTTATCTATATCATCAAACTCAGCCGCGAAACTTGGTGCAATACATGCCACAACTTTTTCTCCGGATTGCAGTAAACTCATTACGCTATCTATCGAATTATAGTATGATTTAGCGCCCTGGCTGCATACTTTAATGCAATTACCACAGCCTATACAACGGTTTTGCAGCACTTCAGCCTGACCATTTACTATTTTTATAGCTTTGGTAGGGCATTCGCGTACACAAGTGTAGCAAATCTTGCATCTGTCTTTAATGGTGTTAACCAGTTTGATTTCCTTTTTCTGAGTTTTCATATTGCTTGTATTAGCAGTATTTGAAATGATTTAAAGAATTACATCACGTTCAATGTAGGAAGTATGCAGCAAATCATGACTAAAATGGCTCATTGGGTTTTCCAGGAAATTTTCATATAATCTTTTGATTTGAAAATTCTGATGCGAAGCTTTAGTTGAATCATTTTCATCAATTTCGTAAAGTGTATTTGCCCTTTTTAAAGTTTTGTCCTTTTTAGAATTGATGAGCTGTCCTCCACCTGCAATACATCCACCGGGGCAAGTCATTATTTCAATAAACTGATATTCGGATTTTCCTTTCCTGATATCATCCAGAACACCTTTAGCATTGCCTAATCCGTTTATTACAGCAAAATTCAGATTAATATCGTCAATACTTATATTGAATTTTTTAATTTTATTCGGACCACGGGTTTCATTAATTTTATATTTGCTGAGTTCTTTTCCTGTTAAACTGTAATAGGCTGTCCTGATGGCAGCTTCCATTACACCACCTGAAGCTGCAAATATTTTACCTGCAGAAGTTCTTTTCAGAAATGGTGAATCCGTTAACTCAGGATCAATATTCGTGATGTCAATGCCATACTGATTTATAAGTTTAACCAGTTCACGTGTTGTCAGTACAGCATCAACATCCGAAATCCCTTTACTCGTAAATTCCTCGCGTTGTGCCTCAAATTTTTTAGCAGTGCAGGGCATTACAGAGACTGAGAATATTTTTTCGGGTTTAATTTCTTCAAATTTTGCAAAATAAGATTTTATAATTGCTCCCATCATTTGTTGTGGAGATTTACAGCTGGAAACATTCTTCAGTAAATCAGGGTAAAATTCTTCGGCATATTTTATCCAGGCAGGACAACAACTTGTTATCATCGGCAGTGTTTTGTTGTTGACAATTCTGTCAATCAATTCAGCCACTTCTTCCATAATGGTAAGGTCAGCAGTAAAACTGGTATCGAAAACATAATCAAATCCTATTTTTCTCAAAGCTGCATTCAATACTCCATTCATATCGGTGCCAACAGGCAATCCAAATTCTTCGGCAATAGAAACAGAAATAGCAGGTGCATATTGTACTACTACTTTTAAATCAGGATTATTCAGTGCTGCGAGTACAGGTTCGGTACTTGATTTTTCGGTAATGGCAGCAGTTGGACAAACTACCAGACATTGTCCGCAATTTACACAAGATGAAGTGTTTAGACCTTTGTTGAAAGTAGTTCCTATGGTTGTAAAACTTCCGCGGTTTATAAAATCAATACAGGAAACGCCGATAACATCTTCACAAACTCTGACGCATCTTCCGCAAAGTATGCATTTATCAGGATTTCTGACTATGCTCTGACTGGAATAATCACTATTGAATTTATTCTTTTTTCCATAGATTTTCTTTCTGTCGATTCCCATTTCAGTAGCCAGTGATTGCAGTTCGCAATTCAAATTTCTCGGGCAATACAGACAATCATCAGGATGATTTGATAATAATAGTTCTATAATAGTTTTGCGTGCATTCAATACCCTTGGAGAATGTGTCCTTATTTTCATATTATCTTCAACAGGGTAGGAGCAGGAGGTAAATAATTTACCATTCACTTCGTTTTCAACAAGGCACATTCTGCAGGCACCGGTTGGAATCATATCTTTCAGATTACACAAGGTTGGTATTCTTATTCCATTTCTTAACAGTACATCAAGGACTTTTTCTCCTTTTTCCGCTTCAACGATTTTACTGTTAACTGTTATATTGGTCTTCATTTATTGTAATTTTTGAATTTTAGTTTAATTAAAACTGATAGCGTTAAATTTGCAATTTTCCATACATGCGCCACATCCGATACATTTGGATTCCACTACAAAATGTGCTGTTTTTTTAGCACCGATGATGGCTTCTGTAGGACATTTTTTAGCACAAATGGTGCAGCCTGTACATTTTTCAACATCAATTACATATTTTCTCAATTCTGTACATACCTGAGCAGGACAGTTTCTTTCAAAAATATGGGCTTCATATTCATGTCTGAAATATTTAAGCGTACTCAATACAGGATTTGGAGCGGTTTGTCCAAGTCCGCATAAAGAAGTTTCCCTGATTACTTTACTTAATCTTTCAAGTTGTAAAACTCCCTGAAAACGCATCAGTGTTTCTGCTTCGTTATTTGAATTTGGTTTGTGGGTAATGCTTTCAAGAATTTCTAACATCCGTTTGGTTCCTTCTCTGCATGGAATACATTTTCCGCAACTTTCGCGCTGTATAAAATCCATAAAGAATTTTGCCAGGTCTACCATACAGGTATCTTCATCCATTACAACCAATCCACCTGAACCCATCATAGCACCTACTGCAATTAAAGATTCATAATCTATCAGAATATCAAGATTTTCCTCAGTAATACAGCCACCTGAAGGGCCTCCTATTTGTACTGCCTTGAATTTTTTATTGTTAGGAATACCACCTGCAATTTCGAAAAGAATATCACGGATTTTAGTACCCATTGGAATTTCTACCAATCCGGTATTGTTAATATTTCCTGATAAAGCAAATACTTTTGTTCCTTTGCTTTTTGCTGTTCCTGTTGAAGCGAACCATTCAGCACCATGCCATATTATTTCCGAAACATTTGAATAAGTTTCTACATTGTTGATTACTGTTGGTTTTCCAAAAAGACCACTATCAGTTGGAAATGGAGGACGCGGGCTTGGCATTCCTCTTTTACCTTCGATACTGTGCATCAAAGCTGTTTCTTCACCACAAACAAAAGCACCTGCTCCCATTTTAATTTTCAAATCAAAACTGAAATCGGAATTCATAATATTTGTGCCAAGAAAACCATATTCTTTAGCCTGTTCAATAGCAAGTTTTAAACGTTTTACAGCAAGCGGATATTCAGCTCTGATATAAATAATACCTTTGCTGGCACCAATAGCATAGCCACCAATAACCATACCTTCAATCAATCGGTTGGGGTCACCTTCAATTACGGCTCTGTCCATGAATGCTCCGGGGTCGCCTTCGTCAGCATTGCAAATCAGATATTTCTGATCAGCTTTTTTGGCATTGGCAAATTTCCACTTTAATCCTGTAGGAAAACCTCCGCCACCACGGCCTCTCAAACCACTTTTTTCAATAATATCACAAATGTCAACTGCTGAATATTCTTTCAGTGTTTTAGCTAAAGATTTATAACCACCATGTGCTATATATTCCTCAATACTTTCCGGATTTATAATACCACAGTTTTTTAAAACGATTCTTTTCTGACGTTTGAAAAATGAATGATTATTAATGGACTTTATACCTTTCCATTCCTCAGAACCATTTGTGAAAAACTGTCCCAGTACCGGACTTTCTATTTTGTTTTCATTGAATAATTTGTTCAATATATCATTCACTTTATCCTCTGTAACTTTTTCAAAACAAATTCTGTTTTTCCCAGGAATTATAATATCCATAAGGGGTTCAGAGGAACAAAGTCCGATACAACCGGTTTCAATAATAGTTGCATTAATTTTGTTTGATTCCAGATAATTTTTACAGGCGTTTATTGTTTTGTCTGCTCCGGCTCCCAAACCACAGGTGCCGGCACCTATCATAATAACGATATTATCGTTTTCTTCCCGTTTAAGCCGGCTTATTATATGATTTGTATCTGTTGCTGTGTTATAGTCCAGGGTATATTCTTTCAGCAAAGACCTTATTTCTTTATTTTCAGTTTTCATTGATATTGAAATTTCTATAATTATCAATAATTTTTTTTATACTTTCTGAAGTAACTTTTGCGTGGAATTCGCCATTAATGCAAATTACAGGAGCTAAACCACATGCTCCGATACAGGCAACTACTTCTATACTGAACAATCCGTCTTTTGACGTTTGTCCTGCTTTAATTTTTAAGTATTTTTCAATTTCCTTCAACACGGTTGAAGAACCCAGCACATGGCAGGCAGTGCCTCTGCAAACCAGAATATTGTATTTTCCTTTTGGCGAAAAGCGGAACTGGTTGTAAAATGTGGCAACACCATATATTTTACTGGCAGGAATTTTCATAGAAGTGCCAACTTCAACAATGGCTGCTTCTGATAAATAACCTTCAGCTTCCTGAATTTCCTGAAGTATGGGGATTAAGCTGTCTCTTTTAACTTTCCCATGCTTTTCTAATATTAATTTAACTTGATTTTCCATGGTAATGATATGCATCAGTTTTTTTTAAAATCAGCAGCTTTGGAAACAAAGCTGCTGAAGTGTTAATGAAATAATGGATCAAAAAACTACTTTACAAAATTGAAAGAATATTAATTTTGGAGGATTTTTTCAATTTCAGGTAGTATTTTTGAAGATTCTACTGGCTTTCTAATAAATCCTGATACAGGGAACCAGATAGATTTATTGTTTTCAGAAAGATAATCAATACCGGCTTTTCCGGAAACAATATCTTTTACCAATAATACGTGTAAATCTTTAAATCCGGGATTTTTTCTGAAATCACGTACCATTTTTTGTAAATCTGTATTGGATGTTATCAGTACATCAATTGATGTCAACATTAATACAGGCATATCATCAAGAGATTTATCATCGTTAATTTCTTTTGCCATTTCAAAGCCTTCGTATTGAGTGGTCATCATAACATCAAGAATAGCCATATCCGGTTTTTCTTCCTTGATTTTTTTCATGCCTTCGACTTTGTTGTTGGCTGTAATTACGTTATAACCTTTTTTGGTTAAGATGGTTTCCAAGGTAGTGATGATGTCTATATCGTCATCTACCAATAAAATTTTTGATGTTTTCATAATGTTGAAATTTTTAAGGTTTGATATTTTGCTTAAATGTATTGGGAATAATAATTTTCCTTCTAAAACTGTTTTAATGGCTCTTTCGAGTTCTTCACGTGTGGTATTCTTGAGTAAAAAGCAATTTACCCCTGCATCAATAATGGAAGCCATGTATTCGATTTCGTCAAACATGGTAATGGCAATTATTTTGATATCAGGATAAAGGGATTTTACTCTTCTGGACGCTTCTATACCATTCATTTCCGGCATTTCTATATCCATCAGTATAATATCCGGTGTGTTTTTTTGTAATAAATCCAGGAGTTCGATGCCATTGGATGCTACACCAATAACACTCACACCTTTGATATTTCCCGCTGCAAGTTTTAAGCCTTCACGGTAAATCTGATGGTCATCAACAATTATTATTTTTGTAGTATCGTTCATCACTTTTATTTTGACGATACAAAATTATCACAGTTAAAATCTCTGCACAAGAGACTTAATTACTGATTTTATAAGGGAAATAAAGGAAGCTTTTAAGAAAGCTTTGATGTAAATTCAGGAAATATTATTGCGTAAAAGTATCGGTTTTTACAATGAGTTAAATCTCAACCAGCTTATTTTTAATGGCATAGGCTAAAAGATGGATGGTACTTTTGCATCCGGTTTTAGATAAAAGATTTGATTTATGTCCGACAACAGTTCGTTCACTTATGAATAATTTATCCCCAATTTCTTTATTATTTAAACCTTCCATACTTAATTTCAGAATCTCAATTTCACGGTTGGTTAATTTGAGTTCATCATTTTTGTTTTTTTCTTCAGGAACTATTCTTCTGGTGAAATATTCAAATATCTCTTCAGAGTAATAGGTTTTGCCGTTCATGATTGCATGTATTGCCTTATCTAAGGTTTCTTTATTTATATTTTTCAACAGAAAACCTTTAACACCTGAATCCAGCATGCTTTCAAGGTACTCTTCGTCGTTAAACATGGTAAGGGCTATGATTTTAATACCCGGATGCATTTCAACCGCTATTTTAGTTGCTTCAATGCCGTTCATAAATGGCATTTCTATATCCATAAAAACGATGTCGGGAGTATAAAGTTCGAGCAGGTCGAGGAATTCTCTCCCGTTGGAGGCTTCTGCAATTACCTTGGTATCTTTAATACGGCTAAAAAGCAGTTTCAAACCACTCCTGAAAATCTCGTGATCATCTACAATAATAATTTTAATCTTTTCTTCCATATAGTATAAAAACGGTACAAAAGTAGTAAAATTTAACCGTATTGTGAAAGGTTTAACATTATAATTCTTTTTCCATCGAAAAATGAAATCCTGGTTTGGCTGTATCAAACGAATAGCTTGCATTTATCGATTTAACACGGCTTACAATGTTTTTTAATCCCATTCCCTGCTTGGAGTTTATAAAATTATCATCAATCGGGCAACCGATACCATCGTCAGCATAGTTAAAAATCAATTTGTTATTTTTTGTTTCGAGATTGATTACCACATTATCTGCTGCAGCATGTTTGATTGTATTATTCAATAATTCTTCAATAATTCTGAAAAGAACAATTTCAATATTCGACTCGAAACGATATTTATAATCAGGTGTATTGAATACAACTTTATTCCTGTTTGTTAAATTTACTTTTTTACATAAAGAATCTACTGCTTTAATTAAACCATAATCCTTTATTATACTTGGCATCAGATTGTTGGAAATCGTCCTGATGTTGGAAATGGCATCATCCAGCAATTCATTGGTATATTTAATCAGTTTTTGTTTTTCGTCAGCTTCAATTTCGTCAGTGTAAATCTCGTTTACATATATTTTAATTGTTGAAAGTAATGGTCCCAGGCCGTCATGCATTTCTTTGGCAAAACGTCTTCTTTCCCTTTCTTCGGCTTCAATCATAGAACTTAACAATTTCCTTTCAAATTCTTTTCTTTCGGTTATATTTCTGGCTATGGAAAATAATACCTTTTCCCCTTTATAACGGATAATTCTGCTGCTCATTTCCAGATAAAGCACTTTACCGGATTTTGTCTGATGTTCAGATTCGAATACCAGGGTTTTATTTTGAATGATACTATTTATATTTTCTTCCACTTTATCAGCAAAAGCAGCAGTTTTAATATCAGCAAAATTCATTTTAAGTAATTCATCCCTTTTATAGCCCAACGCCTCGCAAACTTCTTTATTTACATCTAAGAAATTTCCTTTCAGGTCGGCTAAAAATAATTGATCGCTGCTATTGTTAAATAAAGCACGGAAACGAATTTCCGATTCCTGCTTTTCGTGGGCAATTCTTTTATTCTTTTTTAGCGATTTTTGAATTAGTATTAAGCTGGTTATCATAAAGAAAGCAATAATAATATCAACCCAATAGCTAAAATTATCAATATCTGAAAGTATTCCGGTTCTATAATAATAAATGAGTTCACTAATTTTTTGTAAGGTGATTAAAATAAAACCAATGGAAAAAAAAATCCAGGCTTTTTGTGTATTCGAAACACGTATAATCCTGATTGCCAAAAAAATAAGCGTTAACTGAAGAATAATGGCAAAAATTATGGAAGAATATATCATAAGGATGAATTGACGTTTAAATAATAAGCAAAATTAAATAAAAAATGGAATGAAAAGAGTTATGAATTATAAGTTATAAGTTATAAGTTGTAAATGCCTGAATAGCGTTGACCGTTTCATATAATAAAAATAAGAGCAATTATTGTTAAGTATTTTAAGTGCTTAATTAATCAGCTTCCCTAAATGGTTTGATATTTGCTTTTAAACTCAAATGAAGGTCCTTTCTGATATGATTCATCATTTTCAGTACAACAAGTAAAAGGATCAGAAACTATATTTAATACATTTTGAAAAATCACAAACAATTTTTTACCACTATCCCTTTTATTTTGCTAATTGAGCAGCCTGATCAAGATATTCTTTTGCTTTTGCATTGTTATTTAACTTCTGAAAAATGATACCAATATTCTTTATAAGTTTTGCTGTCGGATTGTTTGAAAGTCTTTTTGCTTCAAGTAAAGCAACAATGGCTTTTTCCCATTGAGATGAAAATGCATACGCCTCTCCTAGCGCTATTTGCGCATCTGCATTATTTGGATCAATCACAACTGCTTGTTTCAAGTATGGAATACTTCCGGTTATTTCCTTTTTATTGTATAACAAAATTATCCCTAAATTGAAATTAATATCAAAACGCATACTGTCAATTTTATATAATTCTTTATAACATTTTATTTTTTCGTCGGTATTTCTACATTGTTCAATAATAGTTATAAAATTTGTATAAACATGTTGCTCTTTTGGAAGGTAGTAAAGTATTGTTTTATAGATTTCCGTAATTTTCTGATAATTGCTGTCTTTTTCGTAATATGCAGCTGCTAAATTAAAAAGAGCATTTATTTGTTTAGGATAAATTTCAATTGCTTTTTTCAAATATATAATACTTTGATTCAGAAGGCTATCCCTAATTGTTTTGTCATTTGACTTTTCTGCTTCATATATAAGATATTCACCAGCAACAGCATTACCCTTTGCGCTATTTGATGAAATATGAACATCATTTAGAAACAAGGTTTTGCTATCGTACCAGTTTCTGTTTCTAGATGTAGTTTTATAAGCAAATAAAATTAATATAACGCCTAAAACAGTAAAAGTTAATATTTTAACCATTTGTTTATTCCTGAAAAATCTTGGTATGTCGAAAAACAAAAACCAGGATAATGCAAAGCAAAATGCAAGAGAAGATATATAAATGAAACGTTCGTTCATAAATATACCAATTGGGAAAAAAACATTAGATGTTATTGAAAGGGTTACTAAGAAAAGGAAAATTGCAAAAGAATAAGGATTCCTTTTTTTAAAGCTGACAATTGCGAATACAAGTAAAACTAAATATAAAATTAAGGGAATTATTGCATTTAAATCTGAAGAATTGATGATAGGTATATGATAAGGGTAATAATCGTAAGTTAGTGGATGAGGAATGAAAAGCAGTTTTATATATAAACCAAGAGTATATAAAATGGTCGAATATTTTTGTAAAATGCTCATTCCAACAAAGGGATTATTCATTAAATCATTGGCTAAAGGGGATACTTTACTTCCAATTACAGATTGCCGGATAATAAAGAAAATTATAATGGCAATTGTTATTGGAATTATGCCTTTTAATATCTCTTTAAATGAGAATTTTGTAAAATAATAAATAGCCAGTGGAATTACAATAAGGAATGTAAGTGTATTTTCTTTAGACATTAAACCCAAAAAAAAGCTTATCCCAATTAAAACCATCATCCCAATTCTTTTTTTCTCAAGCCAAAGAATAAAAAACCATAAGCTTAATAATGAGAAAAGTAAAGCAAGTATTTCATCTCTTCCTTTAATATTGGCAATAACTTCTGTATGAATCGGATGTGCAATAAAAAGGATGGCCATTATAAATGGAACAGATTTCCACCATGAAGGTATTTTTATTAACTTTTCTTTGAAATAATACTTCAATAAATGATTAAAAACAAAAAAAATCAAAAAGCCTGTAATTGCTAATAATAGAATATTTATTAAATGACTTATTGTAGGGTTTTCTCCAAAAAACTGATATTCTATAGCATAAGTTATTAATGAAAGGGGTCTGTAACGTCCACCAGCTACAATACTTTGACCTTTCCCAAAATAACCGGTAAACATATCGTTTGACAAGATTTCATTTATTCCGTTAAATCCTTTTTTTGTAAATTCATTACCAGTAATTACAATAGTATCATCAAGGGCATATTTAAGAGACAATGTATTTCCGTAAAAAAGGAAACAAGTCATTAGTAATATTAACAAAATCCAAAACTTATCTTTTATTGAGAGAAAATAAGTAGATGGATTCTGACTTTTATTAATTGAATGCACAATTTTTGTGTCAGGATAAGGATTTTTAGGAGGGAATTTTTGACCTGATTTTTTATAATTTAAATTTTTTTGCATTTTTTTAAAGTTTAAATATTTAAATCCATTGGTTTCTTTGTAAAAATAAACAGAAAAATTATAATTATGTAATATTTTTATAAATTTTTGAAAATAAACAGTATAGATGTATATTTTATCTAATATTAAAAGATATAAATACCTAAAATAATCAATACAAAAAAGTTTTTTTATATGTATTAGAAATTTGTGAAATATATAAATAATGTTGTAAAAGCTATTGCTATTTAGTTAATAGTTTTTGATTTTAAAGTCATTAATATTCCGATTGTTTTTAATCAGGTTCCGCAAAAGGTTTGATAATGAAGGTCAGCCTCGGGATCAGGAGGCTGCTGATATGCTGAATATTCTGCTTTATATGCATAGGGTTTGCTGATAACTTCGACCAATCGCATAAAAAGTTCATAATTATCATTTTCACTGGCTGCTTTTAATGCAGTTTCAACCATATGGTTTCTGGGAATATAAACAGGATTATGGGCTGACATAAGTTGTTTGTGCATTTCAGCATCTTGTCGTTCTGATGCAATTCTCAGTTGCCAGCGTTGTAACCATGTTTTGTATGCATCATTTTGATAAATTTCTTCATCAGGAACCGGCAATGATTGTAAATGGAGAAACGTATTGGTAAAATCTGCTTTGTTAAATTTCATCCAGTTCAGTAAATCTTCCACCAGAACGATATCATCATTTTGAGATGTAAATAACCCAAGCTTGGAACACATCATTTTCAACCATGCAGTTTTATATAAGTATGGAAAATCATGTAATATTTCATTCAATAATTCAATTGCTTTTTTTTCATCATCATGAATAATTGGAATTAATGCACCCGCAAGACAGGATAAATTCCATTGAATTATTGCAGGCTGATTTCCAAAACTATATCTGCCATAGTGATCGATTGAACTGAAAACAGTAATAGGGTCGTAGGCATTCATGAAAGCACAGGGGCCATAGTCAATAGTTTCACCCGAAACAGAAGTATTGTCAGTATTCATAACGCCATGGATAAACCCTACCCTCATCCAGTTCACCACTAATGCTATTTGTTGATGCATTACGGTCTTAAAAAGCGCAAGTGGCGGATTATCAGTTTGTAATAGTTCAGGATAATGCCTTTGAATGGCATAATCGCTTAATTTTTTTAATGTTGACTTATCATGATATCTGCTAACGAATTCGAAAGTTCCGATACGCAGGTGACTACCTGCAATACGGGTAAGAATTGCACTTTCCATAAACTGTTCGCGTCTGATTTTTTCATTGCTTCTGACAACGGCCAGACTTCTTGAAGTTGGTATTCCAAGGTGGTGTATTGCTTCGCTGATGAGGTATTCCCGCAACATTGAACTTAAAGTAGCCTTACCATCTCCATTTCTGGAATACGGTGTTTGTCCGCAACCTTTCAATTGAATATCATACCGATTATTGGAAGGTGTAATCTGTTCTCCCAGAAGAATTGCTCTTCCGTCACCCAAAACAGTAAAATAGCCAAACTGATGTCCGGCATAAGCCAGTGCAATCGGTTGTGCTCCTTCTGGTAATTGATTTCCTGAAAATATTTCAGCCAATTCTGCTGAAGTTGTATTCTTAAAATTTAATCCAATTTCATCAGCCAAAACATAATTAAACATTGCAAGTTTCGGTGCATCGACCTTTGATGGGTTTATTCTGGTATATAAGGCATCGGGCAACAGGAGATAACTATTTTCCAACTTCCAGCTTATTTTATTTTCATTGTTCATATTAGACTTAACAATTACCGCAACATTCTGTTTTTCTATTGCTTTATTAATGCTTAACTGCGATTTAAATTAGTTTCAATAAAAACAAATAAATTTCATTATAGTTAATAAAAAACCAAAAAATGCTTTAATTGGAATTTCCTTTTTAATGATTTGGATAAATCAATCTTTGAAATTAATTCTCAGAAATGAGGATTTAAGTATTATTGAAGAGAAGGCTTACCTATCCAATGTTTTTTAAAGAATCTATAAGAAATTGATACTTGCATCTCACTGTTTACGTAATCATACTGGTATTTATTGTAATCAATAAAATAGAAACACGCTTTTATTCCTATTGTATTATAAAACCATGCTTTTCCGGAAATAAAATAACCGGTATTTCCATCAGCTCCAAATTCTAATCCACTTCCATCTTTAAATCCAAAACCGCTGCCAATCAGATATTGAAAAGCAGTTTTCCTTCTGGGCCCGACTTGATATGGGAACATTTCGTTAAAACGTAATTCAGTATAAAAAAGATCATAAGGCAATAATCTGAAACTACCAGACCAGATGCCATAAGTTTCAGGGTTATTGTCGATAGAATAAATTACATTATCTAATTTTAATTCCTTCACACTCTTCCCTATATGAAATCCAAAACCCACTCCAAACCATCTGCTGTCATATTTTAAAGAAGGAGATATGTTATATATTTCAATTTTGTGCTTTGGGATAGTGTTATGATCAACATCCCATCCACTTGAAAATTCAGCTTTAATTGCAAGTTTTTGAAATTCTCCGTATGTTTCGGTATGAGTAAAACCAATTCCTAATACATTTATATTATGAGCAAAAATTTCACCGACAGGAACGTAATATGGTGACGGAGTATAACTATTGCAACCACTATAAACTGTTGGTGGTATTATATAATTTGGCTGAGAATGATAATGTGAGTATTGGAAATTTCCATATCCAAAACTAAACTCATTAAACCTATTTTGCGAAGTTGACTGTTTCGTTAAATCGTTATATGTTTTTTGAGCGGTGAGTATGCCGGTAAAGACGAATAGAAATAAAAGGAAAGACAGTGAAACCAGTCTGTAACTGAAGCCGCTTTGATATTGTCCAAGAATTTTATTAATTTGAAGAATTGTGACAGGTGTAAGTACAAAAATAATAAACAGGAACTCTGTGTAAGTAAACCAGCGTCTTAGCATTAAAATAAAAACTGACAATAAAACAAAATACCAGACCGGATATCGAAATGAATGAATATACAAGGGCTGTTGTGTAAATTTCCGTTTGCGGATATAAATAAATAAAGTCATTAATAAAACAGCGCCAAGTAAAGCCCATTGCAATAATTTGAGCCCCATCCATACGTTGCCTGCAATTCCGTTCGAAATGCCATCACGCCAGAATTCTAAAATTAACCGGGCAGCCAAATACAACGTAACAGAAGTGAAAAATAAGTTACCACTACGTTTTATTTTGTTTTTTAATTTCCAGATAACAAAAGCAATAAATAAACACATTAATGTCTGATACAATTGTATAGGATGAATGGGTAACGACATACATGAAGTTTCATTTATCAGTCCATGCTGAAGATGGGTGAAAAAAGGCATGGCATGGTAAGAGTAGTTAACTGCCCATGGAACATTAGTAGGCGTTCCAAAACAACATCCGACTAAAAAGCAGCCTATGGGCTGAATAGCCATTGCAATCGGGAAGCTTACTGCTAATGAATCCAATATTGGATAATGAAAATGAATGAGTTTTTTTGCTATCCAGATACCAAAAATTCCTCCAGAAATACCTCCAAGAACTGTTTTCTTTTCGGTATACGGGAAATTAAAACTACTTATAACCTCTTTCCATTCATTGTAATTATAAGCAAATAACTTAGTTCCTATTATAAAAAAGATAATAGCTGAAGAAAAAATCAGAGACCATTCTAATACTGGATATTTTTTTTGACGGCCATCAATCATAAAAAAAATACCTGCGAAAGTAATGGCAAGAAAATAAAATAAATCAAAATAAAATTGCCCGTTTATGGTAGTTATCTCAATAAAAGCATTCATAATGAACAGAATTTAATTATCTATAATTTAATTCATTATGACAAAGATAATATATAAAAATTCTATTTGAAATTTATTTTAAATATCAAAATAATGTCTTTATTTTTATAAATTGGGGATAAAGTTTAAGATAAAACTTATGTCAGGAATTTATTTTATTTAATACCAAACGGAATTCTTAAACTCAGTGTAATATTCCTTCCCGGGTTAAAGTAATTCACTTCTTTAAGGGTTGATAGATGATCAACATATTTGGTATCCAGTAAGTTATTTACACTTAATACTATTGAAATCATCTGATTTGCAGCTTTGATTTCTGCTCCTGTACCAATATCAAATAATGTATAACCAGCAGTCCTTTCTTCTTCTGCTGCAGTATAGTTCTGGTCAAGTGCTATTTGTGTATTAAATCTGATAAAAGGATTTTTAAGTATTCCTATTTTTTCCTTTTCAAATCTTAACTCAAAGCGGAATTTATTGGCCGGAATAAAAGGTAAATATCCTCCTTTCTGAAGTTTACCTGTTACATTGGCAAATGTAGTTTCGAAATGCAGCCATTTCAGATTTTTGTGATGAATATGAAAACCACTTTCGAACCCATAAAGAAATGCATCGGATTGTGTATATTGATAAATTTTATTTCTGCTGGTTGTAGAATCATTGGTAGGAGATAGGTATATAAATTTATTGATAATGTTATAAAAACCAGCGATTTCAAATGTAATATTTTCACCATGGTAGTGGTAACTTACATCCGTTTCGTATGCATTTTCAGGAATTAGATTTGGAGCTCCGAGTTCATAGCGTGATTCATGCAAACCATTGGATGTTAATTCAGCCAGATTGGGTGTTCGGTAAGCTGAAGCAAAATTAAAGCGGAATAGGTTTTTTTCGTTCAGATTATAGGTTGCCCCCAATGACCCGCTCAAACTACCGTAATTATCATTAATAGCAGGTCGGTACAAAGATACAGTTGTTGAATCCACACTTTTTGTGGATATAAGTTTATAATCATAGCGTAATCCTGACTGCACTTTCAGTTTTTCGAAAAAAGTATATTGTATCATTCCGAAAACAGCATAATTATTGATGCCGGCATCTGGCAAAAGTATGGTTTCCCTGTTATGTAAGTTTGTATTCAGCTGATTCATGCCCTGCATACCAATGATATATTCTGATTTATTTTCCGAAGGCAGGAATAAACGACACTCATACGTTAGGGTTTGCAGTTGCATATCTATGGCAATATCATGCAATCCTTCAGAATGTATCAATCCTGAATTTTGATAGGCAGCATTGATTTCGAGTTTGTATTTATTTAAATAAATTTTATTTCGTGTTGATAACAAATTTGTATTCAACAGCATATAATACACATCAGGATTTCTTCCTCTTCCATGTTCTTTAACATAATCTATGGCATCTGTTTCTGCAAGTCCTACCTTATACATGCTGTAATCATAATAGAGGTTTAATGACATATTTTTAGTATTCATGCCGGCATTGGCTTTAAATGAATTTCCGAAAAATCTTGTGTTTGGGACAAAACTGCCTCCTCCCTGTAAATAATCAGCATAGGTTTTATTTCCAAATCGCAGTCCTCCAAAGAATTTCTTAAAACTACCCTTAACTCCCAAGCTGTTTGTGGCTCCCAGCGAATTAGAAAATAATTCCAGATTATAATCTCCCATTATTTTTCCGACAGCTGCAGGCTTTTCTTTAACAAAATTAATAGCACCACCAATGGCATCAGAACCATATAATAATGAAGCCGGACCCTTTATTACATCTACGTTTTCAAGTCCGAATTCATCAATACCCAGAGGATGATGATCAGAGTACTGATAATTCTCAAAACGTACCCCATTGTTGAGTATCAGTACATCGTTCATTGAAAGCCCCCGGATTACAGGTTTTGCATCACCACTTCCTTTTGAAATCATATCAACACCGGGTATAGTAGCTAATTTTTCACATAGGTTGGGTGTAACAACAGCTGTTATATCTTTTAATTTCATAACATCTATTTTTACTGCATTGTCATGTTGCGTAGAGCTGTATCCGCCTGAAATAACGATTTCATCTGCTTCAATGGTTGTTTGTTTTAATTTTACATTCAATTCTAAGCTTTTACCATTTAATATTACAATTTTAATTGCATTTTCAAATCCTAAATATGAGAACTGTATTTTAATTTTACCATTGGGTAAATTATCTATGCTAAACTTACCATCCTTATCGGTAACACTGGCTTTATTCATATCCGGAATATAAATAACAGCACCCGGTAAGGTTTGATTATCCTGATCGGTAACAGTACCATAAATTTCATGTTGCGCATGTAATGTAAAAATGCAATTTAGCAGTAAGATAAGTATAATTAGTTTCTTTTTCATGCTATTATTTTAGCGTTGTAATAATCATTTTTACAAAATTAATTTAATTTATTATACAACTCATTTAACTATGCGGATTTTAACCATTTATAACAATTAGAGTTTGAATAAACTTTCATAAATAATTATTACTTTTGCAAATGTGATTTTACACTTTTATTTTAGCATTACAATAAATCACACTCAAAAACAAGGATTTAGATTAAAGCTATTAATTTATATAAAATGAAATACATAATTACAATAATTGCATTTTTACTCAGTATAAATACTTTTGCACAGCCTCAGACGAAAAGAGTTTTATTCCTTGGAAACAGTTATACTGATGTAAATAATTTGCCTCAAATGGTTGCTGATGTTACAACATCCATGGGCGATGTACTTATCTTTGACAGTAATAATCCCGGTGGTTATACTTTACAAGGACATTCTACAAATGCAACATCCCTTAGCAAAATAATGCTTGGTAACTGGGATTATGTTGTTTTACAGGAACAAAGTCAATTACCTTCGTTTCCCATAGGGCAGGTAATTACAGACGTTTTCCCCTATGCATATATACTTGACAGTATAATTAATGTATATAATCCCTGTGGCGAAACCGTTTTTTATATGACCTGGGGCAGAAAAAACGGAGATGCTTCAAATTGCGCAACCTGGCCTCCTGTTTGTACTTATGATGGAATGGACAGTTTGTTGAATTTACGTTATAGAATGATGGCGGATAGTAATCATGCAATATTATCACCTGTAGGTGCTGTGTGGCATTATTTCAGGCAAAATTTTCCATTGCTGGATTTGTATCAGTCTGATGAAAGTCATCCTTCAATTGCCGGCAGTTATCTGGCTGCCTGTACTTTTTATACCTGCTTATTTAGAAAAGATCCAAGCCTTATTCCGTTTACTTCATCATTATCAATTTCCGATGCTATAAATATTAAAAATGCTGTTAAATTAATTGTATTTGATAGTTTGATGAATTGGCATATTGGTGAATATGACCATCCTGTTGCTAATTATAATTATACGCTTACAGCAGTAAATCAATTAACATTTACCAATACATCTTCTAATGCAATTAGTTACAATTGGGATTTTGGTGATGGTAGTAATTCAATCCTGATGAATCCGGTTCATCAATATACCAATACCGGCAGTTATATTGTCCGACTAATTGCCAGTAATTGTAATGAGAAAGACACTATATTCCATACAATTAATGTATATACAACATCAGTTGCTCCCACATTTAATTATTTAAACTGGACTTTAAGTCCGAATCCTGCATCTTCTTCTCTGGTGATAAGCTTCAACAGTATTGAAAATATGAATTATAATATTTATAATTATACCGGTATAAAGATTCAAAGTGGAACAATTAATAATACAAGCAAGAAAATTGATGTTTCTTCACTTTCAAAAGGAATTTACTTTATCCAGTTAATCGGTAAAGATGTACCTTACAGGCAATTAAAGTTCATAAAAGAATAAAATTATTTAAGATATTCTTTTCCTGAATTTTATCATTAACTGAACTGAAGTTAAATAGTTATTATCTTTAACGAAGTGTTAAACTTTGATTTTTCATCAATTTTCAAATATTTCAATTATTTTTGCAAACCAAAAAATTATTTTAAAACCTTATACAATGAAGAAAATTCTATTCTTAACCTTAACATTTAGTTTGATTATCAATACCATAACTAAAGCTGATGAAGGCATGTGGCTGCCGATGTTTATTTCGCGTCTTAATTATGTTGATATGCAAAAAGAAGGATTGCACCTTACAGCCGAAGAAATATACAGTATTAACAATTCCAGTTTAAAAGATGCTATAATTCAGTTTGGTAATGGTTGTACCGGAGAAATTGTTTCAGCTGAAGGTTTAATTTTTACCAATCACCACTGTGGTTTTGGGTCCATACAGTCTCACAGTACTACCCAGCACGATTATTTAACCAATGGATTCTGGGCTATGAATAAAAGCGAGGAAATGCCCAATGAAGGATTAACTGCCCGTTTTCTGGTGAGAATGGAAAATCTAACCGAAGAATTTAATGGACAGCTTATTGGATTGAAAACAGAAAAAGAAAGAGCAGACAGAATTGCAGAACTAAGTAAAAAATATGAAGGTTCAATAAAAAAAGAAAATGGATACGAAGCAGTCATAAAAAGTTTTTTCAATGGAAATGAGTTTTATATGTTTGTATATCAGGTTTTCAGAGATGTACGTCTGGTAGGTGCACCTCCAACTTCTATCGGTAAATTTGGTGCCGATGCTGATAACTGGATGTGGCCACGTCATACAGGAGATTTTAGCATTTTCAGGGTATATATGTCGCCTGATGGAAAACCTGCAAGTTTTTCTAAAGATAATGTACCTTTCAGACCAAAACATTTTTTACCGGTTTCGGCCAAAGGTGTTAAAAAAGGAGATTTTGCCATGATTATGGGTTATCCAGGAACTACTGACAGATATTTGACTTCCTATGGTGTTCAGCTTGCTGTGGATGTTAAAAATCCGAATATTGTTAAAATCCGTGAAGAAAAATTAGCAATCATGCGTCAGTTTATGAATGCAGATCCTGCTGTCCGAATTCAATATGCTTCAAAATATGCTCAAACAGCCAATTATTGGAAATATTTTATTGGTCAGACCAAAGGATTAAAACGGTTAAAGGTATATGATAAAAAGAAAGAACAGGAAAATATGTTTAATTCATGGGCAAATGCAACTGATGCAAACAAAGCAAAGTATGGTACAGCCCTTGCTGATATAGCTTCTGCATATCAGGGTCTTGCCAAATATGAATTACAACGCTGGTATTTTATGGAAGGCATTGCCCGTGGTGCCGAAATATTAGGCTTTTCAAGAAATCTTTCTGCTTTAATCAAAGAGTTAAAAGCTGAAAAACCTGATAATGATAAGATCAAGAAAATTACAGATGTATTAAAAGCAGCTAGTGAAAAATTCTTTAAAGATTATAATGTTGCAACGGATAAAAAATTACTGTCTTCAATGTTAGCCTTTTATGCATCAAATGTTCCGGCTGAGCAACAACCGGATATGCTTATAAAATTAAATTCAAAATATAAAGGTAATTTTACTGAATATGTTGAAAAAATATTTGATAAAACCATATTTGCCAATCAGGCTAAAGTTAATGAAATACTTGCTAAACCAGATGTAAAGAAGATTGAAAAGGATATGGCTTTTGTCTTGATGAATGCTTTTTTTGATAATAATATTAAGTTAACAGATCAGACAAAACAGTACAATGATATACTTGAAAGAGGCAATCGTTTGTTTGTTGCTGGTATCAGAGAAATGCAACCTGATAAAAAGTTTGCACCCAATGCCAATTCTACTATGCGGGTAACCTATGGTAAAGTTCTGGATTATTATCCTGCTGATGCTGTTCATTATGATTTTAAAACTACACTGGATGGAGTGATGGATAAAGAAGATCCGAATAACAATGATTTTATTGTTCCTGCAAAATTGAAGGAGCTGTATAAAAATAAAGATTATGGCGATTATGCTGAAAATGGCAAAATGCCTGTTGCTTTCCTTTGCAATACAGATATTACCGGTGGAAATTCAGGAAGTCCTGTTATCAATGCTGATGGTGAATTAATAGGACTTGCTTTCGACGGCAACTGGGAAGCAATGAGTGGCGATATTGCCTTTGAGCCTAATTTACAGCGTACTATAAGTGTTGATGTAAGGTATGTACTTTTTATCATTGATAAATTTGCCGGAGCAAAAAATCTAATCAACGAACTGCAAATTAAAAAGTAAAAATGGATATATAAGGCAAAAGTCTAATGACAGTAGAAAAAGAATAAGAGTTTCAATAATTTTTTAATACTTTTGCCGTTACTTAATAAAAATCTAAAAAAACTAAGCATGGATTTATCAAAAATATTAGCAATTACAGGAAAACCAGGATTATATTTAGTTATTTCTCAAACCAAAACAGGTGCTTTGGTTGAATCTATTATTGATAAAAAAAAGATTCCCGTTTTTTCAACGGAAAAAATGAGTTCATTGAATGATATAAGTGTATTCACTGATGATGAAGACTTACCTTTGCATAAAGTCCTAAAAGCCATATACGATAAAGAAAACGGTGGAAAATGCATTGACCCTAAATCAGATAACAATGCATTGAAAAAATATATGGAAGAAGTATTGCCTAATTATGATAAAGACAGGGTTTATGTTTCAGATATGAAAAAACTTTTTTCATGGTATAATATGCTTCACGAACAAAATTTACTTGATTTTTCAGAAGAAAAAGCTACAGAAGAATCAGCTGAAGTAACAGAAGTAAAAGAATAAAAAAATAATTAATATGCAAAAAGTCCGTTTCGTCATTGGCGAGACGGATTTTTTTTGTTTAATTTTGTCATCCACATACAACCAATTCTGAAAATAAAACGTCTAAAGAAGAAATATGCATAAAAGAATTCCCGAAGATAAGCTGATCGAAGAGTGTATTGAAGGGAAACGCTATGCACAGCAATTACTTTTTGAAAAGTACCGTTCTTTGATGTTTGCCATTTGTATGCGTTATGCTAAAAGCAAAGCAGAAGCAGAAGATGTTATGGTTGATGGTTTTATGAAGATTTACAGCAGTTTGCATGAGTTTAAAAAAAAGGGCTCATTCGAAGGCTGGTTGAAAAGAATAATGGTTAATACGGCAATTAATAATTATCGTGCCAATATTAAGCATTATTATAATACTTCAATTGATGATGAGGAACATATCCTTGATGTTGATAGCAATGAAGATCAATTTAAAACCAGCTATTCTGCTGAATACCTGATCATGCTTATTCAAAATTTGCCTGATGGCTATCGCATGGTGTTTAACCTTTACGAAATAGAAGGTTTTAGCCATAAAGAAGTAGCAGAAATCATGGGCATCTCTGTAAGTACAGCTAAAACACAATTGTTTTATGCAAAAAAAACCTTGCAGAAGAAACTCATAAGCGAACATAAAAAAGACATGTACTAATTTACAATTTAAAAATTGCTTTTGTAAAAAGGAAAAAATATAATGAAGGATAATTTAAATAATATAGGAGATTTATTCAGGAACACACTGAAAGACCATCACATGGATAGTGATGCTGATTTGTGGAACAGATTAGATAGCCAGTTATCTGCTCAACCAACTGTTACTGCACCTAAGCCTGTTTCTGTACTACATCATTTAACCTGGGTAAAAATGGCTGCTGCTGCGTCTGTTTTAGTTGGCGTTGCGCTGGCATATAATTTTATATACTTACCCTTGCAACAGAAAGAAACAAAACCTGATGCAACAAAAATTATTGAGCATACACAGCCTGCAAATATTATTGATTCTGGCATATCACAAACCGGACAAAACAACGTTAATGAAAGTTCAGTAGAATCAGTAATCAGCCAAAATGATCCAAAAACATCATTAAACCCAACCCAAGTTAAACCAGCTCAAACAAATGCTGTGGAAAAGACAAATCCGGCAAATAACAACAGCACCAGCAATACAATTGTAACTAATAATCAGAGTCAAACACAACCACAAACAAATAACAATACTCAAAATCCTAACAACAATCAAAATAAAGCTGTTGCAAAAAAAGATAGTGTTATTCAACCACAAACTAAAGTTATTGATAAAGCCCCTGTCGATACATATCAGAATGCAGTTGCAGTTCATGATAACAGTCAAAAGGATGATGTTATACTAAATACAGATATTCCTAATGTATTTACGCCTAATGGTGATGGTTTCAATGATTATTTTATAATCAGAAACATTGAAAAATGCAGCAGTAACCACCTTGTTATAAAAGACCGTGCCGGTAAAATAATATTTGAGAAATTAAACTACCAGAACGACTGGAATGCCAGCAATGTGGCGGATGGTGTATATTTCTATTTTTTCAAATACAATGTTTCCGGTAATAATTTCGGGAAAATGGGTAGTATTATGATAAAGAGGTAAACAGTAAACAGTTAACAGTGAACTAAATAATTCATAACTCATAACTTATAACTTATAACTTTTTACAGCCTAACTTATAACTGCTCACAACCTTATAAACAGCACCTGTTTTTTGTAAAATGCTCTCAAATAATATGATTTCAGAAACATTCACGGTTTGTATATCCTTATGATTGTATTTTTTAATACTTTCGTTAAACTTTGGTTTATCATAAATAAGATTTATCCTTCCCAGCGTGAGATGAGGTACAAAATTCTGACGGTCTCTTTCAAAACCAATAGCTGACAACTCATTCAGGATTTTATTGCACAGGTTTACAAGCACTTCATTTTGATCAGTGCCAAGCCAAATTACTTTAGGCTGGTATTTGCTTCCAAAAATTCCCAGACCTGAAATGATAAAACTAAAAGCCCGGATGTCAGCAACAATGGATTGCATAAAATTATCAATTTCAATAATTCTGCTTTCGTCTGTTTCACCAAAAAATTTCAGTGTTAGATGCAGATTATTTAAATCAACCCATTTTATTTTATCCTGACAGCATTCTTTGCAAAGATTTTGATATAATTCAGTAAATCTGTCATTTGCATGAATTTTCACAGCTAAAAAAAGACGTTTCATCTTAAAATTGTTAAATTTAAATCGAATTGAGTTTTAAGTTTTATGTATAATTATTATTTTTAACAAAAGTAATTATTTAAACAATACTACGGTCTTTAACCAAATTGGGATCCACTGAAAATATAAAATCGATATAAATATTTAAAAATCTTATAAGTTAATATTGTTAAATTGCAATTAATGTTATACTTTTGCACGTTCAAAAAAATTAACTAACATTAATGTAAAATAACATGCAGAACAAAGGAGCTATTAAAACTTTTGCAATACTATTTGCTTTCGTTTGCTTATACCACTTATCGTTTACTTATAAAACTTACCGTGTAGAGAAAGATGCCCGTGAGTATGCCAACAACCCTGAGGTTTTACGTATAGCTAAGCAAATGGCGAATGGTGATGTGCTAAAAGAAACTTTTTATATTGATTCTTTATCAAAAGCCCGCGAAAAATATTACCTGGATTCATTGCAAAATGAAGTAATTTACAACTTAGGTATCAGGAAATATACTTTTAAAGAATGTAAAGAACGTGAAATCAACCTGGGTTTAGACTTAAAAGGCGGTATGAATGTTACCTTAGAGGTATCTATGGTTGATATTCTTAAAACCATGTCAGGCAAAAGTACTGATAGTACGTTTAATAAAGCCATTAATTTAGCTGTTAAAAAACAAAAAACATCTCAGAAGGACTTTGTAACACTTTTTGCAGAATCTTTTAACGAAGTTGATCCTAATGCCAAAATGGCAGCTATTTTCAGCTATGAGTTAAAAGGTAAAATTAATGTTAACTCTACCAACGAAGAAGTTATAAAGGCTATTCGTAAAGAAACCAATGATGCATTCGACAGAACTTATCAGATTTTACGTCAGCGTATCGATAAATTCGGAGTTGCTCAACCTAATATTCAGGCTTTAAAGCAATCTGAAAGAATTCTGGTTGAATTACCAGGTGTTAAAGATCCGGAACGTGTTAGAAAATTACTGCAGGGAACTGCTCAGTTAGAATTTTGGGAAACTTTTGAATTTAAAGAAATTGCCCAGAATTTTGTTGATGCTGACAAATTGCTTGCCAGTGTTCAGAGTCTTGATAATTTAAACGATACACTTCAGGTAAAAGACTCAGCTAATATAAAAGCTGCAAAAAAAGACAGTTTATTAGCTAAAAATGATAAAGACAGTTCTAAAACATTATTGGATAAACTTAAAAAAGATACTTCTAAAGCCGGTAATAAAAAAGAACAGACCAGAGAACAATGGGTGAAAGAACATCCGCTGTTTGGCGTGTTGCAATTAAATCTGGATGATAAAAATGTTCCAAGAAAAGGTCCTGTTGTTGGTTTAGCCAATTCCAAAGATTTCCCAAAAATTGAAAGATTACTGGACGCTGCAAAAAAAATATTTCCTCATAACTTAAAATTAATCTGGGCTGCAAAACCGATTCAACCAGGTACTGATGTTTACCAGCTGTATGCTATCCGCGTAAATTCACGTGATGGTTCACCAGCTTTGGGTGGTGGTGTAATTACTGATGCACGTCAGGATTTCAGCCAGAATGGTGGAAATGAAATTTCAATGTCAATGAATGCTGAAGGTGCTCAGACATGGAAAAACGTAACCGGTGCCAATATCGGAAAATGTATTGCTATCGTTCTTGATAATATAGTTTACTCAGCTCCTGTTGTAAATCAGGAAATTACCGGTGGCCGTTCATCTATAACCGGTGGATTCTCATTGGAAGAAGCAAAAGATATCGCAAATATATTAAAAGCCGGTAAATTACCTGCTCCTGCTAAAATTGTTGAAGAAGCTATTGTTGGACCAACTTTAGGAAAAGAAGCTATCAACGCCGGTTTCTGGTCATTCATCGTAGCTTTCGCACTTACCTTACTGTTTATGATTTTCTATTATAACAGAGCCGGTATGGTTGCCAATGTAGCCTTATTTGCCAATATGTTCTTTGTATTTGGTATTTTATCTTCATTGGGTGCTGTACTTACTTTGCCCGGTATTGCCGGTATTGTACTTACCATCGGGATGGACGTTGATAAAAACGTTATTATTTACGAGCGTATCCGTGAGGAGATTCGGGCAGGGAAAGGGATCAGGCTGGCCATAGATGATGGATATAAGCATGCCTTAACTGCCATTATTGATAGTAATATCACGACGCTTTTAACCGGTATAGTATTGTTTATCTTTGGATCAGGACCGGTTCAGGGTTTTGCAACTACCTTAATCATCGGGGTTTTAAGTTCATTGTTCTGTGCTATCTTTATTACAAAACTTATTTTTGTTTGGATGATGGATACCAACAAGGAAATTACAGTTTGGAACAGATTTACTAAAAACGTATTAACCAATGTTCATTTTGATTTTGTCGGTTTAAGAAAAACCTTTTATATTGTTTCTTTATCATTGGTTGTAATTGGTATTGTTTCTCTATTTACCAGAGGTTTAAGTGGTGGTATCGATTTTAAGGGTGGAAGAAGTTATGTAGTTCGTTTTGATCAGGATGTTAAAACAGATGATATTCGTATCGCTTTAACAAAAGTTTTCATAACTGAACCTGAAGTAAAAACTTTCGGACCTAATAATCAGGTAAAAGTTACAACTTCTTTCATGATAGATGATCAATCACCAAAAACGGATTCAATTGTTGAAACAAAACTATATGATGGTTTAAAAACATTCTATACCAAATCTTTAACACGCGATGAATTTCTGGTTCATACGGAACATAAGCTGGTTGGTAAATTAAGTTCCCAAAAAATTGAACCTACCATTGCTTTTGATTTGTTGAGAAAAGCTTATTATGCAGTATTTTTCTCATTGTTAATCATATTTGGTTATGTTGCCTTCCGTTTCCGTAAATGGCAATGGGGTGTGGGCGCTGTAGCTTCATTATTCCATGATTCATTCATTGTTATCGCTATTTTCTCCATATTCCACGGTATTTTGCCATTCAGTATGGATATCGGACAGGATTTTATAGCTGCTATCTTAACCATTATCGGTTATTCAATTATGGATACGGTTATTATCTTTGACAGAATCCGTGAATATACAAATCTTTACCCGAAACGAAGTTTGCATGACAATATGAATGCCGCTATTAACAGTACATTAGGCCGTACTTTAATTACTTCAGGAATTACATTTATGGTTTTATTAGCCATGTTCTTATTTGGCGGTGAAGTTATCCGGGGATTTACTTTTGCATTGTTGATAGGTATTGCTATCGGAACGTATTCTTCTGTATTTAATGCTACTCCAATTGCGTATGATTTGATTATGATGAAAATGCGTAAACAGGAAAAAAATAAAACTTTAGTAAAATAGTCCGTATAATATTATCTTAAAACTCCTGTAATTTAAATTGCAGGAGTTTTTTTATGTATTTTTGCAAAATATTTAAATTTTTTTTCAATTTTAATGAAAAAATCATTACTTTAGCGTCCTGTATTATCACATAAACAATAAGTATATGAAAGCATACAAAGCCATAATTTTAACACTAATTATTTCATCATTTATTTCTTTAACTGCCACGGCTCAAAGAAATTATACACAAGAAGCTGATGATGCATTCAAATTGGAACAATATAATCTTTCCATTGATAAATACAAAAAAGCTTACACTAAGGTTAAACAAAACAGAGCTGAGAAAAACCGAATTCTGTTTCAAATTGCTGAAGCATACAGAATGATGAACAATACCAAGAATTCTGAAATAGCTTACAAAAGGGCTTTAAAAGCGAATTACTTTAAACAGGAACCTAAACTTTACTTATATTTAGCAGATGCGCTCAAAGTAAACCAAAAATATGAAGAAGCCCTGGACATGTATCAAAAGTATTTACAATTGGTACCTAATGACGAAAGGGGTAAAAATGGGGTTGAATCATGTAAGCTGGCACCTGAATTGCTTAACAAACCTACCCGCTATGAGGTTGTAAATATGAAACGCTGGAATTCAAGAGATAATGAATGGGCTCCAACTTTCGGCGACAGGAAAAAATATAATGAATTGATCTATACATCCACCGGACCGGGTGTTACGGGAAAAGGCCAGGATGCATGGACAGGCATGGGCTTTTCTGATTTTTTTGTTGTAAGTCAGGATAGAAGAGGCAACTGGGATTCACCAAAACTTTTTGATAACGAATTAATGGTAAATACCGAGGTTAATGAAGGTGAAGCTTCATTTAACGAAACCGGAGCTGTAATTTATTTTACCCGTTGTGGTGTTGAGAAAAAGAAAAGATTGGGTTGTCAGATTTATACTTCAAAAAAACTTGGTAAAAACTGGACTGCAGCAGAAGTTGTTGATTTGGGTTCAGAAGATTATGATTATGTTCATCCTGCAATCAGTGGTGATGAGTTAACCCTTTATTTTGCTTCAAATATTCCTGATGGATTAGGCGAATTTGATATCTGGGTTGCCAAAAGAGATAAAAAAACAAAACCATTTGACAAACCTGTTAATATGGGGCCAAATATTAACTCTGCAGGAAAAGAAATGTTCCCTACTTTAAGGTATGACACTACATTGTATTTTTCATCCAATGGCCGCGTTGGATTTGGTGGATACGATATTTTTAAAACATCTAAAGTTAATGGTGAATGGACACCTGCTGTTAATATGGGTATTCCTGTAAATTCAAATGGCGACGATATGAGTATGGTTTTTTACCCTGATGGCGAAAGAGGTTTCCTTGCATCAAACCGTGCCGGTGGCAGAGGTGGTGATGATATCTGGTCATTTATACTTCCTCCGTTATTGTATACAATTCAGGGAACCATCCGTGATGATAATACCCTGCAACTATTGGATAATGTTACAGTTAAAATGACAGGTTCTGATGGTACTACCGTCGAAACCAAAACCAACAAAAAAGGTATCTATAAATTCGATAATAAACAGTTTTTAACCAATGTTACCTATACTTTTGTTATAAGAAAAGATAAATTCTTCGGCGAAGAATCCAAAGAGTCTACTGTCGGATTAAATGCAAATAAAGATTTTGTTCATGACTACAGACTGAGACCAATTCCAAAAGAACCAATTTTGCTTCCTGAAATTTTATACGATTTAGCAAAATGGGATTTAAAAGAACAATATCAGGATTCATTAATCGACCTTATCAAAACACTGGAAGCTAATCCAACTATTGTTATTGAATTGCGTTCACATACTGACTCCCGTAGAATTCAAATGACCAATGATACCTTATCACAACGTCGTGCACAAAGTGTTGTAGATTACCTGATTTTAAGAGGTATTGCTTCAGGAAGACTTGTTGCTAAAGGTTATGGCGAAAAAATTCCACGTACTTTAACTAAAGAAACATACTCAAAATATAAAGAAAAAGTTTATTCTTTCCCTGCAGGCGTTACTTTAACTGATGAATACGTAAAATCATTGAAATCACAGGATGAAAGAGAAGCAGCTTATTCATTGAACCGTAGAACTGAATTCAGTATTTTACGTGACGATTTCGTTCCACAACCTAAAAACGATACCTTGCCTATCGGAGTGGTTTCTATCGTTAATAATCCAACAGAAAATAGCGTAGAATATACTATTGGAGCGAATGGCGTTCAGGAAGTACCTTGTATTGTTGATGGTTCATCGTTAAAAATGTTAATTGATGAGAAAGCAAAATCAACAACAATATCATGGGAAGTTGTTCAGGATTTTTTGAAATCAGGTCGTATAACTAAAAATGATTTCAAAGAACAAGAAAAAGCTATTGATGCTGAAGGTAATATTATTGATAAATCAGTATTGATTATAAGTACCTTTAAACTTGCTAATTCAGTTATTAATGATATTGAAGTTATTGTAACCAAAAATATGAAAGCTTCTTTAATCATCAATAAATCTAATCTGAGCAAATTTGGAACCATTACCATTGATAAAGAGAAGAAGAAAATAACAATTAATTAATCATAATTAAACATCCCGATTGATAGTCGGGATGTTTTGTTTACAGCCATGAGCAATCCATTAAAATATGATTTAAGAGGTGTTTCTGCATCAAAGGATGATGTACACAATGCCATTAAAAATATAGATAAAGGGTTATTCCCCAAAGCCTTTTGTAAAGTTGTACCCGATTTATTATGCGGTGACGAAAATTACTGTAATGTTATGCATGCTGATGGAGCAGGCACAAAATCATCACTGGCTTATATTTACTGGAAAGAAACAGGAGATATCTCTGTATGGAAAGGAATTGCTCAGGATGCTGTTGTAATGAATCTGGATGATTTATTATGTATAGGTATAACGGATAATATTCTGATTTCATCTACCATTGGAAGAAATAAAAACTTAATACCCGGAGAAGTTATATCAGCCATTATAAATGGTACTGAAGAATTTCTTGCTGAACTGAGAAGTTATGGAATTGGTATTTATTCTACCGGTGGTGAAACGGCAGATGTCGGCGATCTGGTTAAAACTATTATTGTGGATTCTACCGTAACTGCCCGTGCCAAAAGGAGTGAAATCATATCAAATCATACCATACAGGCTGGCGATGTTATTATAGGATTAGCATCCGATGGTAAAGCAAACTATGAAAAATTTTACAACTTTGGTATGGGAAGCAATGGCTTAACATCAGCACGTCACGATGTATTTCATAACAGTTATGCTGCCAAATATCCTGAAAGTTATGATAATAAAATAAGTCAGGATTTAGTGTACTCCGGAAATGTAAAACTTTGCGATAAAACTGAAATAGAGGGAATAGATGCAGGTAAAATGGTGCTTTCACCCACCCGTACTTATGCTCCTGTAATCAAAAAGATACTGGAAAATTATCGTCAGAATATACATGGTATGGTACATTGCAGCGGTGGTGCACAAACCAAGGTACTTCATTTTGTTGATGAACTTCATATTGTTAAGGACAATCTATTTGAGACACCTGCATTATTCAGGATGATACAAGAACAATCACAAACGCCCTGGAGTGAAATGTATAAGGTTTTTAATATGGGACATCGTATGGAAATCTATATTTCACCTCAATACGCTGAAAGAATTATTGAAACAGTGAAATCTTTTGGAATAGATGCTAAAATAATAGGTTATTGTGAAGCGTCAAAAGGGAAATCTGTTACCATAAAATCGGTTTATGGTGAATTCAGCTATTAATCAACCAATGTAACAGAACCACTCTTTTCGAAAGCAGGACCTTTTCCACCAAAGCGAACTTTTACATAATATACGTAAACACCCGGTTGAACAAGATTTCCCTTGAATGTTCCATCCCATCCGATTTCATAGTTTCTTGTTTCAAAAAGCAATTGCCCCCAACGGTTATAAATAACAAAGTAATATTCTGTATTGGCAGCAAACATGCCTTTAGGCTTAAAGGTTCTGTCTGTTAAGCTTTTTGATGAGAATGCATTAGGAATATAAAAAGTATTGCAGTTTTCGACATAAACATCAATTTTACTGGTGTTTGAACAGGATGTACCATTTATTGTATTTGTGGCAGTACAGCTGTATGTAGTTGGGAAACTTGGATAAACAGTGATTTTTGCATTATGATCTCCGTTATTCCATATGTAAGAAGTTCCACCTGATGCAGTAAGCACAATTGGATTCCCGGTACAGATTGAATCTACATCAGCAGTTATTACACATACAGGATTATCAATAATACTGACTGTTGTAGAATCCACATTTTTACAGCCATTTGCATCTGTTACCTGCACAATATATGTGGAATCTATAGAAGGATTAACTGAAATATTTGCTGTGTTCTGTCCATTGTTCCAATGGTAAAAACTACCGCCTCCTGCGAATAAATTTGCATAATTTCCTTTACAAATAGCCAGCGGTTGCGTAATGCTAACAACCGGCAGCGGATTTACCACAACTGTGGCCTGAGCTGTATCCTTACAGCCAAAAACAGATTTGCCATAAACTGTATAATTTGTAGTGGCAAAGGGTTGTATTTTAATCAGGTGTGCAGTATCAGCTGTATTCCAAAGGTAAGTGTTTGCTCCTGCAGCAGAAATGATGGCTGTATCGCCAATGCAGATGGTATCACTAACAGTTGTAATAACAGGATTGGGATTAATGGACAGGTGCATGGTGTCAGCAGCTTTGCAGCCTGCCAGTGATTTAATTTTTACCCAATAATTACCTGCATTGGAAACTTTAATTGAAGAAGTTGTTGCATTGGTTGACCATAAATATTGTGAAAAGCCGTTACCCGGGCTTAGTCTTACAGTGTCACCCATACAGATGGATGTATCGTTACCAAGGCTGATAACAGGTTTGTCAACAATTATTTTTGTAGAATCATAAATTTCAACCAGTTGGGCAAAGTAAATATCATCCAGGGCGAAGTCATTGCCACTTAATGCTGTATTTTGATTTCTTATTTCAATGTTTGCTGTTGTGGCAGCACCTGATGCCCATGTGTTGTAAAACATATTCCATTGACAATTAACAGGAGTAGCCTGGAAAACAGCACCTATCTGCACTCCATTAACAAAAAACTGCAATTGGGCAGGATAGGTGGGTGTAACACTTGTAAGCCAGCAGGAAAAAACATACATTGAATAGGGGTTAATAGTTACATTTTTCTGCCAGATATTTACATTGGCTGTTCCAGCTCCATTTACTATCATCATATTGCCTGTACCTGTTGTATGGTCGGTACATGATGCAAAATTGGCGTGATAAGTAGTTGGATTTGTTCCAATATAGTAAGTGGCTTCTGGCCATAAATTGGTAGTATAGGTATAACCTGATGTAAATCCTACATTTCCCTGACTGAAATCACCATTCGGAATCAGGTTATTTGTAATTCCAAAAATGGTAACCTTATAGGTAGTTGTTTGAGTAGGGAAAACCTTTGGATTAGAAGTGTTTGGGTTTAATATATTATACAGCGGTGTCCATGAATAACTCAAGGCTAAAGGATTGGTAGCACTTAAGGTTACAGTATCGCCCACGCAAATAGTATCAGTCGGTCCGGGCATGAAAAAACGGAAATTATTTTTCGCAGCAATAGCAGTGTTTGTAAAAGAAATTACAAGCAATATACTAAAACTGACAAAAAATATTATTTTTTTGAACATCTTTTTATACATATTATTTATCAATTTAACAGCAAAATCAACTAATTCAATATATAAATCAATAATTGAAATATAAGGTAAATCGATTTAGCAAATATACTAAAAATTAATCTTTAATGTATTACTAAGACAATAAATTTTAAATTTTAGTTGCTTTTGATATAATTTTTATTGTTTTTTAAGATTAAAATTAAAAGATACCTTTAGTTAATGGATTATAATTTGCAATTGATTATAAATAATCTCAATTGCATTCAATTTATTCATACTTACTGATAGTTGTATTTTAGCTAATTTATTGTAATTTTGCAGCCTGAAAATAAAAAAAGATGTTAGAGAAATTAGAAGCCATACATAAACGATATCTGGAGATTGGTGAGCAAATGAATGATCCGGAAATTATGTCGGATATGAAACGCTATATCAAGCTGAGCAAGGATTTTAAGGATTTGCAGCCTGTTATTGATGCCTATAAGAAATACGACAACATTGTTGCTAATATTGCCCATGCCAAAGAAGTCCTGAATAACGAAAAAGATGAAGATTTCAGGGCAATGGCCAAGGAAGAACTGAATCTTTTGGTTGCAGAAAAAGATACAATGGAAGACGATATCCGTCTGATGCTGGTTCCTGCTGACCCACAGGATGGAAAAAATGCAATTATCGAAATCAGGGCCGGTACAGGTGGTGACGAAGCCAGTATTTTTGCCGGTGATTTATACCGCATGTACGTTAAATATTGCGAATCCCGAAAATGGAAAGTGGAATTGGTGGATGTAACAGATGGAACTGTTGGCGGATACAAGGAAGTAGTTATTAATGTTATAGGCGAAAATGTTTACAGCCAGATGAAATACGAATCCGGTGTTCACCGTGTGCAGCGTGTACCTCAGACCGAAACTCAGGGCCGTGTGCATACTTCAGCGGCTTCTGTTGTTGTACTGCCCGAAGCCGAAGAGTTTGATGTTGATTTGAAAGTTTCAGATATCCGTAAAGATACCTATTGTGCTTCAGGCCCCGGCGGACAATCAGTAAATACTACGTATTCAGCTATCAGACTAACACATATTCCAACCGGCATAGTGGTTACCTGTCAGGATCAGAAATCGCAGCTGAAGAATTATGATAAAGCGCTGGTAGTATTGAGGTCGAGAATTTATGAGCTGGAATACCAGAAATATCTGGAAGATATGTCGAAAACACGTAAAACCATGGTTTCTACCGGCGACCGTTCAGCCAAGATACGTACCTACAATTATCCTCAGAGCCGTGTTACCGACCATCGTATCAATTATACCATGTACAACCTGCCTGTTTTTATGGATGGTGATATTCAGGAAGTGATAGATGCCTTACAACTGGCCGAAAATGCCGAAAGATTGAAGGAAGCAGTTGGTTAGAAGTTAGTTATTAGGTTATTAGGTTATTAAGTTATTAAGTTAATTGGTTGTTAAGTTATTTCCTGCAAAACTTTGCTAATAAAATCAGCAGGAAATAAAAATAATTTTAAAAACAGTGTTGATAAATGAAAAAGCAAGAATTAATTAATGTCATCAAACAAAAGAAATCCCTGCTTTGTGTGGGTTTGGACAGCGATTTAACTAAAATTCCAAAGCATCTGCTGGATGCTGAAGATCCCATCTTTGAATTTAACCGTCAGATTATTGATGCAACGATAGATGTAGCGGTTGCTTACAAGCCCAATCTGGCTTTCTATGAAACTATGGGTATCAATGGCTTGTTATCACTGGAAAGAACAGTAAATTACCTGGAGAAATACCGTGACGAAGTATTTGTAATTGCAGATGCCAAACGTGGCGATATCGGTAATACTTCACAACAATATGCAAAAGCTTTTTTATCACACGAAGGTTTCGATTTTGATGCTATTACTGTAGCTCCTTATATGGGAGAAGATTCTGTTAAACCTTTCCTTTCCTATCCTGATAAATGGGTTATAGTACTTGCTTTAACCTCCAACAAAGGTGCTTTTGATTTCCAGTTTCTGGAAACAGAGAACAAAAGAAAATTATACGAAGAAGTTCTGATAAAAACTTCATCATGGGGTTCATCAGAAAACATGATGTTTGTGGTAGGTGCTACCCAGGCTCAGATGCTCGAAAATATCCGCAACATTGTTCCTGAACATTTCCTGCTGGTTCCCGGTGTAGGTGCCCAGGGCGGCAGTCTGGCCGAAGTTTGTCATTATGGTATGACTAAAGACGGAGGATTGCTTATCAATGCTTCACGCAGTATTCTCTATGCATCAACAGAAAAGAACTTTACTGAAAAAGCCAGGGAAGAAGCCCTTAGCATGCAGAAAGAAATGGCAGAATTGATGCAGAAATATATTTAGTACTTAAAGTACTTGAAGTACTTAGCGTACTTAAAGTTGATTGAATATTGGTGAAATGATGATTTCGGTCCATTTTCACATTTTTTCTTAAGTTATAACACTTACCAAAGTAAATACTTTTTAGATGAATCCATTTGTAAAACGATTATTGTTGTGGACACCAAGAATTTTAAGCATATTATTTGCCTTATTTGTCGGGCTGATATCAATAGCCGTTTTTGGTGCTTATGACGATACATTACTTGTTACTTTAAGCTATTTACTGCCGGCTATTATCATACTGTTTGCCCTGCTGTTTGCCTGGAAATGGGAGTGGGTAGGGGCTATCGTTTATTTTTTAATAGGAATAGCTTATTTGGGATTTATTTGGAATGTACAAATGGCTTTAGTTGATAATCTTATTTTTGCTTCATTTATAACAGGCCCCTCGATATTAATAGCTTCACTTTTCTTTTTAAGCTGGTATTACAGAAACGAATAAAAGCGTAGAGCGTTATTTTTGATTTGGCGATTTGGCGAATTAGCGATTTGGTGATTTCGATTTATAAACACGTTGGGTACGAAGTTCCTAACGTGTTTTAGTACAAAATATTTCACACTGATTTTCTCAGAAGCTTTCGCTGATTTCCGCTGAAAAAACCTGTCAGCGTGCCTGCACCTGACAACGTTTTAATGATAATTATTTTTTTGCTTTGGTTAATTTTAGAAACCGATGTGTATTTTGCAGTATTTTTTTAAAACCGCAAAGAGACGCAGAGACATTGTAGCATTAACCAGCTATCTCCTTTTGTTATGCCGTCATTTTCTTGTCATGCTGAACACTAGTGAAGCATCTCATTTAAACGGAATTCTTTATATTATGAGATTCTTCGCTAACACTACTAATGACAAGTTTTGTTTTTTGTTGATTTTTAAGTATATATAAGAAACATGACAATGAAATTAAAACTAGTTGATTCATTAATCTTTGCGGTTCTCCGCGTAAAACTCCGCGGCACTCTGCGGTTAAACTTTTTTAACGCTGAGAGCCGCAAAGAAGGCGCAAAGGAGTTAACCCTTATCCCTTCTGAGTGTGCACTGAATTCCGGTGCATACATGCATTGAATGGTTGTGATACCGTTGGAGAAATTCCCTTGCTGGGTTGCTATCAGCTTATATTCAAAAACGTAAGTTCCTTTTTGCAGATAGGAAATGAAGAAATTGGTGGATGCATCGCGTGTGCTTTCATAATAGCCCAATCCGGCCTGATATTTGTAGGATGACATAACATTTACCGGTTCAAATGCACTGGCACGCATATCCTTTAAATGAATGTATTCCATATCACGGTCAACACGCAGTTCAATACGGACTTTTATTTTATCACCGACCTTTAGTTGAACATTTTCAGTGATTGGTTCTATTACCGGTCCATTGGCTGTGTTGCGCTCAATAAACAATTTTTTCTCCAGTTTTAAAGGCGTAGCTGCAGGCGTAATCTTATCCAGATTCTCAAAATACTGCCAGTACATGGCACCCCATGCTACACCATCGTCTTTTTTGGTTACAGTTATATTGGCCATATCCGATTTAATCTCAGTTCCATTCCAGTTGGTAGTAAAATAGCCTGTTCCGGCTTCAACGGTATTGTCAGATTCTTTTGGATTAACAGCCATCCCACCAATTTTTACCTCTACCAGTTTATCGCTGGCCAGTAAATCACTGCCTTTGAGTAAGAGGGCATAAATGGCTTCAGCTGTAGCTCTGGTTGTTTTCCAGTCCTGGCATTGTTTTTGTTTGAGCAGCCATATCTTCATTTGTTCCACAGCTTCTCTGTCTTTTGCAACTTCATCAAAACATTCTATCATCAAGGCCATGCTTTCTATAGGCGCCTGATACCAGTAATAGCCCTGTGTGAATGCTGCCCAGTACATTCCCATTTCTTCGCTGTACAAACTGAATTCCTTTAAGGATTTAATAATTGCTGCAGGTGTTTTTACATCATTATTCCTTTTTAACGTCAATGCTGTCATGCCCTGGAGATATTTGGACTGCGATGTCCAGTATTGCTGGCTTTGTTCAATAAAATAGCGGTAAGCTTCCTTATTTTTGGCAGCTATTTCAATGCCATCAATATAATAACTTCTGGCATATAAATACTGGATATGGAAACTGCTCAGATGATTCTTCTTCCAGTCTTTAGGATTATATTTTCTGATATAGTCATAATCTTCTTTAATGCGATTATCAAGGTAAGTAATGGCTTTTTGCAGCATTTCCCTTATTTGCGGGTCGTTTTTATAGGCATTAATGCCGATGTGCTGCAAATGACCGAATCCGCAGACAATATATTGTGTAATATACCTGTCGTCAATACCTCCGGCAAACCATGACCATGCACCATTGGGCAGCTGATTCTTAATTAATTTCTGTTTGGCTGTTTGCAGTTCAACACTCATTTTGTTTAAATCAAACAACAAACCGATACGTTTTTTGCGTTCGCTTTCATCTTTTGCATTCAATAACCAGGGTGTTTCCTCTATTAACAGGGATTTTACGGATTGATTTTTCTCCAGATTCGACAGCAAGGCTTCTTTGGATATATTTTTCCAGCTTTCGAATACATTTCTGATTTTAGGACTTGAATTGGCAATAAAGCTTGCCAGGCTATTGGCATAATACCTGCTGAACAGCTGTTCCGAGCATTCATAAGGATATTCCATAATATAAGGTAATGCCTGAACTGCATACCATGCCGGATTAGAAGTAAATTCAAGAGTAAGCCTGTGATTTTTGAGTGTTGACGAAGCCGTTGAATGTAATAATTTCTCAAAGGTAAAATTCTTGGTTTGATTGCCGTTAATGGGCAATGGCAGGGTTTCTGTCACAAGCATACGGTTGGTTAAAACAGGAATTGCCATTTCTTCGCCATCACTGAAATTGCCTGCTTTTGCTACTACTCTGTAGGTGAGGGCGCCATAACCTTCAGGTATCAAAATCTTCCAATCAACAGCAAGGCTCTGGCCAGCTTTTAAGCTGAAGTTCTGTTCTTTATTTTCCTTGATAATACCTTCCACTTCCTGCATGCTAATCGAATTAAAGAACTGTAAACGGACGCTTCCATTGAGCTCGTTTTCAGCAACATTGGCTATTTTTACGCTAAAGCTCATATTGTCGCCTTCGCGGAAAAAACGTGGAGCATTGGGTGTCAGCATCAAATCTTTCTGTGTCTGCAATTCTTTCATAATGCTGCCGTATTTCAGGTCTTTGGTATAGGCCAGTCCCTGCATTTTCCATTTTGTAAGCGATTCGGGTACTGTAAATGATACCAACACTTCGCCGCTGTCGTTGCATTGCAATTGCGGATAAAAGAAAGCTGTTTCGTTGAAATTGGAACGGACTTTAACATCGGAAAAATCATTGGGAGTTTCAGCTTTATCCTTTTTATTATTACTATTTTCATTTTTTTTATCAACTGTTGAATCATACATTGCAACATCGGCTTTTAAATTTGGTTTTGAATATTCCATGTCTGCCATTTCAAAATTAGCTCCTGCTACTAAACCAGCATTAAATAGTCTGTGACTATGATGAAAATAATAATTCAGACCAAACCAGCTCAGCTGATCATAAGTGATATCGCGGGGATATTCCAGCCGGTTCTTAAGCTCGCTGCATAATCTTGTATCGTCGGTATAGAAAGCAATGTTTCTTTCCCAATTCATGCGCGGCTGGAAAGTGAAAAGAATATCAAAACTCCAGCTGTGAGGCTTAAAAGCATCCAGTGATGCATCGTACATGGATGCAAGCATTTCTGCCGCCAGTTTTTCGCCCCTGCTTCCTCTGATGTTTATTTTCCATTCTTCCTTTTGTCCGGGTAATAATTTGTTTCTGAATGATTCAAAACGGATATCGAGTTTTTTATTGGTAAAAGGAACAATAATATTTTGATTAATAGTATAGGAACGGTTATTTTTCACCGTTAAAAGATGGATGCTGAAATTTCCTCTGTAAGCTTCATCAACAGGAATTTCTATTAGTTTTTGCTCATTGGAAAGTTTAAGCCATTGTTTGCTTACGATTTGATTTTTAACTTCAATTTCATATAAAATATTTACATCTTTATCTTTTGTTCCAATCAAAAATGAAGCTTTTTCGCCAACTTCAGCTTTTCCCTTAAGCAGGGTAAACCAGAACATACTATTATCAGGTATAGTGTTCAGCTTAGGCGAAAAAATAGTAAAATATTTCTGTATACTCACATCAGTACCAAATTTATCTTTAGTTTTCATTTCCAGAAAATAGCTGCCCTGTGGCCAGTTTTTTATATCAGCTATGGTAAGAACTGAATCTAATGGTGTTTTGAAATTGAACTGCAAAACCATTTTTTCTTTTTCCCGGGTATTGGCATCATTTTCATCTTTATAGGCATCATAAGGGAAATCTCTTTCAAAATCAGCTTTGTTTAGTATAAAAATATCAGGTTTTGACCAGCTTCTTTCCCTGTAGCATTTTTCAGGCTGTTTAAGTTTGTAGATAATTATCTGGCCTTCTGCTGCTTCAGCTACATCATTAAGATTCGTTGTTTTAATCACAAAGCTGTTGTTTTCTGTTTGATTTAATTTCTCCGGAATATCAATATTAATAAGCAGGGCATTGTATCCAACGGATATTGTTTGTTCGCAGCTGTGGGTTTCGCCGTTGAGGTCTGTAATATCAGCATATACTGTATATTCAAATACAGGGAAGAGGGATTTATCAATGCTGAAATCGGGTATGGCTTTAAAATCTACGGTAAATTCGCCCTTATCACTGGTAGTTGTATTGCCATTGCATATTTCCATTTCGGGTGAAGTTGGATAAAAGCGCCACCACCAGCAATAGAACGGGAAGGATGCATTCCTTACCACGCGGTACTTAACTTTGGCATTGTCGATGTTATTTCCGGCATAAGCTTTGGCATTTCCTGTTACACTTATGTTTTCGCCTAACTTAAAGCTTCCTTTTACAGGATTGATCTTTACTTCGAATTTGGGCCTTTTATATTCTTCCACAGAAATATAAGCAGAACCCCATTCGTTTTGTATGCGCATATTGCCGGTTAATCCGGCTGTTGGAGCTGTAAATGTTCCGCTTATTGAACCATATTCGTTGGAAGTTAATTTTAATTCATTCACTTTTTGACCGTTTACATCATAAAAGCCAACTGAAGTGGCCTGGTTCGGCTTGATATGATTTGTGCCATCTGTGTTTTCCAGTATTATACCTTTAAAAAAAACGCTTTGTCCCGGTCTGTAGATTGACCTGTCGGTAAAGAAATACGTTTTTATAATTGCTTTCTGTGGCGTTTGATAAAGTGGATACAATGAGAAAAAATGTTCGGTTATATATTTGTCGTTAGCCGTTTCAAATGACAGATAGAAATATTTATATTCTGATTTATCGGGCAGGGCTGCTATTTCAAAATAACCTTCCTCATTGCTGATATAGGATGACCAGGGTTTGCTGATGTATTTTCTTGTATTGTAATCGTATTCCTGAGTATAGGATTTAATATTAACGCCTTTAAGCGGTAAACCGGTTTCACGGTTGAATACATAGTAATCTATACCTCCATTTTCCCTGCTTCTGGAGATATAGCTGATATTGGATACCCAAAAACTTTTAAAGGCCACCACTTCATTTTTACAGCTGAAGTTTTTATTGCTGGATGCGATAACAATATAATATCCGCAAGGCAATGAAGGCATACTGAATTCCAGCTTATGGCTCTGATAATCCAGGTCATTCACCACTTTTACGCTCCAGGATTTAACAGGATTGGCCTTGTTGTATTCTTCCAGCAGCTGATTGGTATTTAAGCTGAAAGCGAGACTTTTATCAGTTTCTGCTGATGTTTTTATGATTTTAAAATAAACTTCATTCAGATTTTTATAAGTCATCAGACCCAGTAAATTTTTATCCGGCAGATTTACTTTATCTGTGGTAAGTGATAAACCCGGTTCCAAGACACTTTGTTTTATGATTCTGCATTTGGAAGTACCATCGGTTTTTGGGAAACGGTTTATGGCATCATCACAAACACTTAAGGCCATTGAAACATCCCATTTATAGCGTTGGGAAAGCAAAGGATTGTATTTTTCACCTTTGGTTCTGTATTGGCTGGCAATTAAAAAGCTGATTTCAGTAGAAAAGGGCTGATCACTGTATTTCTTGCCAAGTATAACCAAAGCCTGCAGATATAAGCTGTCTTTATTTTCAATTGTTGTGTTTTCATTTACAAAGGCCAGCCGTTTAAGTTCTACATCTATTAAGGCATTGGGCGAAATATCATTTAAATGAAAACTGGTGACTTCCTGTAGTAATTTAATGGCATAGTATTTGAATGAAAGACTGTCGGTTGTTGAAAATTTTAAATTTACAAACGACTTGCTGTCGGCCAGATACATTTTATGATTAAGCTCAAAAGCGTCATTAGGCAATGTTAACTTTGAATCGTCATCCCTGAAGAAATCGATGGCCCGATGGGCAAGAAAATCGAATAAGGTTGGGCGGTATTTGCCTTTGTCGTTGCCTTTTTCGAGTATGGCATCAAATTGCCTGATTTCGATTTGTTTTAATTCCTGCATGTTTAAAAGGGAATTACGGTAATTCTCTGTAACAACAGCGGTTAACTTCCTTAAATCCCAGGTTTCGATGTCGTTTTGTTTGAAATTTATGGTTTGAGAACGTTCCATAATTTCATCCCGTTTCGATAGATAGTAATTCCAGTATAGTTCAGCTAATATGGAATGCAGTATAGGTTTAGACGGAAATTTAGCAGTTTTTATTTCTTTTTCAACTTCTCTGATGCTTACTACAATTGCATTTTCTTCGTAATCAGATCTTAATTTTATTTTATATAAAATCGACTTGATAAATTGAGAAGCATTCCCGCTCGCTTTTGATTTCTGATAAACCTCATTAACTATTTCCAGCGCCGACTTGGGTAATCCTGTTTTTATCCTGGCATCCACGCTGTCCCATTGATTTTTGTAGTTATCGTTTACATTTATCAGTTCTTTCTTTGGCTTGTTGGTTTGCCCGTTAGCGGATTGATGCGAAATTGCAGATAGCAGAACTATAAATGCAATAATTAAGTTTTTAATCTTCATAAATAATTTAGATTTGTGAAAAGATGTAATTGAATATCAATTTTTATACCATTTATTTTTTAATGATTTTGAAATAGCTGTTGCTGTTTTCATTGCTGAACCTTACAATATAAACTCCTGATTTAAGGTCATTCAGGTCAATACTGATATTGCCTTCTTTTTTATTTGCTATCGCGAGTTTTTTGATTTCCTTTCCGAGTATATCCAGCACATCAATGCTGATATTACTTAAGTTTGCAGTTTTAAATTCAATATTGATATTGCTGTTAAACGGATTGGGATATAATTTTATTACTGTGCTGTTATTAATTTCAGGAACATAAATATTGCTTCCGGCATATATCTGCAGATTATCAATAAAAATACTGTTGCCATTGTCATTTGTAGATTCAAACTTGATTATGACTTTTTTGTTTTTGATCTGGCTTATGTTCACAGTTTCCTGACGCCAGTCAGATGAAGCAGCAGGTATTAATCCTGCAGCTGATGATGTGGTTACCAGATTATCTCCTCCTTTTTTATAAAGCAGATAGGGAAATGTACTGCCGCAATTGTCGGATGCATAAATACTGAGTGTGTCTCTTGCATTGGCGTAAAAATAAGCCACCTGGAATTTCATGGTAACGGATAACGAATCAGGAATTACCAAAACCGGACTAATGGCTTCATCTTTCTGATAGGATGAAGGTGAATAGCTCGCCAGGTTAATATACATTGAGGTTGTACTTCCGGCTATACCTCCGGTACTGACGGTATCCCATGTTTTATTATAATCAGGATTATTAATGATCCAGCCGGCCTGTTTGAGTGTCTTTGCTTCAAAATCTTCATAAAAGGGCAGTGTTTTTTCTTCACGGATATTAAACCTTGCTATACTGTTATTATTTATCTTGTTGTATTCTGTGCCATTGGAGTCGTTTACAATACGGACTTTAAGTTCATAATCTCCATTTGAAGCTGCTGTTAAAGTTGCCAGTGTTATGGAATCCAGCTGGTATTTATGTAAATTTCCAGTCCATTGGTATTGATGTTCCGTTTCGTTGTTTAATCTGTAATAGATTTTTGCACTGTGCAAAATGCTGTCGCCAAGATTTGTAATAACTACTTTAGGTGTAAAGGATTTGGTACAATAATAATTCAATGTGGGATTGATAATTTCCCTTATTGCAATATCAAAGGTCTGGGCAAGGGGAGGAGTTGGCGTATGGGTTTGGGCAAGGTAATTAAAGGCTGCAAGTACGTCAATGATGCCTCTTCCATAGGTATTGTCTTCACCTGCAGTACCCAAATCATGGGCTGTCATGTATAAAGCGTAAAGAATATCATGTCCGCTTACGTTGGGAAATGCTTCTTTCAGTAAAAGAACGGCTCCTGTTGCATGCGGTCCTGCCATTGAAGTACCTGAATAAGTGGCATAGGCATTTTGTTCAACAGAAGATCTGACGTTTTCACCGGGTGCAACCACTTCAGGTTTTATTTTAAGATTACCAACAGCATCACAAATAGTTGGACCTCTGCTGGAAAAGCTGCTGATCAGATAAGAAGAGTTATTACCGTTAATGCTTCCCACGGTAAAGGGATTTACTTCGCTTGCCACCACATGCTGAGGGTAGGGTATGGTTTGTGGATCAGGACCATCATTTCCGGCAGAAAAAACAACGGCTATGCCTGCAGCTTCATATGCATTAAACAATTGTGTAATAAAACTATTGCATAATAAAGTGTCTGTTGCAACAGTATAACCCCATGAATTATTCAATACATCAGGAACATCATCCGTTGTTGCGGTATCGCCGTCAGGATTCAGCATCCATTGAAAACAAAGCAGGAAGGCTGAAAGTGGTTTTACAGTACTTATGCTTGTGGCAACAGGATCAGTAGCAATAAAAAAGGCATTGTAAGCTACGCCAATGGTGTCATTCGTACTTCTGTCCAGTCCCATTTCCGTACCAACGGTATGGGTACCATGACTTCCGGTTTTGTCAACAGGAACATCGGAATGATAGGGATACCAGCATCTGTTTAAAGGTAAATAGTTCCCTAAAAAATTATTTTTAATGGCAGGATGTGCGGGCCATACACCGGTATCAACACTGCCGGCAATTCTTCCCCTGCCTGTATAGCCCATGGCCCAGAGTGCAGGAGCATTAATGGCTACCAGACCCAATTCTTTACCGTTTAGTGATTCCATTGATTTCTGCGTGTTAACCGGAGGTTCAACCGGATTAACCAGATAACTGTTGTCAAGGTCAACAAAATCAATATCCTTACGTTCTGCCAGCTTTTGAATTAATGCAGGTTTTGCTTCTACAACGAGCATATTTATTATCCACAGCGGCTGTATAGATATAAAAGCATCTTCATCGTTTTCCCTGATAAATTGAATAAGCTGTTTTTGTGTATTTGCAGCATGCTGCATAAGAAACTGACGGACAATTTCAGGACGCTGTTTAACTGCGACATTGTTTTTTATCAAAACAGCTTGCAAAGAATCCAGGTTGGCCTGTTCTCTGAGTATGATATTTATTTTTAAATACTTGTTTTCGTTGTCTTTTGCTTTTATTGCTTTTTCTAAAGCGGTAGCAATATTATTTTGCTGGGCGTGGCTGATGTTGCAAATTAATAAGCTTGAAAATATGATAATTAGATATGATTTCATTGCATTAAGTTTTAAGTAACAAAGCTATGAAATATATCTGTAGTTTGTTAAAGGAATTAAGAATTAAAATGAATAATTAAAAATTAGAAAATCAGGTTTGAACGTCTAAACATTTTTGGCTAAAGCCAATCAGCTGCATTAATTATTAGCCCCGGCCTTAAGGCCGGGGCTAATGAATAGTATGATTAACAAGGGCTTTAGCCCAAATCTTAATTAATTTATGCTGTTTATGCTATTAAAGATGTGATTTTAGTGTGCTGTATATCTGAAAGTGCTTAGCATTATTGTCATTAATATTTAAAATTGATTCGTTCTTGTTAACTAACAAACAATATATAGTATATTTGTACAAATATCTGAATTCATTGCAACCTTTACACAATAAAAAGCATCTATATAAATACTAAGATTGATATATAAAAACTTAAAATTATTAAAAAGCTTTATGGATTTTAAATAATAGCCAAATTAATATGAAGTTAACCCTACTTTTCCTTTATTGCCTTATTTCTGTAGTATTGTTTGCCGGGAATAAAACTGTGGATATAGCACAGCAGGCAAAAGCAAAAGAATGGGTTAAAAATCAGCCGCTTGAATTTATTGAAAATAAAGGACAATTTACAAATACCGATGGTAAACAAGCTGATGAGGTTTTATTTAAAGCTTCTTATGGTAGTTGCGATATTTATATTACAACATTTGGCTTAAGTTATGTTTTTGTGAAGACCGAAGACCGAAGCCGGAAGTCGGAAGTTGAGGCAAGCGAAAACCCGGGTGAGGAGCAATTCAGTAATGGAATTAATGTAAGTGAAGAGGAGAAAAAGATAGTATCCTATTATCGTCTGGATATGAATTTGCTTGGTGCAAATATCAACAAAGCAAATATTATTAAAGAAAATGAAAGCAAACAGGGGCATTATAATTATTTTTATGCTCACTGTCCACAAGGGATTTATGATGTTAAAGGCTACGGAAAGATTACCATAAAAAACATTTATCCCGGTATCGACTGGGTGATTTATACCAATGGAAATTCTAAGGAACATCCTTTAAAATATGATTTCGTAGTTCATCCAAAAGCTGATTATAAAGACATCAGGATTAAATTCCTGAATGCTCAAAATATCGGTTTATCTGACAACGAAACCAAACTTAATATCCATACTATTGCAGGAAATATCGAAGAAGGGAATTTGATTTCTTACACTCAGGTTTCTTGTCATACTGAACGAAGTGAAGTATCTCAATCTGAAAAGAATACTGAGATTGAGAGTAAATATGTTATTGATAATGATACTATCATTACCTTTCAAATAGCAAAATATGATACCACAAAAACGTTGATTATCGACCCTCTGGTGTGGGCTACCTATTATGGAGGCAGTGGTAGTGAGGAATTTTTATCAATCTGCTGCGACAGTCAGAATAATATCTTTGTCTGCGGAATGTCTAAATCTACTGATTTTCCGACATTACAGTCAACAGCAGCCTTTTTTCAGGCTGTATCCGGCGGTGTTGAAGATATAGTGATATTGAAATTCAGCGAGTTCGGCGTCAGAATCTGGGTAACATACTATGGAGGAAGTAATACAGACTATGCTTATTCAATTTGCACGGATAGCCAGGATAATATTTTTTTAACAGGAAATACCAGATCTTCAGACTTTCCAACCCAGCAAATGAGCGGGGCTTTCTGGCAATCATCTATTTCCTCGGCTTACACTCAAGATGTTATTTTATTAAAATTCACCAATACCGGAATAAGGCTATGGGCAAGTTATTATGGTGGAAGTTATTTAGACTATGGCTTATCATGTTGTATGGATAATCTGGATAATTTTTATGTAACAGGATATACCAATTCATCGAATTTCCCGTGTTTACAATTAAGCGGAGCTTACTGGCAGCCCATATCAGGAGGTTCAAGTGATGTTTTTATTTTAAAGTTTGATAATCTCGGTGTATTGAAATGGGCAAGTTATTTGGGAGGTAATTATCTTGAAAGGGGATATTCAATTAAATCAGATAATCAAAATAATATCTATATGGCAGGTGAAACAGCTTCTGCAAATTTTCCCTGTAAGCAATTAGCAGGTGCATATTGGCAATCTTCTTTGGCTGGAATATCAGATGGATTTATATTAAAATTCAATCCACTTGATTCATTGGTATGGGCTACTTATTACGGAGGTAATAGTACTGATGCAACACGTGATCTGTGTTTTGACAGTCAAAACAATCTTTTTATTGTCGGAAGAACAGGATCTGCAAATTTCCCTGTTCAACAGCTAAGCGCTGCCTATTGGCAGCCTAATCTGGGGGGTGTTATTAGTTTACATGATCTTTTTATAGCTAAATTTAACAATCTTGGGGCTTGTCAATGGGCTACTTATTATGGAGGTTCAGGCAATGATGGTTTTGCATGGAATGCAGGTTCTATATGTACAGATAATCATGATAATATCTTTGTTACTGGAGTTACTGAATCGGCAAATTTCCCTGTGATGCAAATGCCGGGAGAATATTGGCAACCAAATCTGACAAGCAGCGAGAGTTCATTTATATTGATGTTTAATAATGGCGGAACCAGACAATATGCCACGTATTATGGAAGCAATACCAATTCACATGGCAGCGGAATAATAACTGACCATCATCAGAATTTATATAATATTGGTTTATTGGACGACTCGAATGCTTATACAATAGATCAGGGTAATTCAGCCTATTACGACAGTACCTTCAATGGATACAGCGATGGTTATATTTTAAAGATTTCTTTTCCGTGTTATACTCAAAAGCCACTATCTATAGTGACAAATCTGAATAATTATTGTTTTAATTATAATGGAAATATTACATTGACTTCTTTTGGAGGATATGGCGACACCTTAAAATGGTATACTTCAGCCTGTGGCTTAAATTATGCCGGCAAGAATTCGCCCTTAACGATTACAGCCCCCACACATACAACCACCTATTATGCTAGATGGGAGAGCATTTGTGATACATCTGCCTGCGATAGTATTAAAATTATTGTTGATACAGTATTTAATTCAACATTAAATCCTGTAATATGCCAGGGAGATGTGTTTCATGTCGGAACAAATACTTATACTGTAAGCGGATTATATATTGATACGTTAACATCTTATTTAGGATGTGATAGTATAATTACAACTAATTTATTGGTTAATCCCAAGAAACAACTTAGTTTAAATCCGGTAATTTGTCAGGGTGACAGCTATCAGGTAGGAACAAATACTTACTCGTTTACAGGTGTTTATACCGATACATTAACAACTTATTTAGGCTGTGATAGTATAATTACATGCAATCTGACCGTTAATCCTGTAAAGCTGCTTAGCATTAATCCTTCAATTTGTCAGGGAGATGTATTTCAGGTTGGAACAACTTTATATACTGTTACCGGTATATATAGTGATACTTTAACAACTTTTTTAGGCTGTGACAGTATTGTAACATGCAATTTAACTGTAAATCCTGTCCTGCAAATTAATATATATCCAGTTATTTGTCAGGGACAAGTATTTCAAATAGGAACAAATATTTATTCAACTGCAGGAATTTATCATGATACAATTTCTACTTATTTGGGATGTGATAGTATAGTTACAACTAATTTGACTATAACTGCATTTCCTGTAGTAAATCTTGGTTTGGATACAATAATATGTAAAGGTGAAACTTTAGTTTTAAATGCTGAAATAGCAAATGCAATATATCAATGGCAGGATGGATCTGTTAATCCGACGTATACCGTTTACCAACAGGGTTTATACTGGGTTAAGGCAACTATTGGTAGTTGCAGCAGTAGCGATACTATTAATGTTATAACAAATGATTGTGAGATAATTTTACAGCTGCCAAATATAATTACCCCCAATGGTGATGGTATTAATGATATTTTTATGCCTATTATCAGCAAACATATTAAGAAAATGCAAACTGTAATATATAACCGCTGGGGCAATCTGTTGTATGAAACTGATAATTTGAATATCGATTGGGATGGAACGTTTAATGGAAAATATGTTGCTGATGGTGTTTATTACTGGATAGTCAGTTATTCAGATTTTGATGGGAAAGAAAACTTTTTAAGGGGCTCGTTAACTGTAATGAGATAGAAAAGGATGTAGTTTAAATAAAAAAGCAAAAAAAAGCAGGAATAAATCCTGCATTTTTTTTAGTATCTGTTTGAACGCTGACGATCTCCACCGCCGCTTCTGTCATAACCGCCGCCGCCACCGCCGCGATTGTAACCGCCGCCGCCGCCGCCACGATTGAAGCCGCCACCGCCACCGCGGTTTCCATTAGCTTCTTTTGGTTTTGCTTTGTTAACGGTTAAGTTTTTGCCATCCAATTCAGCATTGTTTAATTGATCAATTGCTTCCTGACCTTCTGTGTCATTTGGCATTTCAACAAATGCAAATCCTCTTGATTTACCTGTTGTGTGATCAATAATTACTTTGGCTGAATTAACTGCTCCGTACTCTTCGAAAATTTCTTTTAAATCTTCGTCTTGAATCTTATAGGAAAGATTCGCTACATAAATGTTCATAAAATGAATTAAATTAAAAATAAATGATAGGGGGATAGTGAAGCGAACAAAATGATGAAAAAATTTTAAAATCAACAAGCAAATAATTTGCTCTACTAATACCTTTTTTTAAACTAATGCAAAAGTAAGCTATTAAATGACAGCTATTACATTTATTCTAATTTATTTTAGATATTAACTTATATTTAATGTTTATATGAAAAATTAAGTGTGTAATTGATATAGCTTATAAATTAATGTGATGCAACAGCTATACTTGCAACATTTATTTTTACTCCTTTAATCGTATTTAATAAGTTAGCACATGCTTCTATTGTGGCTCCGGTTGTTATTACATCATCCACCAGCAAAATATGTTTATTCTCAAGCTTTTCAGCCTGCTGCAGACTGAAAATTTCTTTTACGTTTTCCCACCTCTTAAAACGGGTTTTTCTGGTTTGTGTTTCAGAAGCAAAGGTCCTTATAAGGGTTTTGGTATCCAAAGGGACATTCATACTCACCGATAAACCCGAAGCAAATACTTCACTCTGGTTAAAACCACGCTTTTTTTCTTTTTTTGGATGCAAGGGTACCGGAATTATTACTTCAGTTTTACTGAATTCAGATGATTCAATCAATTCTTTTCCATATAATTCGCCGATATATACGCCCACTTCCTTTTTCCCTTTGTATTTAAGCTGATGAACCAGATGCTGTACTTTGCCTGCTTTGGTAAAATAATAAAAAGCAGCAGCAGCATCTATATTTGTTCTTCCCCAGAAAGCCTGACTTATGGGATTGTCAGTAGTTAGATGGTAATTGGTTTTAGGGAGATGAAATAAACAGGATGTGCATATAATATGCTCATTTTTAAACAGATTATTGCCACATGCCATGCAATTATTCGGATAAATTAAAGCAAAGAAATCTTGAAAAAGGCTCATAAAAGCGTAAGTTTTATTTTTTATTATAGTTTTTACATTAATTTTGCAGTAAATTTAACAATAAAACACTATCAATTTAAGTTACATAGAAAAAATAATAAGAAAATGACCGATACCAATAATCAGGAAAAGAAGTATAAAAGGATAATTGCAATACTTTTATTTATCATTGCAATTTTAATTGTATGGTTAATTGTTGAAAAAAGCAGAATGCATACCATTGTTGTTGAAAAAACCACAACAATAGCGCATAACACCGAATTGCAATCTGAACTGGATTCGCTGCTGAATGAACACAATAAAATTAAAGCCAGTTATGGTGAATTGTCAGGTAAGTTAGCTGAAAAAGACAGTGTAATTCTTGCCAATGCCGGTGAAATCCAGAAACTGATTGCCATTCAGGGTGATTACAGGAAAACCAAAAAGAAACTGGAACTGTTAAGAAATATTACCCAGGGTTATTTAACACAGCTGGATTCATTGTACAGAGCCAATCAGGCACTTACCGACGAAAACCAAAAGATTAAGGTAGATATCACTAATGAAAGGAAAATAAATACTGAGCTTTCCAAAGACAAGCAGGTTTTAAATGAAAAAGTTAATCTGGCATCCCAGTTAAAAGCTTATAATGTAAAAGCTTCGACTGTTAAATTAAGGTCAAACGGTACCAAGGAATCTGAAACGGACAAAGCCAAAAGAGTGGAACGGGTGAATATTTGCTTTACTTTGAGTGAAAACAAAATTGCTTCTTCAGGTAATAAAACGATATATATCCGTATTGCCCGTCCTGATAATGTAATTGTTTGCGAAGGTAAAGATGATATCTATACTTTTGAATACCAGGGGCAGAAAATCCAGTATTCCATGAAGAAAGAAATTAGTTATGATAACAAAGCGCAGGAACTTTGTCTGTCCTGGAATAAGAAAGACGATAAAATCCCTGCTATGGTTGGCAAATACAATGTAGCTATATTTATAGACGGTTACGAAATCGGCCAGTCGCAGTTTGAATTGAAATAAAAAAATATTATTATTTTAAACCTGTCAGCTTGATGAATCCTGACAGGTTTTTTTATTGATTTTAAAAGAATGTTCCCCGAAATCCTCCAAACCGAAATCCGGCAAATTTTAGCTGAAAAGATATCAGCTGCTGTTCATATTCATTCCATTGAAGCCCTTGCCGGAGGAGATATTAATTTTGTTTATAAAATCAATACTAATCTGGATGCTTATGTTGTAAAGTGGAATTATACCAATAAATTTCCGCTGATGTTTGAAGCTGAAGCCAGCGGTTTACAACTGCTTAAATCTGCTGCAGCTATTGAAATTCCTGAAGTGATTGCATTTTCTGAGATTGAAAATTATTCTTTTCTAATTTTAAAATTTATCACTAGCGGTAAGAGACGTCCGGATTTCTGGGAGGATTTTGGACTGAAATTAGCTGGATTGCATAAGAATACTGAAAGTTATTTCGGCCTGGATTCAGATAATTATATTGGTTCACTTCATCAAAGTAATACTAAGAAGGAAAACTGGGCTGCTTTTTTTATCGAACAGCGACTGCAGCCTGTGATTAAGCTGGCAAAAGACCATCATCTTATTGATAATAGTCTTGTTATAGCGTTTGAAAAATTATTCAGCAAAATGGATTCTTTATTCCCTCAGGAAATTCCTGCTTTATTGCATGGTGATTTATGGAACGGGAATTATATGGTTTCACCGGATGGCAGCGCCTGCCTCATTGATCCTGCTGTTTATTACGGACACAGGGAAATGGATATTGCAATGACTAAACTTTTTGGTGGCTTCGACAGTAATTTTTATGATGCCTATAATAAAGTATTTCCTATGGAAAATGGCTGGCAGCAACGGATGGATTATTGTAATTTATATCCTTTGATGGTTCATGTAAACCTTTTTGGAATTGGCTATGTAAATGCAGTAAAAACTATATTGCAGAAGTTTTAATAATTTATACCAATTATAGACTGAAATCTAAAGAACAAATAAATGCCACTTCATTGTTGCATAAGAATAAAGCCACAAATGAATATGAAAATAAGATGATTAAATCATTGTGTCTTAGTGTTTTTGTGGCAAAAAATAAAGCTTTATATGAATTATTTATGAATCAAAGCATGATAAAGCAAATACAAGCCAAAAATTCCTAATAAAATGCCCACAATATGATTGATAAGTTTTAATACTTTATCGTTCATATAAATTTTGATCCGGAAAGCTATAAAGCATTTCAACAGGTCTGTAGCAAAAACAGTAAGCAGGGTAGCAGCGAAAAAAGCGAAAACTTTTTCGATGGCAATACCATCAGCTGTACTTAATTGAGCTGTTATAACGCCAACCCAGAAAACCCAGTATATCCATACCGAAGGATTGGCAAGGTTTAAGAAAAAGCCTTTTAAAATGTAAGTGAAATTACCCGGTTTTTTAAGCTCAATTCCTCCGTTATCGGTAATATGCATTTTATGCCGGAAAGTATAAATACCGAATAAAATCAACATTAATCCTCCGGAAATTCCAACAATTTTTTGATTCTGAGGAGCATTTAATATTTGTGATGCACCTAAATAAGAAAGAAAAACCAGGGTTAAGTCGCTGATAAATATACCAATAGCCAAAAACATACCGGATTTAAAACCCCTGTGTATACTAGTCTGAACGAGCGTGAAAAAGGCAGGCCCAATCAATACAGCAAGTGTAAGCCCCAATATGAATCCTTTTAGTAGGGTTTGTAACATATAATAGATTTCGTAACTTATTCTTTCCTTTTATTTTAATTATAATTTTATACTGTTTAAATACTCATCCCAACAGTTATATTTTTCATTTTTCAACACTCTTGGAAATTTATTCTGACCTCCTTCTTTACCCTGTGATTTCATAAAATCATAAAAAACACGGGAAGGCAGTACTTCTACAAAGACTTCTTTTATTGCTGCAATTCGCTCAACACGATAGTCATCGTTTAATTTTTTTAAATAATTGTCAATCTTTTGTTTTGCCAGTTCAGCATCAATGTTATTATCTGTACCGATATACCATTTATGTGCAAACATGGTTTCGTACTTGATACCTGCAACCGTAAACTCTTTAATTTCAACATTTAATTCATCACCCAGCATTTTAACAGCCATATTCATATTTTCCTGAGAAAGATGTTCGCCGCAAATATTCAGAAAATGCTTGGTTCTGCCTGTAATAACAATTTCACTCAGACTTTTGTTGGTAAATTTAATGGTATCTCCAATTAAATAGCGCCATGCGCCTGCAGCTGAGGAAATTAACAATGCATATTCCTTATTTTCTTCCACCTGACCTATGGTTAATGTTTTGGGATTGCAGTTCAAATCTCCTTCGTCATCAAAATTTTCACCATTAAAAGGAACAAATTCAAAAAACAAACCATTGTCCACAACCAATTGCATGGAATTGGTATTGGGCCGGCTTTGATAGGCAATAAAACCTTCTGAAGCCAGATAAGTTTCCATATAAGTAAGGGGGCGGGCCAACAATTTTTCAAATCCTTTTTTGTAAGGCTCAAAAGAAACACCACCATGAACATAAATGGACAAATTTGGCCAGATATCATGTATGGTTTCAACATTATAATATTCTGTTATCTTTTCCATTAAAATCTGCAACCATGCAGGTACTCCGACAATTACACCAATATCCCAGTTTCTGGCATTTTTAACTATTTCTTCCAGTTTGGTTGTCCAGTCGCGTTCTTTTGAAATTCTTTTACCGGGTTTATAAAAATGTTCGAACCAGAATGGAATATTACCGGCTGTAATGCCTGATAAATCTCCTTCATAGTATGTGCCATTGTAATGTAAATGCGTGCTTCCGCCTAACATTAGTATACCTTTTTCAAAAAACTCTTTTGGGAAATCATATTTAGCTAAGGAAATGATTTGCCGTATGCTTGTTTTCTTAATTGCTCTAAGCATTTCGGTAGTCACAGGAATATACTTACTGGAAGATTCTGACGTTCCGGAACTTAATGCAAAATATTTTACCTTTCCAGGCCAGCATACATAAGCTTCACCATTAATGGTGCGATACCACCATTTACTAAAGATAGTATTATAATTATGAACAGGCACCTCGGTTTTAAAAGCATTGATTACATCTTTTTCTTTAAGTATGTCGGCAAAATGATAATGCTCCCCAAAAGTTGTGAAATTAGCTTTTCTAAGTAATTTCTTCAACTCTTTTTTCTGCGCTTTTACAGCATTAAAACCTTGCTTTTTGTCTACAGGTAATATGCTTCTAAGTTCGATGGCCCGCTTAATAATAGATCCTAAAAATGGCATATATCTATATATTATTTTAATGTGTAAAATTAAGAAATTTTTGTAATAATAGGTTTTATAGTGAACTTATTTATAAATTTAGTATTTGATTATTTAAATTGGATATCAATCAATGAATTTATTTTATAATGTTTTTTAACATGAATCTAACAATATTAATTATTTTATGTTGTACTTTTGTCTTGATTTTTTAATAAATATTTAGGTAATTAATTGTCAATTTAAATACAAATAATCATGAAAAAAACTTATATCCTTTTTCTTCTCATATTATTGTCATCTGTTAGTTTCTCTCAGATTGCTCCTAATTTTACAGTAAATGACTGTAATGCTTCAAGTGTAGATTTATATACACAGCTAAATTCAGGGAAAGTTGTAATAATTTGTTGGGTAATGCCTTGTTCATCCTGTATTCCGGCTTCAAAAACAACCTATAATGTAGCACAAAGCTATCAGACATCCAATCCAAACAAGGTTCTTTTTTATCTTTGCGATGATTATGGCGATACACCCTGTGCTTCAATTGATAGTTGGGCAAATGCAAATACTATTCCTGCTTCTGCAACTTCATTAAGATTTTCAAATGCTGCTATAAATATGACCAATTATGGTAGTGCAGGAATGCCTAAAATTATTGTAGTTGGTGGTGCCTCTCATACTATTTTTTATAGTGCTAACGGAACAGTTGATCCTACAGCATTACAAACAGGTATTAATAATGCAATATTAGCTGCAAACAGTGTTAATGAAATTCAGGATGCTGCAATAGCTGCCAGTTTATTTCCAAATCCTGTAAGCAACTTATTGAATATTACTTTTCAATTAGAAAAACAATCCAATGTTACAATTGAAATATATAATAATTTAGGTGCTAAAATATTAGCTAAATCTGAAAAATGTTCTCAGGGAAATAACAAAATAGAAGTCAATACTAAAGAATTTAATAAAGGGATTTATTATGCTAAGATTAGTAATGGAAATACTTCTAAAACGTTAAAATTTAACCTTGTACATTAATATTATTTCTTTTTACCAATATATTTCAATTCTTCATGCAAATTAAATCCTTCAGGAGATTATTTCTCATAAGTTGTATTATAACTACATTAAACTATAGTAGTTTTGCTCAGTGTTGCGGTGGCGGCAATGGAAGTCCTATTGCAGGTGGTTCTTCACAGGGAGTATTACAGGAAAATCAGTTTGAAGTCAATACCAGCTTTCAGTTTATTAATACCTCCAAATCATATACAGGTAGTATTCAGGATACTGTTTCTGCTTACAACTATCGCAGCAGTTACAATTATACCCGTTTTGGATATGGTGTTACAAAAAACCTTACAATTTCGTTGGAAGCAGGTTATTGGTTTAATAAAACCGAAGATGAAATTGCAAAAAAAATCACTTTTACTTCAAATGGAATAGGGGATTTGATTATCTTTCCAAAGTATAATGTGTTTTTACTTGAAAAAAATCATAAACGTACTGAAATTACTGTTGGTTTAGGATTTAAAATACCCTTAGGTAAATATAATGATTCAACCGCAATGATTGAACCATTTTCACACCAAAAATATTATATTCCGGATCCGATAGCAGTTCAGTCTTCAACAGGTTCACATGATTTGATATTTTATACCTTAATTTCCAGATTTTATTCTTTCTATAATTTCAGGACTTTTGCCAATATTTTATATGTGAAAAAAGGATGGAACCCATTGGGTGAGAAAATGGGCGATTATTTAAGTGTAGGTTTATTTGCCGGTAAAACTTTTTTTGAAAAACTGGGAGTTACTTTGCAATTAAAAGCTGAATGGATTGCAAAAATGCAATTAAATAAAGATGTTGCCCTTTATGGTATTCAAAGTTATGATCCATTGGCCACCGGAAGTAAAAAGTTAATCTTTGCCCCACAACTCAGTTATTCGTATAATGGATTTGTAGTTTATGTAATTACTGAATTGCCATTATATCAATATGTTACCAAGACTCAGATTGCATCTCAATACCAGACAACTCTGGGCGTTTCATACCGTTTTAAACTGGCTAAAAAGCCTTTTGTAATCAATCCTGAGATTGAAAAAGAAATAAAATAAATTAAAGTTTGATTTATCCTCATTTCTTTTACTTATAATTTCTAATTTTTTTTAATTTTTTTATCAAATAAACAAATAGTTTATTATTTTTGTAAATACTAAAACTACTACTATTTACTAAAATTCTCTAACTGATGTATTTGATGAAAACCTCTTTCCATCTATTTTTCCTTCTGTTTTTTACTTTTCAAATTTTTGCTGCAAACGAAAATACGTGCAATGGTGGCCGTTCTGCTGCAATGGGAGGCGCTTCTGTTACTTTGGCTGATTTTTGGGCGATTAATAATAATCAGGCTGGTATTGCAAATATTAAAAATGCTAAAGCCGGCATTTATTTTGAAAACCGTTTTTTACTTAAAGAGCTGAGTTATAAATCCCTTGCCTTTCTTTATCCTACTCAATCAGGTATTTTGGGATTTAATTATCATCAATTTGGTTATAACGCCTATAAAGAACAAAAAATTGGACTCTCTTATGCCAGATCATTCAGTAAAAATTTTTCGGCAGGCTTACAGCTGGATTATATGAACACTGCATTGGGTGATAATTATGGCAGCAAGAGTGCATTTACTTTTGAACTGGGAGTGCTTGCAAAAATTGCACCAAATCTAATGCTGGCAGCCCATATTTTTAATCCTGTAAATGCAAGGTTTAACGATTATAATAACGAAAAAATTCCTTCAGTATTCAAATTAGGTTTAAGCTATTTGTTATCGGAAAAACTTATCATTGCAATTGAATCAGAAAAAAATATCAATTTCGATGCTGTTTTTAAGGCAGGTTTTGAATACAAAATTTTGGAATTTGCTTATGCCCGAATTGGAATTTCAACAAATCCGACGATTAATACTTTTGGCTTTGGTATTGAATATCATCAATTTACAATTGATTTTGCTTCGTCCATTCATCAAACACTTGGATATTCGCCTCAATTTTCTTTAATCTATAACTTTAAATAGTAATAAGATGCAGGTATTATTTAAAAAGATGATATCAATGTATTTATTATTAAGGCATTTATTGATAATTGCTTTTATAATTTTTACTTTTAATATTCAGGCTCAGCTTCCATTAAAAACTGTAAATAATGATGAAATTACAGTTGAAGAAAAAATTGAAAATATTGCTGAAAATACAGATGCAGAAATTGATTACACCGAGCTGGTTGAAACTTTAAATTATTATAAGGAAAATCCCATTAATTTGAATAATACCAATGCTGATGAACTAAAAAAAATTTTTTTAAATGATATTCAGATTAATGATTTGCTCAATTATATAGCAAATACCGGGCAATTGGTATCTGTTTACGAATTGCAGTTTGTAAATGGGTTTAGTAATGCCCTGATATATAAAATTTTACCCTATATTGTGGTAGAAAAAGTGAACAAAAAATTAAGCATTTCATTTAAAGATATGTTTAAATATGGCAGGCAAAACTTATTGGTTCGCTATCAGATAACTCCTGAAGAACAAATGGGTTATTCTGCAATAACCGATACAGAATTGGCAGCAAATCCAAATCAGCGGTATCTGGGAAGTGCTGCAAAAATCTTTACAAGATATGGTTTTAATTACAGGGATATCGTAAAATTTGGTATTACAGCAGATAAAGACCCTGGTGAAGAGTTTTTCAAGGGCTGCCAGCCAGATGGATTTGATTTTTATTCTGCTTATGTCTCCTTAAAAAATATAGGACATTTAAAATCTTTGGTAATCGGCGATTTTCAGGCACAGTTTGGGCAGGGACTTACATTATGGACTGGATTAGGTGCAGGGAAATCTTCAAATCCTGTGAATGTGAAAAAGTATGCACAGGGTATCAAGCCCTATTCATCTGCTAACGAAAGTGGCTTTTTGCGTGGAATAGGTGTCTGTATTGGCAATAGAAATATTGATTTCACAATGTTTTATTCCACTAAAAATGCAGATGCAAATATTGGTGCTCAGGATACACTTAGGCAGGAAAATCTTTATATTACTTCAATTCAGGAAAGCGGTTACCACAGAACACCCGGCGAATTGGCAGATAAAAATAGCTTTAAAGAAAAGATATTTGGTTCTAATCTTTCATTTAAACATAATAACTTTAAAATCGGAGCAACCGCTTACCGTACTTTATTTAATACAGCATTAATTAAAGATGCTCAATTGTATAATCAATTTGAGTTTCAGGGGAAAGAAAATACAAATGCAGGAATTGATTATCAGTTATTGACTTATCCCTTCATGTTTTTTGGAGAAATTGCAGCAGCACAAAATGGCGCATTAGCATATATGAGCGGAATACAAGCCAGTCTGGATCCCAGGTTTTCTTTCAGCTTGATATATAGAAATTACCAAAAGGAATATCAAAACCTGAAAAGTGCAGCATTTGGAGAAAACAGCCAGAATGCCAATGAATCAGGCATTTTTACCGGAGTTGAGGTCGGAATTGCGCCCAAATGGACAGCTTCTGCATATGTAGACTGCTATTCCTTTCCATGGTTAAAATACCGCGTTGATGCACCTTCAAAAGGCAATGAATATCTGATTAAAATAAATTATGCTGCTTCACGCCGGCTCGAATTTTATTTGCAATACCGTGAAAAAAACAAGTTAATTGATGCTGCATCACCCTTAATTATGAAATATCCTGATGTTACCAAAAAACAAAATTTAAGGTTTAATATCTCATATATCGTTAATGACTTTTTGACAATAAAAAACAGAATAGAATGGGTTAAATATCAGTATGGCAATAATTATTTACATTATGGTTTTCTGATATATCAGGATATCTCTTATAAATTAACTAAATTGCCATTACGATTATCTGCAAGATATGCCATTTTTGATACTGACACTTACGAAGAAAGACTTTATGCTTACGAAAGCGATGCATTATTTGCCTTTTCTATTCCTGCTTATTATTATAAAGGAAGCCGGTTTTACCTGATGCTTAAATATGATGTAAGTAAAAATATTGATGTATGGCTAAGATACGCAGTAAGTTATTACAATAATAAAAACGTAATAAGTTCCGGACTGGATCAAATACAGGGTAGTTCGAAATCAGATATCAAACTTCAGTTTATGATAAAATTTTAATTGCATTTAGGCTATCAGAAAAAATTTTCATCTATTTTTAATGAAAAAATCCTAATTACTTTACAAACTTTATAACTTTACGAACTTAATAAACTATATAAACTCAATGGAAACAATTTTTATTTTTTACGTTGCAAATCAGCAGAAAAGCAGGGATTTTTATCAGTATGTCTTTCAGCAACAGCCCGTTTTGGATGAAGAAGGAATGACAGAATTCATTATAAATGAAAACAGCAGATTGGGTTTAATGCCGGAAGAAGGAATTGTAAAGCTTTTGGAAAATAAAATACCACATCCTTCATCTGCCAATGGTATTCCCCGTTCAGAAATGTATATCTATGTTGATGATCCTGAAGAATTTTATCATCGTGCCCTACAATTTGGAGCAATGGCTTTAAGTCCTTTACAGCGAAGGAATTGGGGCGATAGTGTTGCGTACTGTTCAGATCCGGATGGGCATACACTTGCATTTGCTAAAACAAATTCTATTTATGAATTTTAATTTTGAAAACTTAATTTTTTCATTATTTTTGTACATTCAAAAAAAATCAATTATTCATTAAAACACAAAACTTATGTTTAAAAATCACCCCAAAGGACTTTTAGCAGCTGCGTTGGCAAATATGGGCGAACGTTTCGGTTTTTACACCATGATGGCTATTTTAGTACTGTTTTTGCAAGCAAAATTTGGCTTGACGGGTACAAATGCCGGTATTATTTATTCCATATTTTATTTCTCAATTTATATTTTAGCTTTTATCGGTGGTTTAATTGCTGATAAAACAAGAAATTATAAAGGTACAATTCTGATAGGTTTAATTTTAATGGCAGTTGGCTATTTTCTTATCGCTATTCCTTCACCAACCCCTTCTCCAAATAAAGTTTTGTTTTTAACTTTAACGTGTATCGGTTTATTTGTAATCGCTTTTGGTAATGGTCTTTTTAAAGGAAATTTACAGGCATTGGTTGGTCAGATGTACGATAATCCTGAATATGGAAAAATGCGTGATTCTGGTTTTTCTTTATTTTATATGTTTATTAATGTAGGTGCTATTTTTGCTCCTTTGGCAGCTATTGGTGTCAGAAACTGGTGGTTAGGCAAACATGCTTTCCAGTATAATTCTGAATTACCTGCTTTATGTCATGCACAATTAGAAGGTACACTCAATGCAGGTTCAACTGCTTCATTAACAAAACTTTCTACAGAAGTATGTGGTTCTCCAGTAGCTGATATGACAGCTTTTGCAAAAGATTACCTTAACGTATTTACAACCGGATTCCATTATGCTTTTGCTGTTGCGATATTTGCAATGGCCATATCAATTGTCATATATTTAGTGAATAAGAAAAATTTCCCAAATCCTAAAAAAGTAGTTACATCAGGTAATGCTATTGATCCTGATGCAATTGTTATGGATATAAAAGAAGTTAAACAACGTTTATATGCATTATTTGCCGTTTTTGGTGTTGCAATTTTCTTCTGGATGTCCTTTCATCAAAATGGGTTAACACTTACTTTCTTTGCAAAGGAATATACCGATCTGAGCATTATGAAAGTATCTTTAGGTAGCTTTACATTAAAAGGTGCTGAGATATTTCAATCTATAAATCCTTTCTTTGTTGTATTTTTAACCCCACTTGTTTTAGCTTTCTTTGGATGGTTAAGAAGAAACGGTAAAGAGCCTTCAACACCTAAGAAAATTGCAATAGGTATGGCCATCGCTGCTACTGGTTTCTTAATTATGGCAGTTGGTTCTTATATGCATCACTTACCTTTGCATGCTGCAATTGATCCTAAACAGGGAGGTATTCCACTGGATGAAAGTTTAAAGGTAACTCCATTTCTTTTAATCGGAACTTATTTTGTTCTTACAGTTGCCGAATTGTTTATCAGTCCATTAGGAATTTCTTTTGTATCTAAAGTAGCTCCACCACAATATCAGGGCATAATGCAGGGTGGATGGTTAGGTGCAACAGCTATCGGTAACTCTATGTTATTTGTTGGTGCAGTATTATATGATTCAGTGCCAATCTGGATGACATGGACCTTATTTGTAACTGCATGTACTATTTCAATGTTTACCATGATATTTATGCTTAAATGGCTTGAAAGAGTTGCTAAATAAAAAATAAAATTTATTTTATTTCAAATGCCCTGTCATCAATCAATGACAGGGCTTTTTTGTTTTTTATAATAAAATGTTCAATATCTTGTTAATAAAACGTAGCAGCTTTATCAAAAATCATATTGATTATTTTTTACTTTTGCAATATAACCATACATCCTATTTTTATGCCAGGTATTCAAGATTTAAAACGTATTTCAACACAGGTCCGCAGGGATATTTTAAGAATGATACACGCCGTTAATTCCGGTCATCCGGGAGGCTCATTGGGCTGCGCAGAATTCATGACAGCCTTGTATTTTGATATAATGAAACATCAACCGCAGCCTTTTAATATGGATGGAACTGATGAAGATATTTTCTTTTTGTCAAATGGCCATCTTTCAGCATTGCAATATAGTGTTTTAGCCAGATGCGGATATTTTCCAATAAGTGAATTAGCAACTTTCCGTAAGCTGAATACACGTTTACAGGGACATCCTACTACACATGAAGGTTTACCTGGTATCAGAATTGCCAGTGGATCTTTAGGTCAGGGTTTATCCGTTGCAATTGGAGCTGCTACAGCAAAAAAACTCAACAATGATAAGCGTATTGTATATACCTTGCATGGTGATGGCGAGCTCCAGGAAGGTCAGATTTGGGAAGCTGCCATGTATGCAGCTGCAAAGAAAGTAGATAATATTATTGCTACAGTCGATTACAATGGCAAGCAAATTGATGGTCCTGTTGATGATGTGTTATCGTTAGGAAATTTAAAAGCAAAATGGGAAGCTTTCGGATGGGATGTACTGGAATGTAATGGAAACGAAATGCAGGAAATTATTGATACGTTGAAATTAGCCAAACAGCATACCGGAAAACAAAAACCTGTCGTTATATTAATGAAAACTGAAATGGGTTGCGGTGTTGATTTTATGATGGGAACCCACAAATGGCATGGTTCTGCTCCTAATGATGAACAATTGGCAAGAGCTTTAGGACAGTTGGAAGAAACTTTAGGAGATTACTAATTTAGTTGAAAGTTCATAAAGTTAAAAGTTTATAAAGTTGAAAAAATATATAAAATTCTTAATTGTTTTTTTTGTAATACTGCAATCTACTTTTTCTTTTGCTCAAATAGCAAAAGAAAAAGAAGCAGATATTCCGCCTCCATTAACACGGATTTTATTTATTTTTGACTGTTCTCAAAGTATGTTTGCCCGTTGGCAAAGCGATACCAAGATTAATATAGCTCAAAATCTAATTTCCAATATGCTCGATAGCCTGAAAAAGGTAGATAATCTCGAATTGGCTTTACGGGTATATGGACATCAGAAAAACTTTCCGCCACAGGATTGTGATGATACTAAACTTGAAATTCCATTTTCAAAAAAAAATATTAATAAAATCGAGAATAAGTTAAAAAGCCTGGTTCCCAGAGGAACTACTCCTATTGCATTTTCCCTTGAAAAAGCAGCTGGTGATTTTCCTTATTGTAAAGATTGCAGAAATATTATTATTCTGATAACTGATGGTATGGAAGAATGCAACGGTGACCCATGTGCTGTTTCTCAATTATTACAGAAAAAGGGGCTTATTTTAAAACCATTTATTATTGGTATTGGTAAGAATTTTAAGGAAAGTTTTGATTGTGTGGGTACTTATTTTGATGCAACCAGCGAAGTTGAATTTAATAAAGCATTGAATGTTGTCATTTCTCAGGCGCTAAACTCCACTACAGCACAGGTTAATTTGCTTGATGAACAGGGAAAACCTACAGAAACTAATGTTAATATGACTTTTTATGATAGTTTTTCAGGTTTAATTAAATATAATTTTATTCATACAATGAACAACAGGGGTTATCCTGATACCCTAACTATCGACCCTCTGGTAAAATATGACTTAGTTGTTCATACAATACCACCTGTTAAAAAGAATGACATTGTTCTAACACCGGGTAAGCATACTATCATTGCACTTGATGCACCTATGGGTTATATGAAATTAAGATTAATGGGTGGCAGTAATACTGTTAATGTCAAGAATTTACAATGTATTGTCCGTAAAAAGGGAAGCTCAGAAACATTGAATCTGCAATATTTTAATCAATCAGAAAGATATCTATGCGGGAACTACGATCTTGAAGTATTATGCATGCCACGCTTAATTATAAAAGATGTTGAGATTAAACAAAGTAATACAACAACCATTGAAATTCCTATGCCTGGCATTGCTGTCATTAATACGCTTGTTAATGGCTATGGCAGTCTGTATGTCATGGAGGAAAATAAAATGAAATGGATTTATAATTTAAATGAAAGTACAACTGTAGAATCTCTTATTTTACAACCGGGAACATATAAAGTTGTTTTCAGGGGTAAAATGTCAGTAAAATCTATAAGTAGTATTGAAAAAGATTTTAAAATTGAATCAGGGATAACTACTTCTGTGAATATGTACAGGCAATAGGCAATAGGCATTAGGCATTAGGCATTAGGAATTAGGAATTAGGTGTTACATATCATAAGTTCGTTTACATTCTAAAGAACCTAATTCGTTTCATAAGTTCGTTTACAAATCCCTAGGGATTTCGCTTCTAAGGCGATTAAAATATCAGTAGTTCATTGACATATTGCGTTAAGAAAT
>JAPLDQ010000023.1 GCA_026391675.1 Bacteroidota bacterium
CACAGATCGATTGTTGAAGAGTCAAAAGCATAAACTTTGCCTTTAATCTCAAAATTGTCATTTGCCCGTTTATTTCGAGCAATTTCAATAAGATGGTAGGCAAACTCCTCAAATATTTTGCAGTTTCTGCTCTCATTTGCTTTAGATAAATTACTACGGGTAACATTTTTACCGAATCCAAGATGGTATGTTTTTCGACTGTGAGCATCGATCGCAAGTACAAGATCACGGAGGCTGTCACGATTTGTAAGTTGTCCGAAGATCATACAAAGCATCTGATTCCAGCAGCTAAAATGGCGAACATATTTATCTCCAGAATAGCGTGCAACGATACAGTCAAAAACTCTTTTAGGTAAAAACTCTGTGACCTGTGCGAAAATGTATTTGCCTGTGTTCATGATAGAAAGAATTTATCACGAATTTCAGCATTTCAAATCGACACGTAGCTAAAAGCGCTGTAAAATATAGATTATCAAGTATTTCAAAGAACAATATTTAATTTATAGTGGACACTAGTGATATGTTTAGGTAAATCAATAACATTTGCAGGAAGTGGCATTTATCCCCAAAATGATGTTCTTTATCATCAGAGCAATAATACATCTCATTTTTATTGGGATTTAGGAGATGGTACTATCGATTCAGGGCAGGTAATTACTAAAACTTATACTATGAGGAGGGGGTATGATATCATGCTTAAAATTGTTGACAGTACAGGTTGTATAAGTACAAATGCAATTGCTGCCAGAGTAAGAATATCTTCGAGACCTACTACAACTATTCAGCCATTAGCAGATATGTGTACAGGTAATACTAAATTAATCAGTGTTGGTTATAGTCCTAATTCTGTTGTATTGGTTGAGCCGATGGGTTTTATTCAAACATCCAAACAGGGATATGACAGTACACTATTTTTACCTGATGGGCCGATTTGCTTACCTGGTATCTATAATACTTTTGTTGTATTTAATAATTTCCCTCCGGGAGCAGTTATTCAGAGTGCAACTGATATTCTGGCTATTTGTGTTAATATGGAACATTCTTATGCTGGTGATTTAGGATTCAGAATTATGTGTCCTAATTCTACTATAGTTGTATTAGACCCAAATACTCATTCAGGCGGAAATTTTCTTGGAGTTCCTGCCGGAGGGCTTAACCATCATAATTTTGATAATGGTTGCTTACCTGCAAATAACCCTTACGGTGTTGGCTGGAATTATTGCTGGTCAGAGGTATATCCCAATAATAATATGACTTTTGATCAATTAAGTTCAAGTGCTGGTGCCGGTACTGTAACTCCCGTTGGTGGTGGCCGAACAATAGATTCTACAAACCAGTCACTTCATACAAATTATATTAAACCTCAAAATCCTTTAGCCGGATTAATAGGATGTCCTTTGAACGGAACCTGGAATATAGAAATTAAAGATGATTTTGGAAGTGATAATGGTTATATTTTTGGCTGGAATCTTGAATTACAGGCTAATTTAATGCCAAATAACTGGACATATAATGTAAAAATAGATTCAGTTGGATTTTCTGGTCCTTTCATCACACCATTAAATGATACAACTGCAATTATAATACCTACTACAGGTGGCAATTATCTGTATCATATATCATTGGTTGATGAATTTGGATGTGTATGGGATACCAATGCCAATATGACTGTTATAACAACACCTCATCCATATATAGGTTCAGATACTTCTATTTGTTATCCTTACGGTGTTATTCTTGATCCGGGAAATATTGGAACAATATATTCATGGACCACTCCAAAAGGCATTTTAACAACTCAATCAATATTAACCGATACTACGCTTTATTCTGGCATACCAATTCCTTTTAATTATGTTGTAAGTGTTAGTAATGTGAATGTTGCCAATACATTAACCTGTACAGGATATGATACAGTGCTTGTTACTGTTAATCCCAAACCTGAACCCAGTTTTACACCAATTCCATCATTTACATCAGGTTGTGATCCATTTGTTGCAAAATTTGATAATTCGACTACACCCAGTAGCTGTACTTATTTATGGAATTTCGGATCCGGGCAGGGAACCGATACTGCTACAAGCCCAACCCATTCATTTCCGGCAGGAGAATATGAGGTTACTTTAACTGCAACAACGTTAGAAGGATGTATTAAAACTTTTTCTACAGGACCTGGTTTTGTAATTGTTTTCCCTCAACCACATGCTGATTTTACATGGACTCCGGAATTTGGAACAAGAGTTAATCCTACTATAAATTTTCAAAATTTAACAACACCGGTTGGTCAAAATTTCCTGTGGAATTGGGATTTTGGAGATCTCGGAACTTCAACAGTTAAAGATCCTCAACACGATTTTATCATATCTTTACCTGAAGCAAAAGAGTTTTTGGTAACTTTAATAGCAACCAATGATCATGGCGCTTCTATACAATGTACTGATACAGTTTCCTATAAAGTGAAGATTATTGATGATGTACTGATATTCCCCAATTTCATCACTCCTAATGGTGATGCTATGAATGATAGATTTGAAATAGGCACGTTAATAAAAGGTGGTGCTTATAAAGAAACTCAGGTTATTATATATAACCGTTGGGGTAAAAAAGTATACGAAAACAATAATTACGACAATTCATTCAATGGAGAAGGCTTACCAGCCGGCGTTTATTTTGTTACTATTAAAGCAAAAGGTGTTTTAAGAGATATCGATTATAAAGGTAGTTTAGAGATATTGAGATAATAATTATGATAAAAAAAAGACGCTGTAAAGCGTCTTTTTTTTGTTTGATTTATACATTTATCTCATAGTAGATTCAATATCTTCAATTGTTTTTGGAATTGGTTTTCCCAACACTCTGTTAGCCGTTTCAGTAACTAAAATATCATCCTCAATTCTGATACCTCCAAAGTCCTTATATGATTCAACTGCATCATAGTTTATGAATTCTGTAAACTTGTTTTCGGCTTTCCATTGATCTATTAATGCAGGAATAAAGTAAATACCCGGTTCAACAGTTAAAACAAAACCTGGTTGAAGTTTACGTCCCAGACGTAAAAAGGCTGTGCCAAAAATACTGCTTCTTTTAATTTCCTCATCGTAACCTACATAATTTTCGCCTAATCCTTCCATATCATGTACGTCCATTCCAAGCATATGACCTAATCCATGAGGATAGAACATTGCATGGGCACCCTGTTGAACGGCATCATCCATATTTCCTTTCATTAAACCCAGGTTCTTTAATCCTTCTGCTACAACTTTAGCACTCAAAAAGTGCATATCACGGTAAGGAATATTTGGTTTAATATTTTCAATAACTTTCATATTGGCTTCCAGAACGATGCTGTAAATATCTCTCTGCCTTTGATTAAATTTACCGCCAACAGGAACAGTTCGCGTAATATCGCTGCAATAGCTCATTTCAGTCTCACAGCCCGCATCAGCTACCATCATTCTGCCTAATTCCAGTTTATTTCCATGATAGTGATTGTGCAATGTTTGTCCGTTAATACTCAGGATAACCGGGAATGATACCGGACCTCCTGCTGCAATTGCTATACCTTCCATAGCACCGGCTATTTCTCTTTCATATATGCCAGGTTTAGCCATTTTCATAGCGGTTGTATGCATCAGATAAGCCGTTTCAATTGCATTTTCAATTTCTACAATTTCGATATCCGATTTTATTGAACGCTGTTTTATAATTGCTTTTACCAGTTCTATAGAAACATAATTTTTAATGTTTGTATATTTAACGCCTAATAAATCGGCAAGCAACATTGTAATTTCAGCTCGGTAAGCTGAAGTAAAATGAATCTTACGACCTTGTTTAATGGCTTCGGTAATCATTTCAAAAAGTGAAAGTAATGGTGCTGTATGTTCAACACCGGCCTGCGCAGCCCTTTCTTTTATGGATGGCTGATTTCCCATCCAGATGATATCATCCATATCAACATCATTGCCAAAGATATAATCTTTATTGTTGTCAATATCAATTACGCCTGCAATATCAGGCTGATTTAAGCCGAAAAAATAAAGAAAATTACTATCCTGTCTGAAACTATAAGTATTTGCAGGATAGTTAAATGCAACCTCTTTGTTGCCTAATAAAAGTATTAAACCGGATTTTACATCCTTTTTTAATTGATTTCTTCTTTCGATATATAAATTTTTGCTGAACATATTATTGTTTTTTTAATGGTTGATAATTCTGTTTGAATAACTTTCAAAATTAAGTGTTTTTTTTATGATTTCTGCATCAATTTTTCAATTTCATCAATTTCCATTGGAATAGATTTTGTTAAATTTACTGGACCTTGTTTGGTAATTAAAATATCATTTTCAATTCGTATGCCAATTTTTTCTTCTTTAATGTAAATTCCGGGTTCGCAGCTTAATACCATACCTTCTTTAAAAGTATCCTGCTTACTGCCCACATCATGCACATCTAATCCAATAAAATGTGAAACACCGTGCATATAATATTTCTTAAAAAGTGGATTTTCCGTATCTTGTTTTTCAACATCATTTTTTGTAAATAATCCAAGTTTAATTAATTCATTTTCAATTAGTTTATTTACTTCATTGTTTAATTTATCTATCGTATTACCAACAATAAATAAATCCATTGCTTTTTTATGCACATTTAACATTGCCTGATAACATGCTTTTTGTCTTTCAGTAAATTTTCCATTAACCGGAATTGTTCTGCTGCAATCTGAAGCAAAGTTACCGAATTCAGCACCAAAATCAAGCAGCAGTAAATCGCCATCTTTACAACTGTTTTTATTCTCAGTATAATGCAGGGTACAGGCATTTTCTCCTGAAGCTATTATTGGATAATATGCATGTCCATTAGCTTTATTAACAGCAAATTCATGGGATAATTCTGCTTCAACTTCATATTCAAAGCAGCCTGGTTTTATAAATTTTAGTATCCTCAGAAAAGCTTTTGAAGTTATTTCACATGCTTTTTTAATTAATTCTATTTCAACATCATCCTTAATAAGTCTTAACGATGTTACTAACGGTGCAATTCTATGATAATTATGAAGCGGATATTTTCCTTTTATTTCCTTAGTAAACCGCTGATTTCTGTCTTCAACATCCGGAATAAATTTGATGTATTCGTTGGTATTGAGATAAATGTTTTTACATCCTATAATTAATTCCCTTACAACAGCATCAAAGTCACCGAGCCACATTACCTGTTTAATGCCTGAAATAGCTGTAATATCTTCTTTTGACGGTTGATAACCATACCAGATGGCATGATCTTCATTAGGTTTACTTACAAATACAATTTCCTTAAAATTAGGATGTTGAGGACATAAAACCAGAATAGTTTTTGGTTCGTTAATTCCAGTTAAATAAAACATATCAGAGTTTTGCCGGTAACTAAAATATTGGTCACCATTTCTTGGCATTTCGTCATTGGCATGAATAATTACAATGGAATCAGGGCTAATATATTTTACTAAATTTTCTCTGTTTTTGATGAAAAGAGAATTATTTATGTTGATTTTGTGCATATTAACTAAAAATTATGAAATTAAATTCAAAAAAAATTGAATTATCTGTAATTAATTTTTATTTTTGTTAGGATTTTATGTTACAAACATACATTAAATTGTTTGAAAATTCCTAAAACCCTTCAGGAATTTTCATTTTTTAGTAAAACTTTTTAATTCTGAATATTAATTAGAAAAACAATATAATATGAATGCTTCTTTAAATTTTTCATCTTTAACAAAAAAAATAGTTATGGCTGTGGCCGGACTGTTTTTAATGACTTTCTTAGTCGTTCATTTGTCAATCAATTTGTGTTTGTTACGCAACGATAATGGCGAATGGTTTAATGCTGCAGCACATTTTATGGGAACCAATTACATTATTAAAGTATTTGAAGTGTTTTTATTCGGTGGTTTGATTATACATATAATTTTTGGCATTATTTTACAGATTAAAAACTGGATATCACGTCCTGTTGGATATAAAGTCAGTAATAAATCCACTACTTCTTTTTTATCAAAATATATGATTTATACCGGTGGTATTATATTTATTTTTCTATTTATTCATTTCATGAATTTTTATTTCATGAAAATGGGTTGGGTAGAAAAAACATTTACCATGAATGGTGATGAACCTGATTTTTATCTTGTTGCAAAAGCATTATTTGCCAGCAATTTTTATTCAATTTTATATATTGTTTTAATCTGTATATTGGGATTTCATTTAAATCATGCATTTCAGGCTGCATTCCAGTCCCTTGGATTGAATCATCCTACTTATACACCATGGATTAAATCATTTTCAACCATTTACTCTTTATTTATAGTAATCGGATTTAATGTAATTCCTTTATATTTTATATTTTTCAATGCTTAAAATCAGTTAAAAAGTTATAAACTAAATTCATTATGACAAAATTAAACGCAAATATTCCACAAGGCCCGATAGCCGATAAGTGGACAAATTATAAAGCTCATCAAAATTTAGTGAGTCCTGCCAATAAAATGAAAATGGATATCATTGTTGTTGGAACTGGTTTGGCCGGTGCTTCTGCAGCAGCCAGCTTAGGATCTTTAGGCTTTAATGTTAAGATATTTTGTATTCAGGATAGCCCAAGACGTGCACATAGTATTGCAGCACAGGGTGGTATAAATGCAGCAAAAAACTATCCTAATGATGGCGACAGTGTTTACCGCTTGTTTTATGATACCATTAAAGGTGGTGATTACCGTGCTAGAGAAGCAAATGTTCATCGTTTGGCCGAAGTCAGCAATCAGATAATTGACCAATGCGTGGCACAGGGCGTACCTTTTGCCAGAGATTATAGTGGTTTACTTGATAACCGTTCATTTGGAGGTGCTCAGGTTTCACGTACCTTTTATGCAAGGGGACAAACCGGACAACAATTATTATTGGGTGCTTATGGAGCATTAAGTCATCAGATTAAAAAGGGAACTGTAAAAATGTTTACCCGTCGCGAAATGATGGATTTAGTGACAGTTGATGGAAAAGCAAGAGGCATAATCACCCGCAATCTGGTTACCGGTGAATTGGAGAAACATTTTGGACATGCTGTAATAGTTGCTACAGGTGGTTATGGTAATGTATATTTCTTATCTACCAACGCCATGAATTCAAATGCAAGTGCTATCATGCAATTGTATAAAAAAGGTGCCTATCTGGCAAATCCTTGTTTTGTTCAGATTCATCCTACCTGTATTCCTGTACATGGAGATTATCAGTCAAAACTGACGCTGATGAGCGAAAGTTTAAGAAATGACGGCAGAATCTGGGTCCCTAAGAACAAAGAAGATGCTGAAAAAATAAGAAAAAAGCAAATAAAAGCCAATGATTTAAAGGACGAAGACCGTGATTATTTCCTTGAAAGAAGATATCCTGCTTTCGGTAATTTAGTGCCACGAGATGTGGCCTCAAGAGCTGCTAAGGAAAGATGTGATGCAGGTTATGGTGTCGGGAATACCGGATTGGCTGTATATCTGGATTTTGCTCCGGCTATTAAAAGATTAGGAAAAGATGTAATTGAAGAAAGATATGGCAATCTTTTCCAGATGTACGAAAAAATTGTTGATGAAAATCCTTACGAAACACCTATGATGATTTATCCTGCTGTACATTACACTATGGGTGGTATATGGGTAGATTATGAATTGCAATCAACCATACCCGGTTTATTTGTTGCAGGTGAAGCTAATTTCTCTGATCATGGTGCCAACCGTTTAGGTGCTTCTGCTTTGATGCAGGGTTTATCTGATGGTTATTTTGTTTTGCCTAATACTGTTCAGAATTATCTGGCAGGTGAACTCAAAGTTAAGGGATTATCCGATGAATTACCTGAATTTGATGAAACAAAAAATAAAGTTAACGACTTACTCAATAAATTAATGAGTATAAAAGGCAGTAAATCAGCTGATTATTTTCATAAAAAATTGGGTCATATCATGTGGGATAATGTAGGAATGGGAAGAACCAAAGAAAGTTTATCAAAAGCGCTGGAAGAAATAAAAGTTTTAAAATCAGAATTCTGGAAAGACCTTTGCATACCCGGAGATACCAATGGCGTAAATACTGAATTGGAGAAAGCAAGCCGTGTTGCCGATTATATCGATTTAGGTGAATTAATTGCTATGGATGCATTGCAACGCAACGAATCATGTGGAGGACATTTCAGGGAAGAATATCAAACTCCGGAAGGGGAAGCCTTACGTAATGATGATGAATTCAAATTTGTGGGTGCATGGGAATTTAAAGGCGATGATCAAAAACCTGAATTGCACAAAGAAATTTTAAATTATGAATTTATTGAATTGAAACAAAGGGATTACAAGTAAAAGAAATTTAATACTTTACCTAATAATTGTTAATTGGAATAAAATATAAAAATATGAATCTTACATTAAAAATCTGGCGCCAGGAAAGCCCAAAAGCTAAAGGCGGATTTCAAACATATAAAATCAATGATATTTCTCCCGATTGTTCTTTTCTGGAAATGCTTGATATCTTGAACGAAAGTTTAATAGACAAAGTTCAGTTACCGATTAATTTCGATCATGATTGCCGTGAAGGCATTTGTGGTATGTGCAGTTTATATATCAATGGCAGACCTCATGGTCCTGATGATGAAGTTACAACCTGCCAGTTGCATATGCGCAAGTTTAAAGACGGAGATACCATTACTATTGAACCATGGAGAGCTAAACCATTTCCTGTTATTAAGGATCTGATGATTAACAGAAATGCTTTTGATGAAATTATTCAGGCCGGAGGTTATGTATCTGTTACTACAGGAGGTGTTCCTGACGCTAATTCTATACCAATAAACAGGGAAGATGCTGAATTGGCTATGGATGCTGCAGCTTGTATAGGTTGTGGCGCCTGCGTGGCAGCCTGTAAGAATGCTTCTGCCATGTTGTTTGTTTCTGCAAAAGTATCTCAATTTGCTTTATTGCCTCAGGGTAAAATTGAAGCCAAAGAAAGAGTAAAAGCTATGGTTGCTAAAATGGATGAGCTGGGATTTGGAAATTGCACAAATACCTATGCGTGCGAGGCTGAATGTCCTAAAAATATTTCTGTTGCCAATATAGCCAGAATGAATCGTGAATATTTATGTGCTAAAATATCATAAATAGTATTTTAATTAAACAATTGAGAAAGGTCTTCTAGTGTTAGAGGGCCTTTTTTATTGCTAAATTTCCTCTCTTTGATTAAACAGCGTATTTGTATGCTCAACAAAATTTAAAATATCCTCTTTTCCCTGCATTGATTTTGAAGAACTGAATATCATTAAAGGCAGTTCTTCCCATTGTTTGGCCAGTTCTTTTTTATACTCGCTGATATTATGTGCCAACTGATTGGTAGTAATTTTATCTGATTTGGTAAAGACAATAACAAAAGGTAATTGCATGGTACCCAACCAGTCAATAAATGCAATATCTTTTTTCTGTGGTTCTATCCTTGAATCTACCAAAACAAAAGTGCACATCAGATTTTCACGGCATTCAATATAATCTTCTATCATCTTTTGCCATTTCGAGCGTTCGGTTTTGGATGATTTTGCATAACCATATCCGGGCAAATCAACAATATACCAGCATTTGTTAATCAAAAAATGATTGATTAGTTTAGTTTTACCGGGAGTGGATGATGTTTTGGCAAGATTTGCATTGCCTGTAAGCATATTGATTAATGAAGATTTTCCAACATTAGAACGACCAATAAAGGCGTATTCCGGCAATTCAGGTTTGGGACATTTAGTGATATTCTGATTGCTAACTACAAAAACAGCTTCTTTTATCTGCATTTTATTGGCCTTTTTGGTAAGTGGCTATATGACGGTGCTTTTTAATATCGTAAATATCATTAATTGTTACCAGTATTCCTGTTTCCTCAACTTCACCAAAATGATGATTGACAGCAGTTCCAAATGTTTTCATGGTTGATGAAAGATTCATATATGCATTTACCAATGGTGGAATGGATTCATTAAATCTACGTACATTTTTCATTAAAATACGATAATCTTCATCGTAATTGTGAGCTGAAAAAGTACTTTCAAGTTCCTCTAAATCGGTAATAATATTGAGTGCTTTATGAGGATATACCAGATTTTCGTTATCAGGGAAATATTTTTTTAAGAAATAAAGTATCATATCCCTGGCAGTAATGTTAAAACGGGGATACATTGTTATTTTACCAAAAAAATATTTCATTTCAGGGAATTCCAATGTAATGGCTCCTAAACCATCCCATAAATTATCTAATGAAAAAAGACCTTTTCTGATATTATAGGTTGGCTGATAGTTTGGCTGAACCCATGATCTGCCTAACTCAATGGTATATGGTAAATAATCTTTGTTAAAATGGTCAGAAAAATGGAAAAGCTCTGCAGTAGCACTGAATGGTTTCCCATTGTTTTTAAACGTAATCTCATTACCATTAATAAAACGGTAACCACCAATAATTTCATCTTCTTCGGGATTCCATACCAATAGCTGTTTGTAAGGGTTTTGGCAGGTATCATATTCATCAATATCAACATCATTGCCTGTGCCACCTCCTGCATCTCTAAAGCTGACTTCACGTAAGCGTCCTATTTCGAGCATTACATTAGGAGAATTATGATGCGTAATAATATAAATTTCTTTATTCCCATTATTGGTTTTTCTAAGAAACTTATCTTTTGTCAGTTCTTTTTTAATTAATTCTTTATCTATTGGTGCTAAAATATTTTTCATATTTTTTATTATTTCCTATTTATTCATTTTTAAAAACAATATCCGAATTATGTTCAAGCGAATACACATACTGCTTCATTTTTTCAGCCCATTGCTGATCTGTATATTTCTTGTCAAAGATAAGATATGAGATTGGTTTTCCCAAAATAATATTGATGGTTTTGCTTTTTTGTTTGTACATTTCATCCACAAGGTAAAGCATTTCGATATTGGCTTTTAATCCTATTCTTTTACGGAAATTAGCCAGATTGTAAAAGAAATCAGAGTTTACACCATCAATATATACAGGAATAATATCACGTTTGTATCGTTTTGCCTTGGAAATAAAAGTTTTTTTCCATTCCAGATCTTTTATAATTCCCCCTTTTTGTTTTCGTGAAACCAATCCTGCAGGAAAAAAAAGCATCATAGCGTCTGAAGAGAAAGCTTCATCAATAATTTGTACATTCTCATTGTTTCTTCCATGCTTATTTATAGGAATAAATATTGGTATTAACTGTGGAAGATTCATCAGTATGTCGTTAACAGGGAAAAGGATATCTTTCCTGAAAGTCCCTATTTTGCTGATGAGAGCCAAGCCATCCAGCCCGCCTAAAGGATGATTGGATACCAATATGTATCTGCCATTTTGATTAATGTTTTCAAGCCCTTTTACAATGATATTTGCACCGAAATCCTGAAGTATGGCAGTAGCAAAATCAATACCCAATTTGTCGCGATTGGCATATATGGCTGCATTTACTTCGTCAACATGAATAATTCGCTTTAGATAATTCATGATAAACCGGGGAATAAACTTTATTATTCCCGGATTTTTACCACCGATAATTTTCTCTAAATCGATAAATTTTTCTGATATTTCAATAGTTTCTTCCTGCAAATTGTATAATTATTAGTTAGCTTTCTACAAAAATACAATAAACCGTTCGAAAATGAAATGATTTAATGTCTTATTTATTAATATTTAATAATTTTTTAATAATCAAATCCATTATAAAACAAAGTTATATGATTATCAAAACACATATCAATAGAAATAAATACAATAATTAAACGTTTAAATTATTAATTTTGCAATCATATTTTTAAAAAATGAATAATTTCAGTAAGTTTTTTTCTGTTTTAATAGTATTTATTTTTTTGATACAACCATCAATAGCTCAAAGAGTTAAAGGTGAATTGATTTTAGGGATGAATGCAACGCAGATTGATGGGGATGAAATTTACGGTTATCATAAATTTGGATTAAATATAGGTGTTGGTGGTATTTTCCCTTATAACAAGTATTGGTCTTTGAGTATTGAAACAATATTTAACCAAAAAGGATCTTACCAGAATGATCCAATACAACCTAATGATTCTTTAAAACCTTATTATAATATTCGTTTAAATTATCTGGAGGTTCCTGTTTTAATCCATTATCATGATAAAGGTGGAATTACATTTGGTCTTGGTTTTTCATGGGGAAGGACTGTGGGTATTGAAGAAATTCAATATGGGAAAAAAGTTGAAACTACAACTTTGGCTGGTCCTTATAAACGTGACGATTTAGATGTTTTGGTAGATTTCAGAATAAAAATCTGGCAGAAATTAAAATTTAACTTCCGCTATGCTTATTCTGTCTTACCAATCAGAACCAGGATTTATACAAATTCTATTCATCAAACCTGGGAAAGAACACAATACAACAGTATGCTGACTATTCGTTTGATTTATATTTTTAATGAAGCCAGATCTCAAAGTTCAGCACCGGATATTATTGAGAATAATGATCAGTAAACAGTAAACAGTAAATACTTAATAACCATTAACCAATAACTAATTAGCAATGAAAATAGCAGTATTCCCTGGCTCATTCGATCCAATCACAATAGGTCATGAATCTATTCTAAAAAGAGCTGTACCTTTGTTTGATAAGTTAATTGTAGCTGTTGGTAAAAATGCTGAAAAGCACAGCTATTTTCCGCTCGAGAAAAGGATAGCATGGATTAAAGAAGTATTTAAAGATTATCCAAGCATTACAGTTGAGGAATATAGTGGATTAACCATTGATTTTTGTAAAAAAGTTGCTGCACAATATATTCTGAGAGGTTTGCGTACATCAGCTGATTTCGAATTCGAAAGACGCGTTGGTCAGATCAATAAGCAAATGCATCCCGAAATTGAAAATGTATTTCTGTTGTCATTACCTGAACATAATTCGCTTTCTTCTTCTATTATCCGCGATATTGTAAGCAATGGGGGAGATGCATCGCAATTTGTACCCAAAGCTGTTAAGTTGTAATTTAATTCAAGTAAAAATGACTTTTCAGCTACAGGGACAAGAATATATTGAACTTATCAGATTATTGAAATTACTTGGTCTTACAGATACAGGTGGCGAAGCCAAGCATAGTGTCGAATCCGGCAGTGTAAAAGTAAATAACGAAACAGAATTCAGGAAACGCCGTAAACTCAGGATTGGCGATATTGTTGAGTTTGCAGGTGAAAAAATAAATGTACTGGAATAAAAATTTACAATCTCTTCTTTATTTCTTCGGTTTCTTTTTCAAAACCAGGTTTACCCAGCAAAGCAAACATATTATTTTTATAAGCCTCCACACCCGGCTGGTCAAATGGGTTTACATTTATTAAGTAAGCACTTATTCCACAGGCAAATTCATAAAAATAAATCAATTCACCCAGATTGAATTCATTTATTTCAGGTAAGCTGATTTTGATGTTTGGAACGCCACCATCAACATGGGCAATACTGGTGCCCAGTTCAGCCATTTTATTCACTTCACTGATACGTTTGCCGGCTATAAAATTCAAACCGTCAAGGTTTTCCTTATCTGAAGGGACTTCAATATAATGATGAGGTTTTTCAATACTCAGCGTGGTTTCAAAAATATTGCGGATACCTTCCTGAATGTATTGTCCCATCGAATGAAGGTCAGTTGTAAACCCAACGCCGGCAGGGAATATCCCTTTATTTTCCTTACCTTCGCTTTCTCCGTATAACTGTTTCCACCATTCCGTTATATAATACAGATTTGGCATATAGTTGACCATTATCTCTATAGTCTTTCCCTTATTGTATAAGGCATTGCGTACTGCAGCATATTGCAGTGCCACATTATCTGGCAATGTTGTTGATTGTGCCAGATGTAATTGCATATTTTTAGCACCTTCTGCTAATTTACGAATGTCGAAACCCGCAACTGCAATGGGTAATAAGCCAACAGGCGTAAGCACTGAATAACGACCGCCTACATCATCAGGCACAACATAGGTTTTATATCCTTCGTCGTCAGCCAGTTTCTTTAAAGCTCCCCTGGATTTATCGGTAATAGCAATGATGCGCTTTTCGGCATTTAATTTGCCATATTTTTTTTCTAAATGGTTTTTTAATATTCTGAAAGCAACAGCAGGTTCAGTTGTGGTTCCCGATTTTGAAATTACACATAAAGCATAGTCTTTCTGTTCAAGAATTTCGAGCAGATCATGCATATAATCCTCGCTGATATTCTGTCCTGCATAAATAACCAATGGGTACTTATTGTCTTTTTTCAGTGCTGCAAAATTATGATTTAACGCTTCAATTACAGCCCTGGCGCCAAGATACGAACCTCCGATACCGATTACCACATATAATTCAGCCATCCCGCGAATAGCTTGAGCATCGTTTTCTATGCTGTTGAGCAATTCATCATCAATTTCTGAGGGTAAATTAACCCAACCCAGAAAATCATTGCCTTTACCACTTTTGTTGATTAAGTCCTGATGTGCTTTTACTAAATCTTGCTGAAATGCATTGATTTCATGATCTGTAACAAAGGATTTAACTTTTGCATAATCTAATTTTAGGTGTATCATGATTTATATATTTAGTAATTCAAAAATAATAAAAAATAAAATATTGTTTATAAATTCTTTGATTTTATTAAGATGCTAATTAATCTAAAACCCGTTCAATTTCATGGTAACTGTTGGGATAAGCATTATAAATCCTACTATGGTTAAGATCAGGATGAGTTTCCAGGCCCATTTAAACCATTTATTAAAAGGTATTCTGGCAATTTCGAGTACACCAATCAAAACCCCTGAAGTTGGTGTAATTAAATTGGTAAATCCGTCGCCTATATGGAAAGCAGTTACTGTTGCCTGTTTCGATAATCCTATCATTTCAGAAATATCCCTTAATATCGGCATAATTAATGCAGCTTTGGCGGTTCCTGAGGTAATAATCATGTTTAAGCCTGATTGAAACAGATACATGAGCGAGAGGGTGGCTGTATTCCCTAATCCCATCATAGATTGTGAAATACCATGCAATATTGTGTCAATAACCTTACCATCTTCAAGAATTACTATTATACCACCTGCCAAACCAACAACCAAGGCTGCTGAAAGTATATCTTTAGCACCGGCTACAAATAGTTTCGTAATATCATTGGGTCCTTTACCCATTGCAATGCCTGAGAACATCGCCATGGCAAAGAAAAGGGCTGCTATTTCCAGCAACGACCAGTCGAAACCCATTACACCAACCATTAAATAGGCAATGGTAAATAATAACAGATTCAATATAAAATACTGCATTGATTTTTTAGCTGTAATATATCCGAAGAAGGCAAAAAAGAGGCTCAGAATGGGTAATAAAGGCATGTGCAAAGTTGTCGGGCCCACCTTTATACTGTTCATGGGCATCATGATTGCATAAATGATACTTGCTGCCAATACCATAAAATATGCCAGCCATGTTTTCTTTAAACTGGCCTGACGCAGGTTATCAAATGCCTGACTATGATGCTTGCGCCAGTATTCATCTTCTTGATAAACAAGCGATTTTTCAGGATTATGTTTTACCTTGGCAGCGTAGCGCAATACATAGCCTATACCGACTATATTTACTACTATCCAAATGACCAACCTGTATTCAATACCTGAAAACAGGGGTAAGCCTGCAATTTCCTGTGCAATACCCAGGGTAAACGGATTAAGTAAACAACCAGCAAAGCCAATACCGGCTCCTATAAAGCACATGCATACTCCGACTATGGAATCATAGCCCATAGAAACGGCTAATGGTACAAATATAATTACAAATGCTATGGTTTCCTCACTCATCCCAAAAATAGCGCCAAAAAAACTAAACATCAGCATTACCAGTGTAATAATGATATTATTAACACCCAGTTTTTTAAAAATCCAGTATTTTTCAAGCTTTTTGCTTCTTTGCAAAAATGCAAGCACACCTGCATCAATTGCTTTACTTTCGTTCAATATCCAGAATGCACCACCTAAAATTAAAATAAAAACGATAATCTTGGGTGAACGGACAAATCCTTTGTAAAATGCTGAAAATATTTCCCAGGTTTGAGGCTGTTGTGTTACCTGATGATATGAATCAGTTTGGATTATTACCCGTTTATTCCCGTTTGTTTCTATGGTTTGACGGTTAAATTCTCCTGCAGGCACTAACCATGTGGTAACTGCAGCAATCAGTATTACAAAAAATACAATTACATAAGTGTGTGGGAACTTCATTTTTGCCATTAGCTTTGATATTAATAGCTTCAAAAATAAGAAATTAATTTAACAAATGAAGTCAATGTCATGCTGTTTTTAAACATAAAAATTGTCGAAGTTGATAAAAATTGCTAATTTTGCAGCTAATTTTCACGGACTAAATAATTGTATGGAGAATTTTACAGGCACAATTACATCTAAACTTCCTGGTACCGAAACTTCAATTTTTGCTGTAATGTCAGCATTGGCAAGCGAAGTAGGGGCTATAAATTTATCGCAGGGTTTTCCTGATTTCCCAATTTCAGCAAAATTGATTGAATTGGTGAATAAATATATGAAAAAAGGGATGAATCAATATTCATCCATGCTTGGGGTTCAGGCGTTAAGAGAAGTTATTGCAGAAAAAGTTTTTAATTATTACGGAGCTTCTTATAATCCTGAAAAAGAAATAAATATTACTGCCGGTGCAACACAGGCACTATACACAATTATTTCAGCACTCATACATGATGGTGATGAAGTAATTATTTTTGAACCGGCTTATGATAGCTATATTCCTGCTATCAGGATAAATGGTGGTATTCCAGTACATGCTCAGCTTCAGGGCCCTGATTATCATATCGATTGGGAAATTATAAAGAAGATGATCAATAAGAATACCAGAATGATTATCATTAATTCGCCTCATAACCCTACTGGTAGCATATTGAAGCCTGATGATTTAAAAATGCTCGAGAAACTGACCAGAAAAACAGATATAGTTATTGTAAGTGACGAAGTATATGAACATTTGATATTTGATGGTATTCGTCATGAAAGTGTTTGCTTATATCCTGAATTAGCCGAAAGAAGCTATGTTGTGTTTTCATTTGGTAAAACTTTACACGCAACCGGATGGAAATTAGGTTATGTATTGGCTCCTGAAAACCTGATGAAAGAGTTCAGGAAAGTACATCAGTTCAACGTTTTTACCTGTAATACACCTATTCAGCATGCCATTGCCGAATATATGAAAGATAAGGAAAACTATATTCATCTACCTGAATTTTATCAGCAGAAACGCGATTTCTTTGTTGATCATATTAAAAATTCACGTTTTACAATTGTTCCAAGCTATGGAACGTATTTTCAGGTGCTGGATTACAGCAAAATCACCGATGAAAAGGAAACAGACTTTGCTATACGTATGACAAAAGAATATAAATTGGCTTCTATTCCATTATCTCCATTTTATCATAATAACAAGGATAATAAAATGCTGCGTTTTTGTTTTGCAAAAACAGAGGAAACCATGAAAAAAGCTGCTGAAATTTTAAATAAAATTTAGTAGAAGTATATTATTCATTTGTTACTCATCAGCTTTACTTTCGTTTTCTAAGCTTTAAGTATTTTGTTTTGAAGTCAATTGAGGCTTTATATTTATAAAGAATATCACAGCCCAGTACACCATCAAAAGCAGCTAAGCCAAGTTTTTCATAGGATTCGTTAACATGCTGCATATCAATAGCAATGGCATTATAATTATTGATTTCAAATTCACCGATTTTAAGCGTTTTTATAAAAATTGATTTACTTTGCATCGTATTAGTACCTAAGCCGGCTGATAGTATTTCGTTATCAGTTAAATCTTCACTATCCGTATAATTTATTATTCTTGATGCGTCAAATACTGTTTTTGATGCTCCGGTATCAATAAGTAAATAAGTAGTTTTATTATTTATTTTAGCTTCAATTAATAAATGGTAGCCACTATCTTCAATTTTAATCAGTTTAAAAGGAATTTTTGTAATCATTATCAGTTTATAAAGTTTATAAAGTTTGTAAAGTTCTTAAAGTTAAGTTTAATAAATTATTTCAACTTATAATTCATAACTTATAACTCATAACTAATAGATAAAGCTGCTTCCTCCTAAAAATTCTCTTAATATTGAAGTTGGTGGAATTTCTCTTTCAGAAATAGGTAAGAAGTATGAAATAAACTTCAGCAATCGCACAGCCTCAGCATATTCAGGCATATTTTCAGGAACAACTTTTAATATTGGTTCGGCAAAAGTTTTTAATACGCCTAATTCATAAAGTAATGCTGAATTAAACATGGTATCAGCATTTTCCTGAAATGGAAAGATGTTTTTATCTTCACCTTTGCGCACGCTTTCCCAACGTTTTAGTGTATCTAATGCATTATAGCCTCTGTCACGATAATCGCGGACTATCCTTCTTATTAATCGATTATCTGTTGTTGGTATTGGATTTTGCTTGTCGATTGATAATTGTGTTAATGCAGAAACAAATATTTTATATTTATGTTTTTCTTCAATTAAATGGGTTAGTTTAGGATTTAAACCATGAATACCTTCAACTATTATTAAATTGTTTTTGAGGAGTTTTAATTTAGTATTATCATAAAAACGTTTTCCAGTAGCAAAATTAAATTTTGGGATTTCAATTTCATTACCAGCCATTAAATCAATTAAATCTTTGTTAAACTGCTCAATATCCAATGCTTCTATACATTCAAAGTCGTATTCACCATTATCATCAACAGGTGTATTTTCTCTGTCAACAAAATAGTTATCCAAAGAAATCTGGACAGTTTTAAATCCTAATACCTTGAGCTGGATTGATAATCTATGGCTAAACGTGGTTTTTCCTGAAGAAGATGGTCCCGAAATAAGTATTATTTTAACTTCGTTTCGTTTTTTAAAAATATTATCAGCAACCTTAGCTATCTTTTTCTCATGCAAAGCTTCAGCGATTTTAATTAAATCTGTTGCTCTTTTTTCAACAACTGCAGTATTTAATGAGCCAACATATGGAACATCCAATATTTCGCACCATTTTTTATGTTCTCGGAAGATTCTGAACATCTTATTTTGTATAACAAAGTCTTCTAATTCATCAGGCTTATTTTGTTTTGGAACGCGTAACAATATTCCATTAAAATATTTTACAATATCAAATTTTGTTATATATCCTGTGCTTGGAAGTAAGTAACCATAAAAATAATTTATGGTATCTTGCAGATAATAAACCGATGAATATAATTGATTTCGTGTTTTAAAAAGTTCCACTTTATCAGTTAAACCATTGTCTTCAAATAGTTGACATGCGTCGTTTGTGTATATTTCTTTTCTTATAAAAGGAATATTCTGGTCAATAATTTCCTGCATTCTATTTTTAATCTGCTCTATTGTGATGTTATCAAGCTCCAAATGTGAGTTTGTTACTTCGCAATACCAGCCTTTGGAAATAGGATGCTCAATATTTAATGTTGCAGTTGGAAATAAATCTTTAATCGCTTTATAAAGCACAAATGCCAGCGACCGTTTATATACCCTGATCCCTGTAGGATGCGAAATGTCAATAAATTGGATAGTTTTTGGCCTGAAAACCTGATAATTTAGTTCCTTAAGCTTATTGTTAACAAGAACACCGATAATTGTATATTTTGAGCAGATTTTTAAATCTTCAGCTATTTCATGTAAAAAAGTACCAATCGGATATTCTTTTGTAATGTTAAAGTTAGTGCAGCTTATTTCGATATTTCCCATTTTTTTAATTAAAAAGTTATTTTATTAACGAAGATTTTAATCTTTTAAGTATTCATAAAACTGAAATTGATTAAACTAAAATCTTTTTCTTAATTGAAGGAAGATTCTGTAATAATGGTTTTCTGCTTCATAGTTTGTTTCAGCATTAAAAGTAAAATATAATTTTTTAATAATTTCTGTTGTTAAATTGATGTTGGCAATATGTTGTTTTAGTGGAAGTTCTGCATTAACTATGTTGTAATTTACAAAACTATATGCAAAACCGGCATTCATTTTCCCTTTAAAAAAACTTCTGGAAAAGCTTACATTATAAATATCTCCGTTTAAATAGTTTGTTTCAAGTTTTGTAAACGATAATAAGGTTGATATATCAGTATGGAATAAATTAGCATGTGAAATGAAAAAATAAATGTTTTTAGATGGCCTGTTATCATAATTAGTAGTCCTGTATCCGGCTCTGGCTCCGGCATATATATCATGCCAGATATTGTAATTTACCTGAAAACTCACACCTTGACGGGTTTCGTTATCAATATAAGTACTCAGGAAATTTTTATCAGATTCAAAATATATTATATTTTTTCTTGAATCATATGTCCCTGACAATGTCAGTTTTTTGCTCGGACGATACCGTAAAAGTAAATATGTGTTTGTTATATTTAACTTATTTTGTTTCTGATTATTATGCAAATCATAAAAGTCAGCTTCTAAAGTATAAAAAATGCTTAAATCTTTGATTATATTATTGTTATGTTGAAAATACAGAAATCGTCTGTCAGTTTTTAAATTATTGGTTTGCTCAACAAATCCAATTGTATTTTGCATATTTAATTTTGGTTTCTGACTAATATAACTAAGAAAAGCTCCATATTGCATGAGTTTCAGATTAAAGCTGTAATCCAGGTAATTAGGACGTGAGCCTACAAAGCCGCCAATACAAAATGAATGAACATAACTTTCAATTTGTAAACCATCTATTGCACCAATACTTGAAATATTTGGATTAAAACTTCTTCCAATACTGAGTTTAGTGAAATTATCAATCTGATATTTTAATGACAGACTATAAATTTTTAAACCATTGAATACATTATTCTGAATATCACTCCATTTTCCTTTTTCCTGACGGAATAAAACATTGCTTTCCAGTGAGAACTTAGATTCTGAGATATTTGTTATATTTAAGGCAAGGGCATAATTAACAACTGCGGCATTTTTTGCAGGTGTATTCGAAAAATAAGAATAACCGGATATGCCGAATTGACCACTGATAACTTGCTTGTTTTTAATGGATGATTTTAAATCTTTTTCTAAAATAACTGAAGAATCCTGATGTTTTATTGTATCAGTATTATTAATTATTTGTGGACTCAGCATCTTTATTTCTGTCTTTTTTCTTGAAGTAATTTTTTCGTTTAGCTGAATTTGATTTACAGAAATTGAGTTGCAAACCACTGATGTTGATGAAAGGTTTTTAATAATCAAGCAAGGTGTTAACTGATTATTTTGCGATATAAAAAGTGTATCACCTATATGCATTCCATTGGTAGTTTTAAATTTCACATATACATTCTGAGAACTGATATACGTTGTAACTCCTTCTGTTTCATCAGAATTTTGGGCATTAATCTGAAAGCAACAAAAGAAAAATATACCTATAAAAAGCAGAACCCTCATAATTACTATTTTATTAGTTATTTGCCCCCATTACCTGAAGGATGACAGCTATAACAAGCAGTGCTAACCCATGAGTATCCGGAAACACCACTATGACTGTTATTCATTTGCGATTGACCGTGGCAAACTGTACAGCTAAATGAGCAATCATTCGGATTTGTATGACACTGTATACAAGTAAAACCACTGTGTTTTCCTGAACTTATCGGAAAATAGGGTTGATGCTGAAAAGTTGAAGGTTTCCATCCGGGATTAGTAGTATGGCATGAGATGCAATTGGTAGAATAACATGGGCTTACATGTTTAGGGGTAGTTGTAGCATCATAATTAGGTTTATGACAGGCATAGCAATCGGTAGGAGCTGTACAATTGCTGTTCGTATGGCATTTATTACACTGAACATTTGTATGACCCAAAGTAAGTGAAAAATATGCATTATGCTGGAAAGTTACAGGCTTCCATCCTGGAGCAGTAGTATGACAATTTAAACAGTTCTTAGAGAAACATCCTCCCGAATGAACCGGATTGGTTGCAGAATTATAATTATTCTGATGACAAGAATAACAATCGGTGGAGATACTGGAAAAATTCCCGTTAACATGGCATTTTGTACATGCTACATTGGCATGACCTTGTGTAAGAGGGAAAATGTTATGATTAAAGCCTGAACTTCCCCATTGATATGAATATATGTTATGGCATGTTGAGCAATCGGTCGAAAATCCTGCTGCTACATGGTTGGGTTTTGTTGTTGCAAGATAATTTGATTTATGACAATCAACACATTCAACACCCAGCACATCATACCGATACAAAGATTCTGATTTATGGCATTTCTGACATTCTGTAATGCTATGAACACCAAGCAATGGGAAGCGGTTTTGCTGATGAATCTGTGTTATATTATTTACTATCCATGAGGTTGTAGAATGGCATTTGTCACAATAATTCCCAACTGTTTGCTGATGAATATCATTATGACAATTAATGCAGTCTGATTTACCTTTAATTTCTGAAAAAACAAGTGACTTATGGCATAACCTGCAATTAACTTCCTTATGCTGACCATTTAAAGGTAGTTTTGTTGTAGAGTGATCAAAAGAATAATTCTTTTTATCGAAACTCCAGTTATCTGTTGTATGACAAATGTTACAACTTAATTTAAAATCTTTACCATGTGGTGATTCTTTAGAAAAATTACCAATAAAGAAAATTAAAAGGGACCAGATTATGTATGACAGGATTCGCATTTTAAATTAATTTTATAAATGATATATCTGTTATAGTTAATTTCAACGGGTTTGTGACATTTATTGCATTCAACTTTTTCATGCTTCCCATCCAATTTAAATGCAGTAGTATTATGATTAAATTTTATAGCTTTCCAATTGTCAGAAGCATGGCATCTGCCACAGTCTGTAATATTATTAATATCAAATTGTTTAAAATGCTTATCTTGATGACATGAAGAACAGTTGGAAGCTGAATTTGTAAATTGCTGAAATGTTTTCCCTTCTGTATCTGATTTAAAATGACATTTTCTGCAAGAAACTTTAGTGTGTTCACCTTGTAGATGAAAGTTGGTTAAATTGTGTTCAAAATTGATTTCAGCCCATTTGTTAGTATTATGACAACTCAAACAGTTATCTTCAGGATAGTATTTATTGCTTATGAAATTCTGATGTATATTTTTGTGACAATCAATACATTTTTTTCCAATATTTCTAAAACTCCATTTTTCAGTTTTTTTATGACAATCAAAACAAGGTGTTGCTAAATGTGCTCCATTTAATGCAAAATTACTATTATTATGCTGTTCAATGGTATAGGACGTATTTTTAAATCCTGATAAATTGTGGCATGTAATACAATCAGAATTAATTTCAGCTTTTACAAAATCACCATTGTGGTAATCCTGATGACAATCATAACATTTTTCATGTTTAATTGGAGTAGTGTATTTTAACTTATGACATAGTTTACAATTGACTGTTAAATGCTTACCTTCAAGAGTATATTTTGTTTTGGAGTGATCAAAATTATTTGTTGATTTTATTGTTAAGAATGATTCTGTTGTATGACACTGAGAACAATTAGAACCAAATTTGTTTTGATGAACATCTTTATGACAATTTGTACATGTATTAAATTCTAATCCTTTAAATTGCTGGTATTTTTCATTGTTCTTTAACTCAATTTTATGACATTTAATACACTCAACACTCTTGTGTTTTCCTGTCAATTGAAATTTTGCACTTGAATGATTAAATTTTATAGCTGGTTTAAACGCATTAGCATCATGGCAATTTCCACAATTTGTTGATAAAGTGTTTTGATGATAGTCTTTATGACAATTATTGCAATCAGGTTTTAAACCCAGATAAGTAATCTTTTTATTCTTAAATCTTGGATCTTTAATGTTTCTTGCATCATGGCAATCTTTGCAGTTTCTTTTACTATGGGCACCAATCAGTGAAAATCCAGTTAAATTATGATTGAATTTTTTATCATCAAACTTAATTATTTTGAAATTTTTACCCTGATGGTCACTATGACAACTTGCACATTGTTTCCCTTTTACTTCATAAGAAGAATGATAACCTTTGTTTAGTAAAATCCTTTCTTTTAGCTCTTTATGGCAATCAAGACATTTGTCATTGGATAATTTTTCACCTAAAATATGACATTTTGTACAATTAGAAATCCCTTCCAAAGTACTGTGAACATTTGATAATTCTCCCGGAGAAATCTGGGCATAGCTATTAACTGTAATTAAGCTGATAATAAAGATTAAATATCTTAATTTTTTAAAAAACATTTTTTCTTTTATTAATGTTTTAAAATAGCTTCACCAAACTTTTTAGTTATCTGAATACCAATTTTTTGTAAAAATTCTGTTGGTAATTCACCTCCTGCAAATATATATACAAGATCGTTAGCTATTGTTTCTTCTGAATTGTCTTTAGTGTTTATAAAAGTAACACTTTCATTTTCAATTTTAACAGGATTGGTGTTAAATTTTACTTCAATACTGCCATTTTTAATTGCATCATTTATATTTTGGCTATTTCCTGGTTTAATGCGGCTAAAAGTATCACCTCTGTATGATAATATTACTTTATTATTATCTGTTAATAATAAAGCAGATTCAATTGCAGAATCTCCACCTCCAACAACCAAAATATTTTTATCTCTTATTACTTCGGGTTCCAATAGACGATAAGCTACTTTCTCAAGATTTTCGCCAGGAATATTTAACTTTCTTGGACTACCTCGTCTGCCAATTGCAAGCAAAACATTTTGGGTAGTGAATTCATCACCATTTAAAGTTTTTACTTTAAAAATATGATCTTCATGATTAATTGCTTCAACTTTTGCATTTTCTATTAACGAAATATCATATTTAGCAATTAATGATTTCCATAAATCGAGTAATTCTGATTTTCTGGTTTCAAATAATTTAACCTTTCCGTATAATGGCAAATCCATAGGAGAGGTCATTACAATTTTAGATCTGGGGAATGTAAATACTGTACCACCAATGGTATCCTGCTCAAGTATCATGGCATTTAAATTGTGCTTTTTTGCCGCTAATGCAGCTGAAATACCGGCCGGTCCGGCCCCGACAATAATCAGGTCATAAGTTGCATTATGTGATTTTCCCTTTGATTTTACAATATTTTCAATGGCTTGTTTGCCTTGTTCTACTGAATTTTTAATTAGCCCCATACCACCTAACTCCCCTGCTATATAAATACCCTGAATATTTGTTTCAAAATTTTGGTTTACATGAGGCAAATCAACGCCTCTTTTTTCTGTTCCAATACATAATGTTATAGCTTGTGTAGGGCAAGCATGAAAACAGGCACCATGACCTACACATCTGGATGCATTAATTATAGTTGCTTTTCCATTTCTGATTCCTAATATGTCTTTTTCAGGACAGGCTGCTATACAAGCTTCGGTTTTAATACATTTATGTTCATCTACCACAGGATGTAATGATACCGGCTCATATAATCCTTCTTGCTTGGCAATTTTTATTTTTTCATCAACAATTCTGGAGTTTTTTCTTTGTTTCCACAAATAATAAAAAACAGCAACAAAGCACAGTATAATTACAAATCCATAAATTAAAATATTCTCAATAATTGATTCCATAAATTAAAATATCCATTTTGCACCAAAAGTAACTGCAATTACAACATGCACTATCATCACAATCAGCATAATAAAAGCAAACGGTAAATGAGCCACATGCCAGTATTTAAGTAAATTTTGCATAGTAGTAAGTCTTTCAATTCTTCTGTTTAAGTGAATTTCATTCTTTAATACATTGATTACATTTTTATATTCCTTTTTTGAAAGTTTACTGTCTTTAATTAAATGCTTTACACGATGAATTGATTTTTTGTCTTCCAAATAATTATTAAAATACCTTTTGAAAATATTACTGTAATACAAATTTACTCTCTTTTTTGTAATTGCTATAATCTCATCACGGCTTTCTTTACTGAGATTTTCTTTAGTTATCAGAATCTCATCAATATTAGTTTTTAAATTGGAAACTTCAGATAAACTTAACTCACGGCCTTCAATTGTTCTCGGGATTTGAATGTAAATAAACCGGCCTACAATACCACTTGTAAAAACTGCTACCATACTCCAGAAGCTTATTGCCACAATACCTCCAAATTTAAATGAAGTATGAAAAAGTACCAGAATAGGACCTAAAGTACATAAAAAAATATGAAATTCAAGCCAATATTTCAATAAACCAAATTTTGCAAAACTTCTTATCCTTTTCCTTAGCATATATGTTAATACGCCAATCAACATAAAAAATGATCCTAAAATTCCATATCCATGTCCAAGAAAGCCACTAGGTTTTAAGATTTTATAATCAGGATGAAAGAACCTGTCTTCAATGCCGGTTCTGTAAAATTTTAATCCTCTGGTAATTAAATATATCGAGGTGCATAAAATAATAAATGCTAAAATTAAAATAAAAATACGGTGAACTGTTTTTGACATTTTGTTGTTAATTTGTATCAATTTTATGTAAAGTTAAAAAGAAATTTTATTTATCAAAAAAATATTTTCTAAAACTTAGGAAACTTTTTATAAAAAAAAGTTTTTTAAGTTTATTTTTTTATTATTTTTGCAGCATGGAAGAAAAAGAAATATTTATCATAGAAAAAGTCGGAGAATTATTTAAGAAATACGGCATTAAAAGTGTTTCTATGGATGATATAGCCCAACAATTGTGTATATCAAAAAAAACACTTTATCAATATTTTAAAGATAAAGCTGATTTAGTTACAAAAGTTGTTAATATTAATAATTGTGAAAAAGATCAAAAGTTTCTTGAAATTATTAACATGGATTTAAATGCAATTGATTCTTTACTCGAAGTCAGTAAACATTTAATAGAAATGTTAAAAGGCATGAATCCTCCTATTATATACGATTTAAGAAAATATTATCCTGAATTAACTAAAGAATTAATTATAAATCGCAGACAACATGTTTATAATAATATCAAAAATAATATTATTAAAGGGATAAATGAAGGAGTTTATCGAAAAGACTTAAATCCTGAAATTATAACTACATTTTATGTAAAGCGAATTGATGATATTTTCTTTGAAGATGAAGAAACATTAAATAAATATCCCCAACATGAATTATTTACACAGATGTTTATATATCATGTCAGAGGAATTGTCAATAGTCAGGGACTGGCTTATTTTGAAAATAAAATTAAAAACGAACCAATAATCTAATTAAACAATGAGAATTAAAAAACTAATTATTACAACTTTGATTTTAATTGTTAGCATTACATCAGTTTTTGCTCAACAAAATGGAAGTGTTCAGCTAACGCTTAAAGAGGCTAAAGACTATGCCTTAAAAAATAGTCCGTTAATAAAAAATGCCAATATTGATTTAGATATTGCTAAATCAAAGATATGGCAAACAACTTCTATTGGTCTTCCTCAGGTAAATGGTAAATTATCTGGAACTTATCAATTAACTGTACCAGAAAATATCAAAGCTTTTTCAGGTTTAAGCAATATTGGAGGTTGGATGTATAATGTTGACAGTGCATTAAGCAGATTAACAAATGACCCGAAGTTTGGTCATATAACAAAACCGGCACCAGCAGAACCTGTTTCTGAAAAAGATTTAAAATGGGGTCTTACCTTTGATATAACTGTATCTCAATTGATTTTTAATGGTGCATACCTTGTTGGTCTTCAGACCTCACGTACTTTTAAACAACTTTCTGAAGTAAGTATTACAAAATCAGAAAATGATTTAATGGAAGCAGTCAGCAATGCTTACTTTTTATGTGTAATTGCACAGGAAAACAAGGTAGTTATTGACAGCATTTATAAAGCAACAGAAAAGATACTTTATGAAATTAAAGAAACACAAAAAGAAGGATTTCTGGAAGAAACTGATGTTGACCAAATGCAAATCACCCTGATTAATATTCAAAATACTCAAGATATGATTAACAGACAATGTGAGGTTGCAATGAATTTGTTAAAATATCAAATGGGTATGGACCTTGGGAAACAAATAAGTTTAAAGGATAATACGGAGGATTTAATAAGCCAGTTAAATGCTGATGTGTTGGTGCAGAAAAAATTAGTCGTTGAGAACCAGGCAGATTTTCGCTTATTATGTATTCAGGAAAAAATGGCAAGTTTGAATGTAAAATATCAGAAATCAATGTTTTTGCCTGATGTTGCTGTTTTCTATAATCATCAGGAGAATTTTAATACAAAATCATTTTCATTTACACCTCCTGATATTTTAGGATTAACTGTAAATGTTCCTATTTTTGGAAGTGGTCAGAAACTGGCAAAGGTAAAACAGGCAAATTTAGAACTGGAAAAAGTAAGAAATGGTAAACAACAGTTAACCATGGGATTACAGACACAGTTTTCTGATAGCCAGTCAGCTTTTATTACTTCAATGAATAAATATAAAACCAATAAAATGAGTCGTGATTTATCGTATAAAATATATGATAAATCTATTATTAAATATAAAGAAGGTATATTAAGCAGTTTAGAACTTTCACAAGCTCAAAACCAGTATTTACAGGCACAATCTAATTATTTCACTTCAATTATTGAGATGTCAGCTGCTTATTCAAAACTTGAAAAATTATTAAAGTAACCAAATTATCAACAATATAAAAAAGTAAAAAATGAAAAAAATAATTTTAATTCTAAGTATCATTTTAGTAGTAGTTAGTTGTAAAAACGGCGATAAAAAAGCACAATTAGATAAATTAAAAGGTGAACGTGATAAACTTACCGAACAAATAAATAAACTGCAATCAGAAATTGCTCAGGAAAAAGGAGATACAATCAATTTAAATATACCTGTTGTAGGAATTGCTGAAGTTAAGACTCAGGAATTTAATCATTTTATTGAAGTACAGGGAAAAATTGATGGAGAAGCTAATGTTGCTGTAGCCCCTAAAATGGCAGGTATAGTTACAAAAGTTTTTGTAAAAGAAGGTGATGTAGTTAAAGCAGGACAATTATTAGCTCAAATTGATGATGCTGTGGTGCGTCAATCAATGGATGAATTGCAGACTCAACTTACTTTTGCAAATAATATATATGTTAAGCAAAAGAATTTGTGGGATAAAAAGATTGGATCTGAAGTACAATATCTCACAGCAAAAAATAATAAAGAAGCCCTAGAAAATAAGATAAGAACAGTAAAAGAACAAATGGAAATGTCACGAATAACTGCACCTATTAATGGAAGCATTGAAGAAGTACTGGTCAAGGTTGGGCAGTTAGCTGCTCCAGGTGTTGTTCCTGCTTTCAGGTTGGTTAATTTCTCTACAGTTAAAGTTACTGCTGATGTTGCAGAGGCATATTCTGCAAAAGTAAAAAAAGGTGATAAAGTATATATCAGATTTCCAGACTTTAATGATGATATTGAGTCTAATATTTCATTTACCAGTAAATATATAAATCCAACAAACAGAACTTTTACTATTGAATCCAGATTAAATCCCGGTAAATTTGAATTTAGAGCTAATATGATTGCTGTTGTTAAAATTAATGATTATAAAAATACTAATGCTATTGTTTTACCTTTTAGTGTTATTCAAAAGGATGCAAAGGGTGAGTATGTATTTGTTCAGGATTCTGATGGTAAAAATATGATAGCAAGGAAAAGAATAGTTAAAAGTGGACAAAATTACAATGGCCAGGCTGAAATTATTGATGGATTAAAAGCCGGAGATAAAATTGTTATGAGTGGCTACCAGAATCTCGAAGAAGGACAAATTATTAAACAATAAAAAACAATAAATTAAATATGAAATAACCATTAGTATAATGTTCATAAAATCCGAATATAATATTATTAGGCGAATTCCATGTGACAAATAAAAATAAAAATTATAACAAATGAAAAACGTTAAGTTTAAAGAATTTTTTGGTACCAGTTGGGCTATTAATAATAAAACGAGTATTTATGTACTAATGTTTATTATTTCTGTCTTTGGTATTATCAATTATATGACAATTCCAAAGGAACAGTTCCCTGAGCTTGTTATTCCAACGATGATGGTAAATACTATTTATCCTGGAACTTCTCCTGCTGATATAGAGAATCTGATTACACGTCCTATTGAAAAGAATATTAAGTCTATCAATGGTGTTAAAAAAGTTACCAGTAGTTCCATTCAGGACTTCTCTATGATAGTTGTAGAGTTTAATACTGATGTCAATGTTCAATATGCAAAACAAAAGGTTAAAGATGCTGTAGATAAATCAAAAAATGATTTACCAACAGACTTACAGAAAGAACCTACCGTAATGGAAATTGATTTTTCGGAAATTCCAATCATGTATATTAATATGTCTGGTGACTATGAACTGGATAAACTTAAAAAGTATGCTGATGATGTAAAAGAAGGGATTGAAGGGTTAAAGGAAATTACACGTGTAGATATAGTAGGCGCACTTGACCGTGAAATACAGGTTAATCTTGATATGTATAAAATGCAGGCAGCAAGCCTAACATTAAGCGATATTGACCGTGCAATAGCGAGTGAAAATCTTACTATCTCCGGTGGTTCGATTAAAATGCAGGGAACTGAACGCAGTATAAGGGTTGTTGGTGAATTCAAAGAAATGGAAACACTAAAAAACATTATTATCAAATCTGGTAGTGGAGCTTTGGTCTATTTAAAAGATGTTGCCGAAATAAAGGATGGATTTAAGGAGAGAGAAAGTTATGCAACATTGGAACGTAAAAATGTTATTACATTAAATGTAATCAAGAAAAGTGGCGAAAATTTATTGGAAGCATCAGATAAGATAAAAACTACTATCGAACAGATGAAGAAAAATAAGTTGCCTTCCAAATTAAAGTTTACGATAACAGGGGATATGTCAGTGTTTACCAGAAATACTTTATTTGATCTTAATAATACTATTATCATTGGATTTATTTTAGTTACAATTATCCTTATGTTTTTTATGGGTCTGACCAATGCACTGTTTGTTGGTTTGTCAGTGCCATTATCTATGGCACTTGCTTATATTGTAATGCCTGAAATTGGATTTACCATGAATATGCTGGTAATGTTTGCCTTTATATTCGCTTTGGGTATTGTTGTGGATGATGCCATAGTTGTAATTGAGAATACTCACAGGGTATTTAATCAGTATAAAGGAGTGCTTGATATTAAACAATCTGCAAAATATGCTGCAGGAGAAGTGTTTATGCCTATTCTTTCAGGAACCCTTACAACTTTAGCACCTTTTTTCCCGCTTGCTTTCTGGCCTGGAATTATAGGGAAATTCATGTATTTTATCCCTGTAACACTCATCATTACTTTATTTGCTTCACTAATTGTAGCTTATATTTTTAATCCTGTTTTTGCAGTTTCTTTTATGAAACATCATGATGATGAAGTGATACAATTCACAAAAAAGAAAACTTTTACAATAGGTAGTATATTTTTAGCAATTGGAATCTTGTTTCATTTGGTTTCATTGCCTGGGATTGCTAATTTTTCAATCTTTATAGCTATTTCTTTTGTTGGTCATCAATTGTGGGGTAGGGATATTTTATTAAAGTTCCAGCATCATTTTATTCCGGCCTTAATGAGACGATATGAAAACATGTTGCGCTTTTTTGTGGCAAAACGTCGTCCGTATTGGCTATTGGCAGGTCTAACAGTATTATTCATATTTACAATTTTTGTAATGAGTATTGCCAAGCCTAAGGCAGTTTTATTTCCTTCAAATGATCCGAATTATATTTATGCATATGTTAAAATGCCTGTAGGTACTGATGTAAAGGTTACTGATTCTATTACGCGTTTGGTAGAGGACAGAATTTATACTGTAATTGGTGATTCAAATAAAATTGTTGAATCTGTCCTTTCTAATGTTGCAATTGGAGCTTCTGAAAATATGTTTGATAAAACAAGTTCAGCATCCCATCTAGGTAAAGTTACTGTAGCTTTTGTCGAAACGGCTAAGCGTAAAGGTGAATCAACAATGCCTTATCTTGATAAAATGAGAGCAGTTGTTAAAGGTATTTCAGGAGCTGAAATAACAGTTGATCAAAATAGAAATGGGCCACCAACTGGTAAACCGATTAATATTGAAATCAGTGGTGATAATCTTGATGAAATAATTCCTACTGCAGTTAATTACAAGGCTTTTATTGATTCATTAAAAATTGAAGGTATAGAACAGTTAAAATCTGATTTTGATAATAATAAACCTGAAATAATAGTAAATATAGACAGAGAACGTGCTAATCATGAAGGGATATCAACCGGGCAAATTGGAATGGAAATAAGATATGCAATATTTGGTAAAGAATCATCCAAATACAGGGAAGGGGAGGATCAGTATCCAATTCAGATTCGATATGAAGAAAGCCAGCGCAAAAATATCGACAGAGTTATGAATCTGAAAATAACTTACCGGGATATGAATTCAGGTCAGCTTCGTCAGATTCCACTATCATCTATAGCTAAAATAAGTTATCAGAACAGTTATGGAGGAATTAAGAGAAAAAATCTTAAAAAAGTGATTACTTTATCTTCTAATGTTTTAACTGGCTATAATGCAAATGAGATTGTACAGAAATTAAAAGCCAATGTAAATAAATTTAATAAGCCTGAAGGGGTTGAGGTCAATTTTACAGGGGAACAGGACGACCAAAAAGATACAGCAGCTTTTATGATGAAAGCCATGTTACTTGCCATGTTCCTTGTTATGTTTATCTTAATCACACAATTTAATTCAATAAGTAAACCATTGATTATTTTTAGTGAAGTGTTTTTCAGTATTATTGGTGTATTATTAGGATTTATTATTTTCCATATGACTTTCTCATTTATTATGACAGGTATGGGTGTTGTAGCACTTGCTGGAATTGTTGTCAGGAATGGAATCCTTTTAGTTGAGTTCACTGACGTATTGAAAGAAAGAGGATTGAAAACGAGAGAGGCAATTGTACAAGCTGGAAAAACAAGAATAACACCTGTTATTCTGACTGCTTCAGCTACAATTTTAGGCCTGATTCCATTGGCTGTTGGTTTGAATATTGATTTTGTATCTTTATTCAGTACATTAAACCCACATATTCACTTCGGTGGTGATAATGTTGCTTTCTTTGGAGCATTGGCTTGGACCATTATCTTTGGTTTAAGTTTTGCAACATTTTTAACACTTGTATTTGTACCTGCCATGTATTTGATTGCTTATGCTATGAAAGTTAGATTAAAGAGAAGAAAATCAAATAACTAAGTTCATTAAGATTATTTATGATATAAAAAAGGGTGATTTTTAATCTCCCTTTTTTATTAACGTTTTTTTTAAATAAATTTGAATTTCTAAACTTAATAAATGCTTATTCAGTCAAGTTTATATAAGTAATCGTTTTAAAGTATTCCAGAATGCTGTTTATATTAATTGTAAGCTTGTTTTATTGTATTTTAAAAACCATATCTTTGAATTAAATTTCTTATATTCTCTATATAATGATTGATTATTTATTTGATGTTAAATTTATGTTTGTAATGATTATATAAAATGAAGATTTAAATAATTTTATTATATTTTAATAATATTATTTCTTTACAAATAAAAAAACCATTTTACGTATTATTGTAAAATGGTTTTTTTATAAAATATGTAATTAATAGTTTCTAACTACATTATAGAAGAATTTAATTGTTCAAGTTTTCAAATAAAAGAATATTAAATTATTCTTTTATTGTGTCTTTCTTTTTTAAGCTATATATTTTTTTACTTCCAAAAGCAGCACCTAAAAGGATTAATATGCTTAAGCCACCATCTAATGGAGCTCCATTTCCTGGTTGATTTTGTCCAGTTCCATGACCAGCACCTGAAGGAGGTAATGGTTGAGCGTTAGTTAATAATGGTGCAAGGGTTATTATAGCTATTACTAATATGTTTTTCATTATTTTCATTTGTTATTCCTTTCGTTTAATTTATTTTACAAATACTTTTTCTGAATTAACATTTTTATCTGTAATAACTTTAACTATATAATAGCCTGTAGTATTACCATTTAAGCTATATTTAAACAATCCAATAGGATTATTTACTGTATATATTAATTGCCCTATGGTATTATAAATAGAAATCTGTTTAACAGTTTCAGAAGAATTTACGTAGATATCATTTCCATAGCTATAAATGCTACCTGATACTTTGTTAACTTCTCCAACTCCAACAGCTGAATTAAAATGTATGATAAAACGGTTTACATTATCTCCTGAAGTAGATGTGAAATTATAAACAGAGTTTTGCATTAAGTTCTGAGTGGTGTTAGTTTTCAAATCTTCTAAAGTTATAGATGAACAATTAAAAGTGTTGATACCATCAAAAGTTAACTGATAGTTTGTAGCATCACCAGCAACAAAACCCATTGGGATTGAAACAACACTACTTCCAATAGTTGGAACAGTATTGATAGAAACCTTATTGTTAGTAACCTGAGAATAAAGTTGAGGTACACCGCTTAAACCAGCTAAGAAATTAGCATCTAAATCTGAATCAAATCCATTAGTTGCATTAATATCAGTATGTATAATGCTTTCAACATAAGTACTATTACCAATACTAGATGCTTTGATGAATAATCTTTCAGTTTCAGTTGATTTGTTTAATATATTTGTAGCACTATGTGTTCTTGCATTAGTAGGAATCGTTAATGAATTAGTTGCATTTGAAACCTGTATTAAGAATCCTTGCATTGCAGGAATAATTCCACCGCTTGATAATGTAGTATAACTTCCACCACCATTCAATAAATATGCAAATGAGTTAACATTCGATAAGCCCCAACTTCCAACATTCCATGTAATTGCTGAACTAAATGGATTTCCTAATAATTGAAAACCATTTTGTTGAGCTGGAGTAAAAGATTGATTAGTAAAAGTAACATTCGCATTATTTAGAGTACCTGTGAAACTTTTAACAGCAGTAGCAGCATAAGCTGTAAGATAACCTTTTCCATTAGTAAACGAAGGACTGGCTTGGTATTGCCAACATAACCATAGACTTTCGTCATAACTAAAAAAATCATCTCCTGCGCCAGGAGCAAAAGTATGAGTACCTCCATTAACAGGAGAAGATACAAAACGCCATCCATCATAAGCAGTTGAATAGGCAGTAATATTACGTTCAACTGTTCCGGTTATTGAAGAAGTTCCATTATTAATAAATGAACCTGTCCCGCTTGCATCTGAATTAATTAAAAAACTACCATTAACTGTAAGAGCTCTTGTCGTATTTACTGTAAGTTGGCCTCCTACTGCAATAGTAAGGTTGTTACAAGTAACATCCTGATCTATGATAAGAGGATAAGAACCACTTCCAACAGTAACATTGCTGGTTGAACAAGGAACACCATTAGTCCAGTTACCTGTTGAACCCCAGTTAGAACTTACAGACCCATTCCATGTTGTTGAAGTAGGAGCTGTATAACCCAGTACATGGCTTGTCCAGTTTGCATCCACATCAGAAACATTTATTATATAGTTGTTATTAGCACCAGTACCCCCAACTTTATACTTATTTCTAGTAGTCATATAACCAGCACCATCAAAACTTAAACCAGCCAAATCACAAGGACTTAATACATCCATTGTAACAGTTAATAATGTAACCCAACTTGTACTTACTTCAACACCACTACCATTTACAGCTCCAGATGAAGTGTAATATTTAGGAGATCCTGCAACAACCGGATTAGTAGTAAAACCTGTTGAAAGAGTACTAAAAGCTGAAGCTAAAGCTATTGATATGGAAGATGATGTTCCAACAAATGTTGTAGAGTTAAAATATGACCTAACTGTAAATGAAGTTATCCATGTATTTGTAACACTTGCTTTTATTTGCACATTATACTGAAATTTCATAGGATTCCCTGCAACCATAGTTGCATCAGAATACCTGAAATAAAGTGTTTCTGCTGCAAAAGAATTAACTGAAAAAGAACTTAGTCCTAGTAACAGTATTAATAATATTAAATTTATTTTTTTATTCATTTTATATGATATTAAAAGAGTTAAAATTAAGAGGTTGCAAAGATAATATAAAATCATCAATAAAACCTAAATTTTTATGATTAAAATGGTACATTTGTCTGAATATCTACATTAATAAAATATGCATCGAAAAGATCATTTACATCAACATAGTAATCAAGATTAGAATCTCCGGTTAAATATCCTTCAGTATCAACTTGGTTAAAATATATATCAAATAAATCATTTACATCAATATATCCATCAGCATTACCATCTCCTGCATACATTCCCCAGTTACCATCACCTAAGTCAGCCAACGGATTTATTCCTAAACCCACATCTATATAACTATTAGATAGTATGGATGTGAAATCGCATAATGCACTTGTACAAGAAATTGGTAAAGCATTAGCACTCATGACGGGTAGATGATTCCTGTGATAAATAACAATATAGTAATTATTAACACTTAATCCCGGGAATTTTAATGCACCTCCATCAATATCAACAACATTTCCATTACTGAGTAAAATACCTGCACGCATAGCAACTGCAGTCATTTTAGCTGTTCCTGTGCGAAGTTCAACCAAAACCCAGTCAACCATGTTTGAAGGAATTGAAGATAATACTTCTGTTCCTGAATAATTCCATGGAGTTGAATTGTAAGGTTGATTAGTTGGAATAGCACTATTATCTGCTAAATATGTACACATAAAAGGAGCACAATACAAATATGCACCCTGTAATATCACTTTAGTGTTAACCACTATTGGATTTACAGTTAAACTTATTGTCGCACTATTTGTACAACCTGTTGCAGTTACAGTTTCAACTAAAGTATAAGTTGTGTTTACTGTTGGATTCACTGTTGGATTTGCATTTAATGATGTAAATCCTATAGGTAATGAAGTCCAACTGTATGTATTTCCAACTACAGCAACAGCACCTATTAATGTATTTGCTCCAGTACAGATTGAACTGTTACTACCTGCAATTGCTGCTGGTAGTGGATTAATTATAACCACAGCATTTCCAGTCATAGTTGTAGTACAGGTAGAACCTGCCCCGTTAGAAGCCTCAACAGTATATGTACCGGCTAAAGTTTGAAACCCAAAACTAATAGCTGATCCTGTACCGGTAACAGTAGCACCGGGAACATCAACAGCATTTAATTTTAACTGATAAATATTACCAGATTGAGAACCTGTTAACCCAACCGCAACGCCAATTCCACCAGCACAATAAGCACCTCCACCGGATACATGGTAAGCAGATGGAGAGGTATTAACACTACCGTCTACCCAATTTGCCAAAACAGGAGTTGATGTATTATCAGCAAGTGAACTTGCCAAAGCATTAAAAGTAGTAAATACAACAGGTCTGTCGCAATTTCCTGCTCCACCATTAAAAGTGAATTTTAAATCCAGGAATTTACCGTCTGCTGATATGGGGCTGCTTAAATTAGACCAGCTTATCAATATAGTGTGAGTAGCTAAATCTAAATTAGCAATAATACCACTTTTTGCTGCATTGGTTATACCGGTATATGTAAGTTTAGTATAGTCATAGGTTATTTTAAAGTCACAAGCACTGATATTTTTACCAGTTGTTCCTGTTAAATTAATAGGAAGTTCAACATTACTGCTTAAAGGTATTAAAGCAGTATTAGCCAAAGTTACAGTAACATCCGGAACTGCAGGTTGTACTACATTTCCATTGGTATAACTTACAGGAATTAAATTTCCGTAAATATCTGCAATTTGGTTTTGTCCTGTAAAATTCAGCGGACAATTTGCACCACCGATATAACTGAATAATAAATTGAATTTAGTAATGCTTGCTCCGCTTTGATTTGCCCAGCTTAAAGTAATTACTCCATTTGAAGCATTTGCATTTAATCCGGAAAATCCAACTAAGCCAGATGTTCCCAAAAAATTCAATTTGGTATTATCATAAGCAATATGCATCGTCAGAGCCCCTTGTGTTGGAATGAAACTAGTAAAATTAACGGGTACTGTTGCATAGCCGCCAACTGCCTGAACATTATCTGCAATATCAACATTTGCAGATGAAACACCTTGTGTAATTCCACCATTAGTTGTTGTTACAGAAATTTGAGATCCCAGTGCATTGCTTATAACATTGGTTCCGGTAAAATTAACTGCAGATGCACCACCTAAATAATTAAACTTGAGTTTAAAATTAGTAGCACTGTTGATATCAACAGGAGTGGCATTTGCCCAGCTAACATGGATTACTCCTGCTGTAGCATTAGCAATAGCTCCCGTTAATGCAGGCGCGATTAAACCAACAAACTGTAATTTTGTTACATCATAGCTAAAATTTAAATCTAAAGCACCAACCTTTGCATTTGGTGGAGTTGTGGGGAAACCGGAAAAAGCAACTGGTAATTCATTGCCATTGATCCAATCACCAGCCTGAACTCCTATAATAGCTGTAGTAGATAAATTAGGTTGGGTAATTGCACCAGGTGTAAATGTTGTTAATAATACATTACCCATTCCATCTGCAATCTCACATCCCTGATTAAAGGTAAGTGCCGTGCTTCCTCCAGTATAAATGAAATTTATTTTAAACCCAATTCCATTCACAGATTGAGGAGGTACATTTGACCAAGATAGAGCTAAAACACCATTCCCATTAGTTTCTACTGCTTGATAGTTAATACCATTAGGTATACCAGCATAAGTAATTCCACCAACATTTGGGATTTTAGCTACATTAGCATTATATCCGATAAACATAGTAATCGCACCTATTGAGTTACCTCCGGTAAAGCCAGTTAGATTTACATTTACTGTCATACTACCATAAGTACCTGCCACAGTTTGTATTGTTGCAACCTGACTACTGGCAACTTTTGTAAGTGCCATTAGCAGTATTGTTATATATAAGATTATTTTTTTCATACTTAAAGATATTAAATTAATGTATAAACTTTAATTAAATAAAGGGAAGAGCATTTTAAAATGCTCTCCCTTTATTAAAGAATTTATTTGGTTTTCACCAATTTAATAACCTTTTGGTAATTTGAAGTTTGACCATTAATTATGATTTCACAAGAATAAACACCTGATTGTAATGCTGAGGTATTTAAGTTATATTTATAATTACCGGCAGTTTTATTTTCATCCACCAATACTTCTATACGTTGACCAACTGCATTGTAAAGAACTATCCTTACACTACCGGCTTCAACCAAGTTGTAGTTAACTTCTGCATAATTAGTAAATGGATTAGGATAAACGCTGATGCCGTTTGATCTGGAATCAGTTTGGATACCATTAACTTTTAGATTACTGAAAGATAAAATATTACCGTAAGCATCAGCAAATTCTGTTCTGTTATTACTCCAACTGAATAAATCATTTGTAGCAGTAATTACATCTTTTGCTTTAACTTTCAATGTTAATAAAATATCATTGGCTTGTAATGTAACAGCATTTGGATTAGCCCATGCAATTTTAATTACACCATTGCTTATTTTATATTCAAATCCACTTAATGGTGAAGTTATACCAGTAACTTCTATTAAATTTTGCATATAAGCTAAATCTAATGTAACAGCACCTAAACTTAATGCTTCATTTACACGAACAGGAATTAATATTTCTTCACTGTTAGATGCTATTGAAACACCTTCTTTTTGTAATGTAGTATAGTTATCAGCAATATATCCAATATTCGGCATAAGTGATTTATTAACATCACCTGTTGCTAATACCATAATGTTCAATGGTGTTAAAGAAGATGATGAATAGTTGCCTAAAATTGGAAAATCATATACCCAGTTACCTGCAGCATAAGAATTTACTAAACCAACTGTACGTAATTGAACTAATAAAGCATCGGTTGCATTTACAGTAGTTGACAAGTTTGGATCAGCTGCTTTCTTTGGAAGTGGAGCTAAAGTAATATTACCAACTGTATAATTTTTAATCATTAAAGCATCAGTTGCATTAACACCACCCCAGGTTTGTTGACTTACACCAGAAACCTGTAAAGTATAGGTAAGTGTATTACTAGCAGTACTGCAATCAAAATTATTAAATTCATAATAACCAGCTACATAAGTAGTATCACCAGGAACATAATTTGGGTCCCCAGGTAATCCGATTTGTGCTATTTCCATTAAATCTGTAGCAGTAACAGTAGTGGCTTTGACAACACCATTAGCCAATAATTTAACAGTAACACCATTCATTGGAACTGATTGCATAATATTGTCATATAATACCTGTCCGAAGATTTTACAACTTCCAGGTAATGGCATCTGATGAACTGTAATACAAGTTGAACCATCACATCCTATTTGTTGTGGTATTCCTAATGTTGGATATTGTTGTAATGTATACAATGATGTTACAGTAACACATACCGAACTTGGACAATCCTGACAAGCAGCCCAATCCCAGTTAACAGTAATGGTACATGATCCCTGACCACCAGTAATTGTACCACCAACTACTGACCATGAATATAATTGATCAGGTAAACAAGGTACTGAATAAGTAACAGGATTAGCATTTGTTAAAACAATTGTATCACCAGTGATTACTGGAACAGGTTTAGGATGAACGATAACTGAAATAGAATCATAAATCCAGCATCCTGTTGTTAAATCTGTTTTAAGTACTTTTATCCATCCGATTGTACAGTTGCAATACCATACGATAGTTGGACAACATGTATTGCCACCATTAACGATATGACCACCATCAATTACCCATTGCCATGAATAATTAGTATTAGGAATAGTTAAATCAACGTTTTGTTGACAATAATCCGTATATGGAATTGGTTCATCACAACATACTTCTCGCGGTCCATCCAAACACAATGAAGGTGGTTCATTATCATAACCTATAGTTGCAGTAGTAGTTGCCTGACAACCGTTTACATCCGTAACAGTTACAGTATATGTACCTATACCTAAGTTAGTAGCAGTAGCAGTATGTTGAACAGGAATTGTGCTCCAAGTGAATGTATCTGAACCAGTTCCTCCCAAAGCAGTTGCTGTAGCTGTACCTGTTTTATCATATTTACAATTTACATTTGAACCTATAGCTTCTATTGTTAAAAGATCTGGTTCATGAATAGTAACGATTGTAGTACCCTGACATCCATTAACATCAGTAACAGTAAATTCATAAGTACCAGCATAAAGTCCGCTTAAATCTTCTGTTGTAGCAGAGAAACTGTTAGGACCTGTCCATGCATAAGTATATGGCGATGTTCCACCAACAACTGTTACATTAGCAGCACCTGTTGGACTACCATTACATAATATATCTGTACCAATAACAGTAGCTACTAACAGATTTGGTTGATTTACAACAGAAGCCTGTGTGGTAGTACAACCGTTTTGGTCAGTAACTGTACATGTATAAGTACCGGCAGCAAGTCCTGTAATTAAAGCAGTACTGGCTGTGAAACTGTTAGGACCTGTCCAAGCATAAGTATAAGGAGAAGTACCATCAACAACAGTAACAAGAGCAGAACCGGTGTGGTTGTTGAAACATGTTAAGTCACTAACAGCAATATTATCAATTGCTAAAGGAGACAATGGTTGAGTAATCGTAACAGTATTAGTTTTCGTACAACCGTTTTGGTCAGTTACTGTAACATTATAAGTACCAAACTTAATACCGGTTAAATCCTGAGTAGAAGCAGTGAAAAGAGAAGGTCCTGTCCATGCATAAGTATAAGGAGTAGTTCCGCCGTTAACTGTTAAATCAGCTGCACCGGTAAATCCTCCGTAACATTTAACATCAGTTTTCTGAATTCCAGTAGTGATAGGAGCCAAAGGTTCAGTAATCGTAATAGATTTAGTAATAGAACATTGGTTTTTGTCTGAGATAGTAACAGTATAAGTACCGGCTTTAATATTTGATAAATCTTTAATTGAAGCAGTAAAGCTGTTAGGTCCTGTCCAAGCATAGGTATAAGGAGTTGTTCCTCCATCAACAGTTAAACTTACAGTACCTGATGAATTACCATTACATAAAATATTAGTACCACTAATGGTAGCTGTTAAATCACTAGGTTCTTTTACAAGCGCACCCTGAATAGTAGTACAACCGTTTTGGTCAGTAACCGTACAAGTATAAGTACCGGCAGCAAGTCCTGTAATTAAAGCAGTACTGGCTGTGAAACTGTTAGGACCAGTCCATGCATAAGTATAAGGAGAAGTACCATCAACAACAGTAACAAGAGC
>JAPLDQ010000015.1 GCA_026391675.1 Bacteroidota bacterium
ACAATTTCAAAATAAGGCTCAAGATTCTCCTCCGAAAAAATATTATCAAATAAAGAATTTTTATATCTGATAATTCCCCAAAAATAGAAAAGTGCCGGAATATGCGGCAACTCAGGAATTCGTTCAGCAACAAAAACTTTAGTCATATACAGTTCAATTGTCTTTATACTATCGCACATTCAACCAATTTGCAACGTAGCGTACTCATAAACATTGTGTTATGATTGTTCATACTTATTTTATGCAAACAATTTTTCGCAAACTTACTCATAAAGCATTATCAGACCATAAACTTTCTGGAGAAATTATTGATTTGGGAGGGACAGGACGGGCAGAATACGCGGTCTTTCTAAAAGGATCATTCAAACGTTACAGCGTTAATATGGATGAAAAATCAAAGCCTGATTTTGTCGCAGATCTTGAAAAACCACTCAAATTTGAATCAGAAAAATTTAATGGGGCACTACTCATAAACGTACTTGAACACATCTATCATGCACATCAGTTAGTACAAGAAACCGCTCGTGTTTTAAAGCCGGGTGGAACCGCAATTGCAACAATTCCATATATTATGGCAATCCATCCATCGCCTCGAGACTTTTACCGATTTTCAGATGATGCCTTGACCCTGATGTTTACAGAAGCAGGCTTTACAGAAGTTCACGTAAAACCAATCGGAAGTGGTGTTTTTATTGCACGCCACATGCTACTCAGTCGACTTGTGCCACACGTAATACAGATCATCACAGAATACCCTCTACGAGCACTCGCAATAACGCTCGATAAAATTTGGTACAAAATAGCGAAAGTTCTCAGAAAAAAATATTCGCCCGCAGACTATCCACTCGGATACATCGTTACTGCAAAAAAATAATCTTATTCATTAGCTGCAACCACAACTAACGTCTCAAGAAATTTTGTTGTGAATTTACTTAGAAAAAAATAAATGGTGTTCAATACTTTTTTATTAAAGCTTTCAGCGTGAGCTGGGTGTAACGTATAGATATAACCGATTTGTGAAATATCCATATGCATTTTTCCAAAAAACTGTCGCAGCACGCGCGAATTGTAGTAACAAACATGATCACTGTTTGTCGTTGGTTCGTATTTAGTTATTTTTTCGGCAAGATTAAATAAATTGAAAGCGTTCGGCGTTGTGATTACCAACTGACCACCCGGTTTTAAACTTTTTTTACACTGCAAAATGAATAAACCCGGATTTGGGATATGTTCAATTAAATCACCTGCAAAAATAATATCAAACTTAACATCAAAATAAAAGGATTCTGCACTCTTTTTTTTATAGTGCGTTTCATCAGTAAACACTGATCGATCAAAATCAAGATCGATTCCGTATAACTGTTTTTTTGGATCATTCAGGCGCTTCTGCAAAAGTCTGTGTACCCATCTTGGATTCGTTATTGATGTGCCCTGACCAAAAAAACCTACATCTAAAATAACGCAATCCTGTTTTACAACAGCTTTAATAAGCGCCTCTTTATCAAAATAAATTTTATACATAATATGTTATCAGTATAACATAAAGCCCCCAAACGGGGGCCTTATGTTCAATGTACCTCCGTACATTTTATTTCTTTCGTCCCTCAATAACTTCCTTCGCAACATTCTGCGGAACTTCCGCGTAATGTCCAAATTCCATTGAGTATGATGCACGACCTTGCGTCATTGAACGCAATTCTGTCGCGTAACCAAACATTGAAGCCAACGGGATTTCTGAATCAACAACTTTCGTTCCCATGCGGTCACGCATTTCTTTCACAACGCCGCGCTTTGACGAAATGTTACCGATAACATCACCCATGTTTGACTCAGGAGTCAAAACTTCAACTTTCATCACTGGTTCAAGCAACATCAAACCTGCTTTGGTACATGCTTCACGGAATGCCATCGAACCTGCAATTTTAAACGCAGCTTCAGATGAATCAACTTCGTGGTATGAACCATCGAACACAGTTGCTTTAATGTCGAGCATTGGATACCCAGCGAGCACACCGCGGTCCATAGTTTCCTTGATACCTTTTTCAATTGGCGCGATATATTCTTTTGGAATTGATCCACCTTTTGTTGCATCAACGAATTCGAATCCAGCACCTTTTTCGAGCGGTTCAACTTTCAACCAGCAATGGCCATATTGACCACGACCACCTGACTGTTTGATGTACTTACCTTCTGCTTCTGCTTCACCGCGAATCGCTTCCTTAAACGCAACCTGTGGCGCACCAACGTTTGCTTCCACTTTAAATTCGCTTTTCATGCGATCAACGATAATGTCGAGATGCAATTCACCCATACCTGCGATAATCGTCTGCATGGTTTCGTCATCTGTATGCACGCGGAATGTTGGATCTTCTTCAGCCAACTTCTGCAATGCCATACCCATCTTTTCCTGATCCTGTTTTGTCTTTGGTTCAATTGCCAAAGAAATAACTGGTTCTGGGAAAGAAATCTTTTCCATGAGTACTGGTGAATTTTCATCACACAATGTGTTACCCGTTGTAGTTGATTTCAAACCAACTGCAGCCGCAATATCACCTGCGTAAACCTCTTCCACATCTTCACGTGTATTTGCATGCAAACGCACGATACGACCAAAACGTTCTTTTTCACCGGTCGAAGAATTCAACGCGTATGAACCTGCTTTTAATGTACCTGAGTACACGCGGAAAAAAGTAAGCTTACCCACGAATGGATCTGCTGCAACTTTAAACGCAAGCGCAGTAAACGGTTCTGAATCATCTGAGTGGCGGAAAATAACTTTTGTTTCATCATCCGGATCAGTACAGCGAACTGGTGGCACGTCAAGTGGCGAAGGAAGATAATCAACGATTGCATCGAGCAAGAATTGAACACCTTTGTTCTTCAATGCTGAACCACAGAACACAGGCACAAATGCACCAGCGATTGTTGCTTTACGGATAATCACTTTCAATTCTTCAACTGGAATTTCTTCACCAGCCAAATAGCGATTCATCGCGCTTTCATCATTTTCAACAATCTTTTCAACCATGTTTGCGCGATATTCTTTCGCCTTTTCCATCATGTCTGCTGGCACATCTTCGTGGCGAAAATCTTGACCCATTTCGTCGTAATAGACTTCAGCTTTCATGTGCAAGAGATCGATAATACCTTTGAAACCACCTTCTTGTCCGATTGGTAATTGCATTGGAATCGCGTTCTTGGTCAAACGATTGTGAATTGAATCCACATCCTTGTAAAAGTCAGCGCCGGTACGATCGAGCTTGTTGATGAAACACAAACGTGGAACGTTGAGTTCGTCAGCATAGCGCCAGTTAGTTTCTGATTGAGGTTCCACACCTGCAACACCATCGAAAATAACAGCAGCACCATCGAGCACGCGGAGCGAGCGTTTAACTTCAACTGTAAAGTCAATGTGACCTGGAGTATCAATCAAGTTCATGCGTGTATCTTTCCAGAAACACGTTGTCGCAGCTGCGGTAATGGTAATACCGCGTTCGCGTTCTTGTTCCATCCAATCCATGGTCGCAGCACCTTCGTGAACTTCACCAATCTTATGTTTTTTACCGGTATAGAACAAGATACGTTCTGACACGGTTGTTTTACCTGCATCAATATGCGCAATAATACCGAAATTGCGTGTGTGCAAAAGAGAATAATCTCGTGGCATAAGAAGAGCGATTAGTAAGCGAAGTGAGCGAACGCGCGGTTCGACTCAGCCATTTTGTGAACGTCTGCACGTTTTTTCATTGCATCACCTTCACCTTTTGCAGCAAGCATCAATTCTTCCGCAAGTTTTTCAGTCATTGAGCGTCCTTTTTTTGCACGAGCTGCGTTAATAATCCAACGCATTGCAAGTGAGCTTTTACGTTCTGGTTTGACAGGGATTGGTACCTGGTAGTTTGAGCCACCAACACGTTTGGTTTTAACTTCAACCGCAGGACCAACATTGTTCAAAGCTGCTTCGAAAATTTCCATTGCATCTTTGTCTTCTTTTTTCTTGATAATATCAAATGCACCGTACACAATTCCTTGTGCAGTGTTTTTCTTACCACTCAACATAATGAAGTTAATAAACTTCGCGAGTGTTTGGTTGCTATAGACTGGATCTGGCGCGATATCGCGCTTTGGAGCTTGTTTACCTCGCATATTATTTCTTTTTCTTCTTAGCCTTACCTACAGCTTTTACCGCTGGAGTTTTAGGACGTTTCATACCGTACAATGAGCGGCTACCACGACGGCCCGCAACTCCTTGTGCATCAAACACACCGCGAACGATATGGTAGCGCACACCTGGAAGATCTTTCACACGACCACCACGAATCATAACGATTGAGTGTTCCTGCAAGTTGTGACCTTCACCCGGAATGTAAGCATTTACTTCTTTTCCGTTGGTTAATCTTACCCTTGCTACTTTACGCATAGCTGAATTAGGTTTTTTTGGTGTAGTAGTATAAACTCTTACACAAACACCTCTTCTTTGTGGGCAAGAATCCAATGCTGGAGACTTACTTTTCTCTGTTAATTTATTTCGTCCTTTACGAACTAACTGTTGTATTGTAGGCATATTCCGTTGATTGTTTTAATATCAAGTTGATTAACAACCCCAATTTTTTGGGACTGCAAAGGTAATACTTTATTTTAAAATAGCAATAGCTGAATTAAAAAAAATTAGGTATTTTTGCATTTTCTTTGAAAAAAGTTTTATATTAAACATAAACCCATCAAAATCAGTGCGTAAATACAAACATATTTTTTTTGACCTCGACAGAACCCTTTGGGATTTCGACAGCAATTCTCTGGAAACATTTCACGACATATACATTATATATAATATTGCAGAAAAATTAAATTGCGATTTTAATTCCTTTCATCATACCTATATAAAGCACAACACTCAGCTGTGGGATGCTTATCGTAAAACTGAAATTGCCAAGGATTATTTAAGTCTCCACCGTTTCCTTTTTACGCTGAACGATTTTGGCTGCAATGATATTGAAATGGCTGCAAACATGGCTAAAGATTATGTAAGAATCAGTCCTCAGAAAAAGATATTATTGCCTCATGCCATCGAAATCCTGGATTTTCTTAAACCCAATTATCAATTGCACATCATTACCAACGGTTTTGTTGAAGTACAATATACAAAACTTAAAAATTCAGGCCTGGAAAAGTATTTTACTAATACTATTATCTCAGAAGAAGCCGGATACCAGAAACCGGATGCAGCCATATTTGCCTATTCGCTGGAAAAAGCATCAGCAAAAGCTGAAGAAAGCCTGATGATAGGCGATGATTTAAAAGTAGATGTAATTGGAGCAAGACAGGTGGGTATGGATCAGATTTTTTACAATACAACAGGCATCAGCCATGATGAAAACATCACTTTCGAAATACGTTCCTTATTGGAGTTAAAGTATATATTGAATTAATATAATAGGATAAAGAAGTTGGACTAATTATCAACGATGCTTTGCATTTCCATATAAAAAAACACCATCAAGTTATTTTCCATCCGGATAAAGACCACCATTTATTGATTTTAATAATTTTATGAAATTTCTTGAATAATCAGGACTTATATTACTTGCTGCTACGTTATTTGCAGTTAGAATTCTAATATTGAAAAAGAGGTTAAAAATAAAAGTATTCAATTTTAACAAAATAAAATCACAAAGAATCAATTTAATTTTTAATTTTAGCATTTATATACCTAAATGAACAATAATTTACATTTAGGGTTATAAATAACATACACAATATGAGCATACTAAAATTGGTTTTTTATTAAATAACAGTAGTAAAAATCACAGCTTAGGTCATGCTTATTGTGAAGCACAATTTTTATAATACAGTTTAAATTTCGTTAAGGAGGAATCCGAAAATCCTTTAAATGAGTAGGAATATTTTTAATTTAATACATTTTATTATGAAAAAAATCATGTTATCCTTAATTTCTGTTGCAATGCTTGCAACAAGCTTTACTTCGTGCACAAAATCAAAAAGTTCAGTTATTTCAGAAGCTGAAAAAGCTGCAATTACCAAATCAGCCATTGACATTAATCAGGCATTTAATGAATCCAAGGATTTCAAAGCCTATGTAAATTCTTATTATGCCGAAGATGCAACAGTTTTATACCCCAATAATGATGCCATTAAAGGTCGTGATGCTATTACAGCAGCGCTTTCATCTTTCGGCAGTGATCTTAATGTAACACCTACTATTGTTGATATTAATGGCAGTGATGAGCTAGCCTATGTTTATGGTACTGTAAAAATGGAAACAAATGCCAAGGTTGAACTTGATCATGGAAAATATATTGAAATCTGGAAAAAACAAAAAGATGGAAAATGGCAGGTAATCTATGATATTTTCAATACAAGTGTGGCAATGCCAAAAGATACCACCAAAATGAAATAGTTCTATTCTTTAACTTCATAAAACAAACAATGATAAAAAATATAATCTTACTTAAATTAGTCTTTTTAATTTTATTTTCAGTTAGCATTAATTCTTTATTTGCACAAGAATCAACTGATAAGATTAAAAATGAAATAAGCGAAACGTTGAAAAGCTGGAACATGGCAGCTAAAAATGCGGATGTTAATCAGGCAATGTCATTGTTTGATACTACAGCAACTATTATTTTAATTGGATCTGATAGCGGAGAAGTATATAAAGGAAAAGAGCAAATTAAAAAATGGCTGGGTCAACTTTTTGAAGTTGGGAGTTTCTCCTGGGAGATGAATAGAATTGATATTGACAACAATGGAAATACTGCCTGGGTATTTATGGATGGGAAGATGATTGTTAACTTTCATAATGGGAAAAGGAAAATAACCCCCTATCGGTTTACTGGCATTATGGTAAGGAAAAAAGGGGAATGGAAATGGAGATTATTTGACGGTTCTGTTCCTAAAGGTGAATAGTTATCAATTGATTTAATTCTTGGTTTGTCTAATAACAGGCTAGTTGCTGCATCTTTTGCCCGATCTGCCAATTTCTATCTGATCATTTATATAATATATTAATGATCAGATAGAAATTGGTGTTTTGCATAACACCAATTGCCTTTTACAGCTAACTAATAAGCTGAGTTCGGATTATTAATATTGTTCTTTATTATTATACGATAGTATAATTAATCACAAGTAAAACAAGTATTTCCAAAAACCAAAAAAAAATCCTTTCATTTGGTTGTGATTATAGGGTAATTTCCTAATTTTGTCAAAAATTTAAATTAAGTATTTTTTATGAAGATAACTATAGTTGGAACCGGTTATGTAGGATTGGTAACAGGCACCTGTTTTGCAGAAGTTGGCATACATGTCACCTGTGTTGATATTGACAAACTAAAAATCGATAACCTTAATAAAGGTATTTCTCCTATTTATGAACCAGGCTTAGACCCCATGATTGAACGCAATGTTCAAAAAGGACGTTTAAGTTTTTCAACTGATTTGGCTGCCTGTCTGCCAGAAACTGATGTAATTTTCAGTGCAGTTGGTACACCACCTGATGAAGACGGCAGTGCCGATTTGCAATACGTTCTGGATGTTGCCCGTACCGTTGGTAAACACATGAATCATTACATCCTCATGGTTACCAAAAGCACAGTACCTGTTGGTACAGCAAAAAAAGTACGTGATGCCATTCAGAGTGAACTTGACAAACGTGGCGTTAACATTGAATTTGATGTAGCCTCCAATCCTGAATTCTTAAAAGAAGGTGATGCTATTAACGATTTCCTTAAACCTGACAGAATTGTAGTTGGCGTTGAATCAGCCAAAGCGGAAGAAATCATGACTGCCCTTTATAAACCATTTACCTTAAATGGTCATCCAACCATTTTTATGGATGTTCCCTCAGCTGAAATGACCAAATATGCAGCCAACTCCATGCTGGCCACCAAAATCAGCTTTATGAACGATATAGCCAACCTTTGCGAAATTATGGGAGCTGATGTAAATATGGTTCGCAAAGGAATTGGCAGCGACAGCAGAATCGGAACCAAATTCATTTATCCTGGTATCGGATACGGCGGTAGTTGTTTCCCTAAAGATGTAAAAGCTTTAATTAAAACAGCCGATCAGTTTGGATATAATATGCGTGTTTTAAAAGCGGTTGAAGATGTGAATGACGACCAGAAATCTGTATTATTTACCAAATTACACAAGCATTTCAAGGGTGAATTAAAAGGCAAAACGATAGCCTTATGGGGACTTTCATTCAAACCACAGACCGACGATATGCGCGAAGCACCATCACTCGTTCTGATTAAGAAATTATTGGAAGCCGGTTGTAAAGTTAAAGCCTATGACCCTGTTGCCATTCATGAAACACAACGTAAAATCGGTGATTCAATAATTTATGCAAAGGATAGCTATGATGCATTGATTGATGCAGATGCATTGATGCTGGTTACCGAATGGACTGAATTCAGATTCCCCGACTGGGATAAAGTTAAAAAATTAATGAAACAGTCTGTTTTATTTGACGGCCGGAATATATTCGACTATAAAGAAATGAAAAAACAGGGGTTTGATTATTATTGCCTGGGTATAAGAACGAAGTAGTTATAAGTTATAAATTATAAGTTCTAAACTGAGTTTTTATATCAATCCTATAGAATTAGCATATTTAATAGCTTCAATGGAATTATCAGCATTGAGTTTTTCAAGTATTCTCTGACGGTGTGTATTAACTGTATTTATACTGATATACAATTTGTCTGCAATTTCTTTGCTTAATAAGCCTTTTGAAATAAGCTGCAATACTTCAGTTTCGCGTGCAGTAAGTATGCTTTCTTTATCCTTAGGCGGAAATAAATAAACCTCATGTTTCTTTAAATCAATCAAACGGCTTTTAAAAACATCATTATCTGATTTTTCCGGTGATAAATCCATAATACCTAAACTCAACCAGATATTGCCATGCTTATCAAACTCCAGACAAAGCTGTTGCTCAATAATCTTTATATAATCCCCCTTTTCGTTCTTAAGCCGGTATTCGTTGATAAGTTTATAATCCTTACGTTTATCCTGTGAAATTGTAAACGCATATTGAAGAAAATATAAGCCGGCTTCCATTAATTTCAGGTAATCATCAGGATGAATTCGCTGGTCAAGATAATCAGTTGCACCTTCAACTTTATCCAGATCAAGTTTAAAAATGTTAGAAATATTTTTAGATACAAAAACATGCTGCCTTTTAAACATATCAAAAACCATGATAACACTATTGCTTATTTCACCAATTTTTTCCAGATAAGTGATATGATTCTTTAAAATACTGTAATCCAGATCATCTTCAATAAACGATTGAGAATCTAATAATTGATTATATTTACGCCATAAATTTTCAATTTCTGTATTCATAATATAGTTATTAATCAGTATTGCAGACAGCAAAAATAAATAAGAATTTTGTAAAATAATTCTAATTTAAAATTTTATGAAAATAAAAATTTATTTATCACTGCTTTTATGCATTTTATTTTGTAATGCCAATACACAAAACTTAAGTCAGAACATCAAAGGAAAAGTTGTTGATGCAGAATCAGAATCACCGATTACCGGAGCAACAGTCGTAATTGAAAACACCAATCCTTTGCAGGGGGCAGTAACAGGTATAAACGGAGATTTCAATATCAAGAATGTCAATGTTGGCAGGTATAATCTTAAAATCAGCTTTCTTGGTTATGAAACGATTCAATTAACTGAAATTCTGGTAAGTTCTGCTAAAGAAGTTGTATTAAATATCAGGATGAAAGAAAGCTTAAAGAAAATGGATGAAGTTATCATAAAAGCGGATAAAAATCAAGCCATTAATTCCATGGCAACCTTAAGTGTCAGACAATTCAGTGTGGAAGAAGCCCGCAGATATGCCGGAGGTATGGACGACCCGGCCCGTCTGGCATCTTCCTTTGCCGGTGTTTCAGGCAATCTGGGAACCAATGGTATTGTAATCAGGGGAAATGCTCCAAAAGGTTTATTATGGATGATGGAAGGTATTGAAATCACAAATCCAAGCCATTTTGCCAATGTAAGTTCTCTGGGATCAGGAGCCATAACAGCTTTAAGCAGCCAGATGCTAGCCAATTCTGATTTTTATACAGGAGCTTTCCCTGCAGAATATGGCAATGCTTTATCAGGTGTTTTCGATATTAAATTACGTACCGGCAATAACGAAAAAAGAGAAAATACTTTTCAATTGGGCTTGATTGGTATTGATGCTTCATCCGAAGGTCCGTTTGTAAAGGATAAAAAAGCTTCTTACCTTTTCAATTACAGGTATTCTACCCTTTCTTTACTGGCACCGATATTGCCACCTGAAATGGGAAAACTGAGATATCAGGATTTATCCTTAAAACTTAATTTTCCAACAGAAAAGGCAGGAATTTTCTCAGTATGGGGATTAGGTGCTTTGGATTATCAGGGCAGGGATGCGCTTACAGACAGTCTGAAGTGGGAGAAACAAACGGACAAAGAACAATATTATACTGATTTGTTTATGGTGGCTGCAGGTATAAATCATAAAATTTTAATCAATACCAAAGCTTTTATTAATACATCAATAGCAGCATCAGGCAACGGTTTGCAGTTGAATCAGCAGGAATTAAATTCAAATAAGACTTTGTTGCCAAATCAGAGAATTAACAACAATGTATGGAAATATACATTCACATCTTATATCAATTATAAATTCAGTGCCCGGCACAGCAACAGAACCGGATTTAATATAAACCGCCTGCAATATAATATGCACATTGAAAAAGCCGACAGCAACAATGTATTAAAAGATTATACCAATACCAGCGGTTATAGCTATCTGATACAGGCATTTTCACAATCCAGAATCAATATTACAGAAAAGTTTGCATTAAATCTGGGCCTTCATTCACAACTATTTGCATTGAACAATCACTACAGTTTAGAGCCACGCATAGGGTTAATTTATGATATTACACCCAAACAAAGCCTCAGGTTTTCCTATGGAATTCACAGCCAGCTGGAGCCGCTAAATTTTTATTTTGTTCAGAAGAAAATAGGTAACTCTATTATTGAACCAAATAAAAAACTCGATTTTTCAAAAGCGCATCATTTGGTATTATCCTATGATTTAAAATTCAACGAAAAAACTCATCTGTGTATTGAACCCTATTTCCAATATTTGTTTAATATTCCTGTAATTCCGGATTCCTATTTTTCACTGCAGAATTTGGAAAACACAATATTTTTTAATGATTCGCTGGTAAATAAAGGAAGCGGAAGAAATATCGGAATTGATATAACATACGAAAGGTTTCTTAATCAAGGCTTTTACTATCTGATTACGCTATCGGTATTTGATTCTAAATATACCGGAGGAGACGGTATACAACGCAATGCCAGGTTTAACAAGCATTATGTTGTTAATCTCCTTTGCGGGAAAGAATGGAAAGTTGGCAAAAACAAAAACAATTTATTGGGAATAAATGCCAAATTATGTCTAATGGGTGGTGATTATTTGAATCCGGTGGATTATGCACAGACCTATGCAAATAAAGATATAGTAGAAGATGTTGCCAAAGCTTTTAGTGTTCAGAAACCGGATGCACAGGTACTTTCATTTTCACTCAATTACAGGATAAATAAAGCTAAACACTCAAGTGTTTGGTCCATAAACTTTGTTAATGCTTTATTTTACAGCGATTTAAACAAATATTATTTCGACACATTTAAAAAATCTGTTGAAAAAGATGTAAACGAACTGGTAATTCCTAATATCAGTTATAAAATTGAGTTTTAGGTTAAATTCGGTTAAAAACACATTATTATTTTTATTTTTCGCATTTTTAAATTATTTTTGGTTGATTTTTAATCCAAACAGATACGAATTAATAATATTATGCGAAAAAAGGTATTGGTTACCGGAGGTGCCGGCTTTTTAGGTTCCCACCTGTGTGAAAGGCTGCTCAACGATGGTCATGAAGTAATATGTCTCGACAACTACTTTACAGGTCAAAAGCAAAATGTGGTTCATTTATTGAATAATCCATATTTCGAGATTATCCGCCATGATGTTACCATGCCTTTCTTTATTGAAGTGGATGAAATTTACAATCTGGCTTGTCCCGCTTCTCCTATTCATTATCAGTATAATGCTATAAAAACAGTTAAAACATCGGTTATGGGAGCCATTAATATGCTGGGTCTGGCAAAAAGGATAAAAGCCAGGATATTGCAGGCATCAACCAGCGAAGTCTATGGCGATCCTGAAATTCACCCACAGACTGAAGATTACTGGGGCCATGTTAATCCTATCGGAATACGTGCCTGTTATGACGAAGGGAAACGCTGTGCAGAAACACTTTTTGTTAATTATCACCGTCAAAATAATATTGATATAAAAATTGTCCGCATATTTAATACTTATGGTCCTAAAATGCACCCTCATGACGGCAGGGTAGTTTCAAACTTTATAGTTCAGGCACTGCAGAATCAGGATATTACTATTTTTGGCGATGGTTCTCAAACCAGGAGTTTTCAATACGTAGATGATCTTATAAATGGTATGATTAAAATGATGGCTACCGGCAGCGATTTTACGGGACCCGTTAATATTGGCAACCCAAACGAGTTTACCATACTTGAACTGGCTGAAAAAGTTATTAAATTAATCGGATGTAAATCAAAGATTGTATTTGAACCTTTACCGGCTGATGATCCTTTACAACGACAACCGGATATTTCATTGGCTAAAGAAAAACTGAACTGGGAACCAAAAATTGAGTTGGAAGAAGGACTTACAAAAACAATAGCCTATTTTAAATCCATTATCAAATAATTATTCAAATATGGCAGCGATTTTAGTTACAGGAAGCAACGGACAATTAGGCAACGAAATAAAAGTTTTGGCTGAAGCATACCCACAGTATAATTTTATTTATACAGATATTGACGATTTAAATATTACGGATTATCAGCAAATCGATCATTTCTTTACCATTCACAATATTCAATACGTCATCAACTGTGCCGCCTATACTGCTGTGGATAAAGCAGAACAGGAAACTGACCTGGCACGTTATATCAATGCAAATGCTGTAAAGTATTTATCGCAGATTGCTAAAAAATATCATGCTTATATGATACATATATCTACAGATTATGTATTTGACGGCAAGAACTATAAACCGTATACAGAAAATGACCCCATTTGTCCTACATCTGCTTATGGAAAAACCAAAGCAGAAGGCGAAAATGAATTAAAAATTCATGCCGAAAAAGGTATTATTATCCGTACTTCATGGTTATACTCCAGCTTCGGACATAATTTTGTAAAAACTATTTTAAAGTATGGAAAAGAACGCGGAAATCTGAATGTTGTCTTTGATCAGATCGGCTCTCCCACTTATGCCCGTGATCTGGCAAAAGTAGTTTTGGAAATCATTCCTCAGCTTGCCAATCAGAATACTATAGAAACATATCATTTTTCGAATGAAGGTGTCAGTAGCTGGTACGATTTTGCAAAAGTAATTGTAGAATTGAAAAATATTGAATGTGATATTCATCCTATCAGAACTGAAGATTATCCATTACCGGCACCCCGCCCCCATTACAGCGTGCTGGATAAAGCTAAAATAAAGAAGGATTTTAATATAGAAATCCCTTACTGGAAAGACAGTTTAAAACGCTGTTTAGAATTAATAAAAGATTAAGAATATGCCACAAAGACACAAAGACACAAAGACACAAAGAATAAATTAAAATTTTGTGCTTTCGTGTCTTTGTGGATAAATAAAAAATTATGGAAATGATGGACAAAACTATAATAGAAAAAGCAACAAAATGGCTGGGAAATGATTACGATGCTGAAACCCGCGAAAAAGTACAGTATTTAATAGATAATGATGAAACAGAATTAACTGAATCTTTTTATCGTGATCTGGAATTTGGTACCGGTGGTTTACGTGGTATTATGGGCGTTGGGTGCAACCGCATGAATAAATATACCGTCGGCATGGCCACCCAGGGTCTGGCAAATTATATACTTAAAATGTTCGCCACAAAAAATGATTGTAAAATAGCCATCGCATACGATTCAAGAAACAACAGTAAGTATTTTGCACAGATTACTGCTGATGTTATGTCGGCAAACGGTATAAAAGCATTTTTGTTTGAAGAACTTCGTCCTACTCCTGAATTATCCTTTGCTATCCGTCAATTGGGTTGTCAGAGTGGTGTTGTAATAACGGCTTCACACAATCCGAAAGAATACAATGGATATAAAGCCTACTGGGATGACGGTGGACAGCTTATAAGCCCGCATGATACCAATGTAATCGATGAAGTAATGAAAATTACCGATATCAGTCAGGTAAAATTTGCAGGAAATCCAAAACTGATTGAAAAGATTGGCGAAAACATTGATAAAATTTATCTTGAAAAGCTAAATTCACTTTCTTTATCTCAGGAATTAATTAAAAAACATAAGGATTTAAGTATCGTCTACACTCCTTTGCATGGAACAGGCATAACACTTGTTCCTAAGGCTTTGAAGGATTTTGGATTTGAAAACATCCATATCGTGGAAGAACAGGCTATTGCAGATGGAAATTTCCCCACAGTAAAATCGCCCAATCCTGAGGAAAAAGCTGCCATGGAAATGGCAATTGCTTTAGCTCAAAAAGTAAATGCGAATCTGGTATTAGCTACTGATCCTGATGCCGACCGTGTTGGAATTGCTGTTAAAAACGATAAAAATGAATATATCTTATTAAATGGTAACCAAACCGGATCTGTTTTAATTTATTATCTGATTAATCAATGGAAAGCCAAAGGCAAACTTACCGGAAATGAATTTATCGTTAAAACCATAGTAACATCTGAATTATTAAAAGATATTGCTTTAAAAAATGGTGTTGAGAGTTACGATGTGCTTACCGGTTTTAAATTTATTGCTGAAATTATTCTAAAACTGGAAGGGAAAAAGCAGTTTATAGGTGGAGGCGAAGAAAGTTACGGTTATCTGGTTGGTGATTTTGTAAGGGATAAAGATGCCGTAATATCCTGCTGTATGATAGCTGAAATGGCTGCATGGGCTGCCGATAGTGGTAAAACTTTCTATGATATACTGATTGATTTGTATACTGAATACGGTTTTTATAAAGAAGATTTACTTTCAGTAACAAAAAAAGGAAAATCAGGTGCAGAAGAAATTCAGTCCATGATGGAAAATTACAGGAAAACACCACCTGTAAGCATTAATAATTCTAAGGTTGTATTAATTAAAGATTATCAGAAACAAAACTGTTTTGATTGTATCAAAAATACAAAAACTCCTATTGATTTACCTAAATCCAATGTATTGCAGTTCTTTACCGAAGACGGCAGCAAGATTACCGTACGCCCTTCCGGTACAGAACCAAAGATAAAATTCTATTTCGGCGTAAAGGAAAACCTGGTTTCAAAAGATGATTTTGAAAAGGTAAATCAGCAGTTAAATGCAAAAATCAAAGCAATAATAGAGGATATGAAATTATAAATACAGGATTTTTAAGATATTAAGTTAGTCTATTGATTAAGAAACAGAGGAAATCATTTTTTCTTAAACACCCTATATTTTTGGCATATTTCAAGTTATTTTTTATTCCTTCATGATATTTTGATTAATTTTGTAAAAAATATTATATATGACAACTTTAGTTATTAAAGAAAAATCAAAAGCAGCTAAAGCATTTTTAGAATTTGTAAAAAATCTAAGTTTTGTCACAGTTGTTGAAACAGATGAAATACCAAATGATACTACTAAAAAAGCTATTATTGAAGCCGGAAAGGGTAAAACTGTAAAGTGTGAAAATTTTGAAGATTATTTACAAAAAGTTAAATAATGTATCAACTTGAATTTACCCATCAATATCTGAAAGATTTAAAATTAGCCAGAAAGCGTAATTTAAATGAAGATAAATTAAACGAAATTATCAAAATTCTAATTACAGGAAAAACTTTACCAGAAAGATATAAAGACCATCCATTAAAAGGTAATTATTTTAATTACAGAGATTGTCATATTGAAAGTGACTGGATTTTGATTTATGAGAAAAACAAAAGTATTAAGCTAATTACACTCATCAGAACAGGAACTCATTCCGATCTGTTTTAAATTAATGGAGCTTTTTTTATTTCGCTTCTTCTATTTGCTTTATTAATGATTTGTCCCAATATTTATGTCTGGTATACTTCTTATATAGACTTAATGTTTCCTTTGCCTTATCAATCTGTTTTGTGTCAATATATATTAAAGCCAGATTATTATAGGCTGCAGTATTTTTCTTATTCAAATGTATACACCTGAGATTATAATTAATGGCTTCAGTAAAATATATTACCCGTTTTTCTTTATAATACACTCCTTTAAAGTTGTACATCAGCGCCAAATCGTAATAATACTCCTCTAATCCTTTTGTTATGCTGGCAGTATCAATTTTAAGCAGATTCACTAATGTAGAATCAACATTTGTTTTGTTGACATTCATACATGAAACTCCATATATGTCCTTTTTTAATTTAATATAATCAATAGTTTCCTGTGAATATATATTTAAAACTATTAATGTCATAAATATCAATAGAATATTTTTTTTCATTTTTGAATTATTTAATTGCAAATATAAACAATATGTTCAAAAACATGTTATTAGATGACATACAATTTATGACATTTTACAAAATACATGGAATTACACAAGCAAATTATTACTTCAAATCAACAGATTGCCCCTAATACCTATATATTAAGCTTTAAACGTGATTTTATCTTTGCACCCGGACAATGGATAGCAATAAGTCTGCATCTGAATGACACACCCCGTTTATACAGCATTGCCAGCGGAATCAGTAATGATGAAATAATGATTTTGTTTGATATAAAAGCAGGAGGAGAACTCACACCCAATATGGCTACACTTAAAAAAGGAGACGAAATCTTTATTTCCAATCCTCAGGGCAGTTTTTTCGGCAAATCAGGAAAAGGCTGGTGGATAGCCACCGGAACCGGTATAGCTCCATTTAAAGCCATGCTGGATTCGGGTTTAGGAAAAGATAAAAAATTATTACACGGAGGAAGAACATTGGATTCATTTTATTTTGAAAATCAATTTTCTGAAGCATTGGGCGAAAATTATATCCGTTGCTGTACCAGAGAAAAAGGGGATAATGTATTCGAAGGCAGGATAACTGAATATTTAAAAAAACAAAATCAGCTGCCACCCGACGAAAAGTATTACCTTTGCGGAAGTTCGGAAATGGTGGTTGAAACCAGAGATATTCTGGTAGACAAAGGAGTTCCTTACGAAAACATTAAAGCAGAAATATATTTTTAGATGTTAAAAGAAAAACTTTTCGGGAAAAATCCTGACGAAATAAAATCCATTGTTAATGAGTTGGGAATGCCTGCATTTACAGCCAAACAGATACTGGACTGGTTGTATAAGAAAGATATCAATACAATTGATGAAATGTCAAATATCTCAGCAATAAACCGTGCGTTGCTGAACGAAAAATATGAATTTGGCATTGATTTGCCTATAAAACATCAGGAATCAAAAGACGGAACAAAAAAATACCTATACCCTGCCGCTAACGAAAGATTTATTGAAGCAGCTTATATACCAGACGAAAGCAGGAATACACTTTGTATTTCAACACAGGTGGGTTGCAAAATGGGATGCTTGTTTTGCATGACAGGTAAACAGGGTTTTCAGCAACAATTAACCGCCGGTGAAATTGTAAACCAGATCCGCAGTTTACCCGAACGGCATCAAATTACCAATATCGTTTACATGGGTATGGGTGAACCTTTTGACAATCTGACAGAGTTGATGAAAAGTCAGGAAATACTCACTTCAGAATGGGGTTTTGCCATGAGTCCGCGAAGAATTACTGTATCTTCCATTGGCATTATACCGGCCATGATAACATTTCTTGAAGAAAGTCAGTGTCATTTAGCCATTAGTATGCATTCTCCATTTGATGAAGAGCGCAATAAACTCATGCCGATTCAGCATGTATATGCTATAAATGATGTGATTAAAACATTGAAAGAATACAACTGGCATGGACAACGCAGGATTTCTTTTGAATATATTATGTTTAAAGGCATTAATGACACTGAACAGCATGTAAAAGAGCTGGCCAGATTATTAAACGGGATGATCTGCAGGGTTAACCTGATTAAATATCATGCCATTCCCAATACTCCACTTGAAGGAAGTGACAGGGAAACAATGTATAAATTCAGGGATTCATTAACCGCTAAAGGAATATTTTGCAGCATCCGCCAATCGAGGGGTGAAGATATTTTTGCTGCCTGCGGTTTACTTTCAACCAAGGAATTAGTGAAAAAGAACTAAATAAAAAAGGATTGCCAGAATGACAATCCTTTAATATTTCTTTTTGAAGAAGTTACTTTATTACAGAAAACTTTCCTGTATCAAGAACTTCACTATTTTTATTAAAGATTTGATAAATATACATTCCATCTTTCAATGCTGAAATATTCAATGAAGTTCTGGATGACATTATTAATTTAGTTGCCACAATTTTCCCATTCATGTCAAATACTAATATTACCGAATTTTGAGGTACATTAATAATGTTAATATTATCTTTTACCGGATTTGGATAAATTCCAATTTTATTTTGATATTGATTCCCATCACTAACACCAACTCCGTTTCCTGATGATTGTAAATAAGTTGCCTTAGTAAGTGCTCCATTTGCATCAGTTTCAATATCTGCTATGATAAAATTTTTCTGATTTGAAAACCAAATATAATCAATTGTAGTATCTTTTTGAGGCGTTCCATAAGGAGCCCATCCGGTTATAGAAGAATGTGCATATATTGTGACAATAGTATACGTTGCATTTTTCTGACGTAAACAGGGTAAATTTGAAGAAGCAGGTGTAGTTACCGTTCCCCATCCATCAACAATAACGTTATAATTTGTTGATATGTTAAGTTTTACAGAATCAACCAACGGGAGTTGAGTAAACGGAGCTTTAACATCAAAACCATAAGTTCCGTTATACGATGTTTGATAAGTAGAAGGAAACTGAACATATTTGTAAGTAGGATTGAAAACGGCATATTTAATGCCAATGATAGGAAAACTACCATAAAAACCCTGCATTTCCAAAGCTGTTGAACTAAGTTTTAAATATGTATCCCTACTACCATCAGTATTGGTATTTGCCAATGTTGCAGTTGGGAATAACGAAGCACCTGCTAAACTAGAGGGAAGAACCCAATTGGATGATTCTACATAAGATGTTGCAATATTACTTAGATTCCACGACTGACTAGCTCCTGCATTTCCAATGGACACTCCTGTACAAAATGTATCGATAACATCAATTTCATAAGTATTAACAACAGGCATATTGCTTGAGGTTATTGTAATCTGAGCTCTGGTTGAAAATATCAATAACAAAACTCCAGCTAATAAAAAAGTAATTTTTTTCATAAGTTCTTTTGTTTTAATGAATACTAATTTCTTCAAAGATACAACAAAAGTAAATAAATTCAATTTCAAGATAGTTTCTTACTGTTAATTTTTAAAAAATATTAACAAAAAAGCGGAGAAAGACCTTATTTTCCCCGCTTTTTATAAATTAAGAATTAAAGTACTTATTTAGTTTTATCCTGTGCAGATTTAATCAATTGATCACCCTGAGTTTTTGCATTGCTAACCAGGCCATTTGCTTTCTGGTCAGCTTCAGCATTTAACTTATTGGATTTATTTACAGCTTCATTATGCAATTTTTCAGCAGTTTTTTTAGCTGCAATTTTTGTAATCGGATTGGATGCTCCATCAACTAATTTTTGTCCCTGTGCGTCTGCTTCAGCAACTAGCTGGTCACCCGCTTTTTTTGCTTCAGCTCTTATGGTATTGCCTTGTTTTTGTGCTTCAGCTACTAACTGATCCGCTTTTTTCTGGGCATCAGCAATAGCTTTATTTGCTTCGTCCTTGGCTTTATTTGTAAGTTCTTCTTTTTTCTTGTCAAATTCTTCCTTTGCCTTGTCTTTTATATCATTAACAGCATTATCCTTTACATCATTCAACCCGGTTTTAATCACAGGATTTTTAAATGTACCGCCAATTCTCACATCAAATTTCATGATATCTGCTAACTTCACTCCAACACCTTTATCTTTTGCTTTAGCGGCTAAACCTTCCATAACATTATTTGCAGCACCACCTATTTCCTTGCGGGGAACTTCCATTTTCATAAGGTAATCAATGGATTCATCAAAACCTGTAGAACCGGATACTTTGGCTTTAGTATTATCTATTTTTATATCGAAAGGACTTGTAATAACCTTGCCATCAGCAATTAAGAATGCAATGTTTAATTTATCAAGGTTTAGTTTTTTAAGCTTATTGTATTTTAAAGCATCAGCCACTTTGTTTAAGGATTCTGAATTTTCAATAACAATTTTAGATGTGGAAAGATTACCACCGCCTTTCATGCTATTGGTAACAGGACTCATTGTTTTATCGAGTAATGTATTAACTTTAAACTTGGTAGAGAATGAACCACTAGTTTTTTCAGCAATTGGCACCATTTTACCCATGGTAGCAAAGGTTTTCATGGCTTTCTGAATATCAAAATTATTGATATCAAGCATGAAATCAGCTTCAGGCTTTTCGGGATTTTTACTGGAATAGGCACCTGTAACTGTCATTTTACCATTCAGCATATTCATACTCAGGTTTTTCATGGCAAGTTTTTCATCTTTCACTTCTATAACACCATTCACATTTTCCATTTCCATTTTGTCGTAAATCAATTTTGCAAAATCAGCCGACATATAAAAATCGATATTTGCAGGAATTTTTAACACTGACATGGTTGGAGCAGGGGCAGTTTTATCTGTTTTTTTAGCTGCAGCACTGTCTTTTGGAGCCATGGCCATCAAATCATTCATATTAAAATATTTTGATTTTGTTTCCAGTCTTCCTTTTATGGTTTCACCTTTTAACCAATAGGCAATATAATTTTCAATTTTTCCTTTGGCTGAGAAATCATTTTTACCCATCAGCATATCAAATTGAGCCAGTTCAAGAAACTGTGGTGAAAAGTTGAAACGGGCTGCTTTTATATCTATGCCCTGGGCAAAATCTTTACTTTTATATTTCATGTTTTGTAAATCAAGATAACCCTGGGCAACAAATTCGTTATATTTTTCCTTTTTAATGGACGACATTTTACCTTTCATCGTAACATCAGCTTTAAAGCTTCCTGTTAAATCCTGTCCTTCTTCCAGCGGATAAACCTGTTTTACAGTAGCCATATCCAATGCACCTTTAATGTTCATATTGATTGCAGGGTCAGAAATCGGGGTACTGAGAAACATGCGCATATCAATTGTATTGCCGGCCAGTTCGATATGGAAATTGGAAATATCAATGGTGGTATTATCGGCAGAACCGCCTTTGTTGTTGATTTTGCAAACGACATTTGTATTATTTACTTCTTTAGGCATGCTTGGATATTTGAACATACCGTTAATAACCTGAAAGTTCAGCGCAAATGCAGGCAAGGTATTCAAATCTTTATAAATGCCTTTGAAAAATCCGTCAAATACCAGTTTTCCCTTGGCTTCAATTTTATCAAAATCTTTTGCATATAAAGCAGGCACCATAGATAAAATGTTTTTGAAATCGGTTTTATCGGTTTTCATTTTAATATCCATATCATAACCACCTTCTTTTAACATGGTAAAGAATCCTTCGAACTGGAAAAACAATTGATTTAAACGGCTGTTGTTTTCCTCAAAAGTAAACTTCATGTTTTTCATATCCATGCCCAGATCAAGTTTGATTTCAGCATCAGATTTACTTAAATACTTAACACCACCATATACTACATCAAGTTGTTTGATGGTAGTTTTGGTTTTAAGTGTGGTGATATCGGCCGTCATATCGCCTTTGGATGTATGATTTAAACCATCCAGCATCATATAAAAGCCTAATGAAGCATCATCATACACAATATGTGCATTGTTGATCTGTATTTTCTGGAAAGCCATTTTAAATGTAGAAGGTTCAGCCGGAGTTGTCGGCACTTTGGACGTATCCTTTTTGGTAATATCCCAGTTCACTTTACCGCTTTTTAATCCTTTTAATAAAATCCGGGCATCATCAGCCTGAATTTTTTTGATTTTATATTCAGAGCCTTTAAAAACACTCATTAAATCAATTGTAATATACAATTTTGGAACTGAAGCCAGGGTATCTTCTTTAAATTCATCAACACCAACAACACTCAATCCATCCAGACTTAATGAAAAATTAGGAAAACTTCTGAACAGTGATAAACCAAAATCGTTAAAATCAATTTTAGCATTAAGACTTTTGTTGGTTTCCTCTTTAATTTTTTTGACAATAGTACCTTTAAATGCAAAAGGTAAAATGATTAATAACAAGATAATTACACCTAAAGTGATTCCTGTAATTTTTAAAATTTTCTTCATGTTTTATTTTGGTTTTATGGATTTAATTAAACAATCTAATTATTTAGCAAAAATAGAGCAAAAAAACAGATTATTTTAAAAAAAATTAAAAATAATAAAGGCTATCTCTTATGAAATAACCTTTATTATTTAATGAAAAAAATAAGATTTTAAAAATTATAGAAGAAGCCAAATTCTATAGCTAAAGCGGTTTCATAATCATGTAAAACATCTTTAATTGCATAACCAATCATAAACTGATATACAAACATACCTTCACCCCCTCTAAGGCCGGGACCTATACCAATATTATAGATTGTTTTTGGCTTTTCAGTAACATTGTAATTACCATAATTCAATACTGCGACTCCTTCTGTTTCGAAAATATTAGTCAAATGATTACCAAAAAAAAGAATTAAATTTACTTTATTTCCTGTAGTAAGATTTCTTAAATAAGTTAAAGCAAAACTATACCTTTTTTCGTCTTTGCTTAATAATGGCAGAAATGTAATCTGAATTCCGTTTTTCTTTGGCCAGTATTCATAGGATAATCCTAAGCCGGTTGTATAACCTGCATTTAAACCCAGATTATGTTTACCCAATTCTTTTTGTGCCTGTGAACCATAAAAAAACAATACACAAACAAATAAAATACCTATTTTTTTCATAAAGTTTGATTTAAAGTTTATTACAAAATTAATTTATTATTAACCAATATTTCATTTAATTTATTCACCTCTCTTTTGTATCAAGAGTTTTAGCTATTAAGTAATTTAATTAAAAATTTAAAAATTATAAAAAACACCAATTTCTAATGCTACGGATGTATTACAATCACCCAAAACATCTATCATTGCATATCCGAACATAAACTGCCAGACAATTTGATCTTCATTATATTTAAGCCCGGGACCTATTCCAAAATTATAAATTGTATGTGGGTTATTCCCGGGATTATCTTTTGTAAGAATATTCGTTATATGATTTCCCATAAAAAGGAATAAATCAACACTTTTTCCAATTGTCAGGTTTCTGAAATAAGTAAATGCAAAACTAAATCTGGTATTTTCTTTAGAAATCCATGGCAGGAAAGTAATCTGAAATCCATCTTTTTCGGGCCAGTATTCATACGAAAGACCTAAACCTGTGGTAAAACCGGCATTTATGCCCAGATTATTAGCTTCTATTTTTTTTTGTGCAATTGAACTATTTATTAACATTACAAATACAAGTAAAAAAAATATTTTTTTCATATATGTAATTTTAAAGTTCATCACAAATATAATATATTAAAAAGCAAAATTTAACAATTTTTTAATATATCTTAATTTTGTTAAAAATTACAGTATGCTGCTCATTCCTATTTCGCCGTTATTTCGTCAACAAATATCCAGGATTTACTTCCCCTGTATGCATGCCATGCAGGAAGGGTTTTAGTGGCATTCAGCACAAACTTTACAAATCTTAGTTTTTTATTATTAAGATTGAATGTAAATTCTTTGATTTCAGTAGTGTACTTCAGATTGGGGTCGGATTTTTGCTCTTCCACCAGCGAATAATGTATCCCATCTATTGAAATAAGGCAGCTGACTGAAACAGGATGTAATATCCAAACATCCGGTAAATGCAAAGTACTGATACTTATCTCATTTAATTTGCTTACGCTATCAAAATCAATTACTATAGCTGCATCCATATCTTCCCAGCCCAACCATTTAATTTTATAATCTTCATTCCCTCTTACACCATTGGTAAGCGTTTGAGGACCAATGCCTGTGTATTTTTTATCAGGAGCCGGATCGCAGTTCACTTTTTTCCTAAAAGCCAGATTTCCTTCAACCTTTACATCAATGGTTCGCAATGTATTATTATAAAATAATTCAGGTGATAATTTCTTTTCGTTAAGGGATTCAATCTTGTTTTTCTTACATAATGAATAAAAATCTTCCAGTATCTGATTCATTTCAGGCTTTTGGACATATTTACCATTTACTTCATTATACCAGCCTCTTGGACCAAATAAATCCGTTTTGGCAATTTCTATGGCTGAAAACAGTATGGGCATACGTGCTGACCTTACCCTGTCATAAACCGCTGTATCTGACAATACAGCTTTTTCGGCTTTATCAAACAATTCATTATAGATTTTCATATTGTCTGCCGATAATATATTATCAGCAAAAAATACAGGACTGCCATATATATCAAGATTTACATTGTAATTTTTACATTCAGAGTGCAGCAAATCAAAATACTGACGGATAAAAGGCGCAGCATCACCATAAAATCCCTTCATAAAATCATTAATAATGGCGTTAACATCTGCATTTGGATTCCAGAGTAATTTACTGAGCAAATAGCTTTTCATTTCACCGAAATTTTCACTGTGTCTGGCATTGCATTGCTGGAAATGTGCAATAACATGATTTTTTGTAAAGAACTGAATATTGGGTTGTAAGGTGTTATACAAAGGAAAAGGTCCGAAACTATTGGTAAACTGTGTTTCGTAATCCCACAGCATGATTTTGCTGCAGATTTTACTCCAGTCCTTCATTTCCTGGACAAAGCCACTGCCACTGCTATCGGATTCTATGGGTTTATTCCTTGGTAATTCGATAGTACAGAGCGTAATCATAACATTATCCAGTGGTTTTGTTATTAATGGAGGTTTGCGTGTGTACTGATAAGCAAGTGTAGTAATGATTTTATCTGGAAAAGCCTTTGCCACTTCATTAACAAAACGCACCATCAATCCGGAAGCAGAGCCTTCTTCTTTATCAATGGCCTTACATTTTTCACATTCACACTGGTAGTAATTATCGCTCTGGCTTACCGACCAGTATTTTAATGAAGGGTGTTTTGCCATTTGATCCTTTAAATCAGCTATAACAACCTTAAGCACTTCAGGATTACTCAGGCAGTACTGACCGTAAGGCACACGTTGACCGTTAATTAAGGCAAAATATTCAGAATGTGATGCAAAATAAATATCAGCAGGAATAATCCGGGGTAAAGTGTGAACATAATATCCATGGAAATCGCCATCATTCCAGATATCTTTAGTTTCAACAATTTTACGAAAATATTCATAAGCGGTGTCTTTTGTAAATTCACCATGCACTATCCTGATTTCTGCAGGAGGAATCTGGGTATCATCCAGTTGAGGGAGGCTTATATTTTCTGTTACAGGAACAAATTCATACCATGGTGTGTACTTACGGCAATGCAAATAATCTTCAAGCAAGCCGGTAACACCGTATATAATACCTCTACCACTGCCTCCAAGTATCAAGAGCTTTTCACCACTTACATATAAATAATAACCATCTTGTTTCAGGCTTTTTTGCTTGGTTTTGATAATATCATCTCTGGTACGGTTGGTTAAACCTATCAGTATCTCTGTTTTTTTGGATTTTTCCCTGTCATAAACAATGGGCAGTTCACATTGACTTATCTTTTTTATATATTGCTGTAGTAGCTTTGCTGCAATGTTTTCATTGGAAGTAGCCGATACAGGTAAAACAATACGGTAATCGCTTTTGCCTTTACTCACCAGTGAAAGATCCTGGGAAAATACATATTGTATTCCTAACAAAAACAGCACGGAAATAAATAGTTTTTTAATCATTTGAAAAAGATTTTGATATTATGCAAATATAAAATTAATAAAAAAATCAAGGGAAAACCCCTTGTTATGATTTTAATCGATATCAAGGTCATATTTTCTCAATAAACCGGACAATGATGCAACAGCAAATTTTGCTTTTCTGATACGGTTTATTTCGGGGTCAATTCCAATGTTGAACGAAGTCCTGAAGTCAGTTTTTTCGATGATGGAATGATCAAATATGGCATTGCTTAAATCACAGTTATCAAACAATGAATCACTTATATCACATTCAGTAAAATCCACTTCCTGCATTTGTGAACTTTTGAATTCCGTTTTCTTGATTTTTGTTTTATAAAATGAGGAATAGTTCAGTAAACAGTTTTCAAAACTAAAGGAAAGTCCGAATGGATTACAATGCTCTAAATGAAGTCCCAGCATCTTACAGTCTTTGAAAATAATATCCCTGAAAGCAGTTTTATTCAATTTTGCCATGCTGAAATTACAGCTTATAAAAATACAATCTGTAAATATTACTTCAGATAAATCAACTTCAGAAAATACACAAAGATTAAATTTACAGTTTTCGTATTCTCCCTTTTCTAATAAAGTAGTTGTGAAATCAATTTTATTATAATTAATATTTTCAGCAGAAAAATTTCCCATATTAAAATTACAATTTTTTTGTGTTTGCTTGTGCAAAGATAAAATTATTGAATTGAAAAATGGAGAAAATGCATTGAAAACTGCACAATAACTGAAAGATGAACAATTATTTTCAACACTTGTTTATTAACAATGATTTAACATTTGAATCAGATCAATTGAATGCGAAAAATAAAAACACAAATACCTGATTAACAAATTATTATTAATTTAAACATTTACATTATGAAAAAAATATTACTTACTTCTATTTTTGTTTTTGCCATTACAGCTTTGTTTGCACAGGCCAATTTCACCAGTGCTGATATGCCGAATATAGGCGATCATGATACGGTTAATTATCTGAATTATCAAACCATTACCAATAATCTGGATGCTGAAACCGGAAACGGATACAATTGGAATTTTACTACCCTGCCCTTTAGTACTTATCCGAATTTTTATACTGTTGATTCATTCCGGGTAAAAACCCATACAGTAAGTCAGCCCTTTACCAATGCCAGTATTGAAGAATATGTGTATGACGGGACTGCAGGTGATGTCAATCTCTTCAGCTACAGTAATGACACGCTCTATTTTCACAGATTAGGCTCTGTACTTAACGGATCTGCTTATATTCCACCTATTGCTTACATTGCGTTCCCTATACAATTCAATCACACTTCTGTCATAAAATCCAACTTTTATCAGGGAAGTGTAATATTGGGCATGAGAACTACAACTACTTTATATGATGGCTTCGGTACTTTACAAATGCCAAATAACAAAACATTTACCAATGTATTCAGAATCAAAAAAATTGAAAAAGATACATCCTATTTAACAAATACTTCAAATACAGCAATATCATATATCTGGTATAAACAAGGCGGACAGATTCCTTTGCTGAGACTTGCGTTTTCCGGAAGTACCAATCTTTATTTTGTGTTTGGCAGCAGGGCTAAAAATACGTCAACCGTAATCATTGAAAACAATAACCCAATGAATTTCAGTATTTATCCTAATCCTTCCAATGGAATATTCAGTATTTCAGAATTAAATTCTGTACCCGACAATATTGAAGTTTATAATATTGTTGGTGAAAAAATTATTCAACTGCATAAATCCATTGAAATCAATCTGACAGATTTCCCAAAAGGCTGTTATTTTGTAAAAATATTTCAGGGAAACACCTCAGTTACAAAAAGAATTATTCTACAATAAGCATTTGGAATTTATTTCTTACTATACATCTTCCATCTCAACCAAAAATCTATAATTACAAGCGCTGCCATGGCTTCAACAATTGGAACAGCCCTAGGAACCACACATACATCATGTCTGCCTTTGCCTTCCAGCGTTACTGAATGGCCTTCCTTATTTACAGTTTGCTGGTTCTGCATTAAGCTGGCTATGGGTTTAAATGCAACCCGGAAATAAATTTCTTCACCATTGGAAATACCGCCCTGTATACCTCCGGAATGATTAGTTTTGGTGGAAAAATCGGGATTTAAGATATCATTGTGTTCAGAACCCAGCAATTCCACTCCGGCAAAACCACTTCCATATTCAAAAGCCTTGGCAGCATTGATGCTGAGCATAGCTTTGGCCAGTTCTGCCTGTAATTTACCGAAGACTGGTTCACCCAGACCTGCAGGACAGCCTTTAATGGAACAATAAATAATACCACCCAGTGTATCGCCTTTTTCTGTAATTTCTTCAATCAACAGCATCATCTTTTTTGATGCATCTTCATCAGGACAGCGAACGGGGCTGCTTTCAATTTTTTCTGTTGTATAATTACTGTGCTTTTCGGCTTTTACCCTGCCGATTTGCTGCACATAAGCCTGAAAATATATGTTTTCTTTTGATAATATCTGTTTTGCAATGCTTCCGGCAACAACTCTTGCTATGGTCTCTCTTGCCGAAGCCCTGCCCCCGCCCCGGTAATCGTAGTTGCCATACTTGGCATGATAGGTAAAATCGGCATGAGACGGACGAAAAGCTGTTGAAAGCTGATCATAATCCGCCGAATGCTGGTCAATATTTTTAATGATAAAGGCAATGGGAGCTCCGGTGGTTTTGCCATTGAAAATGCCGGATAAAAACTCAACTTCATCGGCTTCATTGCGCTGTGTGGTATAAACTGATTGTCCCGGACGACGGCGGTTTAATTCCATTTGTATCTGATTGAAATCAAGTTCAAAGTTAGAAGGACAGCCATCTATTACACCGCCAATAGCTGCACCATGAGATTCACCAAAACTGGTCAAACTGAATAATTTCCCGAATGTATTTCCAGCCATGTTGTTAGTTATGAGTTAACTAACCCTGACAGGGTTTAAAACCCTGTCAGGGTTGATACTAAATTACTTTTCTAATTCATTTTTAAATTCCTGAAACGCCTGCTGAACAAAAGTGTCAAATTTCAGGTGAAAATGATCAAATGCTTTTACAATTTTTTCGCCTTCTGCTGTTAGGCAGGTTTTGCCACCATCTGCACCACCACGCTGTGTATCCAGTATAGGAAAACCAAGGCGTTCTTCAATTTGCTGCAGGTTATTCCAGGTTTTGCGATAGCTCAGATTCAGCTTTTCCATGGCCAGCTTGAGTGAACCGGTTTCGCTGATAGCTTTAAGCAACTGCCACTTGCCGTCACCCAATATGCCCAACTCATCTTTTGTTTCCAGCCAGATCTTATAATTTAAGCGGATGTTTTCATATTTAGATTGCATATGCTCAGAATTTATCAAACAAAGATAATATATTTTTCTATAAAATATTTTAATTGTTTTATGGAGAAACTTTCTTTGTCATTCCGAGTGATAGCGAGGAATCTCAATAAAAAAGGTTATTGGTTATTAAGTTATTAAGTTATTAAGTTATTTGCTGCAGTGTTAATTGCTTTGTCATTCTGAGTTTTAACATTTAGAAAAATGCTTGAAGGTACGATGACAAAAATATAAAATCATTGCTTTTTCAATCTCTGCGGTACAGTTCGACAAGCTCACTGCATCGCTTTGCGCCTTCTTTGCGGCTCTCAGCGGTAAAAAAGTTTAACCGCAGAGTGCCGCGGAGTTTTACGCGGAGAACCGCAAAGATTAAAGAATCAACTAGTTTTAATTTCATTGTCATGTTTCTTATATATACTTAAAAATCTAACTTAATAACTTAATAACTTAATAACTATTAACTAAATTACTGCTAACTGTTAACTGCTAACTGCTAACTGAGCCTGCCAACCAAGCCGTAGAAAAGGCAATCTGCAGATTATATCCTCCGGTATCTGCATCCAGATCCAGCACTTCACCGGCAAAAAACAAGCCTTTCACCAGTTTGGATTCCATGGTTTTTGAGTCCACTTCGTTTAGATCGATGCCACCGGCAGTGATAATGGCTTCAGCAAAGGAGCGAGAACCTGTAATTTCAAAACGGAAATCCTTTAACCAAAGGCGTATTTTCCTGCGTTCTTCTGCAGAAATCTGATTGCCTAATTTTTCACCTGAAATATGCAGCAAATCAGCAGCTATTAAGGCTAATTTACCAGGTAACCACTTCCTGAGCACAGAATGAAATTTCATCTTACCATGTTCATTCAGGTCTCTGAGCAGGCGGGCATCCAGAATATTATCGTCCAGTGCGGGTTTGAGGTCAATGGAGCAAATCATGGGCTGGCGTGCCTGTATTTCCTGCGAAAACTTACGGCTTAAGGTTAATACGATAGGACCGGTAATGCCGAAATGGGTAAACATCATTTCACCGAAGGCATCACCTTTCTTTTTGCCATCTATCCAGATGCTGGCTTTTACATTTTTAAGGCTTAATCCCTGAAGTTCCTGAGCGGTATTTCCTTTTGTTTCCAGAGGGACAAGGGCAGGACGTATCTTGGTAACACTGTGGCCCAGACTTTTGGCGAGTTTATAGCCATCGCCTGTGGAGCCGGTGGCAGGATAGGAACAACCACCTGTTGCCAGTATCACCTTAGACGCATAAAAGAGCTGGCTGTTGTTCACCTCCACCCCTTCTATAATGCCATTATCTGCTAATATTTTAGTAACACTGCTTTCTTTTCTTATATCAACTTTTAATTTCTCCACCCAGCGGATCAAAGCATTGAAAATATCCTGTGCCTGCTCACTTGTAGGAAAAGCCCTGGCACCGCGTTCCACAGTAATAGGCACGCCTTTGTTTTCGAAAAAAGCAATGAGTTCAGAAGAAAAAAATGTGGAAAAAGCAGGCCTTAAAAATCTGGCATTTTCACCAATATGATCCATAAATTCCCGCATAGGGGCAATATTGGTTAGGTTGCAGCGTCCTTTACCGGTAATGCGCAATTTCCTGCCCGGCTGATTCATTTTTTCAAGCAACAGCACCGTTGCACCCTGTTCTGCCGCCCTGCCGGCTGCCAGCAGGCCTGCAGCACCACCACCTATAACAATAACATCGTATGGATTCATGTAAAAATTATCTGATTAAAACAAAAAATTATTGTAGGGATAGCGTTTGATATGTATGCGTTTTACTTCTTCATAAAGGAAATCGCGGAAAGCTTCTATGTTTTGCTTTTCTTTTGCTGAAATAAAGAGGCTTGCTGTGTTGGACTTGGCCATCCATGAGTTTTTCAACTCATCCAGCGTCAGGTTTTCTTTGGTGGAAGGTGTAAGGTCATCGTCATCCTTCTGCACAAAGCTGTAGGCATCTATTTTGTTAAAGAGGGTAATATAGGGTTTGTCGCCGGCCTTGATATCGCTCAGGGTTTGTTTTACAACATTTATCTGTTCCTCAAAACCGCTGTGTGATATGTCCACCACATGTATAAGAATATCAGCTTCACGTACTTCGTCCAAAGTAGATTTAAAGGATTCCACCAGATCGTGGGGCAGTTTACGGATAAAACCAACGGTATCTGTCAGCAGGAAAGGCAGGTTGCCGATTACCATTTTCCTTACAGTTGTATCGAGCGTGGCAAAGAGTTTATTTTCAGCAAATACTTCTGATTTACACAACATATTCATAATGGTGGATTTGCCCACATTGGTATAACCTACCAGAGCAACCCTTACCATATCCTCACGGTTCTTGCGTTGGGTAGTCATCTGCTTGTCAATATCCTTAAGCTTTTCCTTGAGCAATGTAATTTTATCACGTATAATACGGCGGTCGGTTTCAATTTCTTTTTCACCGGGCCCGCGCATCCCCATACCACCGCGCTGTTTGGTTAAGTGGGTCCACATACGGGTAAGGCGTGGCAGTAAATACTGACATTGAGCCAGTTCCACCTGTGTTTTGGCGTGTGAAGTCCGGGCACGGCTGGCAAAAATATCTAAAATAAGATTGGTTCTATCCAGTATTTTGCACTGCAGTTCCTTTTCGATATTACGTATTTGCGAAGGACTTAATTCATCATCAAAAACCGCAACATTGATACTTTCGGCTTCTACATATTCCTTTATTTCGGCCAGTTTACCCGAACCAACAAAAGTGCGGGAATCGGGTCTTTCGAGTCGCTGTACAAAGCGTTTGACGGCCACACCTCCGGCAGTATCCACCAGAAATGCCAGTTCATCGAGGTATTCGTTTACCTTTTCCATTTCCTGATTCTGGTAAATCAAGCCGATTAATACAGCGGTTTCCTGTTTTTTAGCCGTTTCGTTCAAAATATAATATGGGTATTTGTATGTATGAGTTTATTAAAATGCTCTGAAACCAATGATTTCACGCACTTCTTTAATGGTTTTTGAGGCACTTTCGCGTGCTTTTTCTGCTCCCTGTGTTGCTACCTTATGCAGATAGGCATTGTCATCGCTGAGTTCAAGTATTCTTTCGCGGAAAGGGGCTGTAAAAATCACAAGATCTTCTGCCAGTTGTTTTTTCATATCGCCATAACGAATCTGGCATGTATTGTATAAGTCGTTAAAATGATTCAGCGTATCTTCAGCTGAAACCGCTTTCATGAGATTGAAAAGGTTTTCAACAGCCTGTGCCTTGGGTTGATTGGGTTCTGTAGGACCCTGGTCAGAAACAGCCTTCATTACCTTCTTGCGAATGGCTTCTGCTGAATCGCCTAAATAGATGCAGGAGTTTTCATTGTCTGATTTCGACATTTTGGTACTGCCATCCAATCCGGGAATTTTTATCAGTTCTTCACCAAAGTTATAAGCTACTGGTTCAATAAAATAATCCACTTTATACAATCTGTTGAAACGATTGGCAAAAGTACGTGCCATTTCGAGGTGTTGTTCCTGATCTTTACCAACAGGTACTTTATGTGCCTTATGTATGATAACATCAGCAGCCATCAGGGTTGGATAAGTTAGCAATCCTGCATTCACATTATCAGGTTGTGTACGTATTTTTTCCTTAAAGGAAGCTACCCTTTCCAGTTCTCCCTTATAGGCATTCATATTTAATAACAAATACAGCTCAGTCACCTGAGGAATATCGCTTTGTACATAAATGCAGGCAGCTTCAGGATCAAGTCCTGCTGCCAAGTAATTTACCAAAACCCTCTTAACATTACCGTGTAAATCGGCAGGTGTAGGATGAGTGGTTAATGAATGATAATCGGCGATAAAAAAATAACAATTATTCTCATACTGCATTTTTAAGAAATTCTTGAGTGCTCCGAAGTAATTTCCTAAATGTAAATCGCCAGTGGGTCTGATTCCGCTTACTACTATTTCCATGCTGCAAAATTAAGGAAAATTTCGCTTTTATGAAATAAGAATTTTGATTTCATATCAGTAACGTTTATAGCACGCGGATAACGCGGATTTCATCCCGCTTTCAGCGGATATGAAAGTGCGGATTTTTTAAATTTTAAAGTATAAGAAATTATTGATAAAATATTGAAATCTTTGTAACTTTTGATGAAGATTCAAACCACTAAGGCACTAAGAACACTAAGTTACACTAAGAAAAAGTGCATTTCTTATACCCGGGTGATTATTTCTTTCACCCAAGAGTGAATCATTTGCACCCAAATGCATATATTTTGCTGCCTAGTGAGTATCTTTTATACCCAAGTGCATATATTTTGCACCCAAGTGTATATCTTTTGCACCCAAGTGCATATATTTTGCACCCAAGTGCATATATTTTACACCTAAGTGCATATCTTTTGCACCTAAGTGCATATCTTTTGGACATGAGTGTTTATATTTTGCAACCAAGTGCATATATTTTGGACCTGAATGAATATTTCTTTCACTTAAAAGCAAATGATGCCAATCCGGCTACGAAATAAATTAACTTAGCCTTAATTTTTCCCTGAATAAAGGCTAAAGCCATATTATAGTATGTCTAAATGGTAAAAAAAATTAATCTTTTAGTAATTCTTCAATTAACAGAGGTATTCCGATGCCCGCTTTTTCCTTGATAATACTAAGGTTACGGACATAATAATTATCCTTTGCATTGGGGTCGATAAGATATTTAATGCAGGATGAAGGAGCGTAGGAAAGCAAGCCTGCTGCAGGATAAACATTCATTGAAGTACCGATAACCATAAAGATATCCGCTTTTTCTGCCAGCCTTGATGCCGGCACTATCTGTGGCACGGCTTCGCCAAACCAAACGATATGCGGCCTTAATTGGGAGCCTTTTTCACATAAATCACCTTTCTTCAGCTCCCAGCCTTTTAATTCATAAATCAGGTTTTCATCCACTGTGCTTCTTACTTTTTTTAATTCGCCATGCAGATGCAATACATTTGTTGAACCTGCCCTTTCGTGCAAATCGTCCACATTCTGGGTAATAATCTGAACATTGAATTTCTTTTCGAGTTCAACCAGGGCATAATGTGCAGCATTCGGTTGGACTTCATATAATTGTTTGCGACGTTGATTATAGAATTCCAAAACCAGCTCCTGATTGCGCTGCCAGGCTTCAAATGTAGCGACATCTTCCACGTGATGTTCTTCCCAGAGGCCATCACTGTCTCTGAAAGTTCTGATACCGCTTTCGGCACTGATGCCGGCTCCAGTCAAAACGACTATGGTTTTCATGTTTGCAAATTTGGGTGTAAAGATAGTGAAAACTCGAATTATGAGTTATGAGTTATGAATTATGAATTATGAATTATAAGTTAAAAACGAAAAGTGATTTGATTTGAATAAAAATTCAGAATAAAAAAAGCCGCTCAATGAGCGGCTCTAATCAACAAATCAACACTTATTAATTATTAATTTTTAATTATGAAATACTTATCTGTCTTGCAGGTTTTTCTTTGGCTTCTTCCCTTTTAGGAATTTCGATATTCAGTATACCGTTTTTATGGGTAGCTGAAATATTATCGTAATCAACCAATTCAGGTAATGTAAAGCTTCTTTTAAAGCTGTTGAAGCCGAATTCGCGACGTATCGTTCTTTCGTCATTTTCTTCTTTGCTTTCTTTTTTCTCTGCTGAGATAATCAGCAAATTGTTCTGAACATCAACCTTGATGGCATCTTTTTCGTAACCGGGAGCAGCTACATTTATTTTATAACTGTCCTTGGTTTCAACCACATTTACAGCAGGTACTGAATTTTCAGTTTCATTTTCCAGAAAATGGAATAAAAAATCTTTTCCAAAAAAATCATTCCTGTAATTAGGTGCATAACATTGTTTTCTTAACATTGGTAACATCATTTTGTCCTCCAAATTTTAAAGTTTATAAATTATTTTTAACTGGAGAGCCTGTATCAAGCAATATGCCAGAATCAAAAATCAGATTTACCCAATTAAAATTAATGACATAATGACCGATTTATATTAAAAACAAAGATTTTAAGGAAATTATCATGTCAAAATGACCGATAAATGAGAAATAAATTTTATATAAAACTAATTAACAACTTAATATTCAACAAAGTAACTATTGAACCTACCAGAATCAAAACAAAAGTCGTTCGCTTTTTATTTACATATTTACCCATAACTTGCTGTGATGAAGTAAGATAAAGCTGTAAAAAAATGGTAAATGGCAACTGTATGCTTAATATCATCTGCGAAATGATGAGTCCTTTAAACGGATTACTGATCAGACAAATAATAATCAAGGCAACAACCAGGGAAATACCCACTCCTATTTTGGAATGTATATCCTTTAAATCATAAGGTTCGCCATAAATACCTGCAAAAATGGAACCACCGGCCATTCCTGAAGTAATGGTGGAAGAAATCCCGGCAAACAGCAGCGCAATGGCAAAAATACTGGATGCATTGTTACCAAGCAATGGCACCAATATACTTTTCGCTTCCTGTAATTCACCAACTATAATGCCGCTTTTAAAAAAGACAGTTGCAGCCAGTAATATAATGGCACTGTTAATTGCCCAACCTACAATCATCGACAATAAGGTATCAAACAATTCGTAGTCCAGTTGTTTTTTAATTATTTTATCGTTTTCGAGGTTCCATTTGCGGCTTTGAATAATTTCTGAATGTAAAAACAGATTATGTGGCATTACTACCGCACCCAAAACACTCATTACAATGACCATACTTCCTTCGGGTATTACAGGTTTTACCCAGCCTATACCTGCTTCAGCCCAGTTAATATGAACCAGCGTTAATTCATATATAAAGGATAAGCCGATAATGGAAACAAACGCAATTATCCATTTCTCCATTTTACGGTAGGAATTGCTCAGCAGCATGATAAATACAAAAATCACCACCAATAATGCACCAATAGGAATGGGAATATTGAACAACATCTGCAAGGCAATGGCACCGCCTAAAATCTCAGCAAGTGAAGTGGATATAGACGCTAATACAGCGGTTGATAACACAGGCTTTGAAATCCATTTAGGAGTGTATAAATTGGCGGCTTCTGCCAGACATAAACCTGTAGCAATACCCAGGTGGGCAACATTATGCTGGAGTATAATCAGCATGATGGTCGACAGGCTTATCATCCATAGCAAAGTATATCCGTAATGTGAACCGGCTGCAATATTGGAAGCCCAGTTGCCCGGGTCAATAAAGCCTACTGTAACCAATAAACCTGGCCCGATATATTTCAGTATATCGAGACCTCCCAACTGTGGTTTATGATCTTTTCGTTTTAAATCGTTAAGAAAATCCTTTACAAAATGCATTATCGGTAATTAAGTTTGCAATGATAAACAAATCTAACTAAAAATGGTTAAAAAAAAAAGACTGTTCTTGCGAAACAGTCTTTTAAAAATTAACTAATAAATTAACTATCCGTTATACGCCCATTTGAGCCAAATAGCACCCCAGGTGAAACCTGCGCCAAAAGTGGCTAAAATAAGGTTGTCGCCTTTTTTTAATTTCTTTTCGTAATCCCATAATAACAAAGGAAGTGTTGCTGCAGTGGTATTTCCGAATTTCTGAATGTTAATCATTACTTTATCGCTGGATAAATTCATACGTTTACCTGTAGCATCAATAATACGCATATTGGCCTGATGAGGAACAAGATAAGCTATATCATCGGCTGTAAGATTATTTTTCTCCATTAGTTCCACTGAAGTGTCAGCCATATTGGAAACAGCTGCTTTAAAAACAGGCTGTCCTTCCTGATAAATAAAATGTTCTCTTGCATCTATTGTTTCATGAGAAGCAGGTTTAGCTGAACCGCCGGCTTTTTGATGCAAATGTACCCTACCGGCACCATCAGTACGGAGTAACATATCCATTACTCCAAATTCTTCAGTTGTAGGTTCCAGCATTATTGCGCCGGCACCATCTCCAAAAATCGGACAGGTTGCTCTGTCGGTATAATCAACAATTGATGACATTTTTTCAGCACCAACAACTATCACTTTTTTATAATTTCCGCTTTCAACATATTGAGTAGCTGTTGCTAATGCAAATAAAAAGCCTGAACAACCTGCATTTAAATCGAAACTGAATGCATTTTTTATCCCTGCTTTATCGCTGATAATATTTCCTGTAGCTGGAAATTGCATATCAGGTGTTACCGTTGCACATATTAATAAGTCAATGTCTTCGGGTTTGGTATTGGTTTTTTTCAATAAATCCAATACAGCACCTGCGCCCAGTTCACTTGATCCTCTTCCTTCTCCTTTTAAAATTCTTCTTTCTTTGATTCCGATACGGGTCATAATCCACTCGTCGGTTGTATCAACCATTTGGCTTAATTCGTCATTGGTTAGTATATATTCAGGTAGATAAGCACCTACGCCTGTAATGGCTGCTCTGATTTTAGTCATTCTTTTGCATTTTTTTAATCATTTTAATTAGGCTGAGCATATTTTGACATGGCTGCTTTTATCTTTTGCGGAAGTTTTGTTAAATGAACCTCACGTGAAAGCAACAACATGTTTTTGATTGCGATATCATTGGAAATGCCATGTCCAATAAGCACTGAAGAATTAACTCCTAAAATCGGACTTCCTCCGAAATTTTCATAGTTAAATCTTTTAAAATAGTCATCAAGCAATTTATGCTTAACTAATAGAGAATATAGTGCTTCAGTTTGTTTAACAATTACATTGCCAATAAATCCGTCGCATACAAAAACGTCAACATTATTCTTAAACAAATCACGACTTTCAACATTACCAACAAAGTTAAAATCTTTGGTGTCTTTCATTAATTGAAAGGTAGCCTGACATTGTAAATTTCCTTTTTCTTCTTCTTCGCCGATATTAAGCAAGCCAACTTTGGGGTTTTTAATTCCCATTACATTTTTGGCATAAATATTTCCTAAAATGGCAAACTGATATAAAACATCAGGTTTACTATCAGGATTAGCGCCAATATCAAGAATAAGACTTAATCCTCCGTTTTCTTTAGGAAAAAATCCTGAAACACAAGGACGAATAACACCGGGTATAGTATTAACACTATACATAGCTCCAACCAATACAGCTCCTGTATTACCTGCACTGGAAAATGCATCAATTTTTTTGGTTTTCAGCAACTTAAACCCGACACCAATACTTGAGTGAGGTTTTTGAGTAAATGCCTTAATAGGTTTTTCGCCCATACCGATTACATCAGGAGCATGGACAATATCAAAATCATCAACATTAGCTTTAAGTTCTTTTAATCGTGATGTAATAATTTCTTCATCACCTATTAAAACAATTCTGTCTGATTTTGAAATTTCTTTCTGAGCTAAAATAGCACCTTTTAAAGTTGCATCGGGGGCATAATCGCCTCCCATTACATCTAATCCGATTTTCATTAACTTAAATTTTAGTTTAAGAAATGTAAACTGATATTAATTATGCGTTTGCTTGTTTTTCTACTGCAAGTTTTCCTTTGTAGTAACCGCATTCAGGGCATACTCTGTGATAAAGGGTTGGTGCACCGCAATTAGAGCAAAGTGCCGTAGTTGGTGCTTCTGCTTTGTCGTGTGTTCTTCTTTTTGCTGTTCTCTGTTTTGAGAATCTATGTTTAGGATGTGGCATAAAGATTATTTATTAATGTTTATATTTTAATTATCTGTTATTAAACCTTTCAGGCTATCCCAACGCGGGTCGGGTTCCGGAGCCGAAAGTTGATTTATTCTTTTAATTATTTCCGGATTACAAGTAGTATTTCCATTTTCATCATCGGGATGCGTTTTTTTCATGGGTAACATCAATACAACATATTCAAATAAATATATTGATAAATCCAGCTGATGGACATTTTCAGGGATGACTACAATTTCATCATCGTCTTCTTCCCTTTCTTCGCCTATCTTTACAATCAATCTTTCCTGTCCATCCATTGAAAAATCAAAGTTATCCAGACAACGATCGCACATAACATTGACTATTCCTTTAATTGCAAAATTGAATATCATCATCCGCTCCTGCTTTTCTAGGTCTATATCAACACCAATGCGTGCTTTCTCGAATTCATTGAATTCAAATTCGGCAAAGAATTTTTCATCCAGATCAAAGTGAAATTGATGAAATCCTAAGCTTAATCCACTGAAAGGCAATATGTACTGCTTTAATTGTCCCAAAGCATCTCTTTTTTCAAACAAGGGGGCAAAATTACAAATATTATTCTTATCGACAAACAATTATGGATTGATTTTTGTTAAAAAAATACAAACGTCTGATATTAATCGGTTTATGTTTAACCAAATAATTTTGAAAAGACCTGTTCAACATTGGTCACAGCAACAATCTCGATATTGTATTTTGATAAATCTATTCCTTTTAAATTATATTTTGATATAAAAATCCGCTCAAAACCAAGTTTATCTGCCTCAGCAATACGCTGTTCAACGCGGTTAACCGGACGAATCTCACCAGAAAGACCCACTTCTGCTGCAAAACAATCTTTTGGACTAATGGCAATATCTTCATTTGATGATAAAACAGATGAAATAACAGCTAAATCTATAGCCGGGTCATCTACCCTGATACCACCGGCTATATTTAAAAATACATCTTTAATCCCCAGCCTGAAACCGTGGCGCTTTTCAAGCACAGCCAACAGCATACCTAATCTTTTCGTTTCGAAACCAGTTGATGAACGCTGTGGTGTTCCATAAGCTGCAGAGCTCACCAATGACTGGGTTTCGATAAGCATGGGGCGTAATCCCTCAATTGTTGCGGCGATGGCTGTACCGCTCAGGTTTTCGTCACGCTGCGACAATAATATTTCAGAAGGATTGGAAACCTCCCGCAATCCGCTGCCCTGCATTTCGTAAATGCCAAGTTCTGAAGTTGACCCAAATCGGTTTTTAACTGAACGCAGTATGCGGTAGCCGTAATTCCGGTCGCCTTCAAACTGTAATACAGTATCCACCATATGCTCCAGCAGTTTTGGGCCTGCAAGATTGCCGTCTTTTGTTATATGTCCGATTAAAAACACAGGAGTACCGGTAAGTTTGGCATATCGTTGCATTTCGGCAGCACATTCCTTTATTTGTGATATACTTCCTGCGGATGAATCAATAATATTGGTCTGCAGGGTTTGTATGGAATCAATAATCAGTAAATCGGGTATAATTTCAGCAATATGCTGGAATATCTGTTGTGTTGAAGTTTCAGTTAAGATATAACATTCATCATTTCCAAGTCCTACCCTTTCAGCACGCATTTTAATCTGTTGTTCACTCTCTTCGCCGCTCACATAAAGTACTTTGCAGTTCTTTATCTGTAAAGCAATCTGCAAAAGCAGGGTTGACTTACCTATACCAGGTTCACCACCCACCAATACTAAGGAACCGGGAACCATACCTCCACCCAGTACCCTGTTTAATTCAATATTATTGGTATCAATCCGTGAATCCTGATCATATTTTATTTCTTTGATAAGTATGGGTTTGCTTTGCTTACGCTCCGTCTGACGATTCCACTTCTGGTCTTTATCACGTTCAACAATTTCTTCATCATATGTATTCCATTCACCACATGACGGGCATTTACCAATCCATTTCAGGGATTGTGCCCCACAGTTCCGGCAAAAGAAAAGGGTTTTAGTTTTTGACATTGAGTTGAATAATTTTAGTTTTCAAAGTTAATCATTTTACAAAGATTGCAAATAAACTTTAAATAATGATATAAGTTTTTGAAAATAGATTTGAATTTTTTGAATTAAAAATTGTAATTTTGCAAACTTGTTTAAAAGCTGAATTTTATTAACGCTCATTATAATTATGCTGAACAGACGATACTTACGTACCAAGGTAATGCAGGCATTGTATGCTTTTTTTCAATCTAACGACGACCGTGTAGATATTGCTGAAAAAAACCTGATGAAAAGTATCGATAATTTATACGAATTGTATATTTATCAGCTTTCTATCCTTGTTGAACTGGGAGATTTTGCCAAACTCCGGATTGAAGAAAATAAATTTAAACATATTCCTTCTGCTGAAGATCTTAATCCAAATTACAGATTTGTTGAAAACAGATTTATAAAACAACTTCAGGAGAATAAAAGTTTTTTATTATTAACTGAAAAATATAAAATTAACTGGTCGCAGGAACAGGATTTATTGCGTCATTTTTATCAGAAAATAAAAGACAGTAAAACATTTAATGATTATATGAATGCTGAGGAATCCAGTTATGCTATTGATAAAAAAATAATTATCAATATTTTAAGAAAATTCCTGATTGCTGATGATGGTTTACAAAATTATTTTGAAGATAAAAATATTTACTGGGCTGATGATTATTTAACTGTTGCCATGATGGTGCTTAAAACCATTGAAGGTTTTAATGAAAACGACAATGAAATTACAGCTTTACCTGAATTGTATAAAAACGAAGACCGTTCTAATACCGATGATGATAAAAACTTTGTCATTGATTTATTCAGAAAAACAATTGTAAATAGCGATAAATACGAAAAATTAATAGCAGAAAAAACAACAAACTGGGAAGTTGACAGAATTGCAGTAGTTGACAATATTCTGATAAAAATGGCATTGGCTGAATTACTTGAATTTCCATCAATTCCTGTAAAAGTTACCTTGAACGAATATATTGAAATCTCAAAAGGATATAGTTCTGAAAAAAGCAAGGTATTTATAAATGGTGTACTTGATAAATTAATAGATGATTTAAAAGCCAGTAAATCAATTAAAAAGATTGGCAGAGGTTTAATTGAAAATAATTAATCAGTTTCTAAAGTTTGTAAAGTTATAAAGTTCATAAAGTTATAAAGTTTATACATTTAAAAAAATGAAAATAAGAATTAATTTTTTAATAATCAGCATTCTAATATTAACAGCAACAGCTTGTCATCAGAAATCAGATGAAAAATTATCTACTGATTTAATAACTAACCCAAATTCAGCTTCAGGAATTCAGGATACTACAAAACTTCCAAAATTTCAGTTTGAATGTGACATGCACGATTTTGGCAAAGTAATTGAAGGTGAAAAACTGAGCTATAGCTTTAAATTTAAAAATATTGGCAATTCAGATCTTGTAATTGCTGCTGCAAATGCAAGTTGCGGATGTACTGCATCTGAATTTACCAGAGAACCGATACATAAAGGTGGCGATGGCATTGTAACTGTTACCTTTAATACAGAGGGCAAAAATGGTTTTCAGCACAAAACCGTAACGCTTGCTGCCAATACACAACCCAATAACTTTGTTTTACATATCAAAGCAATGGTAACTTCACCCGAAAAAAATTAATAACTAAATAATAACAAACAATGAGTAATTTATCAAATATTTTATTAATGGCTCAGCCACAAGGTGGTGCAGCAAATAGCGGAAGCGGATTCCAGTCTTTATTTTTTCTTTTGGCTATTTTTGCCGTTTTCTATTTCTTTATGATTCGTCCTCAAATGAAAAAAACCAAAGAACAAAAGAAATTCAGAGAACAATTGGAAAAAGGGCAAAAAATTGTTACCATTGGTGGCATTCACGGAAAAATAGTTGAAATCCAGGAAACTACTGTTATAATTGAAGTTGAAGGACAGAACAAATTAAAAATTGAAAAGTCAGCTATTGCTCTGGATAATTCAGCTCAATTACAGGAAGCAAAATAAGTTAATAAAGTTAATAAAGTTTATAAAGTTCATAAAGATAAAAGTAAAATGAACTGACTTTAATTAAATCATATTAAATCTCAATCAGCAATGGTTGAGATTTATTTTTTAAATTTTAAATGTGGAAACGGAATTTAAAACTTTAGCAAATAAGGTTATCAACAGCAAGAATATAAGAAGCAGAAGACGGCTGCTTATTTTTTCTTTGTGTCTGACTGTTGCCTTATTTTTCTGGTTACTGATTAAATTCTCAAAAAATTACCAGCTTACGGTAGATTGTCCTGTTTCATTTGTAAATCTTCCGCTTGACCGGGTTTTGATGAATAATGCCGATACCACTCTGAAAATCACAATAAAATCGAAAGGCTTTAATTTACTGTATTACCAGATTTTTAAACACAAAATCCATTTTAATATTGATGCATCGCAATTAAAATTAAATGATACTCAAAATGACAGCGTATCATTTATAGGTGCTGCACAGTTTTCCAGAATATTTAACAGACAACTGGATTTTGATTTTGAAATTTTAAATATTCAACCCGATACTTTCGCATTACACTGGGAAAAAGCATATATAAAAAAACTGGCAGTTAAGCCTAATCTTGTAATGAATTTTGCCAAACAATACCAGTTATATGATAGTATCCGTATTCAGCCCGACAGTATTCTGGTAAGCGGAACCAAATCTGATATTTCAAAAATTGAATTTCTTAACTGCAAGCGGACAACGTTGAATAATCTTTCAGCATCGCAGCAAGCTATTGCTGATATTCTTTTACCAGCAAACTTAAGCAAACTTAAATTGTTTACTCAAAAAGTAAAAATAAACATATCGGTTGAAAAATTTACTGAAGCCGAAATGGAAATCGACGTTAAACCTTCAGAAAATAATAATTTAAAAAATATTAAGTTATTTCCTGATAAGGTTAAAATAACATATCTGGTAGCGCTCAAAGATTTTAAAAAAGTGAACCGCGAAAGCATTGAAGCCAAAGCTGATATAAATACCAATAAGAATGATTTAAGTGCCAGCGTTCAATTGACTAAGTTTCCTTCATATATTAAAATCAGTAAAATCTATCCCGAACGACTCGAATACATAATTTTTAAATAATTATAAATGCTTAAAATCGGATTAACAGGAAATATTGGAAGTGGGAAAACCACTGTAGCCGGAATTTTTAATATTTTAGGTGTTGATGTTTACCATGCAGATACTGAGGCGAAAAAGTTCTTACAGTACCTGGAAGTTATCGAAAAACTGAAGGGCAATTTTGGTGATAAAATAATAACAAACCATACAATTGATAAGATAAAACTGGCAAATCTGGTTTTTAATGATAAACTTGCTTTAAATTTTTTAAATCAAACCATACATCCTTATGTAAAAACTGATTTTGAGCAATGGATGACTACGCTAAATCCATCAAAAAAATATGTTGTGCAGGAGGCTGCTATATTGTTTGAAAGCGGTTTTGATAAATATGTTGATAAAACAATATTGGTAACAGCACCACAGTCTATCCGTATGCAGCGCGTAACAGAAAGAGATAATATAAGCGAAGCCATGTTTTTACAACGCGATAACAATCAATGGCCGGAAGAAAGAAAAATAGAAATGGCTGATTATGTCATTGTAAATGACGATACAATATCAGTTATTCCACAAATTATTGAATTACACAGTAAATTACTGAAGTTAAAATAAAACTTAAAGTTTATTCTTCCGTTTTTATTTCCTTCTTTTTAAGTGACCTTACAATTAACAACACAAGGTTTCCCAATACTGCAACAGGATAAGGAAGCATAAGTATTCCCCACCACCATGAAAGTGCTCCCTCACCTAGTCCACCAAGTGATGATATATAAAACAGGAAGAAAACACCTATCAGCATCAGTATAAAGTTAATAAGGAATATTTTCTGATGCCGGTCTTTTGCGATATATGTTGTTATGGCTGTTAATGCACAACCCAACAAGATTACAACAGAGCCTTCCATAGGGTCAAGAAGACCGATAATTGATAATACAACGCCTACAATGTAAACGATACGTACCCATTTTGCCTGATCTTTCATAATTTATGTATTTTGCTGCTTAATTATTTTTTGCAAAAATATATTATAAAAAACTTAAATAATTAATAAATCAAAAAAAATACTTATTTTTTCCATCTTTCGCGTAAATCCATCACAGGCTTTTCATAATATTTATAGAGCAGGGTTGATAAAGCTATTGTCAGAACCCAATATATTGCATAAAATGTCCAGGCTGAATGTGGTCCCCAGGGAGGAAAATTTTTAATGATTATTTCAGCAATAATTGCCAGATTCAATAAATACATAGAATAAGAAATCAGGCTTATATGTGTAACTGTTTTTGTAATAAATGATGGTGCTTTTTTAATATTGTCAAATTTTGGTAATAAGAAAAAACAACCTATACTCTGAATTAATAATTTAAAAACTTTAGTAGCATATTCATTTGGTAACCATTTAATATAAAGCACTGCATAACATATAATTACACCTGATATAAAACTAATATTCCTGTATTTATACCAGATTCCGGGATACCAGTTTTTGATAAATGCTGCTAATAAGCCCAGGGCTATGCCATCAAACCGAAAAATAACCACTTTATTTATTTTTACGCCCAGATAAAATTCATCTACATCAAATCCTGCAGCTATAAAAGTCCTGAGGAGTAAAGGTATTAATAAGAAAATAAAGATAGACCATAGGAAAATATTTTTTTTATTTATTTTCAAGCGTTTTAATACAATATAAAAGACACTCAAAATAACGGGAAAAAGCAGATAAAACCATTCTTCGATACTCAGACTCCATGATTCCCAGAAGAATCCTGTGAAAGGACCAGAAAAATTCTGAAGAAAAAACAGAAACTTCCAGTTAAACTGTAAAAAATCTTCTTTTATTATTCCAAAATAAACGATTATAATATTAAGGATAAGTACCAGATAATAATTGGGTAATGTCCTGAACCATCTTCGAATCCAAAAATTTCCTATCGTTTTTATTCCAAATTCTGTTTTGTTTTGAAAAATTTTTATTAGAATCCCACCAATTAAAAACCCACTCAGAACAAAAAACAGTTCCACACCATCAATTAACGGTATCCATGGGAAGTTTGTATTTGCTTTGTCTAATAAGGCTCCCCCATGTCCCATAACCACAAAAATAATAGCCAATGCTCTCATCAGATCAAGCCCGAAAACCCTGTTATCATAATCGGGATGTAAACGGAAGAAATTGATTATCTTGCTTATAAATGCCATTAAATAAGATAGTTGTTTAGATGTTAAATTAATTTGCAGTACTTTGGAGTTATTTATTTCTCATTGTACGCATTTTTTATCTTTTCAATATCAAATTTCTTCATTTGAAAAACAAGCTGAGAGATCCTGCTGCGTTTTACTGCATCTTTATCTGTTAAATATTGAGATAAAATGCTTGGAACAATTTGCCATGAAACTCCATATTTATCTTTAAGCCAGCCACAGGGGCCTTCTTCGCCTTCTTCTGTTAAACTGTACCAATAATGGTCTATTTCATCCTGAGTATCACAACTAATCATGATAGATATGGCTTCGTTGAATTTAAAAATGGGACCACCGTTTAGGGCTATAAATTTCATTTGATTGAGTGTGAAATTTACCGCCATTGCTGTACCTTCCGGTTTACCATGGTGTTCAAATCCTTCTTTACCAAAGCGGCTGACTTCACCAATTGATGAATCCCTAAAAATAGATGTATAAAATTGAACAGCTTCTTCTGCATCGCTGTCATACCATAAACAAATTGTCATTTCCTGATGTTTCATAATAATTTATATTATTTACACTAGCATTTTAAATACTAAGTAATTGATTTTAAAAAAATTAAAATAAATTTGTTCGAAACTGAATTTATTCTTTAATAAACTTTAGTTCGAAAGATTGCATTGAATCATCAACTCTGATAATATACAACCCTTTGGGGAAGAAACGAATATCTAAAGTTCCCGAACTTGAAAAATCTATCAGTTTTTCAGCAAAGATTTTTTCACCTTTACTATCATAAACTGATAGTTCAGTCCTGTTATTTATTTTTAAACCATCAAAACTTAGATTTACTAAATCTTTTGCGGGATTAGGCCAGATATTAAAAATAGTTGTTGCCTCTATATTTTCTATACCACTTGCAGCAGTATTGTCAAATAATACATATTTTTTGTATAAGGCATGATTAATGATAACTGAACTGATAACCAGCAAAGGTTCTTTTTTATTTGCCTGATACCAGGCATATTCTGTAGTAAGCGAATATGAATTTATGGTTGAATCTCCGATGTATAATACTGATTTTGTTCTCAGAACATTTGAAACTGTTTTATTCGGCAATTTAATACTGCCCCAGGCATCGGCATTAAAATAATACTTTCCGGGACCGATAATATTACCGGGGTTAGTAACTGCAGAAACACTGTCAACATAAGCATTACCAAAAGAAATCGGAAATTTATAATAACTGATTGGCAGATTATTGTAATGTTGTGTATAATTATTAGGTTCAACAAATCCGTAACATACAGATTTGCTGCTGTTGCTGTTGTTCCAGTATGAATAGGCAGAACCTATACCATCTGTCCTGCATAACACTGCAGATGGAAATGTAGCACTATAAGGTGTATTGGCCGGACTTAGGTAAATCCGCTGAAAATAAAAATCCTGATGCAAAACTGCAGAAAAATCCCAGTTAACATTTGCACCACTAACACCGGCTGAAATCAACGTTGAATCGAAGGACATCAGCATAGTATCACCGACTACAGGCAGAACATTAGCCGTAATTACGGGTTGTGCCTTCAGATTATAGGAAATTATCAATATAAATAAAAAGAAATAAAGCTTTTTCATATGAATAGTATTGTTGATAAAAAAAGAGATTAGATGGCATAAAATTATAAAAATATTCAACTTCAAAGCTTAATATTTTGGAAGAATTAATATACCATAAGAAATGATTAATATTTTGTCATTAAATTATAAACTTACTATCTGTTATCTCATTAAATACCAGGTAGTAAGAAATAAATCTAATATAATAAAAAAGAGTTATAAAAATCAGAGTATATTAGTATTATAAATTCTGAGTTTTATCTTTCTTAATATCCAATGGCAAAACTCCGGCCATTTCACCAATAACATTTACAATTTCAGTACCAGCAGGCAATACTATTTTGGCATTTGTTTTAAGGGATGCTTCAACTGTTTCCAGTTTCTTTAACAATTGTGCATTTCCTGTAAAATATTTATCAGCGGCTTCGTTAACCAGTTTAATAGCTTCTGCTTCGCCTTCTGCATGCAGTATCTTTGATTGTTTATAGCCTTCAGCTTCTTTGATCTTAGCTCTTTTAACACCATCAGCAACAGTTTCTGCAGCAGTTGCATAGTCGATGGCGGCAATTTTTTCATTTTCTGCCTTTACCACTTTATTCATGGTTTCCTGTACATCTTTTGGTGGGTCTATTTCCTTTAATTCAGTACGGACGATTTCTATTCCCCAGCTTTTTGTTTCTTCGCAAAGGGTTTTGTGCAATTCGGCATTTATCTTTCCACGTTCGCTGTTGGCTGATTTAAGTGTAAGCGTACCAATTATATTACGTAAAGTAGTACGGGCAAGGTTAACAATCTGCCATTTGTAGTTGTTCACATTGTACTGTGAATTCTTAACAGAGTCTTCACTCTCAGTAACCTTAAAATATACCTGGGCATCAACCCGGGCATTAAGGTTATCATTGGTTATAATTTCCTGAGGTTCGGCATCTACCATTTGTTCGGTAGTATTTACCAGAAACATTCTGTCGATAACGGGAATAATCCAGTGAAAACCCGGATTGGCATAATTATGATATTTCCCGAGCCGTTCAATTAAGCCTCGGTGAGTAGGACGAATAATTCTAACGCCCAATAATAAGAAAAATAATACTGCCAAAACAATGATTAAAACGGTAAATTGCATTTGTGATTCCATGATAATAAATTTTTAATTTTTTATCAAAGTTAATATTTTTTTATTCTCCAGTGTTTATTTGTTAACAATTTATTAAATACAAATAAAAATTTTTGATTTTAAAAGGATAAAATAAAAAACCCGGAAAGCTTACTTCCGGGTTTGAATAATTTTAGATTTAATTTATGAAATATGAAGCAGAAATATTTAACTGATTTCTACTAAAGTTTTAAGTTCAGTTAGATTAATATTACCTAATGCATTATGATGCAACTGTCCCATAATCCAGTTTATTTCATTGGTTTTGATATCGTTATATCTTATTTTAGCAAATTTTTCTTTTAAGAATGGAATATGTTTTGTAATTTCTTCTTTGCTGTGTTGTTTAAACTTAATACTGATCAGTATGGATTCCATGTCCATTTTTGGATGAACATATAGAATAGGTATCATCTTTTTTGCCAGTTTCAGATCATAGTTGTTTTTTAAAAGATAAACTAACAAATCGTAAATCATTTCGTAGTTAAACTCACGTCCTTTTTTATGGTGTCCTTCAACATATTTCATGTAATGGCCAAAGAATGTACCAACTTTTACAGGATTTATTTTTAAATCATTGATTATCTTTTCAATCAATGGAAACAGATTTTTCTTAAAAATGTAAGTATAAGTATCTTCAGGTATATTCCAGGTTTTAAGCTGATTGTATCTGGAAACTACTTCAGTTGGAACGTTTTTCTTTAAATCATCTATATATGATTCTTCCAGTGGAATGGGTTTTGAATCCGTATCCGGATACATACGGTCGGCACCCGGTAAAACGCGTTCAAATATTGTAGTGCCATCAGCAAAAGATTTACGGGTTTCCTGAGGAACGCCTATAAATGCCATACGGCAGCGTTCTTCAATGGTTTCAATAGCTGTTTTTATATCAGCTTCTGGTCCCCAGAAAATTATCTGAGCATCATCATCATTGGTATTGAATAAATTACGGATATAGTCCTGATCATCAGCAGCAATCAAAGCATAAAATTCTTCAGAATGCGTCATATTGGGTAAATCAATACAGGCAATTACTTTTAAACGTTCACTGATTTCATTGGCAAACATTTTACCAGGTTGTGTAAAATAGGATAAAACACCCCTGAACTCAGGTAAATTAACAGCATACATTTTCATTCCGGCATTCTTGGCTGCTTTTATAGCGTCACACGGGAATTGCAGCGCATAGAAATCCAGTTCTTTAACATCCATTTTCCATTCAGCGGTATTTTTTATTCTATGCAGTAGCATTTCGCGAATCTGTAACAATGCCCATTGACGGAAACATTCATTATGGGTAAGTTCAGGTATCCATTTGGTATGAGATACGCCTTTAATTTCAACACGTGTTCCTCCTTTGCAGCTTACATTTACATCCTGTCGTCCCGCTCCGATACCGGTTCTTACCTTATTGGTAGAACGATTGAGAAAACGGATATAATTACAGGCTTCCATTACTTCATCCGGATTAAGCATATCAGGATAAGTAACGGTTTCAATCAAGGGCATACCAAGGCGGTCAGTACGATAAATCCTGACATGACCGATATCAGAAACTTCCCTGCATGAATCTTCTTCAATGCTTAATTGTATCAAACGTACTTTTTTATTTTTAAGCGGAATTTCACCTTCAACACCTATAATAGCTGTACGCTGAAAACCGGCAGGAATACTGCCATCCAGATATTGTTTACGGGTAATATGAACTTCACCGACAAGGCTTAGCTTTGATAACATTGAAATTTCGATGGCTATTCCCAAAGCTTCGCGATTAAGCAAAAAAGGAGGTGTATCATCTACATCATAAGTGCAGGTTGTTTCGTTTTTTACGCGATAAATAATTTCTTTTCTGGTTCTGAATTCCATTAATGCAGTTCCGTCATATTCTCCTAATTCACTAAGTGTCGGGCGCATATGGCGAACAACTTCGGCATCATAAACATTAGGTTTCTGGAAAACACCTGCAGGACAATGGCAAAATAGTTTTTCTTTGGTAAGCAACTGCTGGTGTACCTCCAGACCTGACATAAAGCCAATACTGTTATAGGTTTCCTGTGTTGCAAGTTTGCGGGTTACATATCCAACTTTACGTTTTGATTCTTCGTAGTTCTGTTTAGGATCGAAATTATTGTTCATGCTATTGCTGCTTTTAATTGAAGCTGCAAAGCTAATCAATTTCTATTTATTCTCAAAAAGAGTTTTGAAGAAGTCAGAAGTTTGAAAACCGGATTTCTAAGTTAAGAAATTGTATTTATTGCTATAATAAAAATAAAAGTGACTGATAATTATTTATAATTACCAATCACTTTCAAACAAAAAACTTAGAAATAAAAAATTATTTCGCAGGTTTTACTGTTTCGTCAATTTTTAAAAAATTATTGCTTATATCGAAAATAAGGATTTTTGTATCCTTTTTTTTCAGAGTGATTATTGCTTCATTAACTCTTTCGCCACTGCTTTTATCAACAAAAAAGACTTCTGTAATTTTATATCCGGCATAAAATTTGGCAACATAATCTTTTATTTTCTGAGGTGTATATTCCTTAAGAATACCCCATTTGGTTTGCATAGGAATATTATTTTGATAATCAATTTCCATTTTATTGCCATCATTTATAAAAGTAACTTTAATAATAGCAATATCCTTTTCCCATACTGCTTTTTCTGCATTAGGAAATCTGGCTTTAAAATCGGCAAAAGCCTGTGCAGGAACTTCTGTTGTAGCTAACTTCTGCGCAAACATTACAGTAGAAATTAACATCGTAATCAATAATAGACTAATTTTTTTCATGTGTTATTATTTTTAAATAAGTAATGCAAACTTACATGTTTTAGAATTAATATGCACTCTTTTTAAGATTTTTTATAAAAAAGATTTAAAAAGTGTTTTAAAATCAAATATCCCAAAAAGTTGAGCGGAAGTTATAAGTATAATGATGATGATTACCCAGCGAACAAAATTAGCGCCCCAGCTTACGGCAAATTTTGAAGCAATAAAAGCACCAATTATATTACCAATGGCATGAATCAGGCCATATTCATAATTAATCTGCTTGTTGTAAATAAAGACCAATAAGGTAAAAGGAGCATATAAAAGCACAATAAAAACTTTTAAAGCATTGGCTTTTACCAGATCATAACCGGCATTCAATACCAGTCCTGCTAAAATAAAATACCCAACGCCAACATGAATAAATCCACCATATAAACCAATTAAAAAGAAGATAAAATATTGAAGTACTGAAGTTTTCCTTTCAATCAGATGTTGTTGTCCCTTGAGCCATTGCTGAGGCTTATAAATAATAAAAAACAACATAACCAACATTATGATGGCCATTGCTTTTTCAAATATTTTTTCATCAATATCTACAGCAATCTCAGCTCCGATAATTGAACCAATGGCAGTTGGTATTCCTAACATTAATCCTTTTCGTGTATCCAGTACTTTTTGTCTTTTAAAACTTGCTGAAGAAGTAAGGGTTTGTAATATTACAGCTATGCGGTTAGTACCATTGGCAACACCGGCAGGCAATCCCAAAAACATAAATAACGAAATGGAAATAATAGTGCCACCGCCGGCCAGTGTATTGATAAAACCAACCAGTAAACCCGAAACAATTAATGCAGTAACTATTATAAAAGACATTTAAATTAATAATTTATATATTATCTTTATTCCCTTTTTAAAATTCCTAATTCCTAATTCCTAATTCCTATTGCCTAATTCCTATTGCCTAATTCTCAACTTACTATGTTTATTTCCATAAGCAAAATATAAAATCAAACCTACCACCAACCATATTATAAAACGCATCCAGTTCGTAATTCCTAATTCAGTCATTAAATAAAGATTTGTTAATAATCCCAGTACAGGTATAAGTGAGAAATTCTTAATTAATGCCAGAATACTTACCACTGTTGCAATAATAATATATCCAAGCATTGGAATCTGGTGCTTAAATATATTCCAGAACCCATTTGTTTTATAATGTGCTCCGTTAAAATTAAAAAAACGGAATACGGCTTCTGAGTTAAAGTAAAACAAAGAAAATAAAACAATAAACCATATTATAGGTAGAAAATATCTGCTGTTGACATAAGGAACACGATAGCTTCCCCCCTGCTGCAATGTATTACCACCTTTTTTAGTATCCATTATCAGTACACCACCCGATACCAGAACAAAAGCAAATAAGGTTCCAATGCTTGTCAGATCAGTTACTTCGGTCAGGTTTAAGAAAAGTGAAGGGAAAGCAACGATAATACCTGCTATAATAGTTGCAAAAGCAGGTGTTCTGTATTTCGCATGTAATTTTGAAAAGCGTTTAGGTAACAAACCGTCCCTGCTCATACTCATCCATATTCGTGGTTGACCTACCTGAAAAACCAGTAAAACGCTTGCCATAGCAATAATAGCACTTACTGCAATAATTCCTGATAATTTAGTAAGATGAAGTTTTTCGAAAGCATAAGCCAGGGGATCACCCACACCTAATTCGCTGTAACTTATCATTCCTGTTAACACCAGACTTATCATTACATACAAAACAGTTGTAATTGCAAGGGCATATATCATTGCCCGGGGTAAATCTTTTTTTGGATTTTTACATTCTTCGGCAGTGGTAGAAATAGCATCAAATCCTATATAAGCGAAAAAAACACCGGCAACACCCTTTAGAACGCCACCAACACCGTTTGGTGCAAAAGGTGACCAATTGGCCGGATTTACATAAAAAGCGCCCACACCAATTACCAGCATGAGTATTGCTAATTTTAGCAATACCATAATATTACTGGCTACTTTGGTTTCATAAATCCCTTTATAAACCAGATAACTGATAAAAACAACAATTGAAAAAGCAGGAATATCAGCAATTAACCGAACGCCAAAAAGCTGAGGCGCATTTTGCCATGCGATATAGGCTTCCTGTATATTTCCGCTTAACTGACTAATGGGTAAACCACTCTGAAAGCTCTCCAATGCTTTATGATACCCCCGGGAAGCACTCAGAAAATCAGTACTCATATATTCAGGTATTTTCAAACCAATCCCCTGCATGAATCCGGTAAAATAATCTGACCATGAAATAGCCACTGCAATGTTTCCTACAGCATATTCCATAATCAAGTCCCAGCCGATAATCCAGGCTATTAATTCACCAAAACTAACATAAGCATAGGTATATGCACTTCCGCTAATAGGAATACCTGATGCAAACTGGGCATAGCACATGGCAGAAAACCCACAGGCTATGGCAGTAAATATAAAGAGGACAGAAACTGCAGGTCCGCCATTTACAGCAGCAGTTCCAATGGTACTGAAAATACCGGCTCCAATAATAGCAGCAATTCCCAGTGCTGTTAAATCTCTTACACCCAGACTTCGCTTCATGCCCGAAGATAATTTTTCTTCGATATCAGCATGATGCAGTATCATTGCAATTGTTTTTCGGCGGAAAAGATTTCTCAAATTAAATAGTTTTTTTAAAGCAAAAATAGTTTTTTTTAGATAAGTAAAAAAAAACTGCCTTAAATGTTATAAACACATTTAAGGCAGTCAATTGAAAATCAGAAAAATTATTATTGAATGATAAGTTTTTCAGTAATGGTTTTGCCATTAGATTTATTAAGCATATTTACAAAATAAATTCCTTTGCCAAATCCTGATAAATCAATGTTAATAAACTGCTGCATGCTTTCTTGCTTTAATAATAAACTACCTACCAAAGAATAAATTTTTATTTCAGCATCCATTGGTCTTTCCATGGTAATTGTAATTTTTCCGTTTGCCGGATTTGGATAAATTCTGAAAGCATTCATATTGTTTTCATTTATACCGGTAGCATTAACCAAATCATTACTATCACGTGGAATAAGCACATAACCTGATAAATAAGGAGAAGTAGCATCAATCTGACTAACAATTCCTGTCAGGTTAAACGGATAGGTTGGTGCAGCTTTTGACTGTAAGTTACAATTTGTATATAATCTCAGCGTAATGGTATCAATACCTCTTAAGGCAAGCACATTAACAGTTGTAGTACCGGCTGAAGTTGGCCAGCCACTCAGATAAGTTAAAGCTGTCATTTTTACAAATTGCGATTCGTTTGATTCGCTCATTGCTGTGATGGTAAGTGGATTATGTAAAGGACGGGCCTGAGAAATCAATACTATTGAATCAGGAACAATTTCAGTTAAACCACTAACCTGAGCAATTTTACCTATAACACGGATTGAATCACCTTCAGTTGGAGTATAGGTTAAACTGGTGTTTCTATAAACATTTATACCAGCAGTAGGATCCAAAATATAAAAATTATACCCGGTTGAAACAGTATATTGTTTAAAATTAATACCATGTACTACACCCAACAATTTGCAGTTAACATTTATAGAGTCAGCTACACCGGTTGTTGCATTAATGGTTCTAACCTGAGCAATGTTATATACTACAGGTAATTTCTTTGTTGTAAATGCAATTTCATTACCGTAGCCAATACCAACAGCATTAATAGCATAAGCTTTTACATAATAATTGGTATTATCAGTTAATGTTGTTACTGAAGCAGTATAACTTCCGGTACTGCCTGAAACAGTATTCATAGAATCAGCTATTGTAGGATTGGTAGTTTTTTTCCAGCAGAAACCTCTTGATAAAATCGTATCACCACCATCACTGATAACTGTACCGGATAAAGTTGCATTTGTATATCCGATAACAGTTGGAGTATTTGTTGTAACAGCAGGAACTACTGGATTTGCAGTTGTTGTGAATACAGAATCAGCACCATAATATATTGGTCCTAATGAACTAACAAAATATGCTCTGTAATGATAAGTTGTACTTAAATTCAGATTTGTAAGATTAACAGTATAAGCACCGGTAGTAACGGTTGAAGTCCTGATTGAATCTAAAGTAGTAGGATTCGCGGTAGTTCTATAACAAACACCTCTGGATGTGATGGTATAACCTCCATCTGAAGTTATGTTTCCAGCACAGGTAGCTGTATGCTGTGCAATATTGGTTGTACTACCGGTAATAATCACAGGGGTTGTATAATTCAAAATCAAATCAGTAGTATTTCTGGGTAATACCTGATAACCGGTAGTGTAAGGAGATGTGGTACATACCTGACTAACTATACCTTTGATTGAGAAACTTACTGTTGGAGCAGGTGTTCCCTGTAAATTACAGTTTGAATAAATTCTAAGCACCACTGTATCTGTACCATTTTTAACGGTATAAACAGTTTTAGTTGAACCAGCTGTAGTAGGCCATCCGCTCAGGTAAGTCAAATTATCAATTTTTACTAATTTGGATTCCAGGGTATCATTATTCGGTAAATTAACAGTAATAGGATTAAACAAAGCATTTCCACTTGAAAGCAATACCAATGAATCTGGTAAAAGCTCAATTAAGCCGTTAACCTGAGCTGTTTTACCAATTATCCTGAGTTTATCACCTTCTGTCGGTGTATAACTTAAAGTTGATGTTTTATATACATTTATACCTGCAGTTGAATCAACAATAAAGAATGAATAGCCGGATGTAGCATAATTCAATCCGTGTACAACACCGGAAAGTTTACAATTTACATTCAATGAATCTGCAACTCCCAAGCTGTTTACCGTTCTAACCTGTCCTATTTTATAGGAAGGAATAATCATTTTAGTTGAAAAGCTTAATTCACTACCGTATGCAGTTCCAACACTGTTTATAGCAAATGCCCTGGTATAATAAGTTGTATTAGGTGTTAAATTTATAAGATTACATACATAAGCACCTGTAGTACCAGTTGAATATTTTACAGAATCTAAAGTAGTAGCTCCTGCAGTCAACTTCCAGCAAACACCTCTTGAAGTTATTGCAGAACCGCCATCGTTGATAACTTTGGCTGCAACACTTGCCAGATTTGTACCGATTAAATAAACAGAATCAGTAGTAACTGAAGCTAACATAGCACTGGCAGCAGTTGTAAATGTTGAATCGGCACCATAGGCAACACCCATGGTATTTCTGGCATAAGCTCTGTAGTGGTAAGTAGTTCCGATAGATAATCCACTTAACGGATTACTGAATGCACCTATATTTGCTACATCTGTAGTGTGGGTTGCACTTGTATCAGGATTTAAAGATGTACTGTAACAAATCCCCCTTGAAATCATAGTCAGACCACCATTTGAAGTAACATTTCCGCTACATATGGCTGAATTGGTAGAAATACTGGCAACCCCGACAGTAGTAACCTGAGGGATGGCTAAATAGCCAACTGCCAGATTCCATGAATTAGCCACTCTTATTTCGTCAACATTTACATAAGTTGTGTTTGCTGTAGTTCCTTGTCGTAATGCTATTGAATAAGCTGAATCCAAATCAGCATTAGCCAGATCAGTTGAAGATATTCTGACTGTTGGACTTCCTTCATTTCCAATTACAGGATTAATAAATAACGATATACTATCATTGGTTAATGTACCAGTCATAAAAGTATATTTTAAAACCAATAAAAAGGTAGAATCAATGGAATAAGACAAAGTAGAATATGTAGCACCTGAACTCCCTTTTTGAACACCAAAATAAATTTGAGTAGCATCTGTTGTACTTTTTTTAACGTAAATACGTCCTGGAAAAGTAGTTGCTGTTTTTAAATAATGCATAAAGTAATCTCCTGTGGTGGTTGTAGAATCAACTTTTACCAAGGCAGCTAAATAAACGCTTCCGGATGTTTGTCCGGGAAATGTTTTATTAATATCATTACCGGTATTTTTGATATATGCACTGTTACCTGCAGATGCCGGATACTGAGTATAGGTTAAATTTCCACTTTTTACTAAAATCGTATTTGGAGTTGTACCGGTACTATGTACAACCCACCCATGAGCGATAAGGGAATCACCAACAGGATAATTAAATTGTTCGTTCAACAGCAATGTTTGAGCCTGCAGTGAAAACAGCAGCATGCATACTATTGAAATAAAAAAAGAAAGTGTAATTTTTTTCATAAATTTATTGTTTTTTTGTTTATAATTTTAATTATAAGTAACCAACAAATATCTGAATATATTTCACATAAACAATACATTAAAATGTTAAAATTTGCAAAAATATGGAAATTTTAAATTAATGCTAATGATTCCATCATCAAGAAATTTAATGTAATTTTGTTACATATAAAAATCATATAAAATGAGAATTCTATTATTAATAGTATTTAGCTTAATCATCAGTTATTCTGCATATTCCCAGGAAGACAAAGCAGATATAAATGATGAATACTGGAGTTTTGGAACAAGAGATGTTGCAGAATTTAATAATCCGGACATGCTGAGTGAAAACATTCAGTACCGGGTAAAAATTACTTACTTACCTATTGAAGCAAAAATTGATGGAAGAGGTAAATATGTCAATGATAAGAAAGACAGCATCTGGAATGGCTTTTATAATAATGGGAAACCTTATTTTACCGAATGGTATAACAAAGGGAAACTTAAAAATGGTATGAGTTATGATGCTTCAGGGAAAACATATATTTACAAAAAAGAAATACAATTTGCCAAACCTATAATAGGATGGGATGATTTTATATTTTTTGCTCAGCGGTATTGGATGAAAGTTGCCGACTTTATTGAGGCTAAATATCCCGATAATTATCAATTTCTGAAAAACAAAGAAATTGCCGTTAGTTTTGAAATCATTGTAAAAGAAAATGGAACTATCGATATAGGCGAAATTGCAAACGGCAGAAATTATGGATTTGATAAGGCAGCAGCCCGAAAAATGCTGTCAGTATATAATGGGAAATGGATGGCTGCACTTTTAAAAGGGCAAGCTGTAGAATCAAAAGTAAAATATACTGTCTTTGTTAAGTTTTAACCGAATAATACCAAAAAACTGTTTTTATGCTTACCTTATTTATTGAACAATTACCTCATTTAAGAATTCTCGATATTATTGATATTGTTTTGGTTGCCTATCTTTTTTATGAACTTTATAAACTCATAAAAGGTACTGCTGCTATCAATATTTTCATAGGAATTATTTCCATTTACCTGATGTGGAAATTGGTAAGAATACTGGAAATGGAATTACTTACTGAAATTTTGGGCCAGTTTATCAGTGTAGGTGTTATCGCACTCATCGTTGTATTTCAGCCGGAAATCCGTCGTTTTTTACTTTTATTGGGTACTCCCGGATTTATCAGTAAAAAATCAAAACGATTTCTATTCTGGCGTATTTATATGGGAAATGAAAGCAGTTTAAATATTGACCCGATAATACAGGCCTGTCAGAAAATGTCGCAATCTAAAACCGGAGCTTTACTGGTAATTGCCAATAAAAATGAATTACAGACATTTGTGAATACAGGTGATCTAATTGAAGCCAATATTTCTATGCAATTATTGGAAAATATTTTCTTTAAGAACAGCCCTTTGCATGATGGTGCTGTTATTATAGTTAATAATCGTATCAGAGCTGCTAGGTGTATCTTACCTGTTTCAGGAAACAGAAATATTTCCCATGACTTAGGATTACGGCATCGTTCAGCAATGGGCATAACTGAACAGTCAGATGCAATAGCCATTGTTGTTTCCGAGCAATCCGGGAAAATTTCGTATTGTAAAAAGGGAGAACTTACATTAGATATCCAACCTTCCCAGTTAAAAGACTTTCTGGATGAAGAGTTTAATGTAATCAGCTAAAAAATAACTAGTTGATTAATGTTACTGTTCCTATTTTTTCAAATGGGTCTTCGTAACCATTATCTATCTTTAAGTAATAAATATAAGCTCCTGCCTGAACATATTCACCGTTGAACCTTCCATCCCAACCCTGATTGATATCAGTGGTTTCAAATAAAAGTTGTCCCCATCGGTTATAAATAGCAAAGTAATATGATTTTGTAATTACAATTTCTCCTATAGGTTTAAAAACAGAATTATATCCTAAGGGAGTAAATGAATTTGGTACATAAATAACATTGCAATTTCTTACATTTTGCTGAATGCTTAAATTCTCTGAACAGATGGTATTGTTCAGACTATTTGCAACAGTAACAGTATATATAGATGTTAATAAAGGTCTTACTGAAATTGTAGGTGAAATATCTCCTGTGCTCCATGTATAGGAAGAACCTCCTGTGGCAGTAATTGTTGTATAAGCACCTTTACAAATGGTATCTTTTTCAAGCGAAATAGTTGGTATAGGTAGCGGTGCAGTATAAACGGTAACAGAAGCTGAATCAAAACAATTATTTATATCCGTTACACCCACAGTATAAATAAAAGATGTATAAGTCGGACTTACTGTTATTGCAGATGTTGTATCATTTGTGGGTGTCCATAAATATTTTATTCCACCGCCAGCAGTTAACGTTGCCGATCCACCCAAACAAATGGTTGTATCCTGTGATAAGATTATACTAGGTAAAGGATTTATGCTTACATGTGAAGTTGCTGTATTTAAACAATTATAAACATCTCTGCCAACAACAACATAATTCGTATCATGAGGCGGACTTACAGAAATTGTGTTTGCTGTTATTCCATTTCCCCATAAATATGATAATGCTCCGCTTGCAGTTATTGTAGCAGTATCATATATACAAATTGTTGGATTATTAACAGTTACAACAGGTAAAGGTCTTACAGCAATGGTTGCTGTGGTTGTATCCTTACAGCCCAATGCAGTCCCGATAACAGTGTAATTTATATTGGCAGCTGGCTTTATTTTTATAGAATCTGCTGTTGACCCACCGGGAGACCATTTATAAGTAGTTGCTCCGGTGGCCTTTAACACGGCTGAATCTCCCAAACAGACGGTATCGTTAGCTACTATTACATTAGGTTTTGGTTTAACTACCACCGGAATTGATATTTCAGGGCTGATTTCGTTACAAGCAGTAATAAGTAAATAATAGGTACCCGATTGAGATGGTGTAGCATTTGGTATTTTTGGGTTCTGAACAAAAGATTGCCAGTTATTCGGCCCTGACCAGTAATAACTTGCTCCGTTTACTGTACCTGCAGTTAATTTCAATGTATCACCTTCGCAAACCGGTCCATTACTTGAAATCTGCGGTGGCATAACAAGACCACTGGTACTTCCTGAACCGGGTTGTCCGGCATTGGTTTGGGAGAAGATTATATTCTGAACCTGATTGGAGAAATTTGTTATTATCAATATATAATACTGTCCGGCAACTGCATTTGGGATATAACACCATTCCTGATAACTGGGGTCATAGCTGCAGTCTATCATATTGGGAACAGGATAACCACCTCCGGGGCCTGGTGCATGATGGTTAGGTGTTGGGGTTCCGGCTGTTAATAATGCCGTACAGGGTGTTGTTGGTGATGTAAAAGGTCCCCAGCAGGCAAAATCAATATCATAATTACCCGATCCATGCATTTCTATTTCAATATTACCACCTGTACATACTTTTAAGAAATACCATGCAGGATTTGGTTTTGTGCCCAAACAACCATAATTAGGTCCCGGTTCACCGGCAGTTGCATTAACACCGGCAGGAAAATTATATGTTGTGCCTGTTGTAAATGGTAATGCAGTATTACATAAGTTCTGAGCAATCGTATTTACACTAAAACCAATTAACAGAACAAGAAAGATTATTCCAATTTTTTTCATTCTTATTTCTTTTTATGATTTTCTAAATAAGCGGCTTTTTCTTCATTTGTAAAATTATAATTGGCAGTAAATGCCATTTTTTTCATCATTGCCATAAAATGGCGGTAATCTTCAATAGCGTAACGTTTTGGTACAGCTATCATTGCAGTTCCGTTCTCAATACTATATTCCTTAATATTAGTATGAAAAACATCCTGTTCGATATAATAATATTTTAAATATATTTTCTCAAATTCGGTTGCTATCTGATTAAGATCTAATTTAAAATAATTAGTATCACCAACAGTGGATGAAACCAGACAAAAAGTTCCCCAATCATCGGGTTTTGGTCTGTAAGGTGCATTATTTTCCTGAGCCTGTATTGCAGTTATACCTATAAATGCAAGAAAAAGAACAAAAAGAAGTATTTTTCTCATTGTATTTCGATTATAAAGATTCATTATTTAAATTACAAAGATATTAAAACTACGACAATTCTAAAACAAATTAGGTTGCCTCTATGTTTAAAATTTAATTATTTTTAATATAATTATTTTTTTTCGTCAATAGTAAATATTTCGTAAGCTTTATATTTAAGTTCAGCAGGAATATTTACATTTTAAATTGCTAAAAAGTCTGCTAATTTAATTAATTTTCTTTTATTTTGCTCTGTTATTTTATTAACAGTGTTACATTTGTAACAATAAATCTTGTTTTTAAAAAATCTTCATTATATTTGTATAAAATTTTGAGAACAGAATTAATGAAATAAACAATTGATTTTCTGTTAATTAAAAAATAAGAATAATAAAATTTAAGTATAAAAAGATGAAAAAAGCTATTATTTTAAGTTGTACTTTTATGTTGCTGATATTGGTTTTGGCAACTTCATGCAATCATAATGCAAATAAAAATAAGGATGGAAAAGACAGTTTAACCGGGCATATTAGTATTTCGGGTGCATTTGCATTATATCCGTTAACAGTAAAGTGGGCAGAAGAATATATGAAATTACACCCCAAAGTAATCATTGATATTTCAGCAGGTGGTGCTGGAAAAGGAATGACTGATGCACTTTCAGATATGGTTGATTTAGGTATGTATTCTAAAACTGTAAGCAACGAAGAAAAACAAAAGGGTGCCTGGTGGATAGCCGTTACTAAAGATGCAGTTTTACCAACTATAAACGTAAAAAATCCTGAAATAAAAACAATACTATCAAAAGGGATTACAATGGAAACGTTTTATGAAATTTTTATTACAAATAACATTAAAAAATGGGGAGCTTCATTAGGGACAAAAAATAATGATAAAATAAATGTTTATAACCGTTCTGATGCTTGCGGTGCTGCAGAAATGTGGGCGAAATTTCTCAAAAACAAAAAACAGGAAGATATTCAGGGAATCGGAATTAACGGAGATCCCGGTGTAGCAGAAGCAGTAAAAAAAGATATCTGTGGTATCGGATTTAACAATATTGCTTACGTTTATGATATTAAAACACGGAAAAAATATGATGGAATAGAAGTAGCTCCGATAGATATCAATAAAAACGGTAAAATAGATGCAGAAGAAAATTTTTACAATAGTCTAGATGATATTATGGCAGCGATTAAAGATGGCAGATATCCTTCACCTCCTTCCAGGGAATTATTTTTTGTTTCAAAAGGAAAACCTCAAAAAGCGTTGGTAAAGGGTTTTATCAACTGGATTTTAACTGACGGACAAAAATTTGTAAATGAAGCCGGTTATGTGCTCCTTTCTGAAGAATCTATCAAGAATGAAATGGCAAAACTGAAGTAAGTCGGAAGAATTAAAAATTAATAATTATCAAAATAAGAATTGTTGATTAATAGAATTTAAATTAAAATATATAGAAAGACGAAAGTCAAATTATTGAAGTAATGATAACATAACTTCTGACATCGGACTTCAAACTTTAAATCCATGATTGTATTATTTTATAACCGGAAAACAAAAAATCGTATAAGTACAGCATGGATGTATATTGCAATATCCTTTGTTGTGCTGTTGCCATTTATTCTGGGTTTGGGTCTGTATTTTAAATCAAGTCTGTTGTTTTCGGAAAATTCCTTAGGTGATTTATTGTTTTCAAAAGTATGGAAACCCAGCATTGGAAAATTCGGATTCCTGACATTTATAATGGGTTCGGTATGGGTAACCTTTATTGCAATGCTTATTTCTGCACCCATTTGTATATTTGCAGCACTATCAATTACGCAATATTCAAAGAAATTTTATTTAAAAATCATTCATCCTGTAATTGACATACTGGCAGGATTGCCTTCGGTAGTCTATGGGGTATGGGGTATAATAGTGGTTGTCCCGTTTATTTCAACGGTTATTGCACCTTTATTTGGAGCTCAAACCATGGGATACAGTATTTTAGCCGGTGCCATTGTACTTTCTGTAATGATAATTCCTTTTATCCTGAATATTTTAATAGAAATTTTCAGGACCATTCCGATTGAACTTACTGAAGCTTCCTTATCATTGGGCGCTACCAAATGGGAAACCATAAAATATGTTTTATTAAAAAAAGCCTTACCGGGGATTATTGCTTCACTGGGATTCGGACTGGCAAGAGCTTTTGGAGAAACCATGGCAGTATTGATGGTGGTTGGAAACATGGTACAGATACCAAAAAATGTATTTGATGCCGGTTATCCCCTGCCCGCTTTAATTGCCAATAATTATGGCGAAATGTTATCCATACCCAAATATGAATCTGCATTAATGTTTGCTGCATTAATACTATTTGTAGTGGTTATGGTTTTTAATGCTTTAATGCGCATGTTGATTGTTAGATACGATAAATATTAATTATGAGTTATGAGTTATGAGTTATAAGTTATGAATAGGTAATAGGCATTAGGCATTAGGCATTAGGCAATAGATGATACAGGGAATAGTTAAAAAAAATAAAAAGTGAACAGTAAACATTAAGTAATAAATAGAAACAAATAACAAATATCAAATATCATATAACCATTAACCAAAAAGTGAAATTAACCTAATAACCTAATAACTTAATAACCAATAACTTTACAAACTTTACAAACTACCAATGTTAAAGAAAATTGAAGAAATATTTTTCAGAAGTCTGATGCTGATTAGCAATCTGCTGATTGTATCTGTATTGGTTATTATTCTGTATAGTATTTTCAGGAAGGGTTTGGGCGCATTAAACTGGGAAATGCTTACACAGCGCCCGCACGGAGGCTACTATTACGGCAAGGAAGGTGGTGTCCTCAATGCCATTGTTGGATCATTGTATTTATCCTTTGGCGCAACATTGCTTGCAACAGTTATTGGTGTTCCTGTAGCTTTATTTATGAATGTTTACCTTGTTAAACGTAGAAAAATATTGAATTTCATCCGATTTTTACTTGATTTAATCTGGGGTGTTCCTTCCATTGTTTATGGCGCATTTGGCTTTGGTTTGATGGTGTTTTTAGGGATAAAAACATCGCTTTTAGCCGGTATTATTACCGTTACCCTCTTTATTCTTCCAATCATGATAAGAGCCTGCGACGAAATTCTTAAAACTTCACCCTTAGGTTTACTGGAAGCCGCTTTATCATTAGGCTCCACTAAAACAGAAACTTCTTTCAGGGTGGTGTTGATTCAATCATTTTCAGGCATAGTTACCGCTATTTTATTGTCATTCGGCAGAGCCATAGGTGATGCTGCTTCTGTTTTATTTACGGCAGGTTATACTGACAGTATTCCGACATCCCTAAATGAACCGGCTGCCACTTTGCCCCTGTCCATCTTTTTTCAGTTAAGTTCACCTGTGCCAGAAGTACAAAACAGAGCGTATGCAAGCGCAGTTATTTTAATAATTATTATATTGGTAATAAGCTTATTATCCCGGGCATTGTCAAAAAAATACCATAAAAACAGAATTTAAAAGCTATCATGAACGAAAATACAAAAATAAAAGTTGAGCATCTGGACCTATATATTGGTAAACAACATATTTTAAAGGATATCAATATCGAAATTCCTGAAAATAAGCTTACTATCATATTAGGACCATCTGGTTGCGGAAAAACAACCCTGCTGAAATGTATGAATCGTTTAACTGACCTTTACCATGATGTAAAGATTAATGGCAGCATATTTATTGATAATGAAGACGTTTTACATACCAAAACTGATGTTACCGAAATCAGGAAAAAAATGGGATTGCTTTCGCAACGTCCGTTTCCTTTGCCAATGAATATTTACAATAATGTTGCTTATGGATTAAAAATCAGTGGCAGACGCAATAAAAAAGCCCTGGATGCAAGGGTAGAAAATTATTTAAAACAGGTCAATCTATGGGATGAAGTGTTTGACCGCCTTCATGAACCTGCATCAAAATTATCTATAGGACAACAACAACGCTTATGCCTTGCCAGAGGACTTGCGGTTGACCCGGAGATTATTCTGGCTGATGAACCTACTTCTGCTCTGGATCCGATTTCAAGTGAAACCATTGAAAGAAAATTTGAAGAACTCAAGCAACAATATACCATTGTAATGGTTACACATATATTACGACAGGCCAGAAGAATTGCCGATTATGTAATTTTTATGTATATGGGCGAAGTTATTGAACAGGGTCCGGCCAAAGAATTTTTTGAAAATCCTAAAATGGAAAGAACAAAAGCATATTTACAAGGAGCATTTAATTAAACAATATATATCTCAATATCTGAAACTAAACAAATATTAAACTTATGAAAAATACAATTGCATTACCATCAAAAACCGTAGAAAGATTAAGTCAATACAGACGTAATTTATTAAGCTGTGTTGCCAGTGGGAAAACCCATATCTTTTCGCACGAAATTGCAGCTTTGCTGCACATTACACCTGTTCAGGTACGCAGGGATATTATGCTGATCGGCTATTCAGGAACATTGCGCAAAGGCTATGATGTTCAGGAACTCATTGATTTAATCGGTGATATTATTGACAGCGAAAACGGACAAAATGTTGCCGTTGTAGGTGCAGGTAATCTGGGCCGTGCTATCATCAGTTATTTTAAAGGAAAACGAAGTAAATTACTCATTGTAGGTGCTTTTGATACGAATCCCGAGAAAGTAGATAAAGTATTTGCAGGCGTTCAGTGCTATCATTTTGACAAACTGGAGGAGATTATTGAAAAAGAGAACATCAGTATTGTAATACTTACAGTTCCGCCTACTGAGGCAGTTAAAGTTACTGAACATCTTGTAAATACAGGTATAAAAGGGATACTTAACTTTACAACAGCCCCTTTAAATGTATCAGAGGATGTATTTCTGGAAGAATATGATATGATTACTTCTCTGGAAAAAGTAGCCTATTTTGTAAAAAAGAACGAAAAGTAAACGTTTATAAATTAGAAGCGGGGGCGCGGCTCCAAGCCGCACTCCCGCTATCAACGTTTAGCTAGAGTCACACTCCCGCTATGCCTGAAGGCTTATATAAATATAAAATTCTCCTTTGAAGTAGTTTTTTCGCAATAGTGACATTGCAGTTTCATGGCATCTTTATCAATAACTGTAAACCTTGTATGAATATTTTCATGATTGGTAACACAATTAGGGTTGATACATTTAATAAATTTATCCACAATACCGGGTACCTCAACCGGCTTCTTTTCTATAATTTCAAAATTCTTGATTACTATTAATGTTGCAGATGGCGCTACAATAGCAATTTTATTGATCTCTTCTATTTCGAAAAATTTATTTTTAACTTTAATGATTCCTTTTTTACCATAACGTTTGCTGTCGAGATTGGTACCAAACAAAATCTGGTTGTCAAAAGTATCAAGATTCAATATTTTAATAACCTGAAATACATTTTTTGAGGGTATATGATCAATTACAGTACCATTTTCCAGTGCTGAAACGACTAATTCTGTTCTGAGTTTTTTACTTTCCATTTTCTTTCAATTAAAATTTGTTACAAATCAATTACTTAACACCTAATATGGCTGCCATTAATGCCTGACGGACATAAACTCCGTTTTTAGCCTGCTGAAAATAATAGGCTTGTTTCATTTCATCCACATTTTCATCAATTTCGTTTACACGTGGCAATGGATGCAATACTTTAAGGTTAGGTTTGCTGTTTGCCAGCATATTTCCATTCAGAATATAGGCATTCTTTACTCTTTCATATTCCATTGGGTCAGAGAAACGTTCGCGCTGAATACGGGTCATATAAAGGATATCAACTTTAGGAATAACTTCACTTAAGTCAGTATATTGATAATACTCCAGATTACTTTCCTTGATATGGCGTTTTACAGCACTGGGTAATTTTAATTCGGTTGGCGAAACAAAATGGAAAGTGCATTTAAAATTGGTAAGCGCTATAACATTGGAATGTACTGTTCTGCCATATTTTAAATCGCCGACAAATGCAATATGCAAATCATCTATTTTACCCTGGGTTTTACGTATTGAATACAAATCGAGCAAACATTGTGTAGGATGCTGATTGGCACCATCTCCGGCATTTATTATAGGCACATCGGATACTTCACTTGCAAAGCGGGCACTTCCTTCCAGCGGATGACGCATAACAATTAAATCAGAATAATTTGCAACGGTTTTAATAGTATCCTTTAATGATTCACCTTTTTTTACACTTGAACTGCTTGCATCAGAGAAACCGATAATTTTTCCACCCAATTGGTTAACGGCACTTTCAAAACTTAAACGGGTCCGGGTTGAAGGTTCGAAAAATAAGGTAGCAACTACATATTTTTCGAAGATATTCTGTTTTGGATTTTTTTCAAATTCTTCGGCAATGTCGAGAATTTTAAGATATTCTTCTTTTGAATAATCATTGATGGATACTAAGCTTCTGTTTTTCATTTTCTAATGTTTTAATTTAATTTTTCCCCTTTCAAAAATACTATAAAAATAATTTTATTTCAAAAAAAAGGCGACTAAATTAGTCGCCTTTTTCAAAATAATTTGTTAACAGTTGCAGCCACAGCCACAGCTGCTTTTTTGAACCAGATTATGTTTGTAAACAAAATCTTCAATTACGTCACAAAGGTTTGGAGAACCAATTTCCTGTAAATCGTAATCAACTTTGGTATTTGGTTTGGTAATCTTGATAATTCTGTTCAGATCAATAGGAGTTGCAATAACAACTGAATCGCAATCGGTATTGTTGATAGAAGTTTCTAAATCTTTTACCTGTTCAGCACCATATCCCATAGCTGGCATTAAGGTTCCGATGTTAGGATAAATTCTGAATGTTTCAGCTATTTTACCAACTACAAAAGGACGTGGGTCAACCAGTTCTTTTGCACCAAATTTTCTGGCAGCAACAGTACCTGCACCTAATTTCATTTCACCGTGGGTTAATGTTGGACCATCTTCAACAACCAATACTCTTTTACCTCTGATTAATTCAGGATTATGAACGGTTAATGGAGAAGCTGCATCAACAACAATAGCGGTAGGATTAATTCTCGCGATATTATCCCTTACGATTTGGATAGCATCAGGAGCAGCGCTGTCCATTTTATTGATAACGATAACGTCAGCAACGCGGGCAGTTACTTCACCGGGATAATAACTTACTTCGTGACCAGGTCTGTGTGGATCAACAACTGTAATGGTTAAATCTGATTTAAAGAATGGGAAGTCATTGTTACCACCATCCCATAAGATAACATCACATCCGTCAGGATCATTTTCAGCAGCTCTTAAGATAGCTTCATAATCAACACCTGCATAAATAACGTTTCCACGTACAACATGTGGTTCGTATTCTTCCATTTCTTCAATGGTACATTTGTGTTTAGCTAAATCTTCTACAGTTGCAAAGCGCTGTACTTTCTGAGCATTCAAATCGCCGTAAGGCATTGGATGACGGGCAGCAACAACTTTTAAGCCTTTTTCCATCAGTAATTCAATCACTCTTCTTGAGGTCTGGCTTTTTCCGCAACCTGTTCTTACAGCACCAACTGCAATAACCGGTTTTGTACTTGTAATCTGTGTATCTTTTGGTCCTAATAAAATAAAATTAGCACCGGCTGCATTTACTACAGAGCTGATATTCATCACTCTGTTGTAAGGAACATCGCTGTATGAAAATACGCAATCGTCCACTTTTAATTCTTTTATTAATCTTGGTAATTCTGATTCAGCCATAATCGGAATTCCCTGAGGATATAATTCTTCTCCTGCCAATTCTTTTGGATATTTTCTTCCATCGATATCAGGAATCTGGGCAGCTGTAAAAGCTACAACATTGTATTGGGTATTGCCTCTGTAATAACAGTTAAAGTTGTGAAAATCACGACCTGCAGCGCCAATAATGATTACATTCTTTTTCATACTTATATATATTTTGTTAATTAATATTGAATTAATTTTGAGTGCAAAGGTAGAATTTTAAGTAACGCTAACAAAAGAATTTTGAAACTTTATTTTGGAATTTTTTAATAAAAAATTTCTCGGTGATTTTCGCAGATTTTATCGCAGATTTTAAGCATTTAAAAACCTGTCAGCGTGCTTGCACCTGAAAGCGTTAAAATAAATAATCTATTTTAACTCCACTTAGCTGAATATGCTTTTAAAAACCTTGAGTACTAAGCCGGATTTGTAATCCGGTCTGTTGGCAAACAAGACAAATATTCAATAAAATAAAACCAAATTCATTTTGTATTATGACAACTATATTTTAATATTGAAGTTGTAATTCAATATTGTTCCGAGCCGAATTTGCAATTCGGCTCAGCTTTCAGACCATATTTTGCTCTACGGGGTTTTTGTTTGTTAAAAATAAACCGCTATTCCTTCACAAACTTAATAACCAATGTATTCTTGTCATTGCTTAGTTTCACCAGATAAACTCCTTTTGCAAATTGTGCAATATTTAGTTCTGTTTCTGGCTTTAAAATGGCTTGTTGTAATAATAGTTTGCCTTGTATATCGAGAAAGGAAACATTTGTATATTGTATGTTTTGAATTTGTTGCAGTTTAATTGTCAGTTTATCTGTGGCCGGGTTGGGGTAGATTGTAAACATATTATCTGCTGAATTTTCCGAAACAGTTGTTCCTCCCCCATTTGTAGTTTTATAAACAACACCACTTCCACCAACAGCATAACCAACATTTGAATTAACAAAAAATACAGAATTCAAATTAGTTACTGACATTACAATCTGGTCATTCCAGGTTGCGCCTCCATCTTTTGTTGTCGTCAATGAAGCTGAAATACTTGTACCTCCAACTGCACAACCACGGTTTGCATCAATAAAAAAAATGGAACGTAAATTTCCTGAAACTGAACCGGCAAGATAAGTCCATGTGAGGCCACCATCAGTGGTTTTTATAATATTTCCATCTCCGCCACCAGCATATCCTGTATTTATATCAGTAAAAAAAACAGATCTCAATGTAACATAAGTATTTGAAGACATTTTAGTCCATGTTGTTCCACCGTTGGTTGTCTTTACTATAGTTCCATATGATAATGTACCTTCATATCCCACAGCATAGCCAACGTTTGAATTTACAAAAAAAACCGAAGTAAGTACATCAGTAACACCTGAATTTTGAATTGTCCAGCTGGTTCCACCATTAATAGTTTTAATAATAATTCCATCTTCACCAACTGCAAAACCGGTATTTTGATCAATAAACTGAACAGTTACCAAATCTTTAGTAGTATTAGTTAATAATGTACTCCAATTTACTCCGGCATTAGTAGTTTTTATTATTGTACCATTTGAACCGGCAGCAAATCCAATACTGGCAGTTGGAAAACAGATTGAATATAACCCTTCTGTAGTAACTGCTGGCAGAGATGTCCACGAAGTTCCACCATTTGTTGTTTTTAGAACTAAACCATAATCAGAAGCCATATAACCAGTATTAACATCTGTAAAATATACAGAATTAAAACTATTGGTATATCCGGAATTCATATATGTCCATTGAGCATTTGCAATATTAACAGCAAATAATGCTATCATTAAAATGTAAATTTTCTTCATATTTAATATTTTTTTATTGGTTAAGTTTTCCTTCATATTTATGAAATTGTATAATGTTGATCTTTTTCAAAACTTACTGCTTAACTTAATAATACTCGTAAAAAATCTTTCACAAGCATCTAGTTTGTTCTATGCTTGGTACTACTGATATACTGTTTTTATTTTCACAACAAATATAACACTTATTTTAATATGTTAATAAATATTTAGCTACTCTGCGACTCTTATCGCCTTCTTTGCGAACTTTGCAGTAAAAAAGTTTTAACCGCTGAGAACCTCTGAGTTTTTAAGCGGAGAGCCGCAAAGGTATTACCAGAATCGATATTGATATTCAGGTAGTTGTTAACGCTTTTCAGGAAGTCGTTACTGCATTCCTTGAAGTCGTTTCCATTATTCAGGAGGTTATTACCAAAATTAAGGAGGTCATTACCGGTATTCGGTTAGTCGTCCGGGCATTAGAATTGTCGTTATTGACATTCAGCCGGATAAAATTATGATTAGAGGCTGTCTCAGAAGTTTAATTTACTTGAATATCAACCTCTGTGTAACTCTGTGACTTCTCATTAATTCTCTGTGTAATAAATATTTAATAATTTACACAGAGTTACACAAAGAAAATTTAGAGGTTCACAAAGACTTTTTCACCTGTACCTAGTTTTTGATCCAGTAATTCTTTTACCAGACGGCCGGAAAAGTCATACACAATAAGCTTTACGTTTTGATTCCTGCTGAGTTTAAATGCTATGGTAGTTGTATTTGAAAATGGGTTTGGGTAGGCTTTACTATCATTATGTGCTAAGGTTTTTTCATTTATTCCCAGGAATTCGGATAATGGCCTCCTCCAGACCCCGTATATATTAGTCCCTGCAAAGACATAATTATTATTCATCGTAAAAGAGGTTATATTTGCCACAGCCGGTAAGCCTGTATTAATTTGTGCCCAGTTAAGCCCGTTATCAGATGTATAGTAAACATAAGCACTATCTGAATATACAAAAAGATGATTTGCCTTTTTGTATATATAAGTTATATTGTTGCTTACAGGTAAATTGTTGCTGATGTTGGTCCAGCTATTTCCATTAAAAGGCATAGAATATACCCCATGCCCGGAATAGGCATAAGCTATGGTATCAGTATAAGTTAAACTACCAAAAGAAGTTACAAAGATTCCGTTATTTATCATTGTCCAGTTATTTCCACCATTAGTTGATCTGAAAAAACCACTGCTGGTACTGGCAAATAATACAGAGTCATTAATAAACATAGAAACAACATATAAATCTGTCAATCCATTATTAAGGGGAGTCCAGCTTTGACCATTGTTGGTAGATTTATAAACCCCTGAACCGCATACGCCCGCATACATAGTAGTATCACTTGCATATAATACCAATAACCTCAGGGCGGGATTTATTCCGTTACTGGCATTTGTCCATAATCCTCCGTTATTGGTAGATTTATATACTTCACTTGTATTCAGACCGGCAAATATAGATGTATCTTTAAATGCAATTGTCCATATCGTTGTATTTGGTAAACCTGTATTTAACAGTGACCATGTATTGCCGTTATCATTTGTAAATCCTATACCATTATAAAAAAACCCACCAAAAATATTATTGTTATGCTCTGCCAGATAAGGGACGTAAAGATCAGCAGTAAATCCATTGTTTGCAAAAAGCCAGTTTGAGCCTGAATTATGCGTAAGATAAATCCCGCTTCCATTACTTCCGGCAATTAAGTCGTTGGCATTTTTCTTTAAAGTAAAAGAACTCAGATTATAAATCCCATTATTTATTGCACTCCAGCTTGTCCCGGAGTTAACAGATTTATAAAACCCCAGGTTATAGGAGCCAATATAAAGCTCATTATTCAACACTTCTATGGATGAGGCCTGATAGTTCGTTGGTAATCCATTATTAACGGTGGTCCAGTTCAACCCATTATTAGTTGACATATATACTCCACCAATATTCGAACTGTTATTTGCATATGTTGCATAAATAGTCCCGCCTGATATTGCCAGACCAGTAATTTTACTTGCTATTCCTATTCCGGTATTCATTAAAGCCAAATATAATCCGTTATTGGAAGATTTATAAACACCATTATCGCATCCAACATACATATCATTGCCATTAAATAAAAAGCAATTAGGATTACCAATAGCATCTGTTAATAAATACCAATTTTCGCCATCATTTGAAGAAAAATAAATTTCATTATTATAGGTACCTGCATAAATATAATTTCCATTTATACCAAAACAAGTAATTGACCAATGATCCAGGATTCCATTATCTTTTTCAACCCAGTTATAATTGTTTAGTGTAGTTCTGTATACGCCTTCCCAGGTTGATAAGAAAACATAATTATTTTTGGTTGCAATTGAAAAAATAGCTTTGTCAGCAGGCAAACCATTGTTGATAGCAGTCCAGTTATTACAATTATTTGTTGATACATAAATCCCATAGGTTGTACCTGCAAAAATATTACTGCCATTTACATGTAAGCTGCGAACACATGCGCCTGAAGGATTGTTGGTGGGTTGCCACTGGGCATTTATATTGTTGCTAATAATAAACGCAAACAGAATAATTCCAAGAAACCGAAAAAATAATTTGTAATGCAAAGCTATTTTATTTATAATTTATAATTTATAATTTATAATTACTGCTGGTGCGTTAAAATTAACAGTTAAATATATCCTATTGTTCTCTGAAATTTTAATTGACTTGTATTACTGTAAGTAGTTCTATTTAAACTAATAGCTGAACAAAAGAATAATTACTGAATTCATAATCTTGAACTTTAATTTAGTGCTAAATGAAAAGTCAATTCAAATCAAAAAATCAAAGAATACTTATATATATTTTGTTATCAACGTGTTATGAATATAAATAAAAAGTTAATGCACCAGCACTAATTTATAATTATCAATGATATCATTGATAATGTATAGACAAATATACTATATTTTGTTAAAGGTTTAACAATTAATATTAATTTTCAAATATTTTATCTCTAATATATACGCAGAAAAGTAAAAAAAGAATGGAATTTTTAAAATATTAATTTATTTTTATTAATCGTCCACCCTGCCACCACCCTGGTTCCGAATATAGCAAAAGCTACTACAGTAACAGAGCTTATAGGCATTAAAATGGCTGCCACCACTGGTGACATAGTGCCGGATAAAGCATAAATCAATCCGAATATATTATAAAGAAAGGAAATTACAAAACTGAGTTTTACCACATTCAATGAAAGCTTGCTGAAAGCTATCACTTTTTTTATGGTATTGAACTTTGCAGCTTCTATAATAATATCCCCCGCCGGAGAAAAATGGTAAATGTCATCTGCAACCGATACTGCCACATCACTTTGCATAAAGGCTCCGGCATCGTTCAGGCCATCTCCTGCCATCATCACATTATGTCCGTTTTCCTGTAAATTTTTAATAAAATCCATCTTTCCCCGAGGAGTTTGCTCAAATAACATGGATGCTTCATCAAAATATGATTTTAAGAATTCTTTTTCAGATGGATTATCTCCGGACAATAGATAGAGCCTATAATTTTGTCTCAGATTTGCAGCAACATCCAGAAAGCCTTTCCTATATTTGTTGCCAATCGTAAAATAACCGCAATAGACTTTATTCAGTTCAATATATACTTTAGCAGCTCCACTGTTATGTTCCTTGCTTACTATACCGAGATAAGCAGCAGAACCAAGGCGTACACTGTGTCCGTTAACCAAAGCATAGGTTCCTTTTCCCGATACTTCCACAAATCCATGAACAGTCAGGCAATCGGTTTCATTAAAATATTTCGACAGCGCCTGACTTAAAGGATGAGTGGACTGCTTTGCCAGTGAGGCAACTGCAATTATTTCATCTGCTGTAAGCATTTTGCCGGAATAAGTAATATTATTCTGATCAGGGACAGTAATGGTACCTGTTTTATCGAAAACAATGGTATCAATTTTAATAAGTTTCTCTATGATTTGTGTGTTCTTAATATAAACTCCCTGCTGCCCGAGCAGACGCATGGAATTGCCCAGTGAAAACGGCAATGATAAAGCCAATGCACAGGGGCAGGTTACTATAAGTACTGATGTAAAAACCAATACCGCTGTATGAAACTCACCCTGCAACCACCAGTAAAGGAAACCGCCAACAGCCATACTGATGATTACCAATGTAAAAATAAGACTGATACGGTCAATCAGAGGCAACAGCTGCTTATGCGGTTTACGGTTCATCTCGCTCTGATTCCACAATTGGGTAAGATTGCTCTGACTGACTTCTTTTGTTACCTTAATCGTCACAGCTCCCTGAATCTGAATTCCGCCGGCATAGAGCGAATCGCCACTTTCCTTGCGAATCGGTGTGGATTCACCGCTGACAAAACTATAATCAATCAATCCAACACCATCCACAAGCAAAGCATCGGCAGGTATCAGTTCTTTATTTCTGATGAGGAGGAGGTCATCCACTTGAATATCTTTCAGCAATACGGTCTTTTCTCCACTATCAGTTATTTTTGTTACAGCTATCGGGAAATAGGATTTATAATCCCTGTCGAAAGAAAGTGCTTCGTAGGTTTTACTCTGATACCATTTACCAATCAATAGAAAAAACAATAAGCCTGAAAGACTGTCTGAATAGCCTTGTCCGGTTTTGCTTATTACTTCGTAAGTGGTAACAGTAAAAAGGCACAAAATACCGAGCGCAATGGGCAAATCGATATTCACCATCTTCTTTCGCAACGCTTTCCATGCCGAAATCAGGTAGTCACTGCCACAATAAAATACCAGTGGCAATGTAAGTAAAAATGAAATATAACTGAAGAATGTCCCCAGAAAACCATCCAGCGGTTTGCCGTTAAAATATAGTGGAAGACTGAAAAGCATCACATTGCCCGCAATAAATCCGGCAATACCTATTTTGTAGGTAAGGGCATTGCTTTGTTTTTTGTTAGTTTTTCCTTCCAGCAGTTGAAGCGAAATATCCGGTATATAATGAATGGAATGCAGTAATTCAACAACTTGCCGTAATGAAATTTCATCTGTATTAAAAGTGATGGTACAGGTTTTTTTCACAAAATTTACCGAAGACTGATTTATACCGGCATTGAGTTTATTCAGATGTTCGAGCAACCAGATACAGGAAATACAATGTATAACAGGGATGTAAAAACTAACCTTGGCAAGATTGTTTTCATGAAATTCATACAATTTGTTTTTAATTTCATCTTTATCAAGAAAACCGTATTTTCCTTCATACGCTTCATCTTCAGCTTTTATACCGGGAACTTTAGCCAGGGTATAATATTGCTGCAATTTATATTCATTCAGTAACTGATATACCTGAAGGCAACCATTACAACAGAATATATATTCTTTCCATAAAATAGGAGATTTGCCACAATCGGCACCACAATGCGTACAGGAATTATCGGAATGCATTTATTAATTTACTTAGGACTACAACAATCGCTGTTCTTTTTCTGCTCTTCGGTTATGGTATTTGATTTCTTCATTTGCAGGGTAGTTTCCAGCTTCTCCTTCGACGGACTGATATATGGAATCCCAAGGCATAAACCTCTCAGTATAAACAATGCACCAACAAATACTACAACATAAGGAATGATTTTATTGATCAGATTACGCCAGACTCCTGTAATGGCGTTGCCAATTAAGGAAATTGTCAGCATCATAGGTAATGTACCCAGGCCAAACAATATAAGATAAAGACTACCATAAAGAATACTCCCTGTAGTGACAGCACCGGCAATGGCCAGATAAACCAGACCACAGGGCAGCAATCCGTTCAGCATACCAATAAATAAAAGACCTGCATAAGAGCGTTTATTGAATAATTTCTGAATGCCTGTCCGGACAAGTGCAGTAAATGAATCTACTGATTTAAAATGTATTTTCCTGAATAAGAAGGGTGCTGCTACTGAAAAAATAAGTATTACACCCATTGCTATGGATATCCAGCGCTGAACACCCAGCAAAAGTAAGCCCTGACCAATAGAGCCGAATAAAGCTCCCATTATTCCGTACATCGTTATACGGCCTATATTATATAATATGCCACTAATCAATCTTTCTGAAAAGGAATTACCACGTAAAGGTAAATTCAGTGCTATTGGCCCACACATTCCAATACAGTGAAAACTTCCGATTAATCCCAGTAAAAACCCTGCAAATACTATTTCCATTATTTTATGGCTATTTCTTTTTCAATATTATATAAACTATCGAGGTGATGCCATGATATTTTCACCAAATAACGTCCGGTTTTTAGCTGAGAAGCAGGGATACTGAAATGCTCAGTCATTGGGAATTTTATCTTTAGATCCGATTTTTTATCTGAAGGTCTGTAGAAAAATACAAAAAGACTATCACCTGAAGATGCAAGACTTTGGCAAAGGTTCACATCAACAGTTGAATTTACTTGAATTACCGAAATACTATCTTTATAAATAAATGAACGATTATTAACTTCCATTTGCTTTGAGTAATCTGCGCCCTGATCGTAATAATCCTTGGATACCAAATCCTCTGACTGATTCAGCGAAAAGATGATAAAAGCCACTGATAACAATACAAACAGTGTCATAAAAGCTAATATTCCGTGTCCCCAGTTAAACTTCATTTTTTTAATTTTGTGCACCAATAAAATTAATAGTATTTACTGTTATCAGTTCATTTTCTTCGAAAACACCTATCTTTAAGTCGGTGGTATGCCCTTTTAATATTTGTTTAGGGAGTTTTATCATCAGTACACTTTGGGTACTTACTTCTGCATCCAGTGTTGAAATATCGCTTGTAAATTCAAGTTTTCCCTGTTGTAAATCCATCAGTTTAATCGCAATATGCTTTTGCTTATTTGTTTTGTTGATGATTTTTACGATATAAATATTTGAAACAGTAACTGAATCAACTTCCTGGCACATCGTTCCCGGCATTCGGTTGATGGAAACATCTATTGAGCTGCGTTTAGAAACAGTAAATCCCAATATAAATACCAGTATCAGCAAAACTGCTGAATAAGCATAAGTACGTGCATTGGCAATTGAATGATTTCCGGTTTCAATGCCATGATAAGAATCAAAACGAATCAGATTGCCCGGTTTTTTAATTTTTTGCATGACAATATTGCACTCGTCAATACAGGCAGTACAATTAATACATTCAAACTGAGAACCATTTTTAATATCAATTCCTGTTGGGCAAACGGCTATGCATTGTCCGCAATCTATACAATCCCCTTCATTTCGGCCACCTCTGGGTTCACCCCTTTTGTAATCGTATATTACTGAAATGGATTTTGAATCCAGCAAAACGCCCTGTAATCTGCCGTAAGGACAAAAGAAAGTACAGATTTGTTCACGTAAAAAAGCATAAACAAAATAATAGAATAATGAAATACCTGCCATAAACATAAAACCCAACTGATTTTCGCTTATGGGTGAAGTCATAATTTTAATCAATTTATCTGCCCCGGTAAACCACATGATAAATACATTCGTAATCAGAAAAGATACCAGTATAAAGCTGGCATGTTTGCCTATTAAACGTAATGCTTTATACTTCTTTTCCTGATTTTTTTTAGAATTATTGCGGCCATTACCATCGAACAAATATTCTATTCTACGGTAGATCATTTCAAGAAACAGCGTTTGCGGACAAGCCCAACCACAAAATAACCTGCCGTAAATTACAGTAAATAATACAATAAAAACAACAATTACCAGCATGATAAGTGCCAGGATAAAAGTATCCTGAGCAAAAAACAAATTGCCAAAGAGTGAGAACTTTCTGTTGACAACATCAAAAAGCATGAATGGATTACCATTTATATGAATAAGAGGGGCAATTATCAGAAATAAAATACAAAACCAAGCAAAATAAGTCCGGCGGAGATACCATTTTCCTTTGGGTTGCTTCGCTATTATCTTCCGGCTTTTACCCGTTTCATCTAAATTATTAGGCTTATCGCGAAATGTTTCATTATCTTCCATCTACCTGATATTTAGTTTGATTGGACTTGTAAAAATAAATGATATAAAAAATTAACTATTTACATTCAACTCCCTGTGCAGCTTTTGGATTAGCAGGTTTAGATCCGACCAGGGATTTTTTAATATAAGTAGCTACTTGTTTAATCTGTGCACCGGATAATGTAGATTTAAAAGGAGTCATCCCTTTTTCCGGTTTACCTTCAGTAATGGTATGAATTATATCTTCCATTTTACATCCGTTAAGCCAAAAATTATCGCATAAATTAGGACCAACTGCATTACCACCGCCATCCTGAGCATGACAGGCCACACATCCTTTTTCCTTAAATATTTTTTGTCCCGCAGCTATCATTTGAGGTTCAGGCAGTGATGCTGCTTTACCTTCAGCAGCCTGACTCATCTTAAGTTTTTGCTGTTCAACCGAAGCCTTGTATTCACTGGCCTGATCCATTCCATTGTTAGGATATCCAAAATATTTCACAGCATAAATTCCGGAAAATCCAAATGTAATCAGAAATAAAATAATTACCCACAAAGGAGAACGGTTGTTCAGTTCTTTTATACCATCATATTCATGATCATCATGCTCATCGATGTTATTCATATCTTTTATATCTTCAGCCATAACTATATTTTTTTATATTATTTGCTATCTGCAGTAATATCGTTATTAAATATTGATTCTTTAAATTGCTTTAAGTCTTTTTTAGGGATTTTTACTACCCTGTAAATCATAATAATAAATAATGTAAGAAAGATAAACAACCCAATTATGTAATACCACTGGATTCCATTTTCTTTTGATAATATTTCACTTACAAATCCCATATTTTCTATTTTATTATTGTATTTGCTGCAGGAGAAATATCATGCCCGAGTTTATGCAAATAGGCAATCATTGCGACTATTTCAGAAGTTGATTTTACCTCAACACCGGAAGCTTTTAATTCAGCTGTAATTTTATCTGCCTGTTTCATATAATCTTCAGTAGCTTTAATATCATATCCCTTTTCATAAGGAACACCCAATGTCTGCATTGCTCTTATTTTAACAGCAAGCATTGATAAATCGACTTCTCTGGTAGTAAGCCATGGATATGCAGGCATTATGGACTGAGGATTCATTTCCAATGGTTTATTGAAATGATTATAATGCCATATTGCAGTTTTATAGGTTGAACTACCCATATATCCGGCACGTGCCAGATCAGGACCGCTGCGGCGTGAACCCCACTGGAAAGGATGATCATAAACAAATTCACCAATTTTAGAATATTCGCCATATCTGTCGGTTTCATATCTTAATGGTCTTACCTGTTGGGAATGACAATTATAACAACCATTGCTGATATAGATATCCCTGCCTGCCAGTTCTAATGGTGAATAAGGTTTTACCGATGATATTTTAGGAATATTTGAGTCTACTTTCATCATTGGAATAATTTCAACAATTCCTCCAATGACCAGTGCAATAAATACAAGAATGGAAAAGCGAACAGCCCTTCTTTCGAGCCAGCGATGAATGGTTTCTTTAGAGCTATCCCGTTTATCAGTATTTATCAGTGCAGGAGCTTCGGCAGCTTCATCATTGACCAGACTTCCCATTTTTATAGTTTTAACGATATTAAATAAAAATAAAAGGAAACCTGTTAAAAACAGTGTACCACCAACAATCCGGAATATATACATCGGATGTAAACGTGATGAAGTTTCAATAAAGTTAGGATAAACCAATAAGCCATCAACATTGTATTCGCGTAACATTAACCATTGTGTAATTCCGGCCCAGTATAAAGGTATAGCAAAAAGTAAAATACCCAGGGTAGCAATCCAGAAATGCGTATTAGCCAATTTTTCTGAATATAGTTTCGTCCTGAATAATTTTGGAACCAGCCAGTATAGCATACCGAATATCAAACCACCATTCCAGCCCATACCCGCTATATGCGTGTGTGCAATTGTCCAGTCGGTAAAATGACTGATTGCATTTACACTTTTCAGTGACATCATAGGTCCTTCAAAAGTTGCCATTCCATAAGCTGTAATAGCTACAACAATAAATTTTAAAGCAGCGCTGTCGCGAACCTTATCCCATGCACCTCTCAACGTTAAAAAACCATTGATCATACCACCCCATGACGGAGCTATCAGCATAATGGAAAATGTAACGCCCAAAGCCTGAACCCAATCCGGTAAAGCCTGATATAATAAATGGTGAGGACCTGACCACATATAAATAAATATCAGGGCCCAAAAATGTATAATTGAAAGCTGATAGGAATAAATTGGTCTTCCTGATGCTTTTGGCAGGAAATAATACATTATCCCCAACCATGGAGTTGTAAGGAAAAAGGCAACGGCATTATGACCATACCACCATTGAACAACTGCATCCTGTGCACCGGCATAAACCGGATAACTATGTAAAATAGAGACGGGAAGCTCGATGGAGTTTACAATATGCAGTACTGCTACACCGATAAAAGATGCCAGATACCACCATACAGCCACATAAATATGCTTTACCCTCCGGATTAATATTGTACCTATCATATTCCAGCCAAAACTTACCCAGATTAGCGCAATTAATATATCAATAGGCCATTCCAGCTCTGCATATTCTTTACCGGTAGTAAAGCCGGTTAACAATGTAACCGCAGCCAAAACAATGATTAGTTGCCATCCCCAGAAATTTATTTTACTCAGGATATCGTTAAACATACGTGTTTTTAATACCCGCTGTAATGAATAATAAACCCCTGCAAACATGGCATTACCAATAAATGCAAAAATAACTGCATTGGTATGCACTGGTCTTACCCTGCCAAAAGAAGTAAATTCTATTCCAAGATTAAATACCGGAAATGCCAGTTGTAAAGCTGCCAGTAAACCAACAACAATAGCTACAGCTCCCCAGATTACTGTTGCCCAGATAAAATTTTTAACAATGGCGTTGTCGTAATTGAATTTTTCTATCTCCATATCCTAAGAATTTGGTTAATTTCTATTTTTTATTGGATTCATCTTCCTTTACTTCATCATCATCAAATAAGATTCGAATGGATGGAGTATAGTTGTCGTCGTATTGACCGGAATTAACACTCCAGACAAAAAGCCATAAAAAAATAATGGCAGCAAATAAACTAACACCTATTAGCAAGTAAAGTATATTCATCTCAAATTTTACAGTTCAAAGATATTAAATTTTAGTTAACAACAAAAAATATCTGATAGAAAATTTTGTGACTTTTAAGTGAATATATATCAATGGGAGTTTTATTCAACAATAAAAACCTCGTCAGAATCCAGGTCTTTCAGTCTGACATCCAGGACTTTATTTATCAAAGTTTTATCTGTTATGATTTTAACACGGATATAATTATCAGTAAACCCAAAAATAAAGCCATGATGAATATCTGATTCAAAAAGGACTTTTTTCATTCGTCCCTTATTTTGCAGATAAAATTCATGCTTTTTCCTGTCTGAAAGAATTTGTAATTGTTTACTTCTTTCGCGGCGGATATTAACCGGGACTACACCTTCTAATTTTGCAGCCAGAGTATCAGGACGTTCAGAGTATGTAAATACATGTAAATAAGAAATTGGCAATGATGTAATGAAATGAACAGCATCATTAAAATCTTCATCCGTTTCACCGGGAAAACCTGTGATAACATCAGCAGCAATACATGAATCGGGCATTACGGTTTTAATCTTATAAATTCTTTCAGCAAATAATTCCCGCTGATAATGCCTTTTCATCAATTTAAGTATTTTATTGCTGCCTGATTGTAAAGGGATATGAAAATGAGGCAGGAACTTTTTTGATTGAACTACAAATTCAATAATTTCATCAGTCAGCAATTCAGGTTCTATTGAAGAAATACGGTAACGTTCAATGCCATCAACTTCATCCAGCGCCTTAATTAATTGCAAAAAGTTTTCATTATTCAATTTACCGAAATCACCAATATTAACACCGGTTAATATTATTTCTTTAATTCCTTCTCTGGCAATTTGCTGCGCTGATTTAACGATATTTTCTATAGTATCACTCCTGCTTCTTCCTCTTGCAAATGGTATAGCACAATAAGTACAGAAATAATCGCAACCATCCTGGATTTTCAGAAAAGAACGTGTTCTGTCGCCAGAAGAATAGGAAGGAACAAAAGCATCGCTCTTATCCATCTGCTTTACATCGCAGTAAGCACAGCCAGAATCATTATTCTGCTCACGATTGGTTATCAGTTCGAGTAATTTATATTTTTCGTTATTTCCGACGATTATATCTACGCCTTCTATTTCCTGGATTTCGTCAGCTTTCAATTGAGAAAAACAACCAACAACAGCAACTTTAGCATCCGGATTTCTTTTAATTGCAGCCCTGATGGCTGTTTTACATTTCTTTTCGGCAATGGACGTTACAGTGCAGGTATTGATAACATACACATCGGCAGTTTCTTTAAAATCAGCAACCTCAAAACCATTTGCAACAAATTGTCTTGATATTTGTGATGTTTCTGCAAAATTTAATTTGCAGCCAAAGGTTTGAAAAGCTACTTTTTTATTCAATTTTGTTACTGGTTATTGGTTATTGGCTATTGGCTATTGGCTATTAAGACAATTGTCACTTATATCACTTTTCCGTACAAATCATAATCTTCAGCATTGGTAACTTCTATATGATAAAAATCACCGATAATTAATTTTTTTGTTGAAGGAATAAGCACTTCATTATCTACTTCAGGAGAATCAAACTCGGTTCTTCCTACCCAGTAATTACCTTCTTTTCTGTCAATAATTGTCTTATATGTTTTTCCGATTCTGGCCTTATTGATTTCAGCAGAAATTTGCTGCTGTATTTCCATAATTTCGGCCATTCTTTGTTCTTTTACTTTTGCAGAGACAGAATCCTTAAGCAGATAAGCAGATGTATTTTCTTCAGGAGAATAGGTAAAAACACCCAGACGCTCGAATTTGTTCTCAGCAACAAATTTTTTCAAAGTTTCAAATTTTGCTTTGGTTTCACCCGGATAACCTACAATTAATGTAGTTCTGATGGAAATTTCAGGAACTTTTGTTCTCAGTTTTTTAATTAAATCGCGGGTTTTAGCTCCATCAATATTGCGTTTCATTGAGTTCAACAAACTGTCATCTATATGCTGTAAGGGAATATCAATGTATTTGCAGATTTTATCGTATTTAGCCATTACATTCAGCACGTCCAGAGGAAAAGCAGCCGGATAGGCATAATGCAGACGAATCCATTCAATACCTTTTACCGCTACTAATTTCTCAAGTAATTCTGCAAGTTTACGCTTTTTATACAAATCCATACCATAATAGGTTAGATCCTGAGCTATCAGTATCAGTTCCTTTACTCCGTTTGAAGCCAGCCACTCTGCTTCAGCCACCAGATCTTCAACAGGTTTTGAAATATTTTTTCCTCTGATTAAAGGTATCGCGCAAAACGAACAGTTGCGGTTGCAACCTTCTGCTATTTTTAAGTAAGCGTAATGTTTGGGTGTTGTAAGTGTCCGCTCTCCCAATAATTCCTTTTTAAAATCAACTTTGAGTGTTTGCAATAATGCTGTAATATCATTAACACCATAAAAAGCGTCTACATCAGGTATTTCGGCTTTCAGCTCTTTTTCGTAACGTTGGGATAAACAACCCATAACATATACTTTTTTGATTTTTCCGCCTTTTTTAGCTTCAGTAAAATTTAATATGGTATCGATGGATTCCTGTTTGGCATCAGCAATAAAACCACAGGTATTGATGATGATAATTTCAGCGTCATCTCTTTCAGAGTCATGAACTACCTGATATTTATCAGTCAGCTGTCGCATCAATTGCTCCGAATCAACAAGATTCTTGGAGCAGCCCATGGTTATGATGTTTATCTTTTGTTTTGGTTTTGTTTTCAAATTTATTCCTTTACAATGCTGAACCCTGACAGGGTTTGAAACCCTGTCAGGGTTGTGAATATTTATAGTTTAAATAAGCTTAATTTTTGGTTTAACTAAACAATGAATCTACAAAAGCTTGCTTGTTGAAGACTTGCAGATCTTCCATTTTTTCACCTATACCGATATAACGTACCGGTATTTTAAACTGATCGGAAATACCGATAACAACTCCACCTTTTGCAGTTCCATCGAGCTTTGTAAGCGCTAGGGCATTAACTTCAGTAGCAGCGGTGAATTGACGGGCCTGTTCTATGGCATTTTGACCGGTAGAAGCATCTAAAACCAGTAATACTTCATGAGGTGCATCAGGTATAACCTTCTGCATTACTCTTTTGATTTTTGAAAGCTCATTCATCAGGTTTACCTTATTGTGCAAACGACCGGCAGTATCGATAATTACAACATCTGATTTACGTGCCAGTGCAGAAGTAACGGTATCAAAAGCAACAGATGCAGGGTCTGCGTTCATACCCTGGCTGACAATAGGTACATCCACCCTGTTTGCCCATATATTCAACTGGTCGACAGCAGCGGCCCTGAATGTATCCGAAGCACCTAATAAAACTGATTTTCCGGCAGATTTGAATTGATAAGCCAGTTTGCCAATAGTGGTGGTTTTACCAACACCATTTACACCTACAACCATTATTACATAGGGTGTATCACCGGTTGGAAAAGCAAAATCCTCCCTGTTTACAGCGTCGTTTTCGTTGAGCAGGTCTGCAATTTCTTCCTTTAATATCCGGTTTAACTGGTCGGTTCCGATATATTTATCTTTTGAAACCCTGTTTTGAATGCGTTCAATTATTTTCAATGTGGTTTCAACGCCAACATCTGAAGATACAAGTATTTCTTCCAGATTATCCAGTACATCATCATCAACACTGGACTTGCCAATTATTGCCTTTGATATCTTGGTAAAAACACTTTCTTTTGTTTTTGAGAGACCTTTATCAAGGTCTTCTTTCTTTTCTTTTGAAAAAATAGAAAATATTCCCATTTAGTTATTAGTTATTAGTAATTGGTTTTTGGATTTTTTACTTACTAATCGCTGATTTGTCATTCAAAAATTAATATTATTGAATTATAACGACAAATATAAATAAAAAAAGTCCCGAGAAAAGAATCGGGACTTTTCAATACGTTTCAAAATAAGCTTATGCTTGATTTGCTAAAAATTCTTTTACTGTATCGTTTGGAACAATATTTTCTTTCCACATATAAGCACCGGTTTTTGGTGATCTTACCATACGATATACCTTTGCGAAATCCTTACCTGAGGATGTTCTTAATGTTGCAACTACTTTCTTTGCCATAATTCAAACTTATTTAATTTCTTTATGAACTGTCATTCTTTTAAGGATGGAGTTGTATTTTTTCAACTCTAATCTTTCAGGTGTATTCTTTTTATTTTTTGTAGAAATATACCTTGAAGTACCCGGCATTCCGCTGGTTTTATGTTCTGTACATTCCAGTATTACCTGTACTCTTGCTTCTTTACTCTTTTTGGCCATCTCTTATAAACTTTTATTTTTTGAGGGTTGCAAAATTACTAACAATAAAATTAATATCCTAATATTTTTTAAAATATTTTATCTATCTTTGAAACCTTATACCTGTGCGATGATTTGGCAAAATTACATAAAAAATTTCAATTCATTTCTTAAACTTGAAAAATCATTATCGGCTAACTCTATTTCAGCTTATATTCATGATATTGATAAACTTACGCAGTTTCTGGAATCTAAACAATTAAAAATTGAGCCAACAGCTATTGAACTTCATCATTTGCAGGAATTTATCAAGTGGGTGCACGAATCAGGACTAAATGCCCGTTCGCAGTCAAGAATTATTTCAGGTATAAAAGCATTTTTTAAGTTTTTATTACTTGAAGATATCATTACAATTAACCCTGCTGAATTGCTGGAATCGCCTAAAATTGGTCGCAAATTGCCTGACACTTTAAACCCTTCCGAGATAAATCAGTTAATCGATGCTATTGATTTAAGCACAGCGGAGGGTCAAAGGAATAAAGTGATGCTGGAAACTTTATACAGCTGTGGTTTAAGGGTAACTGAACTGGTTAATTTAAAAATTTCGAATCTGCGGTTTAAAGAAGAATTCATTATTATTACCGGAAAAGGAAATAAAGAACGGTTGGTTCCTATAGGGAGATTAGCTATTAAACTGATTAATTCATATATCAGGGAAAACAGATTACATCTCAGCATTAAAAAAGGCAATGAAGATATCGTATTTCTGAACCGGAGAGGCGGTAAACTGAGCCGTGTCATGGTTTTTACCATTATCAGGCAACTGGCTGAAAAGATTGGATTACATAAAAGAATAAGTCCGCATACATTCAGGCATTCATTTGCCACGCATCTGATAGAAGGTGGCGCTGATTTACGGGCTGTTCAGGAAATGCTGGGACATGAAAGCATTTTAACAACCGAAATTTACACCCATCTTGACCGTGAATTCCTGAGAGACAATATTTTACAGTTTCATCCAAGATCCCGAAAAAAATAAAAGCAATAATGTTTTAATTCATTCGTTTAAATCATTTAAAATCAATACGTATGAAAAAAATCAGTTTTTTATTTGTAGTCATCTTTTTATTAACTAACACATTTATCCGATGCTTTGCACAAAAACAAATTTACGATGACAAATCAATTTATTGTAAATACGATGAAAAAAATGGCAGATTGAATGGAAACTTTGAAGCATATTTTTATTATTTTCAAAAATATGTTGTTAAAGGCAAGTTTGAAAATAATAATAAAGTTGGAAATTGGACAATTTTGGATTCAACGGGAAACATTATTTTGGGAAGAAATTATATAAATAATTTTGAATACAAACAATATATTCCAAAAGAATTTAATTTTTCATCTACTATGGAGAAAAGAGATTCTAACGGGATAATTAATTATTTCTTTCTTACAGAAAAAATGGTTAGGGCGTATTTTAAATTATGCGAAGAAGTTGATATTGATAAAAATAATCTTAAACCCTTGCAAAATGTATTAATTTCCAATATCTTGAATGGAAAAATAAAAGTATACAAAGAAGATGGATTATCAAAAGAAATGAGTATTGAGGAAATAAAAGAAAAATTCAATACTGAAAATCAAAAGTTTAATATATTGAGAATTTATGAAGTATGGTATACAGATTCAGTAAAAAAAACAGCTGAAATGCGAATTCTTGGAATTTGCCCTACTTTTTCAAACGACAAAGAATGCAAAGAATTAGGATGGATTTATTATCCTGATATTAGGAAATTATCAGCTTATTTACCAGTCGAAAATAAAAATAAGAATATAACTAATATAGAGGATAGGCTTCATTTCAGAGACTTTTCTTCAAATATTTATAAAATTGATGACGCTTTAAAAGAAGGAAGCAAGAAAAATACATACAATAAAGAAATCAGGGAATATATGCAAGGTGATGATATCCTGAAAGAAGCAAAACGTGTAAAATTCAGTTTATTGTTGAAAGATATCGAATCCTGGTTATTTGAAACTTATTACAAAGACAAAGTTTTTTATTAAATAAAAGAACAAATACATTGGATAATCTGGAAAAACCGATTATCCAATGTATAGAAAAATTATGAATTTATCTTAGCATTCACGATTTTCAGAATATCTTCTTCTGCTTTTTTAGAGTTGGCTTCTATTTCAGCACCTTTGGCCAGAATATCATCCACAAAAGCTTTATCCTTTAATCCACTGGCATTAATTCTGACATTCAGAAAAGCACCCATTACAGCCGAACGTGCACATAATGCACCCACACCTGCATCTGTTACAGAATTTGGGTTTCCAATTTCTGCCATGGCTTTAATAATTTCAAATGAATCAAAAGCAAGTTTCATCGTTTTGAAAGGCACTTCAATGGCATATTTTGTAGCCTGCTGAATAGCAGCGGTACGGGCAGCTTTTTCTTCATCAGTAGTTTTTGGAAAACCAAAAGCATCCATAATTTTATTAAATGCATTCGTATCTTCATCAACCAAAAACAATAAATCATCTTTGATTTTTTGTCCTTTTGCAGCCCATTCTGAAAATTCTTCCCATCTTTCGTCCCATCCGGCTTTATGCGATGATAAATTAGCAACCATGGTAGCCAATGCAGCACCTAATGCTCCCATATAAGCAGCAATTGAGCCACCTCCGGGTGCCGGAGATTCAGAAGCTGTTTCGTTGGCGAATCCTGTACAGCTGAAATCAACTAATTTCTTTTTCTTATTATCTGCTTCCAATACATATTCAATAATTTTTTCTGAAGGATTAAACGGTTTCAAATCATCCAATCCCATAGATTTGATGGCTATTTTTATCAGTTCATCTTCCGAAACACCTATTGATCGTTGTTGTTTCAATAAATAATGTTTACCGGCATCTATAATGGCTCTTTTGGGTACAAGCCCGACAATTTCCAAACCCGTAACCCTTACACCACGTGCAGCAGCCTTTTCTGAAACCTCATCAAATGCAATATGTAAAGGTGTATCGGAAATATTGGTAATATTCATAGAAACCTGTGCAATACCATATTCTTCAATAAACCAGCCAATTGCTTTTGTTCCTTTTAAAGTACCCGGTATCATCACCTGCATACCCTTTTCATTCAATACAATTTTACCGGTAATTTGGTTTCCTTCTCTTTTTGGACGCCCTTTTTCGCGAACATCAAATGCAATTGCATTGGCTCTACGGGTTGAAGTCGTATTCAGATTATAATTCACTGCTATAAGAAAATCACGGGCACCAACAGCTGTGGCACCTGAACGGGCAATACTTTCATTGAATTGAGTTGGCCCAAAGTCAGGTTTCCACTCATCAGAACCGATCCTGTCTTTTACGGCTTCGTATTCTCCCTGACGACAATTGGCAAGATTTCTTCTTTTCTGACTGGTTGCAGCACTTTCATAACAATAAACAGGAATTCCCAGTTCTTCACCTATGCGTTTTGCAAGTTTATGAGCATAAACCACCACTTCTTCCATAGTAATACCTGCAACAGGTACTAACGGACAAACATCAGTTGCCCCAAATCTCGGGTGATCTCCTTTGTGATTACGCATATCAATGACTTCCTGAGCTTTTTTTATGGCTTTAAATGCAGCATCAATCACTTCATCAGGAGTTCCGACAAAAGTTACAACAGTTCTGTTTGTAGTAGCACCAGGATCAACATCCAGTAATTTAACACCATCAACTTTTTCAATTTCATCGGTAATTTGTTTTATAATTGCCATATCACGTCCTTCACTAAAATTAGGAACGCATTCAATCAGTTTCTTCATATATTTATTATTGAAATAATTTTACTGTCTGCAAAATTAATTTTTTTGAGAAAGAAATAAAAGATTATTATGAAGCATTTTTAAAAACAAAGAATAGTCACTAAATTTTCAAGCCACTAATTTTTAATATTTCCTCAACATAGACTCTGTCATTTGACAATCTTGGTACTTTGTGTTGTCCACCCAGTTTATCTTTGGATTTAAGCCATTTGTAAAAGGTATCCTTTGGTAAAGATCTGACCACAGGTAAATGAAGCATTAAACTATGGTAGCGTTTGGCTTCATAATCTGAATTGAGAGATTTAAGTGCATTATCAAGTATTTCGGTAAAATACTCGATACTTTCAGGTGGTTTATCAAATTCAATCAACCATTCATGAGAGGCATTCTTTCCGTCTTCAAGATAAACAGGTGCTGCAGAATATTCAATAATACTGGCATCAGACTTCTCACAAGCTATTTTTAAAGCATTATTAGCATTATCAATAATTAATTCTTCTCCAAAAGCATTTATAAAATTCCTGGTTCTGCCGGTGATTTTAATTTTAAATGGGTTTAAAGAGGTGAATTTAACGGTATCACCTATTAAATATCGCCATAAACCTGCATTGGTTGAAATTATCATGGCATAATTGATACCCTTTTTAACCTCTTCCAATGATAAAGTCCTTGGACTTTCAGTATCAATAAGTTCAACAGGTAAAAACTCATAATAAATACCATAATCCAGCATCAGTAACATATCATCCGTACAGGGATTATCCTGAATACCAAAAAAACCTTCAGTAGCATTATAAGTTTCAAGATAATTCATTCTTAAAGAAGGTATTAACTGCTTAAATTGAAGTTGATAAGGTGAAAAACTAACCCCTCCATGAAAATAAACTTCAAGATTTTCCCATACTTCATTAATATTATTCTTTCCTGTGATTTCTAAAATTTTTTTTAATAATAACAGCGTCCATGAGGGAACTCCGGATATATTACTTACATCATGTTCAATAGTGGCATAGGCCATCTTTTCAATTTTACTTTCCCATTCATCCATCAAGGCAATTGATCTTTCAGGAACCCGTTGGAATTCAGCCCAAAAAGGTAAATTCTGGATGATAATTGCAGATAAATCGCCATAATAAGAATCGCTGTTAAACTCACTGATTTTATGACTTCCTCCTAAAGCAAGACTTCTTCCATCAAATATTCTGTTATCCGGATAATTATTGCAATAAATTGAAAGCATATCTTTACCTCCTTTAAAGTGACATTCTTCAAGAGACTCTTCACTTACCGGAATAAATTTGTTTTTATCAGAAGTAGTACCTGATGATTTGGCAAACCATTTTATATCTGTATTCCATAGAATATTTTGTTCACCATGCATTAAACGGTCAATATATGGCTTCAGCGCATTATAATCATTAATAGGAACTCTTTCTTTAAAATGCTCGGGTTTACTAATAGATTTATAATCGTAAAGCAAACCCCATTCAGTATCTTTAGCTGCATACATAAGCTTTTTAAACCATTCCTGCTGCACTTCATGAGGGTATAGCTTAAAAAGCTCAATCTGATGAACGCGCTTTTTAATAATCCATGATAATACTGAATTGATAAGTGCCATATTTGTATCTCATATTCAAATCAATTACAAATCTATGAATTTTTTGCTTACTGTTTACACTTTTTTACATTAAGTTTAAATAAGGATTTCAAATTTGAATAAAATGAATAATTAAAAAATTTATAATTTTGAAAAAAATGACTTATTTTTGTTTTATTAAGATTGATTATTTTATTGTAAAAATAATTTTCTATTTACGCATTTATATTTTTAAAAGATATTTTTTAATTCTTTAAAAGGAAATTTTATGGCAAATAATAAGTTGAAAAAAACATCTAAAGTATATACAAAATCGGATATTTGGAAAAATAAATACCTGCCTTATTTATTTGTTTTTTATATAATTATCTTAAATAGCAATACTTTTAAGCATGGTTTTGTTCTTGATGATGATATTGTATACTCTAAAAACAGCTTTGTACTAAAAGGATTTAATGGAATTGCAGACATTTTTTCTCATGGATATTTATATGGTTTTAATAAAATAGAGGGGCAAACCTACCGGCCTATAACGCTTTTAAGCTTTGCTATTGAAAATCAGTTTTTTAACAAAAGCAGTAGTGCCAGTCATGTTATTCAGGTTTTGTTATATGCACTTGCATGTTTTATTTCGCTCAAATTACTTTTAGAAATTTTTAATAAAACCCCTTTACTTGCCTATATAATAGCATTTATATTTGCCACACACCCTATTCATACCGAAGTTGTAGCAAATATTAAATCACGGGATGAAATTTTATCATTTCTCTTTATCATTTTAACGCTCCGATATCTGCTTAAATATCTAAATTCAAATAAATTAAGCTATATTATTTTTTCCATAATTACATTTGTTTTAGCATTATTATCAAAAGAAAGTTCGTTTACTATCGTTCTGGTAATCCCATTTTTTATTTATTTATTTTCCTCCAATAACCTTAAAAAAAATACAATATTAACATCTGTATTTGTACTTTTATCAGTAAGCTTTCTTGTTTTCCGTACACTCCTTTTTTCCTCTGTTCTGGGTATTGCTGATAAAATGGATGTAATAAATAACACAATTGTATCGGCAGGCAATAAATCAGATGAATTAGCAACTATATTTTACATCTTGGCATATTATCTTAAACTTTTAATAATTCCGTATCCTTTATCATATGATTATTCTTATAATTTTTTCCCTATTGTTTCCTGGACAAATATTATATCAATACTTTCCTTATTAATCTATGTATTTATTGGAGTATTTGCTTTGATTAGAATTAAGAAAAAGCATATAGATGGTTTCGGATTCTTGTTTTTTTTAGCCTTATTTTCCCTTTCTACAAATGTTTTTGTAAAGATTGGCGCAACTTTGGGTGAACGGTTTCTTTTTACTCCTTCCTTTGGCTTTATTCTTGCAATTACTTATTTATTATGGAATAAATTCTGTAATACTAAATTAAATTCAAAATTTATTACATCTGCCTTTTTCGTTGTTCTGATTTTTTCTGTATTAACCTATCAACGTAATAAAGAGTGGAAAAGTAATTTTACATTGTTTGAATCTGCTTTAAGTGTAGCAGAAAACAGTTCAAGGGTTCAAGCCTCAATGGCATCAGAATACAGAAGAATGGCAGAACAATCTGATAATGATCAGTTAAAAAGCATGTATTATGAAAAAGCAGTTGATTATTATCAGAAGTCAATTAATATTTATCCCAAAAACATTGAATCCTATTATAATATTGGGGTTTGCTATCAATTCTGGGGTAAAATGGATTTAGCAAAGAATGCTTATCAGATGTCACTAAATATTATACCTGGTTATAACAATTCACTAAATAACTTAGGTGCACTGTATTACAACAATCAACAAAAGGATAGTGCCAGGAATTGTTTCTTGCTTTCATTAAAATATGATTCAACAAATTCAACTGCATTATCTAATTTAGGTGCGATTATTCAAAATGAAGGTAATTATACAGAAGCTATTAAATTATATGAAAAGAGTCTATTTTATGATAAATCAAATAAAAGTTGCATATCCAATTTATTGAAAGCAGCTCAAATGATAAATGATACAATTAGACTACAAAAATATCAAAATTATTAAACTTCCAACATTTTAATTATTAAGAAGTCCTGGAATATCCCTTCATAATACCCCTGCTGGATCGTGAAATGAAAGATAATATTTCATCCCTTTCAGGTGTAGCAGAAATTTCTGCTTCAATCATATCTATGGCTTGACTGGTATTTAATCCTTTTAGGAAAATAATTCTGTAAATATCCTGAATATCTTTTATTTTCTCAGAAGTAAAACCACGACGTCTTAGTCCAATCGAGTTAATACCAACATAAGACAGGGGTTCACGGGCACTTTTTGTAAACGGGGGAACATCCTTACGAACCAATGAACCGCCTGATATCATGGTATGAGCTCCAATATTTACAAACTGATGCACTGCAGATAAACCACCAATAATTGCCCAATCATCAATATTAATATGGCCAGCAAGTGTAGCTGCATTAGCCAGAATACAATTATTCCCTATAACACAATCATGTGCAACGTGGACATAAGCCATCAACAAGCAATTATTTCCGACAACAGTCTCCATATTGGCTTTAGTTCCTCTGTTTATGGTTACAAACTCCCTGATTGTAGTATTATCACCAATTATTACTGTAGTTTCTTCGCCATTGTATTTTAAATCCTGTGGTGGTGCTGAAATAACAGCGCCAGGATAAATTTTACAGTTTTTCCCTATCCGGGCACCTTCCATAATGGTTACATTGGGTCCTATCCATGTTCCTTCTCCGATAATAACATTTTTATCAATAGTAACAAATGGTTCAATAACAACATTTTTAGCTACTTTGGCTTGAGGATTAACGTATGCTAAGGGTTGATTCATTTCAATCTTTTTTAAATTAATAATTTGTGTTGCAGGATAATTATTATTTTACTTTTATTATCTGAGCTAACATCTCTGCTTCCATTACAACTTTTGTGCCAACATAAGCAACACCTTTCATATTACACAATCCCCTGCGGATAGGAGTTAATAAATCAAGTCTGAATATCAGAGTATCGCCTGGTACTACTTTACTCCTAAATCTCACATTATCAATTTTCATAAAATAAGTAGCATAATTTTCAGGATCAGGAACTGAACTTAAAGCCATAATACCACCGGTCTGTGCCATTGCTTCTACCTGCAATACACCTGGCATTACAGGTTCATTGGGAAAATGACCAACAAAGAAATCTTCATTCATGGTTACATTCTTCAATCCAATGACATAGGTATCTGTCATTTCAAGAATTTTATCAACCAATAAAAATGGTGGACGGTGTGGCAATAATTCACGAATGCGGTTAATATCAAATAAAGGAGGTTTATCTAAATCATAAATTGGCTTTTCTTTTTTAGTAACAGCTAGTTTAATATGAGATTTGATAATTTTTGCAAACTCAACATTTGAACTATGACCTGGACGGCTTACAATTACATGACCATTTATCCTTTTTCCAATTAAAGCTAAATCACCGATAACATCAAGCAATTTATGCCGGGCAGGTTCATTATTAAAATATAAGTCAACATTATTTAGAATTCCTGCTTCTAAAACTTTAACAGAAGGTTTATTAAATAAATCAGCAAGTCGTTCTAATTCATCTTCGGACATCACCCTGTCAACAAATACAATAGCATTACTAAGATCACCACCTTTAATTAAATTGTTTGAATACAGATATTCAAGTTCATGCAAAAAAACAAAGGTCCGGCAAGGAGCAATTTCTGTTGCAAAATCGTCAAGCTTGTAAAGTGAAGCAAATTGTGTATTCAATACTTTAAGTTCATAATCAATCAATACAGAAACTTTAAACTCTTTGCTGGGAATAATAACCATTTCAACTTTTTTCTCATAGTCATTATAGTTAATATTTGATTTTATTTCGTAATATTCCTTCTCTGCATCCTGTTCAACTATTCCTGCATTTAATAATGCTTCTACATAAAGCCTGGCACTTCCATCCAGAATTGGTATTTCTACACCGTCTAATTCAATAAGGATATTATCAATACCCAGACCAAAAATAGCTGCTAACACATGCTCAACAGTACTGATCCTTGCACCTTTATATTCCAACGTAGTTCCTCTGGAAGTATCAACGACTAAATCAGCATTTGCTTCTATTAAAGGAGAATTTGCTATATCTACCCGTTTAAATTTGTAACCAAAATTTACAGGAGCCGGTTTGAAAGTTAAAGTAACGTAATTACCGGTGTGTAAGCCAGTTCCAGCTATTGAAACCGAATTAACTATTGTTTTTTGTTTTTCTGACATAATTTATGCAAAAATAGTATATTAAGATTATATGATTCAATATTAAATTCAAACAGATTTTTTGCAAAAATACCTAAAAACTAAAAATATTTTCCTTTTTTTAATAAAAAGCTGAAAATAAATTAAGTAATCTTTAATAAAATGTTTGATGTCAAAGGGATATAGCTTATAAATTTATATATTAAATTATTTTAAAGAAACAAAAAAAACGGGGCAAGTGTATTGCCCCGTAATTAATTAACCAAAAACCAATTTTGTGAAAAAGTTCATACATTTTTAGATGTATGAATTAATGATACAAAAATATAATCATAAAAGCAAGGCTGCTGTTAATGGACGTTAATATATGTTAATAAATGTTAAACCTTGATAATAAAGAGAAACAATCCCTAATTTTGTTTTTATATGAACAAGAAAAACATCATAATTACAATAATTTTAATGACTATTGCCTTGATTGGTTTGGTCGGACTTCAATTGTTCTGGATAAAAAATGCCATTTCAGTTGAAGAAGCAAATTTTCAAAGAAGTGTAGACGAAGCAATATCAAAAGTAATTTCAAAATTAGAAAAAAGGGAATTATCTTCTCAATTAAATAAATATAAGGAAAGAACATTGCTGATTAATACCATTGATTCATTAAACAGCATTATTTACAAGGAACAACAAAACTATCCCGGTATTGACGAAGAAGCTCAAACTTTTGAAGATGAAGGCGCTGTCAGTAAAAAAATAGATATTAGTTCCTGGGAAAATGTTAATGGTGAAACTACATTTTTTTTAGATACAAGCATTATTTTATCTGAAAACTCAAATTTAAAAAATAAAAAGACAAAAGTTAATCAGCATAAAGTTATTATTGATGAAACCGTTTTAAATGATTATAGAAATTTAAAGTTCAGGAGAAATCAATTGCTTAAAAAATTAAGTTTAATTGAAGATTTTTTTGAAGATGTTGTAAACCTGGGCCGTTTTAAACCTATTGAAAAAAGAATAAATCCAAACTTCTTAGATTCATTGATTTTTACAGAATTGCTTGATAAGGGTATTAAAACAGAATATGAATTTGGTATTTATAGTCCATCACGGGGACAGTTATTGGTTCAGCGTACCGGTAAATACAGTCAGGAACTTTTAAACAGGAAATTTGCTTATCTTTTATTCCCGAGTAATTTTTACACTAATCCTGCTTACTTAATGCTTTTTTTTCCTAAAGAAAAGAGTTTCTTAATGAAGCAATTATGGATTATGCTGATAGCATCCATGTCACTAATAATCATCATTATTATTTCATTTTCTTATTCAGTTTTTACAGTATTTAAACAAAAGAAACTTTCTGAAATGAAAAATGATTTTGTAAATAATATGACACATGAAATTAAAACGCCAATTTCAACTATCTCTTTGGCTTGCGAAGCTTTAAGTGATCATGGTATTAAAAAATCAGAAGAGTTATATGCAACCTATATCAATGTGATTAGACAGGAAAACAAACGATTGGAAACACTTGCAGAACATATATTACAAACGGCCACACTCGAAAGAGGCCAGCTGATTCTTAGAAAAGATGAAATTGACTTACATCAGATCATACCTCAGGCAGTGAATAATGTCGGGTTTCATGTTATGCAAAAAAGCGGAAGTGTTGTACAGGAATTAAAAGCTGAGATATCTGTAATAATGGCTGATAAAGTTCATATAACCAATTTAATTTATAATTTATTGGACAATGCCAATAAATACTCTCCCGAAAAACCCAAAATAATAATTTCTACTGAAAATAATCAAAAAGGTGTAATTATAAAAATTATTGATAACGGCATTGGAATCAGTAAAGCAAATCAAAAGAAAATTTTTGAAAAATTCAACAGGATTGCTACCGGAAATGTACATGACATCAAGGGTTTCGGGCTGGGGTTAAGTTATGTTAAAGCAATTGTTGATAAACATCATGGAACCATTACTATTGAAAGTGAAATAAAAAGAGGGTCAACTTTTACAGTTTTTTTACCTTTTGTATAATATTTCCCTTCATTATATTGTTATACTAAATGTTAAAATAATTTTGTAATTTTGTTAAAGTAAAAATCAACATAAATATTATGGAAAATAATAAAATAAAAGTTTTATTGGCAGAAGATGATCCTAATCTTGGAAATTTATTAAAAACTTATCTCGAAGCTAAAGGATTTCCCACACAATTATGCAATAATGGTCAAATTGCTTTTGATGTTTTTAAAACAAATGATTTTAATTTTTGTATTGTTGATGTTATGATGCCAATTAAAGATGGATTTACTTTGGTAAAGGATATTCGCAAATTAGATAAAAAAGTTCCTGTGCTTTTTCTTACTGCAAAAAATATGCAGGAAGATAAACTAAAAGGATTTCAGATAGGTGCCGACGATTACATTACCAAACCATTTAGTATGGAAGAATTGCTGATGCGAATGGAAGCCATCCTCAGACGTACTCAGGAAGCTGAAAAGCAACATCCCGTTGATAATTTCTTTAACATCGGGAAATATTATTTCGACTTTAACCGTCAGATTTTAAGCATTGAAGGCAGAGAACAAAAACTAACTTCCAAGGAAACTGACCTTTTAATGATTCTATGTCAGAATGCAAATGATGTGGTTGACAGAAGCGTTGCACTTAATAAAATCTGGAAAGACGACAGCTATTTTAATGCAAGAAGTATGGATGTTTATATTACCAAACTAAGGAAATATCTTAAAGAAGATCCTCAAATTGAATTATTAAATGTACATGGCGTTGGGTTTAAACTCATTATGAACAGCTAATTTATTGGTTAATGATTAATGGTTTGTTGCTAACTTACTATTGCCTATTGCCTAATGCCTAAATTAATCACTTTGCTTTAATTACGAATACTGTACGACGGTTTTTTGCCCGATTTTCTTCATTAATATTTGGAACTACAGGATTCATTTCACCAAAGCCTTTATAATTAAGGCGGACAGTTTTTACATTATTTTCAATCAGATAATTATACACAGATTTTGCCCTGTTTTCAGAAAGTATCTGATTATCTCTGTCATTGCCAATATCATCAGTATAACCCTGAATTTCGATATTTACTTTTGGATGTTCTTTTAAAAATTCAATAAACCCATCAATTATATTTTTAGATACTTCACTTAAAGCAAATGAATTGGTAGCAAAATTTATGTCCTTTAACTGATAAGAACCTCCTACTTCAATTGGTTTAATATTAATATCAACTTTAACAGGTTGTTGGTAAGTTTCATCTTTGGCAGAAATATATCTTGATTCGTAGGCATAATCATCTTTTTTTATGGTAAGCAAATAATCATTTTTTAAAGGAAAAACAGCCACGTATTTACCTGTTAATGAGTCAACAGGAATTTCAGTAATTTTTTTGGTTTTTATATTTTTTAATTCGATGCGAGCTGGAATGGGCTCATTTGTTTTTTCATCTTTTAATTCTCCTTTTATAAATCCTATCTTTTCTGGTCGTGCACCTTCATATAAATCAAAATAAAAAATATCCCATCCGCCTATACCTTTTAATTGATTTGATGCAAAATAACCATATCTGCCATCGGTACTTACAAAAAATCCGGCATCATCATATATTGAATTAATGGGATATCCGATATTTTTAGGTTCTTTCCATTTAAATTCATCACCTAATTTTATAAAGAAAATATCATAGCCACCTAATCCCGGCCAGCCATCAGAAGCGAAATACAATGTTTGGCTATCAGTATGTATAAAAGGAGATTTCTCATTACCAGCAGTGTTTACACTAGGACCCAGATTAATCGGAGCTGACCATTCACCATTTTCTCCCCTGATTGTTTTATATATATCATAACCCCCATAACCACCAGGACGGTCACTCACAAAATACAGTGTTTTTCCGTCAGATGCAATACTGGGCTGCGACTCCCATGTTTTTGAAGAATTTACATTTTTACCTAAATTTTTTATCATATTCCATTGAAAATCACCTCTGTTTTCGGAATAACATAAATCGCAATTATAATAGCTGCCACCATCAACATATTTGCAAACAGTGTAAATAAGCATTTTATTATCAATAGTAAAAGTTGCACCACCTTCATTCTCGCTTAAATTAAATGGTTCAGGCATTTCTTCACCTTTTTCGAATACACCATTATGTCTTTCGCTTTCCATAAATTTTTCAATATACTTTTTCGCACCAGACTTCCATGCTGTTGCTTGCTCTGGCATTTCAGTTCTACGGGTAAAATAGCAAAAATCATTATCAGGAGTGATAATGGGTAGATATTCATCTAATATGGTACTCACTCCTTCCATAGGTTTTGGATTAAATGGTACAGGATTTTTAAATAACTTATCAGCAAAAGAAGCATATTTAAGCATTTGTTCAGCTCTTTTATAATCCTGATCAGATTTTATTTTATCTACATCTTTCAAAAACCTTGTAAGATAGATTACTGCAGTATCGTAAACTTCATTTCCATAATAAATATCACCAAGATAATAATAAGGATAAACATCAAAATCAGGACAAATATCTATTACTTTTGAAAAGTACATTTTTGCTGCTTTTAAATTTTTATCAGAACGCTTAATGCTGATAGTACCAAGTAAAAAATAAGGCTCAACATATTCAGGCTCCATTTCATTAATTTCTCTTAATATTTTTATTGCTTCTCCATAGTGATAAGCACTGTATTCATTTACAGCTTTTTCAAACATTCTTTTGGCTTTTTTATTTTCAGTTTTGCCACAATCTGTTGTTTCCTGTTCCTGAGAGAAAGCAGTTGTTAGCTGTAAAATGAATAAGAGTAATAATAAATTTCGTAACATTTGTATTAATTTCATAAATTAGAAAAACAATATAGCTATACTTACTTGATTATTAATTTATAATAATCAAGCAAAATGAAATAATCAACAACACAATTATCAAACAAACCTATGAATTTTTAATAAAAATTTTTAAGATATAATAAATTTTTACTTACAATTTATTGTTCATAAAATTTAATAGGACAATTTAAATTGTATGATAAAATATTAAATGTATAATATGTCAGGATATAAAAAAAATATCATTAATTATATGTAATAAAATAAATTGAACTTTTTAAAATAATGAGTTGTTTAATAAAAATATTTATTTCATTTAAGAAAAGATGAAATATTATTTTCGTTATCTTATTGTTAATAATTTTAGTTATCAGAAGCGATAGCAGACAATACAGAAATTTAATAATTGTTAACCATCTGTTAAGTCTGATATTCAATTAATTATGTATTTAAATTACTAAATGTCAAATATATTAATTGCTAGCTGATAAAAAAATAATAAAATTATATCTATTTAAATAAAATTAATAATGATTAGTTAATGTTTTCTTAATCATCTTTTAATAATAAAAGGATACTTTTGCTTCAAAAAAATAAATTATAAATAAAATGTTTTTAAAACTTTTAATAAAATTTGTTGTTATTTATAATAATTTTAAAGCTCAAAAAAAAATGTTAATAAAAATTTAAAAAAAATGAAAATAAATTAACAAATTACATATAAATATAGTATATTTGCAAAAATGTTTTTATTAAATAAGTTAAATTTTAACCAAATATTGATTATTTTAAGTGGCTTATTCCTACTTTAGGAAAATTTTTTATTTACATTTTATTATGAAAATGAACCAATTACAAATATTTTATTAATAATTAATTACAAAATTAATTATTAATAATCTATATTATTTTAAGAAGAAATTTTAATAACATTAAAAACATATTTTACCATGACACATAACAAATCTTCTCCAATTTTAAAAATTAAAATGAAATCTATTAAAAGCGATATATATAAATTTAAAATTCTAATCATTAATTAAAACTTATGAAATTATGAAAAAGTTTAACAAATCAAATGACTTATTACAATTGCTAAAGCCAATAGCTATGCTTTTCCTCTTTTTTACATTATATTTTAATGTAAATGCTCAGGTAGAAAGTGAAAATTCCATAAAAGAACCATTAAAATTAAGCAGTACAGGCTCTTTTAATCCTGGTGTTATTATTGGTTCTAATGTAACACTTTCAGATGTGTCAAAAAATGATAATTGTACAATTACATATGAATGGCAATCTGCTACTGATGAATTCTTTACTCAAAATCTAACAAGCAAACTTGCTGAAACAAAAGATTACAACCCTGGTACTATTAATACTACAATATACATAAGGCGTGTAGTCTATGTTAAGTGTAAATCTGGTATGGAATCTAAAAGTTCTACAGGTGGAATTAAATTTACTATTAACTAAAAACAATAATATCTTATGAAAAATTTTTATACTCATTTAAATAGAATGATGAAACCTATTGTTTTAATGTCATTCTTATTTGCATTTATAATAAATGTAAATGCAACCGTTTCACCTACATTTACACCAAATGTTATTTCAACGACTCAGGGTCCAAATTTTTGCGGATCTGTTTCACCAATTATTACCGGTACTACAGTTACTATCACTAATGCTACTTATCCTCCAAATGGTGTTGCAAGTTGTAGTGATGTTATGTATAAATGGATTTATTCTTATGATCTTGTTACCTGGTACGATATAAATTCTTACAGCACTGCTAATATAGATTTTCCTACAGGATTTTCTATTGCATATGTTTCAGGTCTTTATACTGCTGTTTATGTAAAACGTGTTGCATATGCATCATGTACTCAACCTGTTTTCAGTTTTCGTGAAAATTGGTCTAATTACCTCGAATATGATGTTTTCGCTCCTTTTACACTTTCCACTTCACAAACTAACCTTTTATGTAATGGAAATACTAATGGAACTGCAACAGTTACAACAATCGGTGGTTACCCAAATTACACATATGACTGGACTACTACACCTCCACAATCTACCATTACTGCCTCAACTTCCAATCAGGTAACCGGTTTATCTGGTGGAACATATACTGTTACCGTTACTGATTTAGCTGGATGTATGGCAACTGCAACTATTACTATTACTCAACCAGGCCTTTTAAATCTTTCTATTACTACTGTATCTCCTACTTGCACAACTAATGGAAGTTTAGATTTAACGGTATCAGGAGGCACATCTCCTTATACTTATGCCTGGACAGGGCCAAGTGGATTTACTTCTTCATTAGAAGATCTTACTTCCATTAATGTTGGAACTTATACTGTAACAGTTACTGACCATAACGGTTGTACTGCATCAACTTCAAGAACATTTGTTCAATCGAATACGATAACTGAAAATATTGTTGGAACCAATGTAAAATGCTACGGTGGTTTTACAGGGGCTGCTGATTTAACAGTTAGCGGAGGATCTACTCCTTATACTTATGCATGGACAGGTCCTTCTCTTTTTACTGCTGCTACTCAGGATTTAACTGGTATTAAGTCTGGTACATATAATGTAACAATTACAGACCATAACGGATGTACTAAAACTGATGCAGTTACCATTACTCAACCACTGTCTCCTTTAGCAATTGATAATATTGCTGTTAGTGATTTAACCTGTTTTAACAACCACACCGGTTCAGCTCTTGTTACTGTTGTTGATGGTACTTCTCCATATACTTATGCATGGACAGGGCCTAACAGTTTTACAGCCAGTACTGCTTTAATTACAGGACTTGCTGCCGGTACTTACACATGTACTGTTTCTGACCACAACGGTTGTTCTACTATTCAGGGTGCGCTTGTAAAAGAACCTAGTGATTTAACAGCTACTATTAGTGGTACTAACATATTATGTAATGGTAATTCAACAGGTACTGTCAGCTTAACTGTTAATGGAGGAACAACTCCTTATACCTATGCTTGGACCGGACCTAACAGTTTTACTGCTTCAATTAAAGATTTATCAAATATTAAAGCCGGTACTTATACTGTTACTATTTCTGACAAAAACCATTGTTCTATTATTAAATCTATTACGATTACTGAACCTTTAGCTCCTATTACCACAGGCATTCAGAAAACTGATGTTAAATGTTACGGAGGATTTACCGGTGCAGCTGATTTAACAGTTAACGGCGGAACTACTCCTTATACTTATGCTTGGACAGGACCTTCACTCTTCACTGCTTCTACTCAGGATTTAACTGGTATTAAGTTTGGTACTTATAATGTTACAGTTACTGACCAAAACGGTTGTACAAAAACTAATACTGTTACCATTACTCAACCGCTGTCACCTTTAGCAATTGATAATATTGCAGTTAGTGACTTAACATGTTTTAACAACCACACTGGTTCTGCTCTTGTTACTGTTGTTGATGGCACTTCTCCATATACTTATGCATGGACAGGTCCTAACAGTTTCACAGCCAGTACTGATTTAATTACAGGACTTGCTGCCGGCACTTATACATGTACAGTTACTGACCAAAACGGTTGTACTACTATACAGGGTGCGCTTGTAAAAGAACCTAGTGATTTAACAGCTACCATTAGTGGAACTAACATATTATGTAGTGGTAATTCAACAGGTACTGTCAGTTTAACTGTTAATGGAGGAACTACTCCTTATACCTATGCTTGGACTGGACCTAACAGCTTTACTGCTTCAATTAAAGATTTATCAAATATTAAAGCCGGTACTTATACTGTTACTATTTCTGACAAAAACCATTGTTCTATTATTAAATCTATTACGATTACTGAACCTTTGGCTCCTATTACTACAGGAATTCAGAAAACTGATGTTAAATGTTACGGAGGATTTACCGGTGCAGCTGATTTAACAGTTAACGGCGGAACTACTCCTTATACTTATGCTTGGACAGGACCTTCACTTTTCACTGCTTCTACTCAGGATTTAACCGGTATTAAGTTTGGTACTTATAATGTTACAGTTACTGACCAAAACGGTTGTACGAAAACTAATACTGTTACCATTACTCAACCGCTGTCTCCTTTAGCAATTGATAATATTGCTGTTAGTGACTTAACTTGTTTCAATAACCACACCGGTTCTGCTCTTGTTACTGTTGTTGATGGTACTTCTCCTTATACTTATGCATGGACTGGTCCTAACAGTTTCACAGCCAGTACTGCTTTAATTACAGGACTTGCTGCCGGTACTTATACTTGTACGGTTACTGACCAAAACGGTTGT
>JAPLDQ010000014.1 GCA_026391675.1 Bacteroidota bacterium
GACAATTAAACGCATTATTTCAAAGAACTTTTCTAGTTTTGTAAACGAACTTGTGACACAGTTTTGATAATTAAATGTAAACGAACTTGTGAAACAAATTTGTAAACGAACTTATGAAACTTATCAATTAGGAATTAGGAATTAGGAAATAAAAATTATAAAATTAGTAATAAATAACGTTTGCCAATGTGTTTAACGTTATGAGCGTTCTAATAATAAACTTAAGCATGAAAAAATATATCAATTTAGGTTCTAACGACACCAGGTCTGGTTTTGGCGAAGGTTTGCTTGAAGCCGGGAGACGCAATCCAAATGTAGTTGCATTATGTGCTGATTTAATAGGTAGCTTAAAAATGGATGCCTTTGAAAAGGAATTTCCGGAACGTTTTTTCCAGACCGGAATTGCTGAAGCCAATATGATTGGAATTGCAGCTGGTTTGACAATTGGTGGAAAGATTCCATTTACAGGTACATTTGCCAACTTTTCTACAGGTCGCGTTTATGATCAGATACGGCAGTCTGTTGCTTATTCGGGTAAAAATGTAAAAATCTGTGCTTCACATGCAGGATTAACACTGGGCGAAGATGGAGCAACCCATCAGATACTGGAAGATATAGGCTTAATGAAAATGTTACCCGCTATGTGTGTAATAAATCCATGTGATTTTAACCAGACCAAAGCTGCAACTATTGCCATTGCTGATTATGAAGGCCCTGTATATTTACGCTTCGGCCGCCCCAAAGTACCTAATTTTACTCCTGCTGATCAAAAGTTTGAAATTGGCAAGGCCTTACTGCTGAATGAAGGTAAAGATGTAAGCATATTTGCTACCGGCCATTTGGTTTGGCATGCTGTTGAAGCAGGTGAAATCCTGGCTGAGCAAGGTATAAATGCTGAAATAATAAATATTCATACCATCAAGCCATTAGACAACGAAGCCATTTTAAATTCAGTCAGAAAAACCAAAGCTGTTGTTACTGCTGAAGAACACCAGCGCAATGGTGGTTTAGGCGACTGCATAGCACAGTTATTGGCTTTAAATAATCCAACAGCGATTGAAATGGTTGCTGTAAATGATTCGTTCGGCGAAAGCGGAACACCTGAACAACTCATGGATAAATATGGTTTAAATACTAACGCAATTGTTGAAGCTGCATTAAAAGTGATAGGCAGAAAGCAATAATTTTATAATATAAAGCAATAAAAAGGTTTAATGTTTGTTAAAAGCATTAAACCTTTTAGTGTTTTTATCATCAAATATTATGTTATACCTCTGAATTGATAAATGAACGGATCCATTACTTTATAAAACTATAAACTTTTCACTGAAGAATGTCTGATTTCACCGATAAAGATATACTTATTGCATTTCGTGATGAAAATTCACGGAATTATGCCTTTAATTTATTGGTAAAAAAATACCAGCAAACGATATATTATCATATTCGCCGTATTGTCATCGACCATGATGATACCGATGATCTGGTACAGAATACATTTGTGAAGATATTTGAGCATTTAAAAGATTTCCGAGAAGATGCCCAGCTTTATACCTGGATTTATCGCATTGCTACCAATGAAGCACTTGCTTTCCTGAAAACAAAAAGAAACAGAAGTTTTGTATCATTTAACGATGTTGAACATCAAATGAGCAATTCATTAAAAGAAAGTCAGTTTTATAATGGTGACGAAATTCAGTTGAAATTGCAAAAAGCTATATTAACTTTGCCTGAAAAACAAAGACTTGTTTTTAATATGCGTTATTATGATGAAATGAAATACGAAGATATGTCAGCAGTTTTAGAAACTTCTGTTGGTGCATTGAAAGCATCATTTCATATTGCAGTAAAAAAAATTGAAGAAATTATTACAGAGCATTAAACCTTTTTATATTTTAATAATCAAAGGAATATACGAAAATAAAAAATGAAAAATTCAGAAGACATATTCAACGAAATAAGAGAGATATCCCCTTATCTTGCAGGACTGAAAAAAGAAAACTCATTTCAGGCTTCTGATGAATATTTTGATGGACTTTCATCCAGGATTCAACAAAAGATAAGTGCAGAGAAAAAAGAAGTTAAAACTTTCAGTTTGCTCAGCTATTTTAAACAGCCACAATGGGCAGTTGCCGCTTCTTTAATGATAATACTAAGTATTTCTGTTGTTTATTATTACAATCACAAACATAATCAACCGCAATCCCTTGCCGAAAATAGCAATATTTATTGGGACGAAATTTTAAATGATAACAATACCATAATTGATAGGATTGATGAAAATATGCTGGTTGATATGCTTGCAAATGAATCAAATTCTACAAATTTTCAATTTAAGAATACGATAAATAAAGCCGATAAAGCTGTACTTGAAGATGTATCCAATTATGTGGATTCAAAATATAATAATGACGTTTTTAACGAATTATAAACCTATTAATTTTTATTACCATGAAAACCAAAAATTTAATTTTAAACATGTGCTTACTGCTGATAATATTCATATTTTCGATGCAGTTAAATGCTCAGAACGGACAAAGAAGGCAGATTATAAAAGATAAAGTTGAAGCTCAAAAGGTTGCTTATATTACCAATGCTTTATCCTTAACAGCTGCTGAAGCGCAACAATTCTGGCCTGTTTACAATGAATACAGTGCCAAAAATGAAGAACTGCTTAAAACCTTTCGTAAGAATAACATTGAAGACCGCAATGTAGATCCTGAGAAGATTACGGATAAAGAAGCCATGGATATGGCAGATGACCAGATTATTCAGGCTCAGAAAATCCTGGACTTACGCAAGAAATACCATATTGAATTCAAAAAGGTATTGCCTCCTAAAAAATTATTGAAACTCTATCAGGCTGAAAAGGATTTTAAAAAATTCCTGCTAAAGGAAATAAAAGACAGAAGAGACGATAGAATGAAAAGATAATAATCATTAATAAATTAACGAAGGCTGCCTTTTACAGACAGCCTTTTTTAATTATTTAAAATTAATATAATTAAAAAATAATTAATTTTGAAAAAACAAAAATCATGAATGATACAACATTAATTACCACCAGCACTTCGCTGGAAGGCTATAAAATTGTAAAACAATTAGGTTTGGTAAGAGGAATTACCGTACGCTCAAGAAGCATACTCGGCAATATGGCCGGTGGTTTTATGACCATATTTGGCGGCAAAAGTGCCATCTATACCGAACTTTGCGAAAATGCCCGGGAAGAAGCACTGCAGCTGATGATACAGCATGCCCGTGAAATGGGGGCCAATGCCATCATTAATATGCGCTATGATGCCAATGATGTGATGAGCGGACTAACTGAAGTTCTGGCTTATGGAACGGCAGTTGTGGTGGAGAAAATTGATTAATGAAAATTAGTTTTCCTGCTACCTGCAATTGCCGAAAAGTTAATCCCGAATAATATTTCGTTTACCAATGATTTATTATCAGGCAGATAAGTAAAACGATAGCCTAAATTTATTGGCGCTACAAAACGGAGAATGTGCATTTCGCTGTTAATTTCACCGCCTATGGATTGCTGGAAGAAATTATAGTTTTTATAGACGGCATCGGCTTTGCCATAAAATACATTCATATCCAGCCGCTTTACATACAATAAAGAGCTAATGCTTAAATCAGGACAAAGCAACGGAAAAAAATATTTGATACTACCTGAATACAACGCATCGGAATGAACTGCAATGCTTCCGATAGGATAATTGATAAGATCAGAAAAATAATATCTGTTTACAACAGTATCTCTCTTTTGAACACCGAGATATACTTTAAATCCGTGATGATTAATTATTGAAGGAAAATAAAGATAGGTTTCAACACTGGCAATATTCCCGTAATCTATTATTCCAAAAGGAGAGTGCCGGAAATTGATATCTAAACTTTGGCCCCATTTAGGCTCTAAATCCTTAACAGACATTCTTAAATAATGACTGAAATACAGCCTGTAATCAATTGTATTGATTGTGCCTTTTATAATGTTATCAGGTGTTGATGCATCATGCATCACACCAATCAATGTTGTACTTATCGAGGGTTGAAATCTTGTGTAATATTTGGCGGTGGGAAAAGATAAAGGAATTCTTACCCCTATTTTAACATTGCACTCATCAAAAGTAAAAGGTTTAAAAATGGAATTATTAATAATAAGGGTTCCTTTACTTTTGCGGTAATCAGCAGTAATATCAATGATAGGGAAAAGCCCTTTATACGTATAATTTACATAATACTTGCCGGTTTTTTCAGCTGTAATGTATTCGTATCCAACAGTTAAAAAAGAGGTACTCAGGGCATTATGCGACATAAAGGAGATGCCTGTGGCTGCCGTTTGATTGCTGGCATCAATGGAAAGCGGTGCCCAGCTGTGAAAGTTAAACAAATGTCCGGCTTTATGATATTTTGTAATTTCATATTGTTTATTTTCTTTGGCTGTAAAGTTTACAACTCCTTTTTCCTGTCTGGCAAGTTCATCATACAATTTAAAATCATTTGGCTGTGTAATGTTTATTGCTGTCCAATTTTCCGGGTGAAGTGGTGAAATAGCAATATCATAGCCATTGGCGGTATAATCGGCAAAGACCAATTGTTTTTCGTTAAATGAAATGCAGGGGTCAGTTGTGCCATATTTTGCAGAAGTCAAACGGTATACTTTTAAACTATTAGTATCAAAAGCGTAAATATTATCAATACCTTCAATTGTTTCATTATAAATAATAAAGTTTTTAAAATAGGCAGCTCCACTTATTTCTCGGTGTATTGTGGGTGTTTTATAGTTGAAATTATTCTGAGTCAGATTATATTCAACGAATTTCTTTTCATTTTCTATGGTTGCAGTCATAATTATGCACTGATCATTATCACTCCAGCTTGGTGTAGATAAAAATGCATGCTGAGGTGAGGCAATTTTATGCATTAATTTTCCGTCAGCGGCATCAAGAATTACCAGTGCACAATCATTGGTATTACTTACTTCTATTGCTGCTATTTTGCTGGCATCATGCGATATATTTGGTGCAAAATACCTTGATTTTTTACTCAGTGTTTTGCATTTCTTTGTTTTAAGGTTATAGGTTTTAATAACTGCGTAACTCTCATGATCCCATCTCAGGCCCGGTATTTCTTCTGACCATACAATAATATCTTTGGAAAAGGAAAGTGATTGATAAAAGTCGTGACCCTGTGTAAAGACTTTGCACTCTTTTCCTGATTTACTCAATTTTACGATACAGGGAATATTATCCATTCCGTATTTTAAGGCAACCATCTCACTGTCGTTGATAAAATTCGGGAAACGGTAATTTGTATAGCCTTTGTTTTTTCTGGTATTGATTGTTTGATATTTATAATCAGCATCCGGTAATATTTGTTTCTTCCATATACTATCGAAGAAATCCAGTGTTTCTTTGTAAATACCAACTGTATTTTTACCGCTGGCTTTTTTAATGCCATGGGCAAATGGAACAACAGTATAAGGATTTCTTGCAATATTTTTCAGTGTTTTGTCCCAGATATCTGCTCCGTATTTATATCTTGAAAAGCCAACCAGATGATAACCCAGGGTATAGGGATCGGGAATATAATCCTTATAGGAGCCAAAAACAGCTTTGTTATAATTGTATTTACCTTTCTCAAACAATTGGGCTTTCAGGTCCATGCTGAATGCAGGTAATCTTCCCCTTCCGGAAGTTGATAATGCCGTTTCCTGAACTACAGCATCACCTTCGAGAAACCAGCGCGGCAGATATATACCGGCAATACTGCCTGTAGCTAGCTCACCAAAGGGAATACGTAAAATATTTGTAAATCCGGTATACATCTGGCTTACCTGAATAACATGCCTGTATTCGTGAAGGCTGAGCTGCTGCAGCCATGGCTGACTGTATCCATCCTGTGGCGGACAGGTGAACCATTCACTCCGCCTGGGAGCCCAGGTAACAAAACCATTTGAAACTACATTGCGGTTATGAAGTATAATGGGTATTCTGACCGGTTTTCTGCTTAATGAAATCGTATTGAATTCATAGGCAGTTTCTAAATTATTGGCAAGAATATTGGCCTGAATACTGAATTCTTCAGGGAAAATAAGCTGGAAATGGTTAGTGTTTATTTGTTTCCATTTTACACTTGCCGGATCCTGACCTGCATCATAAAACTGAGCATTTATGCAATATGGAAATACAAGGAAAACAAATAATAAAATGAGATATTTTCGCATTCTTAACTATTTGTTATACAAAAATTATATGCCAGAGGCTAAAACATCAATAATGTGGATACATTTAATTGGTAATTTATGCTTTTTAATATATGCATCCTGGTGCATTAAACATGAACCATCAGTAGATACAATATATTCAGCACCTGTTTCCAGCGCATTATTTACTTTTTGTTCTGCCATAGCAGTAGAAATAGGTTCATGTTTGATTGAAAATGTTCCTCCGAATCCACAACATACATTGGTATCCTTCATTTCAATCAGTTCAAGCCCTTTAACCTGTTGCAAGAGTATGCGGGGTTCATCCTTAATACCATATTCCCTTAAAGCGGCACAGGAATCATGATAGGTAACCTTATGATTAAAAGTAGCACCAACATTGGTAATCCTTAATACATTTACTAAAAAATCAGTAAATTCAAAAATATTCTTTTGTAATCTTCTGAATTCTAAATGGTATGCTGTATTGTGAAATAATTTTCCGTAGTAGTTTTTTACAAATCCAATGCAGCTGGCTGAACCTCCAACTATATAACGGTCGTTGGGGAAATCGGTTAAAAACTTCTCACCCATAGCCCTGGCTTCGTCCCAGAAACCGCTGTTAAATGCCATTTGTCCGCAACAGGTTTGATTTGGATTATAATGAATTTCCTGACCAAGTTTTTCAAGAATTTTCACCATATTAAAAGCAGTTTCCGGGAAAATCTGATCAACAAAACAAGGAACAAAAATATCTATCTGGTTATTCATAAACGTTTTATATAAAATATTATCGAGCAAACAAAAGTAAGTAAAATAATGTATTAAATTTTAGTTTTTAGGAATTCTTAATAAAATTTATCCAGAGTATTTTAAAAAACATAACCAATAGCGCAATTAACACCCCATAAATAATGGCCCCAAAGGCGATTGGAAACCCTGGCATCCAGATAAGGTTCAACTTTATCCTCAAACTCTTGAGTACCTGAAATATTACCGGATAATATTGCACCCAACTGAAAATTAAAATCTATGCTTAAGCAATTAAAAAATATTTGTTTAACTCCTGTTTTCATATTAACACCTATATGAGTAGTTGTATATTGAGTTTTAGAATATAAGGGAAATACTAAAGCATATTGTAATAATTGGTTAAAATAGGCTGTATCAACATCAACTGTACTGATAATTACATCAAATCCAAAAGAAGCATAAGCTCCCAATGGTGCTAAGTGAGAAGGCTGATACATTATAAAATCTCCCCCAAAAGCAATGGATGACATTTTATACATCGGAGCTGTTTCATAATCAGTATATCCTGTTAAATTGTAATATGTTTCAAACGTAGTTGCATGGAACTGTAAAGATTTATTACGTGTAATCACTCTTTCGTAAGCAATTGAATATCTGTCGTTAAAGCTAAAGTAACCTGATTTTCCGTTTTTGTTGGGCATAACAAATGAACTTTTCAAAAAAACAGCGGCTGATAATACATTCTTTTTGCCCATAAACCCGGATACCTGGGATTGGCTGCAATAAGCAACTAAAATTAGAAAAAGGAGCAGGATTGGTTTGATTATAATTTTCATAATTGATAGCTGTTATTTTGTTTTTATTTGATTGAATGTATCATAAATCCTTGAGTTTAAGTAGGCTTTATTATCACGCATTTCAATTTTTGATGAATTTAAAAAGATTACGTCTCCTGTTTGCATATCCAATAATAAATTATAATATATACTGTTGAATGTATGGGAAGCAAAATACTGAATAGTTATCGGTAACATAACAGGGCTTAAAACACTATAGACTATCATGTAAAATGCGTTACCATCAAGAGAATTTGATTTTGCTGAAATGATACCGCTTAAATCAAGATATCTTGTTTTATACTGATTTATCAGTGGTTTTATTTCTTCTGACAGGAACATTACTTTTTCGCCTTTAATATCCCAGTTTGAGAATTCATCTGTCCAGTCATTTAGAATTAAATGATTATTATATAAATCTGTACCTTGTTCATTAATTGCTGAAGGGACAACAACTTCCATAGCCAGGCCCAGTTTTTTAGCATTATTTTTTAGCAATTCAATAAATTTTAGCTGGCTGCTTTCGGTATCAAAGAATTTTATTTTTTCCGTTTTATTATAATCAATTTTCATATAAAACGGATTGTACAATAAGATACTGTCAATACCGATTTTACAGCCAAAGTTTTGATCATGACTATTATACCTTATATAATCATCATCATCAAAAAAATCAGGTAAATCATCGTCATTAATGTCCTTTAGTTTTTTTTCATTCTTATTTTTAGCAATTTTTTCTTTTTCTTTTATTTTATAATTATCATATTCATCGGTGGTTTTGTTAAATTCTTTAACGAAAGAATTATTACTCAATAAGCCAGCAAATATATATTGATAATATCCCTCATCTGAATTTAATTTCTTTTTCTTTTCAATATTTCTAACCTTGGAGGATTGCTTAATAATACTATCCTGTTTGTTGATTTCAGCTAATGTTGTATCTCCCTGTTTATGGATTTGGGATGCATTGACAAACATTGAAAGTTTGGCTTTATTGCCCCAGATCAGCTCTTTAAATAAATCTTTTTTAATTTTATTTAAATAGTTATCGTTGGGAAACTTTTCACAGGCTTTGAATACAAATCTGAGTGCCAGAGCATTTATTTCAGCTTTTTTTATGTTTTTAAACAAACATACCACGGCATGTATTTCACCTTCAGTTTTCTTTTCGGACGGTAAAATATTACTTGAATTATTTCTGTTTTTGTATTTTGTGATTCCATATAAGGAAGCTGATATTACCTGGTCGATAAATAAATTGTCAGGATAATCTTTTTTCATCAACCAGGCATTGTAAAATGCCATTGAATAATTTTGTTCAATGGTGTATAAACGTAAGCATTCAAATTTTGCCATATCTCTTATGGCATTAAAATATTCAGTACCTGAAGGATTTATTGATCTCCCTTTGTTATCAATGCCCTTCAGGCTGTTTTGCATCAGTTCACGTCTTTTTTTAATATTTGGATGGGTTGAGTTCTCATCGTCATAATCATCTCTGGCTCTGATTGAATTAATGCTTTCAGGTATATATTTCCCGGGCAGATTAAATAATGAGTCGGTTAAAAATGTATAATTAAAAGCAATTTCATCAAATGGAAGATAAGCATATTGCAATACATCATAAACTTCCATAACCTGATTGAGATCGTAATTTGTTTTTTTAAAATAATCATCAAAGCCCTTTTCATCCGCTTCACTTTCCATCTCCCTTGAGCGAAAATGTGTTTTATAAAGAATCTGGCTTAATGAAGCACTTCTAAAACCTTTATTTTCGCGACTTATTCTGTCTTTTTCGAGATATAGGTTTAAATTATGCTTTTTAACATAATGGATTAATTCGTGAGATAAAATAAATGCAAGCTGTGATTCGCTGCCGGCCTGAGCCAATAAGCCGAGGTTAACAAACATTATTCCCTTATCTGTTGCTGATGCATTTACCGTTGGTGATTTAAGAATATAAACCCTGATTTGCTTCCTTAAATCAGGATCATTTATTAAAATTTTGTCAACAATTTTGTCAACATAAGTATTTAAAGGTGTGTTATATAAGACTTTACCACTTAATAATATCTGATTGATGAAATAATTGCTTTCCTGTAAAAATTTATCATTGGTCTTATTTAAATGTTCGCGTTGTGTAGAATTATTTTTTTCTAATTCTTCTTTTTCTCTTTTATAGGCTTCCGAAAAAAGTAAACTTAAATCATAGGGAACATCGCCTTTTGGTTTTACTGTAAAATAGTTATTCTTGAAACTATTAGTATTAGGCTGTTCCTGAGCAATCAGGCTGCTATTTGTTGTTAAAATCAATATAAAAAAGAGAATAGGTAGCTTTTTCATGCGTAATTAAGATTGATAAATAATATTAATTATGCAAAACTAAAATAATTTATCAGACCAAAAAACATAAAATATATATTGTAATATCTTATTGTTATTATTTATTAACAATTTATAAATCTCATCTATTTTTCCTTATTTTTGTAAAAATTTTAACTGAAATGGAAATATTGAAAGAAGGTAGTAAAGCGCCTGATTTTATTGCAAAAGATCAGTCTGGTAAAACCATAAAACTGAGTGATTATGCCGGAAGTAAAGTAATATTATACTTTTATCCAAAAGACAATACACCGGGTTGTACTGTTGAAGCCTGCAATTTGCGTGATAATTATCAGGAATTATTAAATAAAGGGATAAAAATAATCGGGATTAGTGCCGATAATGAAACTTCCCATCAGAATTTTACTGAAAAATTCAGTCTGCCTTTTCCTTTAATACCTGATACTGAAAAAAATATCATCTCAGCTTACGGTGTTTGGGGCGAAAAGAAATTTATGGGCAGAACCTATATGGGCATACATCGCATTACCTTTGTTATTGATGAAAATGGAATTATTCAAAAAATATTTACCAAGGTGGATACTAAAAATCATACTAACCAAATACTAACAGAATTAAAATAATTAATTAACTAAAAAATCTATTATTATGAGCAAAGAAAACAATGAAATGCAGGATAAAAAAGAAAAACTAAAAGCACTGCAACTTACAATTGACAAAATTGAAAAGAACTATGGAAAAGGTTCTATAATGAAATTAGGTGATAATCCGGTAGAAGTTATGGAATATATATCCACAGGTTCAATCGGATTGGATGTAGCACTTGGCATAGGCGGATTACCAAAAGGCAGGGTTATTGAAATATACGGTCCTGAATCATCAGGAAAAACAACGTTGGCGATACATGCTATTGCCGAAGCACAAAAAGCCGGTGGTATTGCTGCGTTTATTGATGCAGAACATGCATTTGACAGTTCTTATGCAAAAAAATTAGGTGTTGATATAGATAATTTATTTGTATCTCAACCTGATAATGGTGAACAGGCCCTTGAAATTACTGAAAATCTTATACGTTCAGGAGCAATCGATATCATTGTAATTGACTCTGTGGCAGCACTTACGCCTAAAAGTGAAATTGAAGGCGAAATGGGCGATTCAAAAATGGGTTTGCAGGCAAGATTAATGTCGCAGGCATTGAGAAAGTTAACGGGAACCATCAGCAAGACCAACTGCTGTTGTATATTTATCAATCAATTACGTGAAAAAATCGGTGTAATGTTTGGTAATCCTGAAACTACTACCGGTGGGAATGCATTAAAATTCTATGCTTCGGTTCGTTTGGATATTCGTAAGATCAGTCAGATTAAGGAAGCTGAAAATGTTGTTGGAAACAGGGTTAAAGTAAAAGTTGTGAAAAATAAAGTAGCACCACCTTTCCGTACTGCAGAATTTGATTTAATGTATGGTGAAGGATTTTCGAAAGTCGGTGAAATCATTGATCTTGGCGTTAACTTTAATATCATTAAGAAAAGCGGTTCATGGTTCAGTTATGGCGAAACCAAGCTGGGGCAGGGCAGGGATGGTGTAAAGCAATTGCTAACTGATAATCCCGAATTAGCCGATGAACTGGAATTGAAAATCAGAGAAATTATTTCTCAGGCCTAATAAGTTTCAAAGCTTAAAGTTAAAAGTTCATAAAGTAATTTGAATTTTTGATTTTTTAAATATAAATAAACGCTGTCAGGTTTTAATAAACTGACAGCGTTTTATAATCAAAAATGTTAAACCGTTAATTTAAATGTCTGGCAATATGTTAAAAATCAGCTTTAAGAATTATTTCTTATTTTTATTTATAGTTTTAATTTCAGTTAGTTGCAAGCCTAAACATCAGGAAGTAAATAAATCAAACACTACGCTTGACCAGATTGCTGTTTTAACTGAAAAAATAAAGAAAGATGATAAAAATGCTGAATTATATAATTCAAGAGCTAAGTTATATCTGGTTTCCAATAAGTTAAATGATGCTTTAGGTGATATAAATAAAGCAATATTAAATGATGACAAAAAAGCAGATTATTATATTACACTGTCTGATATTTATTTAGCCATGAATCTGGTAAATAAAACCCAGTCTTCGCTGGAGAAAGCTATTTCGTTGTCATCTCAGAGTGTTGAAGCTTATGTAAGATTAGCTGAATTAAACCTTTACCTCAAGAAGTATGATGAAACCCATAAAAATGCTGATAAAGCAATTTCAATTCAGTTAAATACCCCAAAGGCATTTTTTATAAAAGCATTTGCTTACAAAGAAGCCGGTGATTCAACCAAAGCTGTAGCACTTTTTTTAAAAACCATAGAAGTTGAACCTGAATACTATGATGCTTATATGCAATTGGGTTTGATGTTTTCTAACAGAAAAAATAAACTCGCCATCGATTATTTTAACAGTGCCCTAAACATTAAGCCTCAAAGTATAGAAGCATTATACGGTTTGGGAATGTTTTACCAGGAAAACGGAAATCAGGATGCTGCCGTTAAATCCTATAAAAGTATACTGGCGATTGACCCTAAATACAAACACGCCTATTATAACATCGGTTATATTAATCTTGTCTATAAAGAAGATTATAACGAAGCAATAAAAAACTTTACGGATGCCATTACTGTTGATCAGAATTATGCTGAAGCCTACTACAACAGAGGCTATGCTTATGAACTGTTAAAACAGTTTGATAAAGCCAGAAATGATTATAAAACTGCTTTAAGCAAAAAAGTCAACTATCAAAAAGCTGTTGAAGGAATGAACAGATTGGATAAGCGGTAAAAAAAGTACTTGGAGTACCTTTAGAGTTATAAGTTATAACTTATGAGTTACTGACTCTATATTTCCGGTTTCCTAATTCCTAATTCCGGATTTACTCAGCCTGATCTATAGCTTTAATTTCTTTTTCTGATTCTCAATAATTTCCTGTTTCAATTCGCTGACAGCACAGCTGTTACAGCTGGATGAACAGTCGTCGCAGGCCGTTTTCTGTTTGGCAAACGACTGATATACCTTGTATCCTGCAATAACTAAGGTGGCAAAAAGAATGATATATGTGATAATTTCCTGTAACATAATCAGAATAGTTTTGGAAAAAACATCCAAATTGTTTTATAAGCAATAACTACAGAAAAAGCCAGCAATACCAAAGCCCAGAATACTATCGGTAAATGCGTTGCCTCATTCAGGTTTTTAGCATCACCTGCAGTTTTTGGTGATTTTATGGCTATTACCAGCAAATGAATACCCGAAATTACAGCATCGGTTAAAATAATGAAAGAACACAACAACGAAAAACCGTTGATAATAAACTGATTTTTTTTATATACGATAAATACTGCTATTGCGATAAAACTTATTAACCAGAATATCCCGTAAGCATTTCTGACATATAAAATCAGGTTTAATATTGCTATTCCTGTTATAATATATACAACATAAATTCCGCTATTTTGTTCGATAAGATAAAAGCAAAGAAATGCAAATAATGCAGAAGTCGGATAACCAGCCAGTGATACCAGAAAACGGCTGAATCCGTTTTTGGTAGCTGTTAAAGCACTGCCGGAAGTATCACTGAATAAGTCAATACGATGGACTTTCCCGCTTAAAAGCAACGCCATTATGGCATGTCCGCTTTCATGTATCAGGGTATTGACAACCCTGAAAAACTTACCGATCAGAGGCAAACGGGTAATTACCAGGCAACAGGCCAGTAAAGTGTAAAATATAACTGTTGGGTTCTGAAAAAACTTTTCCATTTTAATTGACAATATTGCAAAATTAGAGAAAATCTATAATAGCTGTATTATTTATTCTTAAAATACGCTTTTAACTTTACAAACTTTATAAACTTTTAACTTTACAAACTTTGTACTACTTTTGCAAAAAAAATACAGACCTACGAATGAAAACCCATTTTATAAGTAAAACAACGCTTGATTTCGAAAATATTGAAGATATTATTAAGAGCAAAGCTAAACTTGAATTGTCAAAAGATGCAGAAGCAAGCATCATTAAATGCCGCGAATATCTCGATAATAAAATGAAATCGCAGACAGAACCCATTTATGGTATCAATACCGGTTTTGGTTCATTGTGCGACCATGTTATTTCCAATGACCAGTTATCGACTTTGCAGAAAAATCTGGTAATGTCACATGCATGCGGAACAGGGGAAGAAGTTCCTCAGGAAATAGTAAAGTTGATGTTATTGCTGAAAGTACAATCCTTATCCTACGGACATTCAGGTGTACAATTAAAAACCGTAAAACGGCTGATTGACTTTTTTAATAATGATATTTTACCGGTAGTTTATCAGCAGGGTTCATTGGGTGCTTCAGGAGATTTATCGCCATTGGCTCACTTGTCATTGCCATTGCTTGGTTTGGGAGAAGTGTATTTTAAGGGCGAAAAACAAAAAGCATCCGTTGTTTTAAATAAAATGAATTGGGAAGCCATTGAACTGCATTCCAAAGAAGGACTGGCTCTGCTGAATGGTACACAATTCATGAGCGCTTATGGTGTTTATTGCTGTCTTAAGATATTTAAACTGTCACGACTGGCTGATGTAACAGCAGCATTATCACTGGATGCGTTTGACGGCCGTATAGAACCTTTCCACGAACTGATACAGCTGGTGCGTCCGCACAAAGGGCAGATAAAGACAGCCAGACGTATTAGAAACCTATTGAAAGGCAGTGAACTGATTGAAAGGAAAAAGGAACATGTTCAGGATCCCTATTCATTCCGTTGTATCCCTCAGGTACATGGTGCTTCTAAGGATTCTATCAATTATGTTTCCTATGTATTCCGTAACGAAATCAATTCAGTTACGGATAATCCAACCATATTTCCTGATGAAGATTTGATTATATCGGCTGGTAATTTCCACGGACAACCCCTGGCGCTGGCACTTGATAATCTTGCTATTGCCATGGCTGAACTGGGTAATATTTCTGAACGCAGGACTTACCAGCTTATTTCGGGCAAGCGCAGTTTGCCGCATTTTCTGGTGGCACATCCCGGCTTAAACAGTGGTCTGATGATACCTCAGTATACATCAGCTTCAATTGTAAGTCAGAATAAACAATTATGCACACCCTGTTCTGTTGATTCAATAGAATCTTCGCAGGGACAGGAAGACCACGTGAGTATGGGTGCCAATGCAGCAACTAAAACATTTAAAGTCCTCGAAAATCTGGAACGCATCATTGGCATTGAATTGTTAAATGCTGCCCAGGCTATGGAATTCCGCCGTCCGGCCAAAACATCACCTTATCTTGAAAATTTCCTTTCAGCTTATCGCAATTATGTTGGTTTTATTAATGACGATGAAGTAATGTACACATATATAGCAGAATCTGTTCGGTTTTTAAAAGAATATTCATTAGATTTGCCGGAAGAAGATGTAACGAGATATCAGTTGTAAGTACTTGGAGTGCCTTGAGTACTTGGAGTACTTAGCGTACTTGGAGTTTCTGAACACTGAGCGTAGTCTAAGTATAGAATACTTAAAGCCAAAAGTAAGAAATAGCTGGCAAGTTTTTTGTCATTCTTAGCGTTAGCGAAGAATCTCAATAACCCAATAACTCAATAACCCAATAACTTTACATACTCAAAAAATGATTATAAAAGAAGAAAACCTCAGACATTCAAGTTTACTGGCAGTTGCGGCTCAAATGCTGACTGCAGCCCGCACTGCACCTAAAGCCAGAGGTATTGATAATCTGGTACTTGCCGTTGTAACTGACGAAAGCATTAAATTACTATCTGAAAAGATGGTAGAAATCGGCGAAAGGGATGGCCGTCAGTTTTTTCTCCGTGATGCTGAAAATATATTGAATGCTGAAGCAGTAGTATTGATTGCTACTACAGTAAAAGCCAATGGATTGAATTGCGGATTATGTGGTTATAAAGGTTGTAGCCAGAAAAATGAAAATGTAGAAGCACCCTGTGCCTTTAATATGAACGATCTGGGCATAGCCATAGGTTCTGCAGTGAGCGTTGCCGCTGACCATCGTGTGGACAACCGGGTAATGTATTCCATTGGCAAGGCAGCCAAGGAATTGCAATTCTTAGGCGTTGAAGCCAGCATTATTTTTGGCATTCCCTTAAGTGCATCCGGTAAAAGTCCGTTCTTCGACAGAAAAACCCTCTGATTATGTGTGGTATAACAGCAATAGTAAATCTTAAAGGACATCAAATGCCTTTGCCTGAAGTTATTCATCAGATGACGAATAGCCTGAGGCATCGCGGTCCTGATGATGAAGGCTATGTGCTGTTTAAAGACAATGAACCTTGTTGTGCCGGTGGAAAAGATACACAGCCAACAGCCTGGCATACCAAATTTCCATATACTCCAACGTCTGATATTGCTGAATTATCATTTGATTTCAATATAGCATTGGGTCATCGCCGCTTGTCGGTGATTGATTTATCGGAAGCTGCCCATCAGCCCATGTGTAATGATGAGGTATGGATAACGCTGAATGGTGAAATCTATAATTATATTGAGCTTCGCAACGAACTGATTGCTTTGGGTCATAGTTTTATCAGCCAGAGCGATACCGAAGTCTTATTAAAAGCCTATACAGCCTGGGGTGTGGAATGTCTCCAAAAACTCAACGGCATGTGGAGTTTTGTGATTTACGATAAGAAAAAGGATCTGCTTTTTGCAAGCCGCGACCGCTTTGGCGTAAAACCATTGTATTACTACCGTGATGAAAATTTACTGGCTTTTGCTTCTGAACAAAAGGCATTGCTGCAGATTCCTGATAATAATATAAAAGAAAATCCGGCTGCCATTTTTGATTTTCTTTTCTTGAATCAGATTGAAATGCAGCCTGAAGGCTTTTTTAAAAATGTTTTTGAACTGATGCCTGCTCATTATATCATTTTCGATATAAAACAGCAAAAATTATCAGTAAATAAATATTATGAACTGAGCTTTAATCCTGAACTGGAGGCCTATGATGCCGGAAAGCAAGTTGAATATGTCAGAAAAACGAGAAAACTTATTCGTGAAGCGATAAATATCAGGCTAAGGTCCGATATTCCGGTTGGTTTTTGCCTTAGTGGCGGTATCGACAGCTCAAGTATTGTCTGTTTGGCTTCAGAAATCAGTAAGGAAAACAAATTAAGCCAATTGGGCTCACAGTTAAAGACGTTTACTGCCATAAATCAAACCACTGAATATAACGAAGCCGGCTGGGCCGAGATGGTCGTTAAAAAAACGGATACAGAATGGATAAAAGCCAATTGTACGGCAGGGGATATGATGCAGGAATTGCCGAAAATCATCTACCATCAGGATATTCCGCTGTTTTCAACATCAACTTATGCCCAATATAAAGTAATGCAGGCTGCTGCTTCCCATGGTATCCATATTTTGATTGACGGTCAGGGTGGCGATGAGCTCTTTGCAGGCTATCCGCCTTTCTTCAGTGCCTATTATACTGAATTAATCTGCAGACTGCAATGGAAAACCCTCGTTGCAGAGTTTAAAAACATAGCTAATTCACCGACTTCATTGGCAATTTTTAGCAAATCTCTGGTTAAATATGGTCTGGATAAAATCTTACCAAAACAATTTTCATTAGCATTTGCAAAGCAAATTAAAGCAGAAGCCAGATATCTGAAACCTGAGTTACTTTCCAAGAATAAAACCACAGTTAATTTTGCAGGCGAATATCAGTTGATTGGCTGTAATCCTTTATTAAAAGATTATTTCACCAAAGTCTATCTTAAAAATCTCCTGCGCTGGGAAGACCGTTGTTCCATGACGTTCTCCGTTGAATCACGTACACCGTTTTCAGATGATATTCAACTGATAGAATATATTTTTGGTATTTCTTCAACTTATAAAATCAGGAATGGCTGGAGTAAATCATTGCTCAGAAATGCCATGGAAGGGATATTGCCTGATGCCATAAAAAACCGCACTGATAAAATGGGATTTTCCACACCTCAGCAGTTATGGCTAAAGCAGGTTAACCTGCAGATGAAAGAAAAAATTACCGCCTTGCACCACCTCGACAAATATGTAAATGCTGAGTTATTACTTAAAGACTGGGATAGTATTTTCAACGGCAGCAATACCAAAGCCCAGGATTTTGCCTTCCGTTATATGAATTATCTGATGTGGAAAGATATATTTAAGAAATAATACTTTCTAATTAGATAAATTGCATATTTTTGTTTTTTAATTAACAATTATGAATACATATTGATTGGATTGTATTATTCTTTCAATTGCATTTCTCAAAATAATAATAATTTCTAATCAATAATATATAAAGGTTTGAAGAAAATAATTTATTTTTTATCCGTATTGTTTTTGTTATCGGGATGTGCTTCTGTTTTTAATGGTAAATATCAGGAAGTTACTATCCTTACTAATGATCAAAACAAAGTATATATCAATGGTGATTCAGCTAAAATGATTAATGGTAAATATCTGTTGAAAAGAGATAGAATTCCTAAAGAAATCACTGTTAAGCGTGAAGGTTATAAAGACGAAAATATTACGATAATGCAATACAAAAAATCTCCTTTGTATATTTTATCGTGTTTTCCATTTGGTATATTGGTTTATCCTATGCTTTACGATAATGGTAAAAATGCATGGGATTATGATGGGGAAATTAATATTGGAGGAAATATGAAAATCCTTCCACCAAAAGAAGTGGATGCCAAAGAAATCAGACTGAATAATGTAAATATTGATTTAAAGGAAGATAGTGTAAAATACAGATATTTTTCTACCTATAAATCGTTTAAGCAGGAAGAGAAAACTAAAACCGGAAAAAGTGATGAAAATGAAAGAGTGAAAATTGGAAATACAATATTTTCAGATATCTTAAATACACTTTTAAAGGAAAAAGGATATATTGATACAACAAAAAAAATGTTAAAGGACAACTATTTGGATAATTTATTGATAGATGCCGTAATTACAGATTACACTTACCATTATGTAGATAATTATTATTCAGTTTATTATGACTTCTCCAATTCGAATGGGGGTATGATTTTCGTGGACCTTACAATAAATTGGAAAGCATTGGATTTTTATAAAAAACCAATTTATTCAATTTCAACTAAAGTCAGATCCGGTCAGTTTAGCTGTCAAAGGGATAACGAAAAAGATGTTGTTTATAAGGCTATAAAAGATGCTATGGAATTTGGTCTGATAGATTTTATGAATTCAAAGGAGGTAAACCAGTTATTGCATGATAAAAGCCAACAGAAAGTGGAAGAATCATTCGAAGAAATTATTTTACCTAAGTCAGATAAATATGCCAATAATTTATCTGATGCAGTAAAATCATCCGTAACGCTTAAATGTAAAAATGGTCATGGAAGTGGTTTCCTTATTAGTGATAACGGTTATATACTTACAAATTACCATGTAATTTCCGATACATCCGGTTTGAAAGTTATTATGTATAATGATACTGTTTATGATGTTAAGGTTATAAGATATAGTAAAATTTATGATTTAGCACTATTAAAAATAGAGGCAAAAGGACTGATTTCTCTTAAAATCAGTCAGTCTCCTGATATTGATGTAGCATCTGAAATTTATGCTATTGGAACGCCATTGGCTGAAGATTTATCACAAACCATATCAAAAGGTATTATTTCAGCAGTTAGAAAAATTTCTGAAACTTCAAAAATAATACAAACGGATGCAAGTGTTAATGCAGGTAATAGCGGTGGAGCTATCGTAAATAAAAATGGAATGGTAATTGGAATTGTTAGTTCTAAATTGAAAGCATTTGGAATTGAGGGTGTTGCTTTTGGAATACCTGCTTTTGAGATATTTGATAAACTAAAAATCAATTTTAAATAATTATAGATTAAAAGTTTAAATAATTTTCTGAATTAATTAATTCTTTTTAAATACCAGGTTTAGAAAATAAAAAGCTGTCGAAAATTATATAAAATTCAAGATATTATTTATAACAAATTAATAGTTTAAGAATGAAAAAACTTATTTTCGCATTAATAGCAGCTTTTTTTCTGTCTTCCTGTGCAAGCATCCTCAATAGCAAATACCAGAAAGTCGACATTAAAACAGATTCAAAAAATGAAATTTTAATTAATGGAGAAAAGCTTATTACTAAAAATGGAAAATATGTATTAGTAAGAGACGGTAAGGCAAAAGAAATTACAGCAAGATGCGAAGGTTATAAAGATGAGCATGTTACGATATTGCAATGTAAAAGACCTTTTTTATATGTACTGTCCTGGATTCCATTTATAGCTGCTTCTCCACTCGTCCCTATATGTGATGATGGCTTAAAATCGCGCAATTATGAAAAGGAAATTGTTATTGGCGAAAGGATGTTAAAACTTCCCGAAAAAGATAATAATTTAAAGGCCATCAGAATAAATAACTTTAAGATTGACTTAAAAGCAGATAGTATTAAATACAGGTATTTTGCCAACTACAACTCCTTTAAAAATAATAAGGACAAAAAATCTGTAGTCAATGAGAAAAAAGAAAATATAAAGATTGAAAATTCAATATATTCAGAAATTCTGAATGATATTCTAAAAGGGAAAGGATATATTGATACTACCAATAATGCCTTAAAAGACAGTTATTCCGGTAATTTATTGATAGATGCAGCAATTACTGATGTAACAGTTAATTATATTGGTAATTTTTACTTTAATAACAGATCTTATAGAGGCTTTATATATATAGAATTAGGCGTGAAATGGCAAGTTTTGGATTATTATAAAATGCCTGTTTTCCTATTAAAAACAAAAACGAAATCAGGGCAATTTGCTGTATTAAATCCTGAAAAAGATGCATACAAAGCAGTTAAAGATGCATTAGAATTTGGTTTGATTGATTTTATGAATACAAAAGAGGTCGTAGATTTAATGCATGATAAAAGTCAGCGCAATGCTGAGCAATCTTTTGATGAAATTGAAATCCCAAAATCTGCAAAATATGTGTCCAGTGTATCAGAAGCAACAAAATCATCTGTGACAATTAAAAATAAAAATGGTCATGCCAGTGGCTTTATTATTAGTAATAATGGTTTTATAATAACAAATTATCATGTTATATCTGATACTTCTGATTTAAAGGTTTTATTAAACGACTCAGTTTATGATGTCGAAATTATAAGAGTTAGTAAAATTCATGATTTAGCGCTTTTAAAAATTAAAGCAAATGGATTTATTCCTTTTAAAATCAGCGAATCAAAAGAAATAGAAATTGCATCTGAAATATATGCAATTGGTACTCCAACAGCTGAAGATTTATCGCAAACAATATCAAAGGGAATCGTTTCTGCTGTGAGGAAAACCAATGAAAATTCCAAATTAATTCAAACAGATGCAAGTGTAAACGGAGGAAATAGTGGCGGAGCTATTATTAATAAAGATGGATTGGTTATAGGTGTCGTAAGCTCAAAATTGAAAGGATTTGGAATTGAAGGTGTCGCTTTTGGAATTCCAGGCTATGAAATAATAAGCAAACTAAAACTCAATATAAAATAATATCCTACCGGAAACCCAACAATATTCAGGAGGTTGCCTTGCCGCATTAGAACAAATGGTTGATACCTTGTTAAAAGAAGATCCAATAATCTTTTTATGTTCTTAAATACAATAGTTTTGCAATAATTATATTTTGCTGTTTTATTTTATTAAAAATGATTTTAAAACAACGATTAACGATTGCAGATTTAATATCTTAAGAAAAGTCCGTAGGACTTTACTGTTAATAATAAATATTTATAAATCTCACCTTAAGCTACGTAGTAGCGTCCTATATTATTTTTATTGTATTATTATTTTTTTAGTGAGAAATGTTTTATTGTTATAAATTTTTAAAAAATAAACTCCTTTAGATGCGGTTGAAAGATCTATTAACATTGATTTTTCTTGTTGTAAAATTTTTTCTCCGCCTGTATTGTAAATCTCAATTTTGGAAATATCATTCAAACCAATATTGTCAAATTTTAGCTGAAATATTCCATTATTAGGATTAGGGAAAATTGAATAATCATTGTCTGAATTTTCCTTAATACCCGATGGGCCTGAAGTTGCAGTGAAAATGCCAGCAACTTCAGTAGCAGTTAAGGCACGGTTATAAATCAGAACTTCATCTAAAACACCTTTAAATCCGGTTGAAGTTAAAACGTCTCTTAAGCCGAATTGTGTTGTCCCGGTTGGTGTTCCGTTTAAAGTAAAAGTAGAAGTGCTGAGTGAATCCTGACCCTGAGGTCCGATAGGCCCTCCGTTATATGAAAATCCTGTAGCTAATAATCCGTTGATATATAATTCAATGCTATGATTGATATAATTATAAACACTTGCTACATGCACCCAGTTACCAGGATGCAATAATGAATCAGAATTGAAGCTGGCAGCACCAAATACGAAATTCAAATGATCCTGACTCCCTAAATTCCTTATTCCTAAATACCAGGCATTGTTAGCAATCATTGTGGCTGAAACCTGATAGTCAACAAATTTCATCCAGAGTGCAATACTAAAACTACTGCTGGTGCCAAAGTTAAATTGACTGGGTTGTCCTAAATCAATATAGGAGGTTGAATTAATGTTTGGTACAAAATCATAAGCACTGTTAGCAACAGCATTTCTGTCAGTTGTTAATACAGGAGGTGTGTTTGCGGGAAAACCACCTGAAGAAACTGTGGATATTATTCCACTTCCTATTTGGTTGTTTGCATTTCCACTAAAAGGGAAATAAGCTACCAATCCATTTGTTGGGATTTGAGCGAATAAACTATTGGTTGAAAAAACTAATATATTGCAAAAAAATATTAAAAAGTAAATTTTTTTCATTTTTCTATGGTATTAAATTATATTCCAACTCATTACATTTTTCAGAATATGTCCCGTTTTTTATTATGGTATCTGGTCTCCATATTTAATTTAGTTTAAAAAGCTGCATAAATTTTAACATCTCGTTAAACATATCAATTGAAAAACAATCGTAATTTCTTTAAGTTCAATTATTTTCAATATTTACTCATTTAATTTCCTTATTAAAGAGAGTGAAAAATATTTAAATTAATTATTAACTTGAGCTTTATAAGCCTAATTAACCTTATTTAATTAAACTGGCACGCTTTTTGGTAATCTAATATTAAATAAATAAAATAAATAAAATACTTTAATTTCCAGTATTATGAAAAAGCTAATTATAATAACAGTAATTTTAGGATATATAGTATTTACTTATCCACTGTTTTCGCAAAATAACGGAAATCCTGCTCCACTCGGTCTAGCAGGTGATGATTTAAACTTATACGGTGTTTTAGATTTGTTTCAGCAATCAGCAACACTCGAAGAATTTGAGCAAAAACTCAATGCAGAAGATACCAAGCTCAATAACCTTGATCTGGACAGAGACGGTAAAACAGATTATATTAAGGTAATTGACCATATAAATGGCACTTCACATGCTATTGTGCTTCAGGATGTGATTAATGAAAATGAATCACAGGATGTGGCTGTTATTGAAGTTGACAGAGATAAAGACAATCAGGTCAGGATTCAGATTATTGGTGATGAACAGTTATACGGGAAAAATTATATTATTGAACCTGTAAACGGAACACCAAATCCCGGTTACACAGGAAATGCCAGCAACAATACTACTGTTGTCAACAATAATTATACTACCAACAATAATTACAATAATAATCGTGGTTATTACAATGCTGTAGGTAGCTGGCATATTATCCATTTTATTTATGATCCTGTTTATGTGGTTTATGTTTCACCCTGGAGATGGGGATATTATCCTTCCTACTGGCGTCCATGGCATCAATGGGAATATAATGACTATTACGGATATTGGGGAAGACATCATAGTCATGCTTATTATCATCAAACAAATACCTATAATGTTCCGGCTGCAAACACCTATTACGGACCAAGAAGAACCACTTCCAATATTGTTCAGCAAAGAAGTGAAAGAGGAGAGTTTAAACGTGATGTAAGCCGTTCTAATCCTGATCTAAGAACTGTTAATCCACAAAATCAAAACATGAATAACAGAACTGTTAATCCTCAATACCAAAACAATAATAACAGAAACGCAAACATTCAAACAAGACCTGAAAACAGGAACTCAAATTATAATAATAACACGAATCAAAGAAGAGACAGGGCTGTCGAAAAAGTTAACAAACCAAACCGTGCTGAACAAATGAATAAAAGATCAGATAACGTTAAAGCAGCAGAACGGAAAACTGAAAGTCGCCCGGCCGTAAAAGCCAAACTTGAAGAAACAGAAAAGAGAAGATAAGGCTTTAGCCATATGATAATATTGGGGTTCAATATTTTATTGTATAATTAATGCCGGTAATGAATACGAGATAAAAAGTATTCTTACCGGCTATGTTTGTTTTATTAACTTAGGTTGATTACTTTTGCAAAAAATAAAATTTAATAAAATAAGATATCATGAACACCAAAAAATCAGGTTTTAACACAAAACTAATCCATGCCGGTGAACTGGACGACCAGTTTGGCTCAGCAACAGTGCCTATCTACCAGACATCAACTTTTAAATTCGAAAGTGCCGAAGAGGGTGCCCGCTGTTTTTCAGGCGAAAGCAATGGTTATATTTATACCCGTATCGGTAATCCTACTATTGATGCTCTGGAACGTCAGATAGCCATACTGGAAAATGGTTTTGGTGGTATTGCCGTTAGTTCAGGTATGGCTGCTGTTAACGTGATTTATCAGGCTTTACTGGCTTCAGGTGACCACATGGTAAGTACTGATGCTGTTTATGGCCCTTCACGTGCCATTATGGAAAATCATTATGTTAAATATGGTGTTCAAAGTACATATATTAATACAACCGATCTGGCTGAAATAGAAAAAGCCTTTAAACCCAATACCAAGGTTTTGTTCATCGAAACACCTGCCAATCCTACCATGGATATTACTGACATTGCAGGCTGTGCTGAAATTGCACACAAACATGGTGCTTTGCTGATTGTTGACAATACATTCTGCAGTCCTTACTTACAAAATCCACTGGATTTAGGTGCTGATATTTTGTTTCATTCCATGACCAAATCTATCAACGGACATGCTGATATCGTAGGTGGTATCATCGTCAGCAAAACTGAAGAAATGTACAAAAAACTTCGCGGTATGATGATAAGCTTAGGCTGCAATATGGATCCTCATCAGGCTTATATGGTTATCAGAGGTTTAAAAACCCTGGGTATCCGTGTTGACCGCGCTACAGAAAATGCTGAAAAGATTGCGGTGTTCTTAGAAAATCATCCTAAAATAGCATGGATAAAATATCCGGGCTTAAAATCTCATCCTCAGTATGAACTAGGACAACGCCAGATGAAAGCCAGTGGTTCTATGATCAGCTTTGGTCTTACAACAGGTTTTGAAGGTGCAAAAAAACTGATGGACAATGTTCAGCTTTGTTTACTGGCGGTATCTTTAGGAGGTGTGGAAACTTTAATACAGCATCCTGCTTCCATGACGCATTCCAAAGTATCTAAAGAAGGCAAATTAAAAGCCGGTATAACCGATGATTTGATCCGTTTTGCTGTAGGTATTGAAGATGCTGAAGATATTATTGATGATTTAAGACAGGGACTGGAAAAAGCATAGTTCTGTAAAATTAAATATTGAAACGTCCGGTAAATGAAAATTTTTTTATTTCCGGACGTTTTTTTTATGCATATTTTCAATAAAATTGTATTTTTGAATCTGAATTAATCATCAGAAGTGCAGCGTCAGCACGGTAAACATTGACAATAAGATATGAATAAGAAATTTACTGTTTTTACGGCAATGCTTTTTATGTTGGCAGGATTAAATGCTTTTGCCCAAATTCCGAACAATGGTTTTGAAAACTGGACAACCGTTGGAAGCTATGAAAATCCATCAGGAGTATGGGTTACTACAAATAGCTATTCAACAACAACTTTTTATCCTGTCACCAAATCAACAGACCATTATCCTACTGCTGTTGGAAGTTATTCAATCAGACTGGAAAACAAAACATCATTAATGCCAAGTCTGGGTGGATATGGCCTTATAATGACAAATTCAGCTTTTGGTCCCAACAAACCTGTATTTCCGGTAACCGGTAATCCTACCAGTTTCTGCGGATATTATAAATTTATCCCACAAAATGGAGATACAATGAGAATTGCCATGGCTTTGTATAAAAACGGTGCTCTGGTTTCACAGGCAGTTTTGGTACAGGCTATTGCAGCATCAAACTGGACTTCATTTAACTTGCCTTTTGCAACATATACCAGTGCTGATAGCGGTTTTATCCATATTTCATCCTACGAAGGAAGTGCACCTCCGGCACAACCGCATGGTAATTCAGTTTTATTTGTAGATAATCTGAGTTTTAATAATTTAATTACCGGTGTATCTGAAGTAAATACTCAGCATACTTCATTCAGTTTTTATCCTAATCCCGCCAATACTGATATTACAATAAATATTGACGGATATATCACTACAGCTAAAACACTTTCAATTTACAATGTAGTGGGAGAGCTTGTAAAGTCTGAAATCATCACTCAAAATCAGCAGATCATAAATACCGCCAATCTTGTAAATGGTATATATTTGTTGGAAATTAAATCAGGAAACTATTCAGAAAAACAAAAATTAATTATCCAACGGTGATTTAAAATGGCACAGATATAACACTGATTTTCTGATTAACGCTGATAAGTTATTAAGTTATTAAGTTATTAAGTTATTAAGTTATTAAGTTCCCTAACTCTAAGTACTATTTTCTCTACGTAGCTGGACTGTCTTCAAATCCTTTACGTTTCAAATCAAGTGAAATCAATCTGGAATTAGGAATTAGGAAACAGGAAATTTGGAGTCAACAACTCATAACTCATAATTCATAACTCATAACTCATAACTCATAACTCTACTCTAAGTACTTATTTATTATTATACAATGCATTCCGTTGAACTTTAAGTTTTTCGTCAGAAATATAATCATCGTAATGTTTATGCTTGTCAATCATTCCATTGGGACCCATTTCTATCACCCTGTTACAGACAGTCTGGATAAACTCATGGTCATGAGACGACATTAGTATATTTCCTTTAAATTTTATCAGCGTATTATTAAATGCCTGTATTGATTCAAGATCCAGATGATTGGTAGGTGAATCCAATAGCATGATATTGGCATTTCTAAGCATCATACGTGCAATCATGCAACGTACTTTTTCGCCTCCTGATAGTATGTTAGCTTTTTTATATATCTCTTCGCCTGAAAACAGCATTTTACCCAAAAATCCCCTTAAATACATTTCAGAGGTATCGGATGAAAATTGAGCCAGCCAGTCAATTAAAGTAATGGGTTGTTGAAAAAGATGTTCGTTTTCAAGCGGTAAATAAGCTTTGGAAATCGTTTGTCCCCATTCGAAAGTGCCGCTGTCGGCAGGAATATGGCCTTTAATAATCTCAAACAGATAAGTCATAGCTCTTGAGTCATGGGAAAGGAAAATGATTTTATCGTTTTTTTGAATGGTAAATGATAAATTTTTGAAAAGAACAGTTCCTTCAACACTTTTTGTAAGGTTGTTTACTTCCAGTATGCTGTTACCGGGTTCGCGTTCAGGTGTGAAGATAATACCGGGATATTTACGGGTTGATGGTTTTATTTCTTCAATATTTAACTTCTCTATCATTTTCTTGCGACTGGTAGTCTGCTTTGATTTTGAAGCATTGGCACTAAAACGGGCAATAAACTCCTGCAGTTCTTTTTTCCTGTCTTCGGCTTTTTTGTTCTGTGTTAATTGTTGCCGCAAGGCTAACTGGCTCGATTCGTACCAGAACGTATAATTCCCCGAAAATTGTTGAATCTTGTTAAAATCAATATCAATAATCTGCGTACAGATTGAATCTAAAAAGTGGCGGTCATGTGATACAACCAGTACTGTATTTTCAAAATTAGCCAGATAATTTTCCAGCCATTCTACGGTATCCAGATCCAGATCGTTGGTAGGTTCATCCAATAAGAGGTTATCAGGTTTGCCAAATAAAGCCTGAGCCAGCAGTACTTTAACCTTTTCCTTGCCACTGAGCTCTTTCATTAACTTTCTGTGATTTTCTTCCTTAATACCCAGGCCACTCAGCAAACTTGCAGCATTGCTTTCAGCATCCCAGCCATTCATTTCGGCAAATTTTTCTTCCAGTTCAGAAACTCTCATGCCATCTTTGTCTGAAAAATCCGGCTTTGCATAAATTTCATCCTTTTCTTTCATGATTTCACAAAGTTGCGAATGTCCCATGATTACAGTAGTAATTACGTCATATTCATCAAACTCAAAGTGATTTTGTTTCAGCACAGAAAGTCTTTCGGAAGAACCAATGCTTACATTTCCTTTTGTGCTTTCTATTTCGCCATATAATATCTTTAAAAAGGTTGACTTTCCGGCACCGTTAGCACCAATAATACCATAGCAATTTCCTGGTGTAAATTTTAAATTAACATCCTGAAATAATATTCGTTTTCCAAATTGTAAGCTAACGTCAGATACTGTAATCATTTAATATTGTATTATTTATGTGTATAAAAGGCTGCCGGATTTTAAGTTTGCAAAGGTAATAAAATCATTTAGAATAAATCAGATTGTAAAAACTTATATTTAAATATAGCCACTAAGGCACAAAGACACAAAGTTTGGTGTATTGAAATTTAAAAATACATTAATATAAAAGAAAAGATTCTTAGTGCTTTAGAGTCTTTGTGGCAAAAGAAATTATTAATTTTTAATTATTAATTCTTCAATAGTTTTCGGGAAGTATTCATATTCAAGCAAATGAATTTTTTTTGCCAGATCTTCGGCTGTATCATTTTTATCAATCTTACATTTGGCCTGAATGATAATATTACCTTCGTCATAATGTTCATTAACATAATGTATGCTGATTCCGCTTTCGGCTTCATGATTTGCAATAACAGCTTCGTGGACACGCATGCCGTACATGCCTTTTCCTCCGTATTTAGGCAGCAGGGCAGGGTGGATATTGATAATCCTGTTGGGAAAAGCCTGAATAATCTGCGGAGGTATAAGCAACAGAAAACCTGCTAATATAAGCCAGTCAATATTGTTGTCTTTCAGCAACTGTAGTAAAGCATCGGTCTGGCAAATTTCTGTTTTTGATAAAAATACAGAAGGAATTCCGAGTTTTTCAGCACGAATTCTTACATAAGCATCTACTTTATTGGTGATAATGAGAGGAAAATGAATATCTTTACGTTCTGAAAAATATTCAATGATCCTTTCTGCATTGCTTCCGCTGCCGGAAGCCAGAATAGCGATGTTTATGTTCATAAAGTTTATAAAGTTTGAAAGTTCATAAAGTTCATAAAGTAATCCCTGTCTTACAAATTTAACGTATTAAAAAAATAAATACAACATTGAAAGCAGTACAAAATTAAACTTTTTTCGCGAAAATGTTAAACAATGTAAAATTTTCAAATTTCAAAAATACGTAAAACAATGAAAATAAATTATTTAACATTTTTTGTTAGTAAAAAAGCATCTTTTTTTTTGGATGTAGTCCAATAAATTTGTTACTTTGCACCCACGTTTAACCAAAATAGAAAAAAAATGTCTGAAATTTCAACAAAAGTAAAAGCTATCATCATTGATAAGCTTGGCGTTGACGAAAACGAAGTTACACCTGAAGCAAGTTTCACTAACGATTTAGGTGCTGATTCACTTGACACAGTTGAACTAATCATGGAATTAGAAAAAGAGTTCAACATTGCAATTCCTGATGATCAAGCTGAAAAAATCAACACTGTTGGTGATGCTATTGCATACATTGAAAACAATACTAAATAAATTTCATTCTTAATGGAGTTAAAAAGAGTTGTTGTTACAGGTCTTGGATCGCTTAATCCATTAGGCAATACCGTTCCGGAGTTCTGGGATGCATTGCTTAATGGAGTAAGTGGTGCTGATTACATTAAACAGTTTGATGCTTCTAAATTCAAAACACAGTTTGCCTGCGAAGTTAAAAATTTTGATGCAAGCCAGTTTTTTGACAGAAAAGAAGCCAGAAAATACGATTTATATTCTCAGTACGGAATTGTTTCATCAAATGAAGCAATTAAAGATTCAGGAATAGACATTGAAAAAATCAATCTTGATCGCGCAGGCGTTATCTGGGCTTCGGGTATTGGTGGTTTAATCACATTTTATAACGAAGTCAGCGATTTTGCTAAAGGTGATGGTACCCCAAGATTCAATCCGTTTTTTATTCCCAAAATGATTGCCAACATCACAGCTGGTCATATTTCAATTATACATGGTTTCAGAGGACCAAATTTTGCAATTGTTTCTGCATGTGCTTCTTCTGCAAATGCTTTGGCTGATGCCCTTAACTATATCCGTTTAGGTAAAGCCGATTTATTTGTATGCGGAGGTTCAGAAGCTGCCTGCTCTCAGCCGGGAGTTGGCGGATTCAATGCTATGCAGGCATTATCAACCCGCAATGATGATCCAAAAACTGCTTCACGTCCTTTCGATAAAGACCGAGATGGTTTTGTTTTAGGTGAAGGTGGTGCTGCCCTCATTTTTGAGGAAATGGAACATGCTTTGGCAAGAGGTGCTAAAATTTATTGTGAAGTTGCTGGAGCAGGACTTACTGCTGATGCATATCACATGACTGCTCCTCACCCTGAAGGGTTAGGTGCTTATAATGCAATGAAAACTGCGTTGGAAGATGCAGAATTAGGCATTGAAGCTGTAGACCATATTAATACCCATGGTACTTCTACTCCGCTTGGTGATATTGTTGAGCCATTGGCTATAGCAAAACTATTCGGAGAACATACCTATAATATCAATATCAATTCAACCAAATCAATGCACGGTCACTTACTGGGTGCTGCAGGTGCTGTTGAAGCCATTGCTTGTGTTTTGGCTGTTAAAAATGATATTGTCCCTCCTACGATTAATCACTTTACCGATGATCCTGAAATAGATCCGAAATTAAACTTTACATTTCACAAAGCAGTAAAACGTACAGTTAATGTTGCATTAAGCAATACATTCGGATTTGGAGGCCATAATGTTTCTCTCATTTTTAAAAAATTCAAACGTTAAAAAGTTTTGAAATTTTTCTCTTTTTTTAACGCATATTTTTCTGCTGATAAGAAATTATATCAATCTATAAAAAATATTCTCGGGTTTTATCCCGGGAATATTTTTATTTATAAGTTGGCCTTTTTACATAAGTCTGCATCTCAGGAAACGCGCAAAGGGATGAAACTGAGTAATGAAAGGCTGGAATACCTTGGCGATACCATACTGAGTACGGTAGTTGCCGATTTCCTTTTTAAGAAATACCCTTTTAACGACGAAGGTTTTTTAACTGAATTGCGTTCAAAAATTGTCAGCCGTTCCAATCTGAACAAACTATCCAATAAAATGGGCCTTCATCTGCTGATTCAGCGGGATCAGGAATCGAATAACCTTTACCGTTCCATCGAAGGAGATACCTTTGAAGCATTGATAGGTGCGATATATCTGGATAAAGGCTTTAATTTTACCCGCCGTGTCATTATCAACAGGATTATTAAAGTTCATATTGATATTGATGAAATGGAACAGAAGCAATGGAATTTTAAAAGCAAACTCATCGACTGGACCCAGCGTGAAAGAAAAACTGTGGGTTTTAACGTCATAGATGTAATCGGTGGTGGTTATACCAAACAATACAAGGTTGAATTATGCATTGACGGTGAAGCAGTGGCAGTTGGTCAGGATTATTCCATTAAAGCAGCCGAACAACTTGCAGCAGAAAAAGCCTATCTTTTACTTACCGACCCCGAAAAAGCCAAGCCAGAAACAAATCAGTAAATCCAAACTTACCGGATTTTATTATTTTTCATTATTATTTATTTTATCTTTGAACATTATTAACATTTAAATGTATATAATTACAATTATTTAATAAACTAAAATTAATGTAATGAGAAAAATTATTTCCATTTTTTACTTCATGGCTATCCTGTTATTAATGATAAATAATGCATCTGCACAGGATTTAAAAACGAATCTGGCTGCTTTAAAACAAAAAATAGGAGAGGTTCAGGTTGATAAGGTGATTTACCGCCAGTCATTTGATATACTCGACGAAGAAAAGGCCAAAGTAATTTATACATCCATAGAAGTGGACGAAAAAGGCAAAACTAAAAAAGAAAGCTATGAGTTTTATGTTTCTGATATTGATAAAAATACAATATTCAGGAAAACTTCAGGAAAAAAACTTTTTGTAAGTGTAGCTATCAATAACAATCAGAAATTTATTAAATATTTTGTTGACGACCAGCTGGACAGTTATGTGAATAAAATTGACCTTCTGGTACTGGATGCTGATATTGCCCAGATTATTATGGATGTCATTAAAACATCCATTCCAATGGTAAAATCTAGCGAAAAGAGCTGGGATGCCATTACTGATGCCCTGAACTGGTTGAAAGCCAATATCGGGCAGGTGAAAACCAAAGCAGGCATAACAGCACAGGGTTTCGGTTTTGGCGAACGAAAGGATTATCTGGCCAGTCTTTTGGTGAAAGAAACTGACGTAAAAGGTGCAATAGTTGAGAAAAAATATGAATTTAATGTAATGGATATCAATAAAAATGATCTGACTGTAAAAATCAGTGGAGCACAATTGTCGGTAAATATTGAGATGAAAGGCGGGGATAAATACATAAAATGTTTCAAAAACAATGAACAACAAAGTTTTGACAATAATATCGAAATACTGGCACAGGATATAGACCAGGCCAGGAATATCATAGCAGCTTTCGGGCATGCGATACTGAAATCCAGATCAAAGTTTCAGGAATTTACTTCTTTGCAGCAAGCCATTGACTTTCTGAAAGCCGGTAGTGCAGATATGATTATTGATGGTAAAACCTACAAACAGAAACTCAGTTTCCAACAGGATCAGGGAAACAGGGCAAACTTCAGCCTGATTGAATCAGACGGAAAATCAAAAAATTCAGAAAACCTGAGCATTTGTTATTTGTCTGATCTGGAATTAAACAGCCTGAATTTTAAAATCAGCGGGAAGAAAATATTATTGCTTTGCAATACAAAAAATAATGTTGAATTCGTAAAAACAATTAAGGATAATGTTTTGCAAAACTATGAGAAAAACATAGAGTTGCTTTATACTGATATTGAAACAACAAGGGAAATGATTGAAGCCCTTAAATTTGCCATTAAGGCTGCAGATGCCAAACCCATGACCTGGAATTCAGTGGCTGAAGCCATGCTCTTTCTTAATCATAATATTAAAGGAGAAGCTGTGCTGAGCGATCAGTATAAGCTTTCGTTCAGTAATGAAACGACTGAGCCCTACAAATCAGAATACGGCAGATCTAAAACAGATGCCAAAGGAGCTATTACTGAAACAAAGTTCAGCTTCTATCCTTATATGCTGGAAGCCAATACTACAAGAATCAAATCATCAGGCAAATACCTGAATGTCATCACTACTGTAAAGAATAAAGCTTCCTTTATAAAGATAATCAAGGATAGTAAACAGCAGAGTTACGACAATGAACTGGAGATTATGGCATTTGATTCAAAACAAGCCAAGGAAATCGCTGAAGCCATTAAATATATTGCCCTTAATGCAAAACCAGCTCCCAGAGATTGGACGGATAAAAAGAAAAATATGGAGTATGTGAAAGAGAATATCGGTAATCTAAAAGGTGAAGGCATTGAGATTAAACAGAAACTGGAACTTGTAAATGGTGATCCCTGTAAATTAAACCTTACTGTAAATACCACAGACGATAAAGGAAAAACCATAGATGAAATCTATGAATTCAGTCTTGCTGACATGAATAAAATGATGGTCGATTATAAGATTAGCGGTAAAAATGTAATCGTAATTCTGGTCTGCAAGAATAAGGAGAAATTTGTGAAAATATATAAAAACGGACAGCAACAGACGTATGGTTCAGAAATCAATATCCTGGACGACGATGTTGAAGATGCCAGAAATCTGGCTGATGCCTTCAGAAACTCAATAATACAATGCGAAAAGCAATAATATAAAAAAAAGAGGCTGTCTCAAAACTTCTCTGTGAACCTCTATGTTTTCTCTGTGTAACTCTGTGTAAATTATAAATATTTATTACACAGAGAATTAAAGAGAAGACACGGAGTTACACAGAGGTTGATAAGATAACGAATCTTAGTTTTGAGTCAGCCTTTTTTTAATGAATAATTACTATCTTTTGGTTTTGACTGATGTCATTATCAGTTTGAATTTTCAGAATATAATTACCGTTTGGAAGACTAACAAAAGGAAATTCAAAGCTATGATTGCCTTCAGCAAGTTTACCCAGCTCATAAGCAGCAATTTGTTTTCCCATCATGTCAAAAATCATAAAGCTGCAGCGCCCTGCTTTATTCAGGTAGAAATCCACAAAACTATTGCTGTTTATCGGTACAGGATATACATTTATAATTTTTGAAGTATTGGATTTATCGTCAATTCCTGAAGTACCGCAATTGGTAAAATGGACATCAAATCCTGTGGCTGTGGGCGGATAATTTACATCGAAATAAAGGGTCTTATTCGGACAAACAATAGAATAAGTTGGCCAGCCTGTGAAACTGGTACCGGAAATAGTTGAAAAAGCAGTAGTAGCTGCAGCGCCTCCACCATCTGTACCGGCACAGGGGTTAGAAACTCCATGTGCAGCTTTATATGCAATTACGGCTGCATTGTTATCCCTGTCAGAAATTCCCCAGAACTGTACATTTCCTGCTCCGCTGCCTGAGGCAACATAAGCCTGATCAACTATCGGTGCATACTGTATGCAATAGGAACAAGTAGTAAAAAATAAGTCAATCAGTACTGATTTTCCTTGTCCCAAAACAGTATATAGATTTCTGGAAGTACCATCAGTAGTGGTGATGGTAATATCCGGACTGGTAACTTTGGAAGAGTTTTCAACCAACTGCACCTGAATAGGTAAGCCATTTGTGTTATTCTTAAATGCTGTTTTTTGTGCTGCCAGACTTATGGAAATCAATAGCAGACTGATGAGTAATAATTTTTTCATAATTGTGTTTTTAATTGTTTTGATTTAGGTGCAAATATAATTTATTTTCCGTCAATTTAAATTTTTATATGGAATATTGAAAATAAATTTATCAGTTTGTTAATAATCTTACAAAAATTATTTTTTACTGTTGGACTAACTAACAATTAAAGTGATAAAGTTAGGATTAATAAAAAAAGACCTGTAAATCATTGATTACAAGTCTTTTTGAAGTGGAGCGTATGGGAGTCGAACCCATGACCTTCAGACTGCCAGTCTGTAGATTTGTTTGTAATTGACTGATAATCAATTGTAATATTTTGTAAAAAACGTAAAATAGGGGGGTGTAAAATCAAAAACTACACCACAAAACTACACCACAAATTTTGTGGTTTTTTTATTTTTCATTGGATATAAAATGTATAAAAATAGAAGCGAAATATTAATAATGAAAGTAAAAATATAAAATAAATTAAATTAAAATAAATTAAATATGAATGCTATTAAATATCATTTGGTTTCATTTTAACCAATGACAATGACATAAAGTTGATTATATCCTTATTTTTATTAATGTTGTATCATATAAAGCTGATTTATGAAATAAATTTGCAAACAAAATAATTTAGAATATGGAAAAGAGTAAATTCTCACGGAAAGAATTGTACGAATTAGTTAGTACAAAACCATTGACAACAATAGCAGCAGAATATTCAATTTCAGCGATTAAGTTGAAAAAAGCATGCATAGATATGAATGTACCAATCCCACCCAATGGTCATTGGTCTAAATTAAAATTTGGCAAACTAAGTGAATTGAATAATTTACCAATTGAACATGATAGTCTACAAGAAATAGATTTTAATCAAATTAAAAATACTAAAAAATCTGACAGTCTTCAAACTGTATTACAAAAAATGAATAGTACTAAAGAGGATATGTTAAATTTGTTTAATGTGCCTAAAAGGCTTACAAATCCTGATAATTTAATTGTAAATACAATAAATTATTATGAAGCCGTTAAAAAATATGATTGGCGAAGCAACAAGCCACATCCAGAAAGAATCGAAGTATTAAATATTGATACATCAAAAGAAACTGAACCAAGAGCTTATCGAATAATGGATACAATTATAAAACTATTATGTAAAAGAAATCATAGTATTACATTCAGGAACTATTCAGCTTATGCTGTAATTTTTGGGGAGCAAATCCCTTTTAGACTCAGAGAAAAAAATAAAGTTTCTTCTGAAAAAGATAGTTGGGGTAGTCGAAAATTAGAACCAACTGGTAAATTAGCATTTATTATTGGTGAATCCTTTCGACAAAAGGAAGTCCAAGATGGATTTGAACCTTTAGAATCAAAAATACCAAAAATTATTTCAATATTAGAAGAGGAAGGAGAACGTGAAAGACAATGGCGTATACAATCAGAAATACAAAGGCAACAACAAGAAGAAAAACGCAAAAAAGAACAGGAACGAAAACAACTAATAGAAATAGAAGTAAAAAAATTTAAAAATCTTTTTTTAGATGCCAATCGTTTACATCAAGCAAATATCATGATGAATTATATTAATATATTAGAAGAAAATGCTAATAATAACAACCAAATGTCGAATGAATTAAAAGAATGGTTAGTATGGGCAAAAAAGAAGGTTGAATGGTATAATCCCTTAATTAATGCCGAAGACCCAATATTAAATAATGATATTAAAATGAGTATATTTAAACTACTTATGATTGGATTACAGGAAAATATAAATCCTACGTCAAACTACTATAATATGTATTAATAAATTACATCATTTGCTATTTAGCAGTGACAGTTATAATTTCTTTAAATTTGGTAGTATATCTTGGTGAAAGTCTTTACTGCACTTGTTGATTTAAATGATATAATGACTCTATGAATGACTCTTGAGCTATATAAGGTACGATTATCTATTTAACAAGGTTTAAGGTTATAAAAATACAAGTTTCGCCATAGGGCTTAATTCAAATAATTGTGAGTATAATATGAGAATAATAAAAGATATATTTTAATCCATTAAATCTTTAAAATACGTCTCTAAAATCATAACTATTGTATCAATTATTGATAAGTTTTTATTTTTAACTTCAGTTATAAAATTATCCAATGTTCCTTCTTTCCAACTTTCAATATATTTCCTATATTTCTTAATTAATTTTAATTCTGTAGAAAAATATTCTCTGACTTTAGTTTCAATTAATGGATTATCAATAAATTCATTATGACTTCCAATTGTAAGTTCAATGAAAGTACATTCTATATCATCTATTGTAAAGTGACCATAACTTAAAAGCTCTTTATTGAATTTCAATAAATTATAGAGTGTTTTTATTTTTTGTGAAATAATACAGTCAGCCCTCCTTCGTCAACAAACAGTAAAAATGAAATTATGGGCAGTTATTTCTTTTTATATCGTCCATCTTTGTCCTTGTAAATTATATTATCTCTCATAAGAGTTCCAAGAATACTATATGTTAAATAATCTTTTTGTCTGCCATTATTGTCGGAATGGAGGTCAAGATAACGCGCAAGTTCAGAATTTTTTATTCCTGTCGGATTTGCTTCGATAAACTCTGTTGTTGCGTCTTTCAAAAAACGTAAACCATATTGTGACTTTTCATAAATCCCATAAGGTATGTTAAGCTGTCTTCTGTCCTTTTTAAATTGTCCTTTAGGAGAAACAGTATTTTTAAGTATTCCACCATTTTTCTCTGTTCCAAAAGCAATAATTAATTCCGCTTCTAATTTTAATGCCTGCGGTTCGGTCAGTCCGTCACTTAGGATTGATACTATTACTTTTCCTCCACTGGCAAGTATTTCTTTAATAAACTTTCCTTTGGAAGTATTGTCCACATTAGTTAAATGGTCGTCTTTGCGAACACCTGTTCCTTTACCTATGTAAAAAATCCTTGCGGGATTTTCACGACTGTCCTTTAGTGAATAAACATAATTTGAAATGTCTGTTTGCATTGTCTTGATATTATTGAATTCCTGATTTTATTTATAATTGCCAATAACGAGTTAGTGTTTTTATTCATCGTTTCCACACAAAAGTAAATAAAAAACATAATCAATTGCAATTTAGGATAAGAAATTTTTATAATTAAGAATGGTTGATTTGCTCTAAAACAAAGCTGATTGGTATGATCCATCTTTAAACCTAAATGATGAAATCTTAGATGAAATGGATAGAAATGCACTTATATAAACCAAAATTTTAATTTAGTAACTTGTTTAAAATAATTGAATTTATAAAATATTTTAGGATCCTTTAACTTGAAATTAGAAATTAATAAATTAACAAATTTTATATCGATTAGTTAAATTTTATAGTATATTTGTAGAATATATCTAAGAAAAAAATATTTCAGATATGTCTTGATTTTTTTAAAACTAAAATAAGATATAATTTAAATTTGTAAAACGTTATGAAAAAAAATGAGGAAAATCTACCATTATGTTTTAAGGTGCCAAATTCGATAAGTAGAAAGAAGGTGCAAAAAAATATTAATTCAAAATATTTTCAAGGAGCATATGGTGCTAAAAGCTGCAATTGTGCTTGTAGTTGCACAGATGGATATTAAATAATGAGTATTTGTAAAAACAATAAAACTCTTTAATATTTGAATTTATTAATTTTTTATTAGCGTATTCGCTTAAAAATTGAGCAAATAAGAGACTGTTTCATATCAAGAAACAGTCTCTTTTTAATATTTTAAATAATAATATAAAGATATGAAAACGAAATTAAATACTAAAGTTGCATTAAGATTCTCAAGATTTTGCCATATACTACCTCGCCAAGATAAGCAATATGTTCTTTTTCATTCATTAAATATGGAAATTGTTTTTTTAGTAAGTGGATTTTCAAGTTTAATTGATTCTTTTAATATAGGAAAATCTGTAGATTCAATAATTCAACAGATGAATTGGTCTGAAAATGAAAGGAAGATATTTATCAAATTAATTAATCAATTAATTAAGTTTAAAATGTTAGTTCCAGTAAAATATGAAGAGAATGAAGAAATTGGTAAATATTGTGCAGAAAATTTACCTGGACCTGCAATTAATTTAATGTACTTAATTTTAACAGACGAATGCAATTTTGAATGTACGTATTGTTTTGTAGAGAATGCAATTCCTAACGATTATAAATATTCTTATATGAGTTTTGAAATGGCTAAAGAAAGAATTGATAAATTTGCAATCTGGAGTAGTAAAACAAATTCAAAAAATAAATCAATTCTTTTTTATGGAGGTGAACCATTATTAAATAAAGATGTTTTCATGAAGTCTGTTTTATATATCAATAAATTAAAATTAGAAAATGTATTACAAAAAAATACTGATATTAGTATAATTACAAATGGTTCTCTAATTACCAAGGAAATTGCAAATTTTATTTATAAAAATAAAATAAAAGTTGGTTTATCAGTTGATGGTAATCCTGAATGTAACGATAGTTGCAGAAAGTTTACAAATGGGAATGGAACATTTCAATCTATATTAAAAGGATATAATTATTTGATGGAATCTGGTATAACGGAAGTGGGGATATCATTGACTGTTGGGTATCATAATATTGATAGCCTCTTGGAACAAACTAAATATATTATTGATAAATTTTCAGTAAAGAGTTTAGGGTATAATATTTTAATGGATTCTGAAAACAATATTATAGTTACAAAAGAATATACAAAAAAAGTATCAGATGAAATAATTAATTGTTTTAAGTATTTACGTGAACGAGGCATATATGAAGATAGGGTAATGAGAAAAGTAGAATTTTTTACTAATAAAAAAATCTACCCAAACGACTGTGCTGCATGTGGAAGACAATTTGTAGCTCTTCCATCTGGTGAAATTGGGCCATGTCAAGCATTTATCGGTTCAAAAAAGTTTTTTTCCAAAAATAATAATACATTTTCTCCTATTGAAAGTAATATATTTAAAGAATGGTCAAAAAGATCCCCTCTTTCTATGCCTCAATGCTATGATTGTATTGCTCTTGGTCTATGCGGAGGGGGGTGTCCTTGTCGTGCATATATAAGAAATGGAGATATTTGGGCTTTAGATGAAATTTTCTGTAGTCATTCGAAAAAAACTGTTAATTGGATTATAGATGATTATGCTAAGTTAAATTCAATTTGATAAATTTTGTATTACTCTTTTTTATTTGATATAATAAGTTGAAAATTAAGTATTTTGAATGGATTATTTTGAATGGCTAAAATATTAATCTACCTGTTCTGTCATTACGTCTAAAGTACTTCGCATACTAAAATAAGTTAGCCTTGGGTTAAAGCAAAGGCTGATTGGTGTGATCCATCTTTAAACCTTTACGACGAACTTTTTGCAGATGTTGATAGAAATCTGCGTATATCTCCAGAGCTTTAAAACTCAAATGGTTTACATAATACATATCCTCTTGCAATTCTTGCAAGTTTAGCGATAGATATATAATCATCTTTAATCCCATTAAACATTTTCAGATTTTTCATAATTTCTAAAAATTTCCATTTAACCATATAACTCATATAATTATCCTCTATACATGGATTTATAATGTTATGTTGTGGTGGAATTTTTTCATCTTCTTTAAGATTATTATATGTTTCAAAGAATTTTATTGAATCAATATGAATAATAAAATTCATTATTAAAATATTTTTTCTAATTATAAGCATTGCTTCGTCATTGTTTTCTTCAGTAAATAGCAAAATTCTAATATGGTAATCATCCGAATCTCTATTGCATATGACATCAAATTTTATTCCGTTAATTGTTTTAAAGATATCTAATAAATCCTGTATTTTCTTTAATTCTGTCATAGTTTATTATTAAATTGATTGATAAATATGATTCTATTTATTTGGAGATAAAAAAATATTTTCTTCTGTCACATTCATTTCTTTAACTAAAAGTCCATTTTCAATTACCAGTAATAATATGTTCTTAATTATTGATCCATTTGCTAAATGAAGATATTTTAATAAATGACCGTATGATATTTCTAAGCTACCTTTATACCATTCTGCAAAAACTTTATCCTGATTTTGAAAAAAAGTATTTAAAGACAGATTAACTTTCTGATAACAGTCATTCTTAAGTATCTTCAATGATTTCTGATAATTCTGAGTAGTTATTAAGCCTCCTTTTAGCTTTTTTCTTAGTTTTAATCTTTCTTCATTATACTTTAACCTGTCTAAAAGATATCCTTCGCCTTCCAGATGGGTTAAATATAATTTATTGTCAATGATTTCCCATTTGCCCTCATACCCCCGCCAACATGCTGTAGATTTTGGTATCATTCCTATATCAATATTATATTTTTTAAAAAATTGATTTAATGGTTCACTATACATACCATATTTTTTCCCATTATAAATTAGGCGCTCTTGAATTTGAAATGTCATGATTTTATAAGTTTTGAAATATTATAATACCTTTATATCTAACACATTAAATTGATTGATAATTTCAAGGAATTCAGCTGGTAATCTATTGTAACATTCATTAATTATTTCATCAGGTATAAATTTGTAATAAGCAGCTGCAATTCCACCTGCCATACACGCTATCGTATCGCTATCCCCACCTATTGAAATGGCAAGCCGAATCGCATCCTCATAATTTTTGCTTTCCAGAAAACAATTTATTGCTTGAGGAACAGAACCCTGACAGGTTTCATCAAAACGATAAAAAGGGCGGATTTCATCAATACTAAAGTTCATCTCATAATTAAAGGTTTCTGAAATAAAATCTTTAATTTCTATTTTAGTAGAATTGGTTGTTGCTAAAAATATTGCAGATGCTATAGCCTGAGCTCCTTTTATTCCTTCAGGATGATTATGTGTAATTTCAGCACTTTTTTTAGCTTCTTCCATAACTTTTTCAATAGATGAATAAGCAAATCCTACGGGGCTAACTCGCATGGCTGAACCGTTGCCATAACTATTATAAGGTTGAGGATTATTATTCATCAACCAGTTAAAAAAATTGCCTCCATATCCACGTCTTGCATATTTTCGGCCATAAGCATGGATTGTTTTGGAAAAATCTTTCCCATTTATAATGCAGTCTGCAACCGCAATGGTTAAAACTGTATCATCTGTATAAGTCGATTCAGATGTAAACAAAGGAATGTCTTTTGATTTCCTGTTATTAAATTCATATACAGAACCTATTATATCTCCTGCTATGGCTCCTATAATGCTATAATTTTCCATGATTTTGTAATTTAATTTATATTTTGTTTAATAATATACAAAAATAATATCTTTAGTTGCTGTGTATCTGCAATGGTAGGATGTAATTCAAAATAATATTGATCAGGTATTTAATTATTTTATATCATCTTCAAATAACATTCTGTAAAGAGGAATATTAAGTATTTCATCTTTGAAATGTGTTTTGTATCCATAATATTTAATTAAAGCACAAAAGTAACAAGGCCCATTGCAGTGGAATTGCAATGGGCCTTTTGTCAAAATATAATAAAATCAAATTTTCAACTATTTATACCTTCCCAATGTAAATTTTAGTTCTTCATTAATTCTTGTTATGAGGCTCTCAGGAGCTATAACTTTAACCCAACGCCCCCATCCTAAAATATATGTTATAAGTTCATTATTAATTACAAGGTATAGGCTTATGGTTATTTCATCTTTTTCTTGTTTTATTAATTTCTGGCTGTCATGAATAGGTTGTGTTAAAAGATATTTGCCAGTATTCTGATAGAATTTTAGGATAATTTCTTCTGGCTTGCTTTGAGGCTCACTTATGCCTAATGTATTAGAAAAGAAATGTTCAGCATTATCTGGTTTATCCTTATACTTTATATTTAGATTTAAACTTATTTCTTCTATTCTGTCCAGGCCGTATGTTCTGATTTCATTTATCCTGTCATCTAAACCTATAAGATACCATCTGTTGCGATATTCTTTGAGATAATAGGGATGAACAATATGTATTCTGCATTTATCTGCATCAAAGCGTATATGTGAAATATTAAGCACATCCTTGTCGGCTATAGCTTCTATTAAAGTTTTTAAATGTTCGCTCCCTTTAAAGAATGGAACAGTTTCAAATTGCACAAAGCTACCTACATCAGTTTTTTGCTGTAACCGTTTTATATGTATAGCATCACTTATTTTATTTACTGCTGAAGAAAAAGTTTGTAAAATATCTACCTCTTTAAATTGCTGTAACAAGGATGAGGCAAAACTCAAAGCACTTAGCTCTTCATTATTGATTGGAATATTATCAATAGAATATTCATCATCGTCATAATAATAAGCTGATCTGTTATTGTCAAAAGCAATGGGTGCAAAATATCCCAATCGCTCATCTATTCGCATATCATGGATATCCTGATTGATGGTTCTTTCACTTATGGGAGCGATATATAAGGCATCTTCACATGCTTGTATAAGTCTGGCTCGACTTACATATTTGCTTTCAATCAGACAGCGATTAATAACCCTGTATCGGATTAAAGCTTCTTTATTTGTTGGCATATTTCAGTTATTAAAGTTGATAATGATTCTAAGTATTAAGTAAAAGTACAATATTTTCAGGATATTCCAGAAAAGTAATATAAAAAAATACAACTAAAAACTACATTGCAGATACAATGCAACTTCATATGATTATTTTGTATCAAAATTTAAAAATATGGAAAAGCAAAAGAAAAATAAAGAATTTAATGCATTACAGAATCTGGAAAGCCTTTCAAAAAAAGCTAAAGCTACTGGGTTTTCAGAAAAATTTTTCTTAGAATCAGAAAAAGAATATACTGCATTATGCAAATTACTCGAATTAGATTTTAAACAATGTTGTCTGTTTTCAGTATTATTAAAATTGAATTTAGAAAATGAAAATGCACATATTCATAGTGTTTGTGAGTATACGAATTGCAGCCCTTTTTATTTATTATCATTTCAGTCAGATTTCGATGTTTTAATAGAAAAAGGATATATAAATAAAGAAAGTAGTGGTGGAAGACGAAGAAAATGCAAAACTTATGATATCGAATTAAAATATATGGTGAATGAGGATATTGTAAATAAATTAATTAAAAATAATTTCATATATGAGGAAAATAATGAAGAATTAAATGCTGTCGATTTTTTAATAGAAGTTAATCAAATTGTAGAAGACAGATATTATGATAGTGGAAAATTTTCTGATATGAATGGAAAGATTGATAAACTTAAAGATAAATACCAAAATTGTTTAGCTGTAAAAGCAGCCAGTCAATTCTTGCTAAATGCTGAGGAAGAGGTAATTGCATATTTAATTTGTTATGCAACAATTGATAATGGTGAAATAGGTTTAAATGACTTATTGGATAAAGTATTTGATTCAGATCATTGCAAAGTACGTTTTAAGAAAACTATTTTAGTTGAAAAAAGTAATTTAAATAAATATGAATTGATTCAATTTACACCTTCATATATAAGAACAGATAGGGATGTAAATATGACAGAAAAAGGATTGGAAACTTTTCTGGGAGAGGAAAAGGATATCTTTTTTGGAGGGGGTATTAAATCTGAAGATAAAGAGTTACAATATCCAGATCAGATACCTCAAAAACAATTATTTTACAATAAAAAAGAAAGAAAGCAATTAGAAGAACTTAAAAATTTATTACATAATGATAATTACAAAAGTATCAAAATGCGTTTAAAGGAACATAGTATGAGTTCAGCTCTTACAATTTTGTTCCATGGTTTTCCAGGTACAGGAAAAACAGAAACTGTAATGCAAATAGCTCGTGAAACAGGCAGGCCTTTATATATGATAGATGTATCGAAATTTAAAACTTGCTGGTTTGGAGAATCGGAAAAAAATCTAAAGAGGCTATTTGATAAGTACAGGAAGAAAGTTGAAACAAGCGATATAGAACCTATTTTACTATTTAATGAAGCAGATGCTATTTTTGGGAAAAGGCAGGACGTAAACAGCTCAAATGTGGCTCAAACAGAAAATGCCATTCAGAATATTATATTACAGGAAATGGAAACTTTGGATGGTATTTTAATTGCCACGACAAATCTTACCCAAAATTTTGATGAAGCATTTGAGCGACGTTTTTTATATAAAATCTTTTTTGAAAAACCAGAGGTAGAGGTTGCCCTGCAAATTTGGAAAAGTCGTTTTACTGAAATGGATGAAAATAACCTAAGATATTTAGTTGAAAAATTCCCTTTTACAGGAGGTCAAATTGAGAATATAGCACGTAAGTATAAAATGGCATGCATTTTAGATGGAAAAACACCTGATATTATCCAACTTGAGCAATACTGTAAAGATGAGAATCTAACTAATAAGTTTCAACGAAAAACGCTGGGATTCTGTATTAATTAACCTTCTAATAAATAATAATATGAGTAAAACTTATGATGAAGCAGTTTCTTTATTGAAAAGTGATGAGTATAAATATGATTTCCATTTAAAAGATGGTAATGGGAAATCTCAAATAGATGCGTTTGAATTTGAGGAAATTGTATATAACTGTTTTGTAGAAATTGAATATAAAATTATAAATTTTATTGGCATTCAAACATTAAAAAACCTTTTTGTAAAAAGGCAAGATTTAAAAATGGATAAAGATAAATATTATGATATACTTTTAATTGAAGAAACCAATGAAAAAGGAGAAACTACTGAATTTAAGATATTTTTTGATATAACTGATTGTTTTAAAAAGAAATACAATAGAACATAAATAATTATATATATTTGTAAAAAATAGCTGCTATGAAAAGATATCTGACAAAATCAAGGTTTAAAATTGCATTGGAATGTCACGCAAAATTATATTATACCAATAAAAAAGAATATTTAAATACAAAAATGGATGACGATTTTCTGAAAGCATTGGCTGAAGGAGGATTTCAAGTAGGGGAGTTGGCTAAATTTATGTTTTGTGAAAATCCTGTTTCAGAAAATATTACAGTTACAGAAAGAACTTATGAGGATGCTTTGAAAGTTACCAATCAAATGATTGCTGATGGTAAAACAGTAATTGCAGAAGCTGCAATTAAATATGATAACTTATTTATCAGAACGGACTTACTAAAAATTAATTACAATGATAAATTGATTGAATTATATGAAGTTAAAGCCAAATCTTTTGATAATAATACTCAATTTACTACCAAGAAAGGAGAAATTAATAGTAAATGGAAACCATATTTTATGGATGTCGCTTTTCAAAAATATGTAGTACAAAATGCTTTCCCCGATTATAATGTAATTGCATATTTAATTCTTGCTGATAAGAGTAAAAATGCCAGTATTGAAGGTCTGAATCAATTGTTTAAGATTAAAAAAATTGGAGATCAAACCTCTATTGAAATAAAACCAGGCCTTAAACAAAAAGATTTGGGCAGAATGATATTAACAGCAAAAAATATTGATAATGAGGTTCGTATGATTCATGAACTTCCCTATAAAGATGAGACAGGTGTAGATTGGAAATTCTCAGATTACATTAATAAACTTTCAGATAATTATAATAAGGACATTAAATTGTTTACCGAATTAGGTTCAAAATGTAAAAGATGCGAGTTCAGAGCCAGCGAAGAAGAAAAACAAAAGGGATTTAAGAGTGGGTTTGAAGAATGCTGGAAAAAACAGGCAAAATTTGTTGACTCCGATTTCCAGAGACCGATGGTATTTGATATGTTAATAATGGGTCTAAAAGGAAAATTGGATGAGTGGATTAAGGATGGAAAATATTTTATCCAGAACTTGGAAGATTATGATTTATCATCAAAAAATTCTAAACCAAAGGATAAACCTGGGTTAACAAGTCAGGACAGAAAATTGAAGCAATTGGAAAAAGTAAAAGCAAACGATATATCTCCTTTTTTAGATGTTGAGGGTTTGAAAGAGGAGTTTAATAAGTTTGTTTATCCATTGCATTTTATTGATTTTGAAACTGCTATGACAGCCTTACCCTTTTCAAAAGGAAGGCATCCATATGAAGGCATTGCCTTCCAGTTTTCTCATCATCAGATAGATAAAGATGGAAGTATTAAACATCAAGGTCAATATATTAATACAGCTCCTGGATATTTCCCTAATTTTGATTTTGTAAGAGCACTTAAATCTCAATTAGAAAATGACAATGGTAGTATATTCAGATATCATAATCATGAGAATACCTTTTTAAACCATATTTATTTTCAGTTACAAACAGTTTCTGAAAATGAAGTATCAGACAAAAAAGTATTAATGGATTTTATTGAATCTATTACACATTATAATCAAGATAAGATCTCCGTAAGACATGGTGAACGAGATATGATTGATTTAGCTGATTTGGTATTCAGATACTATTATCCACCCCAGGCAAAAGGGTCTTATTCAATCAAAAAGATTCTTCCTGCAGTTATTGAAAATTCAGACTTTATTCGGAATAAATACAATAAACCAATTTATGGGGGAGATTCTCAAATCAAAAGTAAAAATTACTCACAACCTAAAATCTGGATTTCTCCTGATTGGGATAATGATCCCTATAAGGCTTTAGAACCTGTTTTTGATGGATATACTGAAGACGATTTTTCCGAAGATACTGAAACTGGGATTGAAGAAATCCATCAGGGTGGAGCTGCCGCTACAGCTTATGCCCGTTTACAATTTAGTCATATACCTGAATTTGAGCGTAAAGAAATCGAAAATGCATTATTACATTATTGCGAATTAGATACCTTGGCAATGGTTATGATTTGGGAATATTGGCAAAATGAAATAAATAAAAATAATTAAAACTATATAATTTAATAAAGTTACCAAAAGAAATTATTAGTTATTCATATTCAAGAACTCCTTTAGTTTCTTATTTGTCTCCAATACTGTATAATTTAAAGAAGGCATATTATTGTTTGCACCACCATGGAATATAAGAAATTTTGAATATTTGTACTTCTTTTTAAGAAAAACAATTGAAAGAAATGATATTGGCTTATCAATATGATTAGTCTTAGCTAAAATGAAATGTTTTAATGTTTTTAAATCAAATTTTTCAGAAAAATCCTCTTTATCTAATAAGTCCATAAATGATGCTGAGCGTACGATAAATGTATTTTTAAAAATGCCATTTTTAGGTAGTATTGGTTGAAAGCGCATAATATTTTCAAAAATGCTTTTTCTGTTATCTATGATGTAATTTGTTACAACAGAAGATGATTTTGAATGCCATGGTATAAGTTCAATACATAAACCTTTATCTGATTTGATGTTTTTATTTATCATAGATGCCCATTCAAATCTTGCTTTATGAAAATTTTGAGTAGCAAATAAATTCAATTTATTAGAAGCCGCAATATCAAAATATGTAAATTTCTCAATTTCTTTAATTAAACTTTGGTTACTTTTATTGTTATTTACTGAACCAGGATTAATATTTAAAAAAACAACTGATGGATCAATTGAATTTCCCCAATATGGTTCTGGTAATAAGTTTGAACTATGATCATGATTGCCCCATTTCCATTTTGAATTTATTACTTTATCTTTAGGAAATATCCAACCTTTCCATGGGAAATTATCTTGACCTCCATTTTCTTTTCTCCATTTTATCCATTCTTTAATATTATTATCCCAATATTCTTTAGCTGAAAACTTTGATTCAATATTAGATTTCATATTTTTGATTTTAATCTGTAAGTGAAAGTATTTTTTATGTGATGTAATTATAAAACAATGACTCTGGAAATGATTTTAAGTGATATAAAGAGAGTTAATAGGTTTGTTATGATATAACTTTAATATGGAAACATAAAGAATGATTTTTATTGTGAAGTTTTTATTGTTGGTTTGTAACATTTTTAAAGTATTATTTTTGTAAGCTGGTTTTTTTGTTTTATGTCGTTTAAGTTTTTAGTTATAGATTTCTCCATTTCAGTTTCCAGTTTGTAAAAGTTTGTAAATGACCAAAAAGGAATTTCAATTGCAGTCACATTTATTTTTTCGTTTAAAGGAAACCCTGAATCAATTTCAAATTTGTCTTCGTGGTTCAATGTTTCCGAAAGATTTGGATAAACCAACAAAATATCTGTGCAACCTCTTTTAAATGCATAACTCACCATTTGATAAAGGTCGTTCTGTTCAATGCCTTTTTTCAGGTCAGTTTTGAAACTGCTTGGCCTAAGTTTGTATTTGGTGTCAACAATAACTTTCAAGTCAGGATTTTCTTTTAATGTCAGAAAAATGTCGTGCTGCATATTGAAAACATTTTTTCCTTCTTCGTTTGTCGCTAAATATTTTTCAGACTTCTGATATTCAACTTTCCATTCCTTTTGAAATTTCTCTTCAAGAAACCCAGCGAAGAAATCTTCAAAAATATATTCCATCGGAAATAATAAGCACCATTGAGAAAGGTCGTAGGTGTTATTTGAATATAACTGTTGGCTTAAAATCAATTTACAACTGTCCATCAGTATGGAATAATCTTCAAAAAAGGAATTGAAAGTTATTCGTTCTATATCGTGAAGAGTGTAAGGCTGATCATCAACTTCATCCAAAATAAAAATCACCTCTTGCAACATTCTTTGGTTCTCATAAAACTTGGTTTGGTTTAAAAGTAAACGTGAACAATATTTGATAATTCGGTTTATCTTGTTGTCAAACAAGAAAGGTTCGTAATCACAATCTATGTTTTGAAAGTTGCCATGAGAAAAACTATTGTTTATGTATCGCTTAAAATTTATAGAACCTCTCGGAGTCTGCAATGCTTCTTCTAATTGCTGGTATATTGTCAACGGTTGTTTGGAAACAGTTTCTAAAAACTGATTGGCCATTAAATTTATTATCAGTTCAGGAAACTCAAAAATATCTTTTGTATCAAGTGATGCTTTGTTGAAAGGAAATTTCCATTTACGACAATAGCTAAACCAATAAAAAATATGTTGGAGCATTAACTCCTTTTTTTCTATAGCGTTCTCGGTGTTCCTAAATACTTTCGGATAAATTTCTATTACCTCTTCATCGTTTTGAATAAATCCAACATAATTATTTGCTCTTATTTCGTTTCCGTCAAAATTTAGAAATGGTTGAAAACGTTTGTCATTTTGTTCTTCAATTGTTTCTGTTTCACTGTCAACGAAAAGTCGTTGCTTCCATATCCCTTGCAATATCAAAAGCAAATCATCTTTGTTTTTGATACTTTTCCATTCATTATATTCAAATAGAGAAATCATTTATCTTTCAGTAATATTCCAATAATACATAGTTGAATCGTAACTGACAACCCAACCTGAACCTTCAAAAATGCTACTGACAATATCTGTCTTGCTTGAAAAATATTCCATCAATAAAGGAATAACTTTATTTTTCAATACGGTTTCTATGGATTGTTTCTTCATAAAGTAAGCATGACCAATTAAATAATCTGCTGACTTTTTCTTCTCATAAATATTAGCATTAATTTTTTTAAGAAGTTCCTTTTCTTTCAAATTCAAATCTTTGTATTCAGGATACTTGCCGACAAATTCAAATCTTCTTCTTAACGCAATATCAATGAGTGCAATTGATTTATCTGCGGTATTCATAGTGCCAATAACAAAGAGATTGGGTGGAATGCCAAATTCCTTTTCTCCATTTGGCAATGTAATTTTTAATTCATTATCCTTTCCTAATCGTTTATCATCTTCCAAGAGTGTTATAAGTTCCCCAAAAACTTTTGAAATATTTGCCCGATTGATTTCATCAATCACTAAAACATAGTTCACTCTTTCAACTAATTTTTCCTTTGCCTTTCCTTGAAGTGTGGTTTTTATTAAACTTAGTTTTTCATTTAATTGCTGATAGTAAGCATCATAACCACCCTCGTATTTAAAAGAATCATTAAAGTATCCTTTTAATTTATCCTTTAAAATTCTTTGCCATTTTTCTTTTTTCCCGTCTATTGTCTCAAAATAAAGCCTTGAATCATCGTAATCATAAACGAAATATTTTGTTGTTGAACCAAATACGGGTTTTGTAGCTGGAACATCTTTAAGAAATTCATTCCATACATCTTCAAAAGAAATATAAGTTTCGTTTTGAGTTTCAGATAATGATTTTAAATAATTTTCTTCTGCTGCTTTACAAAGCTTATAGAATATACCGTAATGGGTTTCAAATTTCAGAAATGAACTTTCTGTTACATCAGGCTTTATTCCCACCATGAAATCCTCATAGGAATAATTTTGATGGAATGTTATAAATTCAATTTGTCCTGCTTTTCTTAGGATGTCAAATTGAATTTTATTCTCAGAATGTAATAGCGATGAATTTCCATTTGCAATATTCACGGCCAAATCAATGCTGTTATATGTCTTTCCTGTCCCAGGAGGGCCAAAAAGAATTTGATTAAGTGAAGGTTCTTTTTCTTCCATATCTGATGTTATTGTTAAAGGATCATCAATATTTTCTTGAATGAATTTCAATTTAAAAAATGGTTTGAATAAAAGTTTGTTTGCATCTTCTATATTGCTTTCAGGAATTTGTATACAAGTTGAATTGTCATTTGGTGTCCACCATTTTTTTTCATCTTGATAAGAGTTGGTGCTAATAGAATCAGCAACATTTTCATATGTACGCTGAAGCCAACCTTCATCGACATAGTCTGCATATTCACAAGGCATGGATTCACTTGTAATCCTGCCAACCAACTCCATATTGAGATTGCCTCTACAAATGTAAAAGTAGTCGCCTACTTTCATCTGCTTTGAAAAAGTGTCACCTTGTGTTTGGTATGAAATCCCTTTTGCTTTAGTTTTTCCATGAACAATTATAATATTGTTTTCAGAGAAGTGATTAAAAGCAGTTTCATCAATGTCTTTTGGACTCATAGACACTTTATAAATATTTTCGTCTTTCGCTAAAGTGATTTCTGTTATTGTGTTTTTTTTGACAACGTCAGAGTATACTGTCTTGTTGAAGAGAGCATCGTAATAAGAAAAGAAAGTTGTGAATTTGTATTGTCCTTTTTCTTCAAGCGTTTTAGTAATATTTTCAATCCGTGTTACATTATTTGACTTGATGCTTTTGCGAATTATACTCTTGTTGATTGATAATACTTCGTTAAGAGTTAAATCTTCTACACTAAGTTTAATATTTAATTCACTTGGAAAATTTTTCAAATCTTCATTCAAAAATATCTTGACATTTTCTATTTTCCCATTTTCATTTACTAAAATTACTCTGTCATATTCCTTTAAGTTGTGTTTAAATTCATCAAATTTTGCTAAACCTTTTATGATATAAAAGTTAACGAACCATTTGTTTTTTATAGCATCAACTAACTCCACTAAATCAATTTCCTTTGGATGGATGAAGGGTTGGAAATTCGCTTTTACTCTTGATATTAATTCAGGATAAATTTCATTAAGTTGAAGAAATTGATCGTTAGCAAGAGAGAGTTCTTGGATGTTGCTAAAAAGTATACTTTTGCCATTATTTAGTTCCTCTACAGCACCGATATACAATTTGTCATTACCAATGAAAATTGCGTTATCGTTTATCGTAAGTAATCCATACACATTTGTCCACCTGCTCTCAGTAATATCTTCCCATAAAATATTTTTGTTGGCTGAATCGTATTGTTCAAGTTTGCTTATCCGTGTAATTAATGTATTAACCATGATTATTTTCTTGATGAGTTATTAATTTAGTTAATTAATGTTTCAACGAAGGTATAGAAAATAGAAACAATGTTTCAGCTTTCCTTTATTTTAAAAGTCGTTTGTTGTTACTAAAAATAAATTTTTTCGTTCAAAGCCATAAATTTTCAAGTTTGAATTATTGCTATAAGTTTACCATTAATGAGATTGTGTTATATAAATCGTCTCCACACAAAAGTAAATAAAAAACATAATGAACTACAATTTAGGATAAAAAATTAAATACGGCAGCAGAAATGATGAATAAACCTATGTAAATGCATTTTTAAATAGCAAGTGATTTGAGAGGCTCTATCAACATTATATTCCAAAATTTAATGAAAATTTATTAATTTTCACAATAACATTTTAATCACAATAATAAAGTGTACCCTAACTTGTGTTTTTTTTATTAAATAAATACAACTTTATTTCATCGTGTATATTTATTATATGAATTAAGATGTATCGTTTTAATTTCTTCTATCAAAGATAATGGTTTTAATACATTAACAGTTTCTCCATAAGAAAGAATTTCCATTATAAAATCAAAAGTTATACATAGTCTTAGCCTTATCTGTAAATCATTCTCATTATCTACAACAATTTCTTGAGTATCATGCAAGGGTAATGATTTAATATACTTACCCTGATAGGGATCAAAGCTCAGAATGATTTCTTTAGGTTCCTGACCATTTGGGCTGATAATCCCAAAACAATATTTATAATGTTCGTTTACATTAAAATTAACAGGGGTTTGGAAATGTTTTTTTAATATATCAAGGTCTTTTAATCGATCTAATGCAAAACTTTTAACCTGATTATCCTTTAAATCATTTGCCAGGACATACCATCTGTTTTTAAATTCCTTTAATGCATAAGGTTCAACAAGCCGTTGACTTATTTCGTCCTCCCAGAATTTTTGATATATGAAATTAATCTGGAACTGATTCTTTATTGCATGAAGTAAACCATATAAATTTTCAGTTCCCTGAGGTCTGCGTTTTTCAAAATGGATATAATCAGAAAACCTGTCGCTAATATTCAGCGCATTAAAAGTATCAAATGCTTCAAGTATTCTTTCATTTACATCTGGTTGATCATCAGTATAAATAAAATAATGTTTTTGTGAAAAATCATATTGAATATCAATATTATAAATTGAACGAATGTCATCAAGGTCCCTTTGGAAAGTTCGTTTTGAGACATTGTAGTCATAAGCCTGAATCTCAGATTCCAATGAAAGGTAGTCTTCAATTTCTTTAAACTTACAGGAATGTTTTCTGAGTTTTTTAATAATCAGGTTGTAGCGTGAAATTGCTTCTCTTTTTGACATAAATTCTATCGGCTTTTTTATAAAAAAATTATATTAGACTGTTATTTCATTTGTTTAGGCATATTGGTTTTTATGTCAACAAATTAGTTGTATTTCAGTCATATTTGATACAACTTGTTTTAATTCTTTATATTTTGGATAATATCAACAATCTTTTTAAGATTATTAGTAAATGCTGTTTTCTGTCCCCAATAACCTTTGTAATAACTTGGGTGATACATAGGAATATGAATTGTTTTTTTATTATTTATTTCTCTTACGTAAATTGGAAATTTTACTTCTTTTCCATTATGAATAGTTTCTAAAACAATTGGTTCTCCGATTTTTTTAAACTGACTTAGGCAATCACATGCCTTATTCCCTTGTGTTATAATAATATCAGCATTAAATAAAGGTATTTCACTTACAACAAATTCACGACAGTTATCAAAAAGACGGTTATCAGCCTGTGCTCTATGTTTTTTATTTTGAGAGCATTTAGCTGAATTTGTATGAGCAAAATACTTATCGGTATAAAAATTCTCTTTCTTAATAGATTCATTTATATATTTATCTAAAAAGAATGAAGCTATCTCAAATGTCTGATTCCAGTGTCTTACAGCATACTCACCTGGGTTTAATCTTGGTGGATTATTTTCAACAGAATTTCTAATTTCTTCAATATTATTTTCTGTTCCTGGGTTTCCAGAATCTAAAGAAATAAAAAGCAAATTAGGTATTTGTGGATTGTTACCGTATTCTCTACCTATGTAGGGCATTTTAGGTTTAATAGAGAAATCTGGTTGTCCATTAGCACATGAACGCTTTTTATTACAATTAGGATAGATTGTTGATGTAAATAAATTCTCAACGTTTTTGCAAATTTCTTTATTCATTTTGTATTATTTTTCATTAGTGTCCACTTAAATCAAACTGATTGACAGTTGATTATAATTCAGTTCTTTGACATCTTTGTAATCTATATTTGTAAACAGCTCTTTTACAGGAGTTTTGTCAAGCAGAGATATACCTAACACCTGTAATATTTCG
>JAPLDQ010000041.1 GCA_026391675.1 Bacteroidota bacterium
CAAAATAAACTGATTCCAACACGGGCTTCGCACAAGTGGCGAATACGAGTAAAATAAGAGTAAAGAACAAAAAAAATAAATATAAACCGGGTGAAAAGAAAGTGGAATACAACGCCACCTGAGCGAAGCCCGAGAACGTTACCACACATTTTAAAAACATTTCAGAATTAACATATACTAAGAAAAAAAGAATAGAAAAAGTAATGATAATATTTTACACTTTAACTTAATCAAAAAACTTTCTTAAGATTAATGTGCAGTTTTCCATTCCTTTAAATTTGACAGGCGAAGCAACAAATAAAATAATTCTAATGAATACTAAAAGAAAAATAAATTGGGGTGTTGTTGTAATATTGTCAATGCTTTTACTATTAATTACATATAACATATATCGACAGAAACAACTTAAAAGTAATTATAAATTTACCGTTGCAAAAGTTATTAAGATTAAAGCTGCTGCTGATGGTGGAAGTCAAAGTGCTATTTTTACTTATTATGTAAATGATAAATATTATGAAGGATTTGTGCCAATTTATAATGATACAAGAATTAGAATAGGAAATAAATTCTATATTAAGTTTTACTCTAATAATCCAAATAATTCAGAATTAACTGAAATTCCATTTTTAGATACCCTTACAGTAATTCCAACTTCTGGATGGAATGAAATACCAAATAGTAATATTAAAAAGTAAAGAGATTATGATTAACAAAGTACAACCAACTTTTAAAAAAAAATTCTTTCATTACCTGAAACTATTTTGGATATCTGATAATTGAAGCAAATAAATAGAATAATTAATATATTAGCTTTTTATTTAGTTTAATTGAACTTAATGAAATGGATTAAGATGGATGGGAAAAAACAATAATGATTAAATATAAAAACGTGTGGTAACAGCACCTTGCTTCAAGCGGGGTTTAGCAACAAAGTGAAATAAACATGAAGTAATAAACATAGCAGCAAAGTGACAGGAATGGAACTATACAAACCCCGCCTGAAAGCAAGCTGCGCAACGTTATGGGCAAGTTATAAAAAGGGTATCTACTTATTTAAAATCATAATGTCTAATGTAAGAAGAATTGCAAAGAAATTAGAACAAAAAACACACTTTAATTCCAACTATTTTTTAATTTATAACGTCTATATATTGGATTTATCTTTAACATACTAATATGAAAAAAATTACCATTTTTATACTACTTTTTTCTGTTTATTTTCTATCAAATAGCCAGACCATCAGATTTAACAGAATGTATAATTATACTGGCTTACTTGGAGGTATTGGAAATCGGTTTAATCAAATAGTGATTAAAAATAAGCAGTATATTACATTTGGTCATTATGCGCCTTATATTCAAGGATTACCAAATGGTTTTATTAGTATAATGGCCACTAAACACGATAGTTTGGGTAATTTGTTAAATTGGATTCCCTATCTTGATACTGCATATAATTATGGATTATCGAGCTGGAATGCAGATGTTAAATGCAAGGATGGAGGGTATATCATCAGTGGTGCAGCTTGTGAAAATCATAGCCCCTATGCGTATTATGGATTTCTGATTAAATTAGATAGTAATCTAAATATGCAATGGAAAAGGTTATATTCTGATACTACCGCTTTATCAACTTGGATATATAAAGATTATGGTTTTCAATCACTTAAAGTTACACCTGATAATGGCTATATTGCTGTGGGATGCAGGTATAAAAATAGTGGTTTAGCCTGTGGATTGGCCGTAAAATTCGATAGTTTGGGTAATAAACAATGGGAGAAAACATATAATCAGAACTATTATTTTTCTCCTTTATTTTCAGTAATTATATTACCTGATGGTTATGCATTTGCTGGAGGATTATGTACTTCGTCTGATAATAATTCAGTTGATGTAAGTGTAATAAAAACCGATACAACAGGGAATATAATATGGCAAAAGATTATGGGTGGTACAAAAGGTGATGAAACCATATCATTACAAAACTATCCTGATGGTAATATCATGGCATTTTTTACCAAATGTGATTCTGCTTATTCTTCTCAGGGAAGTTATTTCAATTTTTTGAAACCTCAGTTTTATAAATTGTCAGCGGTAAATGGTGATTCATTATGGAGTTTATCTTATAATAGTGTTCAATGGAATAATATCAGCTTTTCGTTCAGGGTATTTCCTGATGGAACAGCTCTGGCATCGGGATTTTATAATTATTATCAAACCCCCTGGCTTTTGCATTTAAACACTGAAGGAGATATTGATTGGTATAAAGAGTACAGTATGTTAAGCAATCAAAATAATTTCATGGCTCAAATATTTGATTTAAATCAAACCGAAGATAAAGGATTTGTAATTTGTGGTCAATTGGATAATTTTGATACTATACATGCTAATTGCGGCTGGATAATGAAGTTGGATAAACATGGTTGCCTTGTTCCCAATTGTGACAGTATTGTCAGTATAAATGAAAACATAAAAGTGCAATCTTCCATGGAAATCTATCCCAATCCTGCTACTTCAGAAATTACAGTTACATATTTTTCAGATTTGGATAAGCCAGTGTTGGAAATCTACAATATTCTTGGCGTTAAAGTTATGGATCAAACGTTACCCAAAAGTTGCACTAGCTTTAAACTCAATATCGACAAGCTTAGTATTGGTTATTACAAAGTAATACTAAAAGATAAAGGATTTATCAGAGGACAGGTGCCTTTAATTGTAGGTAAAATGTAATTGTTTAACTAATCACTGTAAATTATCAGCGAAATGTTTACTATTAATATATAAATTGAATGATAAATGTATAACCTGCCCATAACAGCGGTTTGCCGCAAGCAGGGGTTTTAGTGAATAATGAAAATGAACAACAAGTAAAAAACATATAGCGGTATGACAGGAACGGAGGTATCTCCTCCCCGCCTGCAGCAAGCCGCGGAACCAACACATAATTTTGCATAAGTTATTTTTATAATGCTTGGATAGAAGTAAGCGGAAGCGATATGATGATAGTAATTGCACTGATGTCATAGCATCATTAAAGTTTATTGATGGATACGGGTGGCATATTATCGTTGCTGGGTAAGTACAGGTTCATTATAAAGGGTTCTACAGATGCTTTAAGATATATGTATATGATATACAATATAGTTGTAAAACCTGACTAATAATCAGCAAGAAGGCTTGTACTTTCACCATATATGAAATGGTTTAATTTGTATTATTTTTGAACTTAATATTCAGTTCTTGTATTTGCTTTTTGAATTCTGGATAATACTTGTTAACAGTTTTCTTACTAATACTATTATTTTCAATAATTTTAGTGGTTGAAATTTTACCATGCTTTTCAAAATCCCAGGTTTCAATTATTTTTTCCATTTTAGCTTTTGAAATAGCAATTTTTCTTAATGCATTTTCTTTTATACAAATTTGCAGTTTTTCATATTGGCTTATGTATACACTTTTTTTGAAAATAATTTTTCTTGGTATCTTATAATAAATAGGTTTTAGACTTCCCTGTTCCTTATAACTGAAAATACTATCTAGGATTGTATGAATTTTATTATCACTGACTGGATTTTCAAACTTACCATTTATTTTTTTTACAATTGAATAAACTGCTTTATATCCTAAAGTTGGATTTAGAAATATAAGATTATTAGTATAACTTAATAAAATATTTTCAATCGATTTCTGCGATTTATCATATGGTATCCAGCATTTTATATATCTTACTCCGTTCCAATCAACTGTGTAATTATCTGTATCTTTTATCTCAACTTCGTCCAGATTATCATATCGCAATGCCACTTTATTCTTTTCAAAGGCATTTTTTGATTTTGATTTTTCTAAAAGCAATCTGAATTTATTAACATCTGTAGCAGATAAGGTATTATCCTTTTTAAAAACTATTGATGGTTCTTGTGAA
>JAPLDQ010000040.1 GCA_026391675.1 Bacteroidota bacterium
TAACTGCTAATGCCACCTCTGCAACTTATCAATGGATTAACTGCAATGGATATGTACCGATTATAGGACAGATAAGTCAGAGTTATACAGTTGCTTCATCAGGCAGTTATGCAGTTATTGTGACAAAAAACGGCTGTTCAGCAACTTCATCTTGCCATGCTGTAATTATTACAGGGATTAATGAAACCATAACAAATTCAGGTTTCAGCCTGTATCCAAATCCAAGCAAGGGAAGATTTGTTATAGAAACTAATCAGACTGAAAACAGCAGCATCGAAATTTATAACCTCATAGGTGCAATTTGTTATCATGCAACTATTACTGCTGCAAAAACAGAAATTGATATCAGCAAACAGCCTTCAGGTATTTATTTTGTGAAGTATAATCATGGCAATACAATTTATACAAAAAGAATAATTATTGAATAGTTTAATTTTAGCTTCAGGCTAAACGGAAATATTGAACTTATGCTATATATAACGAAAGAATTCAGAACTAACTTAATAAAACATTTATGACAAAACTACTTTTTATAATATTAACCCTGTGTTGTTTTACTTTTAATAGTTATTCGCAACCGTCAAACATTTACCAGCCAAATGGTAGTTCGACAAATTTCGGAAAAATAGCAGATGACTCTTTAAACTATTATGTAGTTAATTATCCTGCTTTAACATTAATGAAAATTGATGCCAGTAATAACGCAACACTCATATGCACTTTAACAGCTGACCCATTTCAAACAATGATTTGGAACAATGGTAAAGGAATATATCCAGTTGCCAATGGCTCCCCATTTAAGTTATTTGATGGTACTACTGCAACTGATATTACCGGTGGACAATTACCATTGGCTGGTTATACAGGAGACAAAGTTATTTCAGGAGATTATTTTCATAAAGGTAACTTCACCTACTTCAGAACTCAAGACAAAATTTATAAAACTGATTACTCATCAGCTGCAAATATACAAACATTAGCAGTAAGGCAATCAACAAGCGGTTCAGGAATTTTAGAAATGCAACACACAACCAATTCAATTATCTATGGGGAAGTAACAACATCTACAGTTGCGCCACCACAATTAATGAGAATTGATTTAACAAGCGGGGCTATCACTAAGATTGACTCTTCTACAACCGGGAGCTATGACTACGGAACGGTTTACAATAATGAGTATTACTATTGCACCCCTTTTGGTCCGGGTTCTGTGGGCGTGAGCAAGGTTTATAAAGTTAGCGACAATGGAACTAAAACTATACTTTATACTGAAACTGCAACTAATAAAAATTTGCTCAGAATTATTGGTGTTACGCCAAACGGAGTTATTGCAATAATTGCAACTACAGGGAGTGGTAAGGAATATGTTTCTATTTCCGGTGGGATAGCAACACCTTTAAATTTTAATACTGTTGCAAATTCCCGGCCTTGTGGAGATGTTGGTGTTGGCACTTCAAGAACCACAAATTCCTTAGTTTATTTTGTAAGCCTTGATACATTATATACTGTAAATTCATCTAACCAGGCATTATGGGTTACTAACGGAACATTGGCAGGGACAAAAAAGGTATTTGGTGGCACACCAACGACATTTGCAGCAGATGGCTTATCTCCACAATTTCCGGGGAGTGCAGTACATTGTGGCGATGATTTGTATTTTAACGGAACCAAGGGTACGAGTGTTAACAGATTAATTTATGTAAATGGCAGTAATTATACTGTGACAACATATCCTATTAATGCAGGAATTACTTCACAACCCTCTTTCCGTAAAACAGCCAGTGGAATAGAATTTATTGCTTTACCATTACCAGCAAGCAGTTCAGAAAAAGCAGTTTATAAAGTTAACTGTTCATCATTAAGTGGTATCGAAGATATTTCATTAAATCAACTAATATTCGATCTGTATCCAAATCCAAACAAGGGTAAATTTATCATAGAATGCAATCAGACTGAAAACAGCAGCATCGAAATATATAACCTGACAGGTGCAATTTGTTATCAGGCAACAATTACTGCTGCAACGACAGAAATTGATATCAGCAAACAACCTTCCGGAATATATTTTGTAAAGTATAATCATGGCAATACATTTTATACCAAAAGGATAGTTATTGAATAGATTGGTGATATCACTAAATACTGAGAACCTAAAATAAAACATGCTTATTGTGTATAGAAAATACAATTAACCTTCAAAATAATCAGGCATATTATGAAAAGGCAAAAAACCAGGCGCATGAATATAAGATAAAGGAATTGCAAATTGCAAAATTTGCTAATACCTTTAAAATAGATGAATCCTATGAAAAATCTAATACGAAATATAAGCATTTTACTATTGATTTGCAGTTTTTGGCCTTCGCAGTCACAAACCCTATCCGGAAGCGGAGAATATGGTTTCCAGGCAATGGATTACATGAGTGACAGTTTAAGTAAGGCCATTGATGCCCAGGTTCGTGCCAATAGCAAATTACTGCAGGCAAAAGGAATGTTGCCGCATAATAAAACCAGTAACCCAAGCTTTGATTGGCCGGCTAAAGTCAATGCCGGTTTTCCTTATTGCAGCTACTGGGGTATTTCATTTTTTGTTGATCACGATACAAATAATCCAAACCATGTGCTGGATTTTAATTGCGGAAGCAGGACTTACGATATGAGCGGGTTTAACCATGATGGTACCGATATTTTTTTATGGCCTTTCCCTCAGTATCTTCAGGATCAGGGATATGTTGAGGTTATTGCAGCGGCTCCCGGCATACTGGTATATAAGGCAGATGGATATCCGGACCATAGTTGTATTATATCAAACCAATATGACAACGAAATAGTAATATTGCATAGTAATGGTATATATACCTATTATGGGCATTTAAAAAAGAATAGTCTCACCACCAAAAATATTGGCGATACCATTGCTCTTGGAGAAACTGTTGGAAAAGCAGGAAGTTCAGGAGCATCTTCAGGTCCTCATTTGCATTTTGGAGTAAAAGACTCCCTGAGTCATATTATAGATCCGTTTACCGGGCCCTGCAATGCAGGCAACAGTATGTGGACTATACCCCGGACTTATTATACCCCAAATGTAAATGCAGCCCTGACACATTCCAGCATGCCTGTTTTTAATCCTTGCCCCGGTCTGGAAACATTAAATCTCAAGGATACTTTTAATGTGGGCGATACCTTCTATTGTATTGCATATTTGAGAGATCAAACTATTGGTGATACCCTGTTTATGAGCCTGACTGCTCCGGATAACACCGTATATGACTGGACATTTATTTTTACCATCAGTTATAATAATTCCTGGGTATATGAATATTGCTGGTATGACGTTACAGACCTGCCGGGAAACTGGAAGTTTACAGCACGATATAAAGGAAGCAGTTGTGAACATAATTTTGTATTTGCCAGCCCGTTATCAACCAATCAGTTAAAAATTGCTCCGGATGATGCATTTACCATCAGCCCTAATCCGGCAACAGGCTTTTTCAGGATAAGTTCGAAACATACAGAAGATGCAGGGCTTTATGACAGAGTTGGTAATAAAATAATGTCGCTGAAAACCAATGGAAATTATGATGTTTCCAATATCCCGGGCGGAATATATATAATCAGATCCAGTAATCATGCAGCGAAAATTGTAATACAGGGCCGGAACTAGAATATGCCTGAAGAAAACAGGATATCCTGCAACATTTCTTAAACGGACTGAATGTAAAATGATTTAAACTTGAATACAAAAGTGGAGCCAGTAAACCACTTCAAAAACGGGGCGAAACCGAAAAGCCGGACGAGTAGGAAATTTTAAAAATAAAATAAAATGAAAAAAATAATTTCAATTTCAATTGTACTGATTGCAGCATTTATTTTCGCAAACAATGGCAGAGCACAGAAAAAACCTGACAACTGGCCACAGAAGACAGCCTTTCATACGGTGATGGCCAATACCTTTCACCCATCAGAAGAAGGTAATCTCGAACCTATAAAGAAACGCAGCGGAGAGATGGTGCAAAAAGCAGAAGAATGGATGAAAAGTACTCCACCTGCTGAGTTTAACACTCCCAAAGTGAAAGAAAAATTAAAACTGCTTTACAATGAATCCGTAGCATTGGATAAGCTGGTGAAAAGCAAGGCAAGCGATAAAAAAATAACAGCAACACTTGCCAAACTCCACGACCGCTTTCACGAAATCGTTGAAGTCTGCAAACATGAAGATAAAGAAGACGATCATAAACACTGATAAACATATATGCAGGAGGTATTGAATTCCTGAATATATGCTTTTAGTTGCACTATCAAATCTAAATTTCAGTCTTATCATAAAACAGCCACGACTGATAAACCTGACCATAACAGCAGTTTTAAAAAGCTTTTGTAATCATTTACAAAAGCTATTTTTATGAGAAACGAATTTCATTTGTTTAAAATATCGGATTAATCAACAATGTTGAGGACTCGATTACTATTAGATTGAATGTACTATGATTGGGCATTTTATCATGAAAAGGAATGATTTAATTTTTTAATGTTCTTTTGTCATGAAACAAAAGAACGAAAAATTCTAGTCTGCAAATCCTTTACTTCAAATCTACGCTTTTTAAATCCCTGCGCAATACAAGCCGTAGCGAAAAAAACTTTATTGCATTTAAGTTTCCTTTGAACTTTGCTATCTTCTGTATTGCTTGCGCAAAGCCACCGCTATTTAAATAACTTGATTTGAAACGTAAAGGATTTGAGGACAGTCCGGCTACGTAGAGAAAGAAGTACTTGGAGTACTTAAAATACTTAAAGTTGAAACAAGCTCTGAATTATCAGCGAAAATCAGTAACAATCCGCGTCACATGTCCCGAGAGGTACGATTCGGGATCTGTGAGCTATTTTTCACTTATCACTTGACGTTTGTCTCTTAATAACCAATAACCAATAACTGTGTGCCATTTTAAATCGCCAAATCACAAAATTGAAATTTACATCTAAATATTTCTCCCTTCAGCTTTTCGTCTTTATCCAAAATATCCTAACTTTGCCTGAAATTTACAACCTTTGTACAAAGGTTTTTAATGCATTGCAAATGAATAAATTTTTAACGGTAGTATTTCTATTCTTCTCTTTTTCCTTAGCTGTTCAGGCACAAAATAATCCCATAAAAATAAACGGTTTTGCACAGGGAACAACTTTTGCTGTTACCTATTTTGATAACGAAAACAGGGGTTTTAAAGATGAAATTGAAAAGATATTACAGGATTTTGACCATTCCCTTTCTTTATGGGATCCCACATCTGTTATATGCCGTGTAAACAATAACGATACAAGCGTAATACTGGATGAATATTTTATCAGTTGTTTCAATAAATCGCAGCAAACTTCCGTTGAAACTGACGGAGCATTTGATGCTACAGTTCAGCCTTTGGTATCATTATGGGGATTTCTGCTGAATAAAAAGGGGAATATTGAAAAGAAGACAATCGACAGCATACTGCAATTTGTCGGATATACCAAAATTGAACTGAAAGATGGAAAAATCATCAAGAAAGACCCCCGTATAAAACTGGATTTTAACGGTATAGCCCAGGGTTATTCGGTGGATGTTATTTCCAGTTTCCTGTATTCAAAAGGTATCAGCCGGTTTTTAGTTGAAATCGGGGGCGAAGTATACGGAAGTAACAAAAAGCCTGACGGAAACAACTGGAAAGTAGGTATAGAACAACCGATGGATAATGACGAAAACGAGAATCCTTTAAAAGCCATCGTAAAAATTGAAAACAAAGGCCTGACCACTGCCGGTAATTACCGCAAGTTTTATATTGAAAACGGCGTAAAATATGCCCACACCATCAATCCCCAAACAGGTTATCCCACTAAAAATAATTTATTAAGTGTCACCGTATTGGCTGATAATGCATTTACTGCCGATGCTTTTGATACCGCTTTAATGGTAATGGGACTTGAGAAAGCAAAAAAATACCTCAAAATGCATCCCGGATTGCAGGCCTGTTTAATTTATGCTGATAAAAAAGGGAAGTTTAAGACTTTCGAAACTTCTGAATTTAAAAAGATAACAACCGAGCTGAAATAAATCCCCCTTGTTAATATTAATCATTGTAATTCCAGTTATTTCTCAATGTGTTTGTTAAACTTTGTTAATCTGTTGATTATCCAAAACATTTAAAAAAAATATTTGTTTTGGAGAAAAACCTTTTATATAAATCATTTAAATTTATTATTAAACATGAGAAAAAATTTGCTTTCCTTTTTATTGATTACTTTCCTTTTTATGGGATTATCAGTTAAGCTTAAATCGCAAACTGCAGGTACCTTAACTTTTACCTACACCCAAACGGCTCCAACAACACAGGCTACAAAAAATCTGCTGGCTGTATGGATTGAAGACAATAACGGTAATTTTATCAAAACAAAAATGCGTTACTGGGGTTCACAGACAACAGATCATTTACCTACCTGGACTGCTAAATCAGCACAGAATCTGACAGATGCCTCAACCGGAGCCACCAGAACAGCAAGTACAAGTCCAACTGCCTTCGGATCAAAAACCATCACCTGGAATGGCACCAATGCAAGCGGAGCCGTTGTTCCTGACGGAACCTACAAAGTATTTGTTGAATCTACCTATTGCAATCCTGAACCTGCATTTGGTACCCACTGCTATCTCGTAAATTATACCTTTACCAAAGGTGCTGTTGCCGACCACCAGACACCAACCGGTGATGCCAATTTCAGCGCCATTACACTGAACTGGGTTCCTGCTGTTGCAGTTGAAAATATTAACGCTAATTCAGAAATAAATATATTCCCCAATCCTTCAAACGGGATAATTACTGTTGAGTATAAAGATGCAGCTGTAATAAAAGTTGAAAATATTTCAGGCGAAGTGATTTACAATGAAAGCATTAAAAAATCAGGTGCAGGATCAAAAACAATTGACTTAAGCCAGTATTCAAACGGAACTTATTTTGTAGTTGTACAAAAAGCCGGCAAAGAATTAAAATATAAGATTTTACTCAATAAATAATTTTTTTATCATTGTTTTAAGAAAGCATCTCAAACGGGATGCTTTTTTTTTATTAATTTTATAAAAAAATTGAATGCAAAAAACAATACTTCTCCTCCTGTTTTCTTTATATTTTCTACCTTCCCGGGCCATTCAGCAAATCAGATGGGGAAGTTCGGCCGACCCTTTACATGGCTTATGCATTACGTGGCAGAATGCCGGCATATCAGATTCTATACAATGGGGTTATACACCGCTTATGGAAGCAGGCAGATTCAAAGGAATCCAGCGAAGCGGCTATACAGATAATTTTTTCAGCTATACATTCCCGACGGTTACCCCCAATGCAAGTATTTATTACATTTTATACGATTCAGGGTCCAATTCATGGAGTCCTCAACTGATTTTTAAAACAGCACCGCCTTTTTCAACTTCTGCTTTTTCATTTCTTGCCATGGCCGACAGCCGGAATGGCATGGCCGTATGGACACAGATAACTAATTTAGCCAATGCTAAAAATACAGATTTTACCATCTTTACCGGTGACATCACAGGCGATGCTACAGATAATCTCCAGTGGGATGATTGGTTTAACAGTTCTGCCATTTTTCTGCAAAACAATATTGTTTATTTCTGCGAAGGTAATCACGAAGCCAATGATACTGCCAAATTTCAGAATAATTTTACTATGCCCATGGCCAACGGCAGCAAACTGCATTATTCTTTTTCGTATGGAAATGCCATCTTTATCTGTCTGAATACTGAACAGATTGACGCTGAAGAATACAACTGGCTGATCAGCGAACTGCAGGCCAACTCATCCAAAACATGGAAAATTATTTACTTCCACCGGCCATTTTTTACTATCGGGAATCATGCAGGCGAAATGGATACTTACCTCAACAGCTGGTGGGCTGCTTTTGACACCTATGGTGTGGATCTGTTGATTAACGGTCACGACCACATGTACGAAAGATCGAAACCCATTAACTACAGCCTGAGCCCGGCTTCACCCGTTGCATCCTACGGCAGTGGTCCGGGACAAGGCCGCTGCGAAATTGTATGCGGTGGCTCCGGTGCTCCGCTTTATACAGGATCTGCCAGCTGGTTTATTCAGACCTATCAGAGCAATTACAATTTCTGCAAGTTTAATGTAAACGACAGCACCATGATAGACAGTACTTTCGATAACAGTGGCAATCTGATAGAAACGTTTATGCTCGACAAAACTGCACTGGGTGTGGCAAACAAAACACAATTATTTAATCCGGTAAGTATTTTCCCTAACCCTGCAACAAATTCTTTTACGCTTAAATACAGTGCCAATGAATGCGGAAATGCCATCATCAGCATTACCGGCATGAACGGAAAAGTTATATATACCAGTAAAGTGCAGAAAACGCATCAGGACTTTGAATACAAAATTGATGCGGGCAAGTTTCCCAAAGGGGTTTATAGTGTTGAAATTAATATTGATCATCAGAAAGATAATGCGTTGCTGGTTGTTAAGTGAGTTGTTAATGCGGTAATGCGGTGATGTGTTAATACGGAAATACGGAAATTTTTCTCCTGATTATTTGCAAGGCACCCCTTCCTATTGCCTAATGCCTAATGGCTATTGCCTATATTCAGAAAAAAACCATAAAAACCCATTCAGACTCCCGAGATTTATTTATTTTTGTTTATTAATTAATACTGAGCTTATATGAATGCAATGCCTCTGGTGATAACTGCTTTAGTTGTATTTGCCTTAGCTTACCGTTTTTACTTTAGTTTTATTTCTGCCAAAGTATTGATGATAAATGACAGCAGAATCACCCCTGCCAACCGTCTTTACGACGGACAAAACTATCAGCCTACACAAAAATGGATATTATTCGGACATCACTTTGCGGCCATTGCAGGAGCAGGACCTCTGGTAGGACCGGTTCTGGCCGTGCAGTTCGGTTATTTCCCCGGTTTTCTGTGGATGCTGATTGGTGCCGTTATGGCAGGCTCTGTGCACGATATCGTAATACTGGTGGCATCTACCCGCCACGAAGGGAAATCACTGGCTGAAATTGCCAGGACTGAAATCAGCAAATTAAGCGGTACCGTTACTTCAATTGCCATCATCATCATACTGGTGATTGCCATGGCCGGACTCGGACTGGTGGTGGTCAACGCCCTGTCGGAAAGTTCATGGGGCACTTTTACCATAGCTGCCACCATCCCCATTGCACTGGCTATGGGCCTGTGGATGTTCAGGTTCAGAAAAGGCAAAACTGCCGAAGCCACCACCTTTGGTGTTATCTTACTCACCCTTGCCGTAATTTACGGACGCTATATTCCCGGTTCAGCCTTTGCTTCCTGGTTTAGCTTTGATCATAAATCACTTACCTTATTGCTTGCCGGCTACGGATTTCTGGCTTCGGTGCTGCCGGTATGGCTGCTGCTGGCTCCACGCGATTACCTCAGCTCCATCATGAAGATAGCCGTTATCGCTTTGCTGGCCATAGGTGTAATTATAGTGGCTCCCGATTTAAAAATGCCTGCCTTTACCTCATTTATCGGTGGTGGCGGGCCTGTCATCAAGGGTCCTTTGTTTCCCTATCTGTTTATTACCATTGCCTGCGGTGCCATATCGGGTTTCCATTCGCTGGTAAGTTCAGGCACCACGCCCAAGATGCTGATGACAGAAAAACACATTAAAACCATAGCCGTTGGCTCCATGCTTACTGAAGGCGTTGTAAGTATACTGGCCCTTATTGCTGCTGCCAGCTTACTGCCCCTCGATTATTTCCAGATTAATGTTGCCCCCGATAAACTCCAGGCCGTTTTACCCCAGCTGCATGCCATGGGCTTTACGCAAAGCAATATCACCGAGCTCTCCAATGAAGTGGGTGAGAAAATCATAGGCCGCACCGGTGGTGCTGTTTCACTGGCCGTGGGTATGGCACAGATATTTTCCAGCATTGGCGGTTTAAAAAGCCTGATGTCGTACTGGTATCACTTTGCCATTATGTTCGAAGCCCTGTTTATACTCACCACAATAGATGCAGGCACCAGAATAGGACGCTTTGTGCTGCAGGAAACCATGGGTAAGGTATACAAACCTTTCGGCCGTACCGACTGGCTGCCGGGTAATCTGATAGCGAGCGGACTCATCGTACTTGCCTGGGGTTATTTTATCTATTCGGGCAGTGTATCCACCATTTGGCCGATGTTTGGAACGGCCAACCAGTTATTGGCCACCATTGCCTTAACAGTAGGCACCACCTATATCATCAACCGCGGACGGGCAAAATATGCATGGGTTACAATAGTTCCCTTGGTATTTGTCGGCATCACCACACTGACTGCCGGCTGCATGAACATCGTCAATTTATACTGGGTCCAGCTTTTCGATCCCAAAACCCGGGTTCAGGGCATTATCAACCTGGTGATGTCGGTGGTGATAATGTTTTGTGTGGTGGTGATTATTATTGAGGCGGTACCGAGGTGGGTTGCTGTGGTAAAAGGGAGGCGTTTGGTTATTAGTGAGGGATAATGTGTTGATTAGTTATTGGTTATTAAGTTATTAGATTATTAAGTGGCAAGTGACAAGCGACAAGTGGAAAAATAGCAAACAATGGTGAGGCTGCTAATGTTAATCGGGCACTGAGCGGAAGTGCTTTGTGGCATGTGGTTTCGACTCCGCTCAACCACCCAGAGGACCAATGCTTAACAGTTGTTACAGAGCTGTTAATTGAGCCCTGTTGAAACATTTCCGGGCGCTGAGCGGAGTCGAAGCGCATTACTAATGCACAGAAACAATAACAGCTCAGTGTCAAGGCACTCTAAGTACTAAACAATAAAACTATGGAAGAACTTTCAGTAAGCAATAATACAATATCCCTGCCTCCGGCATCGAATCTTCAACTGCTGTTCGAGAGACGGCTGCTGGAAGAAAACATACAGTTTCAGAAATATGAAGGTTCTTATAAAAGTGCTTACATAAAATACACTTTCTACGAAACAGACATTGCCTTTGTGAACCAGATCATGGACGAACTGAACAAGGAAGCTGTGGAAGAAGAGGAAAGTATAAGACAGCGGAGTAAATACAACATCAGCAAAACACAATGGGTTTTTCTGATTATCATAGTGCTGTATGTATTGTTTCTGATTTTCTTTTCCTGAAGGTAGAAGGCAGAAGTTGATGCGATGATGGAGTTAATAGTTATTGGTTGTTGGTTATTAAGTTATTAAGTTATTAAGTGGCAAGCGACAAGCAACAAGTGGTAAAAATGGCACGCAGATCCCGAATCTTACCTCTCGGGACATGTAACACAGATTTAACTGATTTTCGCTGATAATTCAGAGCTGGCTTCAACTCTAAGCACTCCAAGTACTTTAAGTACTCAAGGCACTTTTTTTCTCACCACTAAGACACTAAGCGCACTAAGTCACACAAAGAAAATTTGTAATCGGATGATGGAGATTCTTCGCTAGCGCTCATCGCGAGAGAAGCATCTCATTTAAAAATAGCACACTGATTACACTGATTATACTGATTTACACTGATAAGGCATTGAGTACCCCAACTCTAAGCACTCCAAGTACTCAAGGCACTACAAGTACTACCTTTTCCTCACCCCCATACAAAGCACCGGAATATGTGCATCATTGATGATCATGGTTTCTTTATCGGCATGGGCAAAATAATAATATTCCACCGAAGGCACTGACATCATACATATTGCACTGGCTTTGGCAGTCTGCGCATATTTAAGGGTTTGCCTTGCATATCCCATATCATACATATTCTGTTCTTCCTTAAGCCGCGTCATCTTAACGCCATGCTTGCCGAACAGGCTTACAGCCTGCTCAATATTGTTCAGGAGTTGTTCAGGCCAGTCGAAACCGGGTTTGTTGATGGAATACAATACCACCTCTGTACCGTATACCTTAGAGAAATAAAGCAATGCATCCAGGGCTGCTATAAAGGATTCGTGACTGCTCACCGGTAAAACGATTTTATCAAAGGACGTAACCAGAGCAGTTTCCTGCTGTATCACCAGCACCGGAATGCTTATCTTTTCCACCAGCCTGAGGATGTTGGCACCAAAGAGCATTTGCTTTACGCCCTTGATACCATGGGTTCCTATCACCATCAGATCGAAATCGTCTTCTATGCATACATTGGGAATAACGTCGAACAAATTACCCGCCAGTATCAGTACATCACATTTTAAATGATGCTGTATGCGGATGGCATCTGCTTCGTAACCCAGTTGTTTTCTTACTTCTTCTTCCGAAGGTGATTTATCATTCAATACATGCAGCAGGCATAAGGAGGATTGGGATTTCTCTGCGATAAGGCAGGCCTGTTTTATGGCCTGTTTGGCAACGCTGGTAAGGTCGGTCGGGATGATGATTTTATTTTTCATATGTCAATTTTAAAACTAAGTTACAAATATAAACAATATCGATATTGAATGCGGGAATTTTTGGAAAATGTTTTTGGTTATTGGTTATTGGTTAATGGTTATTAGGTTATTAAGTGGCAAGCGATAAGTGATAACAAAATGCTATAATGCGGTAAGCATCTACAGATAGGAAAAAGCAATATATAATGAGATGCTTCACTCCGTTCAGCATGACACACTTCGGCTGCGCTCAGTGACCAAGAGAAATGAACAGAATGACAAATAGAAGTCCAAAGCCTGTTTTGTCATTCTGAGTTTTAACATTTAGAAAAATGCTTGAAGATAAATGACAAAAATATAAAATCATTGCTTTCTCAATCTCTGCGGTACAGTTCGACAAGCTCACTGCATCGCTTTGCGCCTTCTTTGCGGCTCTCAGCGGTAAAAAAGTTTAACCGCAGAGTGCCGCGGAGTTTTACGCGGAGAACCGCAATGATTAAAGAATCAACTAATTTTAATTTCATTGTCAGATAATTCAGAGCTGGCTTCAACTCCAAGTACTCCAAGTACTCAAGGCACTTTTTTTCTCACCACTAAGGCACTAAGGACACTAAGTTACACTAAGAATATTGAAATATTATTTCATTTTTAATAAAAATAATAAGTAGTATATTTGTTGAAGAAAAAAAATAATCATTGATCAGAAGGAAACCAATATAACAAGGAAATAAAACATTGCTTTCTCAATCTCTGCGACACAGTCCGACAAGCTCTCTGCATCGCTTTGCGCCTTCTTTGCGAATCTCTGCGGCAAAAAAAGATTTAAACGCAAGGATACGCAAAGATTTTATAAGGAGAACCGCAAAGATTAAATTTTAATGTTATGCTTTTTATATAAACTTAAACAATAAAAACACCATGCATAAACTTTTACTGCTTCTCTTCCTGTTCATCTCAATGAATGCACCAGCCCAGTTTACAGGAGAAAGCGGTGTTTATTATTTAGGCACTGCAAACATTCCAATCAGTATAACTAATTACAGCAACCCAACTATAAGCGGAGCAGTAGTCCGTTTTACGTGGGACGAACTGGAACATACTCCCAATAACTTCAATTGGGCATTTATTGATGCTGAAATTGCGAAAGCCGTTACTTATAATAAAAAAATCTCACTGCAACCCTTAGGCGTACCTCATTGGCTTGACAGCATCGGAGCACAAAAATATTATTATATTGACAAAAACACAGCACATACCACCTACGGACAGGTTGTATCCAATGTTTTACCCTGGGATACTACCTATGTTATCAGATACAAAAACCTACTTCAGCAGCTGGCTGTTAAATATTCATCCAATGCCACTGTATCCTATATAAATGCTGTTGGTGTTGCATTCTCAAGAGGATTGCCGGATACAGTAATAACAGATACAACATTCTTAATCAAACATGCATTCTGGACAGCATTTAATTATAATGCGGATACGCTGGGGCAACTGATGATGCATATAACAGATTATTATATGGCATTATTCCCGGCCACTCCTTTATGGTGTTCTGTAGACTATGTAATTTTTCAACCGGATGCAACAGGGCAGGCGAGAAACTACCTTGCCTCTGTGTATTGTAATTATGGAATAACGAAGTATCCGGACAGATTTGGTTTGTTCCGTGAAGACATTTCAGCATGTAATCCGCCCCCGTCCATCAGTTCAGGTAGCCAATGGTATATTATGCAGCAAAACCATTGCCGGACCGGAGCACAAATGCTCTGGAGCCTGCAGGACGGACCCACACGTATGAACCCCTGTGGTATTTTACCAAATACGAAATCCATTGTGCTGGATTCAGCCGTTAACAAAGGATTAAGTTTTGGTATGCGTTACCTTGAGATATATGGTTCTGACATTGCTGATGCTTCACTGACAACATCCATACAGCAAGCCAACACCAGGCTTATAGCCAAAGGTTCAGCATGTAATACTGCAACTGATATAATGCAGCAGCCCGGATTAGCCGGCTTTTCAATATTCCCAAACCCAGCTGCAGCAACGTTGAACATTTCTTTTTTGCAGCAACAGCGCGATAAACAGCTAATTGAAATGTATAATGCAATGGGTGTATTAATAAAAGAAATTGCAGTAACAGATGCCATTCAGCTTAATATTGCAGACCTGCCCTGCGGATTATATTTTATCCGCTGTAAAAACTATCCACTGCTAACACAAAAGTTTATTAAACAATAGTAAAGAAAGCACTGACGCATAACATGAAAAAGCTGTAGCGGATTAGTGAATAGGTTTTAGATTGCCCGGGTTTTTTGTTATGAAGTTATGAATTGGCAAGCGATAAGTGAAGAATGGCACACGGTTATTGGTTATTAAGCGACAAGTGATAAGTGGCAAGTGACAAGTGAAAAGTGGCAAGCAAATGACAGATTTAACTGATTTACGCTGATTTTAATTGCTAATTACTCATTACTCATTGCTAATTGCCTTTTTCACCCTGTTATGCCTCGTTCTTATCTAATCGTTTATTCATTGATTAGTTCAAAGATCAGGTTGGATAATGTTTTTAAATCATTGTTTATTGTCCCTTGCATATAGCGTTCATAAACACTGGTATTATCCGGTGGATTCAGATTTAGTTTCAATCCTTTTTCCAGAGCAAGTAAACGCATAAATTCCCGTTGAGCACGTCCGTTGCCTTCTCTGAAAGGATGCAAATAATTCACATTATCCAAAATTTCGGCTAATTTTTGAGCTAATTTTAGTTTGTCAATTTTATTGATTTTTTTATATTCCAAAATTAACTAATCAATGTAACGAAAAGCATTTTCAAAATGTGTTGTTGGAAAAAATTGATTACCGTCTTTACTGATTTCTACTATACGCTTTTCCCCTGCCCAAAGGTAAATGTCCTGAAATAAATGCTTGTGAATAACAAACAGACTATTTGTATCTTTGATTTTTATTGGGTTTATGTAAAGTTGCTGTACACGTTTTGTAACAGCACCACTTTCTGCAAAATGCAAAACATCTTCGTCTGTAATATCAGCTAAATTGCGAAGTACGCCAGTTTTTGGATCAGTGTAAGTAAAGTCGGGGTCAATGTATTTATAGGAATCAGACATAAGCTTTATCTTTTGCAAATTTTATAAACTCAGCAAAAGTAATTTTATCAATTACATAATCCCTGATAAGAGCAATCCCTTTTTGAGTAGGTTCAAAACCTTCAAACATATTGCTTCCAATAGCATTTGCAGTGCTTTCCAATGTTTTTAGATCGGTAAATTTTACACCCATAAGCGTAAGATTCTTTCTGTCTATGTCTATTGTCTTATACATATTTAGCTTAAATGTAATACAAATATACAATTTTTTTAGATATTTTGTTAGTTATAGTAATGTATTTAACAGAATAAGGCAAAAAGGACAGTAAGTTGGTGTTTTGGTTATTGGTTATTAAGTTATTAAGTGGCAAGCGATAAGCGATAAGTGAAAAATAGCACGCAGATCCCGAATCTTACCTCTCGGGACATGTAACACAGATTTTACTGATTAACGCTGATTACTAATTCCTACTGCCTAATGCCTAATGCCTATTGCCTGTTGCCTGTTGCCTAATGCCTATTTCACCACTAATGCACTAAGAACACTAATTACACTAAGACCAAAGACCGGAGAAGCAGCAGAGCCTGGAAATTATAGTCAGTATTATTTGCAATGCTCCCCTTCCTAATGCCTCTTGCCTAATGCCTAATGCCTATAATTCATAATTCATAATTCATAATTCATAACTCATAACTCATAACTAACTACCCCCCCCCTCAAAGCCCGGAAATCTCTCTGAAATTTTTTCCCCTTCTACCGTTCCCTGACTAAAACGCTACGTTCGTAAAGTCAAAAGGCAGTTTCATAAAGTTCTCAACATACGCCATATTTTATATATTATATTTGCCCCGAAAAATGCATAAAATAAGAGCAATGCAATCACCATTCTTTCAAAAATTCATGATTCATAAGTTCAATTTCAGCTTTCCGTTAAAGGTTCTTTCTTATTCAATACGAACACAGCTATTCACAGTGCTGATCATAGCGTTTTACAGAGAAGAAATACTATATCAGCTGAGCTTTTTGCATACTTGGGGGCAAAAGATACACACTTGGCAGCTAAAGTTGAGCACTTGGCAGCGAAAGTTGAACACTTGGCAACGAAAGTTGAACACTTGGCAGCGAAAGTTGATCACTTGGCAACGAAAGTTAATCACTTGGCAGCTAAAGTTGAGCACTTGGCAGCAAAAGATGCAATCTCAGGTGAAAGAGATATACATTACTGTAAAAGAAATGCAGCTTCGGTTACAGGCATTGATGACTGCATCGCAAAACCATACGGACTGCATTATTAACCGGAATTCAGGCTTATGGATTAAGCCATTCACAAATAAATTCAAATTATTAATTTTTAAACCCTTATCAAAATGACAAAGGATGAATTAAGTTTTCAGAAAATGTCACAGACAGAGGAAAGTCATGTGAACAAATACATGAGTATTTGCGGCAATCTGCCGAATTTTCCTGTTTATTTTACAGCCGTACAGGACTGTAATAAAAAATTAGTAGAATACCTTGCCCTGGAAGTAAGCGGGAGCCATCCCGATAAACTGACAAAAAAACAGCTCAGGGAAAAGCTTGTTGATGAATGTTCGGATGTAATGAGAAAAATGTATGCGTATGCAGTAAATGAAAATTTGAATGATTTAATTGACAGTTTCGGTTACTCCCATTCGTTTCTTAAAATCACCAACGAAAGCAATCTTAACAGTATCTGCCTCAACGTATTGGATAAGGCAGGCCTGCATCAGGCAAACCTGACCAACTACGGCATTACGGCAACTTCAATTACAATGCTGCAGCAATCACTGAATGATTTTAACACTATCCGTCCCATTAGCAAGCAGGAAAAAGCCAAAAATAAAGAAAACAGGCTATATATTACGCAATTGTTTGCTAAGCTCAGGGAAAACTGGAATAAGATGGACAACCTGATGGAAATCCTCCGCCAGGATCATACTGATTTTTATTATGAATACCATCAACTGAGAAAGCTGGAAAAGCCCAAATCGGCCAACGTTGATTTAAGTGTAAAGATGTATGATAAAGAAAGCGGGCAGGCTGTTTCGCTGGTAAACCTCAGCCTTATGCCGGCAGCCGGCATGGAGCAGGAACGCTTCGAAGCCAATGCTGCCCTGATAGAAAAAAAGACCAGGATGTATGGCTGCTTCTTCAGAAACCTCAGTGCCGGCGACTACCTCATTACCGCCCGCAAAGCAGGATACGCAGATACTACCAAAACAATCACCATCGTTAAGGGAGAATATACTACAGTAAATATTGTCATGGAAAAGCTGTAGTGAGTTAGTAATAGGTTTATTGATGGGCCCGGGTCGTTGAGAAATGGCCCGGGTTTTTTATTTTTTCACGATTAATGTTTTATATTAAAAAATATAACATAATACCTCAAAATGACTATTTTAGCAATATGAAAAATGTATTTATTAAATGAAAAGTATTTAAGATTTATTTTTAACAACTAAACGGGGCTAGTATGACTGAGAAAAAATTTACATGGGTTAATACTCATTATCAATTGGTAAAATATTTAGAAACCAAAGAAAATGCGCAAAAAGAACTGATTGATTTATTAAAGTCAGTTGGTATACAGCCTTTTAATGACAAAACTAGCCCAGAAAGCCATGATGTTGAATTGGATGAAATTGACCCATTTACTTTTTTTTGTTATATAAATAAATATGGGAGTCAGAAAAGATTAGATTATCTTCAGGAAATAGCAAGAAAGTTAAAAATAGAAATCCCATCTGATGAGAAAGGACTACCATCAGCACAAGCACAAAAAGTATGGCTATTTCCTTATAAATATGATAGAGTTAATAATGAAATTCCTAGATTGTGGGGTTTCTTTAAAAAGGCACTTGAAGATAAAATAACAGATATAGATTTTGAAGATATATTAAAGATAAATAGCATTGGTAAAACTAAACTTACCGAGGCTTTATTTTACATTAATCCTGAAAAATATCTACCAATAAATGGGCCAACAAAACCATTCATTCTAGAAAAACTAGGTATCAATCCAATTTTTAATTCATACTCTGATTATATTTCATTACTAAATCAAATCAGAACCAAGATAAGCGTTCCTTTTTATGAACTGTCTTATATTGCTTGGGAATGGAAAAATAATATAAACAATAATAATATGGATAATTCCTTAAAATATTCAGAACAATTAACAGCTTTCTTAGAACAAGCAAGAACAGATAATCTTAAGACAAAGCATTATATTAATAAATTCAACGGTACGATTGTCAAAGTTAGTTTTGGACAAGGTGTGACTGCTCGTGTACCTTGGATTTCTTTTTTAAAAGAACCATTTACTACAAGTAATGGAATTTATCCCGTTTATTTGTTTTATAAGGATTTGAATAAATTGATACTTGCTTATGGAATAAGTGAAACAAATATTCCTAGTGAGAGTTGGAACATTCAGAATCCAATAACGATAAAAAAATACTTTGTAGAAAATAATTTAGGAATACCTGATAGGTATGGGGCCTCATATGTTTATAAAGTATATAACGTTAATGAAATGCCAAGTAATGAAATTATTGATAATGATTTGAACCAATTAGTAGAATTTTATTTAAATATTAAAGGTCAAATAAAAGTTGATATAATCAAACCTACTGAATTTAACAGGAATGGGTTTATAGATAATTTAACCGATGCTGGTTTACTATTTGATCCAAATCTAGTTACTCGTTTCATTGCTTCTTTAATCACCAAACCATTTGTTATACTTTCCGGTTTATCTGGTTCAGGAAAAACCAAATTGGCACAAGCCTTTGCACAATGGATTTCACAGGATGAAAGTCAATATTGTATAGTCCCTGTGGGTGCTGACTGGACCAATCGGGAACCCTTATTGGGATACCCGAATGCTTTGAAACCAGATGAATACATTAAGCCTGATAATGGTGCACTGGATTTAATTATTAAAGCAAATAAACATCCTGAGCTACCTTATTTCCTCATACTTGATGAAATGAACCTTAGTCATGTTGAGCGATATTTTGCAGATTTCCTAAGTGTAATGGAATCAAAAAGTCAAATTTCGCTTTTTGCAGAGGGAAGCGTAAATAATGGCGTTCCGGCTAAACTTAGTTTACCGGCTAACTTGTTTATTATTGGCACAGTAAATATAGATGAAACCACTTATATGTTCAGTCCAAAAGTGCTTGACCGGGCAAATACAATAGAATTCAGGGTTACAAAAGATGAAATTAAAAAGTTCTTTGCTACACAAAATGATTTAGATATGAAAATACTTAAATCACAGGGGGCTTCAATGGCAATTGACTTTCTTGAATTGGCTGAATATAAAAAGAGTGTAGTACAGGATTTAAGCGAAACACTTAAAAAACTTATTATGTTTTTTGAGCAATTGAAAAAAACAGGAGCAGAATTTGGTTTTCGCAGTGCCTCAGAAATCATACGCTTGATTAATCAATTAACTATCATTAATTCAGAACTCAGTGCAGATCAGAAGCTGGATATTGCTATAATGCAGAAACTTTTACCCAAGCTTCATGGTTCACGCCGCAAACTTTGTCCTGTACTTATTATTTTGGCAAGTTTTTGTATGAAAGATACAAAAATTGAAAATATAGAAAAAGATGTTTTTGGAAAAGATGATTTTGATTTTGGAGCTGATAACGTTAAATATCCAATATCACTTGAAAAAATTTACCGTATGTACAAAGGTGCAATTGATAACGGTTTTGCCAGTTATGCAGAAGCTTAATTATGGAATCCCTACCATTTATTAATATTAAACTCGACCATTTGGAAAAAGATTTGCAACTCACCATAGATGCAAGGCTTGATAATACATTATTTTTTGCAGATGATGCTGAAAAAAACGGCGAAGCACCTTATCAATTGGTAGAAGGATATACCTATGACTATGAATTAAATAAAGAAGATTTTACTTTAGCCAAAGACCAGATTGTTCTACCACATCCCCGTAAAAAGCAACGCGGAACAATATCACCCAATATTTTTGTTGGAACCATCACATTATTAATCTTACATAATGACAAGGAAGTTGGAAAGTACTTACTGGAAGTTAAATCAGTAAAGGCAGAATATCGTAAGGAATACCACGATATGCTTGAATTTATTACCGAAAAATGCACCGATCTGCTTATGCAGGCGAACTCCCCTGCAACACATAATTTTGAAACGGATTTTAATAAGGACAATGAGACTTTGTATCAAAAATTCGCCTTTATCAAATCGATAATCTCAACGGATGAATTTTCAGAAGCAGTGCATCGTATTGTTTCTTCACCTGTAACGCAATGGAAAGAAACGGAAGAATTTAAAGACATCAGAAATATCAGGCATTTTAAGAATTCTAATGTTAAAGAACTTATTACTGCCAGCAATCGTACATATTTACCGGAAAATCATTTTTTAAGGGAATATGGCTTAACGAGTCTGCCTGTAAAAATAAGCTCTGTGCGCAAAACAGATACAGTAGATACCCCCGAAAACAGATTTGTAAAATTTGCCCTTGAAAATTTTATGCGATTTTGTGCTGAAATCAATAAAAGAGCAAGCAAAGATAGCAGGTTGTGGCAGGAGTCTGGATTGCTGGAAAGAAAAATGGAATCATTCCTGCATCATCCTGTTTTTAAGGAAATATCCCATCCTGAAACCTTAAGGTTAAACAGCCCTGTTTTACAGCGCAAGGAAGGTTACCGTGAGATATTACGTGTTTGGTTAATGTTTGACCTTGCTGCAAAACTGATTTGGAAAGGTGGTGATGATGTATACTGCGGGGGTAAAAAAGATATTGCTACGCTTTATGAATACTGGTTGTTTTTTAAGTTGCTCGAATTATTTAAATCTATTTTCAATATTGAGCACAAAGCAATTTCAGAACTGATAAAAGAAACCGCTGATGGTTTAAGCTTGCAGTTAAAGCAGGGTCATCACACAGCTTTGGCCGGTGTTTATACTACAGCCAGCCGGAAGTTAAATGTTCGCTTTAATTATAATAGAAGCTTTAGCGGCAGCAATGATTATCCACATTCCGGCAGCTGGACCACAACAATGCGGCCTGATTATACCTTATCCTTCTGGCCTTTTGGAATAAGCGAAAAAGAAGCTGAGATAGAAGAACTCATTGTACATATTCATTTTGATGCAAAATATAAAATAGCAAACTTAATTAATCTTATAAATAAAGTTGAAAATCAAGATAAGATTACTGAACTTGGTTTGATTTCTAAAATTGATTTAAAGGATTTTAGTTGGGAGTATATATCTGAATTGTTGGTTAATAGTGGATATGCAAGAAATAAGAATAAAGATACAATTTCCCTCTTGTGCTATTTTTGGGAAATAGAAGATGTTAATTCAATTGGTGAAATATCAGGTAAAAACTTTACTGAATTAATAGAAATCATACAGCAAACACTTTTAAGTGAAGAAAAAGAAGAAAACAGAAAAGGCATTTACAAAAATGCAGATTTGTTAAAGATGCATGCCTATAAAGATGCCATACGCCGGACAGGAGGAGCATATGTGCTTTACCCGGGAGACACTTCGGTTAAGAAAAAAGGATTTCATGAAATAATTCCGGGTCTGGGCGCTTTTCCGGTTCGCCCTTCAAAAACAGACGATGGAATTAATGAGTTAAAAGTCTTTATTCTGGATGTATTAAACCATTTTATAAACAGAGCTTCGCAGAGGGAAAAGATGGCTTACAGAGCCTATGATATTTATAAAAACAAACCGCTTAAAGAAGATGAAGTATATGCAGCCATGCCTGAAACTTTTGGGGTAAACAGAAATTTACTGCCTGATGATACTTTTGTATTGGTTGGTTTTTACAAAGATCAAAGACACCTCGATTGGATACTAAAAGAAGGATTGTATAATACCAGAGCTGATAGTGATCGAGGTTCATTAAGATTAGGCCCTGATGAAGCAGGAGCCAAATATCTTTTATTACATTCCACCGGGGAAACCAAAACAAGTAGATTATTTAAAATTACAGAAAGCGGTCCGCGGGTATTTTCAAAGCAAACATTAAATGATAAAGATTATCCGTCAGAACCCACAAGGGACTACTATTTAGTTTTCAATATCAGCGAGATAAACGATAAAGAATTAATGCACCAGGAATGGGATATAAGCAAACTGGATAAATACAAACCAGGATATGCATCAGCTTTGCCATTTTCGGTTAGTTTGACGGAATTGATGAGGGTGAAGGTGAGGTAGATTTAATTTTATCTGGCAATTCATTGCGAAATTTCAATAATATCTAATAATACAGGAGTATGATGATAAGGAAAAACAATTACGAATTAAAAATTACGAATTACGAAAAGCTGGGAGAAATATTTCTTACATTATGGATGTATTGCAATTATTAATAGTACATCCAATAGCCTTTTACTTTTTCCCATCTGAAGCATTTCTGCAATAAAAAACGCTGGCTGTTATATGTTGCCAATTTTATCTTTGAATTATCAATTTTTGTTTTTCACTCCAAGCTTTTGATTTGATTTCAACCAAATAAATGCCGTTGCTTAAATTTCTGATATTGATTTCATGTTGGTTTTGATTTATAGTTTCAGATTTTACTAAAGTGCTAATTGTATTGAATATATTGATTTCTAATACTTCATTTCTTTCATTATTTATATTTATTGTAACAATATCGTTTGCAGGGTTGGGAAATATTTCAATTTTTGCTTTATTTGAATTAACAGAAATAATGCCTGTTGCACCTTGCCTTATAAGTTGAACAGAAGTAATGCCACAATTATGCGCGTCGAAAATAATTTGTCCGTTTAATGTGTTATTAGCATAATATCCCATAATAGAAAACTCATCCCAAACATCCAGAGAACTCGACGTTCTAATATGACCCATAAACACGCCTAAATCAGCATATACTTTACCGGTAACAGGCATGCTTAATCCTGTTGCTGAAGTAATTACGCCCTGATTATTTATATTTATTGTAACCGTTTTTTGACTGCAATCAACTGTGCTTAATGTTCCGGTGATTGTACTATCCAAAGCTCCCTGATTGGCTATTCTTGAAAATACATAATTCATCCCATCTGTTGTTAAAGTACCCAGATTTTGCGAACTAAGTTGCCCTACAATGGGAAATGATCCATGGTCAACTACAATTATAGTCCCGCTTATAGCACCGCTGGAATTTACAGAATAGTTGCTGCCTGTAATATAGCCAAAACCACTAAAGTCGGTAATATTTCCGTTTCCATCAAAAACAAGATATAACAGACTGTCACCATATGGAGTAATTGGTGTTTGAGACATAAGCCATGCTCCGTTTAATGTAGCATTTGAATACTGTGCTTTTGCAGTAATTGACATTACTATCAAAACTATCAAAATAATTGTAAACTTTTTCATTTTAATATTGTCAGTGATTATAGTGCTGACTCCGCACTTTTTACATTTTTATTATTTGTCAAGGATGTGTCTTTCTTTTTAGTGCATATATTTAAAATATTTATAAGAAACTCATACAAAATATAATATTGTATGCTTATGTATTGCAAATCTCGTGTTAATCCGTTCACAAATATAATTTATTTTTACACTTATTTTACATTTATTATTAAAATAAAAAATGCTAATAATATAAGGATGTGGGAGTAAGGAAAGACAAACAGCCTTTGTAAGCAATACAAAGCTGAGGGCAGTTTCCTCAGTGATAGCTTCTTTCAAAGAGAGACCATCACTTTCAGTTGGACTTCCGGATTTTAAACGCTGTCAGGTGCAGGCTCGCTGACAGCATTTTGGAGGTTTGTTAGCGGGAATCAGCGGCTAATCTTTTTTAAAATCACAAATTCGATACATTCCAACTGGGCTTCGACTTGTTTCGGCTTCATTTCGTCACAATACAACTGCGCTTCGACTTGTTTCGTCTTCGCTCAACAACCACCGCTCAGCGCCCGGTGAACAGCTCAACCGACCTCTGGAGTCAGGTTTCATTAATTATTAATTGATAATTGATAAAGAGATGCTTCACTCCGTTCAGCATGACACACTTCGGCTACGCTCAGTGACCCAGAGAAATGAACTGCAGTAAAAATATGCATATTTGTCATTTTAATCTCACTCATAGCGAGAGAATAATCTCAATTACAGCATTACCGTATTACCGCATCAGCACATTATCGCATTCCCCCGCTACCATGTATTAAAAGGATGCAGAGATAAATTAGAGTTGTAGTATTTTTCATCGCCTGTTACTTCCTTATCCACCCAGGGCGGGAGTTCAAAGGCTTCAATTTCGCTTTCCAGTTCTATTTCGGCAACAATGAGGCCGGTATTGGCGCCGAGAAACTCGTCAACTTCCCATAATTTATCCTTGTATACGATCTTATATCTAATCTTTATCAATTCAGCAACAGCAAAATTATTGAGGAGGGCTTCTGCATCGGCTATCGGGATTTCGTATTCAAACTCCAGCCGCGTGGCGCCCTGGTTCAGGCCTTTTATGGTGAGGAACGCGGCGGTATCTGTTACCCTAACCCTGATGGTTTTCATTGGGTCCGTCAGGAGATAGCCCTGGCGGTAGTTGTTTTGCTGTGGTTTTTCGATGGCATTCCATTTTTCTTGGTTTACCAGGAATTTTCTTTCTATTTCGAGGGGCATGACGTGGTGATTTTAACTTGTGTTAGTTTTTCTTGTTTATTAAGTTTACTATCACTTTTATCATTGTGTCTTTTTCAGCAGGTTTACTCACTGCTATCATTAATGTAAGTGCAACCAGTGTATTATCGGCAATTCTTTTAATTCCATTTCCGTCAAACAAAATACCATTCCGTTCTAAGAAAAACAAAAATAGAAATGCTGCAATTCTTTTATTTCCATCTGAAAAAGAATGGTTTTTAGTGATGAAATATAATAGATTAGCTGCTTTCTCCTCAATACTCGGATACAAATCAATTCCACCAAAAGTCTGATAAATTGTAGAAATTGAACTTTTAAATGATTCATCTTTTTCATTTCCAAATAAGTTGCTGTTTCCATGCGCTTTCGTTGCTATTTTTATGAGCTTTATAGCTTCATTATACGACAATTGATAAGTTTCCTTTCCAGATGTATCTTTTATTTCAAGTCGTTGATAATCATATTGGTCTAAAATATCCAAAGCATATGCATAATCTGAAATAATATTCAGTAAACCAATACTTTCGTCATTTGTAAGCGCTTTATAATTTATTACTTTGCTAAGTATTTTTACAGATTCTTGCAATTCTTTTAATTGTTCAGACTTTTGTTTCAGTCTTCTTTCATTCAAAGCATATGCATTAATTAAATACTCCTTTAATATATTATTTGCCCAAATTCTAAATTGAGTTCCTCGCTTTGACTTAACCCTGTATCCTACTGATATAATAACATCAAGGTTATAATAATCTACCTGATAAGTTTTACCATCGGGGGCAGTTGTTGCATTTTTTGCAACAACTGAGATTTTATCTAATTCCTGCTCTTTGAAAATATTGTTAATGTGCCTGGAAATCACAGATTTGTCTCGATCAAATAAGTCAACAATTTGATTCAGGTTCAACCAGACTGTTTCTCTGTCAAGTTGAACATTTATCTCTGTTTTACCATCCTCTAACTGATATATTTCAATATTTGAGTTATTCACTATTTTTATCTTTTTTATTAATACAAAACATAAGTCTCAGATTTTTAAATTACTTTCAGAATCTCTCATTAACGCAAAATACCTTGAATATTTAAATGATTAAATTTACATTTATTTTTTACAAATATAAGTATTCTTGTAATTCATTAATAAATAATTACAGTAAAAAATAAGGTAAATCTTTATATACGAATTCCTAATTAATTTTGCTTGTTTTGAGCGTAAAGTATTTGAGGTCGGACCGGGCTCCGTAGACAGGTTTTCGTAATTAGCTGCGCTGAACTTCGTTTCGTAATTTTTAATTCGTAATTGATTTCAAAGAGTCGTCGGATGCGTATTTGAAACAAACAGATTTCTCCTGTTTACTTTTAATCCGGTTTTTTTGTGGTATCTGACGGTTATTATTATGGTTAACGTAATAGTAATTATTCTGAATATATTGGTGTATAGCCCCCCAAATGCGTTACTACTTACATCAAACAAACCCCATGATAGATTCATTAATACATGAAGGAAAATGGGAACCCATAAATTGTTGTTCCATTCTATGTATAACCATGCAAACCACACAGCACCAAGAGAAGTTACGAAAAAGATGCCTGATGTTTCAAGAAAAGAAGTGCCCTGATAAATATGTCCTAATCCGAAAATCAATGCGCCTGCTATTGAAGCCGGAATAAATCCCCATCCTGATTTACGGAACAACAGCCCGAATAAAAATCCTCTGAAAAGATACTCTTCCATAAATCCTGCAATAAGCGTCTGATGAATAAGGCCTAAGAAATTAAACTTTGCTCCGATATGTCCTATCACGGCCGAACTTATTAACATGGGCAATACAGTTATCAATGAAAATATAAACCCTGTTATAAAGCCTTTTTTAATACCAATATTATCAAATATCTTATCAAAGCCGGAAAGAATTCCGGTAATTAAGGCTGTGGGCAGTATCCACCACAAATAGTAATAAGCTATTTTCAGATAATCAGAAGTTATACGAATTGTAAAATAATCTGACAGTATCAGCTTGCCGAAAAAAGCAATCAAAAATGTCATTATTACTATTGTTGAATATAGTATTGTTTTTTTGTTCATGGGGTTTATTTTAAAAAGTGCTGCATTTTCCGGTAACAAATATAATATATTTCTATCCTTAAACCGGAACAATTAGCAATTAGCAATTAGTAATGAGCAATTAAAAATCAGCGTAAATCTTCTTAGTGTAACTTAGTGCCCTTAGTGGTGAAAAAGGCATTAGGCAATAGGCATCAGGCATTAGCAAAAGGTGCATTGCAAATAATCAGGAGGATAACTTCCATCAATTGTTCATATACATTGCTAATTGCTCATTGTTAATTGATAAAGAGATGCTTCACTCCGTTCATCATGACAAGAAATGAACAGCAGTCAGACTTAGTAGATATACCCCCACCTCTGCCTATTGCCTAATGCCTTTTAACTAAGAATATAAACTATTGATTTTTCTTCTAAAATATTGCTAATTAAAAATGTATATTTGTATTGCAAACATATTAGTTGGGTTTTAATTTACAGGTATGAAGAAGATAATATTAACAACTATAATCGCATTTTCAGTTACCCTCTTAGTTGCCCAGTACAAAGGCAATTTCAATTATGCTTATTCAAGACCCCTTAATAACATCAACTTAGGTATATTAGGTGATGCTTCTTTATTTTCAGTTAATTACGAAAGATTGTTTTTAAACAGATCAAATTCGTTTTTTTGTACTGCCGGTATGGGATTAGGAGCAAATCCTGAAATTTCTGTATTTGGTCCTGCTTATTTGTTTTTTGCTATACCTCATCATATTACAGCTAACATAGGATACAAAAAGCATTTTTTTGAAGTTGGAATAGGTGGTGTATATATTTATAAGAAACCTAATTGGGATTATATAAATTACATGATAGCTGGTTTGAGGATTCAACCGCTGGAATCAAATGATTTTTATTTCAGGATATATGGATGTACCACTATTAATGATATTAAGACAGGAAGGCTTACCATTATACCTATCGGATTATCTTTCGGGATAAGTTTTTAAGGAAACGTATTTGAGGCCGGTCCGGCTTCGTAGTGAAATAAGTACTTGGAGTACTTAGAGTACTTAAAGTTAGGGGACTCAATACCGGATCTGAGTTAATCAGTAATAATCAGTGTCACATGTCCCGAGAGGCACGATTCGGGATCAGTGTGCTATTTTTAAATGAGATGCTTCAAGTATTTTAAACGCTGTCAGGTGCAGGCACGCTGACAGGTTTTGGAGGCTTGTCAGCGGGAATCTGAGGCTAATCTTTTTTAAAATCACAAATTCGATACATTCCAACTGCGCTTCGACTCCGCTCAGCGCCCGATGAACAGCTCAACAACCACCGCTCAGCGCCCGATGATCCGGGTAGTCATTTCACTACGAAGCCGGACCGACCTCAAATACTTTACGCTACAAAACAAGTCTTTTAAATAGCGGTGGGACTGGCAAGCAATACAGAAGTAACGAAGTAATAAATTTTAATAAAAGCAACAATGCTATTATCGTTACGGCTTGTATTGCGCAGGGATTTAAAAGACGTAGTTTTGAAGTAAAGGATTTGAAGTCTAGAATTTTTCGTTCTTTTTTTTCATGAAAAAAGAACATAAAAAA
>JAPLDQ010000012.1 GCA_026391675.1 Bacteroidota bacterium
CGAAATATTACAGGTGTTAGGTATATCTCTGCTTGACAAAACTCCTGTAAAAGAGCTGTTTACAAATATAGATTACAAAGATGTCAAAGAACTGAATTATAATCAACTGTCAATCAGTTTGATTTAAGTGGACACTAATGATATTGCCTAATGAATAAGCATCTACCCCAACATTAACATTTACGGTAACTGTCCATATTTTTGTGGTTGTACCATTTTGCGCTGTAACGGTGAATTGTTTTGGAGCTGTGAAGTTTTGAGCTACACCACTTGCAGGATTGACAGTTGCACCGGTTGATAAAGTAATAGTTGGCACCAATGCTGTAACGGCTGTACCAAATGGCACATTAATGGTTACTGTTGCTGCAGTGCTGTTAACAACGGAGCTTCCAACCTGGTTAGGAGTGGTAAATGTAAGTATTTCTGCAGCACTGCTTAAAGGACTTGCGTTATTCGTATATTTCAATATACCGTTTAAAGTTGTAGCATAATTACCTACCCAACCATGATTAAGATCAGAAAAACCAACACCCAGACACTGGATATTCGTTCCGGCAGTTGGTTGTAATAAAGCATTGGTAAAATCCGTAAAGCTTGCGCCGTCATTATTACTGTATGAAACGCCTTTGAGAGTGGAATAAGGAGAAGATGCTACCAGCATATTACCTGAATAAGGGACATAAGTCATGGCATATTGATAGAAAGTACCGGTTGGTGCATATGTTGTCCACGTTACACCACCATCTGTGCTTTGTTTCCAGGTTAATGCTGTACCACCTGTAAGTATACCTGCAGCAATAATTTTACCTGTACCAGTAATATATATTTTCCCTGTAGTTATTGCTGTGAAAGGAGCAGTAGTTGTAATTGCCCAGTTTACGCCATAATTAGTAGTCTTATAAACTCTTCCCATATTGGTGATAAAAACAGCAGTACCACCTTCCAGTTTTGCAGCACATTCATAACCATTATATCCGAATTCACCGGATATTGGTACTGTAACATTTGCAGCTAAAGTTGGTGTCCAGGTAGTTCCACCATCAGTAGTATAATAAATATCAAATTTCCCTGCAACAGGATCTCCATAACAGAAACCATTATTGGCATCCCAGAATAAAACACCATCAGCAAAAGTTGTAGATCCGGTATTCATAACACCGGTTACTAATGACCAGTTGGCACCGCCATCAGTTGTTTTCCAGAAAGAAGCAACACTGCTGACAGTATCCATTGCTACTGCAAATGCTTTGTTGTATGAAACGGCAGTTAATACATTTGGAAATACAGTAGTTCCAAAACCATTATAGGTTCCTGCAGTCCAGGTGGTTCCACCATTCTGTGTCCTGGAAATTGCTTTAATACGATTTGTAGTACTTGAACCATTAAAACCATTTACCCATACAACATTTGAATCAACCACAGATACCTGGTCAACACCGGTAGAAGTACCGGGCATATTGGTATTTTGCTGTGTCCATGTTTGTGCATTCATACTAAAAGCAAATAGTATGAAAAGCGAAAAGAATAAGATTTTTCTCATATTAAGTTAGTTTTTGATAAATAATCTACAAATATAAGTAATAAAAAATATGAAGTAAAGAAAAACACCAAAATCTTTATAACGCTAAGCACATTGTCCATTTAAATGCCCAGTTATCCATAACTTTAGGGAGTTGATAAGCACCAAAACGGTAATAAACACCTATACCCATGCCGTAAAAATTCAGATTCAATAAATTATTTATACACAAACCTGATTCCAGATAAATTTTATCCGGTGATTTTAAATTCATATAACGGTGACTGACTGAATTATCTAAACTGCCGGTCAATGCATTTGTCAATACTACAACTTCCGGTTTAAAATTATTGTGCCTGTACAAAAGAAATCCGAAACTATGCCTGAACATCATTGAAACATATCGATTCGTTGCAAATTCATTGAAGCGCATAGTATTGAATGAGTTTGGAATATCAAAGTAAGCATCATTATATCCTGCTCTGCTTCCAAATTGCAGGTTATAAGGCAGGTTATTATCTGCATATCCCGCATTAGCTGTAAATGTGGTTTTTCCTAAGTAGTTTGAATAAAAACTCTTTTGTATTTTAATTTCAACTTTCTGATAATCATATTCACCATCCAGAAAATTCCTGAATCCTTTGGTGTAATTCAGCCAGATTACCGGATAATTATTAGGAACAGGAATAAGTCTGAATTTAACTTTCATAAACTTTTCTTTGTAAGCATATCGCATACTCAACTGTAAATCAGCATAATTAAACTGATTAACCAATAAAGTTGCTGCATCTTGTTTTATTGCAAATTCATAGTTATACAATGCTGTTTTCATGGTTTTCACCAAAGCTAAATTTATCTGCAAATATCTTAATGTCCGGAATGAAACAGCAACAGATGATTTCTCTGTATTGTCGAAAAGTCTGGCGAAAAATTCGCGGTAATTGTCATCGAAAAGTGATTTCTTTTCATTAATAAACTGAGAACTTCCGCTTTCAGTTATATCATTTGAGTAAGCTATCTTAAGTTGTAAATCCCATGGCCTGTAGAAGATATAAGCAGCATCGCCACCATATTTATGGGCTTTATCACCAAAACCATAGCCCCAATAACCACCGAACGTAAATTTATCAGAAAGTTTTTCGCTTGTATGCATGCCCAAACCCAGTCTTAGTTTTTCATATTCATTATATTTCAGAAACTTATCTATTTCAATATCAATAATACCCCAGGGGATTTTATTATTCATCAAAGCCTGTATTACATTCAGTTTCTTATCAAAATTCATCACCTCACCTATACTATCGACAACATGATAGGTTTTTAATTCCTTTTTTGATAAAGAATCAATACGGTGGAGGTTCCAGAAGATTTCTGATTGTAAATTAGCACTGTCTTTAATTTCCATTTCAATAATATTGAAAGTCTTTTTAGAAATCTCCGGTTTTAAGTTGATTTCATTCAAATAGCCACGTGCATCGAAAATAAATGGATATGGAAATTGCTTCAGTTGAACTGATAAAATGGTATTCAACTGTACGGGAAACCATTGCTTTCCATCAATAAGCTGATATTTCTGCTGTATGGTAATTTCAACATTAAGATCTTTTTTTTGCAATGAAGCAGGATGGGCCGTGGCATTTTCTATAGCCCAATGGAAATTATTGATATAGAGCAATCCTTTAAGCCCTTCAAAATTAGTTTTGGATTTTGGATGGTATGAAATGATGAATGTTGTATCCCTGTTATTATCAGCATAAATGGTATCTTCTATCTGGTAAAAATATTTGGATGTACAGCCATTGCTTATTGGATTAACATAATTTTTATCAAAAATTGTAAACCTTTCGTTATAAAATGAAAAAGACTGTAATTGTGAACCAACGAATGTAAATATCGGATTTTTGAAACCCGAGACCCTTGAAGCCACCACTTCTTCATAGTTTTTATCGGGTTGCAGGAATTTCCTTTTTGTAACACTTTCCATCAAAAACAAATGGATGGAATCAAAAACTTCTTTCATTTCCAGCGCTGCACTGTCAATGCGGCTGGTATCATTTTTCGCCCTGTCGGTAAAGGCATTAATTACAGTATCCGTTTTAGAAGTACATATCAGTTTATTATATGAAGTATAACTAAATGATTGCTGTTTCTCAGGATTATTGAGATCCCTGTTTGCCAATACATTGCGAATTATACGATGGGCGGGGTTTTCGCCTGCAACTATAGTAACTTCAGCAAGTTGAAATTGTTTTTCCTTTAACTTAATGACTAGATTGCTTTTATTTTCGCTGATAATTATAATTTTGGTTTCGTAACCAACATAGGTGAGTTTGATGCTTGTAATGGTTTCGTTATGTTTCAGCGTAAATTTCCCATCAATATCTGTTGATGTACCTTTAGCAGTGTTATTTACTGCAATATTAACAAAGGGCAAAGCTGCACCGGTAGTGGCATTGATTACTTTTCCGGTGATAGAATATGGCTGAGCTATTGTTATAAAAGTAAAGGAAAAAGATACAATTACTAAAATTATATAATTTCTAAATTTATACATTTACCTTTTTGTTAAAATATCAAACAATGGCTGATTTATATAATAATTTGCGTTTCCGAGTTTTTCTTTTCGTAAAATTCCGTCTTCTGCAAGTTTATTCAGATAGTTTGCAGCGGTGAGCCTTGATACATTCAAATCGTTTACAATAAATTCTATTTTGGTATATGGGTGTTTAAACAAATTATTCAGCAAATCCTGACTGTAAAATTTATAGTTAGCTCTGATTTTATGTTTAAAATCAAGCATTAAATCACGAATTTCGGTAATCAGACTTATGGTTTCCATTGAAGTTTCTTCCACTCCTTTTATCATAAATAATATCCATTCTTCCCAGTTATTCTTATCCCTTACTTCCTGAAGCAGACGGTAATAATCTGTCTTATTACGGATAATATAACTGCTTAAATAAAGAATAGGCAGATTCTGTAATCCTGCAAGTATCAAATATAATATATTAATTATCCTGCCGGTTCTGCCATTACCATCATAAAAAGGATGTATGCTTTCAAACTGATAATGCATTATAGCCATTTTAACCAGAACGTCATAATTGCTAATTTCTTTGTTATTTATAAAGTTTTCTAAATTTGACATTAAACGTTTTATATCATTATAATCCTGTGGTGGTGTATATATTGTTTGTCCTGTTATAGCGCTCTTTAGTGTTGTACCCGGTAATTTTCTAAATCCTGCATCATTGCTCTCCAGTACTTCCTGAATTTGAAGTATAATATTGTTTGTCAATAATCGTTTACTTTTAATCAATTCAAAACCCTTTTTCAAAGCCGAAATGTAATTTTGTACTTCTTTTGCATTTAACGATTTGAAGTTATCAAAATGAAGTGAGGATTTATACAAATCATCATGCGTGGTAATAATATTTTCGATGGCAGAACTATCTTTCGCTTCCTGTAATCCCAGTGTATTTATTAAAATATTTTGATTAGGGATATTAAAAGCAATTCCTTTCAATTCAGCTAAGGCAGCATGAGCTGAAGGTAAGCTTTTAAGCACTCTTGTAGTTTCAAGTTCCATTGCTAATGGAAGCTCTTTTAGCACCCATTTATCATTCTTCATAATGTATAGATTTTTTGATTTTCTATACAAAGATAATTCTTTTTGTATAGAAAATCGATTTTTCTTTACATACAAGATGAAATATATATAGTTTTTTTATTAATCTATGCTTATTAATAGTGCCAGATAAGAATTTTACACTGCAAAATAGCTTTCCAGTTGCTTAAGTGTATTTTCGTTGGTAATTAAATCATGTACAATAAGACCCTTTTCAAGGACAACAATACGTTCGCATACCTCGGTTACATGCATTAAGTCATGGCTCGAAATAAGCATGGTAACTTCTTGCTTTGCCTTCAATTCGTGCAATATCCTTTTCAGCCGGATCTGGCTGCTAGGGTCCAGATTGGTAAAAGGTTCATCCAGAACCAATACTTCCGGATTGCCCATTAATGCAGCAATGATGCCTATTTTTTTCTGATTTCCTTTTGAGAAATCGCGGATATATTTCTTTTGTCCCAATATTTCTTCATTGAAAAAATCAGCATACTCGCTTAAAAATGCTGAAATATCACCTTTCGACATATTGTGGAGTTTGCCAATAAAATTAAAATATTCCTCTGCGGTAAGGAAATCAATTAAAAATGCTTCATCCAGATAAGAACCTGTATATTGTTTCCAGGCTTCATTTCCTTTAACATTCATCCCTTGTGAAAAGACTTCACCACCATTGGCTCTGATTAAATCAAGTATCAGTCTGAAAAATGTTGTTTTTCCTGCACCATTATTGCCAACCAATCCAAAGCTTTCACCTTTGGCTATATTTAAATTATTGATATTTAAAACACAAACACCATTGTATATTTTTGTGAGATTATTTACTGTAATCATGATTTATATTTTTTATAATTAAAAATTTAACGTTGTCTGAAACCTTCAGCCATAATGTATTTCTTTTGATAAAATCGTTTGAGAATCAATTTTTGAATGGGTTTATTCAATGCTATCCCTAACAAACCAATACCAGATAATACAATTAATCCTAACTGTGGCATTCCCAGCAATGAAAAAGGGAGGTAAATCAAAACAGGTAATACCATCATAGGAAGCACAATAATAAAATTGGACATTCCCACTCCCTGATAATTAAATTTGGCACTTTTGCTTAAGTCAAGATATTTTTTATTGTTCATGGCAAAATAAAGCACCAGATTCAAATTAAAACCAAGGTTAAACAAAAAACAGGCTGTATTGATATACAATAACTTAATATCAAAAAATAAATAAGGAATGGTAAGCAGAAAAGAAATAACAGTAACAGTTGCCAGCAAAGTATATTTTGCCTGAAAATATTTCTGAAAATCAAAGCTTTTGGTAATCAATGCATCAAAATAACTGCTTTCCCAGCTAATCAGGTAATTCCCGTAAGACATCATAAAACCACCGCTGATGAATATGCCAACAAAAATAAGCAGGCCTCCCAGCGTATTATAATGTGGCGATGGATAAAAGAAGAAACCATACAACAAAAATAAGGGCGTCATATAAATAATGGATTTTGGACGTTTATTACGGGTCATTAATTTTATTTCAAGATTCATCAATTCACCAATTACGCCAAAGCGGTTAAAAAAACTGATGCCGGAAGTGCTCACAACTTTTTTAGTTGAATTTTTACTGACTTCTTCAAGATAAGCTGCATCTTTAAGGAAACTGAAATTAATATAATATATAGCTGCAAAAGCCATTATAGGAAATATAATCAGGTAGGGATGTATAATAATGGATGTAAATATTTTTTCTGAAATAGCTTTAAGCGAAAAAATATGATAACGGTCTAGCAATATCAATGAAAGCAATATTAATCCAAGGCCAACAGCTATCAATGGTTTACTGCCAAACTGGCGTTTTACATAAGTAATGATATAGTTATCGAAAAACACAATAAAAAACAACATAATCAACCAGAGAATGGCAAGCCCGAAACTATAATTTGATGTTACTGATATTAAGGCAAAGGGTATAAAAATGACAAAATAAGCATAGTTTAAAGGATTCACCAATGAACGTCCCAATAAGTAATGCATAAGACCTGACCTTTTTACCGGAAGATGTAAATAAGGCTGAATGCTCAAAGTAGGTAAATTTTGTCCTAAAAATCTAACAATCAGATCAATTCCCATAAAATACAACAGAAAACTATTGAATTTATTCACAGGATTTTCATCAGGAAAAATCTCCATTAATATTTTATCTGCAAAAATTCCCAAAAAGAGAAAATTCAGCACAAAATAGAAGATAAAAATGCCCATTATTATATTCATTGCGAGGTTTTTCTGCCAAATGGAAGACCTCAGCGATTCCTTCCATTTGTTCTGATAAAGCAACTTATAAATCATAGATTTGAGTTTTCAAGATTTAAGGACGAAATTATAATAATTTATCAAATTTTATTAAAAAAATTAGTTGAAAGGATTATTTTACCTGTTAAAACAGGGCTTTTTACATGACATCCAATAAGAATATCAGGCATTTTATTTTGTTGAGATTTTCTCGGCATTTCCCAGTGTTTGTAAACTGAATTCTACCTTAATATTTTCATTGTCATTGATTTGAGTATCAAACAAAATCTGATGAGTTGCCTTATCAATTTCAGGAATTGAATTCAGCGTAAATGTATTGATCTGCTTCCCTTTATCATCATATATTCTTAACAGCTTTGTTCCATTGCAAATAAGGGTTTGTCCAGCTTTCAGTTCAATCGGAACAGCTAATTCCAGATAATTATCAATCTGGATTTTAGTATTGCTGATATTCCCGCTTTCGCCTTTTACAAAAATCTTAAACTGCAATGCCTGTTTATTGTCCTTTTGTTCATACTTCCAGACAGAATGTGTTGGTTCTCCGGGTTGCTTCTCCTCTTTTTCGTGAATGAAAGTTTCTGAATAATTGTATTGATACAGTTTCCATTCTCCATCTTTAAGCATTTCAAGATGAAAATCTTTTTTAGGATTTTTCATGCGTTCTCTTTGTTCTGCAGAAAAAGCATTTCCTAAGCGGGCAGTTTCCCATTCTTTTATCAAATCGAGCAATGCCAGTCCATCAGGATTTTCTTCTATAGCCGACTGGCTGCTGCACATGGCAAAACCTGCATCATAAGCAGCAGCCTTGGCCAGCATCCATTCCATTTCACTTTTGGTAGTATTTTTAGTAAGCAGATACCAGCCCAGCATATGAGGCATAAAATTCCGGTCGAAAAGTAATTGATTATTGATTCTGTATTCCTGCATACTTTCTTTAAAACCACCGTACCAGGGTTCTCCCCAGTTGCAGAATGTATTGATATGCCAGTAAAAGCATTTGGAAATACTTGTTCCGTTCAGAACGGTATGATTCAGATTTTTATAAAAATCCCAGGCAAACAAATTAACGGCATAATCGCCTTGTCCTGAAGCCAGACAACCTTCATATCCATCAAAATCAAGATGATCTATACCTGTTTCATTGAATAATTTTGCAAGGTTTTTAGCTATTTCCCTTTGCAAATCCAGATTTGGGAAAAACACTTCGTAAGCATGATCGTAAAGTTTACCTAAAGTATCATTTAAATGATGAGCAGCAACTTTAGTACTAAATGCACCTCTCTGACATTCCTGCAAAATAAAAGGAGGAGTTTTGGTAACACTTTTATATCGGATTATTTCATTGCCTATTTTAACGGAATGCAAAAAATTAAACGTTTCATTATCGAAATATTCAGCAGTGGAAACAGGAATTGAAGTTGTGGTTTCATCTATATTGGCTGTCAGCAAACCAAAACCAGTTAAAGCAAGTCTGAAATCAGGATGAGGACTTACGTAAGCATCATTGGTGTTTATAAAATTAGTCAGGGTATGAACGCCCAGGTGTAAGCCGGCAGCTTTTGCCTTGTCAGCACATATTTTCAGTCCTTTCTTACCATGAGGAAACCTTGTAGTGTCTAGATCATAATGGCCCCAGTTATTGAAAGGTCCGATATGATACAATGAAATTAATCCTGCTCTTTTGGTATAGCTGAGCATTTTATCAATATTGGCTTCAGTATAATCAGCTATCAGATAGGAATGTCCGCGGCGAAATGCCTTATGTGTCCATACTCCGTTAATTATCGGGTGTGGCAAGCCTTCTGCCAGTTCTATTTTCTCAATCCAGTCGAGCGTTAAGGGTTCATCACAACTGAACAAAGCGATTTTGCTTCCGACCACATTGTCTCCTTTTATTGGTATAATGGGTGTATTTTTGTTTTTACCATCCCAGGTATCAACAAAACGTTGAATTTCCCGGTTAATGGAATATGCCTGTATGCTGCTGCCCCATTTCTGCGATAGTGCTGCCTGTCCTCTGCTGAATGTTGTTCCTTCTTTAGAATAATCTCCACCATCAGTTTTTACATTCAAAACCTGTAAGCCTACAGCCACTTTTTCATCTCTAACAATGCCGATAATTTCACCTATGTTTTTAGAAATCAATAAAGGTATTGGCCCCCAGACTACTGCTTCAATTTTAGCAGACGGTTCAGCTTTAACTATTTCAAGTGTAAGATGCGAATTTTTGATAACTACCTTAATATCAATATTTACAGCAACTGAATTATAATTCAAAGAAATTATATTTGTTTTTTTATTGAATTGCAGCGATGAAGGCAGATAGCGATGGGTTTGAGAAATCAGGCTGAGTAATGGTGAGATTGTATCTTTTGATAAATAATTCTGTTGTGTTTTAATATTAGTGATTTCTGTGAAATATCCTTTATTATCAAGGCTGATTTTTAAATCTCCGGCTTTGAAGATATTCTGGGAAACTGAAAAAAGGCTGATAGTTAAAAGGAATAATAAGAGTAATGAAAGCTTTTTCATTTATAATAGATTTAAGTAATTAAAACATTGTTATAAAATTTTCTATTTTCAGAATATTTCTATTTTCGTGTTTCAACCCGTCGGGTACTTCGTACCCGACGGGTTGATTAACTTCATATCCAAAAATTTTATTATTCTTTTCTTAGTTTTTTATTATCCAGGTGGCGGTTTGCATCTCTCAGGTTTTTTTTCTCCAGATTTTTCTGCAATGCATCCGTTAAATCCACGCCAGTTTGATTAGCGATACAAATCAACACAAACAGTACATCAGCCAGCTCATCTGCAAGATTCTTATCATTATCTGAAGACTTAAATGATTGCTCTCCGTATTGGCGGGCAATGATACGTGCCACCTCTCCTACTTCTTCAGTAAGCAGAGCCATATTGGTCAACTCGTTAAAATAGCGGACACCTGTAGTATTTATCCATTTATCAATGATATCCTGTGCCTCTTGTATGGTCATGTGAAGGGTATTTAAAAAAATTTGGTTCTGGCTGAACTGATTTTACTTTTTGCTATTAGTTCCTTTTCTCTTTCAATCCTTTCTATTTCAGTAATATGCAGTTCAATATCCGTCATCAGATTATCAATTTCAGTTTTGTTAAAATTCAGTTCTTCTGTAATTGCCAAAACGTTTGGTATTTTCTTAATTTGTTTGATAAGTGATTTTAAATTAATATTATGGCTGCTGCCAACTGAAAAAAGGAAATAATCTATTTCTTTCATTTCATTAAACATAATACCATCAATACTTCTGTTTGAAATAAAATAGAAACAAGTATAATTTTCAGTATCATTGAAATAATAAAAAGGAAAACCCAGAGTTGTTTCAGTATTTTTCTGAAGAACCTTAAGGTCATCAAAACGGATAAAATTGAAATTTGCAATTTTATTCAAAAAATGAACTATTCTGTAATCGTGTAAATGACATGCGATTCCAATAACAGAAAAATCATTTTCATATGCAGCCGATATGTTTGCCTTTTTTGTTGCCATATAGAATAATTCAAAAAGTAAAAATAATAAATTATCAGATAATAAATAAAATTATTTCTTCCAGAGTTTTTCAATTTCCTCCAGCGTTTTACCTTTTGTTTCGGGAACTAATTTCCAGATAAATAAACTGGCTAAAATACCCATAATTCCGTAAATCCAGTATGCAAATCCGTGATGAAAAACAGTTGTCAGCCAGTTGTTATCATTCATCATCGGAAATGTCCAGGTAATCAATAAATTGGCAATCCATTGGGCAGCAACTGCAATAGACATGGCTCCTCTGATACTGTTAGGGAATATTTCCGAAAGCAACACCCAGGTAACAGGTCCCCAGCTCATTGCAAAACCGGCTGTATATATCAGCATAAATACCAAAGCAATCAATCCCTGACTTTGCAGATAAAAACTGAATCCAAGTGCAAACATGCTCAAACCCATGCATAAAGCTCCGATTATCATTAATGGTTTTCTTCCGAATTTATCAACTGTAAATATTGCCAGCACCGTAAATACAAGATTTATCAGACCGACAATAATAGTCTGTAAAAGTGAAGTGTCAGTACTGGAACCCATATTCCTGAAGATATTACCGGCATAATAAAGCACCACATTTATGCCTACAAATTGTTGAAATACACTCAGTAATATCCCTATAAAAATTACAAAAAAGCCATACGAAAGCCATGGAACCTTGGTTTCGTGCAATGAATCTTTAATTTCTTTAAGAATGATATCTGCACTTTCTTTACCTGAAATTCTTTTCAGAACTTTTAAGGCTTCTTCATCCTTGTTTTTCATAACCAGATATCTTGGTGTTTCCGGTACAAAAATCAATAAAATAAGGAAAATAGCAGCTGGAATCACACCGGAGAAAAACATCCAGCGCCATCCTTCTGTTACCAGCCATTGGCTGTCACCGCTGCGGGCAATAAACCAGTTTACAAAATAGATCACCAGCATTCCGAAGATAATGGCAAACTGATTCCATGAAACCAGTTTACCCCTGATTTTGGCAGGAGCAATTTCGGCAATATACAATGGTGACAGCATAGAGGCGAGCCCTACTCCTATTCCGCCGATAATACGATAAACTACAAATGAATAAACATCCAATGTGCCGAAAACATTAAATGCTTCGGGATGCCAAGCACCAATTGCCGATAATGTAAATGCTACAGCAGAAATAACCAGACCTTTCTTACGGCCTATTGATTTTGATACAAAGCCTGATAAAGCACCTCCAATGATACAACCAATCAAAGCACTTGCCACAACAAATCCTTTAACTGCATCCATCATATCTTTGAGCGCATCAGTATTCGTAGAAATTGTTTTACTGAAATAAGTTACAACCCAAACTGTAAGTATAATTATTAAAATTCCGCTTACAACACTCCCTTTTTTCACACCTAACAATCTGATAATCTGACCTGAAACAATAATTAATACCAGATAAAAAACGATTACTACTATTAATTTATACTGACTAATCATTTGCATTGCATAGGTCAGATTATTGGGGTCGAGCATCTTAACAATATAAAAGTCTACCAGCGATTTCTCAGCACCATTTACAACTGCTGTATCATATCCAAATAATAAACCACCTAAAGTTGCCACCAAAGTTAAAAGCATAATATATAAAGGATTCCCTTTATTCTGCAATGCATTATTTGCTGTTGTTGAAGTATTTATAAAAGCCATATCATTAATGTATTAAATATAGAGGTTGATTAACTGTTCGAACATTTCCTGCTTACCGCTTCTCATTTCAGGTTCACCATTTTCGATTGCATAAGTTCTTAAATCTTCCAGGATTAATTTGCCTTGTTCAAAATCTAATCCTTTACCGCTGTCATAACTTGCGTAACGTTCCTTTTTCCATATCAGCAGATCTGAATTGGTAATGATTTCATTTGCAATAATTAATGCTCTTGCAAATACATCCATAGCAGAAATATGGGCAATAAACAAATCTTCAGGATCGGTGGAATTTCTTCTGATTTTGGCATCAAAATTTATACCGCCATTGGTAAAACCACCGGCATTGATAATTACAAGCATGGCTTCAACGGTTTCATAAATATTCAGGACAAACTGGTCGGTATCCCAGCCGTTCTGGTAATCCCCTCGGTTGGCATCGATGCTGCCCAATAAACCGGCATCAGCAGCAGCTTGCAGTTCATGCTGAAAAGTATGTCCCGCCAGTGTTGCATGATTCACTTCAATATTAAGTTTAAAATCCTTATCCAGTCCATAATAACGCAAAAATCCAATCACAGTTTCCGTATCAAAATCATACTGATGCTTGGTAGGTTCCATGGGTTTGGGTTCGATCAGGAAAGTGCCTTTGAATCCCTGTTTGCGTGCATAATCACGGGCCATGGTGAGGAAACGGCCCAAATGTTCCTTTTCGCGTTTCATATCGGTGTTTAACAACGACATATAACCTTCCCTTCCGCCCCAGAATACATAATTCTGTCCGCCAAGTGCAATGGTTGCATCAATGGCATTTTTAACCTGGGTTCCGGCATGACTCAATACATGAAAATCGGGATTGGTAGAAGCGCCGTTCATATACCTCGGATTGGAGAAAACATTGGCAGTTCCCCATAACAGCTTAATACCGGATGCAGCTTGCTTTTGTTTGGCATATTCCACCATTGTCATCAGCCGTTTTTCTGATTCAATAATGGTTTCGGCTTCTTCAACCAGATCAAAATCATGAAAGCAGTAAAAGGGAACACCCAGTTTACTGATAAACTCAAAGGCAAAATCCATTTTGGCTTTAGCTTTGATAATCGGGTCTTTGGTATCAGCCCATGGGTAAATTTTGGTTCCGGGACCAAATGGATCGGCACCAGTTCCACAGAAACTATGCCAGTAGGCTATTGCAAAACGCAGGTATTCTTTCATGGTTTTGCCGCCAATCAGCTGATTTTCGTTATACCATTTATAAGTTAAAGGGTTTTGTGAAGTTCTGCCTTCAAATTTAATTTTTCCAATTCCTTTGAAGAATTCGATGTCTCCTGTATGATATTCCATAATATTTGTTGATTTTATTATTTATTCTATTTTTTTAAATTACCGAAACCTTCCAGGTTTTAAAAACCTGGAAGGTTTAAGCTAAATATAATATTTTATATTTCTAAAAATTTCTCAATTTCAATTATTTCTATTTTTTGATTATGAACTGCTTTAAAATTAGCAATATCATCAAACCAAGCAATAATAGTTTCGCGTTCCAATTTAGTTGGCTTAATTGATATACAGCTTAAATAACTACTCCATGCATATTCCATGGGATGGGTACAAAATCCATGATGAACAGGATTATTGTGTATATATAATAATACTTGTTTTAAATAATTTTCATTATTAATCAATTTCCTTTTAAAGTTTTTCTCAAATAAACTGCCATGACGATTGTACCTCTTGTTGAATGCTTTGGTATATGCATTAAATAAATTGGAAAAATGCTGATGGATTGGTTTAAAACCTTCCAGGTTTTGAAAACCTGGAAGGTTTTTTTGAGTATTCAAAACCCTTGAAGGGCTTCCGCTATCAATATTTATATGGATTTCTCTTTCTTCCTTAATTCTTATCAGCAAATGAAAATGATTAGGCATCAAAACCCAGGCAAAAGTATCTGCAAAAGAAGCAATGTATTTATCATATAATTTAAGAAAATACTCATAGTTATCAGTAACCTTAAATAAATCACAACTATTTATTCCTCTGTTATATATATGATAATATTGTCCGTCTTCAATTTTTTCGACTTCCTGCATTTTATTTTCTATTGCTGTTTTTTTATTATTAATCTTTCTTTTAACCCTTCCTGGGTATAAAACCCTGGAAGGGTTGTGATTTTATAAATTATCTAACTGTATTTCCAAAACTTTTATCCATTTTTCCATTGCATTTTTTGTTGCATTTAAATCTTTAGTTTCAGGTTTGCAAACATTGATTACATTTAAATTTTTAAAAGCAACCTTTTCATTTGCATAAATTCCGCATCCGATACCTGCTCCTATAGCTGCACCTGCAGCTCCATCAGTATCATAGAGCTCAATAACAGAGCCTGTTGCATTTGCAAGCGTTTGCCTGAAAACCGGACTTAAAAACAAATTGGCATTGCCCGCTTTTATGGTTGTGGTCTGAACTCCTGTGCTGTTTAATATCCGCATTCCGTAAGCAAAAGAAAAAGCAATTCCCTCAATGGCAGCACGTATCAATTCATTCTGCCCGTGAATATTAAAGTTTATATTATGCAATGATGCATCCACCATTTTATTTCCAAGCATTCTTTCGGAACCGTTGCCTAAAGGAATAAATATCAATCCATCAGAACCTATAGCAGCTTTTTCGGCCATTTGATTCAGTTCATCATAGCTGTAGTTTCCGCCTAAGATTCGTTTAACCCATGAATACAATATGCCTGTACCATTGATACAGAGCATCACTCCATATCTGGGTTTGTTAACAGCATGATTTACATGTACAAAAGTATTTACTCTGGAAGCAGGGTCGAAAAGGATTTTATCATTAACGCCATAAACAACGCCTGAAGTGCCTGCGGTTGCTGCTACTTCTCCCGGATTAAGAACATTCAGCGACAAAGCATTATTGGGTTGGTCTCCTGAGCGATAAGCAACCGGAATACCTTCCGGAATTCCCAATAAATCAGAAGCTGTCTTATTCACTTTTCCCTGTATGCCCATAATAGGAACTAAATCCGGTATAAGTTCTTTATCAATACCATAATAATCCAGCAATGTTTCTGAAATTTTCTCCTTTTTGAAATTCCACAATATTCCTTCTGATAAACCTGCAGAGGTTGTTTTACATTCTCCGGTAAGCATCATGGCAATATAATCGCCGGGAAGCATCATTTTATATATTTTTTTGTAAATCTCAGCCTCGTTTTCCTTAACCCATTTCAGTTTGGAAGCAGTAAAATTTCCGGGTGAATTCAGCAATTCTTCCAGGCATTTTTCTTCGCCTATTTCTTCAAATGCATTATTCCCATAAGGAACAGCCCGGCTATCGCACCAGATAATGGATGGTCGCAGCACTTTCAATGCTTTATCTACCAATACCAAGCCATGCATCTGATAGGAAATCCCAATTGCGCTGATTTCACGAGCTTTTACACCAGGAATTGCAAGTATCATCTTCGTAACTTTCCCGATATATTCCCACCAGATTCCAGGGTCCTGTTCTGCCCAACCAGCCTGTGGTGCGTTAATCTTCATTTCAGTATCGGGATATTGCACTCTTGCAATACAATTTCCTGTTGCTGCATCTATCAATGATGCTTTTATAGATGAACTTCCTACATCGTAACCAAGTAAGGTCATAGTTTTTAAAATATAATTACCGGATATTGAAAACTGAGACTCAAAAGTAATAATAAAAAACAATCCGTTACTAAATTGATTTAGGAAAAATAAAATAATATTTCTTTATAGTAATGTTTCCTTGCTATAATGATGTTTTTTGTACATTTGATGCTTTAAATTTAATTTATGAAAATAGCATTTTTGCAGTTTTTTATACTTATTACTTTTACTGCTTCATCTCAGCAGCTGGTCAATATAGCAGTACCTACGGCAGTTCAGCATAGAATGGAAATGGCCATTCAAAAAGCAAATGCATTGCCTATACCAGCCTGGTGTAATACCCCGGATTTGAAGCTAAAAAGAAAAATTGTAATAGAGAAATGCATTAAAACGCTATACCATAATTATATGGCTCCTGAAGGAGATGTCTTATACGAAGGAATTATGCCATCCTTAACTATCTATAAAGGTTTATGGTCATGGGACAGCTGGAAACATGCCTATGCACTTAGTTTTATTGATAAGGAACTGGCAGAAAACTCTGTCAGAAGCATGTATATTTATCAGAATGAAGCAGGAATGATAGCAGATTGCATCTTTTCAGACAAAAAAAATAACAACTGGCGAAATACTAAATCACCCTTGTCAGCCTGGGCAATATATCAGATTTATCTCGCAACAAAAGATACTGCTTTTCTAAAAGAAATGTATCCAAGAATGCTGAAATACCACAATTGGTGGTATGCCGACAGGGATCATGATAAAAACGGTATTTGTGAATACGGCAGTACCGACGGAACTGAACAGGCTGCACGCTGGGAATGCTGGGATAATGCTATCCGTTTCGACAGTATTCAAATGCTGAAAAACAAGGCAGATGCTTACTCTATTAATATTGAATCTGTTGATTTAAATTCATACTTATTTCTTGAAAAAGAAATACTGATAAAGATTGCAAAATTGTTAAATGACAAAGTAACAGCTAAAAAGTTAACTGCTGAGAAAAATGATTTGGGAATGAAAATCAGAAAATTGTTTTTCAATACATCAGATGGTTTTTTTTATGATATAAAGATATCTGATAAATCATTTATATATAGCAAAGAAGCCAGCGGATGGCTGCCACTTTATGCAGGAATAGCAACAAAAAAGCAAGCTGAACAGGTAAAAAATATTATGATGAACGAAAAGATGTTCAATACCTTCCTCCCTTTACCAGTAGCAAGTAATGATAATCCCAGATACGAAGCTGACGGCTACTGGAGAGGTCCGGTTTGGCTTGATCAGTTTTATTTTGGCTATATAGGATTGAGAAAATACGGTTATGATAAAGAGGCTGAAGCATTGTTGTTAAAATTACTGGAAAATGGGAAAAATATTGTCAATGCCAATGAAGCATCCTTAAATGAATATTATAATTCAAAAACCGGAGAAGGATTGGGAACCCAGTATTTTGGCTGGACAGCAGCACATATGCTGTTATTAATGATTGATAAATAAGCTAATATTTAAATCCCGGTTTTTCTTTTGCCAAACAGTTGTTTTTTGTAAATTTGAAACCTTAATCTAAAATCAATTACAGATGAAGAAAATCTTACTATTTACATTTTTTTTCATATTCCTTCAGTTATCACAAGCCCAGCAGGCTCAGCACAGTTTTAAAATAGGTGAAGGCAGTTTTCTGCTGGATGGCAAGCCATTTCAGATTATAAGCGGTGAGATGCACTTTGCCCGTATCCCCCGCGAATACTGGCATGATCGATTAAGGATGGCGAAAGCCATGGGATTGAATACCATTTGCACCTATGTTTTCTGGAATTATCATGAAACAGAAAAGGGAAAATATAATTTCAGCGGCAATGCCGATGTTGCTGCTTTTGTAAAAGCCGCTCAGGAAGAAGGCTTATGGGTGATAGTCCGTCCGAGTCCATACGCCTGCGCCGAATGGGAATTTGGTGGTTATCCATGGTGGCTGATTAAGGAAAAAGATCTGAAAGTAAGAAGCCGTGATCCTAAATTTCTGGAAATGAGTAAAAACTATATCAATGCTTTTGGGAAAGAGCTTGCTCCTTTGCAAATTACCAAGGGAGGACCTATTATCATGGTTCAGGTTGAAAATGAATATGGTTCTTATGATAAAGATAAGGAATATCTTACAATCAATAAAAATTATCTGAAAGATGCCGGTTTTGATGTTGATTTTTACACCTGTGACGGTCCTTCCCAGATGCCTGATGGTTATTTGCCGGGATTGTTACCGGCAGTGAATGGCTGGGATGATCCCAAAGGAGTAAAGAATCTTATTGATAAATATAATAATAATCACGGTCCTTATTTTATAGCGGAATGGTATCCTGCCTGGTTTGATTCATGGGGGGAAGAACATCATACGGTTCCCTTTAAAAATTTTATTGATACCTACGACAGCGTTTTGGCCAATGGATTATCCATTAATATTTACATGGTTCATGGCGGAACAACCAGAGCTTTCTGGAATGGTGCCAATATGCCGCCCTACCGCCCCCAAACTGCAAGTTATGATTATGATGCTCCGATAAATGAAGCAGGAAATGTTACACCTAAATTTCTGGCCATGCGGAATGTTATAAAAAAACATCTCTCAGCTGAAGCCCTGGCTCAGTTACCAGAGATTCCTCAACCAAAGAAAACGATTTCAACTCCTTTAATAAAACTGGATCAGACAACAGCATTATATGATAATCTTCCAAAACCTGTTGAATCAGCCAATCCGCTTTCATTTGAAGATATCAATCAGGGCTATGGCTATGTTTTGTATAGAAGCGATTTAATAGGACCATCGGAAGGATACCTGAACATCAAATATGTCAGGGATTATGCCCTTGTTTTTATAGATGGGAAAAGAGTTGCCATATTAGACAGACGTTTAAATCAGGATTCGGTTTTTATTAAACTTCCGGCTGGAAAACTAAGGCTTGACATTCTTGTTGAGAATCTGGGCAGAATTAATTACGGTACTTATCTGAATGACAATCGAAAAGGAATTACTGAAATAGTAACTTTCAAAGGAAAAGAAATTAAAAACTGGAAAATCTACGGATTGCCGATGAATGATATTTCCATGCTGAAATTTGGCAAAGCAACTCAATTTCAGAGTCCTGTTATCAGAAAAGGGAAGTTTTTCTTAACTGAAACAGGAGATACCTATCTTGATTTTTCGAGATGGGGCAAAGGTTGCGTATGGTTAAACGGCCACAATCTGGGACGTTACTGGAATATCGGGCCATCACAAACAGTTTATGTTCCTGCTCCCTGGCTTAAAAAAGGTGAAAATGAAATTATCATTTTTGAAGAATTAAAATATAATGTCAGCGAAATTAAAGGCATTGAAAACCCTATACTGGATGTTCTTGGAGCACCGCATATCAAAGCTACTGGCAGTATCGACAAAGCTGGCAAGAAACCGCTGCTGATGTTAAGCTGTAAAGATACAACTGTAAGGATATTTTATACCCTAAACGATTTTTACACCTTGAATAATAAAAATCCAACGGATAAATCCTTAAAATATAATAAACCATTGATTTTCAACAAACCAGCTCGCGTATCAGTAATTGGACAAAAAGTTGATAATTATTCTGATGAAGTACTGAAAATCAACGTATATCCATCATTATCCACTGCCTGTAAAGTCAGCACAATAAATAAATTTAAGGAAAAATACAGTGCTGGTGGCGAACAGGCACTGGTAGATGGCTTTATGGGAAGTGATAATTATAAGGATGGTTTCTGGCAGGGTTATGAAGGCAATGATTTTCATGCCATTGTTGATCTGGGAGAAAACAAGGATATTTCAACCATAAGGGTAAATTTTCTACAGGATGTAAAATCATGGATATTTTCCCCAACTCAGGTTGAATTCAGTGTTTCGACTGATGGCCGGAACTTCACAACTATAGCTACAGAAAACTATACGAATGACAATACAAAACAGGATATTTCTTTTACTAGAATTTTAACTGATTATAAAACTTCTGTAATGGCCGGTAAAAAAGTCAGATATATTGCTGTAAAGGCTAAGAATATAGGCGCTTGTCCGCCTGAACATCCCGGAGCCGGTGGAAAAGCCTGGCTTTTTGTGGATGAGATAACGGTGGAGTAAGAGTTATGAGTTATGAGTTATGAACTCTAACCTTCCAGGTTTTAAAAACCTGGAAGGTTTAGATAAAAAACCTACAGCCTAAAGGCTTCAGTCTAAATACCTAAAAACACTAAACAAAAATGCTACCAACATTAGTCATATTAGCAGCCGGCATGGGCAGCCGTTTTGGAGGGAATAAACAAATAGAACGTTTAGGTCCTTCAGGTGAAACAATAATGGATTATTCCGTTTTTGATGCCATCAGAGCAGGCTTTACAAAAGTCGTTTTTGTGATTAAGGAAAGTTTTAAGGAAGATTTTATTGTGACTTTTAATACAAAACGTTACAATCATAATATTCAGGTTGAATACGCTTTTCAGGAAATTGACAACATCCCGGCCGGATATTCTGTTCCTTTAAACAGAACTAAACCCTGGGGTACCAATCATGCCCTGATGATGGCAGATAGTCTGGTAAAAGCACCGTTTGCAGTCATTAATGCTGATGATTTTTACGGTAGAACATCTTTTGAAACGGTAGCAGATTTTTTAAAATCAAATCAATATAAATCATATGAATATTGTGTTATCGGATTTGACATTTTAAATACGCTGGTGGAATCCGGTGGAACATCCAGAGCTGAATGTATTACTGATCATGACAATAATCTTGTTTTTATTGAAGAAAGGACTGAAGTTCAATCCATAAATGGTATTATTAAAGGGCTGGACATGAATAAAAATGCTGTTGAAATGAATGAGAATACCATCGTTTCTATGAATTTCTGGGGATTTACTCCTGATTATTTCCAATATAGCAAGCAGCATTTCAATACTTTTCTTGATAATAATATAGATAATCCTGTTGCAGAATTTATGATACCTTCAGTTGTAAATGAATTGATAAAAAAAATGACCGTTAATGTAAAAGTTTTAAATTCGCATGCTGAATGGTTTGGAGTTACCTATCAGAATGATAAAGCTTTTGTGCAGGAAAAATTAATGCATTTGATTAAAAAAGGTGAATATCCAATTGATTTGTGGTCAAAATAAAATAAAGAATATGTCAGTAAAAGTAGAAAGTTTCGGTTATATGCCCGATGGCAGGGAAGCAAAATTGATAACTATTTTTGGTCACAATGGAATTAGCTGCAGTATTTGCAATTATGGTTCAAAATTAATTCGCCTTTTTGTTCCTGACAATAAAGGGAAATTAAAGGATATTGTATTGGGATACAATTCTTTGCAAGACTATATCAATGGGCAAAGATATTTCGGTAGCAATCCCGGTAGGGTTTCAGGCAGAATCAGCAACTCCAGCTTTTCATTAAACGGTAAAACCTTTGATTTGCCTAAAAACGAAAACGGCAATCATCTTCATGGCGGCATTAAAGGTTTTGATTCCGTGCTTTGGGATTATGAAATTAACGGAGAAATGGTTTCCTTTACTTATTTCAGTCCTGATGGTGAAGAAGGCTATCCTGGCAATCTTAAAACCAGAATAGATTATCAATGGATAGATGGGAATGAGCTTTTGATTACTTATCATGCTGAAACAGATCAGGATACACCGGTATGTATTACCCATCACTCCTATTTTAATTTATCCGGTGAAGATTTCGAAAAAATCGGACATCATATTATACAAATCAATGCTGACAAATACCTGGAAACCAATAAAGAATTATTACCCACAGGCGTTTTATTATCCGTTGAAGGTACTGCCCTTGATTTACGAAAGCCTCTGGAATTGAAGAAAGGGCTGGAATCAACTGACGAATGCATTACTTCGGTCGGAGGCTTTGACCATTGCTATGTTTTGGAGAATCAGAGTAATGAAATGAAAGCTGCAGCCTTAGTAAAAGATCCGCTCTCTGGCAGAAAAATGGAAGTGTTTTCAACCTATCCATGTATTGTTTTCTATTCAGGAAACTGGTGCAATGGTTTAATAGCGGGCAAAAGCGGTAAAATTGCCGGTGACAAATCAGCCTTTTGTCTGGAACCTCAGCTTTATACCAATGCTGTCAATATCAGGGAATTTCCTTCGAATATTCTTCGTGCCAATCAGAAATATCTACATAAAATCAGTTATAAATTCTCAACCATTTAATAATTAAGATTATGCATTTTAATACCATTGATTACATCGTACTTTTCGGATACATTATCCTTGTAATTTCTATCGGATTACTGGTTTCCAGAAGAGACAAAAAAGTGGAAAGAAAGGCTTCTGACTATTTCCTTGCCAATAAAGGACTGACATGGTGGGTCATCGGGGCATCATTGATAGCTTCCAATATTTCAGCAGAACAGTTTATTGGCATGTCGGGTTCAGGATTTAAAATTGGATTGGGAATTGCATCCTATGAATGGATGGCTGCATTAACACTTGTGATAGTTGCCGTCTTTTTTATGCCTGTCTTTCTGAAACAGGGAATCTATACCATGCCTCAGTTTCTTGAACAACGCTACGATAAAAGGGTTAAAACCGTTATGGCAATATTTTGGGTAATGACATTTATCTTTGTTAATCTGACTTCTGTATTGTATTTGGGCGCACTGGCCATAAAAAATGTTACCGGAGGAGAATCATTAAGCATAATGGGATTTACAGCTGATCCTCTGGTTCTGGGTATAATATTATTGGGCAGTTTTACTGCTTTATATTCTGTATATGGCGGTTTTAAAGCAGTTGCCTATACGGATGTAATTCAGGTTACATTTCTGGTAGGTGGCGGATTACTAACCACTTATCTTGCATTAAAAGCGCTGGGCGGCAGTGCATTTGACGGTTTTATAAAAATAACCCATGATGCGCCTGAGAAATTTCACATGATACTCGATAAAAGCAATCCGAATTATATCGATTTGCCCGGCATTGGTGTATTGATTGGTGGCATGTGGGTTGCCAATCTGTATTACTGGGGCTGCAACCAATATATCATTCAAAGGGCTCTGGCTGCCAAAAGCATTAAAGAAGCTCAGAGGGGCCTGGTATTTGCAGGATTTATCAAAATCCTCTTACCGCTTATCGTTGTAATTCCAGGCATAGTGGCTTTTGTGATGAAAGCTCCCATTGACAAGCCTGACGAAGCCTATCCTTGGCTGCTGCAGAACTTTATTCCAACCGGTGTTAAAGGACTTTGTTTTGCTGCATTGGTTGCAGCTATTGCCGGTTCACTGGCAGCTATGATGAACAGTATTTCTACCATTTTCACACTGGATATTTACAAAGCCATTATCAATAAAAATGCTTCGGAGCGAAACCAGGTCTATATCGGAAGAACTGCCAGCGTTGTGGCAATTGTAATTGCCATGATTATAGCTCCATTGCTCAGAAATCTGGATCAGGCATTTCAGTATATTCAGGAATTTACGGGTTTTGTGAGTCCGGGTGCACTGGCCATATTCCTGATGGGAATGTTTTGGAAACGTGCAACTTCCAATGGTGCACTGGCAGCAGCAATCAGTACATTTGTCCTGTCTTTCCTCATAAAATTCTTTATACCCACGCTGCCGTTTATGGACAGAATGGGCATCATTTTATTATTATGTATGCTGATTATTGTCGTGGTTTCCTTGCTGGAAGGCTATAAAATCAGCCCGAAAGCCATCAAAATTGACAAAGCACTATTTGCCACAACCAAAGGTTTTAAAATACTGGCAGTTATTATTATTATTATTTTGACTTTCTTATATACTTATTTCTGGTAAAATGAATACAGACCAACTCATCAAAGTTTTTAAAGCTAAATTTTCCGGAGATTATGCAGTATTTTCAGCGCCGGGACGCATCAATATCATCGGTGAACATACCGATTACAACAATGGTTTTGTATTGCCCGGAGCCATTGATAAAACAATTGATCTGGTAATTAAAATAAATCATAACAGCAACATTATCAATGTTATTGCCAATGATTTAAAAGAAGAAGAAAGTATAACTAAAGACACAACTAAAACCAAATATCACTGGACAAAATATATTTTAGGTGTAGTATGCGAACTTACCAAACTGGGATGCAATATTCCGGGTTTTGATTGTGTTTTTGGTGGTAATGTTCCGGTTGGCAGCGGCATGTCATCTTCGGCTGCTTTGGAATCTGCTGTGGGACTTGCCTTAAATGAACTGCTCGGTTTAAAACTCAGCCGTATTCAGCTGGCTAAAGCCGGACAAATGGCTGAACACAATTATGTTGGCGTCCGTTGCGGTATTATGGATCAGTTTGCCTCCCTTTTCGGGGAAAAAGGCAAATTGGTAAAACTCGATTGCCGTTCGCTGGAATATGAGATGATTCCTTTTAATCCTGAAAATTACAGCATCGTATTAATGGATACCAGAGTTTCTCACAGTCTTGCTTCATCAGAATACAATAAGAGAAGGGCTAGTTGCGAAGAAGGCGTTGGTATTATCTCAGCAAAATATCCTGAAGTCAAAAGCCTGAGGGATGTTACGTTTAATATGCTGGAAGAATTTATAGATGATATGCAAATTGAAACCTATAAGCGCTGCCTTTATGTAATTGGAGAAACAGTGCGAATGCAAAAAGCCTGTGATGCTTTGAAAACCAATGATTTTATTACACTTGGTAATTTGATGTTTGAATGCCATGATGGTTTGCAGCTTTTATATGAAGTAAGTTGCAAAGAACTTGATTTCCTTGTTTATACAGCCGGAAAATTTGACGGAGCCATTGGCAGCCGCATGATGGGCGGTGGTTTCGGCGGTTGTACCATAAGTCTGGTGGAAACGGCAAAAGAAAAGGATTTTATTGAGCATTCCTCTAATAAATTCAAAACTGAATTCGGATATTTACCTCATGTTCATGAAGTAAAAATTGCAGAAGGTGCAAGAAGAATAATCTGAGCTTAATCAATTTATTAATAACTCATCAGATGACTTCTGCAATAGTAATTTCGTTAATTTAATTTAAATTATCGATACTATGTTTGTTTCATGAAATCAAAATCCTTAGCTGATTGTTTAATTAGAAAAATTATTATCATGAAAAATAAAATTTCCATCTTGTTTTCAGTTGTATTTTTCTTTACAACATTTATGGCTTTCAGCCAGATAAACACTCCGGATTACAGTAAAAGACCTCCGGTTTTTATGTATAAAGGCCAGGCATTTTATCAGTTGCCATATGCTTTTAACGCATTGGAACCTTATATTGATAAGGAAACCATGTTTGTTCATTACGATAAACATCACAAAACTTATTTTACCAAATATGTGGATGCCATGGAAGGTAAACCTGAATTAAACGGTAAAATCGAAGATGTATTTAAAAAAATCAGTCAATATTCAGAAGGTATAAAAAACAGTGCCGGAGGCTATTACAACCATATGATGTATTTCCAGCTGATGTTACCCGGTGGCAGTAAATTACCTCAGGGCAAACTGGCACAGGCCATTGATAAAAAATTCGGAAGTGCAGAAGCATTAAAGAAACTGATTACTGATGCAGCGGTAAACCGTTTTGGTAGTGGCTGGGCATGGCTCGTTGTAGATGCAAACGGAGAATTATTTGTTTGTTCAACCGCCAATCAGGACAATCCATTGATGGATATTGCCAAGGAAAAAGGAACGCCAATTATTGCATTGGATGTATGGGAACATGCGTATTATCTCAAATACCAAAACAAACGTAAAGATTACATTGACAGTTTCTGGAACGTACTCAACTGGGACGAAGTGGCTAAACTTTACGAAGCTGCAATTAAGCACTGATTAGCGTAAGTCAGGATTAATAAAATCTCTTTAAAAAGGAGAAAATCTTTAATTAGTCACAAGAATTGTGAACATTGGCAACAGCCTGTGATCATTTTTATAATTTATGGCAATATTTTCTACCCAGATTTTCTTAATTATTGTTTCTGTATTAGGGTCTTTTTTATTAGCTAAAGTTTCTGTATCTGTATACTTTATGTTAGCTATCATCTGAGGTGTAAATAAATTATTGACGGCATACATTTTTTCTGTTAAATCTTTACCTTTACTCATTTGCATGGTAAAGCTCATATTTGTAATGGTATCTTTATCAAACACAATTATTTTAAGTTTTCCTTCTTTAAGTAATTGGTCTCTGGATATTTTTACATTTACATTTTCACCGCAAAATGTATTTCCAATAAAGATTTTAACAGGAAGTTGTGCGTTTTGAGAAAATCCAAAACTACAGAACAATACTGCAATGGCTAATAAAAATTTCTTTTTTTTCATTTCTTGAATTTTAGGTTTTTAAAATAACGTAACTTAAATCAAATAAGTATTTGAATAACAACATAAAACCTACTTAATACACATTCCTGATATTATATTACTAAGAAAACGAGCCTTTATTAAAAAGGAAAATGACGAACTTTTGTTAAATAACTTATTGTCCGCTTAGCAATTTATCAAATTCAGGCATCCCATGCAAAGCACTCAGCATCGGATCGTTTTGCAATTTGTTTTTATTGGAAAAACCAAATTTTATTGCTGTTTGCAAAGCTGCGATTGCCTTTTCCTTTTGATCAGTATTGGCATACAAACAAGCCATGGCATAATAACAATCAGAATTTTCAGGATCCACTTTCTGGTAGATATGGGTATATAAAGCTGCATATTTCCAGTTCTGACTTTGCAGTGCACGGTTTGAATAACTGTAGCAACTCAGACTGATGTATGTTTTTAAGCGCTTTGCCATATTGCTGTTCAAACTGTTTTTGTCAGAAGATGCCATGTCCAGTTTTTTCAACTCAGCATTCCACCAAACATCGTTTTTAGTATCAAAAGCAGAAACAAACTCCTGTTGTTTCTGGCTTTCAATAGCTTCAAGGGCAGATTCCTCCTTAAAAAACTCTAAGACTTCAGGCTTCTGGGCTAAACTGCTGAATGTAGCTTTAAGTTGTGAAACATCGGTCAACTGATCTAATACAGCAATCGTCCGCTTCATGATATGAAATGCTTTAACAAGGGAATCCAGAGTATTGGCTTCAATAAGTTTGTTGGCCTTTACTGTATTTGTATTTAAATAGTCATTAACAAGCGATTTATCCTTAACAGCATTTATTTCCAACATGGTAAATGCTTCATTCAATATGGTTTGCGGTGGCCATTCATGTTTTCCTTCAAAAAGCATAAAATAAGCATTGGCTTTCATCTGCTGTAAGGTATTATCCAGCTTTTTCATTTCCAGATAATTCATATCACCATAGGATGAAATGCCGATAAAAGGATATGCAGGAGCATTTCCTGGCTGATAACCGGCAGAACAGGCAATAACTCCTTTTACACCTTCCATTGAGGTTGCCAGTGATGCTGCAATCCTTGCCCCACCAGAAAAACCGACGAGATAAATTCTGTTGGTATCTATAGCCAGCTTGGTTTTAGTATCCCATAATAACTGAGCTATTACATAATTCAAATCATCAGGACTCAGGCCATTGCGGGAATTATTTGAGCCAATTACCACATAGCCATATTTTTCTGCAATTGATGTAAGTAAAGATACAGGCAAACTGCCATCACCATGAGGATCAAAGGCATAAATTACCGGAAATTGCTTTTTAATATCATATTTCTTTGGCAGATAAAGACAATAGGACTGGTCTGCATTGGATTTACACTCAACTTTATTAATAATTTCGCCTGCCTTATATCTTTTCAGAAACATTTCCTTAGGATTGGGCGCAGCTTTGCATGAAATAATGAAAATCAATGCAATAAAATATAAATATGATTTTTGCATTTTAAAAAGTATTAATGAATTCAATTAAATGATAAAACAAAAATACATTTTTTTATAATAGCCACTAAGGCACAAAGGCACAAAGTTGTAAATAATAAATCAGAATTATTAATTCTTATCATCTTAGTGTATTTGTGGTAAATAAAATCAAATTACTTTAATTTAATTCATCACTCATAATTCATAATTCATAACTATTTAAATCCCGAGCAATTCCTTTAAAGGTTCATTACCTTTGAACAGCATTTTTACCGGATTCTCAATCATTTCTTTTACTTTTATGAGAAATCCGACAGATTCACGTCCGTCAATAACCCTGTGGTCGTATGAAAGTGCAATATACATCATGGGTTGTATCTTAACTTCACCATTAATAGCTACAGGACGTTCAATGATATTGTGCATTCCCAGAATAGCGCTTTGAGGCGGGTTGATGATAGGTGTTGACATCATGCTACCAAATACACCTCCGTTGGTAATGGTAAAAGTGCCTCCCTCCATTTCTTCCAGGGTAATTTTATTATCCTTTGCTTTTGCAGCCAATTCTTTAATTTTAATTTCAATTTCGGCCAGGCTTAGACTTTCGGCATTACGGATAACAGGAACAATCAGGCCTTTCGGACCACTTACCGCTATGCTGATGTCAGCATATTCAGGTGTAATTATTTCATCCTTTTCTATCATGGCATTTACATTCGGATAAAAGCGCAAGGCTTCAGTAACCGCTTTTGTAAAAAACGACATAAAACCAATACCAACTCCGTATTTTTCCTTGAAACTATCATTGTATTGCTTTTTGATAGCAAGTAAAGCACTCATATTGATCTCATTGAAAGTTGTAAGCATAGCCGTTTGATTTTTCACAGCTACCAGTCTTTCTGAAAGTTTTGTACGTAGCATAGTCATTTTTTGACGGCTAACTTCCCTTGAAAAATCAGGCTTTTTGGTTTTAACAGGTGATGGAGAAGCTTTCACAGCTTCCTTAACAGGAAGAACTTCTTCTAAAACTTTGGGTTTTTCAACTACAACTTCTTCTTTTACAACTATAGGCAATGGTTTTTCTACCGGTTTTTCAGCAACTGCAGTTGTATCGATAGAACAAACAAGGTCTCCGATACTCAGTGTATCACCCTGACTGGCAATAAAAGTAATTTTACCGTTTTCTGTTGCATAAATTGTTAATATGGCCTTATCGGAATCTATTTCCGCAATTTCTTCATCTTTTTCAACAATTTGGCCATCTTCTACCAACCAGCCTGATAAAACAACCTGCGTAATAGATTCTCCCTGATCCGGAACCTTAACTTCAATTATCATATTCTTTATATTTTTATAAACTATTCTTTTTCCACACAATGCATATCACAACCGGTCATAGCCCATTCACAAATGCATTTACCCATTGATTTTTCAATAATTTTTTGCTGTCCTGATTTGTGTACTTTACTTGAACCTGTTGCCGGACTTCCGCTGGCGCTTCTAGCCGCAAATAAGATTAATGGAATATAATTGATTTGCTGACGAATGAATGACCAGGCACCCATGTTTTCAGGTTCTTCCTGTACCCAAAGCCAGTGTTTTGCATTTTTATATTTTTGTTGTATGGCTTTCCATTGCTTATGAACAACAGGATATAACTGTTCAACCCTTACTATTGCAATATTTCCTTTACTGTTGAGTTCCTGTTCATTCATCAGATCATAATAAATTTTCCCGCTGCAGAATACAACCCTGTCAACTTTTGCGGGATCTGCAGCTGCATCGTCAATAATCTCCTTAAATCCGCCAAGTGTAAAATCCTCAATTTTTGAAACACATCTTGTATTTCGCAATAAGCTTTTAGGGGTAAAAATTATTAATGGTTTTCGGAATTTTCTTGCTAATTGTCTTCTGAGGATATGAAAGAAGTTGGCAGGTGTTGAACAGTTGGCAATCTGCATATTATTATCAGCACATAATGTTAAAAATCTTTCTATACGTGCACTTGAATGCTCTGGCCCCTGACCTTCGAAACCATGAGGCAACAACATTACAAGGTCATTCATCACTTTCCATTTGTCTTCTGCACTGCTTATAAACTGATCGATAATTATTTGCGCACCGTTAAAGAAATCGCCAAACTGGGCTTCCCAGATGGTAAGTGTATCGGGTGATGCCAGTGCATATCCATATTCAAATCCAAGCACACCATATTCTGAAAGCAAAGAATTGTAAATTTCAAATTTCGCCTGCTTTTCGCTCAGGTGATTTAAAGGAATATATTTATCATCTGAATTATCGATGGTAAGTTCTGCATGACGATGCGAAAACGTTCCCCTGCCTACATCCTGACCGCTTAAGCGCACCAGATGACCTTCTTCCAGCAAGCTGCCGTAAGCCAGTAATTCGCCCATGGCCCAATCAAGTTTGCCTTCTCCCAGCAACATTTGCTTTCTGTCGTCATACAATTTATGCAATTTAGTGAAAAATGGAATTTCTTCGGGCAGGTAACAAATTGCATTCGCAACTTTCAGCAATGCGTCCCTGTCAACAGCAGTTGATGGCGAAGATTCAAAATCAGCTGGTTTTGCCTTTAAAATTGCTTTCCATTCATTTTCAAGAAAAGAGGTGATACGCGTTTTTTCAATATCTTTTGACTGTAGCAGATTCTTTTCGAGTAAATCGTTGATTTTTTTTTCTATTTCTTTGGCTTCGGATGCTTGGATAACACCTTTTTCCAGTAACTGTTCAATATAAATTTCCCTTGGATTGGGATGTTTTTCGATGATTTTATAAAGGATAGGCTGGGTAAAACGAGGTTCATCCCCTTCATTGTGGCCATATTTACGATAGCACAGCAAATCAATAAATACATCTTTATGAAATTTCTGACGGTATTCCATGGCAAACTGCATGGCATAAACCACTTCTTCCACATCATCACCATTTACATGAAAAATTGGCGACTGAATAATTTTGGCGATATCTGTACAATAGTTACTTGATCTGGCGTCCAGGTAATTGGTAGTAAAACCAATCTGATTATTGATAACAAGATGTATAGTACCACCGGTTTTATAACCTGCCAGTTCTGACATCTGTAAAACCTCATAAACAATGCCCTGCCCTGCCAACGATGCATCTCCATGCATAAGTATAGGTACGATTTTGCTGTTATCTCCTTCATAATCCAGATCGATGCGGGCACGGACAATACCTTCTACCACAGGATTAACTGCTTCGAGGTGGGAAGGATTTGGCGATAAGGTAAGTTTTACATTTTCACCACTTTTGGTAATTGTATGCGAAGTAAAACCCAAGTGGTATTTTACATCACCCATTATGGTATCATCGTCATACTCCTTACCTTCAAATTCACTGAAAATATCTTTGGAAGACTTATGTAAAATATTGGCCAGCACGTTTAATCTGCCTCTGTGCGGCATGCCGATAACAAATTCTTTTACGCCCAATTGAGAACCTTTTTCTACCAGTGCATTTAATGCCGGTATGGATGATTCTGCACCTTCGAGTGAAAAACGTTTCTGACCGGGAAATTTTTTATGAATGAATTTTTCAAAGAGAACGGCTTCACTCAGTTTCTGCAATATCTGCATTTTCTCATCCTTACTGAAATCAGGTTGATTTTTAGTGCTTTCCATGCGTGAACGCAGCCAGTCGGAAATCTCAGGAGTACGTATATAGCGGTATTCAACACCTAAAGTATGACAATAAGTGGTTTGCAGATGTGCAATAATATCCTTTAATTTGGCAGTACCGATACCGATTTTATTTCCGGCTTTAAATTCTTTTTCCAGATCTTCGCTCGTCAGTTCGAAGTTCTCTATATCCAGTGTCGGGCTGTATTTTCTGCGGGTTCTTACCGGGTTGGTTTTTGTAAAATAATGACCTCTTTCGCGATAGGCATTGATAAGATTTATAACCTTGAATTCTGAAGGATAGGCTTCTGATTCATTTCCGCTGAAATCAGCTTTTGAAAAATCGAAACCCTCAAAAAACTTCTGCCAGCCGTAATCAATACTGTCAGGTTTGTTTTTATAAATCCTGTAAAGTTCTTCTATTTCTTTGATGTCAATATTGCTCAGATAAGAGTTCGCGTCCATAATCGTTTTTTCATTTGCATCTATAAAACAAAGTTTTATGTTAAATGTTCGTAGCGTGTGAATTAAAAATAATCACTGTTGACTGAGTAAATTATTTAAGGTTTTGGCTAAAGCCCAGCATAATCAGCATATTCATTAGCCCCAGACTTAAGTCTGGGGCTAACGAATTCAACTAGCTGAAAGGCTTTAGCCAAAATAGTTTAATCGGTCAATAATGAAAATAATCTTATTTTGTTAGCTGTTGAAAATCACTATATTTGCCGTAAATTAAAAACCAAATGAAAAAATACCGCGTAGTTAAAGTCTCCTGCATGTGGACTAACGAAAAATTAAGCAGAAAAGTTGAAAATATCTTAAATGAGTATGTTAAGGACGGTTTTGAAATTGTAAAAATCTCATTTTCACACAATATTTGGCGTAGAGAAGTGGCTTATTTAACTTTTTGCAGATAAAAACTTAGAAAATTTAAGAAAGAATATAGTTTTTCATAATTATGAAAGTATTGTATTATTTTTTTTATTCCCTTACTTCATTTGATAGTAATTACAAATAAATTTCTATCTTTGAATTACTATTAATCACTAATCTCCCACTAAATGCAACTACTAAAAATTCAAAGCAAAATACATGAAATCAGAGGATTGAAAGTTATGTTAGACTTTGATCTTGCTGAACTTTATGAAGTACCTACCAAAGTATTAAAACAAGCTGTAAAGCGGAATATTGAACGATTTCCATCAGATTTCTTATTTGAAATTACCAGAGATGAATATAATATTCTAAGGTCACAAATTGTGACCTTAGAATATGGAAAAGGAAAACACAGCAAATACTTATCCTATGCCTTCACAGAACAAGGAGTCGCAATGTTGGCAAGCGTACTCAACAGTCCGAAAGCTATTGAAGTTAATATTGCCATTGTAAGGGCATTTGTATTTGTAAGGCAATATGCTTTATCTCATAAAGATTTAACTAATAAACTAAAAGAGCTTGAAAACAAATACAATAAGCAATTCAAAGATGTTTATGAAGCGCTGAATTACCTGCTTAATAAAGAGAAACTGGAAGTTGAGCAAAAAGAACGCAGAAGAATAGGTTACAAAAAGGATTAAAATTTATGAAATAGCTATAATTATAAAATTAAAACTACTGATAATAAATAAATTCCTATCTTTGAAATACTATTAATCACTAATCTCTTACTAAATGCAACTATTAAAAATTCAAAGCAAAATACATGATATCAGAGGATTAAAAGTCATGTTAGACTATGATCTTGCAGAACTTTATGAAGTACCGACCAAAGTTTTAAATCAAGCTGTTAAAAGAAATATAACTCGTTTTCCTGAAGATTTTATGTTTCGACTTTCTGCAATAGAATGGGAAATTATGCGGTTACATTATGAAACTGCATTTGAAGCGAATCAAATCATGCGGTCACAAATTGTGACCGCATCAGCCAGAAAGCGGAATATTTCCCTTCCTCCTTTTGCTTTTACCGAGCAGGGATTGGCAATGTTAAGCGGAATATTAAATTCAGAAAAAGCAATACTGGTTAATATTGCCATTATGAGAGCCTTTGTATTCATACGTCAATATGCTTTAACTCATAAAGATTTAACTGATAAACTAAAAGAACTCGAAAACAAATATAATAAACAATTCAAAGATGTGTATGAAGCATTAAACTATCTGTTAAATAAAAATAAACAGGAAGTTGAGCAAAAAGAGCGTAAAAAAATAGGTTTCAAAAAGGATTAACAAAACTTTTGTTTTCAATGAAAGCAATATTTAATTTATTCACGAAAAAGCAATAATTTATGTTGCTTTTTTTATCAAAATTACTACCCAAAATCTCAAAAAAAATAAGTAGATTTGTACACTTATTTTATCGAAAACAAACAACAATAAAATATATTTATGAACCTTCACGAAATTAAGGCTAATCGCAAGATTATAGCCAGTTACAAGTATCAGTTAGCACCTGTGGAAAAGGGCTACAACAACAGAACATTGTATGTAAATGTTGGCGAAAATCAAATCAAGGAAAAAGCTGTGAGCCAGGAAATGAAAGAAAAATTCATCGGTGGCAAAGGCTTTGGCTTAAAATTATTATGGGATGCTACAAAACCCAATACCAAATGGAACGATCCCGAAAATGAAATCGTTATTGCAGGTGGTCCTATCTGCGGTATTACCCAGTATTCAGGTACAGGAAAATCAATAGTAGTAGGTATTTCACCACAGACTGACTCCATCATGGACAGCAATGTGGGTGGTTTCTTTGGTCCTTACTCAAAGTTTTCAGGTTTTGATGCTGTTGAATTACAAGGCATCGCAAAACAAAATGTAATTGTTTACATCAATGGTATTGATGGCGTGGTTGAAATTTTCGAAGCACCTGAAGGACTGGCATACGACAGCCATTTATTGGGCGAAGAATTACATGAAATGTTTGCCGATAATGAAAGAGATAAATACAACGTAGCTGTTGTATCGAGTGGTAAAGCTGCTGAGCAGTCATTAATCGGTATGCTCAACTTTACTTTTTATGATATGAAACGTAAGGTAGTTCGCTTGAAACAAGCCGGTCGCGGTGGTTTAGGAACCATTTTCCGTCAGAAAAACATACTGGCACTGGTAGCAAAAGTTCCCGGTGTTAAGGGTAACTTAAACAATGTGGTAAACCTCGAAGCCATTATGGAACGTGGCCGCAAATTCAACAAAGAAATGCGCGAACTGGATGATTCACAATGCGAAATGCGTTCAAAAGGTACCGCTCACCTGGTTGAAGTCATGGATGCTTATGATTTGTTACCAACTCATAATTTTAAATTCGGTAAACATCCTGATGCCTATAAAATCAATTCAGAAGTTTGGAAAAGCTTTTTCACACAAGGCGTTCCTGATGGTTGCTGGATTGGTTGCAACATGGCCTGTGCCAAAGGTGTTGATAATTATGAATTAAGAAGCGGTCCTTACAAAGGACAGAAAGTAATTGTTGACGGTCCTGAATATGAAAACGTAGGTGGACTGGGTTCTAATTGCGGTATCTTTAATCCTGATTATATCATTGAATCCAATTTCTACTGCGATACTTACGGTATATGCACCATTACCTGGGGAACCCTGATGGCTTTCGTTATGGAATGCTGGGAAAAAGGCATCTTAAACGAAGAACGCACCGGTGGTTTAAAATTTAACTGGGGTAATGCCGATGATGCTATGGAAGCATTACATCAATTGGCCCGCGGCGAAGGTTTCGGCAAAATTGCCGGTATGGGAACCCGTAAAATGAAAGAATATTTTGCTGAAAAAGGCTGGGGCGATTTGAAATTAATGAATGATTTCGGCATGGAAAACAAAGGACTGGAATATTCCCAGTATGTTTCTAAAGAATCATTGGCTCAACAGGGCGGTTACGCTATGACCAATAAAGGACCTCAGCACGACGAAGCCTGGTTGATTTTTATGGATATGGTTAACAATCAGATACCAACATTTGAAAACAAAGCTGAAGCTTTGCATTATTTCCCTATGTTCCGCACCTGGTTCGGTTTGATGGGCTTATGCAAATTGCCATGGAACGACGTGGAACCTGAAAACAACAAAGAAACTGCTGAACCTGCAAAAGTTCCTGAACATGTTGATAATTACATTACCATTTACAATGCAGTTACAGGTGGAAATATTGACAAATATGAATTAATCCGCCAGTCCGAAAGGGTTTATAATTTCCAGCGTATTTTCAATATCCGCAGGGGATTTGGTTTAAGAAAACACGATGCACAACCTTACCGTGCAGCTGGTCCTGTAACTGTTGAAGAATACTTATCACGTCAGGAACGTTACGACAAGCAAATGAAAGAGCTGATAGGCGTTAACCCTGAAGGCAAAACCAATGAAGAAAAAGTAGCCATCACCCGCGCTTACCGCGAAGACCGCTATGAACAACTGTTGGATGCTGTATACAAACGCCGTGGATGGAACAAAAATGGCGTTCCTACAATAGAACACCTGAAAAATCTGGGTATGGATTTACCTCAGTTATTGGAAGTAATAACTCCTCTACAATAATAACGAAAAACCCGCTTTAGCGGGTTTTTTTTATTTCATTTACATATTCCTGTAAACCAGATTCTCAAATAATCTTATTTTTACCTGAATTGCTGACAGATTTGATATAGAACTTATTACCGGCATTTGATAAAAAGTATAATATTGCCAACTCATTCTACCTGTTTCAGATTTATATTCCTGATTGATTTCAATAAAATTATCAATTTTATTAATGAGTTTGTTTCCTTTTAAAACATTATTACAATATCCATAATAGTCTGATAATAAAGATTGAACATCATTTGCTCTTCCTTTGTCAAACATAATTCTTTGGCTAATATCTGAACTTGTTATAGTTCTTATTTCTGAATAATTGCGAAAAGGACTTCCACCATTTGTTTCAATCGCCAATTCCTTTTTTAATTCTTCTATCTTATCTATAATAGTTTGAGTTTTTTTATGAAATTCCATTAAAGATGATGTCTTATTGCTGTCTCTCTGTTCAATTATCTTACTATTCATTTCATTGAGTTCTGAAGCAACAAATTCAAAATTAGTATTGCTCTGAATCATCCCGTTTTTAACATTATTGCTTATACCCCTGTTTCCAAAACCAAATGTAACAGCACATAAAATTATAAGTAAATTAATGGTGGATAATTGTACTTTACGCTTTTCAGCATTTGTAAACAATTCCGTTAAATACCACACAAAGAGCAAAATCATTAGTATGGTAAATGAAAAGTAATATATCATATATCCTCCCGGATAATGTAAAATCAAGAACAAAATACCTAAATTAAATAATATTGCAAAAGAAGCTGCAATTATTGGGAAAACCGATTTTGTTTCAAAAAAAGTCAACAAACCCTTTAGAATCAGAAAAATTGGGAACAATAGTCCCATTCCCAAAAGCATCATAATATTTTGACCCGGAATTTGTTGAAATTTCATAATCACAGCTAATGCTATTATTAAAGATGTTAAACCGCCAAAAATATTAGTTGTTTTCTTCATTTTAATAGAATTTATTGTTTTTTTGAAACAAATATACATGAAAAAATAATCTGTTTCTACTTATTGAAAATTATTTCAATAAAATTGAAATAAATTAATACTAAATTTGTGGCTTAATCATTAAAAATAAAAATTATGTCTCTTTTAAAATTAGTAGAACAAGAAGAAGCTACGGGAAAAGTAGCTGAAATATACGAAAAAATGACAAGTACTATGGGATTTATCCCCAATGCATTTAAAATTTTCAGTCCGAGCGAGCATGTAATAAACCAACAGGTAACCAACCTGTTTTACTATTTCCGTCACCCTAAACTGAGCGGTAAATTATTGTCGTTTATCCGTTTACTGGTTTCTGAAAAGGAAAAATGCGAATATTGCGTTAGTATGAACACCGGCATTTTGTTTCAATATGGTGTTTTACCGGATATGATCAGTGAAATTTTTAAAGACCCCTCCAAAGCACCGCTGGAAGAAAACGAACTGGCCTTGTTGTTATTTATCCTTAAGGTAGTTAAGGATTCCAACTCCACGACCAAAGAAGATATGGATAAACTCCACAGTTTAGGCTGGTCCGATGCCGAAATCCTTGATGCCACTTACCACGGAGCCACCAGCGTAGCTTCCGACATGGTATTTAATGCGTTTAAGCTGGAATTGGATAAATAAATCAACAATATAAAAACCTATTATAAAAGTGTACAAATCTTACTAATTTTGTTTGACTTTGTACACTTTTTTATAGATAAGGTTTATATAAACTGGTTACATATTAAAACTATCAGAAAATGATGCTGGATTATATTGATAATATTAATGCTTACGGCGATAATGTGGTCCGGCTTTACGACTTTGACCGTCTGCAGGCTGTGAAGTTCAGACAATGCTTACAGGAAACAATAATTATAAATAATAAAGAGCTCGACCTGAGCAGCTGTGACTTTATTGAAGGGAGAAACTGCAATCTGATACTGCGTATTTCTGAAGAAGACGAAGGAATAACTACATCCGACGATATAAATTTCTATTGCGACCTTACCTTTAAAGGATATGAACAAATGATAGCATTACTGGCTCTGTTTTGTACAAAAGAAACCAAAGGCCATCAATATTTATATGATGTTGATTCCTTAACAGATTTTCTGTTTTCACCATGCGGGACATGGTAAAGCTTTAACTTTACAACACATTAATCTTTGTTATTTTCTTAAACAATTTGTAATTTTTAAAAATCAATAAACCATGAATAAAAAAGCCATTATTCTTAATACAAGCATGCTATTTGTTATTGCTACATTGTGGCAACAGACTTTGCATGAGTTGGGCCATTTTATAGCTGCCATATTGCTTCATTCGAAAGACATTTCAATTTATCATAATTATGTTCAGCATGATTCTTCAGCACTTACATTATCAGCAAGATTGATAATTGCAGCATCTGGACCTTTATTCAGTCTGGTATTGGGTATATTCTTTCATATCGTCTGTGCATCTTTTAAAAAAAGAAATTTGCTTTTTCTTTTCTTTCTGTTTATGAGTGTATTTGGCTACATCAATTTCGGTGGTTACTTACTGGTATCCCCATTTTTCACTGGAGGTGATACCGGTTTTATTTTCCTCAGCTTAGGTTTTCCAATTTGGCTGACTATTACAATGGCTATAATTGGCGCTGTTTTCCTGTTTTTTATTGTAAAGATATTAAGTAGATTTTTTGTTGAAATGGCAACAGAAGAAATAATGAATAACAAATCTGAACGGAGAATTTTTATTGGTTCATTGGTAAAATATCCTTTATTTCTCGGTATTATAATTACAGCATTATTAAATCTGCCTGTTGTAACATTTTTAAGCTTATTGTATCCAATTTTCAGTCCTTTTACCTTGTTCTGGAGCTATGGTTATTTATTGGATTCCCAATATCCTTCAACAAATGCAAATAAAGCGTTTGATAAACTAACAACGATATCTCCCCTCATCATTATTGCTTTTATCCTGACAATCATTTGTAACCGTTTATTCGTAATTGGAATTCATTGGTAATTCAATGAACTAAAAATTGATAAATTTCAACAAAATCTTTAGCCATTTGTTATTTATATTTTAGAAATTTAAAATGATAATATTATGGCAAGTGTCAGTACCTATCTTAACTTTCCCCGTCATACCGAGGAAGTTTTCAATTTTTATAAATCAGTTTTTGGTGGTGAGTTCAGCGGTGGCGGTATAGCCCGTCTCGGCGACTTCCCTCCTTCGGAAGGCATGCCACAACTGGCAGAAGAAGACAAAAACCTCATCATGCATATTGAATTACCCATACTCGGCTGTCATTTGCTGATGGGAACAGATGCACCAGAATCCATGGGTTTTAGTGTTAAATATGGCAATAATGTATACATCAACCTGGATCCTGATTCTAAAGCTGAAACGAAAAGGCTTTTCGATGCTTTATCAGCCGGCGGCAAAATAGAAATGGAACTTCAGGAAATGTTCTGGGGCGCCTACTATGGCAGCTGTACCGATAAATACGGCATTCAATGGATGTTTAACTGCACCGCAAAACAATAATAAATTGCCACAAAGGCACGAAGACACAAAGTTTTATTTATTGTTCTTCGTGTTTTTGTAAAATCGTAATTAAATATAATATTTTATTGTAAAATAAAACAATAATCAGCTATAGGGGCTTTAGACACTAAATTATAATTTTTATTAGTGCCTTTGTGTCTTTGTAGCAAAATAAATAAGATATATGAAAATAACTGTTAAAACAAAAGTTCTTGCTCCTATTGAAAAAGCATGGCAATGCTGGACAACTCCTGAAGATATCGTAAAATGGAATTTTGCCAGCGACGAGTGGCATTGCCCTAAGGCTGAAAATGATTTCCGTCAGCATGGTAAATTTGTTTACCGTATGGAAGCCAAAGACGGAAGTTTTGGCTTTGATTTCTGGGGCATCTACGACAATATCGAAAATCAGAAATTAATAGAAATTACCATGGGAGATAACAGAAAACTAAGCATAAGTTTTATTGCTGATGGTGATTCTACATTAGTTATTGAAAATTTTGAAGCAGAAGCAATAAACACTGAAGAATTACAAAGAACCGGCTGGCAGGCGATACTGGATAATTTTAAAAAACATGTGGAATCTAAATAATAAAAACACAATTTAATAAATGGGAAAAACAGATATTAGAATTGATGCTTATATTGAAAAAGCTGAAACATTTGCCCGTCCTATCTTAACACATTTACGTGCGTTGGTGCATGAAGCCAATCCTGATGTAGTGGAAACCATCAAATGGGGATTTGCTTCATTTGATTACAAAGGAACCTATTGCAGTATGGCTTCCTTCAAGCAGCATGTTGTTTTTGGCTTCTGGAAATCAGATTTGATTAAAGATACTAAAGGTTATCTGGTTAAACGTTCCTATCAGGGTGGCGAGGCCATGGGAAATCTTGGCAGAATAACAAAACTTGAAGATTTACCTCCTGATGAAATTTTGATGGATTTTATACTTCAAGCCAAAAAGTTAAATGATGATGGCATTAAAATAGCTGCCCGTCCCAAAGCTGAAAAAACAGAACTGATTATACCTGATTATTTTACAGCAGCCCTGCAATCTAACAAAAAAGCAATGGAAGTTTTTGAAAAATTCAGCTATTCCGCTAAAAAAGAATATGTTGTGTGGATTACCGAAGCCAAAACCGAAAAAACCAGACTTGAAAGATTGAACACTGCGGTTGAATGGATTAGTGAAGGCAAAATCAGAAACTGGAAATATATTAAGTGCTAAACTTTGTGAAACTGATTTAATCAAAACATTCACTATTGACCGACTAAACTATTTGGGCTAAAGCCCTTTAACTAGTTGCATTATTCATTAGCCCCAGCCTTAAGGCTGGGGCTAATGAATATGATGATTATGCCAGGCTTTAGCCCAAATCTAAAAATAATTTAATCGTTTAATAGAGTAAAATATTAACGGATTAACAGATAAAAATTTTACTTTTGCTTTAACTTTATAGCATAAAAAAATATTGGAAACGCAAGTAAAATATAATCTGAATTGTCCTTGCAAAAGGATAAAGCAATGTCAGCGCCATGCCAATTTTGATGAATGAAGTAAATTTCATCATGCAGATGGAAGTCTGACCAATTGCGAAATAAAAAAGATAAATAATTCACTTTCAGCATGAATCAGATACAGATACAATACTACAATACAACATACGGAGAACTGATTTTAGGCAGTTTTAAAAATAAATTATGCTTATGCGACTGGCGCTACCGTAAAATGAGAGCTGCTATTGATTTCAGAATCATAAAAGGACTGGATGCTGAATTTGTTGAAAAAGAGAATAAGGTTATAAAAAACTGCATTCAGCAACTGGAGGAATATTTTGCCGGAGAAAGAACGCAGTTCGATATTCCGCTATTAATGACAGGCACTGATTTTCAAAAGAAAGTATGGAATGAGCTATTAAAAATAGAATATGGCAGCACTTCCAGCTATCTGCAACTGGCAGAAAAAATCGGTGATAAAAATGCCGTCCGAGCGGTAGCCAATGCCAATGGTGCCAATGCAATTTCCATTATAATTCCCTGTCACCGTATCATTGGCAGCAAAGGTGAACTGATTGGCTATGCAGGTGGAATTAAATGCAAGGAAAAATTATTAAAACTGGAAAAACGGCTGGCCAAAACGGAAGATATTATAACTCCGGTTCAGTATAGTCTTGATTTGTAATAATTTTATCAATATAATATGGAAAATTTTGACAAACAGTTGCATTGGGAAAACATTTATAAAAGCAAGCAACTGACAGAAGTAAGCTGGTATCAGCCGATACCGCACACTTCACTGAATTTAATTAAGGACTGTATGCTTCCTTTCACTGCTAAAGTAATTGATATCGGTGGTGGTGATAGTTTTTTGGCTGACTATTTGCTTGAACTGGGATATCAGGATATTACAGTACTTGACATTTCAGAAACTGCTATTGAAAGGGCTAAAAAGAGACTTGGTGATAATGCAGCTAAAGTAAAATGGATCGTTTCTGATATTACAGCTTTCAAACCAACTGAAAAATATGATTGCTGGCACGACAGGGCTGCATTTCACTTTCTGACAAATGAAAATGAAATTGGTAACTATCTTCAATGCGTTCAACATGCCATTAATACTGACGGAATTTTAATAATCGGATGCTTTTCTGAAAATGGCCCCCGTAAATGCAGCGGAATAACAATACAACAATATTCGGAAACTTCACTCTCTGCATGTTTTGCACCTTCTTTTGAAAAAATTGATTGTTTTACAATTGACCATAAAACACCCTTTGATACTCTGCAGAATTTTATTTTCGGCAGATTCAGAAAAAAATAAGGAGCAGATATCATTGGAAAATCTGGCAGGTTTAAAAAACCTGCCAGATTTAAACAAATTCAAGAACTATAATTATACAAACACTATCTGGGTTCCATGTCCGTATGACATTTCATACAACTGACCCACGGTAATAATATCTTTTACCTGTTCGCTGAAATCAGCTTTTGTAAGTTTAAACATTTCAACTGCCAGTTTACAGGCATAAATTTCGCCACCACCGGCTGTAATCATTTCAAGAAATTCATCAACAGGAGGTATATCCAATTTATCCATCTCGCTTTTCATCATGGCAGAAACTCCGGCTTCCACACCCGGAATAAGACCCAATAATGTCGGGAAAGGCAGACCACCGGGCATACGCATGGCCGGATTACCAACGGTAGCAGTTTTTAAATGTTTCATTTGTTTTTTTGTGATGGCATCCAGACCAAAAAAGGTAAAAAACAATTTGGTTTCTATACCTTCCATAACGGCACCATTGGCCATAATCAGTGCAGCATATACATCTTCAATGCTGCCTTTGGCACAAATAATCAATATTTTTTTCAATGGATTTTCAACTGTATTATTCATATCAATATGTTTTAAAGTTTTTTAAATAATTTACACACAACTAGATGGTTTTGGAATACCGGCTATTTTTGAAGATATTTTCAAAGGGCCTCCGGGGAATAAATCGTAAAAGCCTTTAATATCAACGATACCAGATTTTCCAACGCTGCGGATACTCAGCGCTTCGCCTTTTTTAAATCTTTCACGTAAAAACTCAATGATTTTAAAATGATTATCGCTCAGTGTAAGATTGTACTCTTTGGCTATTTCCAAAGCCATTTCTTTTGTCCATTGATCAGGATTATTAAAATAACCTTCATCATTAACATCTACATTTACTCCGCAAATTTGTTTTGTTGCCATAATTTTAATTTTTTAGTTATTAATTTATACGTTTTTTTGACTCATATTTTTCATAAAATTTATCATCATACCCATACCACGACGCATTTCGGGCGTATGCATTTCCTTATAAACCTGCCACATGGAGTATTCAGGAACATTTTCGGTTTCCAGCTTATTGAATACTTTAACCGCAGTGTTAATGGCCTTGAGCATTTCGGGCTGGGTAATGTTTTTAACGGTTTCAAGAATATTCACCACATTATCGGCTAAAAGACTGATATCTTCAGGGCTGAAATGCGTCACCACATTATCAATCATTCTCGAAATCTGGTTGAGATAGATAAAATATCCCTTCTGTTCAAATTCTGCCAGTTTATGGGTGATTTCAATAATTACTTCATTGGCAATAGGTCCGGCATCGCGCATAAAATCGAGCGTACTTTCGAGCATCTGAAGCAGTTCATTGAAATTCTTCACATTCTTTACCAGGCGAATCATCAGAAGTTTTACTTCTTCGGGATTGATTTCCACCGCACGATTATCCAGTTCACTGACTGCAGAATGATAAATATCTGTTGCTACTATCGAAATGTCCGACATCAGATCATTAACCGAAGAGGTCTGGGCATTCTGAGTTTTCAGGTATTCCAGCACATCATCCAGCTTACGGTTGATATCATTGATCTGTTTTTGCATTGTTTGTTCTTCCATTTTGTTTTTCGATTAATAGGATTGAACTTTTTTACCTGCCAGTGACATGTCTGCTTTCATAGGTAATTCTTTACCTTTCAGCAAAATATGCCAGTAAATCCAACGAAACATTATTTTTCCATAATGGTTGATTTTGGTGTTTTTCAACAAGCCGAAAGGTCCGATACCCGGTAATGGAAAAGTTCCCGGTAATGGTTCTGTAGTATAGTTGAAATCAATGAGGGCACCTTTACCATAGCCGGTTTCGATATAACAGTTGGCATGACCATCAAATTTGGCTTTCAGTTCACGGCCTTCGATAAATTCCATTATGTTTTCCATTAATATTTCTGATGCAAAATGGGCCACAGATCCTGCCTTGGAAGCCGGAATATTGGATGCATCGCCCAATACAAAAATATTTTTATGGTTTTCCATTTGTAAAGTCTGTTTATCAACAGGTACAAGATTCAGATCACCTGCCAGTCCGCTTTTGCTGAGGAAATCAGCACCCATATTTACAGGAACAATCACCAGAGCATCAAAATCAACTTCCTTTTCATCATATGAAATCAGTTTCTGAGCATCGTTATCCACTCTTTCGATATAAAAGTCAGGAATAATTTTTACGTTCTTCTCAATAAGCAATTCACTCAGCATTTTAGTGGCAATAGGTTTGGTAAATGCACCGGGTAAAGGTGTTACGAATGAAATATCAACTTTATCACGCATACCGTGTTCAGTAAAGAATGCTTCTGCCAGACAAACAAATTCAATGGGTGCAACCGGGCATTTGAACGGCATTTCTGCAATGGCCATAACCAGTTTACCACCCTGCCAGGTTTTAAAGAATTTTTGTAAAGCCAGAGCACCTTCCAGCGTATAAAAATCAAAAATCTTATTGTACCATAATTTATCTTTCAAACCGGGTGTTTCTTCAGGTCTCGTTTGAACACCTGTTGCAATAAGAAGCAAATCGTAATTAAACACTTTGCCATTTTCTAATTTTACCTGATTTTTATCAGCATCCACTATATCTATTGTCTCAAAAACCATTTCAACGCCGGCAGGGATAAAATCTGCCTTTGGTTTTATCACATCCTGTTTTTGATAAATACCAAAAGGAATAAATAAAAATCCGGGCTGGTAATAATGCGTTTTAAACTGATCAATTATGGTAATACTCCATTCTTCGATATCCAATGCTTTACGCAATTTATTTGCCATCATGGTTCCGGCAGTACCTGCTCCAAGAATCACTATTTTTTTCATAATTAGATGATTTTTTATTATTAAGTTTGTACGAGAATTTTGGTAAAATTAGATATGAATTTTTGATTGTTAATCATTTCACAATATGATAAAAATCATATTATGATAATTATCATACCATTAAAAAATGAATATGGATAAAAATCCTGAGAATAAAGTCTTATTGTCCTGTTCCTGTGAAAACTGCGAGCTGAAAAGTTTATTCTTTAATCATTTTGAAAAAGCTGAACTTGATAAGATATGCTCAGATAAAATTGAAAGAACGTATAAAAAAGGTCAAACAATTTTTAAACAGGGTGATGAAATTAAGGACTTTATATACTTGAAAAGCGGTTTGGTTAAATTATTCAGACAAACAGAAAATAATAAGGAACAAATCATTGCCATAGCTAAACCATTGGATTTTGTTAGTATATTGGGTGTATTTTCAACAAAATTTTTCAGTTATTCAGTAACAGCATTAGAAGAATCAGTTACCTGTTCCATTGATATTAAAACAATTACCGAATTAGCCTTATCCAGTTCACACCTGGCTTTTAATATTCTTGAAAAGATAAGCAGTACCACAGATAGAATAATAATTGATATGATGAATATCCGCGAAAAGCATTTACGTGGTAGAATTGCTGTTATTTTGCTTCAGTTTGCTGAAAATATTTATCAGAAAAATGAATTTGAATTGCCCATTTCACGCAAAGAACTGGCTGAATATATTGGTATGACTACCGAAAACGTTATCCGGATATTGTCGGAATTCAGAAAAGACAAACTCATCAAAATTAACGGTAAAGGAATTGAAATATCTGATTATTTAAGACTTAAACAAATTGCTGACTTTGGTTAAATCTTAATCTTCATTTTCTTTTAGTGCATCCCATCCCTGAGCTGTCAATGGAATAGCCGCACCCGATGAAGTAATAAGATTGGCTCCGCTGTTTTTATCTGTAATATGCCCGATAATATGCACATCTTTAAGGCTTTTCAGCTTCTCAAAATCACTGATTTCAGCAGTAAACAACACTTCATAATCTTCACCACCGCTTAAGGCAGCTATTGTTGGAATCAGTTTAAATTCTTCAGCAAGTATGGAAGTGCTGGCATCAATCGGAATTTTATCTTCATATAAACTACAACCTTTATCTGATTGCTTGCAAATATGAAGGATTTCAGAAGCCAGACCATCTGAAATGTCAATCATAGCAGTTGGTTTAATATTATTTTCTTTCAAAAGCTTAATAATATCAAGTCTGGCTTCAGGTTTTAACTGACGTTGAAGTATATAATCGTAACCCAGCAATTCCGGTTGAGAAGCAGGATTGGCTTTATACACTTCTTTTTCGCGTTCAAGCAATAACAGACCCAGATAAGCTGCGCCCAGATTGCCGCTCACGCATAATAAATTACTTTCCTGAGCACCGTTGCGGTATACAATATCTTCCTTTGCAGCTTCGCCAAGAATAGTCATGGAAATAAACAATCCGGAAGTACTTGAAGTGGTATCACCACCAACCAGATCAACCTTATATTTTTCGCAGGCGAGTTTAATGCCGTCATAAAGTTCTTCCAGGGCTTCAACAGAAAAACGATTGGAAACAGCAATGGCAACCAGTAATTGTTTTGGCGTGCCATTCATTGCTACTATATCAGAAAAATTCACAACAGCTGCTTTATATCCCAGATGTTTCAAAGGAGTGTAAGACAAATCAAAATGAATACCTTCAACCAGTAAATCGGTAGAAACCAGCATTTGTTTTTCCTTATTATCAATAACTGCAGCATCATCACCTACTCCTTTAATGGTGGAAGCATTCCTATTTTTCAGGTCTTTGCATAAATGGTCAATTAATCCAAATTCGCCCAATTCTCCTAATTCTGTTCTTTTTTTTGATCTGTCTTCAAACATGCTGTGATATATAAATTTGGCTGCAAAATTACCAAAGTTTTCAAAATAAATGGCTAAAAATTTGTATTAAATTGATTTACTATAATTTAGAAGTTAGAAATTAATAATTAGAAATAAAAAGATTTAGTTTGTTTGATTTTTTATTATCCGTTAAATTTAATTTATTTCTGATTAGAGTATATGCAAAACAGCGAAACATTTACCCTGTTTCATTGTTATATTTTTAGCAAAATAAATCTTAATATTATTGTAACAGAACTTCAAAAATTATACATTTGCATTTTATTTGTAATTAATCTAAATTATACAATTTCATACTATTCATGACAAACGAAAAGAACCATATTCTTAAAGAAGTAACCAACAGCGAATACAAATGGGGCTTTATTACTGACATTGAAGCAGACGAAGCTCCCAGAGGGCTTTCTGAAGATACTGTCCGCTTTATTTCAGCTAAAAAAAACGAGCCTGAATTTTTATTGGAATTTCGTTTAAAAGCATTCAGGAAATGGAAAGAAATGGAACAACCCCAATGGGCTCATTTAAAAATACCAACTATTGATTATCAGGATATTATTTATTATTCTGCACCTAAAAAGAATAAAGAGCTATCAAGTCTGGATGAAGTTGATCCTGTTTTACTTGAAACCTTTAAAAAATTAGGCATTTCGCTGGACGAGCAAAAAAAGCTGTCCGGTGTGGCCGTTGACGCTGTAATTGACAGTGTTTCTGTAAAAACTACTTTTACCGAAACGTTGTCAAAACAAGGTATTATATTTTGTTCTTTCAGTGATGCAGTTCAGCATCACCCTGATTTAATCAAGCAATACATGGGTTCTGTTGTGCCTTATGGTGATAATTATTTTGCAGCACTTAATTCAGCTGTTTTCAGCGATGGGTCATTTTGCTATATTCCAAAAGGTGTTAAATGTCCGGTAGAATTATCTACCTATTTCCGTATCAATGCAGCCAATACCGGTCAGTTTGAAAGAACGCTGATTATTGCTGATGAAGGTGCTTATGTAAGTTATATGGAAGGCTGTACAGCACCTCAGCGTGATGAAAATCAATTGCATGCTGCTATAGTAGAGATAGTGGCAATGAAAGATGCAGAAGTTAAATATTCAACAGTTCAGAACTGGTATCCCGGAGATAAAAATGGTTTGGGCGGGATTTTTAATTTTGTTACCAAACGTGGAATCTGCAAAGGAAGTAATTCAAAAATTTCATGGACACAGGTAGAAACAGGCTCAGCCATTACCTGGAAATATCCAAGCTGCATCTTATTGGGAGATAACTCTGTAGGTGAATTCTATTCTGTGGCAATCACCAATAATCACCAGCAGGCTGATACCGGCAGTAAGATGATACATTTAGGTAAAAATACAAAGAGTACCATTATTTCAAAGGGGATTTCGGCAGGATTCAGCAATAACAGCTATCGTGGATTGGTTAAGATTGCTAAAAATGCTGTAAATTCAAGAAATTATTCACAATGCGATTCATTGCTGATGGGTGACAAATGCGGTGCCCATACCTGGCCTTATATCAAGGCTGAAAACTCTTCATCCATAATTGAACATGAAGCAACTACTTCCAAGATTTCTGAAGACCAGTTGTTCTATTGCCAGCAAAGGGGAATTTCAACTGAAAGTGCGATTGGTTTGATTGTTAATGGTTATGCCAAGGAAGTTTTAAATAAATTACCGATGGAATTTGCTGTTGAAGCACAAAAATTACTATCGATTAGTCTGGAAGGCAGCGTTGGATAGTTATGAGTTATGAATTATAAGTTATAAATTATTCGCAATTATGGATGGAAACAGCAGATTTATATATAAATGGGGGGAAAAAAGAGTTCAAAATAAATGGAAGTATTACTTTATTTATGGTTCACTTCTAAAGGGGGGAGAACTTACAATAATATTAACTTTTGTTAATTTAATAATGAAAGATTTTTCATTATTAAAATTCATTTTAAGTTTACTCATCTCTTTAATTTTCGGCTTTTTTTATGGTATATGGAAATGGAAATACAATGAAAAAAAATATCAAAGCAATTTAAAAACAGTAAAAAAATAATTATAAATTATAAGTTATAAACATTGAATACTTTATAAAAATACGTTATAAACATTCAGCTTTATGAACTTTATAAACTGCAAAATATGTTACTTAAAATTAAAAACTTACATGCCTCAATCAATGGCAAAGAAATTTTAAAAGGTGTAAATCTGGAAGTTAATAAAGGCGAAGTACATGCCATAATGGGACCCAACGGAACGGGTAAAAGTACGCTGGCTTCGGTAATTGCCGGACGCGAAGTATTTGAAGTAACCAAAGGGGAAGTGCTTTACAAAGGCAAAAATTTACTGGATATACCTGTAGAAGCGCGTGCCTGTGAAGGCATTTTTCTGGGATTTCAATATCCTGTTGAAATTCCCGGTGTTAGCATGACAAATTTTATGCGTACTGCTGTGAATGAACAACGCAAATACCATGGTTTAGATCCAATTCCTTCAGGTGAATTCCTTCGCTTGATGGAAGAAAAGAAGAAGATGGTTGAAATTACCGCCAAACTTACCAACCGTTCAGTAAACGAAGGATTTTCGGGTGGTGAAAAGAAGAAAAATGAAATATTTCAAATGGCCATGTTAAATCCGACATTGTCTGTATTGGACGAAACAGACTCAGGACTTGATATTGATGCCTTACGCATAGTGGCAAATGGCGTTAACAAATTGCGCAGCAAGGAAAATGCAACAATAGTTATCACACATTACCAGCGATTACTGGATTATATCGTTCCTGATTTTGTACATGTATTGTTCGAAGGCAGAATAGTGAAATCAGGAGGTAAAGAACTCGCACTGGAACTGGAAAGCAAAGGTTACGAATGGATTAAGGATGGGATTTCATAAATAATTTATTACACAGAGTTTCACAGAGTTAAAAAAGAGAAATATAATTAACATTATACTTTAAATGGAAGAAAATCTGATTACTGAAAAAATAATTGGATGCGCAATTGAAGTTCATCGAAGCTTAGGACCAGGATTATTAGAGTCAGCTTATGAAGAATGTTTATATTATGAACTTTGTAATAAAGGATTAAATGTTGAAAGACAAAAGCCAGTCCCTGTAATATATAAAGATATAAAACTTGATTATGGTTATAGGATTGACTTATTGGTTGAGAATAGAATTGTCATAGAATTAAAAGTTGTTGATGCATTTAATCCTGTCCATGAAGCCCAAATATTAACTTATATGAAGTTTGCTAAAAAATCTACCGGTTTATTAATAAATTTCAATGTGAGTTTATTGAAAAATGGAATAAAAAGATATAAACTTTAACAACCTTTGTGTAACTCTGTGAAAATCTCTGTGTTTCTCTGTGAAACATTGATTATCTGCAGATTACACAATCAGTTTGAATTATAAATATTATTATAAATGAAAAATAACTTGAATTCATTTCCTTTAAGTGATAAATTTATCCATGATTTTGGAGTATATCAGGCTGATATTAAGCGATATGATAATGAAAAAATAGCCCTTTGCCGTGACCAGGCATTTGAACATTTTTTAAAAATTGGTTTGCCTACCCGTAATCTGGAAGATTGGAAAAATACAGATTTGAGCGAGGTTTACAACGAAAGCTATAATCATTTTTATCATGAATTTGAAAAAGTTGAAGATATAGATAAGGTTTTTCAGTGCAATGTTCCGCATTTGAACACCATAATGCTGGCTATGCTGAATGGCAGATATGTTTCAAAAGATGAACAGTTAAAAGTACTACCCAATGGTGTTATTTATGGAAGTTTTGAAGCTGCTTTGCAGCAATATCCTGATCTGGTTGCCAAACACTACGCCAAATATGCTGATTATACAAAGAATGGATTTACTGCCATAAATACAGCCATGGCTCAGGATGGTTTTTTTATTTATGTTCCTGATGGAATTGAAGTAAAAAAGCCTGTTCAGATTGTGAATGTAATTCATCATGAACATAATATATGCATACAAACCCGTAACCTCATTGTATTGGGTAAAAATGCAAAACTTACACTTATCCATTGCGATGATTCCTATAACCATCAGAAAAGTTTAAGCAATACCATTTCCGAAATCGTACTGGGCGAAAATGCCAGTCTGGACCATTACAAAATGCAAAATGTAAACAATGATTCTACATTGATAAATTTTGCATATTTCCATATGGATGCCAATGCCAGATTATGCAGTAATGGCCTGAGCCTGAATGGTGGAATTCTGAAAAACAACAATTACGTTAAAATGAATGGCGAGGGTAGCGAATGCAATATTTATGGCTTGTATCTGATGGACAGAAAACAACATATTGATAATCTTGTATATGTTGAACATCTTAAACCTCACTGCACCAGTAATGAGCTTTTTAAAGGAATTATCGATGATTCAGCTTCAGCTGTATTTAACGGACATGTTATTGTAAGCAAGGATGCACAGAAAACCAATGCTTTTCAGAGTAATAAAAACATATTATTAACTGACAAGGCTAAAGTAAATACCAAACCCTTCCTTGAAATCTATGCTGATGATGTAAAATGCAGCCATGGTGCTACAGTCGGACAGCTGGATACTGAAGCCATGTTCTATATCCGTTCCAGAGGCATCTCGGAACACAATGCACAAATGTTGCTGATGTATGCTTTTGCTGATGAAGTTATCCAAAAAATAAGTATCGAAGCATTGAAACACCGTCTGGAAGACATGGTAAAAAAACGTTTAAGGGGCGAACTCTCTGTATGCGAGCAATGTGTGTTACATTGCAGTAATCCTGAAAAAGAATACAGCTTTGAAATTGACCTGACGAAAATATAATATTTTCAATTTTTTAAGAATTTAAATAAGGCAGTTTTATAAATTTTTGCTTATTTTGCAAAGGATATCATAAATTTACAAAAAACAGCAGATCATGAAGTTGGTTATTCGCGTCAGATATTTTATTATATTTTTACTATTTTTCATTCAGATTAGTATAGCTTTTGCCAGCAATACTAAACTAAATACCATTCCTATTGATACCGTTAAAATTAGTGGAAAAGACTTTCAGGCCAATTTAGACAGTTTATTGAACAACTTCTTTGTAAGCCAGTCACTCAAAATTAATACGAATAGATTCAACTTTTCTGATTCCAATGATGAAACAGATATAATTCCAAATTTTTCAGATTCTGTATATATTCAGCGTTTGCAATCCTTACCTTCAGTAATTGACATGACTTACAATGACAAGGTTCGTGCTTTTATTGAATTGTATGTGAATAAGAAACGTAAGAATGTTAAGGTAATGCTTGGTTTATCGCAATATTACTTTCCTATTTTTGAAGAAATCCTCGACCAGCAGGGTGTTCCTCAGGAGCTAAAATACCTGACCATAATTGAATCTGCGTTGAATCCAAGAGCAGTGTCAAGAGTTGGAGCTTCAGGTTTATGGCAGTTTATGTATACAACCGGGAAAATTTATGATCTGCAGGTTAACTCACTGGTTGATGAACGCCGCGACCCCATAAAAGCAAGCTATGCTGCTGCCAAATACCTTAAAGATCTCTATGGGATTTATAAAGACTGGACGCTGGCCCTTGCAGCATATAACTGTGGTCCGGGTAATGTAAATAAAGCTATAAAACGATCAAAGGGCAAAACCAATTTCTGGGAAATTTATGATTATCTGCCTCAGGAAACCAGGGGTTATGTTCCTGCTTTTATTGCAGCTAACTATATGATGAATTACTATAAGGAACATAATCTTTTCCCTCAGAAAATTGACTTTCCGACACTTACTGATACTGTAATGGTTGGTACTGACATGAATTTAAAAGAAATTTCAGAAGCCCTGAATGTTCCTTTGCAACAATTAAGGGATTTAAACCCTCAATATAAAAATGATATCATACCCGGTAAAAGTGAGGCCTATTCTCTGAAATTACCAATAAATCTGGTTACTACATTTATTCAGATGGAAGATACCATTACGGCTAAATCCAAAGAATCCATGCTTAAGTATTCTGAGGTTACCCCTTCCCGTAATTATTTACAAATAAGTCCATCTGACGATATTATCAAAATAAGTTATAAAGCCCAGAAAGGTGATAATTTTTCAAGTATAGCTAAAAAATACAAAGTGGATGCTGATGCGCTGAAAGAATGGAACCACATGCGCAAGAAAAAAATTAAACCCGGACAGAAACTGGTTATTTATACAACAAAAAAAGGTAAATCTGAAAAGAAAGAACCTAAACCTTTTGTTTCCGGAAGCAGTGAAGTAAAAACTGATACAGCAATACACGAAAAACCAGAATCAGAAAATAAAGAAGTTAACGCTAAAAACAAAGAAGCAAAAACTTCTAAGAAAGAAAATGGCGAAGCCAAGCCTAAAACTATAACTTATAAAGTTAAAAAAGGGGATACTATTTCTTCGATTTCCAGAAAATTTGATAATGTCTCTGTTAAAGATATTATTGAATGGAATAAATTAGGCAAAAATGGCGTAATTACTCCGGGTCAGGAATTAAAAATCAAAATCCAGAATTAGTTTGCTGATATTTTTGAAAGTATAGAGATGAAGCCAGTTAAAGTATTGTTATTTCAACTTATTGTATTTTCCTTACTGGCTTTTTTGATACTTATATTTCCAAAAAACGGAATAAAAATATCAAAAAATATTAGCCTTTATTTCACAAACTTTAATGAATTATTTTCATTAAAAAAAACAACCTATGCTGATATTTCAGCCATTGCCAATGATCCGTTGGACAGCACCAAAGCCATCGTAAATATTGATTCGCTGTTTAATGATACAGCTAAAGCTTCTTCCAATGCCTTACTTAAAAATATCCGTAAAATAGAATATCCGAATAATGACCCTTCCGTTTTATATCCTGTTTTCCAAACCTTATCAAAATTAAAAGACAGTAAGGAGTTGATCAGAATATTGCATTATGGAGATTCACAAATTGAAGGTGATAGAATTACAGGCTTTTTACGTTTTAAATTGCAGTCAAAATTTGGTGGCAATGGTGTTGGTTTAATGCCGTTAATGAATCCGACAGCTTCTGCTTCACTACAGACTTCTAATTCTGATGACTGGATCAAATATACACTTATTGGTAAATCAGGCCCCCATATCCATCAAATGCGTTACGGAGCCATGCTCAGCTTTGCCAGATTTGCACCTGCAGTTAAAGACTCAACTTATACTGACACAACTTATTTTAAAGGAAATCTCTACATGAGTAAATCCACTCAGGGATATAGCAATACGCGCGATTTTCAGAAACTACGTTTGTTTTACGGCTTTAACAAAAAGGATGTAAAACTTAATTTATCGGCTAATAAAGAATTACTGACCTCAGAAATATTACCTCAGAATCAGGATTTAAAAGTATTTGAGTATAATTTCAAAACATCACCTTCATCCATGACAATACAACTCAAAGGTAAGGACAGTCCTGATGTATATGGATTTTCCCTTGATGCTGAAAATGGCGTGGCTGTTGATAATATTCCTTTACGTGGCAGTTCCGGTTATGGCTTTTCGCAAATGAATTTCAGTTTCTTAAAAAAGTTTTACGACTTGCTGAATGTTAAACTGGTTATTATGCAATTTGGTGTGAATGCTGTTCCGGAAGATGAGAAAACGATTATTCCTGACTATAATTATTATGAAAGGGGATTTTACAGCCAGCTGAAAACCATTAAAGAAATCAATAAGGATATTTGTATTATCGTTATCGGGATTTCAGATCGTTCAAGAAAATCCGGAGATAGTTATGAAACCAATCCCAATATCGAAAAAATTATTAAAGCTCAGAAAAATGCAGCATTCAGAGCCGGCTGTGCCTATTGGGATTTGTTTGAAGCCATGGGAGGACAGAATTCCATGCCAAGTTGGGTATTTGCCAAACCGGCTCTTGCAAATAAGGATTTCACCCATTTTAATGAAAAAGGTGCACGAATGGTTGCTGAAATGTTTTATAATGCGCTGATTTATGACTATTTACAATACCTGAAGTTAAGTCAAAGCAATAATAGTAAATTGTCACTGAACAAATGAAAATAATTGTAATTTCCATATTATTCTTTTTTAATCAAATATGCAATTTGTCGGCACAGGATACACCTTATAAAGCTATAAACTATAGTTTTATCCATCAAACAGCTGACAGCATTTATTTTTTCGGAAAAGCAACATCTGATTTTTATACCATTTGCAGCAATCTGAATCAAATGATAACAAAAGGAAACGGACAATTGCGGGTGTTACAGATTGGCGATTCGCATATTCAGGCAGATCATTTTTCAGGCAGATTACGTGAAAACCTTCAAAGTTTTGCATTGGGAATCCAGGGCAGCCGCGGCTTTATTTTTCCTTATAATGTAGCAGCTACCAATAATCCTGATAATTATAAGGTTAAATACACCGGAAAATGGCAGCATTGCAGGAATATTCAGAGCCTGAACAATTGCGAGCTGGGTATTGCAGGTATATCAGTTACAACATCCGACTCGGCTTCAAGCATTCAAATCATTCTGAATAATAAAAACTATCCGCATCAGGATTTTAATAAAGTTAAAATATTCCATAATACAGGTGATAGTGTTTTTACGGTTAAATTAAATGAAAATCAACTGATTAACGGTAAATTTGACAATTTGGGTTTCACAACTTTTACAACAACTTCTCATTTTGATACCCTTAATCTTTTTTTACAGAAAACCGACAGTTTACAACATAATTTTACCTTATATGGTATTGAACTTGACAACGATGACCCGGGTGTAATTTACTCAGCCGTAGGAGTTAATGGGGCCGAAATAAATTCTTTCTTAAAATGCAGTTTATTGGAATCCCAGCTTAAAATAATACATCCTGACTGGATTATTATTTCACTGGGGACTAATGATGCCTATGGAAAAAATTTTGATGGTGCTATTTTTGAAAATAATTACAATCAACTGATAAAAAGAATTAAAAATGCATTGCCCAATAGTTTTATATTATTAACCACACCGGCAGATAGTTACAGAAAAAAACGCTATCCAAATCCTGATATGACATTAGCAAAAAATATTATTTTAAACATTGCGAAACAAAATCATTGTGCAGCCTGGGATTTATATGAAATTATGGGTGGTTTTAAATCCATGAAACTTTGGCAAAATGCAGGCTTATCGGCAAACGATAAAGTGCATTGCAGTAAAGCAGGCTATGTTTTACAGGGCGATTTGCTGTTTAATGCGATACTAAAAGCTTATGACAAATATATTGAATCAGGCAATAGGCAATAGGCATTAGGGATTAGGAAAAAAGTGAAAATTACGAATTACGAATTAGAAATATAAAATTAGTATCCGGAAATAACTTAATAACTTAATAACCTAATAACCAATAACTTTACAAAATTTTAACTCATCCATGGATTACATTAAGGACATATTCACTTACGACCCCAGTGCACCAATGATATTTACCCGTTTCTATTTCTGGGTATTTTTTGCGGTTGTATTGACGGTATATTCTGTAGTATATAAGAAAAAACCTGCCCGCAATGCCTATTTATTACTGGTTAGTTCATTTTTCTATTACAAATCAGGAGGGTATTTCTTTATCATTCTGGCGTTTACGACCTTATTTGATTTTGCGGTGGGCTTATGGATAGGCAGAGCCAAAACACAAAACAGAAGAAAACTCTACCTTACCCTGAGTGTTATCATGAATCTGGGTGTACTGGCTTATTTTAAATACAGCTATTTCTTAATCGATTCCATCAACAATATTTTCCATTCTGATTTAAAAGTTGTCAATTATCTTGCATTCTGGACCAATGGAATTGCAGGAACACATCTGGATATCACGTCCATTATTTTACCTGTTGGAATTTCTTTTTATACCTTTCAATCCATCAGTTATACCGTTTCCGTTTACCGGAGAAAGATTGAACCCCTGCATAATATCCTGGATTATGGCTGTTTTGTCACCTTTTTCCCCCAGTTGGTGGCTGGTCCTATTGTTAAAGCCTACGACTTTATCCCACAATTATACAAAGATTTTTCGCTTTCAAAAAAGGAATTTGGTTATGCTTTATTTCTGATTATGAATGGTTTAATAAAGAAAATGTTAATCTCCGATTATATTTCCATTAATTTCGTCGACCGTGTATTCGACAGTCCCATGTCCTACTCCGGTTTTGAAAATTTAATGGCAGTATATGGTTATACCATTCAGATTTATTGTGATTTTTCCGGTTATACCGATATTGCTATTGGTGTGGCTTTTTTACTGGGATTCCGACTACCCCTTAATTTTAATTCTCCTTATAAAGCTGCTAATATTACAGATTTCTGGCATCGCTGGCATATTTCCCTGTCCACCTGGTTACGCGATTATTTGTACATTCCATTGGGTGGCAACAGAAAAGGCAAAATCCGTACCTATATTAATTTACTTTTAGTAATGCTGATAGGCGGATTGTGGCACGGTGCAGCTGTAAGATTTATTATCTGGGGAGCATTGCATGGATTGGGTTTGACTTTTCATAAATTATGGATTAAATTCTTCCCTGCAAAAGAAAAAATCAGTTTCTGGAGCAAGTTCTGGGCAGCTTTTCTTACTTTCCATTTTGTGATATTTGCATGGATATTCTTCCGTGCCGACAGTATGCGAAGTGTTTCATCAGTGCTTTCTCAGATTTTCTATCATTTCAACTGGAAACTGATACCCGGTATAATCGTATCCTATAAAAATGTTTTTTCCTTAATATTACTGGCTTTTCTTATTCATTGGTTACCTGTAAAAACAAAAGACTGGTATAAAAATTACTTTATTGGAATTCCTTATGCTTTAAAGGCTGTTGTAATTGTTTTGGTTGTTTTTATGCTTTTTCAGGTAAAATCAGCTGAGATACAGCCTTTTATTTATTTTCAGTTTTAAAAAATCAGGCTTTAGGCTGTAGGATATTAGGCTGTGTTTAAAAATCGTTTCAATTAAATTTGAAACAGTTAAAAATGAAAGTTTGTATTTACATCTTTTCAATTTTACCAATATCCGTTTTTAGTTCTTTTTTCTTCATCTTTTCAATCAATATTGAAGGTTTAAATGAAAATTTAAATTTATTACGTAGCAGTTTTACGTTTTCACAGGCAGTAAATTTAAATGAAGCAGCTTCATTTTGCTTTGCTTTTAAGAATGTAGTTATCCAGATTACGGTATTATCATTAAAAGTTATATTTGACGTACTCCTGACAGATATTAGCGGATAATCATAGATATAGAAGGTATTTCCTTCGATGCGGATATTCTGATGTACCATGCTTTTCGGTTGCAGCTCATGATTTTCTGGAGCAATTGCAATAATGTAATTATCAGGAGCTGAATTGTAACCGCATTCCATAAACTTATTGTTTCTGATGAGGACATCCTGCACAGCACCTGATTCGTACCAGGATGAAGCATCATCCGCAATAAGTATGGCATGCATTCCCATTCGATAAAAGCTGTTATTTTCTATAAGTATTTTTCTCCGGCTTGTTAACAGTAAACCACGGGTATTGCCTCGCTCGAAACGACTGTTTTTTATGCAAACTTCAGGAGCCCAGCTTATATTTTCAATACAATATCCTGTTTTTATATTATCCGGCAGATTTCCATCAGTTTCAACTTCCATTTCCCGTTTATTAATTAATGCGGCAAATTTTAGTTTAGCATATCCCAGTGGCATCAGCGTTTGTGAATTGATAAATGCAATGCTGTCGCCGACAAAAAAAGCAGGAAAACCATAGGTCTGATGGTGCATAAACCTGACTATTATTTTTTTATCATTTTTGATTTCCATTATTTGCAGATGTGTACCATGAACATTTACAGGGTCATCGTGAGAGCCAATGCACACACAACTATCTATCAAAATCCTGCCTTTACAGCCTGAAAAATGAAAACAATCTGCAAATGTAGCAATGTATCGTCCTGAATTTTTACGTGGAGCAACATTTACTTTCAAAAGAGAAATATTCTCTGAAAACTGGGATACTATACCCAAACCATGCATATAATACATATTGATATTTTCCAGTCTGATATTCATGCTCAGGTTGATAAATGCACCACAATTATCCCTGTATGGATCACGGATAGTGAGAACATCTCCTGCCTGATAATCGTTAGTTGAAAATTTTCCTTCAAACTTTAGATGCAGTGGACTGGTTTCAGTAGCCCTGCTATCAATAAAAGGCCTGAAAGATGAATATTTCATTACTTCCTGTTTAGGAGAATATAGTATGGTATGCCAGGCATTTAATTTCCATCCCTCACCATAAAAGCTGATTTTACCATTTACTATGCTGAATCTTGAATCGGGATGAATATCCGCTTCAATTGCATTTTCTGAAACATCAGTAATGCAGAGCTCTGACATGGTTGGACGCTCATAATCAAAACTGATGTTTTTCAATTGTATATTTTCGCAGTTGATGAATGCAAATGCAATCATTTTACCATGCAGAACTATCAGGGTATTAGAGCCTTCTATAGTAATATTTTTAACATTTTCCATCAGGAATGCTATATTCTTATCTTTGGACAAAGTATCGTCTTCCGTACAATTGGAAATATAGAATTCCCGATGTTCGGCATTTTTGGGCCATACATCTATCCTTCCTTCAGGAAGGACAAGACTCACATTGTTTAGCGTTTTGCATAAATCAATGGCTTTGCGGATTGCTGTAGCTGCATCTTCCAAACAGTCCGGTTTTACTCCAAAATCAGTCAAAAGAACTTTTTGCTGGGCAAATATTCCACTTGAAAATAACAATAAAAAAAGGATAAGATTAAAGATTTTTTTCATTAAACTGATAGTATATCTTTATTTGTAATCAACTGTTGTTTAATTTTTTATATTATAAACGGCTGTAGTTTAATATAGCATTGGTTAAAAAGCTATAAGAAAATATCACATCTTTTTATTTTGTAATGCAGTATATTTCTTGTCATGCTGTGTTTTAACATTTTGAACTATGCTTGAAGGTACGCTGACAAATTAATTAAATCATTGCTTTCTTAATCTCTGCGGCACTTTGCGCCTTCTTTGCGAATCTCTGCGGTAAAAAAAAGTTTAAACGCGGAGAACCGCTGAGTTTTACGCGGAGAACCGCAAAGATTAAAGGATCATATAGTTTAAACTTTAATGTTATATTTATTATATGATCTTAAATATCAACAATAAACTAAAACTTGTCATTTGTAACGAAGTGAAGCATCTCATAAATCTGTATTATTTTATTATTGAGATTCCTCACTTCGTTCGGAATGACAAAACAAGCATTTGTCGAACTAAATAAACCGTGCTGTTCCTATGTTTTCAGTAAAACGTGTGTTTCACTTTCACAGGCTATACTAAACTACATCCTTAAAAAAAATATTCAATATTATACTGCTAAATTAACAGATAAGGTAATTTTAGTATTCAGCAGATTTGATATAGGACAGGTTTCTTTCGCTATTTGAGCAAGTTCTTCAAATTTATCAGCGCTAATTCCTTTAATTTCGCCTGTAAGATCCAGATGGATATTTGTTACAGCACCATCTTCAAAGGTAACAGTAGCCACTGTATCCAGATTATCTGCTGTAAAACCGGCATCACCCAGCAGGAAACTCAGTTTCATGGTAAAACAGCCTGAATGTGCAGCAGCAATTAATTCTTCAGGGTTTGTACCTATACCTTCTTCAAATCTTGATTTAAAGGAATATTGGGTTTTGTTTAAAACTAAACTTGCAGTAGTTAAGCTTCCTTTTCCGTCTTTTCCGCTGCCTTTCCAATTGGCAGCTGCTTTTCTTGTAAATTTCATGATTTTATTTTTTGAAGTTTATTAATAAATGTTTGGATTATTCATTCAACAAAATTAGCTATTTATTCTCCAAATTATACTTAATTAAGCTTTAGGATTTTTTTTAAAGTTCTTTTTAAAGAATTTCCTTTTGGGTGCTGATTCAGGGGCTTTAGCTTCCCATTTTGGTGCATTACCGATTTCAGCAGGAACTTCCAGTTTTGGAATTACGCTGTCAATCAATTGTTCAATCTTTATCAGCTTGTATTTTTCTCTGGGTGTAACCAGTGTAATGGCTTCACCTTTGGCATTCTGCCTTGCAGTACGTCCTACTCGGTGTACATAATCATCCGTATCATGCGGTACATCGTAATTGATGACCATATTGATTTCCTTTACATCAATACCGCGGCTCATAACATCAGTTGCCACTAAAATTCGGATTTGTTTAGAGCGGAAAGCACTCAGTACCTCTTCGCGCTTTTGCTGATCGAGGTTTGAGGAGATGCCCTGTGCCGGGAAGCCATTCTGTCTGAGGGATTTCACAATATCATTTACCTTGCTTTTGGCAGAAGTAAAAATAAGGATGCTGTCATAGTCCTGGCGCTCCTTCAAAATATAATTGATCAGGTTGACTTTCTGCTCTTCATAAATCAGATATACTTTCTGGTCAACCCCTTCTGCCGGTTTCGACATGGATAAGGATATTTCGACAGGATGGTGTAATACTTTCTTTGCCAGTGAACGGATATTTCCTGCCATGGTAGCACTGAACATCAGGGTTTGCCTTTCTTTGGGCAGATGCGAAATTATAGACAATATATCGTCAACAAATCCCATATCCAGCATTTTATCGGCTTCATCCAACACAAGATGTTTGATTTTTTTGAAATTGATGTAGCCCATATTCAGATGTGACAGTAATTTACCCGGTGTGGCTACAATAATATCTGTTCCGTTTTTTAAGGCTTCTTTTTGCGATTCCCAGTCTTTCCCATCACCACCACCATATACTGCAATGGAACCAGCTGCTACAAAATAGGAAAAGCCCTGTATCTGTTGATCAATCTGTATGGCCAGTTCTCTGGTAGGCACTATTATTAAGGTATCTATGCTATGATCGGTTTTCCCGATCAACTTATCTAAAATTGGTAAAACAAAAGCTGCAGTTTTGCCGGTTCCTGTTTGCGCACAGGCAATCAAATCCTTGTTTTCGAGTATTACAGGAATTACCTGCTCCTGAATGGGTGTAGCTGTTTCAAAGCCTAAATAAGATATGGCTTCCAGTATTTTTGGATCCAGCTTTAGTTCTGTAAAATTCATCTGTTTTTTGTAAATGATTTAATATTGCCGTTAGCATACTTCTTGTTTAGCATAAAAAAAAAGTTTAATATTACTAAAATTGAGGGTTTTTATACTTTTTTATTTTTGTTGGTTTACGTGAAGCATGAATAATGCCAAGAATATGAATAACTTCGCCTTTGATCTTATAAATAATAATCCAGCTGAGGCAAACGGCTTTTCTATAAATATGATTTTTTGTTGGTATTTCTAAACATTCTCGGAAAACATAAGGGTTTAATGCAATCTTATCAATAGTTTTAAAGATTGCATCTCCCACTTTTATTGCATTCATTGGTTGATGATTTATAAATGCAATAAAGCCTGTTATTTCCTCTATATTTCTGATAGCAGTAGCTGAGATCTCTACTTTGTAAGATTTTGCAATTGTTTCTTTTTTAGTTCCCATTTGCTTTTTGCTTCAGTTAAACTAGTAAAAGTATCGTTTTCGGCATTATTAACCCACTTCTTAAAGTTTATAATGCTCATTTCTTCACCTTGTAAAGCATAAGAATCAATTGCATCATCTTTTACAATGCGTAACACCTTATTTAATTCCAGGTCTTGCAATAATTTCAATGCATTGTTGTTTTTAACTTCTATTGTAATTGTTCTCATCTTATTTTAATTTTAGCTAAACAGAACATACTATCTGCAAAGTTAAGCAAAATACTGACTAATTATATTATAAAAAGCTATTTTTTCGGAAAGTTGGAATAAGTGCTATTAAAAAAACTAAGCAAAAGTTTGTTCTTTTATTTAATCATCCAATTTTAAGAAATTATTAATTTTCATACATATAATCGGACTTAGTAATTTATTTTCCTATTTTTGTAAAGCTGTTGCGAATTAACGTTGCAAAGCATTTATTATGAAAGCAGAAGATTTTATCCTGTTACTGGTTGATGATGAATCGGATATTTTGGAATTTTTAGGTTATAATCTGCGTAAGGAAGGCTATACGGTACATACCGCTGAAAATGGCAGGGAAGCCATTGAGAAGGCTAGTCATTTACATCCGCATTTAATTATTTTAGATGTAATGATGCCCAAAATGGATGGTATCGAAACTTGTGCTGAAATCAGAAAAAATCCCACACTTGCAAATACCCTGATTGTTTTTCTTACTGCCAGAGGTGAAGATTACTCACAGATAGCAGGTTTTGAAGCAGGTGCTGATGACTATATAACCAAACCCATCAAGCCAAAGATTATTATAAGTCGTGTAAAAGCATTGCTCCGCAGGTACCGCAATGACCAGCCTGTTGAAAACAGGCTTGAATTAAAGGATATCATCATTGACAAAGAGAGATACCTCGTCATAAAAGACGGTAAAGAAATTATATTGCCACGCAAGGAATTTGAATTGCTCTCCATATTATGTTCAAAACCCAATAAGGTGTTTACCAGGAGTGAAATATTTTCAAAAGTATGGGGCGATGATGTTATTGTAGGCGACAGAACCATAGATGTGCACATCAGACGAATCCGCGAAAAAATCGGAATCGAAAATTTAAATACGATTAAAGGTGTGGGGTATAAGTATGAAGAGTAGGCAATAGGAATTAGGAATTAGGCAATAGGGTGTGGAAAGTGACAATTTAAATGTATTTTATTTATATTACGCTGAGTTTTCTTTTTGTCATTCCGAGCCTTAGCAAGGAATCTCAATGAAATAAAAAATACATATTATATGAGATGCTTCACTCCGTTCAGCATGACAAAACAATAAATAGCACAACAAACTTTATAACTTTACAAACTTTAAGAACTTTATAAACTTGACAAACTCAAATGTATAATTCAAATCCAAAAAAAATCGCCCTTAACAATGCTGTTTTTATAGCCTTGTTTTTCCTGCTGATGTATGCTTTAATTACTATACTATTGGGTCAATTTCATTTACTTAGCCTATTATTGCTGACGGCTGGAATATTTGTCTTTTCGTTTATCATCATCAATTATTCCGTTGAAAAATTCATCTATCAGAAAATCAGAATCATCTATAAAAATATTCATAATATTAAAGTCTCCAAGAAGACATTTCTGGAACAAATGAAGGAAACACCCGATTTATTGGAGAATGTAAATCAGGATGTACTGGATTGGGTTGTTAATAAGAGCAAAGAAGTGGAAGACCTCAAAAAACTTGAGATTTACCGGAAAGAATACATTGGTAATGTTTCGCATGAGCTGAAAACACCTGTTTTTAATATTCAGGGCTATATTTCGACCTTGCTGGAAGGAGGTATGGAAGATGCTGCCATCAATAAAGAATACCTGGAGCGCTCAGAAAAAAATGTAAACAGAATGATCAGTATTTTACATGATCTTGAAGAAATATCACGGCTGGAAACCGGAGAACTAAAACTGCACTATACCCACTTTGATATCATCGCACTGGTTAAGGAAGTGTTTGAACACCTTCACATAAAAGCTGAGCAGAAAAACATCATCTTAAAGATAGCCCCTACTGACGAAAAGCAGAAAATTGTGGAAGCCGACAGGGAACGTATCCGTCAGGTGCTGATAAATCTGATTGAAAATTCGCTCAAGTATTCCAAAGATGAAAATGCTTCAACCAAAGTGAGTTTTTACGATATGGATAAGCTCATGCTGATAGAAGTGGCTGATAATGGCATAGGTGTCAGCGAAGCCGATATACCCCGTTTATTTGAACGTTTCTACCGTACCGATAAGGGCAGGGCCCGCACCGAAGGCGGCACAGGACTGGGCTTATCCATTGTAAAACACATCATTGAAGCCCACCAGCAAACCATTAACGTAAGAAGTACATTAGGCGTAGGGACTACATTTGGGTTTACACTGCAAAAAGGGGGATAGGAGTTTAGACTGTTAGGCTGAGAATAGTGGAAATTTTAATTTCTTGTCTTTTATTGGTAAAATAATTCGTAGTTTTGTTAAAGATTATAAGGATTATTCTATCACAAAGGCAAAATTTCATCATAATAGTAAATATCTGAGAATCAAGTTTCCGCTACATTAATGAAAAAAGCAATTTACATTTTGGTTCTAGCATTTTATGCTTTGGGTACTTTGTTTTTACCTTTGGGCGATTTTTCTTTATTACAAGACTTACCTCAAATGTATCAGCATTGCAAAACAACAGAGGATAAGGATATGACAGCTATAGATTTCATTACCGACCATTTAATAAATATTGATAGTATTTTTGATAAACACGAAAATGGAGATGATCAAAAACCCCATATTCCGGTTCAATATCATTCACAGCAATTACAAACAATTTATTTAATACAAGTTTTTGAAATTCCTGACGCTAATCCTATAGTATTAAATAATAAATTTCCTGATTATTCAGAAATAATTTATTTATCAGATTATATATTTAAAATATTCAGACCGCCTGTAATTGCTTGATTACTAAACAATCAATTTAAAGTGAAATTTTAAAATAATTAATGAAATTTAAATGAAAAAAAAATGAAAAAAATAATTTTCGTTGCTATGCTTATTTTATTAAACTTAGCAACAAGCTTTGCGCAAAGCAAAGCACCGGCTGCTGTAATATCAGCTTTTAAACAAAAATTCCCAACAGCCACTAAAGTAAGCTGGGGAAAAGAAAATGCCAAAGAGTGGGAAGCAGAGTTTACATTAGATGGAAATAAAGTTTCTGCAAACTTTAACCTTGAAGGTGTTTGGCTGGAGACCGAAATGGAAATTCCTGTTTCAAAGTTACCAAAAGCTGTTGCTGATGCAATACAAAAGCAATACCCTAATTGGAAAATTACCGAAGCCAATAAAACCGAAACCGCTAAAAACGGATGGATTTACGAAGCAGATATTAAATCAGGTAAACAAAAGAAGGAAGTTGTTTTTAAAGAAGACGGAACAAGTGTTGTAAAGTAAATACCCAAAAAGGAGTCCTGAGATTAAGGGCTCCTTTTTTTTGAATTCTATCCTTTTATTGATAAAATAATTCGTAGATTTGAAGAATAATCCTGATACGAAAACAAATGAACCTTTACCAGAAATTACAGCAGGCAAAAAGCGAAGAAGACGTAAAAGATGCCTATATCAAGGCACTTGGATTAAAGGGATATTCAAAAAATTTAATTGACATACAAACCAAAGAAATCTGGTTTGAAGCAAAGGACAGCGGGAAAAATTCCACCTATGCCATGTTTACCCAGCTGATGCATTATGTACAGCAGGCCTTGAACAAAGGTGAATATGTACCACCATTTCTGGCTGTAATTGATACCCAAAAGGCAGCCATCATGAAAAGTACCGATGTCCTCTCCTTTTTGGAAAAGAAAACCATTAAATGGGGCAAAAATGCCAGCAATTATACTCCCGAAGCACTGGATGCCATTTCTGCCCATATCGGCACTCACTTTGTAAGTTTTAAAATAGAAACTCACGAAGAGGAATTTATCAATACCATTAAAAATGCCATTAAAAACGGAGATATTATCCGTACGCAAATTACGCCCGACAACCTGAAACAGGTATTCGACAAATGGGTGCAAATGATAGGCCGTGAAATTAAAGGGGTTGCCGAAGAAGATTATGCCCTCTTGTTTTTTGCTGATATCATGCACGATGGCACGGTTTCTACCCACGAAAACCTGCCTGCTGAGTTGATGCACAAAAACAATGCCCCTGTTTTCCTATTGGCCGGCAAGGTTTACGAACTGAGCAACAAAGAAGGATACCGCCAGTTCTGGGCCATTTACCACAAACCACCCAAGGCGGAATACCGCGATTACCTGCTGGAACGCCGCGACAGCTTAATCCCGCTTGACGAAAGAAGTTTTAAAGGGGCGTATTATACACCCCTTGCCGTTGTGGATAAAGCTTACGATAAGTTAGCCGAAACGCTGGGCAACAACTGGCAGAAAGAATACATTGTATGGGATATGTGCTGCGGTGTGGGCAATCTGGAAGTTAAACACAGCAATCCCCGCAATATTTATATGAGTACCCTCGACCAGGCCGATGTAGATGTAATGAAAGCCACCAAAACCTGCGTTGCTGCCGAACGCTTCCAGTACGATTACCTCAACGATGACATAACTGACTTTGGTGAAATAGATTATTCGCTTACCAATAAAGTTCCGGAAGGCTTACGCAAAGCCATAGCCGACAATAAGAAGATTTTGGTGCTGATAAATCCACCTTATGCAGAAGTCAGCACTAGCATTGATAGTGAAAATAAAACTGGAGTTTCTGCAACACAATTGTCAAAAATGATGAACAATTATGGCTATGCTAAACGAGAGTTATTTACTCAATTTATGGCACGTGTTAAAAAAGAAATTCCATCCGCTACACTTGCAATGTTTAGCACTTTAAAATATATCAATGCACCAAATTTTGAGCAATTTAGGAATTTATGGTATGCAACATATTTAGGTGGTTTTGTAGTTCATAATAGAGCTTTTGATGGATTAAATGGTAACTTTCCAATTGGATTTTTAGTATGGTCAACAAATAATCTTAAAAAACAAACTACAATTAAAGAAGTATTAACTGAAGTGTTTGATAAAAATGTCAAACCTATTGGTGAGAAAACTTATTACAATTTACCTAATAGTGAACACTTAAACTCATGGATACCAAGACTAACTACAGATTGTAATAATATACCGTTAAAAAATGCAATTCACCCTCAAATTGCTAAAGCAAAAGTAATTGCATGGGTTGAAAATGCCATTGGTTATTTACTATGCAAAGGTGGAGATGTACAAAATGCTAATCAAACAGGCTTGTTATCTTCTGTCTATAGCAATGGTTGTGGATTTTATGTCACTAGAATCAATCTCTGGCAAGCAGCTATTGTTTTCACAGTCCGCCGTGTTATAAAACAAATCTGGCTTAACGACCGCGACCAATTCTTACAACCCACTGAACCACTCACCGATGAGTTTAAAAATGATTGTTTAATATGGATGTTGTTTAATGGCAGCAACCTAACCGCGAGTGCCAATGAGTTGGAATGGAATGTTAAAAGTTGGTCTATCGTAAATCATTTTATTCCTTATACCGAGGAAGAAGTTGGGGCCAACGGGCGTTTTGAATCAGATTTTATGGTGAATTATCTGGCAGATAAAATTTTATCGGATGAAGCCACAGCAGTGCTCAATGCAGGCAAAGTATTGTGGCAGGCTTATTTTCAGCATACCGATGTAAGGACTGTAAGGGATGAGTTAAAGCTCAACCGCCCTGATGTGGGCTGGTATCAGATAAGGAAAGCCCTGCAGGCACGAAATGCAAGCGGAGATTTTCCACCTGTAAGCTTTAAACAGTTTGAAGAAACATATAAATCCTTAACCGAAAAATTAGAACCTCAGGTGTATGAGCTGGGTTTTTTAAAAAGATAAACTATTTTGAGAATATTTGGAGTTAGAATAACTTCTAAAATCAAAAATCGTTAATCGTTGTTCTAAAATCAAAAAAAATAGCGATTAACGAATGAAGAAGTAAAAAGACATTAAAAATCGCCAATTCACCAAATCACCAAATCGCCAAATAAATTTGTTATTGTTTAATTATCTGAAGCAATACAGACAATATATACTCCACCCCTATTGCTATTACAATAAAACCGATAATTCTGGATAAAGCATTTAATCCCGAAGCACCTAAGAATTTCAAAATGATATCAGCACTTTTAAGAATAAAATAAATGATGATTGAAGTCGCTATTAAAGCAGCAACCAATATTGAAACATCAGCAATATTGGTATATTCCTGATTATAGGTAATTAATAACGAAATTGTTCCGGGGCCGGCCAGCATGGGAATAGCCAGAGGTGTTAAACTGATGTCGGAACGTTTCTGAGCATCATCACTTACCGATTTTTTCATTCCTTTATGCTCATTAAATCTGCCGGTCAGCAAGGCAAAACCTGAAGCTGCAATTATCATTCCTCCGGCTATTTTCAGGGATTGTATGCTGATACCGAAGAAAGTCAGCAGGTATTTTCCCAAAAAGAAAGATACCAGTAATATCATCAGCACATTTATAGATGTGTAAAGGGCAATGTTTTTAATCTGCTTTTTGTTCTTTCCCTGCGTCAGGCTTAAAAAAACAGGAACAGTACCCAATGGGTTCATGATAGAAAAAAGTGCTGCTGATATTACAAGAAATAAGTTCATGTCTGTTTATTGATTTTCGGTCTTCTTCTGATGCTTAATGATTATACCTTCCACCACAAAGGTAATAGATTCGGCGATATTGGTTGAATAGCCTGCAATACGCTCGAGCAGATTTACAATGATCATGATATTGGTTGCCACCACTATGATTTCTTTCTGTTTCATCATTTCTTCAATAATTTTTTCAGAAATCTGATGGCAATTTTCCTTGATTTCAACAGCGTTTTTAAAAATATCGTCAGCCAGAACCATATTATGGGTTTTAATCAACTGATCCACATCTTTGTACATCATTACCGTTTTGTTTGCCACAACATCTATACCCAGTTCTTTAGATAAATAGGTATAATCGCAAACACCATCAATTCTTTTGGCAATATTAACTGCATGATCACCAATGCGTTCCAGATCATTATTAATCTTAAGCGATGAAATGATGTATCTTAAATCAGTTGCCACCGGTTGCTGCAAGGCAAAAATCTTCTGACAAAGCTTGTCAATTTTCACATCCAGTTTATCTACCTTATTATCATTTTCTATTACATGTTGAGCCAGTTCCATATCACAACTGTTTAAGGCAAGTATGGCATTGCTCACTTGTTCTTCAACAAGATGACTCATTTTTCTAACCCTTTCGGTTAATTTTTCGAGTTCATTGTCAAATATCCTGTATTTTTCCATTTCAGTCATTTAAAAATTTATTATGACAAAATTAACCAAATCTTCCGGTTATATAATCTTCAGTTTGTTTTTTGTCGGGATTAGTATATATTTTTTTTGTTTTATCAAACTCTATCAATTCACCTATATAAAAGAAAGCAGTATAATCACTAACTCTGGCTGCTTGTTGCATATTATGGGTTACAATAACAATAGTATATTTATCTTTTAATTCGTGTATCAGTTCTTCAATTTTTGATGTTGAAATGGGGTCGAGTGCACTGGCCGGTTCATCCATCAGAATAATTTCAGGATTAACAGCCAACGTACGGGCTATGCAAAGACGTTGCTGCTGACCGCCTGATAAACCCAGGGCTGAATCATATAAACGGTCTTTTACCTCATCCCAGATGGCAGCATTTTGCAGTGAAGTTTCAACAATTTCAGTTAATTCATTTTTATTGTTGATTCCATTGATACGTGGCCCATAGGCTACGTTTTCAAAGATGGATTTGGCAAAAGGATTTGATTTCTGAAAAACCATACCTACTTTTTTACGCAGGTTAACCACATCAATATTTTTATCGTAAATATTAATCCCATCAATAAAAACATTTCCTTCAATCTTAACAGAATCAATTAAATCATTCATTCTGTTCAAACTTCGGAGAAAAGTAGATTTTCCGCAGCCTGATGGTCCGATCAATGCTGTTACTTTATTTTCAGGTATACTTATAGAAATATTATTCAGCGCCATTTTACTTCCATAGTGCAAATACATATTTTCCGTTTGAATTTTAATCGTTTTCATTCTTGTCTTTTAAATATTATTAAGCAATGCGTCTTTTTCTGATTCTGTATCTTAAAATAATGGCTACTATATTGAGCGAGAAAGTAAGCAACAATAATACCATAGTTGTTCCGAACTGTATAGGCAAAGTCTGATCTACATTGGCTGATTGCGTGGTCATAATATAGATATGATATCCCAATACCATGAACTGGTCGCTCAGTGAGCCCGGTAAGGTTGCCAGATAATAGGCAGCTCCTGTAAAAAGTATAGGTGCAACCTCTCCTGCCCCACGGCTTACAGCAAGAATAGCACCGGTTAAAATACCGGAAATGGATCCCGGAAAAACCACCTTGCGGATGGTTTGCCATTTTGTAGCACCCAGGGCTAAACTTGCTTCACGCAATTCGCGGGGAATGGTTTTCAACGCTTCTTCCACAGAAACAATTACAACCGGTAAGGTAAGCAAAGCCATGGTTAAACTGGCCCATAGAATATTGGGTTGTCCCCATTTCAAATGTCCGCCCAAAAACACACTATCCATTCCGGTTCCAACATATTTGATAAAAAACCCAAGACCGAACAAACCATAAATAATGGATGGAATTACAGCCAGTGTTCTTACTGCAAAACGGATGCTCCGGGCAATAAATGAATTTTCTCTGGCATATTCGGTGAGATAAATTGCCGTTATGGTACCAAAAGGTACAGCTGCTATGGACATAATAATTACCAATAATGCTGTTCCATAAATAGCAGGGAATATTCCGCCTTTTGTCATGCCTTCCTTAGGGAAAGTAGTCAGAAATTCCCAGGTAAACATTGATTTTCCGCCATTAAAAATAACCACCAGCATTACAATAAGTATAGCGACAATTATCAATGCTGAAGCTAGGGTTATTCCTTCAAAGATAAAGCCTTTGGCATCTCTTTTATACCGATTGGTTTTCAATTTTAACATTTCAAAAAAAGAGTTTTTTTGAAATGTTGTTGAAAATCCATCGGCATTTAATTCTGTAATCGTATTATTTCGATTTTGTTTTTTGGAACGAACAGAATTATAAAACTTTTGTAGCATCATTTTCCCTGAATTTTTTTCATTAATTTACCTTTTACCCAGAATTCTGCAATAGCATTGATGATAAAAGTGAAGATAAACAACATTGAACCAATTAAAAATAATACATTATAATGGGTATCACCGAATACAACTTCTGCCATTTCAGCACCAATGGTAGCAGCCAGGGTTCTGACAGATTCAAATGGATTTAATCCCATCATAGCTGCATTTCCTGTTGCCATTAAGGCAATCATGGTTTCGCCGAACACCCTTCCAATGCCTAATAAAACTGCAGCAAATATACCCGGTGTGGCTGCCGGCAATATTACAAAGAATGCTGTTTGCCATTTGGATGCACCCAATGCAAGACTGGCTTCATAATAGGTTTTAGGTACAGCAGTCAATGCATCTTCGGTAATGGTATAAATAATAGGAATAGCAGCAAGTCCCATAGCAATTCCACCTACAAATGAGTTTAAACGGGTAGCGTAACCAAACAAATTCTGTAAAAAGCTGGCCATTACCATTAAGGCAAAAAACCCTATAACTACTGATGGAATTCCAGCCAACATTTCAATGGTTGGCTTAATGATTTCCTTTAAGCGTTTATTGGCAAAAACTGAAGTATATAATGCTGCAAGTATAGCCAGCGGTGCAGCAAACAATAATGAAATAATGGTTATCTTGAATGTTCCTAAAAGTAAAGGTAATAAACCATATCTGGGATTATCAGAAACCGGTTGCCAGGTTTTTGTAATTAAAGTTTTTATAGCTTGTTTATTAGAAGCATTGGTTGAACCGCTTTCAGTTGCTTCATTTGGTGTTTTGTTTTCACCCATCATCAGGGAATCTTTGCCGGTTTCAACTCCATATTGCTCCTGTTGGCTTGCTTCTGTAGTTTCTACGCCATATTGTTCCTGTTTGGCTGGTTCAGATGTTTCCGCTCCATATTGCTCCTGTTTTTCAGGTGCTGTGGTTTCCACTCCGTATTGTTCCTGCTGCGGATTTTGATTTGCTGTATTGTTTTGATTTTTAGTCGCTGTTAATTGCTCTGTTTTAGGTTTATCTTTTGACCCAAAATTAAAAATAGGGAAAGATTCCCTGAAGACAAAGAAAAAAATCAGAATAATAATAGTGATGGAAAGAAAAGCAACACCTTTAATGATTTTTTCAGCAATAAAATCCGACCATCTGAAACGTTTATGGGTTATATCGATTTTATCGCCGGGCATTGCTTTTTGCTTTCTAAAAAGGCCTGTTAATTTTGAGATAATTTGTTTAATTTTATTCATAAGCTTAAGTAGCATAAGAAATTAGATAAAAATCGATTTTAATCCCGATTTGATATATTGAAAATGATATAAACCTGACAGGATTTTGATGCCTGTCAGGTTTGATTTTATGTTTATACTTTTTGTTTTAAGCGTATAATTCATTAAAGCATTATTATTATCGTACAGGGAAATAACCCATTTCAGTAACCAAACCTTGTCCTTCAGGACTTAAAATCCAGTCAATGTATGCTTTCATTGCACCTGTTGGTCTGTTTCTTAAATACATATATAAGTATCGGGTTATCGGATACTGATTGTTTTTAATAGTTGTTGCATTTGCTTCGTATGCAGGACTGTTGGTATCTTTTTTAACTTTACAGATTTCAATTCCGGTAGAATAAGCTGCACCTCCGTATCCAATTCCGTTTACATCTTTTTTAACAGCATTCACAACTGCAGCAGTTCCGGGTAATGTCTGACAATTTGGAGCATAATCAGCTTTTACCACATTGTCTTTAAAGAATACATAGGTTCCTGAACTGTTTTCCCTGCCATATAATCTGATATCAGCATTGGCACCTCCAAGATCTTTCCAGTTTTTGATTCTTCCGGCAAAAATATCGCTTAATTGTTTTAATGTCAGTTCTTTAACTTTGTTGCCCGGATGTAAATAAATAGTGATACCATCTTTTGCACATGGAACTTCAACTCCTAATGTATTGTAACGATCTTTTAATTTGTCAATTTCAGATTGTTTCATCTTACGACTGGCATTACAAATATCGGTAGAACCATTGATTAAAGCAGAAATACCTACGCCTGAGCCACCACCTGTTACCTGAATAGAAGCAGTTGGATTTTTCTTCATATAAACTTCAGCCCATTTCTGAGCTAAAATTACCATAGTATCAGAACCTTTAACGGTGATTCTTTCCTGATTGATGAATGCAAAACTGATAATTCCTGTTACTAATAAGCTAAGAACTACAGCTAATTTTTTAATGTTTAATGTTTTCATATTTTTATTATTATTTTTTGTTGTTTATTGTTGTTATAAATATTTTTTAGAATTTTGCCTGAATCCTAATGGTAAATGTGTTTTGTTTAAATACAGAATTATAATAATTGTATTGATCCACACCATTGATGGTTGCTTTATCATTCAGATTGATTAAATTATTATTTGCATCTTTTGTAAGATCTTTTGATTGAGTTTTTTCATTCATTGGAATTTCGTAAGCAAAAGTTACACGGATATTGTCATTTAAATAATGATTCCATGCCAGGGTTAAGGTTTGATATGCGATATCACCGGTACCACTGTTTAGTTTAACATTGGTTTGGGTAACATTTTTTGTAACTATAATGTTTTTACCTGATACTTTTGATGAGGTTGTAGTTACATCAGCGATACTGGCATTATAGAATTTAGAATTAATTTCGTTGCCTGAAATCTGAGTATTTGGATCATAGAAATCATATCTTGCAGATATCTGATTCTTTTTGCCAATATTTTTATTCAGATATAAATATCCACCTGAAAATTTAACGATCTGATTTGGTTTCTGTGTTTTATTTATGGTATTTGTAGTCGTTGTAAGAATGGTATCATTGGTAGCATTCATTGCATTTGCGGTTGTAGTTGTAGTTGCATTGGATATATAACCGGGCAATGCATTCTGTCCCATCATATATTCGCCTTTCAATGACATTCCACCAAGGAAATCAACATATAACTGGAACTCAGCACCAATCCAGTTGCGTTTTAATGCATCACCAACAGCAGTTGTATTATTATCTAAGGTATAATCACCTTTTATGGTAGAAGTTGAAGTAGCTTTAAGCTGACCTAAATATCCGTTAAACCCGAAATCCAGACCGATAATATCATTAATTTTTGAAGTATAAGTTGCTCTGAACATAAAGTCCTTAAAATTATCATAATCTTTATTCGTTAAAGCCTGAGCAGTATTCATGTTGTTTCCCAATGCATCTTTATATGTAAAACCATCATTACCGTTCAAAATTGCCAATTGCAATTTTAATGGAATTATTTTTGCTTTATATTCCAATTTAGCACCTATGGCTCTTTCGCCCGGATATAAGGCTTTGATAATACGTGAACGTTCCGGAACTTCGCGCTGACTGGAAGAATATTCAACTTCATAGTTAGGACGGTTAAATTTACCAACCCATAAATCAAGGTTCTTAAATATTGGTGAATTGGCAGTAACATAAGCATCCTTAAGTTCAAAACCTCCCGGACCTAATTCAGGTTGTAAAACAAATCTTACGCCTTCTGCAGCTTCATACTGAACTTTTAACCTGGTACGACGTACCTGAAAAGAATTATTAGGATACGACAGTTTATTTTCGAAATAATCAAATTGGCCTTGTATATAACCGGAAATTTTAATTTTGTTATGCTTTGATAAATCACTTTCGGTTGTTAATAAACGCTCATCAATACCATTGATACGTTCTTTCAGTTCAACCATTTGATCTTTCAAAGAGTCCTGAACACTTTGTGCTTTAGCATTAATTGCTAAACAAATAAAGATTGTAATAATCAGATAAAAATTTTTCATGTTTTTTTTATTTTTTTTAATTTTTGTTTTCGTTTAATTTCTTTTTCGCAACAAAAGTAGATAGCATTTAACATGATGCTGTTAAGCTAAGATTAAGTTAATATTAAGAAATTGTTAAGCAATGTAAATTATTGAATATCAATTTACAATTACAATAAATTACCAGAGATTCCGGAGTAATTTTTAATTAAAAAAAATATATGATAATAGGAAAGTGAAAAATGAAGTGGAATTAATAAAAATCTTAAAATGAAGGAGGATTTATTACCCGCCAATTCGCTTCAAGCCTGCTTTAGCTTTGGTATGCAGGCTGTTTTTATATTCCTTAGGACTCATGCTCAGGCAGCGTTTAAAATATAAACGGGCAGTATTTAAATCTTTGCGGTTTTCGTATATCAATCCAAGTTGAAGTGCTGCATTGGTAGCAAAATACCAGGGAGCATTACAACCTTTTCGAAGCACTTTTTCATAATAAGGAACAGCATTATCTGTTTTATCCCATTCATGGTATATTCTGCCTAAACGATAGTAAAATTCCAATGAATCCTTATCCGTTTTTAATAATAATGATTGTGTATTTTCATCCAGATTTTTTAATGCCTGCTGAAAATAGCCTCCATCGCATAGCAACCTTGCTTTCATCAGCTGAACATTTGAAGGCTCATTTCTGTTAGCTTCATACAAAGCCTGCTTATCTATTTCGGAAAGAGCTGCACCAAAACGTGCTGCTTTTTTCATATTTTCAGTATATTTTCCAACATCATTATTTAACAAATAGTACCACGCCAAATGCTGATAGCTTGCTTTAATATAATGTGCACCTTTATATTTTACATTATAATTTAAAAAATAATTTGCAGCATCTTTGTCTAAACGGTTGAGTTTTGTTTTACCGCATAAATAGTCTACAAAACCGAAGTATGCAACATTATTCCCACGTGGAAAAGCTTCCAGTGCTTGTATTGCCTCATCATTTCGTCCAAAAAAGATATCATATCTTGCTTTTGCATAAAGCAAAACAGCATTGGATTTAATTTCGGCAATTATATCGGGATTTGTGTAATATTTTTTCAGAAATAGTGCTTTTTGTTTGTTTGCCTGAAGGTTTATTTCAACAAAAGTGAGTAAAAACAGGGCTTCTGATTTAACAAAATCAATATTTTTATCTGCAATGGCTTTGTCTGTTAATTGCATCAGTTCTGCAGTACCCTGTTCAAAACTTCCGTCAAAAGCCAGGGATTTAACAATAGTTTTGTAATTAGCGGGAACAACATCTACCAGGGCACGCATCAAGCCTAATAATTTAAGGTTGGGTGCAAAATTTGGAAATTTTGACTGATTTTTTTCAATAATTTCATAGGATTTTTTAAACTCCAGAGCAGCCTTTATGCCATCTATCATATCACTCATGTCTTTCATAAATAATAAGCGAGCCACAGCCCATTGAAAATAAACATCTGCCAGACAATAATTGTAATAAGGTGAAGATTGGTCATCCTTTGCAATCAGATCAATCATATCAGACCTTTTAGCCAGCAGGCGATCAAAACTTGCTTTATCCTGACTTACAGCAATTGATATGAAATCTTTATAATTTTCAAGATAATAAGGGATTTTATTGGAAGGATTGCTTTTTTTCTCTACATCTATCATCTGTTGCGCTTCATTGAGTTGCAAATTCATAATGAGTTGATGTATTTTCCGGCAATTTATTGTAAAATCAAAATAAGCAAAGCTGAATTTTGTGATGCATAAAAGAAAAAGAAAGAGAAATATGCTTTTTTTATTCACGTTGTATCAAATTTATAAGCAGCAAAAATACTATATTTTTTCACTGAAAACTATAAACAAAAAAGGTGCAAGTTTTGTTACTTACACCCTTTATAAACAATATTATAATTAAGTTTAGCGTTTTACAACTTCTTCGATAGCATTATCAACTAAAATTCTGCCGCAATATTCGCAAACAATAATTTTTTTGTGCATACGAATATCCAATTGACGTTGAGGTGGAATTTTATTAAAGCAACCGCCGCAAGCATCCCTTTCAACTTTTACAACAGCTAAACCATTACGGGCATTTTCGCGGATACGTTTGTAAGCTATTAATAATCTTTCTTCAAACATCTTTTGGTTATCATGCGATTTCTTGATAAGGTCTGTTTCTTCCTTTTCAGTTTCAGCAATGATATCGTCTAATTCAGCTTTTTTAATATCCAGTTCGCCTTTACGTTCAACAAGTTTTACCTGTGCAAAATCTACTTCTTCTTTTTTAGCATCCAATGCAATTGTAAACTCTTTTATTCTTTTTTCGCTTAACTGAATTTCGAGGTTCTGGAATTCAATTTCTTTGGTTAATGAGTCGTATTCGCGATTGTTTCTAACATTATTTTGTTGCTCTTCGTAACGTTTAATCAGCATCTGGCAGTCTGAAATAATTGCTTTTTTCTCGCTGATTGCACTTTCGAGTACATTGATTTCCTGAACAAAATTATCAATACGGGTTTCCAAACCGGCTACCTCATCTTCCAGATCCTGTACTTCCAATGGAAGTTCGCCCCGTATGATTCTGATTTTATCAATCTGTGAATCAATTTGTTGTAATGTGTATAGTGCTATTAATTTTGTTTCAACACTAATATCGGCTTCTTTGGCAATAATATCATTGTAGTTGGTTTCAACTACTTCATTTTCAACAACTGCAGTGTCTGTTGCTTTCTTTTCGCCTTTGCTTGTCTTTGCCATATATATTGAATTTGAATTTACAAGTAATGTATTGGATTTGTATTTTTTTCTGAAATTAAAACTGCAAAATTAGGAAATTTTTTTGAAATAATTGAATATAATAATTCTTTTGTAAACTGTTCACTTTCATAATGTCCAATATCAGCGATAATTAAATGTTTTTCCGCTTCAAAAAAATCATGATATTTTACATCTCCTGTAACAAAAACATCAGCACCCATTGCAATAGCATCATGAATCAGAAAACTACCTGCACCACCGCATAAAGCTACTTTTTTAACGGCATTTCCCAATAAAGCCGTATGTCTTATACATTTGGTATTTGTTATTGTTTTTAGTTTTTGTAAAAAAGACAGCTCATCTGTTTCTTCAACTTCGCCTATAACGCCGCTTCCGACTGTATTTAACTGATTCTCCAGATTGTAGATATCATAGGCTACTTCTTCGTAAGGATGCTTGTTAAATAAGGCTTTTAAAATTTTACTCTCAAGCCAGGCAGGATAAACCGTTTCTATCCTGATTTCATTTTCTGTGTGAAGTTCGTTAATATTACCAACAAAAGGGCTTGCATTATCCAATGCCCTAAAACTACCTTCACCGGCAATATTGAAACTGCAACTATCATAATTACCAATATGTCCTGCTCCTGCCTCAAAAAGTGCAATTTTAACTGTTTCAGCATGAGAAGGCGGACAGAAACACACTAATTTACGTAATAAATTGGTTTTAGGCTGTAATTTCCTGACATTTTTCAGATTCAATTTTTCAGCAAATATCTTATTAACACCGGCTTCAGCATTGTCAAGGTTGGTATGCGCAGCATAAATAGCAATATTGTGTTGTATCGCTTTTACAATGATTCTTTCCACCTCATTTTTATCATTCAGCTTTTTTATTCCTTTGAAAATTAGGGGATGATGTGAAATTACAAGCTTGCAGTTCTTTTCTATGGCTTCTTCCAGAACTTCTTCAGTTATATCGAGGCAAATAAGGGCTTTTTCAACAGCTGCATTTTTATTTCCAATAATAAGGCCTGAATTATCATAACTTTCCTGATATGAAAGCGGTGCAATGCTTTCGATTAAATCTGTAATATCTTTTAACAACATCTTTTTTATTTTAATTTGAGCTTGTAAAGTTATAAAATCAAATGCAAGAACGTTAAAAATGCAGGGAAATTATTTTAGCTGACAGTATTTTCAAAATTTCGATGCTATTATAAATTTCCTTAATTTCGCAAACTAAATTAATTACGAATTACGAATAGCCAACAGCCAATAACCAATAACCAAATGGAGACTATAACCTCTACTCTTTACCAGAATATCCTCAACACCAGCTATGTCGAAATAGTTGCCGTTTTTTTTGGCTTACTCAGTGTCTGGTATGCCCGTAACGAAAATATCAGGGTTTTCCCAACCGGCTTGATTAATGTTGGTTTATCTGTTTACATTTTTCTGATTTCAAAATGTTATGCCAATATGGGTATCAATGCTTATTTTGTTGTGATGAGCATTTACGGATGGTACCATTGGGCTAAGAAAGATAAAAATAAAAAACAGCTTGCCATAACCCGTTGCAATAATAAGGAATACATTATAAATGCTGCATTGTTTCTGGTTTCACTTGTTGTTTTATATTTTGTACTTAAACCCCAAACCGATAGTAAAATTCGAATACTCGATTCAATTACATCCTCTTTTTATATAGTAGCCATGTGGCTGCAGACACGTAAAAAACTCGAAAGCTGGACTTTCTGGATAATTGGTGATTTACTCATTTTACCTCTTTTAATTTATCAGGGTTTGCTCTTTTTAGGATTTCAGTATCTTGTATTTCTGATTATTGCTACTTCCGGTTATTTTGAGTGGAGGAAGAAAGTAATTAAAAATTAGGAATCTGGAATTAGGAATTAATTAGCAATTAGCAATGAGTAATGAGTAATTAAAAATCAGCGAAAATCAGTAATAATCAGTGTCTTCAGCATGCTATTTTTTTTATCACTTGTCTCTTATCGCTTGCCACTTAATAACCTAATAACTTAATAACCAATAACTAATAACTAAATGACCAAACGTATTGCCATTACAGGACCTGAATCAACCGGAAAAAGCCAGTTAGCTGAAGAATTGGCAGCACATTACCATACTTTATTTGTGGCCGAATATGCCCGTGAATATATTGAAAAACTCGACCGGCAATATACCTACGATGATGTGCTGGAAATAGCCAAAGGCCAACTGCTAAGGGAAAATGAAGCAGCAAATGCAGCAAATGCCCTATTATTCTGTGATACCGATTTTACAGTTACGAAGATCTGGTGCGATTATAAGTATAAACAATGCCACGACTGGATAAACGGGCAATTTGTCAGCCATACATACGATATATATTTACTCTGCAGTACTGATTTACCATGGGAATACGATGCACAGCGCGAAAACCCCAACGAAAGGGAAGAACTTTTTCAGCATTATCTCAAAACATTAACGGATAATGGTTTTCCTTTTGCAATTATCAACGGTACAGGTGCTGAAAGATTACAAAATGCCATTAAAGCTGTTGATAAATTAATTTAAATTATTTTCATTTTCTATTTATTCTGAATTATTTCAGTCTATCTTTGTTAAATAATTAACAAAAGTTACAACCTTTTTTTGAATTTTTGCGTCTATACTAAAACACAGTTGCAAGTCTTAAATTAAGACTTCAAATCTGCAATTTCTTCATATTAAGAAACAGCTTTTATCACTAAATAATGAGAAAATGAAAAAAATTCTACCAATTCTGATTTTATTATCGTTACGGTTATGTGCCTTTACGCAAGCACCCGTATTGGATTCAGCTAATATTGTCCATAAAGACGGTGACAGTATTTTTTACTGGGATGGAAACATAAATTATTATGATCCGGGTAATTCAGGAGCTAATGTATTCTGGGATTTTTCTTCTGTTAATTTTACCATTCCCGTTACAAGTCCTGCTCAGTTAACATACTCAATGATTTATTCTGATCCACCGACGTATTATCCAACCGGATGTAATTTAGTTGATTTTTCAATGTCACCTGTTGGTAATGAAATTAAAAGGTATTACCTTGCCGATATAAATAAATTAGTTGCAATGGGTGAAGCAACAACTCCTGTTGCAGAGGCATATTATTTGCCATCCAGGTACATTTTTAAATTTCCATTTACCTATCTTTCAGGATTTTTAGATTCAACAAATTATCAGTCTGATTTTCAACCTGGTCCAAATACTACTAAACATAATAGAAAATTTCATTACAGTGTTGTTGCTGACGGATGGGGCAGTCTGAAAATATTAAATAAAACACATACCAATGTCATAAGAGTAAGAACCATCAACCAATGGACAGACACTTCAACTTTGTATTCTAATAACATTCCGTATTTTACAAATAGTTATTATGGAATCGACACAATTTATTCATGGTATAAACCAAACACCTATGAGGCTTTACTATCAATGAGTACCGGCTGGCAGGACAGCAGTGGTGTCTGGATAAACCATAAAAGTGGATATATTTCACCTTATGGTCTGGAGTATTTACCGTGTTTTGTCGGAGTTAATGAAAACACTATTTTCAAAAATATTTCAGTTTCACCCAATCCGGCCAGGGAATTCTTTAACGTTTATACAAATGAAAGAATAAGCAGGGTTGAAGTGCTTGATTTTCGTGGTATTTTATTAAAAACCTTTCTCAAACCTAAAGTATCAGAAGAATATTATGTTGGTAATCTTCTAAAAGGGCTTTATTTTGTAAGAATATATGCTGAGGGTATGGTAGATACCTTTAAATTAGTGAAATATTAGAATATATGACTTGGTTTTTTAATAGAATTTATGAAATAGCCATAAGAATAACATTCAAATCAACCTACAATGATTTTATAATATGGCGTATTCCATGTGACTTAAAAAAAAAATTAATACCACATGAAAAGAACTTTACTTTTAGTTATTACAGCATTTTTACTTAATCATTCTTATGCTCAGCTTACAGCTGCTTCTTCCAATTATACTAACATAGAACTTTTTGTAAATAATATATTCGTTGGAACCGGAGTAAGTATCAGTAATGTTACTTTTAATGGTTCATACGGAAATAATTGGAATACCTTTGGTTCTTTTACAACTGGTCTGGTTCAGACTAATCTTGGTATGAACAGTGGTCTATTATTGGCAACAGGTGGAGTTTCAGGAGCTGGGGGCCCCAACAATAGTGGAGGATATACATTAGCAGTTTCGCCAACTACACCAGTTATGTCAGATACTGATTTATTAGCTATTGTTGATACGAGTATATTTTCTTTAAAAGATGCAGCAATCCTGGAATTTGATTTTATTCCTTATGCTGATACCATTAGTTTCAACTACGTTTTTGGATCAGATGAATACCCTGAATATATAAATTCCTTTAAAGATGCATTTGCATTTTTTATCAGCGGCTTAAATCCTTCAGGAGGTAATTATTTTAAAAAAAATATTGCATTATTTCCTGGTACAAATATCCCTGTTAGCATTCATAATTTAAATAACGGGACTGCTAACACAGGACCTTGTGTGAACTGCCAATATTACATTAATAATACCGGAGGGACTGGTATACAAGCAGATGGATTTACAACAGTATTAAAAGCTTCGGCCAATGTTGTTCCTTTCACGACTTATCATTTAAAAATAGTTATTGCCGATGCAAATGATCAGGTATTAGATTCATGGCTGTTTTTGGAAGCCAACAGTTTTTCAACCAACGCACCTTCAATATCTGTAAGCTATTCAAATCAGTATGTAAAACCTATGGCAATTGAAGGTTGTAATAATGCCAACATTAAATTTAAAATTCCCAAAGCATTAACAAATACGGTAACTATTCCGCTAATAATTTCCGGCACAGCTATTAATGGTATTGATTATCAACTAATTCCGGATACTGTTTATATATTGCCCGGTCAAACAAGTTTAAATTTAACTATAGTTCCGCTAACAGATAATATTAACGAGCCTATTGAAACCGTAATTATTAAAACCAATAGCCCCTTATTTACTGGCTTTGCAGATTCTGTTCAGATTAATATTTTTAACAGAGAACCTATTTTACTGAATGTAAGTAATGACACTACGATTTGTCAGGATTATTTTGCACCAAATAATTTACAAATTTATGTAATTGCAAACGGAGGTTCGGGTTCGTTAACATATTCATGGCAACCTTACTATTTATTGAATTCAGATACAATTCCAAATCCTGTTGCTACTCCTGTTACAACTACTCAATTTAATGTTTTTGTAACGGATACAACCGGATGTCAGGGTTCAACGTCATCTGTTGTGATAACGGTAAATGAAACGCCTCAAATCAGTTATTTGTATGAACATAATTCAGGATGCCTTCCCTTTACATTAACTATTCAAAATCAAACAACGCCATTAAATTCAACATTCATTTGGACTTTTGGTGACGGGAGTACATCAGATGTAAGGGATCCATCTCATACTTATCAAAATTCGGGAATTTATACGATAATAGTTAAAGCTTATACCGATAAAGGTTGCTTTTCAAAATATACTGATTCATCAGCGATACAAGTATTTGGCGTGAAAACACCAACAATTATAAAAATTGGTGATACTTTGATTGCTATCGATAACAATTATGTGTTTCAATGGTATAAAAATGACACAATAATTCAGGGAGCTGTCAGCTATTTTTATATTCCTGCTGAAACCGGATATTACAGTGTAATTGCCCAGGATTATACCAGTTGTTATTCTTTGCCATCCAATAAAATTTTATCACCAGATATAAACCTTTTAATAAACAATAACAATATCTTTCCAAATCCCAGCTATGATTATTTTGGTTTTAAATACAATCTCATTGTAAAACAAATTGATGTATTTGATTTGAACGGGAAGCAAATCAAGCATTTTAATTATGATTTATCCAATATATACGATATAAGTGAATTATCTAAAGGATTGTATTTTATTAAAATTCAATATGATGAGAATAAAATGGATGTACTAAAATTAATAAAGTATTAATCTGATGAAATATATAATTAAACAATTTATTTTTATTTTATTTATATTTATTAGTGTAAAAACAAATGCTCAGGTAGTTATTCAATCCCAATGCCCGAATGCAGATTTTTCCTATCATGATTTTACAAACTGGAATGGCTGTTATTGTTTAAGTCATGCTGTTTCATGTTATACAGCGATTATGTATTCTGGGCCACTCTCCAATTGTACACCAATAGCTATACAACCTATAATAAATTGTGGAACTCAGGGATTTTTATCTACAGGTACCATTGCAAGACCATCATTGCATACCATATTAACTCCATCGGTTGTAAGTTATCCAAACCCTAATAGTCCTTCATTAACCGGTTTATATGATTCGCTTACAAATTATAATTTAAGGAAAATACCTGCAACTGTTAATCAGGTCGTGCGGCTTAACAGCTGGATGAATACCTATGAAACTTCACAAATGTCATATAAAATCCAGGTTGATACAACTGTTTCCGGATTATTTGTATACAGTTTTGCAGCTGTGCTGGAAAATCCTTCTCATAATTGTGTTGAACAACCCTATTTTCAGATTCGTATTACTGATACAAATAATATACCTATTAATAATACTTGTGGTAATTTTACTTATGTTTCAGGAACTCCGGGTTCATATGTTAAAACCTGTACGGCTTTTGGACATACCATAAACTGGTTTGACTGGCAAACGATAGGTTTAAATTTAAAATCTTATCATGGTCAACATATTAAAATTCATTTTATTGCATCCGATTGTGGAGAAGGAGGACATTTCGGATATGCTTATTTTTATGGTTATAGTGACCCAAGGAATCTCGGGATAGCCTATTGCCCAGGAAGCACATCAGCTGTAATAACGGCTCCAAGTGGATTTCGTTACAAATGGTTACCTATGGGAGATACCACACAATCCATTACTATTAGCAATCCAATTGACAGTACAATTTATAAAGTTGTTATTTCATCAAAGTTAAGCAGCACTTGTACAGATACTTTAAGCTGTATGCTTTTACCAAATACTATTCATCCTGATTTTACGATTACTAATGCATGTGCCGGTTCTCCGGTAACTTTTACCAGAACCACAACATCAAATGTGGCCATAAATAACTGGCGCTGGGATTTTGGGAATCCGGGTTCAGCAGACAATAAACAAAATAATGTAATTTCACCGACACATATTTATTCAACAGCAGGCACCTATTATGTAAAATTAGTTGAGGATACTGCAAGTGCTTGTCCTGATTCAGTAACAAAAACTGTGATTGTTTTTCCTAAACCGGTATTAACTGTTATTGGTGATTCTGTTTGCCAGGGTGATACTGCAAAACTCACTGTCAGTGGTGCAAATAAGTATTTGTGGAGTAATGGTGACACGGCACAACAAATATGGGTTCATCCATTTACTACTTATCCAAGTGATACTACTTTTAATTATAAAGTTATTGGTACAACATCTCATGCATGCAAGGATACTGCGATAGCTAAAGTATTGGTATACAGCCAGGCTCAAATAGCTTATTTGCGTGATAAAAGCTTTGGGTGTATTCCTCTTACAATAAATTGGAACAATCAAACAACTCCATTCAACTCAACATTCATGTGGTATTTTGGTGACGGGGATTCTTCACTTTTTAGTTCCCCAACTCATACCTATCTAAATTCAGGTTTATATAATGTTACAATTAATGCTTTTACCCCTGAAGGTTGCAAATCATCATTTATTGATTCTTTTTCAATCCATGTTTTAGAAAGACCATTAACACCTATTATTACAAAACATGGAGATACACTTATTGCTTATGATCCTTTATATACCCAATATCAATGGTATTTATTTGATACCATTATTCCAGGTGCTAATCAATATTTTTACATTCCCGTTCAGATTGGATATTATTCTGTAATTGCCCAAAATATATGGGGATGTTTTTCCCTGCCCTCCATAAATGTTTTGTCCATTGATAAATCTGTAATACTATCGAAAACAGCTATTTTAAATAATCCAACCGCAGATTATTTTGGTATTTATTTTAACCGCATAGTAACAAGGGTTGATATTCTTGATTACCGTGGCATTTTATTAAAAACTTATCCAAAACGCAATATTGATAATGCCTATTATGTTGGTGATTTAGCCAAGGGCATATATATTGTAAGAATATATGCCGATGGCCGGATAAATAATCTTAAATTAGTGAAATACTAATTATCAATCAGTATTAACACCAATATATTTGGGGTATTTTACAGTATAATTAAACTTGATTTCTTTCTTTTCATTGGCCTGTAAGATATAATCCCAGCTTAGTTTACCGCTTTGTGCATCTACCTTAGCATTCATAGCATCATTCAGTCTGATGTCGATGGATTTTCTTTCAGTAACAGGATACTGGTCTTCGATGATAATATGAATCGGATAAGGTTTGGTATTTTTTACAGTAATATTCCAGCCCACTGTTTCCTTAATATTGTTATCGTTAACTTTTTTATCGTTTATCTCTTTAATCCCGTTGCGGCTGATGTAGAGGTTTTTATCCCTTCCCAGTGAAATCTTAAGGGTATCACTGGCTTCGTTGGTATTCAATACCGATTCACCGACGAATGTTCCCTTGAAGAATATATTATATTTGGCATCCAACAGATTTAAATTTTGCCAGTTGTTGACTTCACATATAAGGAAAGGATCTGCATCAAGTTTTGGAATGGCAAGATAATGATAATCGACAGGCATTTTTGCTTCCTTAATACGAATGGCATAATCTTTTCCGTCGGATAAAATAGAATAGGGCGTTTCAATTACATATTCGAGATTACTGATATTCCGTTGTAAATCATTGGAAATAAAATTAGTGTTTTGTAATTCTGTATTTCTTGTTCTGACGCCATCAACATATTGAACAGTATTTCCAGATCTTGCACCTCTATAATTGCCGTATACGCCTCCCATTTCACTGGAAGCTGAAACTCCGGGCATTCTTGCGATATCTTCGGATGTAATTGTTGCGCCTGATTGTAATTGATCTCTGCTTATCAAAGGAGTCTTATATTCAACTATTTCGACTGATTCCAGAGTTATAGCAGATTGTTGCATTGATACATCTAAAAAAGTAATTTTATCTTTATTAATAATAACATTTGAAATTAAAACAGCTTTATAGCCAATAAAAGTGCATTTTAAGTTATAATTACCGGCTGGCAGGGGTTTTATGATATAATTTCCGTCAAAATCAGATGTTGTAGCACCAAATTGTTTTCCATATTGTTCAATAACAACAATAGCAAAAGGTAAAGGCTCATTGGTGGTTGCATCTGTAACTTTACCTCTTATTTCGCCGCCGTTTAAGCTGAAAACATCACGGGTAACTGTTTGTCTTCTGTTGTTTTCAAGATACCATCTGTTAAGTTCAGGCTTTGCCGTTTTCAGCATGGGATTATTACCTGATAATTTGAGTTTTACATTTGTCCAGTCCTCGCCCGTACTCTGAAAAACATTGGCATTATAAACAATAGCCAGGGGTTCGTTGATTTCTTCAACCCTGAAATCATAATAAGGTACCCAGCCTGCTGCATTAACAAAATAACTGAAACTTAACTTTGTAGTTATGGCTTTTTCGCAATCAACCATAAGGAGGATTTCAGAATATTTTCTTTCAATTTCATTTTTTAATTCATTTATTTTTTTGTTCAGATCCTGAATACCTTCCATTTCTGTTTTAATTTCCTTTTGAATGCGAATGTTTTCCATTGCAATTTCATTCATTCGGCTGCGGTAAAAATCGGCAGCTTCTTTCAATTGGAGAATTGTCAGACTTTGTTTTTCATTGGCTAACTGCCTGTTATCCCACAGCATTTTTTCTTCTTTTTCATAAACCTGTAGTTTGGCATTTAATACGCGGATTTTCTGTTCTTTTTCCTCAATATTTTTCTGCACATCTTTAATAGGCTGTTTTTCTTTGTTGCCAATACTTGTAGGTTGTGCTTTTACAGATAAAATCTGGGCGTTTGGAATATTTTTCACCTGAATGCTTTGTTCATTAAGCTCTGCAGGTAACTTTTTCAGAATAATCAGTTGTTGACCTTTAATTAGATTAACTGAGGCAGTTCTTGTAAGCTGTGCTCCCTGATAAAAAACACATACATCACTAACTTTCGATTGAATGATTACTGTATCATTTTGAGAATAAAGGAGTACCGGTAAAAATAGAACGATTAAGAAAATTAATTTTTTCATAACAAATTGTTTTTAAAGTGATTAATTAATTGTTTAAAATATTGTATATAAAAGTATTTGTTTTTAATAGCCAATTTTATTATAAATAAGTTTACGGTAATTAAAAAAAAGTTTACGGTATAAACGATAAATCAGCAAACCGAAAATCACCAAATAAATTAAAACTTTGCAAAGTTTTTTATAAATTCGCAGATTAAAGTTTTAAAAAAATAAGAATGATTACTCAATACAAAAAGTGGAACAACATCCTTGGATGGTTGATTTTTATTATTGCTGCAGCTGTTTATATACTTACTTCTGAACCTACAGCAAGTTTTTGGGATTGTGGTGAATACATAGCCACATCTTACAAATTACAGGTTGGTCACCCACCGGGAGCTCCTTTTTTCCAATTGATCGGGCGTTTTTTCTCACTCTTTGCATTTGGTGATGTAAGCCATGTGGCACGCATGGTTAACACTATGTCTGCTTTAGCCAGTGGATTTTGTATATTATTTTTATTCTGGTCGATTACTTTACTGGGCAAAAAAATGGTATTACAAAACGGAGAACTTACTGATGGCAAGATTTACGCTATTTTTGGCAGCGCTATTGTAGGAGCCCTGGCTTATACATTTTCAGATTCTTTCTGGTTCTCTGCTGTAGAAGGCGAAGTTTATGCTTCATCTTCTTTTTATACAGCCATTACCTTTTGGGCAATACTTAAATGGGACGAAAATGCGGATGAAAAACATGCTTTCCGGTGGTTAATTCTTATAGCTTATTTAATAGGTTTGTCAATAGGCGTTCACTTATTGAATTTACTGGCCATTCCCGCTATAGTATTTGTCTATTATTTCCGCAGGTTTGAAACCACACGCATGGGTGTAATCAAAGCCTTACTTTTATCTTTGGTTTTACTGGCAGGAATATTGTTTGGTATTATTCCTGAAATAGTAAGTCTTTCCGGATTTTTCGAAAGAATGGTAGTTAATTCGTTCGGATTTGGCTTTGGGTCAGGGACTGTGGTATATTTTGCAATTTTAATAGCTGCTATCATTTTGGGGTTGCGCTATTCAAAAAAACATCACAAAGTTGTATTAAACACCATTATTATTTCTTTGATTTTCCTGCTAATCGGCTATTCATCTTTCTTTATTCTGGTTATACGTTCAAATGCCAATACACCGCTTGATGAAAACAATCCTGATAACGCGACTGCTCTGGTATCTTATCTGGAACGTGAACAATATGGTTCAAATCCACTTTTGTACGGACAATATTATAATGCTCCGATAATTGAGTATAAGGATGGTAATCCCGTTTATACCAAAGCCTATCTTGTAATGAACGGCGAACAGCAAATTGCAACTTATTTCAGTGAATTTGATGCCAGTCAATACATTGAAAAAAATAAAAATATTCCAAACCTCCAAATCAAAGGCAAATACGTCATCACTGATGATAAGAAAAATGATGAGCCTGTTTATGACCCGAGGTTTACAACAATTTTCCCAAGAATGTGGAGCAACTCTGATCAGCAGCATATAGATGCCTATAAGGATTGGGGAAGAATAAAAGGTACGCCAATTACAGTACAGGGCAGAAATGGAGAAGAAACGCTAATAAAACCAACATTCCTCGAAAATCTGACTTATTTTTTCGGATACCAGTTAAACTATATGTATTTCAGATATTTTATGTGGAATTTTGCCGGCAAACAGAATGATTTGCAAGGCAGAGGTGATAATTTAAACGGAAACTGGATTAGTGGCATTCCATTTATCGATAGCTGGAGACTGGGCCCTCAGGATAATATTCCTGACACCTTGAAAAACAAAGGAACAAATAAATTTTATTTACTTCCATTGATATTGGGTTTAGTTGGATTATTTTATCATTTCAATACAGATACTAAAAGCGGATGGGTGGTTGCGCTGCTGTTTTTCCTCACAGGTATTGCTATTGTAATTTATCTGAATCAATATGCTTACCAGCCCCGTGAACGTGATTATGCTTTTGCTGCTTCATTCTATGCTTTTGCAATTTGGATAGGCCTGGGTGTTTATGCAATTTTTGATTATCTGAGTAAAAAAATAGCACCAAAAACGGCGGCTGTGGTGGCAACTTTAGCCTGCACATTACTGGTTCCAACCATTATGGCCAAAGAAGGCTGGGATGATCATGACCGTTCCAACAGGTATACTGCATTACAATTCGCAGAAAACTACCTGAATTCCTGTGCTCCGAATGCAATTTTGTTTACCAATGGTGATAACGATACTTTCCCGCTTTGGTATGCTCAGGAAGTTGAAGGAATCAGAACCGATATCAGGGTAATTAATCTGAGTTTACTGAATACAGACTGGTATATTGATCAGGCTAAGCGTAAAGCATACAATTCAGAACCGGTACCTTTCTCTCTTACAAAAGAAAAATATATTCAGGGGACGCGTGATTATGTGTTGTTTGATAAATCTGCCAATACACAAGGTGTTTATGTTAACATCAAAGAAGCAATCAGTTTCATTTCAGATGATAACAACAGCCGTATGATGTCAAATCAAAAAATGATGAGTGTCTTCCCAACCGATAAATTCAGTATTCCTGTCAATAAAGATGATGTTATTAAAAATGGAGTGGTTGATGTATCAAAAAGAGATTCTATACTTGATTCCGTTAACTGGACAATGAATGGTTATGGTGTTCAGAAAGCACAATTAATGCAGCTGGATTTACTGGCCAATTTTGACTGGAAACGTCCTGTTTATTTTGCCATTACTACCGGAAGTGAAGCATATATTGGCCTTGAAAATTATTTCCAGATCGAAGGATTGGCTTATCGTTTGGTTCCTCTGAAAGCACACAGCACTGACGGACAATCCGGGACAGTGAACACCGCTATTATGTATGATAATCTGATGAACAAATTCAAATGGGGCAATATGACCAGTCCTCATGTTTATATGGATGAAACCAATATGCGAATGACGATGAATTTCCGTAATATTTTTGCACGTCTGGCCAATGCATTATTGGATGAAGGGAAAAAAGATTCAGCCATTAAAGCACTTGACCGTTGTTTTGAAATTATGCCTGAAAGTAAATTTCCTTACACCTATTACGTTATTCCTCTGGCAGAAGCTTATTACAAAGCAGGACAACCGACCAAAGCAAATGCTATTCTGAGCCGTTTGATGGAAGTTAACAATAAAGAACTAACCTATTATTTCCGTTTCCAGGGTGATAAAGCACGTTATCTGGATTTCGATAAACGTCAAAGTATTGGATTACTCAACAGAATTAAAGAAATTGCGGAAAGAGAAAAACAACAGAAATTAAGTGCTGAAGCCAATAAGGCTTTTGAACATTATTACCAGTTGTATATGAGTACAACACCGGCAAGTATGCTTCAACAACAGCAACAGCAACAATAATATTAATTAGATAAAAGAGGGACATGGCGTTCCTCTTTTTATTTATAATTAAAAATTTAAACTTAAATTTGTAAAAAAAATAAAATTGGAAGGCATAGTCGTAAAATCTACCGGAAGCTGGTTTAGTGTATTGCATTCAGGGAATATATTCACTGAGTGTAAAATAAAAGGCAATTTCAGAATGAAAGGTATGAAAACTACCAATCCCTGTGCCGTTGGCGACCATGTTGTATTTCAGATGATGCCCAATGAAGCAATAGGTGTAATCAGTGAGATTAAAGACAGGCATAATTGCATTATCCGTAAATCGACCAACCTTTCCAAACAGAAACATTTGCTGGCAGCCAATATTGATCAGGCTTTTCTGATAGTAACCGTTGCTTCTCCACGTACATCAACAGGTTTTATTGACAGATTTTTGGTAACTGCTGAAGCATATCACATTCCTACAACTTTACTGTTTAATAAAATTGACATCTATAATGATGAAGTTATGAAATACCATAATCTCATTAAAGCTATTTATGAAAAAGCAGGTTATCCCTGTTTAGAAGTTTCTGCTTTAAGGGGTGATAATATTGATAAAGTTAAGGTACTGTTGAAAGATAAGATTAATTTATTCTCAGGACATTCAGGCGTTGGGAAATCGGCGTTAATCAACAAAATTATTCCGGGATTTAGTCTTAAAACCGGGATTATTTCTGACATGCACCAAAAAGGCAAGCACACCACTACTTTTGCAGAAATGTTCAAATTACCCTTTGGTGGTTTTATTATCGATACACCCGGAATTAAAGAATTTGGCATGGTAGATTTTACCAGAGAAGAAGTTACCTATTTTTTCCCTGAAATGAAATTGCTGGCCAATAAATGTCAGTTCGACAATTGCTCCCATGAGCATGAACCACGCTGTGCTATTAAACAGGCCGTTGCCGAAGGCAATATAAGCGAAACCCGCTACCTGAATTACCTGAACATTATAAATGGCAGGGAAATGGATGTGGATGCCTGGGAGCTGAAGTAGGCTGTTGGCTATTTGTTGTTAGCTGTTGGTTTATTTTACAATCAGTTTTTGGGAAATTGAATTTTCTTTGGTTTGTAATTTTACAACATAAATGCCTTTGCTCAATTTAGCAGCATCAATAAAATAGTTTTTATTGCCTTTGGGAATTATACCATCAAAAATAGTAATAATTTTTTGACCAATTATATCAAACAATTCGATACTGGCCTCAGTTTCTTTTGATGTTTCAACCGGTATACAGGTAATGGCTGATGCAGGATTCGGGAATATATCGCCAAGTTTAACAAAATTATTATTTGTTAATTCATTTATATTTCCCGGTGTATTTACAACAAATGAATAAGTTCCTGTTGGAGCTGTAATCGGTCTTCTCTGGGTTTTACCGGAATTTGCTTTTGCAGAAATATAATAATCATATTTTACAAAGAAATTTTTAACCGGTAACATGAAAGGAATATTTGCCTGATAATAATCAGGTTCTCCTGGAACAGGAAGCATAACAACTGAATCAGATTTCCATGTTGAAACTTTATAAAATAATTTAGGCTGTTGTATTCCTGATTTATGCTTTATAAATGCTTTTATAGTTATAAAAGAAGGATTGGATTGAAGTGTATCTTTAACCGCTTCATGAACAATTAAAAGCGGATCGTTAGAAGCTATACAATGTGTAATACAATGGATGGCTCCACTGGCGGATATGGTTGAATTGCAATTGATTCCCACAACATTGTAACCGGGAAGTGCTTTTTCATATATTTTCTGAACAACGGTATCATATTGTGCATAGTAAGTTGGGTATAAAAAAGTTTTATTTACAAACACACCGTTGGTATAGGTAAGATAAGATCCGTTGGGTGGATATTGATTGGATGATGCAGGGTCTGGTGGCATGGGAATTCTGATAACTTTATAAGGTGTTCCAAACTCTGAATTATAATTGGACAGCATATATTGAAGATTTGCTTCAATCTGAGGGCCATCAGCTGTTCCTGCCGGATATTGTCCGAAAATTATTGTATTTTCGTTCAATAGCTTAGTATGCATATCAATATGGTGGATACCGTCGTAAGGAAGGGTTTCAAACATGATATAACGGTGAATTCCAAGATATTTTTTAGCTAATGTATCAATCTGGGCCTCGGATAAGTTTTGATTATAGCCACCACCACTTGCATTTTCATTTAATATTAATTTGGAAGAAAAAGCTGTGCCCATACCGTCACTCATAAAGTTCCCTCCTGTTGCAACAAGGGTATTCGGTGATTGGGTCATTTCATATAAAGGTATTCCGGTATATCTGTTCAGTGTTCTTGCCAAAGTGTCATCTTTAGGTCTTGGCCGGTTATAGGTCCAGTCAACCAGTAAAAGTGAATCCACATCATTGGTATACACATTATTGGCACTGTAATCCCTTACCCATACGCTATTATAGGGTGCAATAATATATCTTACATTGGTCAAACTAACGTTTCCTGCAGTTAAATAAGATATTACACTTGCAGAATCTGAACAAACCACATAAACTTTGCATTCATTAACTGCATTGCGGACAATCTCTCGGAGAACCGGTGTATAAGTTGTCCAGGTTACAATAAGTGCATCAATTTCTTCCCATTCCGCAGCTGATCTTACTTTTGAAAAAGGAGGATAATTATATCCCTTACTATTATTGTTAAAATAATAATCATGCATCAGTAATTTTTCCTGTGGAGTTAAAGAAATAGGTAAATTCTGACCAAAGGCGATGATTACCAATAAATTTAGTAATATTACAGAAATTATTTTTGTAATGATTTTTTTCATACGTTAAAATCTAAAATTTCAGGTAAAAGTAGGAAAATTTCAGGCAATCTTTTTATAAAAAAATATTTTTTAATGCTTGTCAATTAAAATAATTTGAGTAATTTTGCACCCGAATTTAAATAAATATTATTTAACAACTTAATAAACAAAAGTTTATGCCAGTAAGAATGAGATTACAAAGACATGGTAAAAAAGGTATGCCTTTTTATCATATTGTAATAGCGGATGGTCGTGCACCTCGAGATGGAAAATTCATTGAGAAAATTGGTACTTACAACCCTATTACTAAACCAGCTGAAATCGTATTAAATATTGATAAAGCTGTAAAATGGTTAAATAATGGTGCGCAACCCAGCGATACTGTTAGAGCAATATTATCCTATAAAGGTGTATTGTACAAAAACCATCTGTTAAAAGGTGTTGCAAAAGGCGCTTTAACACAAGAACAAGCTGATGTTAAATTTAACGAATGGGTTGAATCTAAAGAAGCTAAGATTTCAGGTGTTAAAACTGCTTTAAAAATAGCTGGAAAAGACGACATTAAAAAACGCTTAGAAGCTGAAGTTAAAGCTAATGAAGCTAAAGCTACAGCAATTGCAGATAAAAAAGCGAAAGAATTAGCAGCTGCTCAAAAAGCAGAAGCAAAAGCAGAGGAAACAACTACCGAAGACGTAGTTGAAGAAACTCCTGCAACTGAAGAAGTTGCTGAGGAAGTTACAACTACTGAAGTGGTTGCTGAAGAAACTCCTGCTACAGAAGAAACTGCAGAGAATACTGCAGAGTAATTTTTTTCATAATAAATTGTTTAGTTATGAGCCGGGATTTTAATCCCGGCTTTTTTTTATACGTTTGCAATTGTAATTCTTATCATTAAAATGAAAATCATATATACAATTTTATTACTGATACTGTCAAATACCTTTATGACATTTGCCTGGTATGGTCATTTGAAATATAAAGAAATGAGCTTTATGAGTAACCTTGGACTAATCAGTATCATTTTAATCAGTTGGGGAATAGCTTTATTTGAATACTTCTTTATGATACCGGCAAACCGGATTGGATATAAAGGAAACGGAGGTCCTTTTACTTTGTTACAGCTTAAAGTACTCCAGGAAGTAATTACCTTGACTGTTTTTCTGACTTTTTCTTTATTTTTTTTCAAAACAGAAACTTACAGACCAAATCAGCTCATTGGATTAGTATTTTTAGTTCTTGCAGTTTACTTTATATTTAAAAGATAAGTTTTTTTTAATTTTTATTTTCAGTTTTAAAAAAATTGTATATTTGTCAATAAGAAATTAATTTAAGTCATGCAAAAATACAAACGAATCTTATTGAAACTCAGTGGTGAATCATTAATGGGAAATCAAAGCTATGGCATTGACCCCTTAATGCTTCAGAAATATACCAATGATATAAAATCAATTGTTGAAGATGGTGTTCAGGTGGCCATTGTAATTGGCGGAGGTAATATATTCCGTGGCTTACAGGGTGCTGCTAAAGGAATGGACCGTGTACAGGGAGATTACATGGGCATGCTGGCTACTGTTATCAACAGTATGGCATTACAGGGAGAACTCAAAAAAAATAAAATTAAAACTACTTTGTTATCCGGCATTGCCATCGAATCAATTTGCAAAGCAATGAGCCGTTCCAAAGCAATTGAAAATCTTGAAAAGGGAAACGTAGTTATCATTAGTGGTGGTACCGGAAATCCATTTTTCACCACTGATACTGCAGCTGCATTAAGAGCTGTAGAAATTGAAGCTGATGTTTTATTAAAAGGAACCCGTGTTGATGGCGTATATACTGCCGATCCTGAAAAAGATCCGACTGCAGTTAAATTCGAAAACATAAGTTTTGATGAAGTATACGAAAAAGGACTTAATATCATGGACTTAACAGCTTTTACCTTATGCAAGGAAAACAAACTTCCAATTATCGTTTTTGATATGAATAAAGAAGGTAACCTGAAAAAAGTAGTGAATGGCGAGAAAATTGGAACTTTAGTGAAAGAATAATTTTATATTTTTGCAATTAAGTTTTTAAAATATCCAATAATATGACTGAAGAATCTCAATTTTGTTTAGATGAAGCAAAAGAAGGCATGGAACATGCTTTGCTTCATCTTGATCGTGAATTTCATAAAATCAGAGCAGGAAAAGCCAATCCTCAGATGCTTGAAGGCGTAAAGGTTGATTATTACGGTACCATGACCGACATTGACAAAGTTGCAAATATCAACACACCTGATCCACGTCAGATTGCAGTACAGCCCTGGGAAAAAAACATGCTGGCTCCTATCGAAAAAGCTATTTTAAATGCTAATCTGGGCTTTAACCCCCAAAATAATGGTGAAATTATCCGTATTTTAGTTCCGCCATTAACTGAGGAACGCCGTAAAGAATTAGTAAAAAGAGCAAAAATGGAAGCTGAAAATGCTAAAGTAAGCATAAGAAATATCAGACGTTCTGCCATGGATGCAGCTAAAAAACTGGAAAAAGAAGGCATTCCCGAAGACGAAGTAAAAGTACTGGAAAAAGAAATACAGGATATGACCAATCTTTATATTGACAAAGTGGACAAACACCTTGTATTGAAAGAAAAAGACATCATGACTGTATAAAAAGTACATAGAGTACTTAAAATACTTAGAGTAATTAGAGTACTTAGAGTGCCTGTAATAATTAAAACTATTTCGTATATTTTTATTTTTAAGTTATTAGGATTTTTTCTTCCATAATTATTTGCATGGATTTTGTTATTAGAATAATATGCGAAATTTAATCATTCTCTTTGTTTTTTTAAGTTTTACTTTTTCTGGTTATGCCCAACAACGTGCTCAGAACCAAAACTATCAAACGGTTGCATATATCGGAGATGATGGCCGGGTGCAGAATGGAAATTATCAAACCATAGGCTATATCAACAAAGATGGCCGGGTACAGAATGGTAATTATCAGACTATAGGCTATATAGGCAATGATGGCAGAATTCAAAACGGAAATTATCAGACAGTCGGTTATGTAAATGAAGATGGCAGGGTGCAAAACGAAAATTATCAGACTATTGGTTATGTTAATAAAGATGGCAGGGTACAAAACGGAAATTACCAAACTGTAGGTTATTTACCTAATATTGATAAAAAATGGGTTGCTGCTTATTTCTTTTTCTTTTTTACTAAGAATGATAAAGAAAGTAAATAAAAACTGATTATTCTTAACATCATTTTATACTAATTCATTTAATCATAAATTTCATGCGTGCCTTGATTCAAAGAGTTTCCAAAGCTTCAGTTTCTATTCAAAAGGAAATTTATAATGAAATCAATCAGGGTTTAGTTGTCTTGCTGGGCATTGAAGAAGATGATAATACTGAAGATATTCAATGGCTTTGTGGTAAAATCAGTCGTTTGCGTATTTTTAACGACGAAAATGCTGTAATGAACCTTGATATTCTTGAGATCCGGGGTGAAATCCTGTTAATAAGCCAATTTACCCTGCATGCATCTACTAAAAAAGGGAATCGTCCATCCTATATAAAAGCTGCTAAACCTGAGATAGCTATTCCGCTTTATAATAAATTCATCATTCTACTGGAAAAAGAATTAGGTAAGGCAGTTAAAACAGGTATATTTGGAGCAAATATGCAGGTTTCATTAATCAATGAAGGACCTGTAACTATACTGATTGATAGCAAGAATAAAGAATAATTCAATATCTTGTTGTTATTTTTTTCACAATATATTGCTATAATTCAAAAAAAATGTGTAGGTTTGATGTCCGAAATTTAACCTAAAATATTTTTGTAATGAACAGTAAACTAAAGCTTAACCCAAATCCTCTGGTAAAATTTTTGGGCAAGCCCGCTTCCGAATTCACTAAAAAAGACCTGATCAGATTTATTGAAGAATGTAATATTGAGATGCTTAACTTACGCTATGTTGGTGGTGATGGGCGTTTAAAATGCCTGAACTTTGTCATCAACAGCTTAGACCATTTAGATACAGTATTGAGTTGTGGAGAAAGAGTTGACGGCTCAAGCTTATTTTCCCATATTGAAGCAGGTTCCAGTGATTTATATGTTGTCCCGAGATATCGCACCGCTTTTTTAAATCCGTTTACCGAAATTCCAACCTTAGATATTTTATGTTCTTATTTTAATAAAGACGGCGAACCATTGGAAAGTTCACCTGAATATATTATGCAAAAAGCACATCAGGAATTGAAAAACAAAACGGGTTTCAATTTTGAAGTGATGGGTGAACTTGAATTTTACTTTATCAGTCCTAAGGAAGATTTATTTCTGGCAGAAGATCAACGGGGCTATCATGAATCTTCACCATTTACTAAATGGGAATTATTACGTACAGAAGCAATGCATGCAATTGCCATGGTTGGTGGAAATATTAAATACGGACATTCAGAAGTTGGCAACTTTACAGTCGGAGATACTATTTACGAACAAAACGAAATTGAATTCAGTCCTTCACCATTGGAAGAAGCTGCTGACCAGTTATTGATTGCAAAATGGATATTACGGACACTGGCTTATCAGTATGATGTAACGGTTACTTTTGCACCTAAAATTACTGTCGGTAAAGCCGGTAGTGGTATGCATATTCATACCCGTTTGATGAAAGATGGGAAAAATATCATGGTTGAAGATGGCAAATTGTCTGATATTGCACGAAAAGCTATTGCCGGTTATTTAACAATGGCACCTTCTTTAACAGCTTTTGGGAATACAAATCCTGCATCGTATTTACGTCTGGTACCGCATCAGGAAGCTCCAACCAATATTTGCTGGGGTGACCGCAACCGTTCTGTTTTGGTGAGAGTTCCTCTGGGCTGGTCAGGGAAGAAAAATATGGCAAAAATTGCCAATCCTTTAGAAGAAGATGTTCCACATGATTTTTCACATAAACAAACCGTTGAATTCCGTTGTCCTGACGGATCAGCTGATGTTTACCTGTTACTTGCAGGTTTAACGGTTGCAGTTCGTCATGGTTTTGAAATGGCAAATGCCCTTGAATTTGCTAAAAAAACTTATGTTGATATTAATATTTTCCATGAAGAATTTAAAGATATTACTTCACAATTGGAACATTTACCAGCTTCATGCTATGAATCTGCAATAAAACTTGAAGAACAACGTGAAATATACGAAAAATACGGTGTTTTTAGTAAAAGCATGATAGACGGAACGATTAAAAAGCTGAAAGCCTATAACGACGAGCAATTGCGAGAAGAAATTCATTGCAATAAAGAAAAAATAATGAAGTTGGTTCATACTTATTTTCATTGCGGATAAAACACTCCTCAAATTACAAAATATTAAAAATTAACCCTGATAGATTTCTTAAATTTATCAGGGTTTTTATATGTTTTTTTTTATAAAATACAAATTATTTTAATTATATTTGCAAAGATATAGTATTTTGCAATAATTATGTTCGCAACAATCTATATCTCAGTGCATTCTAATATTTAAATTATATAATTTTTTATATGAGAAAAATATATACCCTTTTTACATTTTTTGTTTTATTACTGTTAAATTTCACTGTGCTAAGGGCACAGGTAACAGTAAGTGGTTCAGCAGGAGGAAACGGTACTTATGGAACCCTGAAGCTAGCATTTGATGCTTTAAACCTCCAGACTACTCAGGCCGGGAACAATATAGTTATCCAAATTACAGCTAATACTGTAGAATCTGCTACTGCTGTTTTATATCAACCTTCAGTTAGTAGCTGGGCATCTTTAAAGATTTATCCAACTGTTGGAGGTTTATCAATAAGTGGTAATATTGCAGGTCCTATTATAGATTTAAATGGTGCAGATAAGGTTACTATAGATGGCAGAATCAGTGCTTCAGGAACTACAGCAGATTTAACGATTATAAATACCAGTACATCCAATACTTCAGGAACTTCAACTATCCGTTTAATTGAATCTGCTGAAAACAATATGGTGAAATATTGCAATATTAAAGGTTCAACCACTGACCCGACTGGTGGTGTAATTTACTTTGCAACATCTACTGCTGGTAATGGCAATGATAATGACACCATAAGCTATTGTAATATTTCAAGTACATCAAATGTATTAAGGTCAATAAATGCAATTTTTTCATTTGGATCTGCTTCTCATGATAATAGTGCTGATTTTATTAATAATAATAATATTTTTGATTTTTTTAACCCATCTATTACTTCAGCAGGGATTAATATTTCCGGTAATTCAACGGCCTGGAATATTAATGGTAATAGTTTTTATGAAAGCACAACATTTACACCCAGTGCAGGAGTTGTTTACTATGCGATAAATATTAATAACGGCACTAATGGAGATAACTTTAATATAACAAATAATTTTATTGGTGGAAATGCACCCTTGTGTGCCGGAACATTAACAAAATCAGCAAATAGTAATTTGTTTTATGGAATGTATCTAAATTTAATAACAGCTACTGGAAATAATATTCAAGGTAATATAATCAAAAATATTAACTGGAATAACTCATCTAAGGCAGATTGGTATGCAATGTTTATTAATTCCGGAAAAGTAGATATTGGGACACTTAACAAAAATATTATTGGGGATTCTGTAGGAACAGGCTCAATAACAGTAACAAATGCAATATCAAATGGATTGGTATATGGAATATACCACAAAGGGACTGGTACAATTCAAAATAATGATATTGGTTCTATCAATGCAGCCAATACTACCGCTGCAAATGCAACTATGTTATATGGAATTTACTTATACTCTTTTGGGAATTTAAATGTTAATAATAATTTGATTGGAAGTTTAACAACTTCCGGCAGTTTTTCTACAAGCTCCACAGCTACTTCAAATGCTCAAATTCTTACCGGAATATTTAATAATGGAACCGGAAATATAACCATAAATAATAATACAATTGCAAATATTGCAAATGGAGCTACCGGAAGTTTTAACCATCTTACCCATGGTATAAACAATAACAATACTACATCTGCTTTTACAATTTCAAATAATACTATCAGGGATATAAAAATCAGCAATGCTAATGCTAGCACAGATCAAAATTCGTCAATTATTGGCATATTAGCATATTCACCCAGTGGAAGTCAAATAGTATCCGGAAACACAGTGTATAATTTGACAAATACTAACATTTTGGCCAGCGGACAAAATATGATTGGTTTGTATATTAATTGTGGTACAGCTACACAGAACACTTTTTCAAATAACTTAATCAGTTCTTTCCTAAGTAATTCAGCATCCATCTTTTACGGTATAAAAATTCAAGCCGGAGCAAATTTACTTTCAAATAATATTATTTATATTGATGGGAATTCAGCATCAACCAATTACGGCTTATATGAAAATGGTGCAGCCGGAAATAATAACATACTGTATTTTAACACAGTTTATCTGGCAGGATCTCCTAATTCAGGTTCTGCAAATTCATTTGCTTTGTATAGTAATTCAAATTTAAACACAAGAAATTTCAGAAATAATATTTTCTTTAATGCACGTTCTAACAGTGGTTCAGCAAATGGTACTCATTATGCTGCTTTCTTTAATTATAACAATAATGCAAGCCTTACACTCAATTATAATGATTACTTCGCAAATGGAATCGGAGGAGTTTTGGGGTATTTTAATTTATCGCCTGTAACTAATCTTCCTATCGTAACCGGTAATGATGTCAATAGCTTAAACATAAATCCTAGTTTTATAAATGCAGGAGGAACAAATGCTATTGATTATATGCCATTAGTCATTTTAACTGGTCAATCCGCTACAGGAATTACAACTGATTATTTCTCTGTAAACAGATTTATGCCAACAATGGGAGCTATTGAATCTTCTAATGTGGATGTATATTCAAGTAATGTTTATCAGTCAACCTATGCAACCTTAAAAGATGCATTTGCTGCCATTAACGCAGGAACGCACCAAGGTGCTCTTACGCTTAAAATAAAAGGAAGTACCACAGAAACAGCCACAGCATTGTTAAATGCCAGTGGTGTTGGGTCCGCAAATTATACTTCTGTATATATTTATCCTACTGCAAGCGGAATTACAATAGGAGGAAGTCTTGCTGCACCAATAGTGGATTTAAACGGTACCGATCATGTATGCTTTGACGGCAGGGTAAATGCTACAGGAATTATTGCAGATTTAATAATTACAAATGCTGACATATCAACTGCGGCAAATAATTCTACTATAAGATTCAGAGAATCAGCTGAAAATAATAGTATAAAATATTGTAATGTAAAAGGTTCAAATAAAACAGCAAACAGTGGTATAATTTATTTTTCCACATCTGCTGCCGGTAATGGTAATGATAATGATACCATCAATTTTTGTAATATTAGCAGCGAAACCAGCGGAAGAACATTAAATGCAATTTATGCTGAAGGTTCCAGTGGGTTTGTTAATAATAATATTGTTATAAGTGATAATAATATTTTTAATTATTTTAATCCTGCAATGAATTCTGCAGGTATCTATACATCTTCCTATAATTCAGGATGGATTATCAATAATAATAGTTTTTTTGACACTTCTACTTTTTCACCAACTGCTACAGTCAATTATTATGGAATTAAAATTAATTCTGCAACCGGAAATGGAGGAAATTTCCTGGTATCAAATAATTATATTGGAGGGAATAGTGCTTTATGTAATGGTTTGCTGAATAAAGCGGCTACATCAAGTAATGCCTTTATTGGTATAGATGTTGCTGTTGGAAATACTGCAGCCAGCAGTATACAAGCTAATATTATTAAAAAAGTAAATTGGTTAAATAATGCAACGGCTGTTTCTAACTGGACTGGCATTAATATTCCTTCTGGTTTAGTAACAGTTACAGGAAACCTTATAGGTTCTGTTAACGGTATTGATTCATTAATAGTTACAAATTCAACTTACACAACCGCACAACCATTTATTATTGGAATAGCAAGTCAAAGTAGTGACGCTGTTACCATTCAGAACAGTACTATTGGTGCACTCCGCTCTGCCAACAACGATAATCCAAGCCCTACAGGAATTTATGGCATATTTACTTCAGGAACCGGCACTTACAATATCAGTAATAACACAATAGGCAGTTTAACTACTTCTAACAGTATATATGCCAGTTCAACAAGTTCAGGCAATCAGCAGGATATATTTGGAATTTATTGTCTGAATTCAGGAACGCTTAATATTTCAGGCAACACCATTGCAAATTTAACAAATGCAACTTCATATCCTTCTGCAACCAACCCGGGACGTATAAAAGGAATTGCTCTGGTAAATGCAGGAACAGCAAATGTTTCTGCTAATACTGTAAGAGATCTGAATAACAATAGTCCATCCGGTCTTGCTGCTAATGATACCATTGCAGCAATAATTGGTATTCAGGTTAATAATTCATCTGCCGGATCAGGGAATAGATCTGTTTCAGCCAATTCGATTTATAATTTATCAAATACCAATGCAAGTATCGGTTCAAACGTAATCGGTTTTTACTGTGATGGAGACAATGTTACAACTAATACATTTGCCGGCAATTTTATTTACAATTTTTCAGGTAATTCATCCACAGTATTTTATGGAATCAGAAATAATAATGGAATAAATAAGATTTATAATAATATCATAAATCTTGGCTCTAACAGTGTTAATAGCATTTATGGTATATGGGAAAACAGTCCTGTTAGTTCAAGTATCGATACGATTTATTTTAATACGGTTTATATCGGAGGTACACCTACTACTTCAGCTGCATCATCCTATGCTTTATACAGTAATGCAATTTCCGGTACTTTTAACAAGAGTATTAAAAATAATATCTTTTATAATGCCCGTTCCAATAGTGGTTCCGCATCAGGGAAACATTATGCTGCCTATTTTAACTATAACTCCGTTTCAAATCTGTCACTTAATTACAATGATTATTATGCACCCGGTTCAGGTGGCTGGATCGGCCATTATAATAGTTCAGATATTGGAACTTTACCTGCTTTAATCTCAGCTATTGGTCAGGATGCCAATAGTTTAAATATAAACCCCAATTTAGTTAATCCGGGAAGTGCAAATCCCGGTGATTATCGTCCGACTGCTGCTTTATCTGGAATTAGTATAGTTTTAATACCAACTGATTATTATTCAGTAACCAGATCTACAACTGCTCCAACAATGGGTGCTTTAGAAACATCCAATGTTGATGTTTATGTTTCAAATGTGTTTCAGTCGAGTTATGCAACCTTAAAACAAGCTTTTGATTTTATTAACTCCGGTGCTCATACGGGTATTTTAACCGTTAAAATTAAAGGAAATACTATTGAAACTGCACCAGCTGTGCTAAATGCAAGCGGTAGTGGCAGTGCCAATTACAGCAGTGTTACTGTAATTCCTGTTGGAATAAGAACCGTTACGGGAGCTATTACTGCCGGATCACCTTTAATTGATCTGAACGGAGCTGATAATGTTACTATAAATGGTCTCAATAATGGAACAGACTCACTAATCCTGACCAATACCACAGTTTCATCTTCAGCCGGAACTTCAACTATTCGGTTTATTGCAGACGCAAGCAATGACACCATTATGAATTGCACCATACTTGGAGCCTGCAATCCAACCTCAGCCACAGCAGCAGGAATCATACTTTTCTCAACAGGAACTACTACCGGTAATGACAAAAATGTGATCAGCACTAATAGTATTGGGAATATTACTGGTTTTAATCCAACATCAGTCATAACTTCATCAGGAACATCCGGAGCAATTTCAAATGATTCTATTACTATTACCGGCAATAAAATTTACAACTGGTATGCTACTAACGGTGCTAATGCAATTAATATTACCGCAAACAGTTCAGCATGGGATATCAACAATAATAAATTTTATCAGACTGCAGCCCAAAGTGGACTTATTTCAGGCAGTTATTTGAAATGTATTTATATAAATTCAGGAAGTGCCTATTCGATTAGTAATAATAATATAGGGTATGCCAATGCAAATTCAAGCGGTATGTTTACCAATACCGGCGGACGCTTTACAGGAATAGATATAAATGTAGCTTCAAATCCTGTTAGTAATATACAGGGAAATACAATAAACAATATCAACTGGACTACTGCCAGTGGTGCTAATTCTCTGGGTGGAGCAATCTTTAACGGAATAATTGTTAATGGAGGTAAAGTTAATATAGGAAACACAACTTCCAATACTATTGGAAGTTCAACAGGTGTTGGTTCAAGTTCTTCCGGGATTTACATAACTTCCACAACTTCAAATGCTGCAATTGTTCCAATTTATGTAAATTCTGATGCATCATGCAATATTTCCAATAATAATATTGGTGCTATTGCAACAGGAGGAACTGCTGCAATAGGTTATTATTTTTATGGTATAAGTATTGATGAAGGCGGAAATCATATAGTAAACCAGAATAATATCGGAAATTCAACATATGGCAGTGTTGCTATTGGTACACTTGGAACTACAACGGCTGCATGTTATTTATATGGTATAAATTCACTTGGAACCGGTGCTATTACAATTGGGAATACAACAGGTACAGGGAATATTATTCATAATCTTTGCAATAATGGTTTTGGTACCGGTTTAATTTATGCTATTTCAAATAGCGGAGCAATAACAGGTTTAAGCAAAATCAATTATAATGCTATTGATAGTCTGTTTTTCCCTACAACAGCATCCTCTTCAAATTGTTACCTTATTAATAACACAACAGCTGCTGCAACTGATTCTTTATATATTACAAATAATATTTTTGGCAGTAATGCAGCAAGTTTTACAGGGACTTCAGGTGGTTCAGGTATTTTTTATGGTATATATCAAATTGGATCTCCATTTAAAACAGTAATCAGTAATAATGTTTTTAACAATATGAGTGTTAAAACATCCGGTACAATTGGTTTAATCTGGAATAATTATACAGCACCGGCTAATGGAATTAAAATTATTCAAAACAATTCAATAATTAATGGCTTTAACAGAATACTTGCTACAAATACTGCTAGTTTTTATTGTTATTATGATATATTAAATTCTCCATCTACCGCAAACATTACAATTTCAGGTAATAATTTTTCAAAAATCACTTCAAATACAACTGGTGTAAATAGTTTCTTCGGTATTTATAATACTTCATCCAACAATCCTTCTTTAAATGTATATAATAATATATTAGATTCCATCTCATTTAACGGAACATCCAACATTAATCTTATTTACTTGAATGGATTTGGCGGTACTGCAGGCACTCCAAATTTAGTTTATGGAAACAGAGTTTCAAATTTCACAAGTAGTGCCAATGCTTTAACGATATATGGAATTTATATAGGTCCTCAAAGTTTATATGTTAATATTTACAATGACAGTGTTCAGAATATTACACTTTCCGGTAACTCTACTTTATGTGGCATTTATGGAGGTGGTACAACCAATTTGAATAAATTTTATAACAACAGCATTAATAACCTAAGCAATACTTCAAATGGTGTTATTCAAGGTATATTTATAAATAGTGGAAATACTATGAATATATACCAAAATGCCATTAATTCTATCTCAAGTTTGGGAACTGTATATGGAATAATAATTAATGGAGGTACAACTATTAATATTTACCAGCATAAAACAATAGGAACAAAAAATTACAGTCTGTACGGTTTAACATCAGGAGGTGCGACTGCAGCTGCCAGGGGTATTACTGTAATTGCAGGTACTAATGTTAATATTTATAAAAATAATATTTACAATATCAGCAATACAAGTAGTGGAAGTTTATCAGGGTTGGTAAGTGGAATTATTTTAGGCGGAGGAATAAATGACAGTGTTTTCAATAATACTATTGGTGATTTAACAGCTCCGTCAGCAAACGTCTCAGATGCTATTACAGCTATTGCAGTAAATTCTAATACAGCGTTGTCAAACTATTATCTGTTTTATAATACAATAAACCTGAATGCTATATCATCAGGAGCAGTTTTTGGGACTACAGGAGTATCTCATGTTACCAGTGCAACTGCTACTACTGCAAATCTCACTTTAAGAAACAATATTATTGTTAACACTTCAACACCTTCTGGAGGGGGTATTTCAGCAGCTTATCGCAGATCAAGTGCTTTATTGGCAAATTATAATGCTACTTCAAATAATAATCTGTTTTATTCAGGAACTCCAGGTGCAACAAGACCAATAATGTTTGATGGAACAACAGCATTTCAGACTTTAGCCAACTATAAATTTGCTGTGGGAACCCGTGATGCAGCATCTGTTACAGAAAATCCTAACTGGGCGAGCACAACAGGTTCTGCAGCAAAATATCTCCACATAAATAATACTATTCTTACCGCAATTGATAATGGTGCTGTAAACATTCCAACGATAACAGATGATATTGATAATGATATCCGTCAGGGAAATGCCGGATATACAGGATTAGGTACTTCACCGGATATGGGTGCTGATGAATTTGATTTAATATGCGGAGGAATGCCTGGTGCATCTACAATTCTTAAAGCAATACCAGTTATATGTGCCGGTTCTACCGATTCATTATGGCTTAGCACCATATATTTACTTCCGGGAATTTCATATCAATGGGCATCTTCTCCAAATTACGGAGGTCCATATACCAATCTGGATACAAATGCAAATCAACCAACTGGAGTTCTTACTGTCACAACTTATTTTAGATGTATAATCAAATGTACAAATACAGGTGATTCTATTATTACACCTATTGATTCAATAATTGTATCTCCTACTTCACATGGTGGTTTAGCCACTGCTGTTCCATCAATGGTGTGTTTTAGTACATCAACAACGATAACTTTATCAGCATATACAGGAAATATTCAATGGCAATCTTCTCCTGATAGCCTTGTATGGACTAATATAACAGGTCAATCATCACCTACATTGTCAACTGGAAATCTTACAACTTATTTTTATTATCGTGCTATTGTAACCAGTAGTCCTTGTTCGCCCGACACGTCTACTGTTGCCAAAGTTACAATTGACCCATCAACTGTTGCCAGTATTTCTTATTCAGGTACACCTTATTGTAATTCACTTACAACGCCACAAGCAGTAACACTTACCGGTGCTACAGGAGGAACATATTCAGCAGCTGCCGGTCTTAGTATAAATGCTACAACTGGTGCAATTACCCCAAGTACAAGTACTTCAGGCACTTTTACTGTAACATATACTATTGCTGCTGCAGGTATTTGTAATACGGTCACGACAACAACATCAGTAACAATAGTAACATCTCCTGCTGCAACTATAAGTTATGCAGGAACACCTTACTGTAAAACATTAATAACAGCTCAAAATATAACTTTAACAGGAACAGCCGGAGGAACATATACTGTATCGCCTGCCGGTCTTACAATAAATGCTGCAACGGGAGCTGTAACACCAAGTACAAGTACATCTGGTACATATACTGTCACTTATACTATTGCTGCTGCAGGAGCATGTCCTACTGTCACAACACAAACATCAGTTACTATTAATGCATTACCTACAGCAAGCATTTCATATTCAGGAACGCCTTATTGTAACTCAATTACAACGCCTCAATCTGTTACACTTACCGGTGCTGCCGGAGGAACGTTCACTTCAACTACTGGTCTTAGTATAAATGCAGTTAACGGAGATATTACTCCAAGCACAAGTACAGCAGGAACTTACACTGTTACTTATATTATTGCTGCTGCAGGCGGATGTGCAACTGTCACAACAACCTCTTCTGTTACTATAACAGCATTACCTGCAGCTACTATAAGCTATGCAGGATCACCTTACTGTAAAACATTAATTACGGCTCAAAGTGTAACATTAACAGGCTCTGCAGGAGGAACATATATAGCATCACCTGCAGGTCTTACAATAAATGCTGCTACAGGAGCTGTAATTCCGAGTACAAGTACGGCAGGGACATATACGGTTACCTATACCATAGCTGCTGCAGGTGGTTGCCAGACTGTTACTACAACAACAACTGTTACTATTAATGCTCTTCCTACAGCCAGTATTTCATATGCAGGTACTCCTTATTGTAATTCACTTACGACTGCTCAGTCTGTCACACTTACCGGTGCTGCCGGAGGAACTTTCACTTCAACTACCGGTCTGAGTATAAATACTGCTAACGGAGATATAACACCAAGTACAAGTACAGCAGGAACATATACAGTTACTTATATTATTGCTGCTGCTGGAGGTTGCAGTACTGTTACAACTACTGCTTCAGTTACTATAACAGCATTACCTGCAGCTACAATTAACTATGCAGGATCACCTTACTGTAAAACATTAATAACAGCTCAAAGTGTAACTTTAACAGGCTCTGCAGGAGGAACATATACAGCTTTACCTGCAGGCCTTACTATTAATGCTGCAACGGGAAGCGTAACTCCAAGTACAAGTACGGCAGGGACATATACTGTAACTTATACAATTGCTGCTGCAGGTGGTTGCCAGACAGTAACTACTACAACAACAGTTACTGTTAATGCTTTACCGGTTGCAAGTATTTCTTATGCAGGAACTCCATTCTGTCAAACCCTTATAACTGCTCAATCAGTTACGATTACTGGTGCTGGTGGCGGAACTTTCACCTCTACTGCAGGACTTAGCATTAATACTTCAACTGGTGCAATTACACCAAATACAAGTACAGCAGGAACTTATACGGTTACCTACATTATTGCTGCGGCAGGAGGATGTGCTACAGTTACAACTACTGCTTCAGTTACAATAACAGCATTACCTGCAGCTACTATAAATTACGCAGGATCTCCTTATTGTAAAACATTAACAACAGCACAAAGTGTAACATTAACAGGCTCTGCTGGAGGAACATATTCAGCATTACCTGCAGGTCTGACGATAAACGCTGCAACGGGAGGCGTAACACCGAGTACAAGTACAGCAGGGACTTATACTGTTACCTATACCATTGCTGCTGCAGGTGGTTGCCAGACAGTAACTACAACAACAACTGTTACTATCAATGCTTTACCGGTGGCAAGTATTTCTTATGCTGGTTCTCCATTCTGTCAAACCCTTACAACTGCTCAATCAGTTACAATTACTGGTGCCAATGGCGGAACTTTCACTTCAACTACTGGATTGAGCATAAATACTGCTAACGGAGATATTACCCCAAACACAAGTACAGCAGGAACCTATACCGTTACCTATATTATTGCTGCTGCAGGTGGATGTGCTACTGTTACAACTACTGCTTCAGTTACAATTACAGCATTACCATCAGCAACAATAAGCTATGCAGGATCACCTTACTGCAAAACATTAACGACAGCTCAAAGTGTAACACTTACCGGAACTACAGGAGGAACATATTCAGCATTACCTGCAGGTCTGACGATAAACGCTGCGACGGGAGGCGTAACTCCAAGTACAAGTACGGCAGGAACATATACTGTTACCTATACCATTGCTGCTACTGGCGGATGTACTACAGTTACTACAACATCAACAGTTACTATCAATGCTTTACCGGTGGCAAGTATTTCTTATGCAGGCTCTCCATTCTGTCAAACCCTTACAACTGCTCAATCAGTTACAATTACTGGTGCAAGTGGTGGAACTTTCACCTCTACTGCAGGACTTAGTATTAATACTTCAACAGGTACAATTACACCAAATACAAGTACAGCCGGAACTTACACTGTTACATACGTTATTGCTGCTGCAGGTGGATGTGCTACAGTTACAACAACTGCTTCAGTTACAATTACAACATTACCATCAGCAACAATAAGCTATGCAGGTTCACCTTACTGTAAAACATTAACAACGGCTCAAAGTGTAACACTTACCGGAACTACAGGAGGAGCATATTCAGCATCACCTGCAGGTCTTACTATAAATGTTGCAACAGGAGGAGTAACTCCAAGTACAAGTACGGCAGGAACTTATACAGTTACCTATACCATTGCTGCTACTGGCGGATGTACTACAGTTACTACAACATCAACAGTTACTATCAATGCTTTACCGGTGGCAAGTATTTCATATGCCGGAACTCCATTCTGCCAAACCCTTACAACTGCTCAATCAGTAACTATTACAGGTGCCAGTGGAGGAACTTTCACATCAACAACAGGACTAAGTATCAATACTTCAACAGGTGCAATAACACCAAACACAAGTACAGCAGGAACATACACGGTTACCTATATTATTGCTGCTGCAGGTGGATGTGCTACAGTTACAACAACTACTTCAGTAACAATTACAGCATTACCATCAGCAACAATAAGCTATGCAGGATCACCTTACTGTAAAACATTAACAACAGCTCAAAGTGTAACACTTACCGGAACTACAGGAGGAGCATATTCAGCATTACCTGCAGGACTTACTATAAACGCTGCAACCGGAGGAGTAACTCCAAGTACAAGTACGGCAGGAACTTATACAGTTACCTATACCATTGCTGCTACTGGCGGATGTGCTACAGTAACTACAACAACAACAGTTACTATCAATGCTTTACCGGTGGCAAGTATTTCTTATGCCGGAACACCATTCTGTCAAACCCTTACTACTGCTCAATCAGTTACAATTACTGGTGCAAGTGGTGGAACTTTTACTTCAACTGCTGGTTTAAGTATTAATACATCAACTGGTGCTATAACACCTAACACAAGTACAGCCGGAACTTACACGGTTACATACGTTATTGCTGCTGCCGGTGGTTGTGCCACAGTTACTACAACAACTTCAATTACAATTACAGCATTACCTATTGCAAGCTTTACTTATTCTTCAGATACTTATTGCAGTAATGTTGCAAATCCTTTACCAAGCTATATTAATGGTGGAAGTGCTGGTACATATTCTGCTTCACCTGTTGGATTAAGTTTTGTTAGTACGACAACAGGTCAGATTAATTTATCTGCCAGTACAGCAGGTACATATACAATTACTAATACTAAAAGTGCTTTAAATGGATGTCCTGCTGTAACAGCTTTTGATACGATAACTATTTTTGCCGCACCTACTGCAACGATTACATATACTGCTAACCCATTCTGTAAAACTGTTACAACTTCTCAGGCAGTTACAAGAACTGGAACAGCAGGAGGAATATATTCAGCTCTACCGGCTGGACTAACACTTGATTCACTTACCGGTGCTGTAACACCAAGTACCAGCACAGCAGGAACTTATACTGTTACTTATACAATTGCAGCTGCCGGAGGATGTAATACTGTTACAATAACAACATCAGTAACTATAACTACCGCACCAACCGCAACAATTAGCTATGCCGCCACTCCTTATTGTCAATCGCTAACAACTGCTCAAAGTGTAACATTTACAGGTAACACAGGCGGAACATATTCTGCAGTACCTGCAAGTCTTTCAATCATTGCAGCAACCGGGGCAATAACACCGAATACAAGTTCAGCAGGGACTTATACTGTTACTTATACCATTGCAGCAGCTGGTGGATGTGCAACTGTAACAGCCACAACAACAGTTACTATAACAGCTTCACCAACTGCAACGATATTATATGCCGGTTCACCTTATTGTAAAAGCCTTACAACTTCTCAGGCAGTTACAAGAACGGGTATTGCTGGAGGAAAATACACAGCATTACCAGTCGGACTAACACTTGATTCACTTACCGGTGCTGTAATTCCAAGCACCAGTACAGCCGGAACATATACAGTAACTTATACCATTGCAGCAGCCGGAGGTTGTAATACCGCTACATTTACAACTTCAGTAACAATTACAGCAGTTCCTATTGCCAGCTATACCTATTCTGCAAATATATACTGCAGTAATGGAACAAATCCTTTACCAAGTTATTATGGCGGTGGTAGTGCAGGAACATTCTCTGCTACTCCCGTTGGATTAAGTTTTGTAAGTACTACTACAGGCCAGATAAATCTATCGGGTAGTACCGGGGGGACATATATAATTACAAATACTAAAACTGCAAGTGGATGTCCTTCAGCAACAGCTGCGGATACCATAACAATTACAACAGCACCGTCTGCTACAATTACTTATGCAGGTTCACCGTTCTGCAGAACGGTAACAACTGCACAAGCAGTAACCCGTACCGGAACTGCAGGAGGAACTTATTCATTTACACCACTAGGATTATCAATTAATACTTCAACCGGTGCTATAACACCAAGTACCAGTACTGCAGGGTCTTACTCTGTTACTTATACTATGGCTGCAACAGGTGGTTGTAATACAATTACTACATCTACAACCGTAACTATTACAAATGCACCAACTGCTTCCATTAATTATACAACAGCACCATATTGTAATTCTGACACCAATTCTAAGGCAGTAATACGTATAGGTACTGCCGGCGGAACTTATACTGCAGCACCTGCAGGATTAACTTTAAACTCATCAACCGGTGCTATAAAACCCAGTACAAGTACACCCGGAACTTATACTGTTTCCTATACTATTGCAGCAGCCGGAGGTTGTGCAACGGTAACAGCTACAAAATCTGTAACTATAACAGCTTTACCAACTGCGTCAATTTCTTATGCTGGAAATCCATTCTGTACATCAGTAACCACTTCACAGAGTGTAACATTGGTAGGAAACACAAGTGGTACTTATTCTGCATTACCTGTGGGTCTTACTTTAAATACCAATACAGGTGCAATAATACCAAGTACAAGTACTCCAGGAAATTATCATGTTACTTATACTATTGTTGCGGCAGGTGGTTGCCCAAAAGTAACTGATTCTGTTCAGGTAACTATAACATTACAACCAATACTTAAAGATTCAAGCAATGCTCCTATCTGCGAACAAGAAAGTTTACTACTATATTCAACATTTATTAATGGAGCAACATATCATTGGAGCGGACCAAATGGCTGGGGTTCTCCACAACAAAATCCTGTTGTATCTCCATTTGCTTCAGTTTTATTATCCGGACTTTATACTGTGAATGTTACCGGAATTCCCGGTGGTTGCCCTGATATGAGTGCAAGTATTCCAATTGTTGTAAATCCAAAACCAGTTGCTAATTTCTCTCATACACCTGTTTATCCTGAAATGGGTGAAGATATTTATCTGACATATACAGGAACAACAGCAAATCTTTGGAATTGGTATCTCAATGGCATCTTGTTTTCAAATGTTGAAAAACCCGTTTTCAGATTAGATAATTATGGAAACTCTATGATTTACTTATATGTACAAAATACATTTGGTTGTAAAGACACTGTTTCTAAATTTATTTATGTTAAAGAACTTAGTAAAATCTGGATGCCAAATGCATTTACACCTGATGGAGATGGATATAACGATATATATATGGTTTATGCCGTTAATCCTGTTAAAAAATTCAGTATGAGAATATTTAACAGATGGGGTCAGATGGTGTTTGAAACGGAAAATATTACTGAAGGTTGGGACGGAAGATATAAAGGTGAAGAATGTCCTATCGGAACTTACGTGGTAGTTATTAACTACACACAAAGTCAGATAGATCAGTCATTCGAATTAAATCAATCTGTTACACTCATACGTTAAATAATTAATCTTTTTTCACAAATATTTTAGTCCTGTCTTTTTGTTTAGCTCAGAGCTTTACAAAAGATAGGACTGAAATTTATACTAAATAAATTATTTTAAATGGAATTACAAACTATTATTCAAAAAATAAATATAAGTGCTGAATTAAAAAACATTGCTATTAAAATATTTGAAAACAAACGTATAAGTATTGACGAATGTGTTGTTCTTTATAAAAATGCTGATCTTAGCTTAGTGGGAATGCTTGCCAATCAAATAAGGGAGAATAAAAATGGAAACAACACCTATTTTAATAAAAACCTTCATATAGAACCTACCAATATATGCATACATAATTGTAAGTTTTGTTCATATTCTAAAAAAATTGGTGGGGATGGATGGGAATCTACAGTTGACGAGATGCTTGATACCATTAATAAGGCTGATGATGCTATTACAGAAGTTCATATTGTAGGGGGTGTTCACCCGCATCGTGATATTCATTATTACGGAAATCTTATCATGCAAATAAAACTGCTTAGACCTAAACTTCATGTTAAAGCATTTACAGCAGTTGAAATAGACTTTATGATTAAAAAAGCCGGACTAAGCTTAAATGAAGGGGTCCTGCTATTAAAAGAATATGGTCTGGATTCAATACCCGGTGGTGGTGCTGAAATCTTTGATGAAGAATTGCGGGCAGAAATTTGTCCTTCAAAAACATCCTCCGAACAATGGTTAGCTATTCATGAAGCATTACATCAGGTTGGTATTCCAAGTAATGCTACAATTTTATATGGTCATATCGAAACATACCGTCATCGTGCTGAACATATGGAGCGTTTAAGATTACTACAAGACAGGACGAATGGGTTTAATGCCTTTATCCCTTTGAAATTTAAGCATAAGAACAATACTATGTCAGAAATCAAAGAAGTTTCTGTAATTGAAGACCTGAAGAACTATGCTATTTCAAGAATCTTCCTCGATAATTTCCCGCACATCAAAAGCTACTGGCCAATGGTTGGAAAACAATTGGCTCAATTATCCCTATCCTTTGGTGTTGATGATTTTGATGGTACTATAAACGATTCAACTAAAATTTATTCTTTAGCAGGATCTGAAGAGCAAAACCCATCCATGACGACTGAAGAAATGGAAGAATTAATTACTGCAGTCGGAAGAATAGCTGTTGAAAGGGATTCCGTGTATAATCATGTAAAATCAAATTAATATTTTAAAATTTATCCAATTGAATGAAGGAAAGGACATAAAAAAGAAAGTATTGGATAAAAAAACGGCAATACTAAAAGCACAGCAATATTGTGCTTATCAGGAACGCTGCCAGCAGGAAGTCAGGGATAAATTATATGAATGGGGCTTACACCAGAATGATGTTGAGCAAATTATAGTTGAATTAATTGAATTGAATTTTATTAATGAAGAAAGATTTGCCATTCAGTTTGCCGGAGGAAAATTCAGAATAAAAAAATGGGGAAAATTAAAGATTAAAAATGCTTTAAAGTTTAAGAAAATCAGTCCTTATTGCATAAGAAAAGCCCTGGAATTAATTGATGATAAAGAGTATATGGAATGCTTGCATGATTTACTTAAAAAGAAAGCTGCCAGAATAACTGAAAAAAATAAATATAAACGATTTTCCAGCATAGCTGCCTTTGCTGTTTCAAAAGGCTATGAGCCTGAACTGGTAAGGGTTTTAATGAACAATGAAGATGAAATGCTAATATAATCTTCAGGCATTTTTATGGTAGCTTATTAATCCTTCCATAGGGGTTTTGAGTATTTTATCTACTTTAACACCCCAATTTTCGGCAACTTTTATAAAAATATCTTTGTAAATATAAGCTACAGAACCGGTACAGCTTAATGGCTGTGTTTTATATCCGGTATAATGGCTTACCTGATAAAGGAAGAATTTATTAAAACTATCGAAAATCAGCTGATATATATATGGATGCGTGATTTGTGTTGCTATAAATGTTGAAAAAGATGCTAAAAAACGGTTAGGGAATGCTTGTTTATATATTGCATCCAGAATATTTTCAAACCGCATGGGAGAAGCTGATTCAAAAGCTTGTTTAAGATCAGGTGGTAATTCATCGCGCAGGTAGGCTGAAATAAACATTTTTCCAATATAAACACCTGCCCCCTCATCACCAATCAGGTAACCTACAGAAGGTACATTTTCCAGTATATCGTTTCCATCATACAAACAGGAGTTTGAACCTGTTCCTAATATACATGCTATACCGGCTTCTTTACCGCATAATGCCCTGGCAGCAGCCAATAAATCATGCTCTACCTCTACCTCTGCCATTCTGAAAAAGCCTTCCAATGGCTCACGTATTACATCCTTTTTCTGTATACTACTGCAACCTGAACCATAAAAAAAAACTTTTGTAATTAACTGTTGGTTTACAAAAGGTAATAAATTTTTTTCCAGTTCTTTTTCGATTCCTTCTTTATCAATAAAATAAGGATTCATTCCTATGGTTTGAAAACTTCTGTTTTCATGTTCAGGTATGATTAATGTCCAGTCGGTTTTGGTAGAACCACTATCTGCTATCAGTATCATTTTTTAAAATTAAAATTCTATTTAAATAAGGTATAAAGATTATTTAGGCTGATTATATAAGGTATAAAAATAATGCATGCGGCAATTACTGCTGCTATGGCTGTAATCAAAACGGCTCCGGCAGCCATGTCCTTTATCCGGCCTGCTTTTTCACTGTAATCAGGCGAATGCAGGTCAACCAATGCTTCTATGGCTGAATTAAAGATTTCAGCAGCCAGTACCATTGCTATTGCAAATATTATTACTATCCATGCTATGGGTCTGAGATCGCATATAAATCCCATCCCAACTACTATTAACATCAGCAAAATATGTATCCACATATTATGCTGTGTTGCAATTACATATTTTATGCCTCTATAGGCATAAACAAAACTCTTAAGCCTGTCTTTTAAAACAAATGGTTTATGTTTTTCTGCTGATGACATTGATGATAAATTAAAGTTCAAACTTACTTAAAAATATGCTAAGAAATTAAAAAAAAGCCATTTATTACAGTAATAAATGGCTTTTTATCTTCTCAAAATTGATTTTAAATGGCTAATAGTTCTTTAACAAAGGCAGCCACAATTTTATTATCAGCTTTACCTGTGAGTTGTTTAGAAGCAAGACCCATTATTTTACCCATATCTTTTATTCCTGTGGCACCATTTTCTGTAATAAGTTGCTGAACAATAGCTTTTACTTCTGCTTCGCTCAGTTGAACAGGCAGGTATTTTTCAATAATGCTTACCTGAAACATCTCTACATCATACAAATCCATACGGTTTGATGATTTATACATCTCCGCGGCTTCCTTGCGTTGTTTCACAAGTTTTTGCAATGTCTGTAATTCAACTTCTTCCGGTACTTCAGCTGTTGCTGTATCTTTTCCTGTTTTTATCAGTAATAAAGCTGCTTTTATAGCCCTTAAAGCCTCCAGCTTGCCTTTATCCTTAGCAAGCATTGCAGCTTTGATATCATTATTTATGGTTATTTCCAGACTCATATTTAATCAACGTTATCGTGCAAAAATGAATTATTCGATTTAATTTCAACTTTTTTATCATCATTCTCAGTAAGCGTATAACGTGAAATTTCAGATTCTGAAGATGGTGTAACATCACTTAAAACAACACTCCTGCGTTGGTAAGCCGGTATTTTTTCCATTTCCTGCAGACCTTCAGGTGTTCTGATTTTCATGCTCAGCTCTTTCAGACGTTGAATGCGTTCACTGGATCTTTTATCGATTTCAGGATTAGTGATTTCAGATTCCTTAAAATTGGTTTCTTCTTTCTTTTCAATTTCAACTGTAGCCTGAGGTTCTCTCTTTTCCTTGATATAGGGGTCATCATTCTCCCTGTATGGTTTAGGAGCAAAAACTTCAGGTTTCGAAGTTTCAGCAGCGGGTTCTGTTTCAAAAGTAAAAATTACAGCTTCAGCTTCTTCCTTTTTCTCAACTATTGTTATATTATTTAATTCAGATTCATCCTGCAAAACAGGAGTTTCTATTTTGCTAATAATACTTTCTATCGTTTCCGGTTCTTCCAGACGATTTACTTTAACTTCAGGCTGTTTATTTGAATTAAAATCAAATTCATGTTTTTTGTCAAATCCGGTAGCAACCAGTGTTATTGATAATTTATCACCTAAAGAGTCATCAGTACCTGCTCCCCAGATAATATCCACATCTTTACCGGCTTCATTCAACAAAAAGTCTGTAATTTCAGTAATTTCATCCATGGTAGCTTCGCTTGTACCTGAAGAGAAGTACAATAAAATATTTTTTGCACCCTTGATATTATTATCATTCAATAATGGTGAGTTGATAGCCATTTCTATAGCCCTGAAAGCACGGTTTTCGCCTTCAGCAATACCGGAACCCATTAATGCAACACCACTGTCTTTCATTACTGTATTAACATCCCTGAAGTCAATGTTTACAAAGGCTTTTACCGTAATAATTTCTGCAATGCCTTTAGCAGCAGTAGTTAAAATATTGTCGGCTTTCTCAAATGCCTTACCTAAAGGCAAATCGCCAAATTCTCTTAATTTATCATTGTGAATTATAAGGATGGCATCAACATGTTTTCTGAGTTCTTTAATACCTTCTTCGGCTTGTAAAATTCTTTTTCTGCCTTCAAAAGAGAAAGGTAAAGTAACTATAGCAACTGTAAGAATTTTATTTTCCAGATCATCAGACAGTTCAATTTCTTTAGCTAAAGCAGCAATTACAGGAGCAGCACCGGTACCGGTACCACCACCCATACCGGCAGTAATAAAAAGCATTTGAGTGTTTTTTTCGAGTAGTGCCTTAATTTCGTCAGCTTTTTCTTCAGCAGCCTTTTTAGCAACATTAGGAATATTACCGGCTCCGAGACCTTTACCCAATTGCACCTTAGTAGGAATAGGGCTTGCATCCAAAGCTTGTGCATCTGTGTTGCACACAATAAAATCAACACCATTGATGCCCTGATTAAACATATAATTTACGGCATTGCTACCGCCACCACCAACTCCGATTACTTTAATAATGGATGACTGGTTTTTTGGCAAATCAACTTTTAACATGCTCATGCTATTTTATATTAATTTATTGTAAATTCTGAATTTTATATAACAACTTTAACTTATGATAATAATTTGAATATCATTCAAATATGAATTATCAATAATCTTGTTTCTGAAAATATTTAGCTTCGTTAAATGTATTAATTTATTTTAATTAATAAAAAATGAAATCAATTATTATTCAACAATGCATTGTTAATTACTTTACGTCTTCGTCAAAGAATTTTTTAAATTTATCAAGGAACCTGACATTGTTTTCAGATTTTGGTTTTTTTGTGCTTTTCTTATCTTTCACATCCTTTTCCGGTTCTTTTTCAGTCCTTTCCAAACCTTTAATAACAAGGCCCACACCGGTAGCATAAATAGGATGTGATAAATGTTCAGCTGAATTATTGGATAAGTGTTCATTCGGATATCCAATGCGTGTATCCAGGCCTGTCATAAACTCCGAAAGCAAGGCAATATGTTTAAGCATCGAACCACCACCTGTTAAAACAATTCCGGCAATCAATTTCTTTTCGTATCCTGAACTTTTTATTTCGTACATTACATGTTCGAGAATCTCTTCCATACGTGCCTGAATAATATTGGCCAGGTTGCGCAATGAAATTTCTTTTGGTTGTCTGCCACGTAATCCTGGAATGGCCACTATTTCTTCTTCTTTATTTTCGCTGGCTAATGCAGAACCAAATTTCACTTTTAAGGCTTCAGCCTGACTTTTAATGATAGAGCATCCCTCTTTTACATCTTCGGTAATAATATTACCACCTAATGGTATAACGGCGGTATGACGAATGATACCATCCTGAAAGATAGCGATATCTGTTGTTCCGCCACCAATATCGACCAATGCAACACCGGCTTCTTTTTCTTTTTCGTCAAGCACAGCTTCGGCAGAAGCCAGAGGTTCCAGTATCAGGTCCTTTACTTCTAAATTGGCTTTTTTAACACTACGGATAATGTTTTTAATAGATGCAATCTGACCAGTGATGATATGAAAGTTTGCTTCAAGACAAATACCGGACATACCGATAGCTTGCTTTATGCCTGGTTCATTATCAATAATATACTCCTGAGGAATAACATCAATAATTTCTTCGCCAGGTTTCATAACCAGTTTATGCATATTATCAATCAACAGGTTGATATCCTTTTGAGATATCTCTTCATCTGTAGAATTACGCATAATATTGCCTCTTTGCTGCAAACTTTTAATGTGCTGCCCGGCAATGCCTACATACACTTCAGCAACTTCAACATTAGATGCAGCACTCGCTTCCTGTACTGCAGACAGTATAGATTCAGCTGTTTTTTCAATATTAATTACTGAACCTCTCATTACTCCTACTGAGTCAGTTTTGCCAGAACCAAGGATTTCAATTTTACCATGGCTGTCTTTTCTGCCAATAATTACAGCTATTTTGGTTGTACCAATATCTAAGCCGACTATAATTTCACTTTCGCTCATATATTATTAATTATTAATAGTTTTTATTTTTATATCATTTTTTGTGCATACCACCTGGTTGTCAAACGTAAGGTTAATCAATCTGTATTTGTCCCAGCCTAATTTATTAAATGCTTCTTTATAAACTATCATCAGTTTATTAAACTTATTTTCCATATTTTCAGCATTTCCGAAAATTATTATCTGATCTCCCAATTTTGGGATTAGTTCGATATCACCATCTTCATTAACAAAAACCTGCTCAATTTGTGCTTTTAAGAAATCACTTTTGTTAATAAATTTCGCAATTCTATAAACACTATAAAGTATCGAATCATTCTTTAAATTCAAAGTATCGTCTCTTTGTGCTGAAATTGCCGGTATAAAAGGAATATAAGCAGTTTTTATATTCCCGCTGGCAATAACTACATTGGCTGGATAATTCGAATTTATAGGAATTTTTACGCCGAGATTATCAATATAAAAATCCTGATTATACGAATTAACCACTCTTACAATTGGTTTGCGTTGTGAAATATTTATTTTAACTACACCATCCATGGTTGTATAAACATCAGATTCTCTTACATAGGGATTCTCATTAATAACAGATTCAAAAAGATTTTCATTAATATCAGCAATGGGTTTACCAATAATTGAATCACTTTTAAGTATCAGAAAAGCATAAATATCCTCTTTTGTAAAAAAAGGATCACCTCCACCATAATCTATATTGATTTCAACGGCTTTACATAATCTTTTCTGATGAAAAATTCCTGCAAAGATTATACCTGCAACTAATCCTACTGCCAAAAGCACCCAAATTGCTATGATAATTATTTTCTTCATGATAGTAACATCTTTTCAATAGGTTCAACTAATTGGTCAATATCTCCTGCACCCAGTGTTAAAAGCACTTCTATGTCCCTATTTTTTAAAAAATTTATTATTTCTGATTTTTCAACTAAATGTTTTTCAGTATTAATGATTTTATCGAGTATAAATTGAGATGTAATACCCGGAATCGGCAATTCGCGTGCTGGATAAATATCCAGAAGGACTACTTCATCCAGTAATTCCAGACTTCTGGCGAATTCATCGGCAAAATCCCTGGTTCTGCTGAATAAATGAGGTTGAAAAATACCGCATATTTTCTTATCCGGAAATAAATTTCTGACGGAATAAATACATGCTTTCAGTTCTTCCGGATGATGAGCGTAATCGTCAATATACACCAGCTTTTCTGTTCTTATTCTGAAATCAAACCTGCGGCTTACGCCTTCGAATGCTGCTAATGCCGGTCTTATCTCATTTTCTTTAACACCTGATAAAACAGCAACTGATATGGCTGCAACAGCATTTTCAATATTGTGCAAACCTGGATATCCCATTTTTATCTCTTTAAAAATACCATCAGGGAATATATAATCAAAATAGTAATATCCGTTTTTAATGGTAATATTGGCAGCGTGAAAATCGGCATTTTCATTTAACGAATACGTGTAAATATCGATATTATCTGGCATAATGAGCTGTAAGCCTTTTTTTACAATGAGTTTTCCACCCTTTTGAATTTGAGAAATAAAAACTTCAAAAGATTTTTTTAGTTCATTTTTATCACCATAAATATCTAAATGATCTGCATCTATTGAGCTTACAACAGCAATATAAGGATGCAGCTGTAAGAAGGAACGGTCAAATTCATCAGCTTCAACTACTATATAATCGCTTTTTTCAGAAAGTAAAAGATTGCTGTTGTAATTTTTTGAAATACCACCCAGAAAAGCGCTGCAATCAATAGCTGACTGTTTTAATAAATGGGCTGTCATAGTTGATATGGTTGTTTTTCCATGTGTACCCGCAACACCAATACTTTTGGCATCTCTGGTAATCATTCCCAAAACTTCTGAACGTTTATAAATATTAAATGCTTTTTTCTGAAAATATTGTAATTCCTTGTGCATTTTGGGAATAGCAGGAGTATAAACAACAAAATCAATATTTTCAGGAATTTCATTTATATTTTCTTCAAAATGAATCTGCATTCCCTCTTTTATCAATTGTTCGGTAAGAGGCGTTTTGGTTTTATCATACCCATATATTACTGCTGCTTTTGAATGGAAATACCTGGCAATAGCACTCATACCAATGCCTCCGATTCCTAAAAAGTAAATAATATGTTGCTTCCCAAAATTCATAAATCTATAATTCTGTTGTATCGTAAATATTTAATATTTCCGCCATGCTGTGCGAAATGCCTTTTAATCCTGTAATTGTTAGTGTTAACAATATCGTATCTTTAATTTCTTCCCGGCTTGCTCCTGCTTTTTTGGCCATAGGTACATGAAATTTTACAGCTATAAAATCCCCAGTGACTATTTTCATTCCGATGTAAAGCAGTTGCTTGGTTTTAGCATCCAGTCCCTGTGTTTTAATCAATGACTGAATAAATTGATTATAGGCCGAAGCTACTTCAGGTGCTTCTTTCTCAAATACAGACAAAGGATTCTTTTCCATTTTTATTTCTGTTTTACGATTGATATTACTTCATCAGCAATTCTTTCAGCAGCATTCAGAAATGCCAGTTTTTTTATATTTTTTGATAATTCAATTTGTAAATTATCATCTGCTAATAATTTAAATAATACATCCTGCAATGATAATCTTGCATCTTTGTCCTTTACAAGCAAAGCAGCCTTTTGATTAACCAATGCCATGGCATTTTTTGTCTGATGATCTTCAGCAACATTAGGTGAAGGTATCAGAATTACGGGCTTCCCAACAATACATAATTCTGAAATGGCTATTGCTCCTGCTCTGGAAATAATTACATCTGCTGCAGCATAAGCATAATCCATATCATTTATAAAATTAAAAGACTTAATACCATTTTTTTCGTATTTATAGGTTGCTTTATTTGCTAATGGATAATATGTATTACCTGTTTGCCAGATTAATTGCACATTTTCATCAGCAAATTTCTGTATAATACCTTCAATGCTTTCATTAATGGTTCTTGCTCCTAAACTGCCACCAAATACAAAAACTGTTTTTTTATTTTCTTTTAAACCAAAGAATTCAGCAGCTTTTGTTTTACTTATAGTATTAACAGCAATATTCTGGCGAACAGGATTTCCGGTCAGTATGATCTTATTTTTGGGGAAAAACTTTTCCATACCTTCGTAAGCTACACAAATCTTATTAACTTTTGATGCCAGCAATTTATTTGTTATGCCAGGGTATGAATTTTGTTCCTGAATTAATGTTGGAATTCCGCTAAATGTTGCAGCTCTGAGCGTTGGACCACTTGCATAACCACCAACACCCACAACTACATCGGGTTTAAATTTTTTGATGATACTTCTCGCTTTAAAAATGCTGCTGATAACTTTCAACGGAAACAATAAATTTTTGAAACTTAACTTCCGTTGCAAACCACTTATCCATAAACCTTCAATTTTATAACCAGCAGCAGGAACTTTTTCCATTTCCATACGGTCCTTTGCCCCGATAAACAGAATTTCGATATCCTCAACCTTCTGTTTTAGTGCATTTGCTATGGCAATAGCCGGGAATATATGCCCGCCGGTGCCGCCTCCGCTGATTATTACTTTCATTTTACTTATATTAATTGGTTGCTATTGATTCAATTACTGTTTCCTTATTTTTATTTACTTTTTCTTCATCATTTTCTTCTTTTTCAGTTTCAGCACTCACACTTAACATAATACCTATGGCAATACTTGTGAACCATATTGAAGTTCCTCCCATACTTACCAATGGCAGCGGTTGACCGGTAACAGGGAAAATACCAACTGCCACCGCCATATTTATTATGGCCTGAAATACTAAAATCAGACAAACACCTATGGTTAAGAAAGCAGCAAAACTGCCCGGACTTCGCGAAGCAATCCGCATCCCCCTGTATAGTAAAATCAAATAGAGCAGTAAAATAAATATTCCTCCTATCAAACCATATTCTTCAATAATAATAGCATAAATAAAATCTGAATACGGATGAGGCAGAAAATTACGCTGTGTACTGTTGCCGGGGAATTTTCCGATTAATTCGCCTCCTGCAATGGCTATTTTTGCCTGATCTGCCTGATAGTTTGCATCACCTTCACCGCTTTTAAAATTCTCTATCCTGTTTTTCCATGTTCCAAATCGTCCAACTTGCGGATAATTGTAAATAAGAATTAAAAACAATGCAATTCCCACAACTCCCATGCCGATGAGGGCAAATATATATTTAAGGTCTACTCTGCCTATAAACATCAGAATTACAGAGGTTGCAAACAATATGGCTGAAGTTGAAAAATTAGCCGGGAAAATGAGTCCGCAAATCAATGCAATAACACCTATAATAGGTAAAAATGCCCCCTTTAATTCTTTGATTTTCTCCTGTTTCAAAGCAAGTAAGCGGGCAACATACATCACCAATGCCAGTTTTGCAAAGTCAGACGTCTGGAATGTAAGATTTACAATAGGCAGGGTTAACCAGCGATTGGCTTCATTAATATTAGTACCGGTAAGCAATGTAAATAACAGCAACGGTACAGCTACAATAATAGCCAGTTGCGAGATTCTTGAATAATAGGTATATTTAATCATATGTGCTGCATACATCAGAAATAACCCAAATACAAGGATAAAAAAATGTTTCATCACATAATACTCAGTATTACCGCCCTGATACTTAAAAGCCAGCGTACCAGTAGAGCTGTACACTGATAATAAAGAGAAAACAGAGAGTAATATTACTACCGCCCAAATGACTTTATCTCCTCTTATATTTTTAAATATATTTCGCATGAATCTTTTTATTTACTAAATTATAATTCATTAACTGAACTTTTAAACTGATTCCCCCTGTCTTCGTAGTTTTCAAATAAATCAAAACTTGAACATGCTGGCGACAGCAAAACCACATCACCGGATTCAGCCAGATAATAGGATAAATCTGTAGCTTCTTTAGCAGATTTGGTTTCAGAAATAATTGGTACTATACCTGAAAAAGCTTCAATTATCTTGGAATTATCAATACCAAGACAAATAATAGCTTTTACCTTGGATTTAGCCAATTGCCTGAGACATGTATAATCATTCCCTTTGTCCTGGCCGCCAACTATCCAGACTGTAGGCTTGGTCATACATTCAAGTGCATACCAGGTTGAGTTTACATTTGTGGCTTTTGAATCGTTTATAAATTCAATGCCATGAACTTTTGCCACAAATTCAAGACGATGCTCAATGTTCTCAAAGTTGGCCAAACTGTTTTTGATAATGCTCTTGCGGACATTTAAAATGTTTGAAGCCACACTCGCTGCCATTGAGTTATAAATATTATGACGTCCTTGTAATGCCAATGTTTCTAATTCCATGGTAATTTTATTTGTGTTTATATTCATTATAATATTTTTATTTTCTAAATAAGCTCCTTCGCCTGAAATAGTCCTGAGGGTTGAAAATGCATACTTTTTAGCTTTTAGCTGGAAAGTATCAATATATTTTACAGTTGTTTCATCATCAGCACAATAAATAAATGCATCTTTTCCGGTCTGATTTTGTATTATCCTGAACTTTGACTCAACATATTTTTCAAACTTATAATCATATCTGTCCAGATGGTCAGGTGTTATATTAGTCAGAATGGCAATTTCAGCTTTAAAATCATACATCCGGTCCAGCTGAAAGCTGCTTATTTCGAGCACATAGTAATCGAAATTATTTTCTGCAACCTGCATAGCAAAGCTTTTGCCAACATTGCCTGCTAAACCCACATTGAATCCTGCATTTTTTAAGATATGATAAGTTAATGAAGTTGTTGTTGTTTTACCATTGCTGCCTGTAATACATATTTTTACAGCATTTGTAAAGCGTGCAGCAAATTCAATTTCGTCAATTACAGGAATTCCTTTGCTTTCAACAGCTTTAATTATGGCTGCCTTATCAGGAATTCCTGGACTTTTAATTACTTCATCAGCCTGTAAAATGATTGATTCTGAGTGCTTTTCTTCCTCAAATTCTATTTCATGATGTAAAAGAACGTTCTTATATTTTTCCTTAATTTTTCCAACATCAGACACAAACACATCATATCCTTTTTTCTTTGCCAAAACTGCAGCTCCAACGCCACTTTCTCCGGCACCAATTACCGCGATGTAGTTTGCCGACATTTTATCTTAATTTCAGTGTAATAATTGTAAACACGGCCAGCATTAGGCCTACAATTACAAATCTTACAACTATTTTTGGTTCTGAATAACCCAATTTCTGATAATGATGATGCAGTGGTGACATTTTTAAAATCCGCCTGCCTTCGCCAAATCTTCTTTTTGTATATTTAAAATAACTTACCTGCATCATAACCGATAGATTTTCGACCAGAAAAATCCCGCATAAAATCGGAATCAGTAATTCTTTACGTATAAGAATTGCCAATACAGCTATGATGCCACCTATTGCCAAACTACCGGTATCTCCCATAAAAACCTGTGCAGGATAGGTATTATACCATAAAAATCCAATGGTCGCACCTACAAATGCACTTATAAATATGGCTAACTCTCCAATATTCGGGATATACATTATATTAAGGTAATTGGCAAAAATGATATTTCCCGATACCCAGGCCAGTATACCCAGGGTTGCCCCGATTATTGCTGATGTACTTGTCGCAAGCCCGTCAATACCATCAGTAAGGTTAGCACCGTTTGAAACTGCAGAAATAATCAGGATTACAATAGGAACAAAAATCAACCAGGCCCATTTCTGATAATTTTTCCCGGTCCATGCTATTAATACAGCATAGTCTAATTCATTATTTTTAAAAAATGGTATGCTTGTTTTGGTTGATTTTACAGCTTCTTTATTAAAAACTTCTTTAGCTTTTTCGTAATTGGCTGCATTAAGAATATTATGTGATTTTACATACTGACTTTCCTGTACTTTTTCACGAATAACAATACCATCATGAAAATACATGGTGAAGCCAACAATTAAACCAAGGATTAGCTGACCAAGCACTTTAAATTTACCGGCCAATCCTTTTTTATCTTTTTTGAATACTTTTATATAATCATCCAGAAACCCAATAACACCAAGCCAAACAGTAGTTATTATCATCAGAATGATATAGATATTATCCAATTTTGTAAATAACAAGGTTGGCACTAATATAGACCCCAATATGATAAGTCCGCCCATGGTTGGTGTACCTTGTTTTTCTTTTTGTCCTTCCAGACCCAGATCTCTGACAGTTTCACCTACCTGTTTTTTATTCAGGTAATTTATCAGGCTCTTGCCAAACAATAATGAAATAGTTAAAGAAGTTATTACAGCCATTGCAGCCCGGAACGAAATGTATTGAAATACCCCGGCACCAGGAAAATCAAAAGCATTACGTAAATAATTAAATAAATAGTACAACATATCTTTGGTTTATAAAAATTCTTTTAAAATCTCTTTATCGTCAAAATTGTGTTTAACACCTTTTATTTCCTGGTATTTTTCATGACCTTTACCTGCCACCAGAATAATATCTCCGGACTGAGCCATTGCACAGGCTGTTTTTATAGCTTCTTTGCGATTAACTATCGTTAATACTTTTTTCTTAAATGCAATATCAACACCAGCTTCCATTTGATGTAAAATATCTTCAGGATCTTCATCCCTCGGATTATCAGAAGTAAGTATCAATTTATCGCTCATTTCACTGGCTATTTTTGCCATTACCGGGCGTTTCTGTGCATCTCTGTTTCCTCCGGCACCAACAACAGTGATTAGTTGTTCGGTTTTTGTCCGGATTGCTTCAATAGTCCTTAATACATTGAGCAATGCATCGGGTGTATGCGCATAATCAACAATAGCTGTAATATTATTTTTTGATTTTATATAATCGAAGCGCCCTTCAGCAGTATTCAGATTGCTGAGTTCCTTTAAAACTTCAATTTTATCTTCACCTAATAATATTGCAGAAGCATAAATTGCAAGGAGGTTGTATGCATTAAAACTACCTACCAATTTTGTTGATGTTTCAATACCATCAATATTCAGAAATAAGCCATGCAACTCATTTTCAATAATCTTACATTTAAAATCAGCCATGGATTGCAGGCTATAAGTATATTTAGTTGCTTTGGTATTCTGTAACATTACACTGCCATTCTTATCATCAATATTAGTCAGCGCAAAAGCTTCTGATGGCAACGTATCAAAGAAAAGCTTCTTGGCTTTAATATATTCAGCAAAGGTTTTATGAAAATCAAGATGGTCGTGGGTAATATTACTGAATATAGCTCCGGTAAAATAAAGTCCTGCAATACGATTCTGGACCAAAGCATGCGAACTTACCTCCATAAAACAATGCGTACAGCCTTTTGCGTACATTTCAGCAAGCAAAGCATTCAGTTGAATAGCATCAGGTGTTGTATGTGTTGATGCAATTTCGGCTTCGTTAATACGATTGGCAATGGTAGAAAGTAATCCAACATTATAACCTAAACTTCTGAATAAGTTAAAAAGTAAGGTTACTGTGGTAGTTTTACCATTTGTTCCTGTAATTCCAACTAATTTAAGTTTTTCGGAAGGGCGGTAATAGAAATCTGATGCAATTTCACCCAATGCAAAACTTGTATTTTCAACCCGGATATAGGTAATTTTTTTGTTCAGTTCTTTAGGCAGTTCTTCGCAAACAATTGCAATTGCTCCTTTTTCTATAGTTTGATTAATGTATTGATGACCATCTGCCTGGGTTCCCTTAACTGCAATGAACAGTGAATCAGCTTCGATTTTTCGTGAATCGAAACTCAGGCTGTTAACAATAAGGTTATTGTTACCTATTATTTGAATAACGCCGCAATGATTTAATATGTCTGTTAAATTTCTCAATGAATTATTCCGTTTTTTTTGCTTTTGATTCTATTTTCTTATCTGTCTTTTTAACAGTTTTCTTTTCAGTTTTTTTATCTGTTTTCTTTACCGGCTTTTTCTCCACAGGCTTGGTTGATTTCTTTATTGTTTTCTTTTCCGGCTTTTTAACTTCTTTTTTTGTTTCTGACTTTTTTTGTGTATTTATTTTTGTTTCTGTTTTCTTTGTTTTCGTATCTGTTTTTACTTTTTTCGACTCTTTTTCATCCTTTTTAGTGACTACTTTAGCCTTTACTGCTTCTATCTTAAGCTTTTTAGGTTCTGTTTTAGCTTTTATTACTTTAGTATCTTCTTTTGGTTTTTCCTTTATTTTTCCTTTGGTATTATCTTTTGGCTTAAGAAGCGGTACAATTAACGGTACAGCTAAACCTTTTGCTTTTTCCTGAGTATTAACTGTTGCTTTCTTAGGTTCTGTCGTTTTCTTTGCATCTGTAATTTTCTTTTCGGGAGGAATTACAGTTTTTATAATTTTGTTAGAATCTATCGCTTTTGTAACTGTAGTATGAATGCTATCTTTACTTATTACTGAATTTTTATAGCTAACATTTGTTAATGTAAGAGTAACTATTTGACCTTTTGTAACCGGTGTACCGGCATTAATCGACTGGCTTACAACTTTTCCTTTACCGCTAATTTTTACTTTTACACCTGATTTTTCGAGTAAATATGCAGCTTCTCTCACACCCATGCCCTGAACATCAGGAATGACATGCTGAGCAATAGTTTTTGCACTATATTTTACCAGGCTGTCGGTTCTTACACCTGAAATATATTCAGCTTCCGGATTACTGGTCTGAAACGGCAGATTAAGATTTGCATAAATGGTGTACAACTCCTTTTGATTTCCGGCTGATACAAACGGAATATTTATTTTTAAACCGCTAATGTCCTTTTCCTGATGAATTTCAAGTTGAGTTGCATATACTTTATCAGCAATTTCTTTAAAAACGGGAGCAGCAATTGCACCGCCATAATAAACTCCTTTTGTTGGATTATTTACAACAACAATACAGGAATATTTAGGATTATCGGCTGGAAAATAACCAACAAACGAAGCCCTGTAAACTTTACTTTCCTTATCAGCACCGTATCCGATTTTTGCTGTACCTGTTTTACCGGCAATTTTATAAACTGTATTCATTAAATGCTTGGCGGTACCACGTTCAACAACCCCTTCCAAGATTTTCTGGACTTTTTTTAAAGTTGTTTCCGAACAAATGGATTTATTTATCGTTACGGCTTCTTTCTTTTCAATTAATTTTCCGGTTTGCAGGATTTCCTTAACAAAAAGCGGTTTAACCATTTTTCCGTTATTTGCAATGGCATTGTATAAAGTAAGCGTTTGTAAAGGTGTTAATTGTAATTCATAGCCTATTGACATCCATGGCAATGAAGTCGCTGACCAGAATTTATCTTTTGTGTTTTTTACATAAGGTAATCCCTCTCCTTTAATATCAAGTCCCAATGGCTTGTTTAAAGACATACTATAAAGGTAATCAATGTATTTTTGAGGATTATTATGGAAAGTTCTGTACGTAATTTCTGAAATGCCCACATTTGATGAAACTTCAAATGCCCTGGCAAATGATATTCTTCCATAACCCTGTTCATGAGAATCTTCCATAACCCTGTCAGCGTATGTACTTCTTCCGCTATTTACAATTTCATTGGTATCAAACTTACCATCTTCCAAAACCGCAATAAGCGAAGCCAGTTTAAAAGTAGAACCGGGTTCGGCACTTTCCCAGATGGCATAGTTGATATCTTCGCCATAACTACCGTCTTTATGACGTTTCAGGTTTGCAATGGCTTTTATATAGCCAGTACTTACTTCCATTAAAATAGCACAACCATGGTCAGCAGCATTGGAATCCAGACATCTTCTGAGTGCATGTTCAGCCACATCCTGAATATTAATATCAATGCTTGTAATAATATCTTTTCCGTTTTCAGGTTCAATCTGGTTATCGCGTTCAACAGGACGCCAGATACCATTGGCAATTTTCCGCATTAAACGTTTACCGCTAACGCCTTCCAGTTCTTTGCTGTAGGCTCCTTCAAGACCAACATACAGATTTTCGTTAATATTCTTGTAACCGATTGTTCTGCTGGCTAACTCCTTGAAAGGCATTTTACGGAAGTCTTTTTCTTCAACTATAAAACCACCTTTATATTTACCTTTTTTAAATATGGGAAAAGTTCTTAATCTTTTTAATTGTGAATAATCAATATCCCGCCTTAATAAAAAATCCCTGTCTGCTTTTTTCCTGCCATTATTTAAAAATGTCTTAAAATCTTCACTCGATTTATCATGAAATAATTGGGCTAAACTATCGGCCAGATCATCAATATATAAATCAAAAGTATCAGCTGATATAACCGATTCATCCAAATCCAGTTTTACATCGAATATGGGAACTGAAGTTGCCAGCAAATTTGAATCTGAAGAAATAATATTGCCCCTTGTTGCCTCTACTGTTTCATAACGCAAAGTCAGGTTTTCGGAACGACTACGCCATGTTTTTCCTTCAACGAACTGAATTTCAATAACTTTATAAATTATATATATAGCAAATATGAGCAAGCCAATATAAACCAGCTTGATTCTCCAGACTATATCTTTATTTTCATCTTTCATTTACTCTGAGCGTACATTTAATTGGATTTATAAAAAAATTTCTGTGGTGGCACGGTCGATTCCTTAATTCCCAATGAATCGAGCCGGCGTGCTACTTCAGATTGTTTACTGATATACATTAATTCTGATTTGGATGAAATATGCTCAAACCTGAGTTCTTTTAATTCTCTTTTCAGTTTCTGCATTTCTCTGAAACTCTTGATTGACCAATAATTATTGGCAATATAAATGGCAGCTAAAAAAGCAATAAAAAGCCCTAATGGCAATAATTTGATAACACTTTTACGGGTAAGGAATGTCCCGTCAAGCACTTCATTAATTGCATTACCAAATGATGTTTCTTTTGGTTTTGGAATATTCAGCTTAAATCTGAATTTCTTTTTAGACTTTTCTTTTTTTACTTCCTGTTCTTTTATTATGTTTTTGCCCATATCAGATTTTTTCAGCAATTCTTAATTTTGCACTCCGTGAACGGTTATTCCTCAATAATTCATCATCACCTGCTGTAATCGGCTTTCTGCTAATAACTTTAAAGGATGAAAGTGCATTCCCATAAAAATCCTTTTCCACTTCTCCTTTAAAATTCCCTGATTTCATAAAATTCTTTACCAGTCTGTCTTCCAGTGAATGATAGGAAATCACCACCAGTCTTCCTCCAGGATTCAGACATGCTGTTGTTTGCAGCAAAAATTCTTTCAATACGTCCAGTTCTTCATTAACTTCAATTCTGATGGCCTGAAAAAGCATGGCCAGGTATTTATTTTCAATTTTTTTAGGAATACAGGATTTAATAGCATCTATCAACTGAGCTGTTTCTGAAATCTCAGTATTTGCACGATATGCAACTATGGTTCTTGCCAGTTTCCATGCATTTGGAATTTCACCAAATTCCTGGAAAACCATTTTCAATTCTTCTTCGGAATAATTATTTACCACATCTTTGGCTGATTTGCCCTGATTGCGGTTCATCCGTAAATCGAGTTCGCCATTATGGCGGATAGAAAAGCCTCTTTCAGCAACATCAATCTGATGTGATGAAATGCCTAAATCGGCCAGTATACCATCCACAGGTAAGGCTGCATATAATTTGAGGTAGTTTTTCAGGTATTTGAAATTGGCATTGATAAGAGTAAAGCGCTCGTCATCAATTGCATTGGCTAATGCATCATCATCATGATCGAAAGCATAGAGTTTGCCGCTTTCGCCAAGCAGATTAAGGATTTCCCTTGAATGGCCCCCGCCACCAAAAGTAACATCTACGTAAGTTCCATTGGGTTTTAAATTAAGGCCTTCAATACTTTCGGCCAATAAAACCGGATTATGATACATATTGCTTTATTATTCATTTTCGAACTGCCCAATTCTTTCATTGGCATAAGCAACATAATCCATTGTTGAGTTATTAACTTCGTTGTATTTTTCAACATCCCATATTTCAAAAATATTTATCCTTGAAACCAGAATAATATCTTTGTTGATACTCTTGGCCTTTTTCTGATCTCCCGGAATAAGCAGCCTGTCGTTATTGTCCAGTTCTACTTTGTTTCCTTCGGATAGTTTACGGATAAGAATGATGTCTTTGGGATTATATGGATTAAGTTTTTTTCTGATTTTTTCGATTTCGTCTTCCCAAACATCCATAGGATAGAGTTCAAGGTAATTGCCATATATGCTCTCGCGTATCACGAAACCATTGTCAATTACGCTGATGAGCTGTTTCTTCAAAGAAGAAGGGAATTTAAACCTTCCGTTTGAATCTACAGTACAATAATCTTTTCCTATGATTTTCAGCATTTACGACTTCTTTTTTTCAGGATGTAAATTTAATCAAAAAAACATCATAATCCCATTTTGTTAATAAATTTTCCAAAAATATCCAAATAATCCCATTTGTTATTTTTTATACTTTGATTTTCAATAAAGGTTACATTATTATAATAAAATTTACAACTAATTGATTACATATCAATTATAACTATTATATATTGCTGATTATGTAAAAAAACAGTCTTATTTTTTCAGGATGCTGAAAAAATATATTTTTTTGGGGGAAATAAAATTGTTAATAACTTTTGGAGAGATGCAAAAAAACCTCCGGGATTTAAAAATCCGGGAGGTTTAGTCAGTAGCTAAAATTAAATTGCTTATTCCTTCACAAATCTGCTTACAAAACTTTCTTTTTGATTATTTACTTTTACAATATAAATACCGGTGGCAAAGCTGTGGATATCAATTTCGGTTTTGCTTTCCTTTAGGGTTAATTGTTTGAGCAATTGACCTTGTATATTGTAAATGGAAACATTATTGTTTTGTAAGACTTTGCTTTCTTTGAGTTCAATAATGAGGTTGTCTTTGGCAGGGTTGGGGTAAATGCTTACTTTTCCTGCAATAAGATTATTTATACCTACCCAGCCTTGGGGTACTACATTTATTGTAATAATTGAATTAGGAGTTTTTTGTAAAAAGGAAGAATCACAATATGTTGCATTACAACCAACAGAATCAGTAATACTTAGACAAATTTTATAAAAGCCGGCTGTTGTATAAGTATGCGATGGTAAGGCTATAGTATCATGGCTGCCATCTCCCCAGTTCCAGTAAAAATGTAATGGTGGAATACCGCTTGCATTATTATAAGCATAGTAATGATGGAGGGTTGTAGTATCAGCAACAAGACTAAACTGTGCAGAACAATTGGGAACTACAGGATTTACAGTAATATATTTAGAAGTTGTTTGTCCATATCCGCAGGTATTATCTCCCTGTACTGAAATATATCCTGAAACAGCTGATGAACTGTAATTAACGGTTAATGTATTCCCGTTATAAACACTTGTTGCTCCGCTTGGAATATCCCATGTATAATTGACAGTATTCGGATCAGCAGGTACTGAATAAACTACATTTTGTTGACCTGTATAAACACTTGAACTACCCGTAATCGAATTAAATGTTGCTGGTAATGAATTAACCGTTATAGCTTTATTTGAACCTACTCCATCACCACAACTATTGCTTCCTTTAACAGTGATATTTCCTGAAACAGCAGCTATACTATAATTTACATTTATACTGTTTGAAGTACTGCTACCGCTTGCTCCATTTGGTAATGTCCAGAAATAAGATGTTGCATTATTTATTAATGGAATACTATAATTAATAGATGATACTCCCTGACAAACAACGGAAGTTCCACTTATATTTCCCGCATTTAAAGGAAGTGGATTTACGGTTATTGCCAGACTTGAGGGTATTCCTGAACAAATTGTATTGCTTCCCTTAACCGTAATATATCCAGAAACAGATGATATTCCATAAGTTACTGAAATTGTATTGCTTGTACTTGAACCGCTTGCACCGCTTGGTAATGACCAGATATAAGAAGTTGCACCGGTAATTGTAGGGGTTGAATATAAAACAGTATTAGTACCTGCACAAACTGCAGTAATTCCAGAAATACTTGCTGCAGGAGAAGGTGGGTTAATTATAATTAAACATGCACTATCAGACATAATGGTATTCGCACCATTACAATTGCTTATACTACAACGGTATTTGTATATAGACAATATTGTTATTCCACTTACAGTAATTGAATCAGAATTAGTATTGGCGTATATTGCACCAGATGGTGTTCCATTTATAACATTATTCCAGGTTGTACCATTAAAATACTGCCATTGGTAAGTAAATGGAAATCCTCCACTTGCTTTTACATTAAATAATATATTAGATGAAGGTGAGCAGCTTGTTTGTGATGGAACAGGTTGTAATAATATTGAAACCGGAGGACATGTTGTTGTTAAATTACCGGTTAATGCATTAGAAAGGTAACAATTTGAAGTTGAATCAAATTCATAAATTGCGTAATAATAAGTAGTTCCTGCTGATAATCCTTTTATATTTACAGTATTACCAGTACCATTATAAACAGCATAATTTCCCATACCAATTTGATTTCCATTCCCAAAGACTGAATTAGCAGTATAAGAATTCCCATCAATAGGATTAGTATTGACAGCACTATCCGCATTGGCCAAAATAATAACTTTACTTCCATTGCCACGTGTCCAAATCAGGGTGGCAGAAGAATCCGTTAAATTTGAAACCAATAAATTCGAAGCTGAAATTGAAGGATAATTACACAAAACAGAAGCATTTTTCCATACACTACTATTCATAAGTCCTGCAAATAATATACTTCCATTTGTGGCTAATCTGCTGATATTAAAAATAGATGTAAAGCCTGTATTCACAGCGGTCCAGCTAGCCCCGCTATTAGTAGATTTGAATACACCACCTCCATATGTTCCGGCAAAAATATTGCCTCCACTGATGGCTAAATTATTGACATATAAAGTTGTAAGGCCAGTATTCACAGCAGTCCAGCTAGTCCCGTTATTAGTAGATTTGAATACACCACCTCCACTAATTCCCGCAAAAATAGTACTTCCACTTGTGACAAAACATGAAACTCCATATGAAGGCAATCCAATATTTGCTAAAGTCCAGCTTAAACCGTTATTGGTAGATTTGTATACATAACCTACAATACCCAATTGTGTATAAATATCGCTTCCGTTTATTCCTAAAGTAATGATATTTAAATTTGGCAAGCCTGTATTAATAGCAGTCCAACTTGCCCCATTATTCGTAGATATGAAAACTCCACCTCCATATGTTCCGGCAAAAATATTGCTTCCAATAATTGCTAAACTATAAATTTGATTATTTGTCAATCCAGTATTCACTGCAGTCCAACTTGCCCCATTGTTTGTAGATAAGAATACACCTCCCCCATCAGTTCCAGCAAAAATATTGCTTCCACTTATAGCTATACTTTTTATAGTTAAATTTGTCAATCCAGAATTCACTGCAGTCCAGCTAGCTCCATTATTAATAGATAAGAAAATACCTTTCCCGTCAGTTCCGGCAAAAATATTGTTTCCACTTATAGCAAAACTATAAATAAGAATATTTGTCAAACCATTATTCACTGGCGTCCAACTAGCTCCATTATTATTAGATAAAAATACACCATCCATCCATGTTCCAGCAAAAATATTGCTTCCACTGATGGCTAAACAATAAACTGTATTATTTGTCAATCCAGTATTTACAGCAGACCAGTTTGCCCCATCATTGGCAGATAAGAATACGCCATCCGATTGAGTTCCAGCAAAAACATTGCTTCCATTTATAGCTAAACTTCTGACATATAGAGACGTTATACCTGTATTCATTGCTGTCCAGCTTGACCCATTATTAGTAGATTTGAATATACCACCCCCATATGTTCCAGCAAAAATATTGCTTCCACTAATGGCTAAACTATAAATAAGATTATTTGTTAAACCAGTATTCACAGCAGTCCAACTTGCCCCGTTATTGGTAGATAAGAATACACCATTCCCAGTTCCTGCAAAAATATTACTTCCACTGATGGTTAAACAATAAATAATATTATTTGTCGGGTACAATCCATTATTCATGGCAGTCCAGCTAGTTCCGTTATTAGTTGATTTGAATATACCACCCCCATTTGTTCCTGCAAAAATATTGTTTCCACTTATTGCTAAACTTTTGATAATTAAATTTGTCAATCCATTATTCACAGCAGTCCAGTTTGCCCCGTTATTGGAAGAGAAGAAAATTCCCCCATTTGTTCCTGCAAAAATATTACTTCCACTAATGGCTAAACTATAAATAAGATTATTTGTTAAACCAGTATTCACAGCGGACCAGTTTGTCCCGTTATTGGTAGATAAAAATACACCACCCTCATCAGTTCCTGCAAAAATATTGTTTCCATTTATTGCTAAAGCACCTATAGTCCCTCCAATAGGTCCATTTGTTTGCTGCCATTGAGCTTGAGTAAATGAAAAACTAGAAAGGGTAAAAATAAGTAATAATATCTTTTTCATAAATTTTGGATTTTGGTTCTAAAATATTTGTTCAAAAAGAAAGGCGTGGAACTAAACTACATTCGCTAAAGAGGTTCTCGCGAAACCCACACAACAAATAAGTAAAGCCCACGCCATAGCGTGAGCGTTATTACTTATTATTTCCGTTGTGTACTTAATTTGCGAGATTTCCTTAGCAGAAATAAAAGCTAACGCTTTCTTATATTTTTTATATTAATTTTCAAGTCATCACTTTTAGTGTTTTTATTTTATGGAGTAAAAATAATAATATTTTTGGTAAGTATGTTATTTTGATAACAATATTTTTTACCACCCCACCCCTGCCTCCCCTAAAGGGGAGGTGATAGTGCATTGGAAACTCTTGATATTTGTCTCTTTTAGCTATGATTTATATTTAGTAATCTAAATATTACTACATTTTAATCATATTAGAATTTTGGCAGAATCTGGTTCCTCCCCTTTTAGGGGAGGTTAGGTGGGGCTTTAAGAAAATTGTTGCTTTTAACAATCTACTCCGGATTTATGTTCTTTTCAATCTCTTTCAGAACTCCTGTAATATTTGTCATCACCATATTATTCTCAAATCTGATAACCTTTAAGCCAAACTGCTCAAGTTCATAGGTTCTGTTTTCGTCTCTTTCAATTTGAATTGCTTCCTGATGAACGCCTCCATCAATCTCAATTACCAGTTTCAATGTATGGCAATAAAAATCTACAATAAACCTATTTATAGGATGTTGACGCCGGAATTTTAAACCATTAAACTGATTCTTCTGCAAATGCTGCCATAGCTTTATTTCTGCTTTTGTCATTGTCTTCCGAAGAATACGGGCACGCCTGATTATTTCTTCAGATGCACCAAAATAAAAATTATCCTTTACAACAATAAAAACCATAACACAAAAATAGTAAATATTTTTATGATTTCCTTCTTAATTCCACCCCTTCCTCCCCTAAGAGGGGAGGTGACACTGCAGTGGTAACTCCTGATATTTGACCATTGAAGTTATGAATTAACTCAAGTTAATTTGACATTAGTGTCCACTTAAATCAAACTGATTGACAGTTGATTATAATTCAGTTCTTTGACATCTTTGTAATCTATATTTGTAAACAGCTCTTTTACAGGAGTTTTGTCAAGCAGAGATATACCTAACACCTGTAATATTTCG
>JAPLDQ010000045.1 GCA_026391675.1 Bacteroidota bacterium
AAGCGACCATGTATATGAGGTAGCACCGCTAACAGCAGCTACACTGTATGTATTGGAAGAACCGCTGCAAATACCAGCACTGCCGCTTATAGCTGCCGGTTGAGCAGGTATTGCATTTACAGTAACAGCCAGTGTTTTAACAGCAGAAGATCCACAGCTGTTGTTGGCTGTAACACTGATAGTCCCGCCTGTTGCACTGGCAACAGTTGTAATGGTTGATGTAGCAGATGAACCACTCCATCCTGAAGGTAAGGTCCATGTATATGAAGTAGCACCGGAAACTGCTGCAATACTGTAAGTATTTGTTGTTGCACTGCAAATACTTACATTTCCTGTAATAGCCGCAGCTTGGGCAGGAGGTGTATTAACGGTAACAACAATAGTATTTCCTGCAGAAGAGCCGCAGCTGTTATTGGCTGTTACGCTGACTGTACCACCTGTTGCGCCGGCAACAGTAGTAATGGTTGATGTGGCAGATGAACCACTCCATCCTGAAGGTAAGGACCAGGTATAGGAAGTGGCACCAGATACAGCAGCTATGCTGTATGAATTGGAAGTTCCGCTGCAAATACTGGCACTTCCGCTTATTGCTCCCGGTTGAGCAGGAATTGGATTTATGCTAACAGCTAATGTTTTAACTGCAGATGAACCGCAGCTGTTATTGGCAGTAACACTGACGGTGCCACCGCTTGCATTGGCAACTGCAGTAATTGTAGATGTAGCAGATGAACCACTCCATCCTGAAGGTAAGGTCCATGTATAAGAGGTAGCTCCGCTGACAGCAGCAACACTGTATATATTCGAACTTCCACTGCAAATACCGGCACTTCCTGTAACAGCTAGAGGTTGAGCAGGTATTGCATTTACAGTAACAGCAACGGTTTTAACGGCAGAAGAGCCGCAGCTGTTATTGGCTGTTACGCTGACAGTCCCACCTGTTGCGCCGGCAACAGTAGTAATAGTTGATGTAGTTGATGAACCACTCCATCCTGAAGCTAAGGTCCATGTATAAGATGTAGCTCCTGAAACAGCAGCAACACTGTAAGTATTTGAAGTTCCACTGCAGATGCTTATATTACCTGTGATAGCTCCCGGTTGAGCAGGAGGTGTATTTACAGTAACAGCTAAAGTTTTAGCAGCAGATGAACCGCATGCATTATTGGCAGTAACACTTACATTTCCTGCTGTAATACTTGCTGTAGCAGTAATAGATATATTTGTGGAAGTTCCTGTCCATCCAGAAGGTAAAGTCCATGTATAGGATGTAGCACCCGAAACAGCTGTAATGCTGTAAGTATTTGATGTTCCGCTGCATATAGCAGCATTACCGCTTATTGTTAAAGGTTGAGTAGGGGCAGTACAACTCTGTACTATGATAATTCCTTTCATTCCCATGGATGCATGTGGTTCACAAACATAATAATGTGTTCCTACGGTAAGCTGAGCAGGAAGCAATGTTCCTCCTCCATAAGCAACAGAAAATCCACCGCTAAGGGCCGTATTTCCATCTGCATTCCAGGTTGACTGACTTACTTCCAGCACATCATGTGAAGGATCCAGGGTAAAAACTACAGTATCACCCAGATTTATGGTAATTGTAGCCGGTGTAAAAGTTGTTCCGGAATTGCTGACTGTCCAGACAGTGCTATAGCTGGATAAGTTGATAAGTAATAAGCTTAAAAAAAGTAATATTTTTGTTTTCATAATTTTTGAATTTATAAATTATCCTACTCTTGAGGCTTTTCGGGAACTCCTTTTTATTCTTTAAAAAATATCTATGATAGAAAACAATTCTAATTATGTTTAGTTCAATAACTTTCGTACATTGTTTAGAAAAGTTCTAAATAATTGAAAATATTATTTAATTTATTAAACCTGAATTAAGATAAGTTATTGATTACCTTTGATGAAATATAAAAATATGCATACCTAAAAGCATTGTTATGAAAACAGCTTTATCCTTTTTATTCATTATCTGTTTATTAACACCCACATTTATAACAGCTCAGGTTCAGCCAGCTGTTCCGGGAAATAAACCAGGTATTAATCATTCATACAATAAACTAAACAATACCCGTCAGGCTGATCAGATTGATAGTGTTATATTCACGTCATCCAATCTTCCTATCATTATAATAAATACCAATAATCAAACTATCCCTGATTCGCCAAAGATTCCTGCTCAAATGGGTATTATATACAATGGAGAAGGTGTAAGAAATTATATGACCGACCCTTTTAACAACTATAATAATAAAATAGGCATTGAAGTCAGGGGTTCTACATCGCAATCGTTTCCGCAGAAATCATATAGCATTGAAACACGTGATGTATATGGCGTTGAACACGATACAGTTGTACTTGGCATGCCTGCTGAAAATTCATGGATTTTATATGCTCCTTATGATGATAAAACCTGTATGCGGAATACAATGACTTTCGATATCGTTAATAAAACAGGACGATATGCAGTCAGGACAAAATTTTGCGAATTGGTATTGAACGGACAATATATGGGCATTTATGTCTGGATGGAAAAAATAAAAAGAGACGGCAGCCGTGTCAATATTTCAAAATTGGAAGTGGCTGATACAACAGGAGATAATCTTACCGGTGGCTATATATTTAAAATAGACAAGCCAACAGGAGAAGGCGGCAATGATGGTTGGAATTCGAATTATCAACCGGCAACCGGCAAATATATTCATTTTCTATACGATTATCCAAAAGATTCCGATATAGTGACTCCTCAAAAAAATTACATTAAAGCCTATGTTGATTCATTTGAAGTTGCACTTAAAGCGACAAATTTTGCGGATCCAATAAACGGTTACCGAAAATACATGGATGTTAACTCTTTTATTGATTATTTAATTATCAATGAAACAAGCCGTAATGTGGACGGTTACCGCCTTAGTACGTTTTTATATAAAGACAGGAACAGTAATGGAGGTAAATTATTTATTGGTCCGGTCTGGGATTATAACATAGCCTGGTGGAATGCCAATTACTGCAGCGGCAATTTAACCACAGGCTGGGCTTATAATTTTAATAGTGTTTGTACAGATACGTATATGGTTCCTTTCTGGTGGACAAAATTAATGCAGGATACAAATTTCAAAAACAGTTTAAAATGTCGTTGGACCGAACTCAGACAAACCGTTTTAAGTATTTCTGCGATATATAGTTATATTGATACCGTTGCCAGCCGCTTGAATGAAGCCCAGGCCCGTCATTTTGTTAAATGGCCGATATTGGGCATATATACCTGGCCCAATCCGACTCCTTACGCAACAACTTATGCAGGCGAAATCACAGCCATGAAAACATGGATACAGAACCGTATGATTTGGTTAGATGCCAATATGCCGGGAAACCTGATTTATCCTCTTGTTAATCTTGGAAATGATACTGCTGTTTGCCCCGGCCAATTTGTTTTAAATGCCGGCAATTCAGGATGTTCATATTTATGGAACACAGGAACAACCTCACAGACACTAACCGTTAACAGTGGGGGTAATTATTCTGTTATTGTTAATAACAACGGATGTAAAAAAAGCGATACGGTTTCTATCATACTAAAACCTTTACCCAATGCATTTGCAGGAAACGATACCAGTATTTGTCAGGGCAACAGTTTAAGTCTGACAGCAACCGGCGGTGTTAGCTATGCATGGAACAACGGGGTATTACAGGGAAGTCCTTTTTACCCTAATTTAACACAATATTTCACCGTTACCGTGAGCGGATCCAATGGATGTAAAAGTAAAGATTCAGTACTGGTCTCAATTATTATCCTGCCACCAAAACCTTCTATTACTGTAAAATATGGAATTGTTGATACCTTAATCTCAAACGCACTCATCGGGAACCAATGGTATGAAAACGGGAATATTTTAATGGGCGAAAATGGTGCAAAATTGCTCGTTTCTTCCCTTGTTAATGCTGATTATACTGATATTGTTACCGAAAACGGATGCAGTTCCAGCCCTTCCGATATTATATCCATAGTAAATACTAAAGAAAATAATGACAATTTTAGTTTTGTTGTTTTCCCTAATCCATTTAAAGATTATACAACAATAACGTATACATTGAAACTTGCAAAACATATATTTATAAGTATTTACGATGTTACAGGCCGGGAAATAAAAGTTCTTGTCAATACCAGACAAGAAAAAGGAGAACATAGCATAAATTTCAATGCAAGCATTCTTAAGTCAGGTATTTATTTTTATACTATCAAAACAGGTGAAGATATTTATACCGGCAAAGTTGTCAGGATGAATTAATTTAATCCATATTATCATAAGCAAATCAATAACCCACTTACAAAATGAAAAATCACTGTTTTTTTAAAATGTTCTTATTGGCAGCTTTCTTTATTCTTTCAAATGGAATCATCGTAAAAGCTCAGTTTATCAATGGCAATTTAGTTGTGTTAAAAGTTGGTAATGGTACTGATACATTGGTCAATGCAGGTAATGCCTGTTTTTTTCAGGAATACAATTCAGCTGGAACGCTGATAAATACCATTGCATTGCCAACTACAGGAAGCAACCCGGTTTGTGTCAGTGGATCGGCTTCTTCCGAAGGTCAGATTACCAGAAGTTCTGATGGCAGCCTGATATGTCTTGCCGGATATAAGGTAACACCACCTTCTGCTTCAAGTCTGGCAAACAGCACATCAGCAACCATCAACAGGGTGGTGGTTAAAGTTAATTCTGCAGGAACAGTCACAACAGCAGCGACAACAGCTACTGCTTTTTCTGCCAATAATATTCGGTCTGCTGTTTCTGACGGCAATAATAATTACTGGGCTGCCGGTGGAACAACCGGAGTTTACCATTTTGGCATTATTGATGATACTACTCTTGTTTCGGCTACATCAGTCAACATAAGGTATATCGCAATTTTTAACGCACAACTGTATTATATCACCAACAAAGGAACCTTCGGATTGTATAAAGTCGGAACCGGCCTTCCTACTGCCAGCGGACAAACATCCACCAACATCATTGCAACAGGCTCTAGTTCTTCACCTTTTGCTTTTTCGATGAACGCCAGTTCCGACACTGTATTTATTGCGGATGACAGGGCCACAACTGCGGGAGGCGGAATACAGAAATGGATAAAAACAGCCGGAAACTGGGCATTAGCTTATACATTAGGAACAGGTACTTCTTCAACCGTTGGGTGCAGAAGTATGTGTGTTAAATGGAATGCAGTCCATCCGATAATTTATGCAACTACTGCAGAAAATTCCAATAACCGGCTGATTTGCATAGTCGACAGTAATTCCACAGCTACAGCTGTTACAATGGCTACTTCTCCTTTAAATACAATTTTCAGAGGAGTTGATTTTGCACCTGTAAATATTCCTTCACCTGTAACTATTCCAAGCTATACCATTAGTCAGGTTAAGGGTGTAAATACTCAGGGGATTGCAGATTCAGCAAATGTATACTGCAAACTTACAGGTGTTGTTCATGGTATAAATTATACCAATTTAGGCTTATCTTTTTATATGATGGATGGAAATGCCGGAATCAACATCTACAGTCCTTTATCAACCTATGCCTATACGGTTACTGAAGGTGATAATATTCGTGTAATCGGACGAATTCAGCAAAGCAGAGGTCTCATCGAAATATTGCCTGATTCTATTGTTAAACTATCTGCAGGCAATACTTTAAATACTCCGCTGATAGTAAATTCGCTCAGTGAAACCAATGAATCCATGCTTATAAAAATGGATAGTCTGGTTTATGTTTCAGGATGGCCGGTAATTGCAGGTCCTACGGCAACGGTTACCGCTTTGAAAGGGATTGATACCATAATTATTAAAATTTTTACCCAATGTTCGCTGCAAGGAACTCCCGCACCAACAATTCCGTTTAAAATTACCGGTATCGAATCGCAATATACGGCTTCGGCTACACCTCCTTTTATCAATGGCTATATGATTTTTCCTAGATATTTGTCAGATCTTTTTACAACTGCTGTAAATGAGAATACATCTTTGCAGTCAGGGTATTCAATTTATCCCAATCCTTCAAATGGAAAGTTTGAAGTGCTTACAACCACTAAGAATACTGTTGATATCAGTATTTATACCCTGTACGGAAGTTTAATTTACCATGCTGCTCAGGTTAAAGCAAAAGCTTCTATTGATATTTCGCAGTATGCTAAAGGAGTTTATCTGATAAAGATTGCTGATAAGGTTTCCAATTTATCTTATAGCTCTCAACTCATTATACAATAATAAATTAAAAGAAATTTAAAGGAGGATAAAAAGCCACTAGGTTTTTATTTTGCTAAGAAAGCTATTTATATTGATGGCTGATTTCTTATTTTTTGGTTTTGAGTTTTGAAAAATCTCCGGAGCTAAAAACGTCCGGATGTTTTTTATCAATTATATTCATATCAAAGTATAATGGTTCACCTGTTGCTGCATCAAAAAGAACTTTCCAGCATAAACTTCCTTTGATAGTATTGCCGATTTTATGTAAAAAAACAACATTAGCGGTTTTTTCAGCAATGGCAGTTGTAATTTCTTCCATGCTTACAAATTTTACATTACCTTTAAAATAAGCTTTGATTTTGTCAATGCTGTTTACATCTGCATCCATTTCATGTTGCAACAACCATAATTCTTTGCCGGCAATATTTCCATCAAGACGTTTTATCATTTTAATAAAATCTGTATTGGGATGGCTAAGGTTATAGTTTACAAAGTATTGCATAAACCGGATTATTCCTCCTGTTTTATACAAATAATTATTTTCATCCTCCCCGGCACAGGATAAGGGAACTGAACCCAAATCTGTCATCTCATTCAGGTTTTTTGCCTTGCCGCCCAGCACCAGATTCAGTATGTTATAGCGCATCAGAATTCCTTTTTGTTCCAGCGTGGCATCTGATAAGATAAGAAAAGAATAAGCCCTGTTATTTTTCTGTTTTTCAAATTCTTTATGCGTAATAAATTCAAAGCTTGTAATTTTCCACAATGTTTTTACTGCAACTTGTATGCTTTCGTTGTATGAAGATAAAACCTGATTATCAAGAACAACCAGGGTTTTGCTTTGCATAAATGCTTTAAAATCGGCTTCTTTAGCATAATTAAGCTGACAGAAAAGCCGGGATGAAATCAAAATGAAAAGCAAAAAAGCAGAAATTCTTTTAACTTTCATTTAGTTAGTTTTTGATTTTATAAATTTTGATTTATAAATCTGATTTTCGAGCTGTACTTCAACAAAATACCATCCTTCGCCCAACGCATTAATATTCAGCATCATTTGATGGATTCTTTTGTTTACAGACTTTACTATATGCGTGCCTTTTAATGAAGTTATCCGTATTTCTTTTACAAATGCTTCATCGTACAATTCAATATTCAGCTCTTTATTTGCAGGGTTTGGGTAAAGGCTGAGCAAAGCAGCAGGTTTATCAACTGCAGCAATACCAATGCTTCCTTCATTATAAAAAACAGCTTTGTTCATATAATTAGGAATAGAAGCAGAAGAACTATAGGCATCATTATTAAAATATGATATTTTCAGGTCTAAAGGTCTGTATAAGAATATGGACTGGCTGTTTTCATCAAAACTGATGGGATAAGTACTGGGATTTGATTGATTATAAATAAACGTATCTGCTGCAAAATCATAATAGCTGGGGAAGGTAGACATATATAATCTGTTGTTTGAAGAAACCGGTTCAAAAGGGGTGTCGATAAATTCTTTAAATAATTCCTGAATAATCTGGCCGCTCGTTTTATCATAGCTAAAAATTGCAAAGCGTGGTGCACCACTGGCTATTTCGACATCAATATAAATTTTATTTCCCTTATTTACAAGATATTGACTATAAGCAGGAAATGAAAACTGAGGAAAGATCATACTGTTAGCAATAGTATCATGTAAATTTAAATCGACAACAGTAATTGAATTTTCAAATAGTAAATAGGCTTTGTCCAAATCAACTAATACATCAACCGGAACTGTTGCTACCTTATTAGTGTTTAATGAAAAAATCAGATTTTTTGTTGTAAAATCATAAACCTCAAAATAAGGAGGCTGAGTTCTGACAACAGCGAGTTTGTTGTTTTTAAAATCCATCAATGTGACATTAGTTGTATTGATTGAATCTGTTTTTCTTAATTGGGCAATATCGTAAATGTATATTTTATTGTTGCTGAGCAATAATTTATTATTAACAATAATCATATCATCCATTTCTGTAGTGTCAACAATATGGTATTGGTTTTGGGGATACTGAATATAGCCTAATTCGTTATTGGTCAAAAACCCTGAATGGATAAATAACTTACCCTGGGGTTGAGCATAAATATAAACAGGAAATAAGAATAGTATGAGTTTACAAAGGTTTTTCACTCTGATAATTTTAAAATCAACGTATTAAAAAAGCTATTAATTACTAACAAAGATAAAAATAAATAAATTAAAAAACAACTGCTCTGTTTATGTTAAATTTTAAATTTAATTTTTAAATGAATTATCTTTACAATCAAATTTTTATTAAAGCATGTTTTGCTTTACTATAATTGCTTGCAATAAAAGCATTTAAGTAAATTAGAAAAAACCACAATTTCAAAAAGCTTAAGTTGACCTTAAATTTAGTGCAATAAACCGAACTATTATTAACCTTAAAATGAAAAAAATGAAGACAAATTTTTTAAAAATTTCATTATTAGTTGCAATAGTAGCTATACTATTCAACACTTCCTGTAAAAAACCAGCATCTCATGGACTTCCGCAAGATTGGTTTATTGCAGGCGACCATCCCGCCAGTTACAGAATGGGTACAGATAGCAGTATTGCCCAATCGGGTATATATTCAGCAATGATTAAATCCATTGATAAAGAAATTGATGGCTTTGGAACATTGATGCAAGCTTCATCTCCTGATAAATTTAAAGGAAAAAGAGTAAGAATGAGTGGATATATGAAATCAGAAAATGTATCCGATAGTTCAGGATTCTGGTTCAGGGTTGATGTAGATACTGTTGTTGTTTCATTTGATAATATGCAGGTTGGTAAAGATGCAAGACCTGTTTTAGGAACGACAGATTGGAAAAAATATGAAATTGTACTTGATGTACCTGAAAATGCAACAGCAATTGCTTATGGTGCATTGCTCTGCGGAACCGGTCAGCTATGGTTTGATAATATTAGCTTTGAAGTTGTTGACCAAAATGTTAAAACAACCGGTATTAGTGATACCTGCACGAATAAAAATCCGAGAAAACCAAAAACGATTTTAGCTGAACCAATTAATCTTGACTTTGAGAAATAGAAGTATTACAAAGGATTGAAAACCACAGTATATTAAAGATTGTAATAATTCACATAAATCATGCATTGTAAATAATGAACAATGTTTGATTTATGTGTATTACTGTTTATTTTAATACATTAAGCTGGTTATGCCATTAACTTTTTATACCTGATACGTTTTGGAGCATCGTCACCCAGGCGTTTTTTACGGTTTTCTTCATATTCAGTATAAGAACCTTCGAAGAAATATACCTGTGAGTTACCTTCAAACGCCAGAATATGCGTAGCAATGCGGTCTAAAAACCAGCGGTCGTGAGAAATAATTACTGCACATCCGGCAAAATTTTCAAGTCCTTCTTCCAATGCCCTTAAGGTATTGATATCAATATCATTGGTAGGTTCATCGAGCAAGAGGACATTGGCTTCTGATTTCAGCGTCAGCGCTAAATGCAGCCGGTTGCGTTCTCCTCCTGATAATACAGCTGTTTTTTTACCCTGATCGGAACCACTGAAATTAAATCTTGAAACATAAGCCCTTGAATTAATCAGTCTGCCACCCATTTGAATCTGTTCATTTCCTTCTGAAATCACTTCCCACACATTCTTTTCAGGATCAATATCGGTATGCTGCTGGTCAACATAGCCTATTTTAACCGTTTCACCTACTTCAAACTGCCCGTTATCAGGCGTTTCGTTGCCCATAATCAGGCGGAACAAGGTAGTTTTACCGGCTCCGTTAGGTCCGATTACTCCAACTATACCTGCAGGTGGTAATGAAAAACTTAAATCTTCAAATAATATTTTATCGCCAAAAGCCTTGGAAACTTTATTTACTTCAATAACTTTATTGCCTAAACGGGGACCATTCGGAATAAAGATTTCCAGTTTTTCTTCTTTTTCCTTTACATCTTCACCCATCATTTTCTCATAAGCTGATAACCTTGCTTTTCCCTTGGCGTGACGTGCCTTAGGTGACATGCGCACCCATTCAAGTTCCCTGTCTAAGGTTTTCTTTCTTTTGCTTTCGGTTTTCTCTTCCATTGCCAGTCGCTTGGTCTTCTGGTCGAGCCACGATGAGTAATTACCCTGCCATGGAATTCCTTCGCCTCTGTCCAGTTCAAGTATCCAGCCGGCTACATTATCAAGGAAATAACGGTCGTGGGTTACGGCTATTACCGTTCCCTTGTATTGTTTAAGATGCTGCTCCAGCCAATCGATGGATTCAGCATCCAGATGGTTGGTAGGCTCATCCAGCAAAAGGATTTCAGGTTCCTGCAGCAGCAGGCGGCATAAAGCTACGCGGCGTCGCTCACCACCCGAAAGGGTTTTAACCACAGCATCGCCTTCGGGACAACGCAATGCATCCATGGCACGTTCCAGCTTGGCATCCAGTTCCCATGCATCGTGATGTTCGAGCAGTTCGGTAACTTCACCCTGGCGGTCGATTAATTTCGTCATTTCATCATCGCTCATAGGTTCTGAAAACTTATTGTTGATGATTTCGTATTCCTTTAATAAATCAACAACTTCCTGAACGCCTTCCTCAATAATTTCACGGACAGTTTTATTATCATCCAGCATGGGTTCCTGTTCCAGATAACCCACCCTATAACCCGGCGAAAATACCACTTCACCAAGAAAAGATTTTTCCAAACCTGCAATTATTTTAAGCAAAGTTGATTTCCCTGAGCCATTTAAACCGATAATACCGATTTTGGCGCCATAGTAAAAGCTAAGGTAAATGTCTTTAAGCACTTGTTTATTGGGTGGATATATTTTACCCACGCCCACCATCGAAAATATAATTTTTTTATCGTCAGCCATAATAATCTGTTTTTTGCAAAATTAGTGAAAAATAATATGTAAGTATGTAAGAAAAAACTTTACCAAAAATGTCAATAAAGTGCAATAATAACTATTTGAGTTTATAAATCTTTTAATTTATACGAATTATATATAACGATTTAAATCTTTAGTTATCTGTTTTTTACATTACATTATTCTAAATTGATAAATATGTTTATACAAAATAAACACTCATTTTTTAATTATTAACTATAGATCAAAACTTATTTTATTCGTATTTAAGTATGAGATAATTTGTAGTTTTGGATTATAAAATATTTGAAACGAATTTGTAATAATAAATAAGATAATAGTTTTTAAGTATTGAGTATAAATTTTATTTAATTTTGTTTTTAACATTAATTAATAAAATTTTTTCAATATTTTACTATGACCATAATCTCAGAATCTGAAAAATCACTTATAAAAAAAATAAAGAATACATCTTTAAAGGAAAGTTTAACTTCAATAAGGAAATCAACTGAAGCCATATGGGCTAATGATGCACCTAAAATCATAAAAGGGTTCACTGATCATGGTATTGATCATTGTAATAGATTAATTAAGTTCGCTTCTCAATTAATAGAAACTAAAAAAGGTAATCCATTAATAGATGAAGAAATATATTTGATAATTGCGAGTATTTATTTACATGATATTGGAATGCAATGTGATGTATGTAAATTTCCAGATATAAAGAAAAAGGCAATTGAATACGGTGCTAATTTTAATATTGAATTTAATAGTATTGATTCAAATCAATATAGTTTAAATGAGCAAAAAGAAATAAGAAAAAATCATCAATTTCTTACTGCTGCTTGGATTAATTATGCACATCATAATAAAGGAACAGCTCTTGATTCTTCAATTAAAACAATTCCAAATGAACTTATTGAAGATTTAATTGATATTTGCATGTTTCATTCGACTCTTGATATTTTAAAATGCAAGTTAAATTTTGAAATAATAAAACAAGGAAGGAAACAATTTATTGCCGCAATTGTAAGACTATCTGATGAGCTTGATATAGATAAGTATCGAATCTCAATTGAGACCGTTAAGAATTTTTCAATGGATTCTTCAAATGCATTCTTTTGGTGGATACACAGATCAATGAATATTGAGATTAAAGATAATAATATAAATTTTACAATATCTCTACATCCTGATGATTATAAATCTTTTGCAGATTTAATTAAAGAAAAGCATATTAATGAGTTAATAGAAAAGAATAAAACATTAATTCAAATATTAAATAATAATGATTTGCCAATAATTATAAATTCAAATTCAGATGTAAAAGAATATGAATTTTCAGAAAAATTTCCAGATGAAATATCAAAGTTTATTTTAGCTATGCAAAATAAAAATGATATTTCACTTCAAAATAATATTTCTGAATCTTCTGATCAAAATAGTAATAGAATAATTGAATCAAATGAGATTATTATTAATATTTTATTTCCAAACCCTGTTGATAAAGATTCATTTTTTAAAATAGATACAATTTTAAAATTATTTGAAAACTATAAAATTACGGTGAAACCAGATTATTTAAATATAAAATCGCTAAGAAATATTGAAACCGGTTATCTTTTTATTTTTACAAAATCTGTTAAAGGGAATATATTAATAGAAGATGAATATTTAAAGTCAAAATATATTTCAATTAATGATTTAGTTGCAAATATTTTTGAAGAAACAAAAGGAATAATAATATTTAGCAATGATTCTCCTAATATTAATAACTTAATAACTTCTCTCCCAATTAGTTTCGTAATTGAAAAAGATAAATATAAATTTTATAATAGAATTGGAAATTTTTGTTTTTCATTTTTTAAACAATTAAAATTTGAAAATGATAATATTGTTTTAAATTCATTAAAATTTAAATTTCCCCAAAAAACAACAGGTAGTTTTTCTAGTTATAAAAGATATTCAAATGAATCATTAGTTTCACGCAATATTGATCAAAAAATCTTAACACATTTTATTGGAAGAAAAACTGATATTGAAGTAATAATTAGAAAAATCATTGATTTAGAGTTTGAAAAAGAAATTTTAACAATAAAAGGAACTGGTGGAATTGGGAAAACAACAACAATTTGCAAGGTAGCTCTGGAATTAGCTCATAGAAAGATTTTTAATGAAGTAAGCTTTATTTCCTGTCAATCTATTTTATCATATGAAAATTTTGAATATCAAATTTCAAAATGTTTTAACCTTGATTCTTCTGTTGAATTAGAATCTCAGATATCAAGTAGTTATAATGATAAAAAGAAGTTACTAATATTAGATAATTTCGAAACTATTTTGAATATTGAAGAATGTGAAAAGGCTATAAACCTTGTTAGTTTCTTATGTGAATATTCAATGATTGTAGTTACATCTAGACAATTGTTAAATTTAGATTTCGAGACTTTTTATGAATTAAGAAATATGACTTCTGAAGAAGGGACATTATTATTTAAAGAATTTTATAAAAAGAATTTAAATGAAAAAGAAGAAGCTTTTTTACGTAAAGAAATTATTGATGAATTATTAAATAATAATCCTTTAGCAATAAAATTAATTGCAAAAGGTACATTACCATCTAAAGATTTATCAAAATTAAGGGATGAATTAAAAGACGATATTTTTAGTAATGAAGATATTGAAAAGATATTTGAAAAACCTGAAGACATTAATATAGAAAAATCAAAATCTTTATATTATTCGATAAAATACTCATATGACAAGTTAAGTGCTAAAGAAAAATTAACTTTTGAAATATTATCACTTTTCCCAGATGGTATTCATTGTGATAATTTAAAACTATTTTCTAAAAATAAATCTACAAATACTACTATTGGTAATATTGAAATAAAGTCTTTACTTGACAAATCTCTATTAGAAGATTCGAATGGCTTTTTAAAATTACAACCAATAATAAATAGGTTTTCTGATGCGCAATTCAAGAAAAATAAATTGGATATTCTTGAAGAGTATTATACAGAATGTTATAATTATAATTCTTTTTTTAATGAATTGTATAATAGAAATACTGACTTTAAATCAAGTTTTACACTACGTTTACACGACAATATAACTAATAATTATCTTAAATGTCTTGAATTTATTGATTTAGTAAATGATAAAAAAGAAAATCTCATTGCATTTATTGAAAATATTTCAAATGTATTTACAACAACTAATCAAACTAAAGATTTTATTAAAATATTAAGAGATAAGAAAGATTATTTTAATGATATAAAAGATGGTTGTTTAGCAATAGAATTAATTATATTATCTACAATTTATTATACAAAAGAATTTGATCAAGTATTTGCTGCTATTGAAAAATTAGTTAGTTTAAAAGATATCTCAAAATATATAAAATTAGATTCCAAAAAAGAGTTTACCAAAATAAACTCTGTTATTTATATTAATAGTGGATCCATTTATGATTGTCAAGGGTATTCTCTTGAATTATTAAAACTTAAAATTAAACATAAATTATATAACATTAGTATGGAAGCTGAGTTATATAGAGTTGGATTTTTAAAATTAGCATATGAAGTTAGTAATTTGAATTTTAATAAAAAATTCTTTAATTATGAAATTTCTTTAGCCAATAATTTATTAAAGCTGGATGAAATAGAAAATTATATTAATCAATTATATAAGAAAGATACATTAGAAATTATTCAAGCTAATTATACAAAATTAAAATTATCAAGAAATAATAATAAAATTGACACAAAAAAATTCATTATTACTAATCCTTATACTAAAGGTTTAATTAATCTAATGAATGCGATTCAGGAAGAAAACGTTGAAAAGAAAACTTTCTTTTTTAACGAAGCTCTTATTTATTTAAAAAACATCAAATTTTTTTATTTAGAAGCATTACTCATGTATTCTATGTTTTTAAAAGAACATAATCCTATTAATTCAAAAAAAATGTTAGAATTAGGATTTAAAATATCAAAAAAATATCAATTCATGTATTTACATTATAATTTTAGTAAAGAATTAGGTCTTATTAAAGATAACTTTGACGAAAATAAATTATATGATCTTTTTGATATTAATAAAAATGAATTTAATGAATACCTGAAAGAATATAAAAAGATAAGAAAACAAGTGCCAGTAAGAGCTGCAAAGTAATCTTTTTTATTTTCATTTCCGCTATATTATAATAAAATTTGTAATTTAACTCAGAAAACTTTGGTGAAAATATTGAAACGAAGGATGTTTTCAAAGCAGATACAAAATGAGTAAAGAATCCAAAATTTCATTGAATTTTAATCCTGTTCAATACAAAGAAAGAACTGTAATTGTTGATATATTGCGTGGATTTGCACTTTTCGGTGTGTTGTTCACCAATCTTTATGCCCTCACAACAACAATACCTGCATTAAACCTATCCACAGTTACTGATACCGGTTTGGATAAACTTACAAATGCTTTGGTTCAGCTCTTCTTTATCCATAAATTCCTCACTTTATTTTCTTTACTTTTTGGATATGGTTTCGGTATTTTTATTGAAAGATTAACATCCAAAGGCATAACTCCCAATCAATTTATCATCCGTAGAATGGCTATACTTTTTCTGCTGGGTTTACTGCATACCTGCTTCTGGTGGGGCGAAATATTAAGCACTTATGCCCTCTGCGGTATATTCCTTTTGTTTCTCAGAAAATTGCAGCCGAAACATTTGCTGACTTTTGGATTAATCTTAATTTTTATAGCCGCACCATTTTTTCAATACATTGATATTGTATGGTTTACCGATGAAAATACAGTAAAGCAATCTGTTTTTTTAAATTATCTTCAAACGATATCAAATGCTTCCTTACATGGGATTATAAAAATTAACTATGTAATGTCGAATACGCTTTACATGCATTACTCATGTATTTTGCGTGATGGTTTTCAGATACTGGGTAAGTTTTTGATCGGGTTTTATATACTAAAACAGGGCTATCTGAAGAATCCTGAATCACACCTGGATAAAATTAAATTGTGCTGGAAAATATCATTGATAGCAGGGCTTTTATATGTTATAGTTAAATCTCTTTACCTGTTTCATTTTTATACCATTAATGACAACATCATACAATCAATCGTTTATTTATTAAATAACATTGGAATACTGTCACTTTCCTTGTTTTATGCGACTTCTCTTATGCTGTTATTTTTAAAAAACCCAAAGCTGATTATTTTCATTTGGCTAAGAAATGTCGGAATATTGTCGCTTACGAATTATTTAAGCCAGACTGTCTTTTACTTTTTTATTTTTACCGGCATTGGCTTCGGCCTTTTGGGTAAAATGCATCTTTATATGATAATTCCGCTTACATTAGCAATATTTTCACTTGAAATAATAATCAGTAAATACTGGTTAAAATATTATATTTACGGACCAATGGAATGGATTTGGAGGCAGCTGACTTACCGGAAACACTTAAAAATAAGAAAGCAGAAAGCTGAAGATATTGTTACAAGAAATTGATATTTAATTTAGTATGATTTAAAATTTTAACATATTTACCTATGAAGCTGACAAACTTTAAATTGGATAAGTTATATTTAGATTGTATCGATAAAGACGGAAATTGTTTTATTGTTTATTGGGCTAATTTGAAGTTCTCTTTCCTTAAAATCAGCTATTCCGGACTGATTTTTTCTGATGTAAATTGCGTAAGTGTCGAAAAATCGTCTTTAAGGAAAATCCCCGAACCACTTATAAATGATAAGTTGCAGTTTAACAATCCAAAACTGCAATTAAAAGGAAACTGGGAAAAGATTGATACTCCCGTTTCATTGTTGTTATATACAGATCCATCCGGAAAGGAATTGTACTGGAATTGTCATCATCCTAAAACCTTAACCAATATTATTTATAAAGATAAACAGTATGAAGGGCTGGGTTATGCTGAAACACTTTCGCTCCATTTTAAACCCTGGCAATTGCCTATTGACGAACTTCGCTGGGGCCGTTATTTATCTGAGAAAAATACAATAATCTGGATAAACTGGAAGGGTAAATATCCTTTAAATAAGATAATTTGTAATGGTGTAATATATGAAGACGCCGTTTTTGAACAACAAAAAATTTGTTTTGATAAAGCTCAATCAATATTGTTTTTTGAAGAATTATGCCTGCTCAGAAAAGGGAAACTATCAAATATTCTGGCTAAAATGCCCTGGCTGAAGCTGATTTTTAAAAGCAGAATGCTGAATACCATTGAAATTAAATATAAAGCAAGAACTTCATTGATTATAGATTTAAATCCGGTTGATAAGGGATGGTCATTATTTGAAATAGTAAGTTTGAATAAATAAAATTATTATGCAGACAAAAATTATCATTGGAAAAATAGGCTATGGAATTACTTTTATTATCGTAATTCCTGCATTACTGATTCTTTGGGCAAAATATACTGAAATTAGTATTCAACTGCCTGTGCCCGGAAATCAGTTCTTGAATTATTCAGTAATGCTGACAGGATTATTTTTTATAATCTCCGGAATGTTGCATTTATTGATTTTTGGTAAAGGTCTCCCGATGAATGCATTTCCGCCAAAATATTTTGTAACTAACGGAATTTATGCCATTACCAAACATCCTATTTATTTTGGCAGTGTAATATTCAGCTTTGGGCTGTCAGCTGTAATGCAATCTGCATCAGGATTCTGGTTTGTCAGTCCTTTATTTACGCTGATGATTATTGCCTACACCATTGGATTTGAAAATGAGCGGACACAGAGTGTTTTTGGTAAGCAAACCTACAGGCCTTTATTTTCAATTTCTGAAAATTCTATTGAAAAGCCTGCTGTTAATGATAAAATTGCAGCCTATATCCTCACTTATTTGCCATGGTTGCTCATATATGAGGCCTTCATCTTCCTGGGAGCACCTAAGGATGCCATTTACACCAACATTGCCCTGGATAATCAGATACCATTTCTTGAATTCTCTGCTGTTTTTTATGTTTCAATATATCTGTTGGCCTTATTGATTCCTTTAATGCTGAAAACCAAAAATGAATTGCGTAATTTTGAAATTGATGTATGGTTAGCAACAGGAATAGCCGGATTTCTTTATTTTACACTTCCGTTTTTGGTCAAACAGCAGGATTTTACTCCTCATTCTTTTTGGGGCGACATACTTTGGTATGACCGCTCTTCGGATGGAGAAAGTGCATCATTTCCTGCTTTTCATGTAATATGGGCTTTTTTGTTTGCCCGTTACTTTTCAATCCGCTTTAATAAACTAAAATTCTTATGGTTTACGCTGGCAATATTGATTTCAATAAGTTGTTTGACTACCGGAAGCCATAGCATTCTTGATGTAATAGCCGGTGTTTTTGTTTTTATTATTGTTAGATTCAGGATTGAAATCTGGGATTTTATTCGTTTCCTGACTGAACGGCTGGCCAACAGCTGGAAGGAATGGCGATTTGGCAAAGTCAGAATCATAAACCATGGATTTTATGCAGGTGCAGCAAATTTTGTTGGAACAATATTGATAGGTTCATTTTTAGGAGGAAAATATGCCATCTCAGGGTTTCTGATTGGGGTTTTTGGAATTACAGGAGCTGCCTTATGGGCTCAATTTGTTGAAGGTTCCCCAAAATTACAACGGCCATACGGCTATTATGGAGGTGTAATCGGAGTTTTTTTTGCATGTGTTCTTATAATTATATTGTTTCCGGTAAATTTTTACATTATTGTGGCCGCATCTGCATTTGCCGCACCATGGATACAATTATTAGGCCGGCTGCGTTGTCTGGTTCAGGGTTGTTGTCATGGCAAACCTGTAAACGATAAGCTGGGTATCCGTTTTACTCATCCCTATTCAAGGGTAAACAAAATATCAGGACTACAGGGAGCATTTCTGCATCCGACCCAGCTCTATTCAATTGGAACAAATATTATTACAGGTCTGGTTTTAATCAGATTATTCAATTTGAATAGGTCTGCTGGCTTTATTATTGGCATGTATTTAATACTCAATGGAATTGGCAGGTTTGTAGAGGAATATTTCAGGGGTGAAGCACAAACACCTTACTGGGCCGGAATGAGGATATATCAATGGCTGGCCGTTTTAAGTATAATGATGGGTGCTGTTTTCACCTGTCTTCCTTCTGTTGATATGATTGGATTTCAATTAACACCCGCATTGTTTTACTGGGCAACAGCATTGGGAATACTTACCACTATAGCCTATGGTGTGGATTTCCCGCAATCGAACCGTCGTTTTGCACGATTAACGAGTGCTTAAATCTAAAATAACATTTCTAAATATAGAAGAATATATATTGTTGTTGTGATTTTCCACATCCATTTTCAAAAATTATGTAAGTTTGCACAATAATTCCAAGCCATATGATACTGTCAGAAGCATTAAAAGATTTAGATAAAAGAGTCAGCGTGCTAAGGAGGTTCCTTTGACATTGACAATAAGCTCGTCCTCATAGCCGAAGAAGAAATAATTACCCACGACCCCGATTTCTGGAACGATTCCAAAAAAGCCGAAACTGTTTTAAAATCCATCCGCGACAAGAAGTTGTGGACAGATGCCTATACCAATGTTCATCAAAGTTTTGAAGATTTTAAGGTAATGGCTGAGTTTTTTGAAGCTGGTGAAGCCAGTGAACAGGAATTGGAAACTCAATATGCATCCAGTCTGAAATTAATTGAAAACCTTGAATTCAAAAATATGCTCAGTGGTGAAGAAGACCGTCTGGGTGCAATTGTTACCATAAATTCCGGTGCCGGTGGTACTGAGAGTCAGGATTGGGCAGAAATGCTGATGCGGATGTATATCCGCTGGGGCGAACGTAACAATTGCAAAGTATCTACATTGGATATGCAGGAAGGGGATATTGCCGGTTTTAAATCTGTCACACTTGAGTTTGATGGTGAATTTGCCTATGGTAATTTAAAGGGTGAAAACGGGGTTCATAGGCTGGTACGCCTTTCTCCTTTTGATTCTGCCAATAAGCGTCATACTTCATTTGCTTCTGTATATGCTTATCCGATTATTGATGATAATATCAATATCGAAATCAATCCCGCAGATATTTCATGGGATACTTTTCGTTCCGGTGGTCCGGGCGGACAAAATGTAAATAAGGTTGAAACCGCAGTACGGCTGAAACACGAACCTTCGGGTATCATAATAGAATGTCAGCAAACCCGTTCACAGGGACAAAACCGCGAAAAAGCAATACAAATGCTTAAATCGCAATTGTACGAAATTGAACTGCGCAAAAAACGTGAGAAAATTGATGCCATTGAAAATACAAAAAAGCGCATTGAATGGGGTTCGCAAATTCGCAGTTATGTGATGCATCCTTACAAAATGGTAAAAGATTTACGTACCGGCGTTGAAACTTCAAATGTTCAGGCCGTTATGGACGGTGATCTTGAAGAATTTATCAAGGCTTTTTTAATGGAATTCGGAACAAAAAGATAAAAAAAGTACTTAAAGCTTGGAGTTATTGGTTAATAAGTTATTAGGTTATTAGTTAAAAATAATAGTAGTAAATAGAAATTTAAAGCATTGATGTTAAGAAAATTAATTATCGTTATTTTATATTTATTACCTTTATATGCTTTTGCACAAAAAAGCAAACCCGATACACTTTCAGCATATTATACTGAAGAAAAAATAAGCATTGACGGGTTTTTTACAGAATCAGCCTGGCAAAAGGCTACAAGAATAAGCAACTTTACCCAGCGCGATCCTGAGGAGGGCAAGCCTGTTAGTGAATCCACTTATGCAGCCATTCTTTACAATAAAAATACGCTCTATATCGGATTGTGGGGCTACGATACACATCCTGAAAAAATACTTGCCAAAGACATGGCCCGTGACGGAAGATGGGGCACTTCCGATAATTTTATCATCAATATCAGTACATTTAATGATATGCGCAATTCTTTCCTGTTTGTTGTAACACCCAGCGGATTAAGAGGTGATGCACTGATTACAGATGAAGGCACTGGTTTCAACGAAGACTGGAACGGAGTTTGGGATGTTGAGGTGCAACGCAACGACAGTGGATGGTTTGCTGAAATTGTTATTCCGTTTTCGACACTGAAATTTCCTGATTTACCAGTTCAGGTCTGGGGTTTTAATATTGAAAGAAACATAAAATACAAAAAGGAAGAAGCTTCCTGGCAAGGCTGGTCAAGGGATTACTCTGCCTTTAAGATATCTCAGGGAGGCACTTTAAGCGGATTGCAGCATATAAAGGGGAATCAGATAGCAGAAATTAAACCTTTCTTAACTGCAGGTTTTCAGGAACAAGGCAATTCTGGTTTCGATAAAACTTTAAAAGTCGGAGGCGATGTAAATATCAGTTTTACTCCCACTACTAAGCTTAACTTAACTGTTAATACCGACTTTTCGCAGGTTGAATCCGACAGAATACCCATTAATCTTACACGATTTTCAGTTTTTATGCCTGAAAAACGGGCTTTTTTTATAGAAAACAAGGGCTTATTTGAATTTAACATGAACAGTGGGTCCATCAGCACTTTTTACAGCCGCAGGATAGGTATCGACAATGGTTTTCAAATTCCTATTATTGGCGGTCTGAAATTGACGGGCAAAGAGAAAAATACCAATTTTGGTATACTTTCAATGCAGACTGCTGAAAAATCCGGTTTTCCATCTGTAAATTATACAGTAATCAGAGTAAAACAGGAAATTTCGAAGCAGACAAGTGTGGGATTTATTACAACAGCAAGAAACGAAAAAGGACATTATAATTATGTTTATGGTGTTGATTTGAATTATACCACGTCAAGATTATTTACGAATAAAAATTTCATAATTGGTGGTTCTCTCGCTCAATCGCAAACCGAAGATGCAAGTAAGACGAAAAATCTGGCCTACGAACTTTATTTAAAATATCCCAATGACTTTATTACCTATCAGTTCCTGACCAATACTGTACAGTCAGCATTTAATCCTGAAATTGGTTTCATGCAGCGTGGGAATTATAATTTATACAATACTTTACTTGAAATTAAACCCCGTCCGGCCTTTATTCCATGGATCAGGCAGTTGTTTATCAAACCTGTTGACATTACCTATTATGTGTCAGATGACTATAAATCGCTGGAAACAGCCCAGTATGTTGTAAAACCATTAGGAATAACTACCAAAAGCGGTGAAACAATGGCTGTCAGTTATATTAAAACATTTGAAAATCTTGGTAATAATTTTAGAATCTTTGATACCATTACAATTCCAAAAGCAGAATACTGGTTTAATCATTATCAGCTGGATTATTCAAGCTATCAAAGCCGAAAGTTCTACATTTCAGGCTATCTGGGCTGGGGCGATTTTTTCTCCGGTACGAAAAAAGTTTCCTACCTCAGTGTTTGCTGGTATCCCAGTCATCATTTTAATATTACAGCTGATTGGACTTATAATGATATTCAGCTTAAGGAAGGTAGCTTTAAAACCCATGAAGTGGGAAGCAGGGTCGAATATGCATTCACACCCAAGCTAAACAGCAGCATTTACGGGCAATGGAACAATGCTTCCAAAGAAGTATTGTTGAATTACCGCATCAACTGGATACCTAAAGTTGGAAGTGATTTTTATTTTGTTTTAAACCAGCGCATTAACACCCGCAATAACAAAATTGAATTTGGTGACTTTACCGTTCTTGCCAAATTTATATGGTATATTGTTGTCTGATGCTAAAATTAGTTTTACCGGGAAAAAAGATATCTAATTCTTTCTTGTTAAAAACATATTTCCGAATACCACCCACATATTTTTATCGTTTTTAGTAGTTGTATGAAACAACCAACTGTCGGTTTTAGAGGTATAAATGAATTCGTTTATAAATCGTCCGTCAGGATAATCAAAGCGAAATGCTATACTGTTTTCTTTTTTTTCACCATAACCTAAGGTTTCTGAATATCTTCCTCCAAAATTATCCAGCCAGTGAGCTATATAGCGATTAATCTTACAATCATAACCGATATAAACTTTTGCTGTATATTTAGGAATTTTGGCAGTATCCGCAAAACTTAATTCAACAAACTGATGGTTTAATTCCCAGCGTGCCTGAAAATGATAGTTAATGTATTCATCCAGGACATTGCCTGTAACATTCCAGTTTCCTATTAGTTTTTCCAGAAATTTATCATTGAAAATAGTATCATTACATCTGATTTCATCCTGACCGTAAACACTATGGAAAGAGAGTAAGACGAATATTATTAAATAACCTTTTATTAATTGATTCAATTTTTTCATTATATCTAAAACCATAAATATTTTTTCAAATTTTATGCTGATTCTTTTAAAATCACATTAATTGCTTTGATTTGCAAAATTATTGATTATCAATAGTATCTCCTTTTAATCTTTGTGAAATTTGTCCAACTGTATATAAGGTGGCAAAAAATCCGATAACAAATACAATGCCGATAACTTTAATAAAATCAATGAATTGTAGTTGTACCGGATAATATTTTACAATAAAAGCGCCGCTGCCTTCGAGCTTTATGATACCAATATATTGCTGTATCAATACTATGATTCCGCCCAGGAATAAGCCCAGTATTGCACCTGATAAGGAAATCATCAGGCCTTCAGTCATAAATATTCTTTTTATCAGTCTATTGCTGGCCCCCAAACTGCGCAAAATGGCAATATCTTTCTTCTTTTCTATAATCAGCATGGATAATGAACCCACAATATTGAATGCTGCAATGAGCAATATAAATGAAAGAATTAAAATACCTGCCAGTTTTTCGGATTTAATAATTTTATAAAAAAGTTCTTCCTGTTCAAGTTTGTTTTTAACGCTATATGTATTTCCTGATAGCTGCCTGATTTCGCTTTGCACTTTTGCAACATCAGTTCCGGCTTTCAGGCTGATTTCCAATGCTGTAACTTCATTGGTATAATCCATCATTTTCCGGGCAAAGCGCAAAGGTACAATTACAAAACGGGTATCAAAATCCTGTTGTATCGAGAAAGCACCGGATGGCATAATGGCTTCGTTGTTAAAAGCCTCTGTCGGGTCAATGGACATGATTTTGCTGCGTTTGGGGATGTATACCGAAACAGGAGTGCTAAAATCTGTTAGTTCTATGCCCAGCATATCGTAAATACCATAACCAAATACCATAAAATTGACATCTCCCTTTTGCAGTAAGAATTTACCTTCAACCATGCAGGAATCAACCCTGCTTACATTGGTAAAAGTATTGGAAACACCTTTTATCAGTACAATCTGTTGTTTGTTTTTATAGCGCAACAGGGCATTTTCTTCCACAACCTCGCAATAATGGGCAATCCCATTGATTTGTGTTAATTTTTGTAAAGGAAATGTTGTTATATCAAAGGTCTTTCCAATCTTTGCCTCAATTTTAATATCAGGATTAAAGGAATTATACATGGAAGAAATTAAATCTTCCAGTCCGTTAAAAACAGAAAGTACAATAATAAGTGCCATAGTGCCAATGCCCACACCTGCAACAGAAATGCCCGATAAAATATTGATTAAATTATGGGATTTCTTTGAGAATATATAGCGTTTTGCAATGTATACGGGTAATTTCAAGTGCAAATAATATGTTTTTGATAATTATTTTTAAAGCTTGTAGCCTGATAACCTACAGCCTATTTTTTCAGCAATTCATCAATTTTCTCCTGAAAATCTAAAGAATCATCAAGATAAAACTCCAGTGAAGGTACAACCCTTAGTTGTTTCCCTACTTTATGCGCCAAATCAAAACGGATTTCGTTCTTTTTTGCTTTAATCTGTTTCATAATTTCGTCTTTCTCTTTATTGGCGAAAATACTTACTGCTACTTTTGCTATCGATAAATCCGGACTAACCTTTACTCCGGTAACTGTTATCATTGCATTTCTGAAATGTTCCCTTGTAAATTGTTGGAAAATTTCGCTTAAATCTTTTTGAATCAAGCGTGATATTTTATTTTGACGTGTTGTTTCCATAGTTTACAAAATTAAAATAAATTTGTATAATGAGTTTATAATTTAAAAACATATTACGTTTTAAAGCTAAAATATTGATTTTTAATGGATAAAATAATTGTAAACTTTTCACAACTTATTGAATATCTGCAATTTTTTTTATCTTTGCATACATGAAGGATTTATTAAGGGTTTTTAAATACATTAAACCATATAAAAGTTATGCATTACTCAACATAATGTTTAATATTTTATTTATACTCTTTTCATTTTTAAATATAAGTCTTTTATTACCTACACTTAATGTACTTTTTGGCCTCTCAAAGCCTGTTTCTCACCAGAGTAAATTATCACTGAATAGTCAGTCAATACTTGATAATTTTAATTATTATATAGGAAAGTTAACGCATGACTATGGTGCTTTTTATGTATTGATAGTTGTTGCATTGCTTTTTATTCTCTTTTCCTTTTTAAATAATTTATTTAAATATCTGGGTATGTATTTTCTGGCACCTATACGTAATGGTATGGTAAAAGACCTGCGTAACGATATGTATAATAAATTGCTGATACTACCCATTTCATTTTATGCTGATCAGAAAAAAGGTGATCTGATGTCACGCACAACTTCTGATATCAACGAAATTGAATGGTCCGTTGTGAGTACCTTACAAATGGTAATCAAAGACCCCCTGAATGTAATTTTTTTCCTTATAGTCCTCTTGTCAATCAGTCCTAAATTAGTTGTGCTTTCATTGATTACACTATTACCTGCCGGCTTTTTAATTGGTAAAATCGGGAAAAGTCTGAAACGAAATTCAGAAAAAGGACAACGACAGTTAGGCGTTGTTATCGCAACTACAGAAGAATCAATCACAGGTTTACGTATTATCAAAGCCTTTAATGCCATTGATTATGCGCTGGATAAATTTAAAAAAATAAACCGCATTTACACCAAGCTGATGACAAAGGTTTACTGGCGTAAAGAACTGGCAGCTCCCTTAACAGAAACAATGGCTATAATTGGATTGCTTATTGTAATTTGGTTTGGAGGAAATATGGTGTTAAAAAATTCATTAAGTGCTGAATTATTGATTTTCTTTGTTGTCATTTTTGGCAGAATGATACCACCTGCACAATCTTTTATTACTTCTTTTTACAACTTGCAAAGAGGTGCCGCAGCAGCCCAAAGAATTTTTGAAATAATTGATGCCGAAGAAAAAATTGAAGAAAAGGAAAATGCAATTGAAAAGAAATCCTTTACTCAAAATATTGAATATCGCAATGTCAGTTTCCAGTACAATGAAGAACAAACAAATGTAAAAGTATTGGATACGATAAATTTAACGATAGCGAAAGGTAAAATGATTGCTCTGGTTGGTCCTTCAGGTGGAGGAAAATCAACCTTGGTAGATTTATTGCCAAGGTTTTATGATTGTACTGAGGGTGAAATCCTTATAGATGGTATTCCGATTAAAGATTTAGTAATCTCCGATATTCGTGATTTAATTGGTATCGTTTCGCAGGAAACCATATTGTTTAATGATACTATAATGAATAATATAGCTTTCGGGATGAAAAATATTTCTGAAGCTGATGTAATTGCAGCTGCAAAAGTAGCCAATGCCCATGATTTTATAACGGCACTTGAAAATGGATATCATACTAATATTGGTGACAGGGGTGCAAATTTATCCGGTGGACAGCGGCAAAGAATCAGTATAGCCCGTGCCGTACTCAAAAATCCGCCTATTATGATTCTGGATGAAGCTACATCTGCCTTAGATACCGAATCAGAAAGATATGTACAGGAAGCCTTAACCAACCTTATGAAAAACAGGACATCTGTTGTTATAGCACACCGGCTTTCAACGATTAATAATGCAGATGAAATTGTTGTAATTGAAAACGGAAAAATTATTGAAAGGGGTACACACCTTTCTCTTATCGAAAATGATGGTCTTTATAATCGGTTAATCAAGTTACAATCTTTTACAGAATAGGAATTAAAATGGAAAGTATTCAAAAAATAAAATCTCTGGCTCATCAGTTCAGCAGTGAATTTATCGAAGTTCGCAGAAAAATACATGCCCATCCTGAACTAGGATTTGAAGAATATAAAACGGCTGAACTCATTGCAGCCAAATTATCAGAAATCGGAATTTCTTATCAGACAGGCATTGCTAAAACCGGCATAGTTGCAATGATTGAAGGAAGAAATCCTGCTAAAAAAACTATAGCTTTACGTGCTGATATGGATGCTTTACCGATTGATGAAAAAAATAATTGCGAATATCAGTCTGTTAATAAAGGTGTTATGCATGCCTGCGGACATGATGCACATATGGCCTGCCTCCTGGGCGCAGCAAAGATTTTATTTACATTAAAAGATGAATTTGAAGGCAGTATTAAACTTATTTTTCAGCCTTCAGAAGAAAAGTTCCCCGGTGGCGCTCAGGCTATGATTAAGGAGGGTGTCCTGCAGAATCCAGTTCCTCAGTTTATATTGGGTGAACATGTTTTGCCAACACTGGAAAGTGGTAAAATAGGTTTACGCGGTGGTAAATATATGGCTTCAACCGATGAAATCTATTTAACGGTTAAAGGAAAAGGTGGCCATGCTGCTACTCCTGAGCTGAATATTAATCCCTTATTAATTGCATCTCACATTCTTATTGCCTTACAGGAAATTGCTGTAAATAATCCACATGCTGATTTGCCTACCGTCCTTTCCTTTGGTAAAATCGCAGGCAACGGGAGAACAAATATTATACCTGATGTTGTAACGATTGATGGTACTTTACGTACATTTAATGAAGACTGGCGTGCCGAAGCTCACCATAAAATTACTGAAATAGCCCAATCTATAGCCCAAAATATGGGTGGTAGCTGCGAAGTATTTATCGATAAAGGATATCCATTTTTGGTAAACGATATAAAGCTTACTGAAAATATTAAATCACTTGCTATTGAATATTTAGGCAGGGAAAACGTAGTTGATCTTGAAATGCGCCTTACAGCTGAGGATTTTGCTTATTATTCCCAAGAAATTCCTGCTTGTTTTTATCGGTTGGGTGTAAGGAATGAAGCCAAAGGTATAACGTCAAATCTGCATACCAATACCTTTGATATTGATGAAAATGCAATTGAAACAGGAATGGGTTTAATGGCTTGGCTGGCCTGTAAACAATAAGGAATATCAGATTTTAATCTCGTCCTTGTTTTTATTAAAAAAATGATACTCTAAAAAATGGTAAGCAGTTAATGGTGTGATTTTTATCCATTTTTTATATTTTAAAAACCATTTTACCTGAAAAGACATCAATCCACGCGTAAGATATGCGTAAATATAAGGATTGGTAGCAATGCTGAAGTGGCTTTCGTTTTGTTCATTAATCAGATACTTAACATTGTTTTCAATCTCGTCAATAAAAAGCATACTTGGTTTTATTTTACCACTTCCATCGCAGGCAGGACATTTCTCCAATACATCCACATTCATTTCAGGGCGAACACGCTGACGGGTAATTTGAACCAGACCAAACTTGCTGGGAGGTAATATGGTATGTTTGGTGCTGTCTTTAGCCATTTCTTCAGAAAGTCTCTGATAAAGCTTGCGACGATTAACAGCTTCATGTAAATCAATAAAATCGACAACAATAATGCCACCCATATCTCTAAGCCTTAACTGGCGTGCAATTTCTGTAGCAGCCTCAAGGTTTACTTCAAGTGCATTGGATTCCTGATTTTTATCTGTATTTAAACGATGACCACTGTTAACATCTATCACATGCATTGCTTCGGTATGCTCTACAATAAGATAAACGCCGCTTTTAATACTGACAATTTTTCCGAAAGAAGCCTTAATTTGTTTATCAACACCGTAATGTTCAAAAATTGGAACTTTACTCTTATGAAGTTTGATAATATCAGCTTTTTCAGGAGCTATGGTAAGGATATAATTTTTTATTTCTTCAGCTAAATCAGCATCATTTACTACAACAGTATTGAAATCTTTATTTAATAAATCTCTTAATATTGCTGAGGTTCTGTCTAATTCACTTAATAATTTTGATGGAGGTTTGGCATCGCTGATTTTCTCCATAATAGAATCCCATTTACTGACTAAATTTCTTAAATCGGAATCTAATTCAGCTACATTTTTATTTTCGGCAACAGTACGGATAATTACACCGAAATTTTTGGGTTTTATGCTCTGTATAAGTCTTTTAAGCCTGTTACGCTCTTCCTGACTTTTAATCTTTTGTGAAATTGAAATTCTGTTCGAAAATGGAACCAATACCAAAAATCTGCCGGCAAAAGAAATTTCTGATGAAATTCTGGGTCCTTTTGTGGAAATAGGTTCTTTTGCAATCTGAACCAATATCGGTTGATTGGATTTAAGAACATTGGTAATTTTTCCTGTTTTCTCAATATCAGCCTCAATTTCAAAGTTATCCATTGTAACTTTTTCATTGGCTGACTGGGCAATTTTAATAAATTTAACCAGAGAATTGAGCTGTGGTCCTAAATCGAGGTAATGTAAAAAAGCGTCTTTTTCATAGCCAACATCAACAAAGGCAGCATTTAATCCGGGCATTATTTTCTTTACCCTGCCCAAATAAATATCTCCAACAGTATGATTGTTGTTCTTCTTTTCCTTATTTAATTCAATTAGTTGCTTATCTTCGAGTAAGGCTATTTCAACTTCATTGGTCCTCGAATCTATGATTAATTCCTTATTCACGCTTTTAGTGTATTTAGCTTGCTTAGTTAATATAAAAATTAAATATTAACCGAATGGTAATCACAATAAGTTGTGTGATTATAAATAACTAATTACATAGTGGCAATATGTTTGCCACTATGTAATTTAAAAAACAATATTAAAAAAAAATGTTATTTCTTTTTATGCCTGTTTTTTCTCAAACGTTTTTTACGTTTGTGGGTTGACATTTTATGTCTTTTCCTTTTTTTTCCGCTTGGCATATGATGAGTCCTCTTTTAGAATTATTTTACTTTATTTTTAACTTCAGTAACAAAAGTTTTTGCTGGTTTAAAAGAAGGAATATTGTGTGCAGGGATAATAATAGTTGTGTTTTTTGAAATATTTCTTCCAGTTTTTTTAGCTCTTTTTTTAATGATGAAGCTGCCAAATCCTCTTAAATAAACATTATCACCTTTTCCTAATGATGCTTTGATAGCATCCATAAATGCTTCTACAGTTGCTTGAATAGATACTTTTTCAATTCCTGTTTTGTTAGCAATTTCTGCTACGATTTCTGCTTTTGTCATATTGCTTTAATTTTTATATGTTTTGTTTATTTTTTTTAAGACTGCAAAAGTAATACTTTTTTAGATATCTCTTTCATTTTTTTCATTTTTTTTCTTCTAATTCATTCAATATAAATTCATTTTAATTTTGGTATGAATATTTTTAGCTTTTGCTTTTTGTTTTTTTATATTTTTATACATCGAAAATACCAATGTTTTCAAATATTTCCACTTATCATTATTATGCTGTGTAGTAATGAATTACATAAATTTTGCAATTAAATGAATTTTAGCGAACTCCTTATACAATGGTATAAAAAAAATCAACGTAAATTACCCTGGAGAAATACCCGGAATCCCTATTTGATATGGATTTCAGAAATAATCTTACAGCAAACAAGAGTAAATCAAGGCTTTGAATACTATTTGCGTTTTACAGAGCGCTTTCCGGATGTGATATCCCTGGCAAATGCTAAAGAAGAAGAAGTGCTCAGGTTATGGCAGGGGCTGGGTTACTATACCCGTGCACGTAATATATACCATGCTGCTCAGCAGATAATACATGATTTTAACGGTGTATTCCCGGCAGATTATAATGATATTATTAAATTAAAAGGTATTGGAAGTTATTCTGCCAGTGCAATAGCATCAATTGCGTTTAAACAATGCTATCCGGTAATTGATGGCAATGTACTTCGTGTAATATCAAGAATATACGGCATTTCAATACCGGTTGACAGCGCTAAAGGAAAGAATGAAATAAAAGCAATTCTGTACGAACTTATTGATAAGCAAAATCCTGATATTTTTAATCAGGCTATTATGGAAATAGGTGCATTAGTATGCAGTCCTAAAAGTCCGCAATGTGAGATATGTCCCTTGCAGGCTTTATGTTTTGCTTATGCTGAGAAAAAAACAGCTGATTTTCCTATAAAAGGGAAAAAGATAAGTCAGCGCTCGCGCTATTTTTATTATTTGCTTATTATACAAAAACAAGGGGAAGAGAAATATATTTATTTACATAAGAGAACAAAAAATGATATCTGGAAAAATATGTACGATTTCCCCCTAATTGAAACAGAATCTGAAATAAATATAAACGAATATTTATTAAGTGAAATTGATGCATTACTCAAATCTTACGATTTTGTCATACAATCTGTTAGTCCAACGTTTAAGCATCAGTTAACCCATCAAACTATCTATGCCAGATTTATCAAAATTGAAATATCATTGCCCAATCTTATCTTGAAAGATTGTAGCTTAACAATACCCGGAAATATTAATAATTATCCGATTCCAAAACTAATTGATAACTATTTAAAAACGGATAAATAAAAGTTTATCTTAATTTTTTAAAATATTTTTTAAAAAACGGAGCTAAATTAAAATATAAGAACCAGTATTTCAGCCATATATTTCATAATAATTATTTTTTAAAAAATATTTTTGAAATTTTTTAAAATTGAAAATTTATTATGTAAGTTTGTAAAACTAATTTTAACTATATTTATTAATTTAAAAAACTAAAAAAATGGCTGGAGTAAACAAGGTTATTTTAATTGGAAATTTAGGAAAAGATCCTGAAATTACTAACATTGGAAATGATGTAAAAAAAGCAGCTTTTTCGCTTGCAACTTCCGAATCCTACAAAAACAAAGACGGAAACAAAGTTGAACAAACCGAATGGCATAATATTGTCGTTTGGAGAGGCCTGGCTGATGTAGCAGAAAGATTTCTTCACAAAGGAAGTAAAATCTATCTTGAAGGCAAACTGAAATACCGTACTTATGATGACAAAGAAGGTAATAAACGATATATTACTGAAATAGTAGGAGATACTTTTACTATGCTTGACGGCAGAACTACTGAAGGTAACGGCAACAATCCACCACCACCACCGGTTGATTTACCAAGTGGACCTGATGACGATTTACCATTTTAATTGAATTCCCATTAATTTTTCCGTAATTTGCATTTTTAATTTCTGAAATAAATTTAATTGCATTGGAAATAATTCATAACACTGTTTTAATGATAGCAATAGCACTAACTCTTGCTATCATTAAAACTTTTACTTTAAATGTATTTATAGGAATAATAATTATTTTATTTCTCTTAATCTTTTCTGCCCTGGTCTCTGGTTCTGAAAATGCTTTTTTTTCTCTTACGCCCACAGATATCGAGGAATACAGAAACTCACCCCATCCTCATCATAAACTGATTATTCATCTGATTGAAAAACCTAAAAAGTTGATTGCTACGGTTTTAATTGCAATTAATTTTTTAAATACCTCAGTAGTAATCATTTCAACCTTTGTTGTTGCTAATTTATTCGATTTTTCGGCATTTCCATTGTTGGGTATGTTAATTCAGGTTGTAGTTATTACCTCCCTCATTTTATTTATTGCTGAAATCTTACCCAAGGTATATGCCACACAAAATGCCAGGAAAATAGTTGAATTTATGGCATCACCCCTCCATTTTCTAAGCCGTGCCTTTTTCCCCTTGGTCTATCTATTGGAAAAATCAAGCTCTTTAATAGATAAAAGAATCAGCAAGAAGGGACATAATATTTCAATTTCTGAATTATCAGATGTAATAGATATTACCTCAGGTATATCAACGCCTAAGCAGGAAACCCAAATATTGCGTGGAATTGTAAACTTTGGTGATATTGATGTAAAAGAAATTATGAAATCGCGTATTGATGTCATCGCCGTTGACAGCCATACTCACTATAGTGATTTACTTGCATTGGTATTGGATACCGGCTATTCGCGAATGCCTGTTTATACTGAAAATTTTGATAAGGTTGACGGAATCTTATATATCAAGGATTTATTGCCTCATTTGGATAAAACAAATGATTTCAATTGGTTAACATTAATTCGTCCTGCTTTTTTTGTTCCTGAAAACAAAAAAATAAACGATTTACTTAAAGAATTTCAGGAAAAGAAAATACACCTTGCCATTGTTGTGGATGAATATGGCGGAACTTCAGGTATTGTGACACTTGAAGATATTCTGGAGGAAATTGTCGGAGAAATTAATGATGAATTCGATATTGCTGCAGAAGAAGTTGATTATTCAAAAATTGACGATAATAACTATTTATTTGAAGGTAAAACCACATTGAATGATTTTTATAAAATCCTCGGACTGGATGAAAAAGTTTTTGAAGATATCAAAGGGGAATCGGATACTTTAGCCGGATTATTACTCGAAAACCAGGGAAAAATCCCTGAAAAAAACACTGTAATTCAATTGTATAATTTTACATTTAAAGTCGAAGCTGTTGACAACAGAAGAATTAAACGTATAAAAATAACGATAAATAATAGCCAGTAAAACCCAAAGATATTATCTAAATTAATACCATTGTAAAAAAATAAAAATGAAAAGAATAGCATTTTATATCGTATTAATATTTAGCCTTACAGGTTTGATTTCCTGTGGAGGTGAAGATTATACACCTAAACCAAAGGCTTTTTTTCGAATTGATTTACCTCAAAAATCCTATCAGACTTTTGATAGCTGTTTCCCTTATAGTTTTGAATATCCAACTTATGCCACTATTCAATTCAGTAATATGACCAATGATGCAAAATACTGGATAAATCTTAATTTTCCTGCTTTTAATGCCACAATTCATTTTACATACAAACCCGTAAAAAACGATCTGGACAGTTTGATTGACAATACCCGTCGGTTTGTTGATAAGCATATTCCAAAGGCAACTTCTATCAAGGAAAAAACCTATGAAAACCCTGAAAATAATGTATATGCAGTAGTATATGATATTAAAGGAAATGCAGTTGCGTCTCCCTATCAGTTTTTTGCTACCGATAAAAAGAAACATTATCTGCGCGGTGCTTTATATTTTAATATGCAGCCCAGTAACGATTCTTTGGCTCCGGTAATCAATTTTATTGAAAAAGATATCGATTACCTGATCAGTAAATTGAAGTGGAAATAGGGCCAATGAATACAGTGATTTCAGAAATCGTAATTCGTAATTTTTAATTGAATTGAGATGCTTCACTGCGTTCAGCATGACATAGGGAGAATACTACAGTCTAAATCCCTAATCTCCTAAAAATACTTTAGTTCCAGTTTATCTCCATCATAAACAATATAGGAAAAGCTTTTTACCCAATCGCCAATATTCAGATAGCGGGAATTATCTCCAATATTCATATCTAAAGGCAGGTGGCGGTGGCCGAAAATAAAAAAATCGAAATGTTCTTTCTGCAGTATTTCTTTGGCATATACCAATAAACGTTCTTTTTCCTCACCCAAAAATACTTCATCAGTATTACCATTGGCAATGCGGCTTTTGCGTGAAAAATACAAAGCAAGACCTATGCCGAAATTGGGATGCAAACGCGCAAATAACCATTGATTAAATCGATTCGAAAATACTTTTTTAATAAATTTATAACCATGATCATCGGGGCCTAAACCATCACCATGACCAATGTAAAAATGATGTTTACCGTAAGTAATCTTTATAGGTGCTTTATAAATAGTAGCATTCAGTTCTTTTTCAAAATAATCATAAATCCACATATCATGATTACCGGTAAAATAATGCAGTTTAATACCTAAATCGGAAACTTCGGCAAGTTTACCCAATAATCTGACAAATCCTTTAGGTACAACAGTTTTGTATTCAAACCAGAAATCGAAGATATCGCCCAGCAGATAAATTTCAGCAGCATCATTTTTAACCTCATCCAGCCATTTTACCATTAATTTTTCGCGTTTCAGGCTCGAATTATAATCAGGAACACCTAAATGACTGTCGGAGATAAAATATATTTTATGTCTGTTTTCCAATATGTTGTGATTTTAATGTTTGTTTTTGGCATTTGCTTCATCTAATAATTTCTTTTCCAGAAACATCATTTTATGTTGTTTTATTCGTTTGGCAAAATCTATGGCATGCGTATTCATAGGCAAAACTTTTAATAAATCGATGCTTACCTTTTCAAATAATGGGAAATCGCTTTCTTCTTTAATAACTGCATCGCGGTTTAGCGGTTGATATAATGCAATGATTGCAGCCAATGAACTGCTGTTGTTTTTAACGAAATTAAGCTGAAATTCGCGTTGATTATCAAGAATTTTATAATAACAACTATCCAGATCTCGTTTAATTTCAACCCTGTTAGCCATATTAACAGCTGTTTCCCATATTTTTCCGATAGAATCGAGTTTATGTAAATTGGGTTGTAAATGATTATTTAAATCAGATAATAATTCACTATCGCGGTTTCCTTTTATACTGTATGTTTTTTCGTATTTTTCGTAATCTGTTTCAAGGAAAATATGTTCACCTTTATCTGCTATGAATGATATAAAATGATTAGCATCTTTTGTTAACATATAAATTCCTTTTTCTTCAGACTTAATGATAAATGAAAATTTGCCTTCCTTGTCAAGTGACACAGAATCAACAGGAATAACTGCATGTATCGTTATTTTTTGCAGAAGGAATTTATGTTTATCTGCATTGGTAATTTTACCTTCAATACAAAAACTATCAGCCGGAATTTTGTTTTTATTGTTACATGATAACAATAAAAGTGTGAGTAAAAAGAGAATAATTTTCTGCATTTTCTGATTTTTTGCAAAGTTAGTATTTGATAAATATTTCTGCTTAAAAATTTACATTTCTATTAAATATCCTCTGATTGATTTGTTTGTTAATTTAAAACGTTCGTCAATACGCCAGCCTACAACCCATACAATATCTTCACCCGAGCATAACAACCATGTATTTTCTTTTTCAATAATTGACAATTTTTGATCTGTAAAAAAGTCGCTTATTTTCTTTTTGCCTTTCATTCCAAATGGATAAAAGTAATCGCCCTGCTTCCATTTTCGCAATTGCAAAGGGAATTTTAATTTATCAAAATCAAGATAGGCATGGTTTTTATCCGGATTTATTTTTATCATCTCAGATTCTGTTGTTATCCGAAGGTCGAGAGCTATAGGAATACTTATTTGATTATCATTTTCATTAATATTAAAAACTTCATATTTTAATGCAGTTTTGCTGATTTCGGTAATTATTATATGTTCACGGTCTTTAAGCAAACGATGGGTTGATGAAAAAAATTGTTTGCCCGATATATCATCAAGTGTTGCAATCAGCTTATCAATGGCTTCGATATTGAAATTATAAGGCAATAAAAAATGGAAAAGATAAATTCTTAAAGGATACAGCATTTTTAACCGCACAATACTCAGTTGAACAGATGATTTATGTATTTCAACAATCTCTTTTCTTTTTATTTCAAGCATTTCATTAAATACAACCTCTGTATCCTTAATTTTATTAATATTTTCGAACATTATTTTTTCGAAATCTGAAGTCAAATGCTTAAATTCAGGAATAATCTTATGGCGTATGGCATTGCGTAAATATTTGTCAGAGTTGTTGGAACTGTCTTCGCGGTATATCAATTTATTTTCTTTAGCGAACTTTTCAATTTTATTACGGGTAGTGAACAGCAAAGGCCGGATTAAATGATTTTGCTTGGGTAAAATACCATGTAAACCTGCTATGCCTGTTCCTCTGAGTAAATTGATAAAAAAGGTTTCAATTTCATCGTTCTGGTGATGTGCTGAGGCGTAATATTGATAATGCTCAGAAATTACAAGGCTTTCAAACCAATCATATCTTAACCTGCGGGCTGCCATTTGTACTGAAACTCCCATTTCTGCTACTGTTTCCATGGTATTAAACTGTTTTACATGAAACGGAGCATTGTATTTTTCAGCAAGGGTTTTCACAAAAGTCTCATCAGCAAAAGCCTCATCTCCTCTCAGTTGAAAATTGCAATGTGCAATGCCAAAATCTAATCCGGCCTGATGGAAAAGTTCACACATTACTACAGAATCTATACCACCGCTAACTGTAAGTAATATCTTATCTTTTCTGGTAAAAAGATTTTGAGATGATACGTATTTTTTAAACTGATTAAGCATAAAAATAGCTATATTTTAAATTAAAAATAGCATCAAAGATAGTAAAAAATCCAAATTAATTTAAAATTGATAAATAAGCCATACAATTCAATTTTATAACAATTTTTCAAAATTTTATAACACTCTGTTAAAAAACATTGGATAATATTGTACTCTTAAAATTAAGATTATGAAATAATTATAGTATCTTATTTTTTATTATTTCTCTTAAAAATATTAACGATATAATAAAACAGTTCGTCGATGAAATATGGCTGTTATTCTATTTAAGTTTTAAAAGCAAACACAATTTTATATAATTGCATATTAATTCAAAATTAAAAAATATGAAAAAACAAAAAATCAATTCTGTTCTGGTAATATTAATTTTATTAATGTGTGGATCAAAATTAACAGCTCAGCAATGGGGGTTGTATACTTTTTATGCTACACAAAACACAACTCAGGCTAAATTAGTGGATACCAACGGAACGGTCTACAAAACATGGTCTTTAGCATCTTCAACAGCTTATTCAGCTTATCTTTTACCAAAAGATACCATTTTACAAACCGTAAAGGTTAACGGGAGCATCGGAGGCGGTGGTTCAACAGGTAAAGTCAGAAAAGTTAACTGGGCCGGAACAACGGTATGGGAATATACCGTATCTGATGCCTCTACCCAAATGCATCATGATGTATGTCCAATGCCAAACGGTAATGTACTTTTAATTTGTTACGAAACAAAAAGCGCTTCCCCAACTACTGTTGGTTGTTCATCAACCATAACTGTCTGGTCTGAAAAAATCATTGAAGTTCATCCTACTGGTGCAACAACCGGTACTATTGTATGGGAATGGCATTTGTGGGACCATCTTTGCCAAAGTGTTTACCCAAGTGTTACATCAACTTATGTTACTAATGTTTCACAACATCCTGAACTAATGAATGTAAATTACAGCATCAAACAGGATTGGTTTCATATGAATGGGATCGATTATAATGCTCAACTTGATCAGATTTTGGTAAGTTCACACGCAAATAGTGAAATTTATGTTATTGATCACAGCACAACAACAGCTCAGGCTGCTTCTCATTCAGGAGGAAATTCCGGAAAAGGCGGAGATTTTTTATATCGATGGGGAAATCCGGCAACTTATGGACTTTCTTCTACCGGGAACAATAGTGGTTTTAATGTAATTCATGATGCACACTGGATTCCATCTAATAATCCTTTATATCCGAATTATATGTGTGCATACAATAATAATAGTGGTGGTAATGTAAAAATAGCTATCTGGAATCCTCCATATAATGGATACAATTATACTTATACTGCTGGTTCTATCATTGGACCTACTACAGTTATTAATCCTACAATACCAGCATTTACTGCAAGTGATATGGGGAATTCACAGCAATTGGGAAATGGGAATGAACTGGTATGTAATCCACAAGGAAGTATTTATGAAGTCAGTTCAACAGGAACTACATTGCAAACTATTGCCAGTGCCAAATCTGTTCATGCATACAGGTATGAAGTTTGTTATGTGAGAGGTCTTACCGCTTCGGCAAGTGCATCAGCAATTCAGGTTACTTCCGGAACAGCGGTTACATTGGGTGCTTCTGCAACATCCATTACTGAAACAGCGCCAAACTATTCCTATGCCTGGTCATCAAATACCGGATTTTCATCTGCTCAGCAAAATCCAGCCATTAACCCAACAACCACAGCCACTTACAAAGTTATAATTACCAATATCGATTTAGGATGTGTCGACTCTGCCAGTGTAACAGTAACTGTTGAAACAGTAGGTATTTCTGAAACTGAAAAAGAATTACAAAATATCAGGATTTATCCGAATCCTACAACTGGAATAATCAATATTGGAAATATTGATTATTGTAAGAATTTTACCATAAAAGTTTATGATACTTATGGGAAATTACTTTATAATGAAGCAAATCAATCTGCTTTAAATTTATCTGATTTAAGCAATGGTTTATATTTTATTGATATTGCTATTAATAATAAATCAGCAAAAAGAAATAAAATCATTATTAATAAATAATTAAAAAAAGAGACTATGAAAAGTATAATTTTAGCATTTACTAAAAATAGTAAATCATTATTGACATTATTTTTTGTTTTTATATGCCTGATTTCATCAATTTCACAAATATATGCACAGACATTTATCAATTTTACCACTACAAGCGGATTGCCTGATAATTTTGTAACAGGAATAGCTGTTGATACGAATAATAAAAAATGGGTTTCTACTGCAAATGGAATCGCAAAATATAATGATACATCCTGGGTTGCCTATACTACCACAAATGGATTAATAGATAATTATGTTTTATGTATAGCTATTGATAAAAGCAATAATGTTTGGGCAGGGACAAACTATGGTGTAAGTAAATTTAATGGTTCAACATGGACTAACTATACCACTGCACAGGGTTTGATTGACAATAGTGTTAATTATATTTATGGTGCGGCTGATGGAAGTGTATGGTTTGGTACACAAAGTGGTATTTCAAAATATTATCAGGGTACATTTACCAATTATACAACAACTAACGGGATATTATCCAACGCTATATCATGTATAGCTGCAGATGCAAACGGTGATGTATGGTTTGGTACACAAATGGGTGGAGTATCTAAACTGCATTCAGGAAGTTTTATTAATTATACCAAAACTTCAGTTGACAGTTTGCTTGATGTTAATGTTTTTGCTATTACTTTTGATTTGAGCAACAATGTTTACATTGGTACTTTCTATGGTATTACCAAGCTAAATAGTAATGGAAGCTGGGTTAAAAATTACAGAAATACCGATGGCTTGTATAATAATTATGTCAGAGATTTAAAAACTGATATTAATGGGAATATCTGGGTAGGAATGTTTGCTGATTATAATTTTGACGGCGGTATCAGTCGTTTAAATGGAAGTAACTGGATATCTTTTTCTACTGCTGATGGATTAGTAAATACCCAGGTTATAAGTATTGCAATTGATAAAAATCAGAAACCCTGGATAGCCACAGGAAGCGGCGTATCCTATTTATCCGGTACAGTTGGAATTCAAACATTTTCTGATAATACAAAACTGGATATTTATCCTAATCCGGCCAATAATCAATTGATTTTAAATTGCTTAGAAAAGGAGTATGATATGAAAATTTTTGACTGTCAGGGTAAAGTTATTCTTAATCAAAAATTGCAGAAAAACGTTAATGAAATAAATATAAGTAAATTAATATCAGGAATTTACATTGTTCAACTTAGCGATAAAACATCAATTATTAATAAAAAACTTATAGTTAAATAAAATTCATTAACTTTATTCGCTGTATGAGTAATAAAAATCATATCCATATTATTTTTATTTCATTAATTTTTGCTTTTCTAAGTAATAGTCAAAAAATTAATGCTCAAAGCGAATTATACGATATTACCAAAATTCAGGAAATTCGTATCCATTTTTATGAATCCAACTGGAGCGAAATATTAGACAGTCTTTTCATGAATTTTGGAGAAGACAAACGCCTTGTTTGTGATATCTATATCAATGGAAAATCTTTCCCAAAGGCAGGTATACGATATAAGGGTTATAGCTCTTTTGATTCCACTCAAATGAAAAATCCATTTAATATCGATTTAAATTACACTTATAAACATCTGAATTATCAGGGAAATAATAAAATCAGACTTGCTAATGTAATTTATGACCCATCTTTTGTTCGTGAAGTAGTAGCATATAATATAGCACAAAAATACATGCCGGCTTCTCAGGCAAACTTTGCAAAAGTATATGTAGATGATTATTATCTCGGGCTTTATACAAATGTTGAAACTGTAAGTGACGATTTTACTGAGAAATATTTTAAGTCAAAAGGAAATAGTTTCTTTAAAGGAAGTCCTGCTGTTTTACAATATCCATTTGGCCAAAATTCTAATCTTGCCTATACACACGGATCTGATTATTCAGGATATCTGCCTTATTATAAACTCGAATCAGATTATTATGGATGGAATGATTTATTTAATCTGATATATATTTTAAATAATGATACTTCCAATATTCCTAAAGTTTTAAATATTGACAGAACGCTATGGATGCATGCTTTCAATTATGCTATCCTTAATTTAGATAGTTATATTGGCTATTCACAGAACTATTATCTTTATAAGGATAATTATGGAATATTTAATACTATTCCCTGGGATTTGAATATGTCATTTGGTAGTTTCAGGAATACCGATGATATATCATTAAGCCTTAGCATTGATAAAATCGGCAAACTGGATCCATTACAGCACCTTTATAGTAATGCGTATACACCACGGCCTTTGATGAAGAACTTGTTTAGAACACCACTTTATCGGAAAATGTATATTGCTCATTTAAGGACAATTATTAAAGAGAATATTGAAAATAGTGACTACTTTAATCTGGCTTCGCAACTTCAAAATTTAATTGATTCTGCCGTTTATGCTGATACGAATAAATTTTACACTTATTCTGATTTTAAAAACAACCTGACTGTTGATGCCGGAACAACCTCTAATAAAATACCCGGAATAAAAAGTTTAATGGATGCACGTTTGGCATATTTATTATCTTATCCGGGCTTTTCAACAGTGCCTGTTATTTCTGATATGAAATATGAACCGACGATTGTTGAGCAAAACAAAGAGGTATGGATAAAAGCTAAAATAACTAACTTAACATCTGCTTTTCTTTATTCCCGCAACAATAGCAAAGCCCCGTTTAATTTAACCGTAATGTATGATGACGGATTACATCATGATGAAATTGCAGGCGATGGTATTTATGGTGCGCAATTGACTGTAAACGGAAAAACGCTGCAATATTATATCTGGGCCGAAAATGACAGTTGCGGAAGTTTTTCTCCCGAACGGGCAGCTAATGAATTTTACGAAATCCAACCCCAGTTGGTAAAAGGTGATGTAGTAATCAATGAAATTAAATTAAATGCAGGGACTGGATATGCCTCTGAAAATGCAGGTAGCTGGATAGAACTATTTAACAATACCAACGAAGATTTTCGCTTAAAAAATATATACTTCAGTAATGATAGTTTAAATCGCTTTGTTTGGAAACTTAAGGATACTATAATTCCTTCAAAAAACTACCTGATTCTTGGTATAAATAATTCACTCGCAAACGACAGTTTAAATATTAATTTTTCTTTGCCTGAAGCTGATGGAAAATTATATATAACATATGAGAATGGTAAAGAAATAGATGCTGTTTCTTATAAACAGCTTGCTGTAAATTTATCTTTAGGCCGTTATCCTAATGGAAATGGTAATTTTAATCTGATGTATCCTTCATTTGCAGCTTATAATTTATATCCTAAATCTGAAAATGTAAGCTTTTATATTTATCCGAATCCTACAACAGGCCTGCTTAATTACGAGCTTAATGCACATTTTCCATCCGTTAAAATTGAAATTTTTAATACTTTATCCCAATCCATTTTCAATAAAGAATATACTTATGATGCTGCAGCAATTTCAACTTATAATACTATAGATATCAGCTCATTTCCAAAAGGTGTTTATGTTGTCAAAGCCAGTTGGGCCGATAACAGCGAGATTAAAAAAATTATTAAACAATAAAACAATAACACATGAAATTTATTAAGAATCCGATAACAATTATTGCAATTTTATTATTGTTATTCATTGCATCTTGTTCCAAAGAAGCAGGAGAGGGAGGTACTTCAGCAATTCAGGGGAAAGTATATGCGAGGTATTATAATAAAACATTTACCAGTTTTTTGGGTGAAAGTTATGCTCCCAATAAATACGTTTATATTTGTTATGGTGATAATATAGCTTACGGAGATAAGCAAAGAACCGATGGTGGCGGTTCATTTGAGTTTAAATATTTACGTAAAGGAAAATATAAAGTCTATACATTTTCACTGGATACTACATTAACCAATCCTGCCGGGCAATTTGAAGTATTGGAAAATGTAACCATAACTGATAATGATCAAACTGTTACTACAAAAGATTTGCTCATTGCTGATACACCCCAGAATTAAGAATATCATATTTTAAATCAATAAATATCTTTTATCTGTCAAACTGTTTGTTAGAGAAGAAGATAAAATCAAAAATTAATACAATGAAAAAAACCAGAATGACATTTTTAAGCTCAATGCTTATTTTGTTTTGTATGCAGATTAATGTATTTGCTCAAAGCAAAAAGGAAATAAGAGAAAACAAAATAAATACCGAAACAGTATATAATACTAAAACCGCTGATGGTAAAGAAGTTAAAGATAGTTATACTGTTTTTGATAAAAACGGCAATCAAATTGAAAAAGTAGACTATAACAAAGATGGACTTGTAAAGACCACAGAAAAGCATACTTATGATGCCAATAAAAATAAAACCGAAGAAACTGTATATGATGCCAACGGGAAACTCTTATCTAAATCATCATACTTTTACAACTCAAACGATGAAAAAATCGGAGAAATTGAATATGATGGGAAAGGGAATATTTTGAAGCAGAGCTATACAACTTATGATGCAAAAGGGTTTAAGATTGAGAAAAAAACCTACGATGCCAACAAGAAACTTATTTCTGTAAAAAGATATGTTTATACTAAAAGATAATATCTCTGAAATGAATGAATTTTCAGCCCTTCTGTCAAAGTTTGATCAAATAACATTACCAGAGATGGAAAATGTACAGTTGATGAATCGTACAGATACAAAATATGTTTTCAATATTCAATTTTTAGATAAAATATTACAAAAACTTCAACCTTATTATAGTGTATTGAATGTTAGTGGGAGTAATATAACTGACTATCATACACTCTATTATGATACTGATGATTTATTGTTTTATAAACATCATCATGCCGGTAAAGGTAATCGAAGCAAAGTCCGTTACAGAACCTATGTCCAATCTCAAATTCATTTTTTTGAAGTAAAAAATAAAAATAATAAAGAAATTACGATAAAAAAAAGGATAAAAATTTGTGACGATGTCTCAACTATCAACACTGAAAAAGTAGATTTTTATCACAAAAATGCCCTGGTAAATGATGCTGATTTAAAACCTAAAATATGGGTAGATTATTCCCGTATTACATTGGTAAACAAGTCTCATCCTGAACGCCTTACTATCGATATTAACCTTAATTTTAAAAACGAAACTACAACAAAATACCTGAATAACATTGTAATTGCAGAACTTAAGCAGGAAAAAAGAAAAAAATCAATTTTTAATGAGGTTTTAAAAACCTTTTCTATCAGAGAACTTTCAATCAGCAAATACTGCCTGGGAGTAATAAACTTATATCAAGATGTGAAACAAAATAATTTTAAATCCAAGCTTTTAACCCTTAAAAAAATCAGTCATGAATCTAACTAAATATTGTATTTTTATTTTTATTATTTTTCTTAGTTTGATGCCTTTTACCACAGTAAAAGCTCAAACAACAGATTTATCTCAGGATAAACCTACAGAAATTATACAACAACAGAATGAAAACAATGATAATACTGACAACTCCGATATAAAGGAAAAGAAAAAGAAAAAGAAGAATAAAGAACTACAAATTACTGAAGCTTTTTACATAGATTTATTGATAGATATATTAACAGTATTGATAGTTATTGTATTTATATATTTTAGAAATTACAGGAATAAAGAACTTTTCTTTACTTATTTTATTTTCAATATAGCAATTTTCTTACTTACCTTTTTGTTGAATCAGGTTAAAATGTCTATGGGGGCGGCCTTTGGCCTTTTTGCTGTATTTTCAATGCTTCGTTATCGAACAGAAGGTATTTCGGTAAAGGATATGACTTATCTTTTTATTGTAATTGCTATAGGATTAATCAGTGCTATTCAACTTGATTATTATGAATTATCCATTATAAATGGTATAATTATTATTACAACATTGATTCTAGACGGTAATATTTTATTTAAGCATGAATCAATGCGGCATGTTCTGTATGAGAAAATCGATCTCATCAAATCTGAAAATTATGATGAATTGATTAATGATCTTAAAAACCGTACAGGACTTAATATTCATAGAGTCTCAGTTAACAAGATGGACTTTTTGAAAGATACAGCTTCCATTAATGCATATTATTATGCTGAAAAGCAAAATAATCTAATTACTGAAACAGAGAGATAAATCTAATTAAGCAGTACATTATGAGCAATATAAAAATTTTAATATTATCATTTGGTCTGATGTTAATTTCATTGGATGTTCTTGCTCAAATGAATGATGCTCAATTGTGGACAGCTGTTAACGTGGAACATAAATTTACTTCTCATATCAATTCTTATATTGAAGGTGGTTTACGTTTTAGTGAAAATATTACCGAATTTGGAATTACCTATTCAGAAATAGGGATGGATTATAAAATTAATAAAACGTTTGAATTATCAGGAGGATATCGTTATTTTTCGAAAAGGAAAAATGAAGATTTCTATTCAATACGTCATAGATTTAATCTGGATTTATCCTTAAAAAAATCGTATTATCTTTTTAATTTTCAATTGCGTACACGAATTGAAATGGAATATAAAGATATGTATACATCTGTTGATGGATTGATACCGGAATACAAATGGCTTAATAAAGTTCAGCTTAAATATAATTTTACAAAAAAAATAAAACCTTATTTTTATTTAGAATCTTATAATTCACTTACAACATCAAAACATACCCGGAATTTTGATATAATTAAAATGAGATATTGTATTGGTGCCGAGTATAAAATAAATAAACATAATATAATAGAACTTTATTATCTTATTGAAAATGAGTACCATCAAAAAAATCCTTATAATTATTTTGTTACCGGAATAAGCTTTAACCATAGTTTTTAGTATGATATACAGTTTAAATATAAGAAAATGAAACGTCAGGTTGATATACCATTAAAAATATTTCTGAATATACTGGTTTGGGCTTCTATTATTTTATTCCCATATTTGTTTTCAGAATCAGATCATCACAGACCACCTTTGTCAGACAATCTGTTTGAATTATCACTTGTAATTATATTTTTCTACCTGAATTTTTTCTTTTTAATTAAACGCTATCTTTTTGGTCATAAATATATTACATTCATTACTATCAACATTGTTGCGATATTGCTTTTTCTGGTAATCAGGCTATATTATGATGATTTTCACATTTTCAATCTACCCAAACCTGAAGTTGAAAAATTCAGACCTGAAGATGGTCATGAATTTTTTATCAAAAAAAAACCACCCATTAATTTCCAAATTACTCAAATAATATTTCCATTTTTAATGTCGCTTGGTGCTGCTGTTGCAATCAGATCTACTGTAAAATCTAATGTTGAAGAGGATCAACGAAAAAAACTGGAAAATGAACATTTAAAATCAGAAATTACCTATTTAAAATATCAGATTCAACCCCATTTCTTTTTTAATACGCTTAATAATATTTATTCACTTATTGATCTGAATCCCGAAAATGCAAAAGAATCCTTACACCGGCTAAGCAAATTAATGCGTTTTATTTTATATCATGCTAATAATCAAGAAGTTCTGTTAAAAGAAGAATTGATATTTATTGAGAATTATGTTGAATTAATGAAAATCAGAACACAGGATAATGTTGCAATTTCATTAGAAATACCTCATTATATTCCAAGTATCAATTTACCGCCCTTACTATACATCACCCTTGTTGAAAATGCTTTCAAACATGGAATTGACCCGGTAAAGAAAAGTATAATTAATATTTGGTTTTTAGTTACTGATAATCAGTTACATTTTGAAATTACCAATACGAATTATCCCAAAATGTACGAAGATAAGAGCGGATCCGGTATAGGGATTGTAAATTTAAAGAAAAGAATTGAACTTATTTTTGCCGAACAGGATTATGTTTTTGAACAAAAATTAATTGCTGAGTTTTTTGTTACAAAATTAATTATACCGATAAAAAATGGAAAAACTTAATTGTATTATTGCTGATGATGAACCATTGGCTTTAGATCTTATCAGATTTTATATCGAAAGGGTTCCTTTTTTGAATTTGGTAAAGTCATGTTCAAATGCTTATGAGGTGCTGGAAGTTTGCAATTCTACCTCTATTGATCTGGCATTTCTGGATATTCAAATGCCAGATATTAACGGAATGCAATTAGCCCATAAGATTGACAGCAAAATCATGATAGTTTTTACAACTGCTTTTGAAAATTATGCTATTGAAGGCTATAAGGTAAATACAATTGATTATCTCTTAAAACCATTTAATTTTGAAGAATTTTACGATGCAGTCATTAAAGCTAAAAACATGTTTATTGCAAAAAATGAAGCTTCAATAAGTTCAAATAAACAATACATTTTTATTAAAACGGAATATAGGATTGAAAAGATTGAATTTGAAGATATTTTATACATAGAAGGCTTGAAAGACTATGTAAAAATATATTTACAAAATCAAATAAATCCTGTATTATGCCTGATTAGTATGAAAAGCATAAGCGAGACCCTCCCTCATCAGCAATTTATGCGTGTCCATCGTTCATTTATTGTAAACTTATCTAAAATAAAAACCATTGAACGAAGCCGGATTATTTTTGGTAACACTTTTATACCTGTTTCTGATAATTATAAAGAGCAATTCCGCGATTTTGTCAGAAATCAATTGTTAGAATAGACTTGTATTTTTTTTACAATAAACTATATATTATTCAGCATAAGAGTTTCTTAAAATTCTTTACTTTTGTAGATGTAATTATATTTACATTAAATCAAAAAAGTTTATGGATAGCGATAGAATAAGAGACGACGAAAGTTTGAGAAATTATAAGGAACTGAAGAATAAACTTGAACAAACGATTAGTAAAGTCAGTAAATTAAGCGATTTACGTGAAGCAAAAGGCTTGTTGATAGAAGTTCAGCAAAGTTTTAAAGGATTAAAATTACAACGCGAAGACCGAGAAGAGTTATATAATAAACTTCAGGATAATTTTGCAATCATCAACCAAAAAATAAATGACGAGCGTCTGAATTTTGAGAACGAAGCTGCGTTGAATTACTTTAATATCAAGAATAAAGTGGATGAAGCCACTTATATGGTCCATCATTCAAGGGATTCAAAAGAAACCTGGAATTTTTTAATTGAAGTGCAGTCATTGTTTAAAGGTGCAAAATTACAGCGTGAACACCGCGAAACGCTGTATGCCAGGCTGCAGGAGGCTTTTATTGCTTTGAAAGAAATTAAAGACTATGAAAATAAGAGCTTTGTTGCAGAAGCAGTTCAAAATTACTCGCAATTAAAACAAGGTGTAGATGAAGGTATTGAATTTTGCAATAATACTGATGATATCAGAGGTGCAAAAGACAGACTGATCAATTTACAAAGTGCTCTACGCGAAGCAGTTTTAACGAAAGAGCAGCGGGACGAATTACATACTAAAATTCAGACTGCATTTGATTTCATTAACTTACGTAAAGAAGAAGAAACAGAAAAGAACACTGCTTTGTCCGAAACACAGTATGAAGATTTGAGCCCTAAAGTAAAGAATCTTTTAGCACTTGCTCAACAATCCAATGATTTCAAGACGATTCGTGAAGAACTGAAATTACTTCAAACCGGGATAAAAGACTCAGGTTTGTTATGGGAGCAACGTCATGAGCTACAAACAATATTGCAACAAACTTTTGAAATATTGAACGAACGACAGGATGCTGACAGAAATAATTATACAAAAGAAGCTTCAGAAAATTATAAATGGTTGAAGTCATTGGTTGAAAAAGGCTTGTTACAGGCTGAAGAAACACATGAATACAAAGACACACGCGAATTTCTGAAAAAGATACAATCGGAATTCAAAGGTATTAAAATGATAAAAGAAGAACGGGAAGAACTCTATTCCCGTTTGCAATCTGCATTCGAAATACTGAATACACGCGTTGATGAGTATTTTCATACCAAGAAAAAGAACTGGGAAGTAAGAATGCAGTATAAACTTGCCGAAACCAATACAGAAATACATGAACTTAAAGCCAGTATTGAGAGAGACAAAGAGAACCTGTCAGAATTGGAAGACCATCTGGATATTCTGAAATCTTCGGGTAAGGACAATACTGCCAGAGCAGGCATTGAAGCCCGTATTATATCTGCTAAAGCCGGAATTGAAAAGAAATTGCAGGAGATTAACCGTCTTGAAAAAGAAATGCAGGATTTAAAAGACAGGATTGATCCATCTGAAGAATAAAATTATTTCAAACAACTTAGTGTATAGATTATTTTAAATCATACACTGCTATATTTTCATTGTTTATAATGCATTTATAGGGTATACTATCCTTAAAACTATTTTTATTTACAACAATAAATTTACAACCTTTAGCTTTAATATCATTCAGGAATAAACTGTCGCTTAATTGATTATCTTTACAATTCCAGCCTTTTCTGTGTGTAAAATATAAAAGCTGTGGATTTCCGTTTCCGTTGATTACGATTAAATCCTTTTTTTCTGAAAAAGAATCAGCAATGCTCTCTAGTTCAGGTTTATATTTTTCTGAAGGCTTGATAAAAAAATCATGCTGTTGATTTGCAAGGCTTTCCAATGAAATTAACAGTAAAGGGATATATAAATATTTTAGTGGAAATTTTGAAAGTCCATAGCCTGCTACTAATGCCATTACAGGTGTAAACGGGATAATATAATAGCTGTGTAAGGGAAATACAGCGCCGGTTTTCAGGATAAAAAGCAGAAATGTAATTGTAATGATGGTAATGCCTGATTTGAGATATAAGTTTTTATCTTTAAAAATTATAAATATACCAATCAGGAAAAATATAAAAGCAAGATAAGAGGCCAATGAACTGAAATAAAATTTTTCGAAAAACTCAGGAATTAAAGGTAATATTTCCCTGAAACCTTCAGTTAATCCTTTCGGAAAATACAACTGATAATGATAATTATTCAGCAGATAGGGCACCCAGTAAAAATACCATAAACACACAATAGCAAAGCTTACAGCAGTTGTTAGAAATAAAAACATTTTTCGTTTTAACGGAATTTCTTTTATTAAAATGATAATTGAAACAACTGAAATTAAACTCAATGCAGGTATTTTACATAAGCTTCCTAAACTTATAAATAAGAAGAAAAGTAATAATTTAAGATTAGAACCCTTGGTAAGATATAAATATCCATAATAAAGCCCGATAATTACCAGTGCAACACTGAAGGTGTCGGGCATAATTTTTCTGGAAAAGCCAAACCAGATGGATGACAGCAAAATAATAGCAGCACTGAAGGCAATTTTTTTATCCGTAATTTTCTCTATCAGCAAATAGAAATAATATATACCTATACTGGAAACTATAAGATTTATTAATCTTCCATACCAGTGAGCATAATCAAAAACCAGTGAAACAATGTATATCAGATAGTTGAAAAACGGAAATTCGGAACCGATAATACCAGACTGATTTCCGCCCATATCTATTTGCGGATACAATATATTATGATTTCCTTCGTAGAAATTGCGGGCAATCATACATGTTAATGCCTGACGCCAGTTATGTCCGATCTCAAGCGGTGGATTAGTAATCCCAATGAGTCGTAATAAAAAGAAAATAATAATCCAGAATTCAATCCGGTAAAGTAATTTTCTCAAAATATATAAGGATAAATGATTAAACGCCTTTTTCGCCTACAAAATAATCTTCTTTGTTCTTGAACAACACATTAAATGTGGTTAAACTACCATAAATACGGGTAATATATTGCTGCATTTCCACTTTTTCTTCATCGGTGAGTTTGCTTGAATTTATTTTTTGTTCCATAACCCTTACACGGTCGCGAACCATTACAATTTTATGGAAAAATGCATCTATAGGAATTTCTTTTTCTTTAAGACTGCTGTCTCCTGGCAACATAATCAATTTACCGTTTGTCCATTTTGAACCCAACAAAACGGTTTCCTGTATATCGCTGAATCGACGCAGTACGCGTATCAGACTTTTCTCCATTTTCTCATAAGTTACCATTTCCGAAGGTGTTTCAACAGCTTCTATAACTTCCAGCCCTTCGTAATCGCGCATAATCTGACGGATGCCTGTTTCTATAAAACTTATTTCATAAGCATCGGAACGCATTTGAATAATTACGCCCTTTCCAAACTGAGGGTGTTTAACCCGTGAACCAATTCCTAATTCTATATCTGTCATTTTTATTGTCTCTTTTAAATTATATTATATTAACACAGTTTTCTTCCAACAGTTTTTCCAGATAATGGAAACCTATACCATGAATTTTCTTTATTTTGTTTATTCTCTCCAGTATAACCGGATCAGGCAGCTCTGCTGTTTTATGTTTTACACCTGCAATCAATACATTTTTAGGCGTATGTTCGGTTGAAATAAACTCAAAAACCCTGGTTTTATAACCGTAGGCTTCCATCAGCAATGCACGGATGCCATCGGTTAATAACTCCGCCTGACGTTCTTTTAGTATGCCAAACTGACTGATAAACTGCAAATCGTCTTCCGGATTTAATTGCTTGCGTAATTGCTTATGGCAGCAGGGAGCACAGATGATGATTTTTGCATTGGCTTTAATTCCTCTGTAAATGGCATCATCAGTGGCTGTATCGCAGGCATGCAAAGCAATAAGCATATCTGTAGCAGGTATATCTGCATCTTTTATAGTGCCGGTTTTAAACTCCAGATTTGTAAATGAAGATAACCGGGCAATACGCATACATTCTTCAACCAGTTCTTTTCTTATTTCCACACCAATAACATGAGGTGTCTTTTTAAGGACATGGTACAAATAATCATATAAGGCAAAAGTAAGATAACCTTTACCGGAACCCATATCCACAACATTAAAAGCGTTTTGGAGTTTTACAGTTTTTAATACACCATCAATAATTTCGATGTATTTATTAATCTGACGGTATTTATCCTGCATACTTGTCTTTACCTTCCAGTCTGCAGCAGTAATACCCAGTTCCCTGAGATAAATATTGTTAAAACCGGTAATCATTCTGCCTTTTTCGTGATCATGCGAAAGCTGAGGTATTTCTTTTTGTATTGAAGCTTTTTGCTTAATACTAACTATATTGTTTTTATTTATACTGAGAAAAAAATCAGTGTCCAGTGTATATAGTTCAGCCTGAAAAAAATCTGTTAAAAACAGATTTTCTATAATAGTACCTGCTTCTTCAATGGTATAATTTTTTGTAATATCTTTAGTTGGATATCTGTATACGAATGAAAGCCTGATACCTTCTTTAATCAGAATAAGTTTTACGGAGACCGTATTCAAATCGTTGGTTTTTATGCGTTTGTTCATAAAAGCCAGGCGGACAAAGCTTTTATTTGTCAGACTTTCATTTAAAAACTGAATAAATTGCTCAATATTATTTGTGTTCAAAATGGATTATTTAATAAATAGAAAGCAAATTTCGCTATTTTTTTCTAATATTCAATGCAAAATAATAATCTTTACTATTCAAAATTCAGATGATTTGCATGAAAATTTAAAAAATATATACATAATCCAAAGATTTTTACTATCTTTGCACCCGATTTGAGGTATTCAAATTTCATTTTTGAGCGAATACCAGCAGAGAAAAGATATTGAGGGGACTAAATGTCCCCTCTTTTATTACAAAAAAATATGATTAGTAAACAGAAAATAGCTGATTTAATCGAAGCGCAATTACATGGAACAGACCAATTTCTGGTTGAATTGAATGTGAGTGCCACCAATCATATCACGGTTTATATTGATGGTGATCATGGTGTTACTATTGCTGATTGTGTTGCAGTGAGCCGTAAAATTGAATTTAACCTCGATCGCGAAGAAGAAGATTTTGAACTGGATGTTTCTTCTGCCGGTCTGGATTTGGGTATACGTCATAATCGTCAATATATCAAAAATATAGGCAGAAGTGTTGATGTAAAATTAAATGATGGCACAAAAATTACAGGTATTTTAAAATCAGTGGATGAAAATTCAATAAGTCTTGAAATGCCAGCAGTAAAAAAGAAAAAGAAAACCGATGAAGTTGTTGATTTGATGAAAGTCATTGATTTCAAAGATATTAAAGAAACAAAAGTTGTAATAACATTTAAATAAACTGAAGTTACATTTTAAAAAAATGAATTAAAATGGAGAATATTAATTTAGTAGAATCATTTTCGGAATTTAAAGAATTTAAAAATATTGATCGTGAAACCATGATGCGTATTTTGGAAGACGTGTTCAGAAGCATGCTCATAAAAAAATACGGACAGGATGACAACTACGACATTATTGTAAACATTGATAAAGGCGATTTGGAAATCTGGCGTAACAGGGTTATCGTTGAAGATGGAATGTCAGAAGACGACAATCTGGAAATTGAATATTCTGAAGCAATAAAAATTGAACCTGATTTTGAAATTGGCGAAGAAGTTACCGAAGAAATTAAGATGAAAGACTTCGGCAGACGCGAAATTCTGGCTATTCGTCAAAACCTGGTTTCAAAAATTCAGGAATACGAAAAAAACAATGTTTATAAAAAGTATATCGATAAAATTGGCGAAATTGTTACCGGTGAAGTATATCAGGTTTGGAAAAAAGAAGTTATGGTGCTGGACGATGAAGGTATTGAACTTTTATTGCCAAAATCAGAACAAATTCCTTCTGATTTTTACAGAAAAGGTGATTCTATCCGTGCAGTAGTATTAGAAGTAGAATTACGCAACAATACACCTCATATTATTTTATCAAGAACATCACCTGTTTTTCTCGAAAGATTGTTTGAATCAGAAGTTCCTGAAGTTTATGACGGATTGATTACTATTAAAAATATAGTCAGAGTACCCGGTGAAAAAGCTAAAATTGCAGTTGAATCTTACGATGATCGCATTGATCCTGTTGGAGCCTGTGTTGGTATGAAAGGTAGTCGTATTCATGGTATTGTAAGAGAATTGCGTAACGAAAACATTGATGTTATCAACTATACCAATAATCCTGAGTTATATATTACAAGAGCTTTAAGTCCAGCAAAAATTTCTTCAATAAAAATTGACGATGATAGCAAGCGTGCCGATGTATATATGAAACCTGACCAGGTTTCGCTGGCAATTGGTAAAGGTGGATATAATATTAAATTAGCAGGGAAGCTTACAGGTTACGAAATAGATGTATATCGCGATACAGATTCTTATATAGAAGATGTAGATTTACAGGAATTTGCTGATGAAATCGATCAGTGGATAATTGATGAACTCAAAAATATTGGTTGCGATACAGCTCGCAGCGTGTTGGATATTAGCGTTAAAGAATTAGTAAAACGTACTGATTTAGAGGAAGAAACAATTAATGAAGTTGTAAGAATTTTAAAATCAGAATTTGAATAAAAATGAAAGTTAAATTCATTTCAACAAACTAATTTACAACATTATAAAACTGCATAATCCAAGGATTAAAATAAAAAAAAGATGGCAGAAGAATTAAAAAACGTCAGATTGAGTAAAGCCGCAAAAGAATTTAACATTGGTATTTCAACCATTGTTGATTTTCTTTCAAAAAAAGGTCATGCTGTAGAAAATAATCCGAATACAAAAATTTCGGATGCTATGTATGAGCTTTTAGTTAAAGAGTTTCAATCAGAAAAGCATGTAAAAGAAGAAGCCAAAAAAATTGGTTTGGAATTTACTAATCGTCAGTCATTGTCCATCGAAACCCTTGAAAAAGAGAAACATAAACACGACGAAGAAGATTATAAGGAAATTACAATAAAAAATATTCCTCCGGTAGTTGAAGTTAAAAAACCCGAAGTTGTAGCTCCTAAAATTGAGGAAGTAAAACCGATAATCGTTGAAAAACCAAAACAGGAAGTTCCGGTAATAATTGTTGAAAAAGAAGAAGTTCAAATACCAAAACCAGAGATTGAAGTAAAAGTTGAAGATATACCAAAAACGATTCCTGTTGTAATTGAAGAAATACCGGTAGTTGAAGAAAAACCAGTTGAAGAAGAGGTTGAAGAAGAAGCTGTTGAAACAGAAAATAAAATAAAGGTAGTTGGCAGCATTGATTTGTCAAAAATAAATTTTAAAACTAAACCGGACAAAAAATCAAAAGCGGAAAAAGAAAAAGAAAAAGAAGATAAAAAAGCACAATATAAACCTAAACAAACTGAAACTCCTGCAGAAGAAATTATTGAAGAAGAAGTTATTGATGAATTTTCTGAAGAAATTATAGATGAAATTCCTGAAGAAATTATACCAGAAGTTGAAGAAAAACAGGATAACTTCATCCAGACTAAATATACTAAGCTGGAAGGACCTAGAATTATTAATAAAATCGACTTATCTGAGTTTAATAAACCGCAAGTTAAAAAACAACCGGTTGCTTCTTCATCAGATAAACATACCGATAAAAAACGTCCTCGCATCAAGGAAAAAGGCAAAGTTGGAGAAGTTGTTATTGATCCAAACAAAAAGACTGAAAATACAGTCAGACATAAAGTAAAAGAAGAAACCAAAGGGAAAAGGAAAAGCGAATTTAAAGTTATTAAGCCGGTTGTTGACGAAAATGCTATCGAAAAGCAAATCAAGGAAACATTGGCTCGCTTGAATCCACTTGGTAAATCAAAATCTTCCAAATACCGTCGTGAAAAAAGAAGTCAGATCAGTCAGCAATTTCAGGACGACCAGCAGAAACAACTCGAAGATAAGAAAATCATTAAAGTTACTGAGTTTGTAACTGCAAATGAACTGGCAAGCATGATGGATGTTCCTGTTACCAGTGTCATTTCAACCTGTATGTCATTGGGAATGTTCGTTTCTATCAACCAGCGTCTTGATGCTGAAGCATTAAATATTGTTGCGGATGAATTTGGCTATCAGGTTGAATTTGTCAGTGTTGAAGTATTAGATGCTATAAGTATTGATGAAGAAACGGATAAAGAAGAAGATTTAATCCCAAGAGCACCTATCGTTGCTGTTATGGGGCACGTTGACCACGGCAAAACCTCATTGCTCGACTATATCCGTAAAGCCAATGTAATTGCAGGAGAAGCCGGAGGTATTACACAGCATATCGGTTCTTATGAAGTTGAATTACCCAATGGTAAGAAAATCACATTCCTGGATACTCCCGGTCACGAAGCATTTACTGCCATGCGTGCCCGTGGTGCCAAAGTAACCGATGTAGCTATCATTGTAATAGCTGCTGATGATAAAATTATGCCTCAAACCATTGAAGCTATTAACCATGCACAGGCTGGAAACGTTCCTATCGTATTTGCTATTAATAAAATAGATAAAGATAATGCCAGCCCCGAAAAAATAAAAGAAGGTTTAGCTGGTATGAATATTCTGGTGGAAGACTGGGGTGGAAAATACCAGAGTCAGGAAATATCTGCTAAAAAAGGTATTAATGTTGAATTATTGCTCGAAAAAGTATTACTTGAAGCCGAATTGCTCGATTTAAAAGGAAATCCTAATAAAAAAGCTGTTGGAACGGTTATTGAATCATCACTCGATAAAGGCCGTGGTTATGTTGCCAAGATTCTGGTTCAGGATGGAACAATAAAAGTTGGTGATGTGGTATTAGCCGGTACTACTCATGGTAAAGTTAAAGCCATGTATAACGAACGTAATGTTGCTGTTAAATCTGCCGGTCCTTCTAATCCTGTTTTATTACTGGGTTTGAATGGTGCACCTCAGGCCGGTGATAAATTTAACGTAATGTCCGATGAACGCGAAGTAAAGGAAATTGCAACCAAGCGTTTACAGTTACAGCGCGAACAGGGCATCAGAACCCAGAAACACATTACCTTGGACGAAATTGGCCGCCGTATTGCTATTGGAGATTTCAAACAACTGAATATTATTGTTAAGGGTGATGTGGATGGTTCTGTTGAAGCATTATCAGATTCACTATTAAAATTGTCAAATGCAGAAGTTCAGGTTCAGGTTATTCACAAATCAGTAGGTCAGATTACTGAATCAGATGTATTGCTGGCTTCTGCTTCAGAGGCTATTATTGTTGGCTTCCAGGTACGTCCATCAATGAGTGCACGTAAACTTGCTGAACAGGAACAAATTGACATTCGCTTATATTCAATTATCTATACTGCTATTAATGAAATTAAAGCAGCTATTGAAGGTATGCTTTCACCTGATATTGTTGAAAAAATTGTTTCAAATATCGAAATCCGCGAAGTATTTAAAATTACCAAAGTTGGTACTATTGCAGGATGTATGGTACTTGATGGTAAAATTACCAGAAATACCAAAATCCGTATTATTCGTGATGGTATTGTAGTTTACACAGGCAAACTGGGCTCATTGAAACGTTTTAAAGATGATGTAAAAGAAGTAAGTGCCGGATTTGAATGCGGATTAAATATTGATAATTTCAATGATATAAAAGTTGGCGATATTGTTGAAGGATACGAAGAAACTGAAGTAAAACGTAAACTCTAATAGTTGAACGTTAAATAAATATAGAAAAGCCGGTTATATAAATCGGCTTTTTATTTAAATTTAAAACTGTATGACTGCAGATAACAGCAAATTATTTCAAAAAGCCATTGAAACTTCTGATTTAAGCTTGCTTGCAACAATTCCCAAAAGCGATCTGCATAATCATGCTCCTTTGGGTAGCCGTTTACAGGATTTTGAAAAAGCCATTGCTCAAAAATTACCTTTACCTCCCTTAAAAATGGAAAGTATAGCCGAAATGGACAGCTATATCTTTGGCAATTTACGTCAGCATATTGTAAGTTTGAATGGGTTAGAAACCTCTCTAAGACTGGCTTTCAGGCAAGCTAAAACTGATGGCATTCAGACACTGGAAATGAGTATCGATTGTTTTTTCGTTGCCTTATTTGCAGATAAAGAAAAAGGATTAATTCAATTATTACAGCAAATTCATAAGGAAGAAGCGCCCGAAATACAATATAATCCTGAAATTGGTCTGAGCCGTGATGCTGATGTTAAAGATATTGAGCCATTGATATTCCCCTGTATTGAGAGTGGCTATTTTAAATCCATTGATTTATACGGAAATGAACTCATAAAGGATGCCCGACATTATATCCCTATTTATAAACTGGCCCGGGATAAGGGACTCAAACTCAAATCACATGCTGGGGAATTTGGAGATGCGGAATCTGTGAGATATACAGTTGATACACTGGAGCTGGATGAGGTACAGCATGGAATAGCCGCTGCTCAATCGGCTGATGTTATGAAATGGCTGAGGAATAACAATATACGCCTGAATATTTGTCCTAGCAGCAATGTGGCTTTGAGCAGGGTTGAAACTATGGCATTGCATCCTGCAAGGACATTGGCTGATAATGGAATTATCATTACCATTAATACGGATGATATTTTATTGTTCAATCAATCGGTGTCAGAAGAGTTTTTGAATCTTTACCATGCCGGATTGTTTTCAGCTGCCGATTTAAATATTATCCGCGAAAAGGGATTATAAATCATGAGTGATATCAATAGTGACGGGGTGACTCAAAGTCACCCCGTCACTTCAGTGGTCAATCTCTCGAAGTTACCCCGTCGCTTGATTAAATTCTGTCAGAATTTTAAGAATATTTCTTACTTTTACCTTCAAATTTTAATGCTTTTATTGTGAAAAAAACAATTTTTATACTGTTGTTTTTCTGTTCTTTATATTCAAAAGGGCAGGAAAAACATTTTCTTACTGATGAATCTTACCGCAAACATACTTTCGAAATGTTTGAAAAGCAAAAACTACTGGCCGAAAAAAGGAATGAAGTTTTGTTTGATGTTTTTAATCAGCAACTGACACTGGAAGAAAAAGAAGCCCTTGTATTTTTGTATGCCTATATGCCATTGAGCGATTTGGCTGATTATCAGGGAAGTTTTTATTTACAGGAGGTAAGAGCATCATTGCTGGCACGTCAGACATTTTCATGGGGAAAAACTATACCTGAAATTATTTTCAGACATTTTGTGCTGCCTTATCGCGTAAATAATGAAAATCTGGATACAGCAAGAATAGTATTTTTCAATGAGCTGAAAGACAGGATTAAGAATATGAGCATGAAAGATGCTGCATTAGAGGTCAACCACTGGTGCCACGAAAAGGTTGCTTATAAAGGCTGCGATTCACGTACCAGTGCGCCATTGGCTACCGTTAAAAATGCGTTGGGCCGCTGTGGCGAAGAGTCTACCTTTACAGTAACCGCAATGCGGGCAGTGGGAATACCGGCCCGCCAGTGCTATACTCCAAGATGGGCGCATAGCGACGATAATCATGCCTGGGTTGAAGTATGGATAGACGGGAAATGGCATTTTCTGGGTGCCTGCGAACCTGAACCGGATCTGGATTTAGGCTGGTTTGCCGCACCTTCCAAACGTTGTATGATGGTAAACACTACTGTTTTTGGCTATTATTTGGGTGATGAAGAAGTATTGCAGAAAGATGAACGCTTTACAAAAATTAATTTATTAGCCAATTACGCACCAGTTAAACCAATTTATGTAAAAGTAAAAAACACGGCAAATCAATTAGTTGATAGCGCAAAAGTTGAATTTCAGTTGTATAATTATGCTGAATTTTATCCTTTAGCTGTAAAAACTACTGCCAAAGACGGTATGGCTTCCTTAAGGACTGGTTATGGCGATTTACTAATCTGGGCCAGTAAAGATAATAGTTTTGGTTTCGAAAAACTTACCGTTGAAAACAAAGATACAATAACAGTCATTTTAAATAAAAAATCCGGCAAAGCATATACCCTGGCAATAGACCTTACTCCACCTGTTCCACGCGAAGTTGAGGTAAAAGTAAGTGAAGAAGCCCGGAATATCAATAATATTAGGCTAAAATACGAAGATAGCTTACGGAAAGCTTATGAGAACACATTTATCGACAGTATGTCTGCAATTAAATTTGCAAAATCATACAATTTAGCTATTGATAAAACCTTGTCTGTTTTGCTGAAAAGCAGAGGAAACTGGCGTGAAATACAACAATTTATATCACGAACGGGTGCGGATTTTATAAAGATTTGCCTGCCGCTATTGGAAGCAATTTCTGAAAAAGATTTGCATGATGTTAGCAAAGAAGTGCTGTTTGATCATTTGTACTATGCTAAAATAACTGATTTATATGATTTTTCGATGATGGTAAATTATCTTATCAATCCAAGGATTGGAGATGAAATGATAAAACCATACAAAAAGTTTATTAAATCGGTTTTTCCGGATGATAATGGATGGGGTCCTATACAAATAGCTGACTGGATAAAATCAAATATAAAAATTGATAATACAGCCAATTATTATCGTTTGCCGCTTACTCCAAAAGCAGCCATTGAACTGGGTGTATGCGATGCCACCTCCAGAGATATATTATTTGTTGCTATTTGCAGAAGTCTTGGAATAGCATCAAGACTGGAACCAGCCACTAAAATCCCGCAGTATTACGACTGGCAGGGATGGAATAATATGTTATTTGAAAAGGCTGAAAAAACAGCAATTACAAAAGCTACAATAATATTACAGAATGACTCATCCAATGCATTGGTAATTCCTGAATATTCAACACATTATACGATACAGAAATTCAATAACGGGAAATATAATACCCTTGATTATGAAATGGATGAACAGCTGAAAAAATTTCCGGCATCTATAAATGTTGAAGCCGGTGATTATTTAATGGTAACAGGAAACCGTAAACAGGATGGTTCAGTTTTGGCTTCGTTGCAGTTTTTTAGCATCAAACCCAATCAAACGTTGGAAATGCCCGTTAAACTCAGGAAATCAAAACAAGGACAGAAAGTATTGGGCAAATTAAAACAGAATATTGAATTTGAGAATGATAAAACAAAAAAGACAGTCAAATACAAGGCTGCTAAAGGTAAATATTCAATATTTTTCTGGCTGGAACCCGGAAAAGAACCTACAAAACATGCCATTGTAGATATCAGCAAGCTAAAATCAAATTTCGAAAAATGGGGAGGTGATATTTACCTGATTTTGCCCAAATCTTTTGATAAAGCATTCGACTATCAGTTGGTAAACGAAATGCCTTTACAATCAATCGTTATGCGTGATAAGAGCAATTTGCTGAAAGAGATTGAAATCATGACAAAACAAAAATTGACTGATAACTTACCGGTAATCCTCGTAGTAAATGATAAAAACGAAATAATTTATATATCCAAAGCATATAAAATAGGCAGCGGAGAGCAGTTGCTGAAACTTTTTTAAATAGAATTTTTATTTTTACCTTTGCAGTCAAAATTTAACATTATGCGAAAATTAGCTTATATATTGTCTGTTATTATTCTGTTTACAGCCTGTTCAGGTGAAATTAAGGAAGTTGTGGAAAAATATCCTGATGGCACAGCCAAAGTAGTCGTTTTTTTTAAAAAGAAAGATGAAGCAAAGATAAAAATCAGAGAAATAGGCTATTATCAAAACAAGAAAGAAATGTACAAAGGTGGATTTGAAAATGGAATAAGAGCCGGAAAATGGACCTATTGGTATGAAGACGGAAAGAAATTTGCCGAAACTGAAATTTCAACTTCCATAGCCACTCAGCAATGGGAAATTTCCAAACCTGACGGCACTCCTTATAAGGAAACATCCTATAAAACAGTGGTAACTGAAATTTATCCCAATGGCTCGCCCTATCATGTTATGTATACGAAACCAACGGATGCTATGGTATCAGAATTGTTTTTTTATCCAGGTTATAAACTCCAGATGATTGGCACATCAATAAACAATAAAAGGGAAGGTAAGTGGAATTATTGGTACGAAAACGGAAATATGTGGAGCGAAGGCTATTATAAAAACGGCGAAAACGACAGCATCCGTAATGTATGGTACGAAAATGGTCAAAAACGTTACGAAGGCCTTTACCGCAATGCTAAAGAAGCCGGTTTATGGAAATTTTATGAAGCTAACGGGAAATTAGCTAAAGAAGTTAATTACGATACAGTTGGGCTGATTAAAAAACTTAAGAAATAAATATAAAAAAGGATAAATTAAAAAAGACGCTTTTGAGGAGCGTCTTTTTTAATTCTGTGGTCCCACCTGAACCTCGGTAAATTTTGCAGTAAGCTTATATTCAATTATTTATATTTGTCATTTTTTAAAGTGTGCCTTTTATGTGCCTTTTAGTGTTGCTGTTTTTCTTCTTCCAGTAGTTTTTTTAAGAACTCTACCTGCCCCTGCAGATTATTTATATATTGCTCATACTTTGCATTCGATTCTTTATATATCGAAAATGGTACAGCATTTTCGTAGTTTAAGGTGTATTTATTTTCCTTTTTAGTGTAGTTTGGTAACGATTCACCTACATTATTACTTTCATCTTCATATCCCAATTCATCTAAGCTAAAGCCATATTTATGGCTTAATAGAAGCATGTTCTTAAATGAAAATGTTTCTTTTTTCATTGCTAACTTAAATCCACGATCTCCCATCCCGATGCTTTCGGCGGCCTCTAAATAAGTTACGCCTAATCCTCTGAGTTTCAATTTTAAACGGTCAGTATACATTGCTTTGTTATTTAGAATGAGTATAAATTTCACCTTTTTAACAAAATAATTCACTTTAGGTGAACTATTCTTCACTTTCTGATGTATATTTGCAACAGAATTTCAACACAAAGTTAACATATTTTCAACATATTTTCAACATACAATACTATGAATTTAATAAAAGATCAACTGAGCATACTCAACGAAGCTGAATTCAGGCCCAAGAAATGGGTACAATTAGTTCAATCCTTATTAGTGAATAAAGGAATGGATTATTCTGAAAATTCAATCCGCTCAGTTTTAAGAGGTGAATTTTATAATGAAGTAATTGCACTCGAAATTATTTCTGTTTTTAAAAAAGAACAGAAACGCCAGGCTAAACTTTTAAAATCGATATAAGATGAAATACAATGGTTTTGATTTAGGTAATTGTGAAACTTTTGTAAAGGATGCAAAACTCATCCATATTTACGAAGGTAAAGTGTATTACGGAATGGATATCCCTAACAAATTGCTGGAGAAATACCGCAGTTTATTTTATTCGGATATCAAAGCCATGGAATGTATTATTAAAATGGGGTTTAAAGATAAAGCTGACGGACTGGCGCAGTTTATAAAATGCCGTTTTGGTGGTGCCGATTTATTGCAGGCTGATGTGGATGGAAAAAAGTTTAACCCGGATTGGTTTAACTGTGGGAAACATGGAAGTTGCCCCTATGAATTTACAATTTGCAAACCGGTTATAACTACCCTGGGCGAAAAACTTAGCCGCTGCGAAGTTGCTGTTATGAAGCTGATAGCAGAAGATATGACCGATAAACAAATTGGAGATAAGCTTTTTGTTTCGGAAAACACCGTGCATTCGCACAGGGTTAGCCTTACACAAAAAATAGGCTGCCACAGCAAGAGCGGGATAGTAAGATTTGCCATAGAAAAAGGAATAACACTATAACAATTAAAATAAAACTTATGAAAAAAATTGACATTAAAAAAAGTTTAAAGCTTTGTAAAACGCTTTGGAAAATTGGACTTTACTTTTTATTTAGCGAAACTGTATTTTTTTTATTTAAGTATGGACCCCATTTTCGTGCAACTACACTTGATGAAAAAATATGTGATTACATAGCACTTATATTTTTTGTTATTGCAATAGCTTACTTTATTAAAGTGGCTTTATATGTAATTGAATTACATATTGATAAAAAAAAATAAGATTATATGGAAACTTTAAAACATTATGATTGCCCAGGGGCTCATCCTATGAAGCCAACGTGCTACATAAGTTATCCAATGAGTGGTATAACTGATCTTAATTTAGCTTTTGAAACGGAAGCTTGTTATAAACTGAGGAACTTAGGTTATTGGGTTTATCAACCCAGCAAGCTTTCTCAGTTTGTTGATAAAAGCATTAGCGATGCTCAGTATAAACATTACCTTGGTTTTGATTTGTGGAGTTTGAGCCGCGTTGATTTAATGGTTCTGGCACCTAACTGGCAACGTTCAAATGGTTGTAAATGGGAAATTGAATTTGCACTGGATCATGAAATTCCAATTTTATTATACGATAATATGCTTCCTTTTACTAAAGATGATTACCAGGCATATTTAGATTCTATTTCGAAAGAAGCCCGCAATTGTGAATATAAAAAATATGTATTCATTGCATTGTGTGTTTTGTTATTTCTTCAAGTGATCAGTTGGTTTGCTAATATAATTTTTTAGTTATGGCTTATACAGAAGATACGGGTGTAAATACATCGGGTAAGATTTATGCCATAAAAGAACTTAACCAGGCTGAACTGAAAATGATACAATTCGGGCTGAATTTACTGGAAGAAAGCCTTAATAAATCGGAAGATATTGAAAGGCAGAAGCTGCTCCCCTCCGTAGTTAAATTAAACCAATCTATTAAACATTAAAACCATGGCCGATTTACAAAAAGAAGGCTATACATTATGCAAGAGCATAATTAGCCAACGCCTGATGCTGATACGTTTTGACAAGAGCAAAATGTATGATACTGATAACGTAAGAACCGAAGCTGAAAACCTAAAGCTTGAGTTTGATAAGTACAACAGCAATCCTCGTAGCCTGGCATATTTTATTAAAACCAATTATTTCAGATTAGTAAGCCTGATCACTAAGAATAGCGCATACCAAAACAGGCTTAACCGCTTGTATGAATTATACAATCAATCATTAACAATAGCTTAATTATGGAACCATTTCAACACACAATGTCATTGCCTGCATTATTATTCCTGATCATAGGAACAATGTCAATTTTTATATATGTAATAATGATGGGAGCCGGTATTTATAAAAAAGAAAACGACAATGACGATAATCCCGAAATTGGATAAATGTGGTTTTTATAAATACGATGAGTTACCAGAAGGTGCCGTTACTGTTACACCCGAAATGTTTGAAGCAGGATATTTATTGCCCGGCCATCCGTTTGTAATCTACTCTGAGGTATATAAAGAATACCAATGCCACCGCTACAATGGTGTAGCCAACGAAACAATATTAGAATTTATAAAAATGGGCAGGGTTTATTCCTTGCTGGAGATAACAACTAAAAAATAAATTTATGAAAAAAGTAACATTATTAGCCGGACCAATAGGTTGCGGAAAAACAACAAAAGCCTTAGAGCTTGCAAAAGATAAGACTAATCTTATAATTGGAGCTGACGGTACAATACCAAATAGTACAAAAGAAATAATAAAAAAAACTGAAGTGATAATAATTGAGGAATTTGTAAGTAATCGTGAATTATTTCTACAAAACATTGCTTTTATATGTGAGGAAATATTTAAGGGTAATGATATAACTGAACATGTTATTTTTTGCCACCAATGCACGGAATTGCCTATTGAATTTGAAATTATTGACTTTAATAAATAATCCTTATGAAAGAACTACCTATCTTATTTAGTACTCCAATGGTAAACCTTCTTGATTTAAGAAGGAAAAGCCAAACAAGAAGAATTTGCAAATATCAAAATTGGTCATATCAAGAATTATATGACTTTAATGTAAACGGGATTCACAGCAAAAAAGACAGAAATGTTTCAAGTAAATATCAAGTTGGTGATATTTTATGGGTAAAAGAAACATTTGCAAAAGGTCCTTATTATTTTGGAAAAGGAGAATCAACTTTTTATAAAGCTGCATGTGGTGAACAAATGATATCAGAATTAAAATGGAAATCATCCTTATTTATGCCTAAAGAATTAGCCAGAGTATGGCTAAGAGTTACTCATGTAAAAGTTGAGAGATTACAAAGTATAAGTTTTAATGATGCTATTAATGAAGGTATAAGATTAGTATGGTATAAAAATAAAACTTTTTTCCTAAATCCAATGATATCATCTGATAATCATTTTCCAAAAGCTGATATCGCTTTTATGAATTTATGGGATAATATACATGGTGAGCAAAGTCATGGCAAAAACCCATGGGTATTTGCTTATATGTTTGAAATTTTAAGCACTTCCGGCCGCCCAACTTTATAAACTTTCTACTTTAAAACTTTACAAACTGTTTTATGCAAGATATTATTGATAAAATTAAAGAATTGCCGATTGATGCAGTTCTTAAGAACTACCTCTCACTTAAAAAAGCAGGTAAAAACCTGCAGGCCTGCTGTCCGTTTCACCAGGAGAAAACACCAAGCTTTAGCGTAAGACCTGCCAAAAACAGCTTTAAATGTTTTGGCTGTGGCGTAGGTGGTGATGCCATCAGCTTCGTGATGAAATTTAAAGCACTGGATTTTATGGGTGCGGTGGAAGAAATCTGCAATGATCATAGCATTGATTTCCATAAAAAAGAATATAAAAAAGAGGATGTTCAGGTGGTAGAACTTAAGGAAGAACTGGCAAAGCTTAACGAACTGGCTGCAGGATTTTACCATAGTCCGCTGGCTGAAGATGAAATTGACGAGAAGTTTGATTTTATCTTTTCACGCATCCGCAGCTGGGAACTGATGAAGGAGTTTGAAATTGGACTGGCTCCTGATGCCTGGGACGGCTTTTTAAAACTGGCCAAAACGGCTGAGTATAAAGAAGAATTTTTATTGAAAAGCGGACTGATAAAAGAATCTGAAAAAGGCAAACAATATGATTTCTTTAGAAACCGTATGATATTTCCCATCCGTGATATTGTTGGCCGCTTGGTTGGCTTTGGTGCAAGGGTGATGCCCGGTGCTGATAAGAAGGAGGCTAAGTACCTGAATTCTGCTGAAAGTATTATTTATAACAAAAGCAAGGTGTTGTATGGTTTGCACCTGGCAAAAACAAGCATACAGGAAAAAGGCATGGTTATTATAACAGAGGGTTATACCGATGTTATCAATATGCACCGCATTGGCCATACCAATACTGTGGCTACCTGCGGCACTTCGCTAACTGAGGAGCATTGCAAAATACTGAAACGTTATAGTATGAATGCGCTGATATTGCGTGATGCCGACAAAGCAGGACGCAAAGCGGCCATACGTGATGGTGAAATGCTTTTGAATGCAGGTTTTAATGTTTTTATTGCCACCGGAATCCCGGAAGGCGAAGATCCTGATAGCTGGTACAAATATCCGAATCAGAAAATTGAGAATGAAGATTATGTGATGTTCCGCATACGCGAGGAATTAAAAAATACGGAAACGGATCCACTGAAACGTGCCGAAGCCTTGCACGAAATTGGCAAACTATTGAACCTGGTGCAGCGCGAAACGCTGCGCTCCACTTATATCAATTTTATTGCCAAGGAATATAAGAAGCAAAACATCACCAAAAAAGATATCACAGATGTAATTAAAGAAACTGCCCAGGACGAAGATACTGAAAAAGCTATAGAACTGGATACCGAAGGTTTGCCCAGCTATGTTGACAAGCATGAGTTTGTGAAATACTGTTTCTACGAAAGCCAGGAAGGGATTGAAAAGAACCAGTATTATTACCGTGGCTATGGCAGGATAAGCAATTTTGTGATGTTTCCGCTTTACCACATTGAAAGTACCAACGACACGCGCAAGCTGTTTGAAATCCTGAACAAATACAACGACCGCAAGGTGATTGAAATGGATATGCAGAGTATGGTTTCTACCATGAATTTCAGGAGATCGATAGAAAGCCGAGGCAATTTCCTATTTGAAGGCTCTGATACGCATTTTATGCACCTGAAGCGTAAATGGTACGACCAAACCAAATACTGCAAGAAAATTGACCGCCTGGGCTGGCAGGGGGCAGGTTTCTGGGCATGGAGCAACGGCATAAGCAAAACGGATGGCAGTTTTATCCCGATTGACAGCAATGGCATAGTTGCCTTTAATGATGTGCATTATTTTATACCGGCTTTTAGCAGCATTTATAAGGATGATAATTCTATCTTCCGGGACGAAAGGAAGTTTAAGTACATAAAATCGGAAAACAATAATATTACGCTGTATGACTGGGCAGAGAAGTTTATTGCCGTTTACGGTGAACAGGCAAGGCTTACGATTTGCTTTTACCTTACCACTTTATTTAGTGATCATATCTTTAATAAGCTTACCAACCTGCCGATGCTTAATATTTACGGACAAAAGGGTACCGGTAAAAACGAACAGGCTATGAGTTTGCTTTGCCTTTTCGGCCATCCACAAAACGAGCTGCAGATAAATAATGCCACCAAGCCCGGGATAAGTGCCCACTTGGAAATGTTTATCAATGCACTGAGCTGGATTGATGAATACAAAAACGCCATGCCACTGGAATATATTGAAGCATTGAAAGCCATTTACAACCGCAATGGCCGTACCCGTGGCAGCATAAAGGAAGGCGTTAAAAAGGAAAATACCCAGATTGACAGCATGGCCATAATTACCGGGCAGGAAATGCTTACGGCTGATGTGGCTTTGTTTAGCAGGGTATTATTCCTGCATTATCATAATACTGAACATACCCAGGAAGAAAAGGATTTGCTGGAAGAATTACGCGCCATACAGCAAAAAGGCTTAAGCCATATTACAACAGATATTTTGCGCCACCGTGATCATGTAATTGAAAGGTACCGCTATAGTTTTGGCGAAGTGCAGACTGATATCATGAAACGCATGGATAAGAATATTATTGATGATAGGATTATGCGTAATATATTTTCGGTGTTGGCCAGCTTCCATTGTTTGCAGCAATTGATTAAGCTTCCGTTTACCTACGAAGAGCTGATTGAAACTGCCATTGACAATATGAATTACCACAACCAACTGCTGCGCAATACCAATGAACTTAGCCAATTCTGGAATATGCTGGAAACTTTGGTTGAAAAGGATCTGATAAAGGAAAGGATTAATTTCCGCATTGAGCCATTAAGCGATATTACTATAAACGTTGGAGCCAACAGGGTGGATAAAAAGATAGTTCCCACGCAAAACGTGCTGCTGCTTAAATGGACCGGTATATACCAGTTGTATGCTGAATACAGCAACCGAAGCGGAATAAACATATTACCCGAAAGCACACTGCTGCATTACATTGAAACCAGTAAGCCTTTTATTGGCCGTAAAAAAAGCGTAAGATTTGACAAGGATACCAACCAAGCATTGTGTTTGAAATACAAAGACCTTGGCATTAACCTGGTGAGATATAGCGGAAATACAGTTAATGAAAAGGATGATGACATAAAACCGGATTATTCTTCAAATTTTGATGAAGATGGAAATAAGGTTATTGCTCCGGTATTGAAAAAAGTTGAAGATGAATTACCGTTTTAAGCCATGAGAGGAAACAATAGCATAAGCTGGACTGCTGCAGAAACTGATTTCCTGTATGAAAATAAGGGAAGGATGAGTATGATTGCAATGAGTGAAACGCTTGGCAAAACAGAAACCCAGGTATATGCTAAAATATGGCGTTTAAACTTTAAGGAGCAGCATGCAGCTGAAGTTAAAAAACAATTCCTTGATTATATGCCTGCGGAGCTGGATGGTGAAGTGAGTGCAGGTGAAAAAAGGAAGAAAGATTATGGAGAATTTTTTGAGAATTATAAACCTAAATAAATTAAAAATTATGAAAAAAATGTATTTTAAAAATGAAGATTCTGAAATGGCTCATCCAATAAAAACATTATTAGAAGAAGCTAAAGAAGAAGGATTAACCGAAATAACAGTCTGTGAAGCAGTAATAAGCACAGATAAAGAATACTTCTTTTGCAGAGCCGCTGGTGAAGTTTGCCAGATTAACATGTATTGCGTTCCATGTGGCAAAGAATGCGAAGATTATGAGCCGTGTAACGGTAAATCTGGGCGATGTAAACATAAAGGTAAAATTTATGATTGGGGTGAAGAAAAAACATTTAAAGTAAAGTAATTATGGGATAGTTTTCAACTCCAAAATGTCCTATTCATGGTATTGAGTATAAAATAGATAGAAATTTTATGTGTCAAGAATATTACTTCTGTCCTAAATGTAGACAAAAAGCAAAAGTAGATAAACAAAAAGATGATGAATTAGCCGATTTAAAGCATAGAATTGAACAATTAGAAAATAAATAAACTTATGGAAAAATCATTTAAAGGAAAAGCGATTTATAACCCATCAAGGAAAGCCGGAGAATATTCTTACTGGGCTTGTAATTTTTATGTAGGCTGTAGCAATGGATGTGAATATTGCTATTGCAAAAAAGGATTATTAAAAGGTGCAATGGGTGGGGATAAGCCTACATTGAAAAAATGTTTTATTGATGAAGCTCATGCGTTAAAGGTATTTGAAGAAGAAATGCTTATGAATTTAGAAGAATTACAAAAGCATGGAATTTTCTTTAGTTTCACAACAGATCCATTATTACCCGAAACAATTGATCTAACGATAGAAGCTATTGATAAATGTATGAAATATGGTATTCCTGTAAAAGTTCTAACAAAAATGGATTTTTTTAATGTTTGGGAGAAAAGCAGGAAAAAGCAATATTTATTTCCTTTATTGGTAAAAACCGAATTAAGACATTTAATTGCCTTTGGCTTCACCCTTACCGGCCATGACGAAATGGAACCAGGAGCCAGCACCAATGCTGAACGCATTGAAGCTATGAAGAAGCTGCATGAGGCAGGGTTTAAAACTTTTGCTAGTATTGAGCCGATTGTTGATTTTGAGAGTAGCCTGAGAATGATTTGTGATACTTCTGATTTTTGTGATTTATATAAGATTGGTTTGATGAGTGGGAAAAAATATGATAGAAAGGATATCCGTAAATTTATTGAAGATATTGAGTTTGAAAACATATTTAATCCTATTCCTATATATTTTAAGGATTCTATTTTAAAACAAGCCGGATTGGATCGTAATGAATTAAAGCAATATTTATTAACACAGCAGTGTGTGGATAGGGATTATAATATGTTTAAGGTATGAATTTTCAAACGCCTAAACATATTGCAAAATACATGTGTGACATGATACCTGATCATGCTGTAACAGTTCTGGAACCGACTCCAGGAGAAGGTAATATATTAAGTTTTTTGAATGATTATGATGTAACTGCTCCAGCTAATTTTTTTGAGCTCGAAAAGAGCAAATTTGACTGTATTGTTATGAACCCTCCATTTTCAGCAAAATCAGCATTTGGAGTGCCTGATGGTACTGAATATAAAGGGATGAAGCTAGGATATCATATCCTTAAAGAATGTATGAAAATGAGTAATCATATTATTGCTTTGATGCCATGGTTTACCTTAAGTGATTCTGATGTTAGACTCCGGTACCTGAAAAATTTCGGACTGATATCATTAACAGCTCTTCCAAGAAAAACATTTGAGTATGCCAGGATACAAACAGTAATACTTGAACTTGAAAAAGGATATCAGGGGGAAACACAATTTAGAGTATTTGATTTATTGAACATTGAGCAACAAATAAAAATTGAAATTTAATTAAAATATATAGCTCTGGGCGGGCTTAATAAAACCCACAAAACAATATGAATACTAATTTAGGAAAACACGGCAAAGACGTAATTACAGGTTTTGAAGGTACTATTACTTCAAAACACGAATATTTAACAGGATGTACCCAATATGGTATAGTGCCGAAAATAAAAACAGATGGTACGCTTGGAGATACCCATTACTTTGATGAAACGAGAATTGAAGTTACAGGTGAAGCAATTGAAATTCCTGGCACAAAAGAAAAACCGGGATGTGACTCAAGGGAACGTCCGTAAACATTTTACACCACCGCTCAATGAGCGGTTTTTTTTGGCGGTTTTCTGTAAAAAAGCTATTAAAAAATAAATATTGATTTCTAAATTAAAAAAAGGCTCACTACACTCACTACATACACTACAATTTTAAAAATCAATTACTTATACTCAATACAAATGTAGTCAAATGTAGTCAAATGTAGTGACTACAACTGACTACAAAAACGGGGGTTTGTAGTCATCGTAAAACGTTGTAAATGTGGAGTGTAGTGTATGTAGTGAGTGTTTTCATCAAATATAGTGTTTAAGATTGTAAATATTTTTTTGTAAAAAAGTGAAGAAATGATGAAAAAAAGTGAAAATAAATACACTTATGGTGCAGAAAATATGTATTTTTGTTTAACTAAATACTGTTCTTATATGATAATCAGCATTCCGATAAAACCATATCTGAAAGATTTCCTTATTAATATGTATGGGCAGGAGCCTATACCGGCCAGTAAAAAGAATTTTATTGGGATTATACTGGAACCGATGCTTAATAAACCTCCAGCCGATTATGTTCCTGTATCGTATCATCCTGATCCAAACAGAATCTTAGTGAAGCTGATCAGAAATAATAAGGAAAAAGAGATGAGAAAGAATCCTTTGTATTATTTCTATATATCAACGGATGATGAAATAAACTTCCAGCATTATGTTGTAAAGTTTTTTAACCAGACTTTTATTTGCTATTCGGATGCTGCTGTAGATATAAGTATAGAACATGATATCAAAAAACATGATTTGAAAGATATATTTGACAATTTTTGTCAAAAATATTCCATTTCATCAGATAATGCCACTTATGAGATGCTTAAGAAAAAATATTACCGCTATAAATGCAGTATTAAGCATGTTAATAATCGATTGTTAATAAACTGTTAAATATTTAAATTATTACGGACGGTTGTGTCCCCTGATAAAATATAAACAAATGAATAAGTCAGACAACTTAAATCCCACTATAATTTCGGTAGATTTTATAGAATTATCAAAAATTGATACCATAACTGCAGGCAGTGATCAGCATCACCGCATTGTTACGCTGAAACAAAATGAAACTGCTGAGAACATATATATGACTCCGGGTAGTGCACAGTTTAACGGTGAACATCAGAACAGTGATGAAGGTGGATTAAAAAACTGCAGTTTAAATTTGTCCTACCCAGGTGATGGTGGTTCTGTTCCGGGATTATTACTTGCTATTGAAAATAAACGTGGCGTTGTTATTTTTGAATATGCTGATAAAAGCAAAAGGGTGATGGGTGAATTGGATAATCCGGTATTGGTAAATTTTAGTTTTAGCACCCAACAAAAGGCATATAGTATCAATTTTGAGCACAAAAGCATAAAATTGCCTTATTTACTGCAAGTTTAGTAAATTGCAGTCCTTTATTTAGAATAATTCTACCATTAATATTGCAGTGTTTTAAAACATTGTGATATGATTCCGCTTAAAGATGCTTTAGAAATTTTATCGGCTAAATGGCTTATTGACGAAAGTTATGTACAAAGTCAGATGCCTTTGTTGTATGCTTTTTTGCAAGGTCAGCAGATAGATGCCAAGGCATTTGGTGCTTCAGAAAAACCATATATCATTAAAGGTGATTCCAATATTAATACCTGCAATAAATGGGATCTGGAATATGAAGGTGATGATATACCATATAATAGTATAGCTGTGATTCCTATTCAAGGTCCGATTATGAGTTATGATACCATGGGATTGATGCGTGCTTTGGCTATGGCTCAGGACAGTGATAGAATTATTGCTGTTTTATTGGTAGTAAATTCCCCCGGCGGTATGGTAATGCAGATTGATAACCTTGCAGGAAATATTGCCGGTTTTAAGAAACCCATTATTACTTATGTGATTGGTCAGGCATGTTCGGCAGCTAGTTGGATTATATCAGGTACCAGAAGAATTATTGCCAGCTCTCAAATGGATAGCTTCGGATCTGTTGGCGTGATGTGCAGTGCCCAGGACTTTTCGGGTATGTTTGAAAAATTGGGGATAAAAGAGTTAACCTGGTTTGCACGTAAATCTACCGAGAAAGGGCAGCCCATCCGCAGTATAATGGATAAAACCGCCAGCAAGGAAGAAAAAGACAAACGCACAACCGAGCTGCTGGATGAATTGGATTTCATTAATGAGATCTTTCATCAGGAAATAATGAAAAACCTTAAGATAAAAGCTGATTCGCCTGTATTTACCGGTAAGGTATTTATGGCGAAAGAAGCGATACAAATGGGTTTATGTCACGAAATAAATACCTTTCAATATGCCCTCGATTATGCTCACCGCGAAGGGATGAGAAGCTTAATTATAAATTAATAACAAAATCGTAATGAAAAACAAAATTCTTTTAGCCGTATTGGCTTTTTTTAACATCGCGGCTTTTGCACAGGAAGGTGGTAAATCCATTTTGAGTGAAGAACAAAAGACTCAGTTAAAAGAATCCTTTGGAGAAGATTTTTTAGCAACGGTTGAAAGTGCTATGGCTGAAGATGCCGGAACCACAGTAACCAAAGAAGCAAAAGATACAGCTCCTGATATGTCAGCTAAGGCACTTAGTGCATTAACTGACAGATTGCTTGCTTTGAATAAAGAGCATTCGACCTTATTGGAAGATAAAACAGCCCTGGAAGCAGACAAAGCTGCAAGCAAAACCAAAATTGACAATTTAAACGCGTTAGTTCATAAACTTTCTGCTTCTGATGAATCTACGCCTAACCCAACAAAAACCGATAAAGGCGGTCAAAACATCGATATGACAAACGATAAATTTTTGTTTGGAGTTGAACAGCCATTTATGGCTATTGATGATACCAGACCATATAACAAAAGAGCTTATGCTAGTTTGATGGAAAAACAAGGTATCATGATTCCTGTTCCTAAAGCCGGTAGTATGGACTATAGCCAGTTAAAAACTGACTTAGGTGAATATTACAGGGTACGTTATACTGATCAGATTCAGTCGTTCCTAAAAGAATTACCTTCATTGGAAAACATTTTCCCATTAAAATCAGGTTATCAGGATCAAGCGGTTTTGGTTAACATGTTTTTAGAAGGTGAATTTTCACAAGCTGAAAATACCATTGGCAGTTCATTTGACAATGTAGTTAAAGGTGCATACAAATTTGAACCTGAAGTTATCACTATGTTTGGTGTGATGTTTGCCCATAAATTTACCGATTTGAAAGAATTGGAAAAAACATGGATAGGTTACATCAACAAAGAAGGTAGCAGCCCGATGAAAATGAGTTTCATTAACTACATATTGGTTGAAGTTTCTAAAAAACTGAAGAACGAACACAATTTACGTTTATTAAACGGAAAACGTGTGAATCCTACAGCTAATATTGCAGGTTCTGCAATGGGTGCATGTGATGGTTACAGAACATTCATCAAAAAGAAAATTGCTAATTTACAGCTTAAACCTTTTGCCCTGGGTGAATGGACCAACCTTAATGCTGTTGCTTATGCAAAAGCCGGTTGTGCATTAATACCAAAACACTTACGTGATACAGGTTTAATCAAAATGTATGTTTCTGTTGACTTTAAAATTGCTTATCAGGAAAATTACCGTGCATTATATGCATTGAGTACTGTTGACAGCAAAGCAACCAGTTATGTTTTGGATTATGAAAACATAGAAATGGTTGTAGTTCCTAATCTTTCTCCTTCAAAATTGGTTGTTTGGACGTTTGATGGCAACATTTGTCAATTTGAACATGAAGCAGGAGAAATGCTTAACTTCCAACTGGAACAAGTTGACTGGAGTTTAAAGGTATGGAGCAACTGGAAAGAATCAGTATGGGCGTTTATGGTTGGAAAGAAATTTGCAGCTTCAACTGATTTCCCTGAAGATTATTCGAGCCAAATGATTTGGTGTAATGATGTTGACCTGGGTGTTGATACATTTATTCCAATGGTAAAAGATGATACTTCACCTTCTGTAGCAGAACATAAATCATTAGTATCTGTAGCTAACAGTGTTGCCACTGCTATTACTCAGATTGATGATGCCGCAGTAAACGATACAGTTATTTTGAAATGCGGTGCTGCTACCAATGCTGTTACTATTGCAAAATCAGGTAATTTTTCTATTATCACTGCTGCATGGACTCCATCAGTTGGTGATACCATCACCTTGAAAAAACGTAGTGACGGTAAATGGATTGAATTAGCAAGAACAACTTCTGCTACAGGAGCAACAGTTATTGCTGATGGTGATGCCACTCCTTCTTTAACCGGTAATTCTCTGTTTATTACATCTGCTAATACAGCTGCATGTGCTATTACTACATTTGATGATGCTGTAGTAAATAAAGAATACACCATCTATGGTGGAAGTGCCACTAACTCTTCAACCATTGCAAACAGCGGAAACTTTGTTTTAACTGCAGCAATGACATTAGGTGTTGGTACCTGGATTAAACTTCAGAAATCTGCAACAGATTCTAAATTCTACGAATTAAGCAGAAATGCGTAATCTTATTTTAAATTCATCCCGATACGTCGGGATGAGTTTTTAACCTAAATATAAAAATAGAAATGACATACGCAAAAGTAAATGTAACCAAAACCGACAAAGCCGGTGTTGGTGCCGCAAGAAAAGCGAAAGTATTTGTTTTTGATTGGAATGAAGTTGCTACCCATACCAGGGTTGATAATGCAGTATCAGTACTTGCATTCTCATCAGGTAAATATGGTATCGAAGTTTATGCTGATCAGAAATCTATTAAAACCAGCGCTGATTCAAATGGTGACTTTAATGCCACCTCCATTGACCAAAGTGTTGAGTTTATGCATCCCGGTAATGCTGTTGAAATCAGAAATTTCCAAAGTGCTTGGTTGAATAAAGAAATGGGTGCCGTTATTGATTATTGTGACGGAACTACACCTAAAATTTATGGTAGCCCATGTGCTCCTTTAGCTTTACAGTTTAAAGCTGAAGAAACTTCTGAAAAAACAAACAGTGTTATGACGTTGAAATCAATAGTATCAGGTGCTGATGTTGCTGATTTTAATACCACCACCACATTGGATACTGTAAAAGGTACTCCTGCAGCAAATGCAACTACAGTCGCTGTAGCAGCAGGAGCCGGAGAATATCAGTTAACTACCGGTTCTGCTTCGGCAGCCACCTTAACTGATTTAACCAGTGCCGTTGATGGTAATGTTTATACATTACTTGGCAGCGGTGGAACTTATCCTTCTACCATACCAGCAGCTTCAACCAATTTCTTATTGAAAAATGGTACTACATGGACTGCTTTGGCCGGTGCAAAAATCACCTTTAAATGTTTTAAAGATGGTGCATCTACCTATAAATTTGTAGAAGTTTCCAGAGTTTAATTTCTCCTTTTCCCCTATGAAAAGCCCCAAGTGATTGGGGCTTTTTTTATTGTCCTTTAAATTATGCAATTGCAATTGCAATTTTGTAGCCTCTTAATTATTGCAATTTTTAATTAATATACAATGAAATGAAAGAAAAAATTTTGAAATATTTTACTGAAGACCGCAGTTTTGACGGGGCAGTTAAAATATACATGGAGCATGGCAACTCCATGGGTATTAAAAATACCATAAATCGCCAGGGTTATTCTGAATATAACCATAAGCTGTTGCATGAGCAATTTAAGGAAATGGCCGGTATTGATCAGGCTGAAATGGAAAGTTTGCTTAGTTTGCCTATAGGTAAACAAATACCAGCTAAAGAAAAGAAAATTGCTGTTGTGGGCAACACTCCAGCAGTAATGAATATTATGGCAATACCGGAAGAAATCAAGAAAACCATTCGTTTGCGTGAAGATTTTCCATTCCTTGGTAATGCCGATTGCCCTAATGAGCTGAAAATATTGGTTGCTGACCGTATTACTGCTTATCATAAGTATGTAGAAGCCCATAAAGCTTTGTTTGATGCCGCCAGTCCTGAAGAAATTGCTGAACTTTCAGCAGCTGTAATTGATAATTACATCGAGAATCAGGAAATATGGGCAGAATTAACCCATTACAAAGAAACCGGTGAAGTGCTGGGCGCTCATCCTATTTTTGCTGAACAAAAGCGCAAAGCAGAAATTATTGGTATGACAACCGGTGATCAGATTAAACTCCTGAATAATCTGAATAATTATGTTGCCAGGTCAACCAAAGAAATTACCGATAATCCTGAAGCTGACAATGATGAAAAGATATTCAAAATCAAACAATGGAAGTTTGAACTGGATATTTTGGCTGATATCCTGAAAGTACAGCCAAAGAAAACTAAAGAAACTACCCCTGCTCCAGCTCCAGCAAAAGCTGTTGTAAAACCTACATCTAAGAACAAAAACACCGCCGATAAAAAAGGAAAAACCAAGGTTAAGAAATAATATGGGCCTGTTTGATCTGGATGAGATAAATCAATCGGAAAGCATTCCTGAAGATAGGTCGGGGGTGCTTTCTGAAAGATTTTATGATATGCATTGTTTTAGGGTTGATTCGCTGAAGCAACTGATCAATAAAATCCCGGGTGAAAATGAAATATTGTTTCTGTGGTCGTTGAAAAGCTTTAACGCTTTTACCTTTATACCTTATATCATAAACGCCTGTGGGATAATCGAAGAATTACACATTAAAACCTATACCATAAACAGAAGAATAATAGATGCATTGCTCAAGCAAATTGATAAAGGAAATATAAAAACATTGCATCTGGAAATATCTGACAGCTTAATGTACCGTTTGCCTTTGGTTTATGAGCATTTACAGGCATTAACATCAGAAAGAAAAAATATAACGGTTAGCTATTCCTGGAATCATTCAAAAATAGCATGTATAAAAACCGCTCAGCATTACCTGGTAATTGAAGGGAGCGGGAACTTTAGCGAGAATGCACAACATGAACAATATATATTCCTGAATAATGAACGAATCTACGAATTTAGAAAGCAAACGGGAAGGCGTTGAACTTACAGTGGAAGAGTGCCAGCAGGTGGAAGAACTTGCAGGCATTAATTATACTGTAAAGCAAATTGCCATGTATTTTGATATCAAACCCAATTTATTGCAAAAGGAGTTTGATGATCTGGAATCTAAATTCAGGTTTCATTACGAGAGAGGCAGGCTGATCAGCCGGGCTAAGATTGAAAAGAAAACAATGAAAAATGCTGAAGAAGGCAATACTACTGCTGCACAGATTTACACAAAAAACATTATAGCATCACGATTAAATAACCTTAAACATGAGCTTTTCGGAATTTGAAGATATTGGTATAGCTGAATTACAGAACTTTATTGAAAATGGTAAAGTTAGCGGAATTCCTCCTGAGATAGCTAAAAAGCTTACGTTGATGGAAATGGTCCGTTCGTTGTATAGTGATCAGCATAAAACCGAAGACTATATCATTAAATTACTGCAATTTGCTCCTTATAACCTAAGCAGATATAAGGCTGATAAGCTTTTTAGTGATACCTTGAACTTTCATTTTGCCCAGAAAGATATAAAACAGGAAGCCATCCTTAATTTATATGCTGAAAAGTATGATAAACTTGCATTATTGGCAATAGAAGTTAATGATTTTGTTGGTGCAGGTAAGTTGTATAAAATGGCTGAAGAAAACAGAGCCAAAGCTGCACAGAAAAAGCAAATACCTGATGATATTTTTGAAAAACGCCCAACCTTGTATGTGATAGATCCCCGCTTACTTGGCCGTAGAAAAACAAATACAAAGCTTTTGGGTGAATACATTGATAAACTTGAAATTACTGAAGCTGAAAAGAACCGCCTGCATCGTGATGGGATGACTACCGATAAGATCGATTTTTTTGCTGATGTTGAAGAAGCGGATATTGAATTCCTGGAGAAAAACCCGGATACTGGAGAATAATTACTCACTTAAAATTTACAATTATGTTTTTAGATGATGAATTACTTGAAATTGGCAGAAATGCTAAAATGACAGAAGAATCTATTAAAAAAGCTATTGATAAAATGATTAAAACAGTATTTAATAATTTATCAGATAGAATAAACGGTTCATTAGATGCGAATGTAATGATTTCCAATTTTAAAAGGGTAAATAATACTTGGAAAATGGTTGCTGATTCATTAAAAAAAGAAGGCAGAGGGTTTATTAGACGCGATGGTTTTCAAGATTATATTAAAGCTAGTGAAGAGTTTAAATCATTAGGTAAATTTATCTAAAATATAAATGAGATCTAAAAAGCAAATTGATAAAGAAGAGCTTGATATAAGGTATAGCAATTGGGTTTCTATGCTTATTGACCTGATTAAGCCTAAAAACCTGTACTTTGTTGGTGGTCGTGGAACTGCCAAAACTACTGATATACTGGTTAAACGGTTGATTGATGTTATATATGATATGCCCGGTAGCACTATCTTTTTTGTTTCTGATACTTATGTAAACGCAACTACCAACATCATTCCTGAATTAATTGAAGGCTTAAAGCGACAAAATTTCCATTATGGCATCCATTATGTAATTGACGAGGAGCCGCCGGCACATTTTAAGAAAAGTACCAGGCATTTATTTGATTATAAACATACCATGATATTTTGTACCGGCGTAGTTGCCCTGGTTAAAAGTCTGGACCGTCAAAGTATGACTGCAGGGATTTCAGGAGTTCACATGTTTGGTGATGAAGTGAAGTTTTTTGATGATAAGAAAATTAATAAATCAATTCCTACACTCCGGGGTGATTCTATTATTTATGGTGATTCACCTTTCTTTATGGGGCAAACCTATTTTACTGATATGCCGGATACCAATCAGAACCAGTTTGATTGGATATTGAAGCAGGAAGAGAAAATGGATCTGAAGCAGATATATGCTATTTTTCAAACAGCCCTGGTAATTAATCAGATTCAGTGGGATATACTCAAATACAAGAAAACACCTGATTTTTATGAGAAAGACATTAATCGTTTGCAGAAAAATCTTAAAATATGGCAGGAACGGTTTAAGAAAATTCGTTATAACAGTACGATGTTTTGCCTGGTATCTTCTCTCGTTAATGTTGATATACTTACTTTTGAGTATATTCTTAATCAGCAGGAAACCCTTGCGGGTGGATTCGAAGAGTTTAAAACAGCTATATTATCTTTTAAACCCTCCCTTGCAGTAGGCGAAAAGTTTTATGGCAAACTCGGTGAAAGGCATTTTTATAATGATGGGTATGATTATGATTATTATATTCCTTATGGTTTGTCAGGTGCTGACCAATATACCTGCAAAGGCTTACGATATATAAAGACTAACATGCCATTGGAAGCCGGTGCTGATTTCGGGAATATGTTTTCTCTGGTAATTGGCCAGCCACAGGATGAACATTATAGGGTATTAAAGTCTATGTTTGTATTAAGCCCTGAATGGATTGATCAGTTAGGTGCTAACTTTGTTAATTTCTTTAAAGACCATAACCGTAAGCAGTTGTATTTATACTATGACCGTTCCGGGAATAACTACAATAAACAGAAAAAGGATAATGCCTCTCAACTCAAGAAAGCCATTGAACGCGATAAGGACGGTAAGCCAACAGGATGGGTAGTTATGCTTATGAGTGTAGGACAGGGCAATATACCTCAAGGATTAGAGCATGACATGATGGAGGTAATACTTAATGAGAACAATCCCAATCTCCCTAAGATACGTATAGATCAGAATGAATGTAAGGAGTTAAAGGCATCAATGGAGTTGGCACCATTACAGAAAACCATAGGTAAAGATGGTAACAGCAAGATTATAAAGGTCAAGACTTCTGAGAAGAAAGAGGTTAAGCGCTTACCAATGGAATCAACCAATATGAGTGATGCACTTAAATATCTAATATGTAGAAAGAATTGGATTCTTATATATAGAAGGAAGCATTAGACCATGTAGTTGTATCAAGCATATCCTTCCACCGCAGAATAAACATCTCATTCATTACACTTCTTCGCCCCCGCTATACTTCGTTCCTCAGTCACTGGTGGCTCATCCGTTCATTCACTCGATGATAATTCTACTCCCCACGAAAGCCGTTGACCTTGAAGAAAGGTCAACCGCTTTCCTTTACCCTACACACTAAGGATATTACTTAATACAACCACATGATGATAGTAATGTTGCTATTGTTAGTGTGTGATTTTTATATAATGTAGAAGCTGCGCTTCTGTTTTGTATATGTGGGAAATTTTGTCATATATCCGCCTCATGTACCCCTGCATTTGCATCTAAAGGTCAGAGCGGGTCGCTCAACTTTGTGAAACAAACTTTTAAAAAAGTTTGGCAAAATGGTTTAAGTGGTGAATTGTAGATTTATAGTATTTTTTGATTGTAAAAAATGTTAATTTAATAGTTATATTTTATTGTAAAATGTATTATTTAGAATAATTATAAATAAAATATAGTTACGTAAGTAATTTAATATCAATATATTATGAATGTTAAAAAATGTTAAAATGCTGAAAATAAATGATTTATAATATTATATTGTAATTATTTTTTGTATCTTTGTTATGCAATTCATTCATTATTAATTTAATACATTTAAAAAATGACTAAAACTAAAGGCAACACAGCCTTAAAAAGTGACGAATTTGAAAACAGCGAAAACGCTAAATTTTCAATTATTAAAAATGATGTTTCTGAAATCGAAATTTCTGAAACTGAAACAAAGGAAGACCCTGGAGAACTGAAAACTGTTCAAAGTGAAAAAAAATCTTTGTCCATACAGGAAATTAAAGACAAAGCAAGCAAACTTGTTGCTCTTGCAGATGCTCACAGCGATTTAGTGGAAAAAAGGAAAGAGTTTGAAGAATTTCAATTGTTACACGACAGCAAAAAGCCTGAAATCCGTTTAACGGATGTTAACGGGCAGGTTGTAAAAACTTACAATCAAAATGTAGTTGAACAGTTTTATGTTGTGCTTTTTACAGAGTATAACAAACAAATTGAAAAACTTGAAACCGAGTTAAACAGCTTACTTTCCTAAAAAATAAAGAGTGCCATTGCTAACAGTGGCACTCTTTTAAAATTATAACCCATGAAAGAAGAGATACAAGAAAAGCGCAAAAAATTACAAGCATTGAGTTTGTTGGCTAAAGCATTGGTTGAACGTGGAAGGGTTGAAACTATAAACGAGGGTTTGAAATTTTTATACAAATCAGACGGACACGAAGATTTAAAAACCTTTAAGCAATGGAAAGAAAGCGGACAAACCGTTAAAAAAGGCGAAAAAGGGTTAATGCTCTGGGCAAAACCTTTGCACGTATTAAAGGAACAGCCAGAGCCCGACGGAGCTCCTTATTTTCCTGTAATGTATGTTTTTAGTAATAAACAAGTTGAACCTATAAAAAACGCAGCATGACAACACATACAACCATAAGCAGAAGAGTAGAAAAAAGAGGAGGAAATTTAATAAAACCCTCTTATGTTGAAGTTCCTACAATTAATTTTGGTGGAAAATACCTAAAAAAAGCAGGTTTTAAAATTGGTGAGAAATTAAGCATAGAAGTAACAGAGAATGAAATAATAATAAAACGCCCTGCGGTTATACTTTCACAGATGATTGAGAAAAACCCCAATATCAAAACCTTGATAAAAACACTTAATTTAAAATTAGTGGCTTAATTTTTATCATTCATTTTATTATTTAGCGGATAAGCGGTTGAAAAAACCGCTAATCCGCTTTTGGCCGCGCCCCTACGCTCACGCTTCGGGGTACAGCGGTATTTTTAAAGCTCGTTGGATATACAATCGATTAAATTGAAACGAGCTTTAAAAATGGGGTTGATTTTTTATGAGATTTTTTTTCAAAAAATCGTGCACTTGGGTAATATTTTTGTATCTTTGTACTTCAAGTCATTTATTAAATGATGATGAAGAATTGCAGGGCCGGTAGCTATATAGTTGCCGGCTTTTTCTTTTGGCTTCGATTCCGCTTCGGCGTTTCGACTCCGCTCAACGACCGAAGCTCAGCCACCAGTAAATTCCTGTCCTTTATAATGGTAGTAAGTGGTTGTAATATTGCAGCATGTTAGAAGCTGAAACCATATCGTTGTATGATGCCATTGCTGAGATGCGGGAGCTTTCCATCCAAAAGAAGCCTTTTAATTTTGTGCATGCCTGTTATGACAGTAGCCGGAAGGTTAGCACCGGCATTTCGGTAGTGAATAAAGCAAATTTGCGTAAAGCTGCTAAAGAGGAGCAGGTTAAAAATTCAAGCTTTAAACTTTTTTATTATGATATGGAGTTGCATGAATCAAGGGTTTGCTGGCAACCGCTTCTGCTATTTTTTAACGGTAAAAAAATTGTACTACAATGAGTAAAGAATTAGTTACAAAAGAAAATGTGATCCGTGAGGGGAATAAAGGCTATATTAATGTAGGTACCGGCGTTTATACATTTGAGGTAATGGGTGTGGAACGCTTTGCCTCATCAGGGATATTGCCTTTTTATACCAGTAACCGCAGGCTGATGCCTTACCGTATAGGTGAATTTTTGATAGTGCCTAATGGGGAGTATAATCATTTACCTGAAGAATTGCGTGAGGTATTGGATAATAACAATCTTACTCCAGGTGTACTGGAAAAAGCAGGCGGTTTGATATGGGGGCAGGGTCCTGCATTGTATGAGGAAAGGTTTGAAGGTGGCATTCGACAACGTTTTTATAATAATGATGCTCAAATTGAAAGCTGGCTGGGTGACTGGAATTATGAGGAGTATTTGCAGAAGGCTTTGGGTGAGTTTGCCGTGATGAAAGGGCATTTTACCAAATATGTACGCAATAAAGCGCCAAGAATTGGTGGAAAACCAATGATTAATAAGCTGGAGCATGTAAGCAGCGTATATGCACGCCTGGGATGGCACAATCCGTTAGACATCGTTACCGAAATTATTATTGGTGACTTTATTTTACCCTGGGTAAATGGCCTTACAAAGTTGCCTGTTTTTAATAAAAAAGATCCTTTTGCGTATCCAATTGCTATGAATTACAGCAATATGTACCAGTTTGCACTGGATAATGACTATGGAAGGCCCAGTTTTTACGGAAATATCAACTGGATGAAGCTTGGCAACTCAATTCCTTTGATTTTGAACGCTTTTAACCTGAATACTGCTGCTTTGCATGTTCATATTGAAAGCCCAGGGGCTTATTGGGAAAAGGAAGAACAAAAGTTACGTGACAGATGCCTTACCAATAATACTGAGTATACTGACAAGATGCTGGATGATTTGAAGGATGAAAAGCTTGCTGCTTTTGCCAATAGCATTACGGGTGTGGATAAAGTGGGTAAATTGATGCATACTGAGAGTGTTGAAGATAATAAAGGCGAATATATTGGCTGGAAGGTTACCGTTTTGGATAAAAAAACCAAGGAATATATTGAAGGGTTACTGGAAGAAGCTAAAACAATAGCCATGCAGACTAATGCCGGACTGGGAATTCATCCTGCTTTAACTGGTTTGAGTTTTGAAGGGAACCTTCCATCAGGATCAGAGCAGTTGTATGCTTTTAAATTTTACCTTCTGACCAGTACTGATCTGCAGGAAAGTATTATTTGCAGGGATATTAACAATGCGATACGTGCTAACTTTCCTGGAACTAAGATGAAGCTGGGTTTTTATCATGATGAGATTAAGACTGAGAGCCAGGTGAGTCCGGATAAGAGGATTATTAGTCAACCGGTGCAGAAATAATTCGGTGATGCGGTAATACGATGATGTGTTAATGAGATGCTTCGCTTCATTTCGACTACGCTCAATGAGTAGCTCAGTATGACAAGGAATAAACAGTATGTGGCTTCGACTCCGCTCAGCCACCAGAAGAAATAAAAGTTAAGGTTTTAAAATTTAGTAGTTATGATATTCAATAAATCAGATAATGGAAAAACGGAAGTAAAGGAATTACTGGGGTTTATCAGTAAAGCGGTGAATTTTGAGAATCTGAAAACGTATGTTACTTCGGCAGAGAATGCCATCCGTAAAATAATTTCGAAGGAAGTTTTTAAACTGGCCGAGGATCATTACCTGAGTGAAGATTATAATACGCATAGTTTGGATGATATATTGGAGGTTTCGGAGGAAAATCCAGAACCGGAAGAGGCTAATGCTGAGATAATGGCTTTTCTTCAGCTTGATATTCTGGTGAGTAGAATACAACTGTGTGTGGCTTTTATGGCATATAAACAGTTTGTTCCTTCTAATGATTTGAGCCATGGTGCCAATGGTAGATTGGTAACTAAGGGTGAAGACCAAAGTACTGCCTGGAGCTGGCAGATTGAAAAGGATAATCAGAACCTGAATGATTTATATCATACTTTTTTGAGTGATTTGCTTGACTTTTTGGATGATTGCTGCAGTAATGATGATGCTGAAGATATAAGTTCTGCATGGATATCTACTGATGCTTATAAATTGGTGAAGAAATGCTTTATTCAATCGGCCAGTGAGTTTGATCCTTATTATAATATAGAAAGCAGTAGTTTTATGTTCCATAAAATTACTGCCGGCATGCACCGTATCCAGCTTCGCAAATTTAAACCAGCATTGCGTGCTGAGTTGTATGATAAAATTGCTGAGTATATTCTGGATGGAAAAGATCCTGATGACTTAACTGCTGCGGAGCTTAATATTTATGAGTTATGCAAAATGCCATTGGCTTTATATACGATGGCTGACAGCATTATGCTTTTTAATGCTCAGATTTTACCTGACCGTATTGTTCAGAATTTTGTGGCTAACCGTGAAGGTGAAAATCAGAAGAATTTGCCTGTGGCTGAGCGCAGTGGTGCTGCTAAGTTTTTGAACAATGAAGCGGATGCCTGTATGCGTGAAGTTTTTATGGAAGTAAGGAAGTACTGGGCGGAAAAAGAAGGGGTGGTGCTGGTGGATGTGCCGTTGGTGAATATTGATCCGGATGAGAAATTTGTAAGATTATAGTTATAAGTTATGAATTATAAGTTATAAGTTAAAAGTTCTGTCGCTTCGACTTCGCTCAGCGACCCCAAGTAATAAACATTAGACGTAAAAAGATGCATACTTTAGAAATACCGGAAGCAGGAATATACAGGGAGTATCCTTCGGAACTGGAGGAGCTGAGTCCTAAGCAGTTTTTGTATTTTACGGAGTTGTTTTTGCAACTGCTGGAGGGTAGGATTACGTTGCATGGTTTCAGGGTGAAGCTGGCGGCTAAGTTTTTGAATCTGAAGAAAACTGCCAGGCATTTTGCTTTGGTTGAAGAAAAGGCTGATGATATAAACGACAATTTGAGTAGGATTGCTGCTGAAATGGATAGTTTTTTGAATTATGGTGGCTTCGACGCTTCGACTCCGCTCAGCGGCAGAAGCCCTGAGAGAGATGTGGTAACTATAAAGATGGGTTTTACCAAGAACCTGCTTCCTGCTATCGGAAATTTATATGGCCCTGATGATCACCTGCAAAATTGCACCGGATTTGAGTATAAAGAGGCTAACAGTGCTTTTAAGCAGTTTGTGACTTCGCTGGGCACTTCGACTGGCTTCGACTCCGCTCAGCCACCGACGCTCAGTGACCAGCGAAGTACCGACTCCGCTCATCCACAAGCTGGCATTGAGCATTTGGATAGATTAATTGCAATTTTGTACCGGCCAAGGAAGAAGTTTTTGTGGTTAAAGTTTTTACAGCAGCGTTTTGACGGTGAATGCAGGGTGGCTTTTACGCCTAAATCAAACCCTAAATTGCTGGAAAAAAGACAGCGGAAAGTTAGCAAATTGCCATTTCATGTAAAATATGGGGTGTTTTTGATATTTCAGGCTTTTGAAGAGTTCCTTCGAAGTGGTGAGATTGAAATTGATGGCAATGCCATTTGCCTGGCCGATTTGTATAAGGGAGGAGAAGAAGGAAACGACAGTGGAATAGGTATGATGGGCTTATTTTATGAGCTGGCAGAAAGTAAAGTTTTTGGCGATTTGGACCAGGTAATGAATACCAATATATATGACATTTTTACCCGCATTTATCAGTTGGTAAGGATGAGTGAAAACCTTAAAAAACAAACTGAGAATGTTAAGAATAGCCACGTTTAAGCTTTTGCTTAAGGATTTGAAGGATAATTCATCTAATAAAATTTTAGGCATAATGACTGCCAGGAGTGAGGCTGAATTATCGAAAATTGTGAAAGATATTTCGGATTTTAATTTGATAGGAATTATTCCATCATCGGATACGGATGAACATAGCTTTAACAATATTACGGAAACGGATACTGTGGTATTGTACGTACTTAAGCCGGTGGGTGATGGTGATCGTGATTTGGAAGATACTACTGATCAGGAAATAGCTCAGGATATTATTGCCGGGATAAAAGAAAGGCTTTATTATATTGCTGAGCATTGTGAGCATGCATTGCATCAGACTATTAAGGAGTTAAATTTTGGGAGTATGCACACGGATCCTGAATATAATTATATGCAGTGCGATGGGTATAGTTTGAGCTTTACGTTGAAAATTAATTGGTTCTGAAGGGAATTATAAATTATGAGATACTTCGCTTCGTTCAGTATGACAAGTAATAAACAAAAGTGGCTTCGACTCGTTTCGACTACGCTCAACGACCAACGCTTAGCCACCGGATTGAAAGATTTGTGTCCTTTATAAAAGGAGTTGGCTATAGTTAATTTGTATAAAATTTAATACGTGATATCATGAGAATTAAAGTTGATAATAATAAATTGGTTCTGTTATTTGATAGCGGATCTTTTAAAACAGTTCCATTGCTGGATTGTTTTATTGATTTTGACGATGAAAATGAAAAGGTTAATTTCTTTGGGAGCAAAGAAATGGATACTATACAGGATTCTAAGATATGTGTTGATTGGAAGAATGTTGAAGGAATTAATGATTATTCTGAATTTAAAGAATTTATTAAAAATAATGAGATTAATTCAGGACAAGCGTTACCTGATGGTATTGTTATTGATGCTGAATATGTGCATACAGAAAATAATTATAGTAATGAAGAGAAACAAAAAGTATTTGATTCACTTACTGAAGTTAATACCGCTAATATAATTAATGAATCTGTTCCAGAAGAAAAGTTATCAATAGCATTACAGACAAAAATAAACGGTTATGCAACCATACCTAATTATTTTCTTTCAAGTGCTCCCGGATTTATTGAAGATGCTCAAGTTAGACGTGCTGTTAAATATATTAATATATTAGATGTAGACCCTACATTACTTTATTCTATATTTATTATTTATAGAAATAAAGTTGATGAAGGTATTAACGATAGACTATTAGTTAAAACATTTGATTTATCAGGTACTCTAGTTTCACTTTATATTCTTAATAAAAATATAGATGCAAGTGGTACTAAAACAGTTATTTTTAATAATTATAATTTGTATTCTGAAACATTTATATTAACTATAGATTATGAAGAGATAACTGATGATGGTAGTACGTCGGGAATGACAAATATGATTGTTAATCCTATATATTATGATAACAAAATAAAACTTAATAATCCAACAGAATCTGTTAACTCATTAGGTATTAATGAATTAATATATGGTGCTAATATACAGGGTGTATTAAGTAAGCTAATGGCTTATAAAACAGGAATGCTGGGAGGTAAACCAATTAGAATAAATGTATTAGGGGATAGTATAACAGGTGGAATTCATATGGAATTATGGAAAGCTTGGATGGAGACAGAATATGAATTACCAACAGATGCTATCGAAATACATTGGTATGGGGGTTATGCAATAGAAACCATGATGCCATTTATTGATAATCTAATTGCAGATAATCCTGACTTATTCATATATAATGAGTATGAGAATTATGGTAATACATTAACTCATTTAGAAAGTATTATTCAATTACTTCGTAAATATACAACTGCTGATATAGCTATTGGAACGTGGAGTATAAGTCCTGCTGAACTCAGATTACGTATAGCAAATTCTTATGGTGGAACTGGAAATTCAAATGCTATGGATTACAATCGTAGTTTGGCTCGTAAATACAATTGTGAACTTATTGATTTTTCAAGAAGTGTTATAAACTATACCAATCTACAAATACTTAATGGTACACCTTTAGAAACTGTTATAACTGATTTATATGGAGTAGGTAATGAATCTGTACATCTAAGCAGTGATGGATATACATTAACTATGTTTCCTGAATTTAAAAAACATTTTGGTCGGTTAAATGAAAATAATAATATGCCTTATGTTATAAATAAGGAAGAAAAGATTTTATTTGCAGATAGTATTATATATGATAATCTAAATAATAAAGACTTAACTATTGACCCTAGTTTTATTTTAGCAGCAAATAATATATATACTACTACTGCTGATGCTGAACTTGTTATTCCTATTAAAGATGCTATAGGATTTGAATTATTTCTTGAAGATGCTGGAACTGGTAATGTTGATATAACAGTTAAAAAAGAAGGTGAAAGTAGTTTTGTTGCACCTTCTACGCTACGTAATAATACTTATCCTTTACAGTTTGCAACTGAAATTGTTAGTATTACTTATGCTACAAATGCTGACCAATGGCGTATGAAAAGACCTTTCATGAAATGTGTTGTTACTGATAATATTCTTGCAAATGGAGTTTTAAAATCAGGGCAGTATAAGATTGTTGTAACAGACGTTACGTTAGATGAAGATTTACATCAGGTTGTTACATGTATAGTTAAAAATCCTGCTGGTGTTCAAATTGGTGATGAGTTTATAGTGGGTGAATCGAATGTAACAATTGGTAATTTATATTTTCCTTTAAAATGGAATGGTTCTAATAATTGGATAATAGATGATTCATCAACAGACAACTGGGGTGTTCCTGCAAATGGAAATTATACAGAGGGGGACGAATACGAATTTTATATTAAATCAAATTGGATAGATACATTTGATAAGACCAATGTTTATCAACGTGTATTTGGATTTGAACGAGGAAACTATGATGTAAAACTAAAAAATGTTTCAGGTGCTTTTTGGATTCATTCTTTAAACATTTTAAAATAAAAATAAATGTTGCTTGATAAGATTTGAACCTTTAGCACCTTTAAAGCGGGGAAAAGTGGTTTTAATTTGTATAATATATTAACCGACTAAAATGAATATACTCATGGTTTTAACTAAACAAACGAAATTCGGACTTACGTTCGGACAGATAATGTCGTTATTGATATTTTTTGGGGGATTAATTACTGCTTACACTGATTTGAATGTAAAAATAGCGAGTGTTCAAGCTAAAACAGATGCTAAAATAGAGCATCTGGAACTCGGCAGGCAAACCAATGCTGCTAATATTGAAATAATGCGACAGGAAAACCGGCAGGATCACAATAAACTTAATGATAAAATAGATATTTTACTTATTAATATAAAGAAACCATGAAAAAACTTTGGATAAGATTTGTATCTGAAACTCCTGTGATATGGAAGAAAGTAAGATCTGTTGTTTTATGGCTTGGAGGTGCGTTTGTAGCTTTGATTACCGTAAATAGTACGCTTAATTTGGGATTACTCCCTATTATTATTACGATTGCCAAATATGGCATTGGGTTGTGTGCATTTATAGCCAGTACGGCTCAGTTTCAAACAACAGGGAATAATGGCTGATATTAATAGAATAGTCCCCATCATATTCGGATGGGAAGGCCAGTGGGCAAATGACCCTGTTGACCGTGGTGGAGCCACAATGATGGGCGTTACTCTTGAAACATGGAAAAGCTGTGGCTATGATAAGGATGGTGATGGTGATATTGACGTGGATGACCTTAAGTTGATTGATAAGGCTGATGTAGTTTATAAAATTCTTAAACCTCACTATTGGGACCGCTGGAAGGCTGATAAAATCAACAACCAATCCATTGCCAATATATTAGTTGACTGGGTTTGGGGAAGTGGTAAATGGGGGATAGTGATTCCACAGCGCATATTGGGTACTGACGATGATGGTGTGGTAGGACCTATTACAATAGCCAAGGTGAATGATTATGATCAGAAAATTTTATTTAGTCTGATAAAAGATGCCAGGATAAAGTTTGTGGAAGATTTGTGTAAGAATGATCCTTCGCAGCTTAGGTTTAAAAAAGGGTGGTTGAATAGGATTAATTCGTTTAAGTTTTAATGAGATGCTTCGCTTCATTTCGACTACGCTCAATGAGCAACTCAGCATGACAAGTAAATGACAGAATGTGGCTTCGACTCCGCTCAGCCACCACAATATAAACTAACAACTATTAAAATGAGTTTAAAAAGAAGACAGTCAAGGGAAAAAGAAAAAGCTGATCAGTATCTGAATTTGCTGATTAAAAGATTTATTGCTTTTAAAAACAAGCATTTTGTTGAAGAAAATGGGGTGCTGGTGATTGACGTGGAAGCGGAAGCTTTGCGTAATCAGCTTAAATTTGACTGGAATCGTTTTTGTGATTTAAAACAGCCTGTGGGTGAGTTGAAATATAATAAGAAGGCTTTTCATCAGGCTACGGAGGTACATTTGCATAAACATAAGCAATTGTGCTATGTAAATCATGTAATGCGGCTGATGATAGTAAATTATAATACCGGTACAAAAGAATATGAACAATTAATGGTTGCTTTTGAAAATGGCACACCTGCAGAATTGGCGGCAGAAGATTTTAGTATTCAGATTTATGAAGAAGAATTGGTTTAAAGAACAGTATGTGGCTTCGACTCCGCTCAGCCACCAACAATAAAATAGTTGAGTTATGAAAGGGTATTGGTTATTAATTGCATTGGGGATTGGGTTACTGCTGGGATGGTTTATCTTCCGTCAGGGTGGAAGTGGATCAGGAACTACCGTTACCTATGATACGTTGAAAGTATATAGCGATACGGGTAAACATATTGTAAATATTCCGAAACCATATCCTGTTTACCAGGATACCGGTTCCATAGAGTATATTGAGTATGATATTGACAGCGCCAAGATATTTCAGGCGTATGTGAGTTTGCATAAGCAGCTTTATACACGGAATATTTTTGATCGTATACTTAAAGATGACACAGCAGCACTTATTACATTGTGTGATACTGTTTTTGCGAATATGTTGATGGGTGCAAATCTGACGTATCAGAATAGGACGCCGGTGTTCTATATTACAAAGACAGTTACAATCGCTGGGGCTTCGACTCCGCTCAGCCACCAGCTTAGCATTGGTGCTGATTTGAATTATAATAAAGGAAATTTAGGGTATGATATAGGATTGATTTACCAAAATAAGGGCGTGGCATACCGTTACGCATATAATCCACTGGTTGGTGAGCACAGCTTCGGAGTGTATGCAAGATTGTGGCCACGATCACGTTCACCTGCGGTGAAGTGAATTAGGAATTACGAATTACGAATACAGCTCCGTAGATAGTATCTGCGGATTGACGCGTAAAGCGTTTCGAAGATAAAGCGTAGGATTATTTCAAAGTTTAGTGCTGAGATGCCAAAAACAAACGGCGAAACATTCCAAAAACAAGCGGCCTGATAAGCTGCGATAAAAGGGGGTAACCAGGTTACTGCCATTTTTTTATGTGCTTCGTATTCACTGGGGGCTTCGACTCCGCTCAGCCACCAGCTCAACGACCAGCTTAGTGAGTAGTTTAACTACCGAAGTTTGCCGGTGGCTGAGCGGAGTCGAAGCCATGAGAAATCTGCCCTTTAATTACGGGAATTTAGTATATAATATTGCAGTATGGAAGGTAAATATAATGAGGTTGAACAGTTGTTTATTAAAGAGATACTGGACCAGCATGGGGAGTATCTTACTGATCTGTTTGTTACTGCCATTGAAGCCAAAAAGCTTGTAAATACCGGCGAACTGCTTGCCGGAATCAGTTACCGCGTGGAGAAACGGGGTAATAATTTTATTTTATCTTTTACTTTTCCTGAATATGGCCGGCAGATTGAAATCCGCTACCATAAATCGAAGAATGCCCAGAAGCTTAAGCCTATAAATACTAACCGTTTATTGTGGAATATCCGCAGTAAAACGGACAAAAGTGCTAAAAATAAGGATGCCCGATGGTATGCAAAGAATTTATATGGCGCCCAGAATACATTAATTGGCAGGTTGGGCGTAGAATATACCAAGGATGAGATTCTTAGGCTTAAGAATATTATTGCCGACAGCAAAACAAGGGGCACTTATGTTCAATTATTAGATCGTTCAGTAACAACCACAGCATTATGAGTTATTTAAAAACCGATAAGCTCCAATTGGATATCATCATTAATGGTGATGAAAGCCGTAAAGAATTAATGAAACTGGAAGGCCAGGGGAAGCAGCTCCGTAATGAGTTGAAAAAGATGACTGAAGGCACAGATGATTATATTAAGAAATCGAATGAGCTGAAGCAGGTGGAAGCACGTATGGAAGGCATACGCAAAGAAATTGGATTGACGGGTGCCACTATGAAGGAATTGCGTGCACGCCAGCGGGAACTGAATATGACGATGCAGAATATGGATCCACGCTTACCTCAATATAAATTGCTGCATACTGAATTGACTCAGGTGAATGCTCGTATGGCTGAATTGCGTGGCACTTCGCAAGCTACAGGTTTATCGATGAAGGGGATGGCTGATGGGTTTAACCGTTATATGGGTATATTTATGGCTGCCACCGCCACACTTACCGGATTTGTATTGGGAATAAAATCGGCCAAGAAGGCTTTTGATGATTTTAATCAGGCTAAAGCGAACTTATCTGCTTTGACAGGACTGGAAGGTAGCGACCTTGAATGGTTTGGGCAACAGGCTAAAAAAATGGGTACCGAAACCCAGGAAGGCGGAATTAAAATTACCAAGAGTGCAACTGATATACTGCGCGCATACACGCTGATGGGAAGTGCCAAGCCTGAATTATTGAAAGATAAGGAAGCCTTGAATGAAGTTACCAAACAGGCATTAATATTAGCCGAAGCTTCGCAAATGGAAACAGAACCGGCAGTATCATCACTTGCTAATATAATGAACCAGTTTGGTGCCGGAGCAGATAAAGCAGCTCAATTTGTTAATGTATTGGCTGCAGGTGCTAAAGAAGGTGCAGCTGAAGTTCCTGATTTGAATGAAGCTATTTTAAAGTTTGGTGCTGCTGCACAGGTTGCCAACGTAAGTGTGGAGCAAAGCGTTGGGTTGGTAGAAGCATTGGGTGAAAAAGGTATAAAGGGTGAGATAGCAGGAACAGGGTTGAAAAATATGCTTATTAAATTGATGTCGGGTGCTGATGATACCAATCCTAAAATAGTGGGCATTAATACTGCACTGGATAACCTTGCTACCAAGAACCTGAATGCTGCTGAAATGACCAAGCTTTTTGGTTTGGAAAATTATACCGTTGCCCAAAATCTTGTTACTAACCGCAAACGTGCCGAAGAATTAACTACAGCTATTACCGGTACCAATGTGGCTTATGAAATGGCCAATAAAACTACCAATACCAGCAAGGCTGCTTTAGCTCAGGCAATGAACCGTTTTCAGTTGCTTGCCATTGAGTTAGGAGAAAAATTAACCCCTGCGTTAACTGCTGTAACAGGATGGACGGCTAAACTGGTGAGTGGGACTATTGTTTTTATTGATGTAATAAAGAATAATAAGGGGGTTATTATTGGACTAGTTGGTGCTTTTATTGCCCTGAATGCTGCCAAGGTTAAAAATATTGGTGTGATGGCTTTGCAGCATCTTACGTTGAAGCAAGGGATTGGATTACGCATTAAGGATGCTATTTTATTAGAAGCCGGAATAATAAAAGAAGAAATTCATGCTGCTGTTATTGGCAAAACTACTATAATGCAGAAAGCTGCTGCAATAGCAACTGTTGCCTGGCAACGTGCATTGACATTACTTGGAGGACCTATCGGTTTAGCCATTGCAGGACTTACTGCTATAGCTACAGCTCTTATGATTTATAATCAACGCACTAGTGAAGCCCAGCGTTTGGCTGAATTAAAAAACGAAATTGAAACCAAGGGATTAGTAAATACAGCTGAACAACAGGTACAATTGGCTTTATTGATTGGTATTTCCAAGGATGAGCACAGGAGTAAGAAAGATAGGATAGATGCCATTAAAGAACTGAATAAAATTTCTCCTGAATACCTGGGTAATTTGACGCTTGAAAATATTAACACCAAAGCAGCTACGAAATCTGTAAATGATTATACTGCAGCATTAATTAATCAAGCTAAAGCTCAAGCTTCTCTTGAAAAAATTAAAGAAATTCAAAAAGAAATATTAGAATTAAGCAGTAATCAAACTAAAGAAGGTGTAGGGTTTTTTGAAGGAGCATGGAATGTACTTACTTCGGGAGGGAATGGAGCTATTGCTGCCAGTAAAAATATAGTAACAGCGTATAATAATACCCAGGATAAACTTAAAGAATTAAAAAATCAACAGCAAGTATTAACCGAAGAATTTACAAAAAAACAAGTAGCTGCTACTGTTACCGGTGAGGGTACAATTACAACAATTAAAAAAGATGCTGCGGCACAGCGTGCTGAACTGGAAGAAAAAACGGATGCTGAATTAATAGAACTACGATCAACATCGTATGATAAACTTGAAAAACAACTTATAAAAGAGATATTGGCCAAACGTAAGTTGAATGCAAAGGGAAATAAAGATGCTTTTGATGCTGAAAAAGCTTATCAGGAGTTGATGATTGACATGATGCAGGAAGGTTATGATAAAGAAATTGCCAAGGAGGAACTTAAACATACTAAAAATTTATATCAGTTTAAAGGTAGTAATAAACTGCTTGAATTAGAAGCTGACAGACATAAGAAGGAGCTTGATAAAATACGTACAACAGTGGCTAAAAAAGATAAAAAGCCATTAGGCCCTGAAAATTATGATTATGATGCAGAAATAGCGAAGGGAAGGCAGAAAGCCATTGATGAAGCCAGAAAAGCAGCCAACGAAGCCCGTGATAATGTTGATTTGGATGTAAAAATGGGTAAACTTAATCCTGCAGATGCCAACCAAGAAAAGTTGAACATTGAAATGGCTTATCTGGGACAACTTTACCTGCTAAGAAAAAGATCCGGACAGGATACAGTGCAGATAGAAAAGCAAATGGCGGATAAAATGCGCGATATAGATGAAGAATATTATAAAAAGAAGCGCAAAGATGTGCTAGAAGCCGGTGCATTGCAAGCCTTACAAAATGCAGGAAATGCCAAGAGTTTTGAAGAAGCAGGCAAATTGGTATTACAGGGAATACGTGATACCATTAAAGCTTATCTGGCGGAAGCTATGGCCGGAATGATAGCTAATGAATTTGCCACCAAAGGTATATTTGGCGCAATAACTGCTGCTGCCGGTGCTGCCCTTGTTAATGTGGCTTTTGAAACGCTGGTGCCCAGTTTTGCATCCGGTAATGTGGATGTGATTGGGGCTAGTAATGGTAAACATTACAGAGCCAGGGCGGGTGTAAATGTTAATTCTCCTATGCTGGTAAAATCGCCTACCATTATGGGCAGTGCTAATGGTAATCCTTTCCTGATGGGTGAAGAAATGCCTGAATTGGTTATTGATGGTCCGCGGACAAAGAATATAATGCTTAATTATCCTCAGATATTTGATGCCATAAGGAGTGTACCGCAATATGCTTCGGGTAATGTAGGCAGTAAAGAAACGATAAGGGAATCGATGTTTGCTGATCCTCGTTTGCTTGAGGCGATTGAAACACTTAACAGGAAAATGGATGGGGTGAGCTTGCTTACGCTTAGGAATAAACTGAAAAGGGAGGAAGATAAGGTGAGTGTGGTTAATTCGAAGTTTGGGACGGAGGTGAAATAGAGTTATGAGTTATGAATTATAAATTATGAATGAGATACTTCGCTTCGCTCAGTATGATAAGTAGAGATATTTGTGTCCTTTATATTTGATGGTGATTTAAATAATATTGCAGTATGATTAGTACGACAAAATTTCCGGATGCGCTTGCACTTGTAGAAAATCCTGTTTGGGTGGGATTGCATACTGATAATTTGTATAGTGGGGTAAATACTAAAGCCAGTATCCATCTAAAATTTACAAGTTTTGCAACGGCGGGTGATTCGTTTTGTTTGAATTTTATGGGCAATGCTATGGTTTTTAGTTTTGCTACGTTCCCTGATAATACAGGAACTCAATTGCTCCCTGATGGCGGTGGGTTGCCAATAAATATATGGTATAATATTTTGTGTACTGTGCTGAGTAAAAATTATCTGGTTTCGAAGTATTATAAAGCTGAAGTAACTTCGCTTGGTGTGATGCTGAGTGCCATTGTTAGTGGTTCGGATTATAATATAACTGCTACTGCTATAAACGTTGCAGGGATGACCAGTACTCCTACATCGGGCATAGATGCTGTGCAACGTGAGGGATTTAAAATTATACTGCAACTGCTGAGTGCTACTGATGATATTGTGTACGAAGAAGTATTGGATGTGGATGCCAGTGGTAATGCTGCCGTGGATATTTCGGAAATACTGCTGCCTCAGTTGGAGAATAAATTTACTTTCCCCTCGGTATCGTATGCTACCTTTATTAAACATAGTGGTATGTGCAAGGCTTTTAGCGTAAGATTTGCAGAAAAATATGAGAATACGGTATTTGTTTTTTCTCAAAAATATGCGTTCCATGCCATAAAAGCCGGTATAAGCAAACTTGACCAGGCTGTATTTAATTCGAATAACAGCAGTTTTTATGCAAAACTGCTGGCAACTAAAGGTTTTTTGACGAATGCACCCAGGGTACAGCATATAACTCCCACCGGACGTGGACGTTTATATTTTTGCAATATGCAGGGATATACTACCATTAAAACTATGGTAGAATTTTACGTAGATAATAGTTTGGATGAAACAGTAGCACAGGAAACTATTAGCGGACTGGCTGCTTTTGATGTATTGGAACTAATAACAGATCCTTACTTTTATATTGGGCCTAGTAATAATAAATTTGTATTTTACCTGACTGATAATGATGATAACCCTATAAGTGAAAAGGTTACCTATATAATAGATACGGACACTTATTATAACAGCCGTGAAATATTATTCCGCAGTGGCCAGGGTGGGTATGATATTTTTATGATGAAGGGTGCAGGTATTGCTGATGCTGACTTTGAACGCAAATTATTTAATAAGGCATTGCCCCTAAATTTTACAACCGATACAACCGAAACCAGCCAGGGGAATGTTTTACAACACAAAAATCTTACAGTAAACTCAGGATGGATAACAGCTGCCGAATTGATGTGGTTGAATGATATATTTATGAATAAAGAGGTTTACTTATTGCTGAATAACAAGGCTGTACCGTTTGTAATTATAAATAAAAAACAAACGCTAAAAAAAGATAATAACTTTTTATACTCGTTGGAAATTGAATTACAGGAAAGCTACAGCAATACGCATAACTCTGACCTTAATAATTTATTAACCGCCAATGCAACAGTAGTTGGAGGCTGGACCATAGGCGGTAATTTTATTATACATTAACAATATAAGAACATGATAGTTAGTAAAGAGACCTTGAAATCGTTTTTTAAACTGAATGACGTTCCTACGGCTGATCAGTTTGCATCGTTGATAGATTCGATGAGGCATATTAATGATTTTGTATTGATACCACAGCAACTGCCATTGACAGCAGATTTTGACAGTGCTGCCATGGAGGGCCTAGCTGATGGATGGATGTTTAGGATTGACACTAATAGTATTGGTGATGCAAGTCTTGAAAGGAGTTTTAATAAGGGTTATATTTACTGGAGGGATGAAGACTGGGTTGTATTGTGGGAAGATATTAGTGTTGATATTCCATTGGGCGAAATGATAAATAGTGCCACCGAAGTAGATGAAACTGAGGATGGCAGTATGCTGATGTTATGGAGCAGTGTAAGAAATGTTTTTAATAAAATTGGCACTACGAATTTTATAGCTCAACTAAAAGCTTATTTTGATGAGCTGTATAATAACTATACGCTGGAAGATAAGGCTGTGAGCCTTGCAAAAATGGCTGATGTAGCAACAAAAACTGTTTTCTACAGAAAAACATACGGAAGCGGAACACCTGAAGTACAAACGCTGGAAACGCTTAAAACTGATTTGAATATATTGCAGGAAAAACCTGTATTATCAATATGCAGTGAATTGCCTACGGCAGATTTGACGGAAGGCGATCGCTATTTTGTAATAGCCGGTGAACTGGCTATGAAAATAGCTGAATGGACGGGTAGTGAATGGATAAGTAAAGTTATTACTACAGGAAAATCGTTTTACAGTTATACGCAAAAGAATTTTATTGTACGCACGCCAACCGGATATGATGTGGCTAGCGGAAGTGTGCCGTTTGTGGATAATTTTACATCAGATGTAATAAATGAAGTATTAATTGGTAACAGAAATGGATTAAACCGTATTTTCAGAACTTCGAATACTTTTTTAATTGATTCTATTGTAGTCTTTTTGGGTGGTTTAAAGGAATCTGATTTTGATATACTGGATAACGAAACTATACAATTTGGCGCAGCTCCTAATCCTGAATTATTACCAACAGCAGTTTATAAAAAGGTAATTATTTAATAATGGAAAAAGTACTCAGTTCTGAACAACTTTTAATTGATGCTGATTTAGATGCTAATGGCAAAAAAATAAAGAATCTTGCTGCAGCAGTAAATCCAGACGAAGCTGTTAATTTGGGGCAGATGGAGGAAGCTATTGGAGGTGGTTCTGATGCTGAAACAGAAGCTTCTATAGCTGCAATTATAACAGGAGCTTCGGCATGTCAGATTCTAGGTGAGGATGAAATGCCATTTTACAAGAAAGTAGGCGGTTTGCTTAAGAAAGTAACGTATGCTAATTTTATGCTTTATTTAAATGATGCTGCAGGAATTTTTACAAATAAGAGAATAATAAAAAGGAAAATGAATCTTCCTTTTATAGACGAGCTTATTCCTGAAGTCGATACTTATGACGAGTTTATATTAACAGGTCAGGAAAGAAATCTATTAGTTTCTAATTATGTAACATCTACTCCAGAAGAAGGAGACCGTATGCTTATTTACATCTTTGCTGTCGGAGTTTATACAGTAGGTTGGGAAAATAAATATGTATCATATGCCGGTTACTCTTTACCTACCGCTACAATAGCAAATAAAAGACAAATATTAGAATTTAGATATGAAGCAAATTCTCATGTTTGGACTTTAGTAAAATATGATATTCAAGATTTGCCTTTCGTAAGAGACGCTTATTACGTTCATACGGATAACAATTTTACAACAATTCTTAAAAATATTTATGATGCTCTTGTTTCATTTCCCGGATTTGGTACAGACCACGCCAACGCAGCTTATGGAGACCACACCCACTCAGACATATATGAACCAGCTAATTCTAATATTCAGACACACATAACGGGAACTACTCATGCTCCTAGTAATGCTCAAAAGAATAGCGATATTACAAAAGCTGAAATAGAAGCTGTATTAACCGGTGAATTGACAAGTCATTCACACGCTCCAGCTGGCTCATTATGGACTTTGCTCCCTGGTACGCCTGTACGAATTGGAAACACATCTTTCAGGGTGACGGGTGATGTTACAAGTTATGTTGCCAAAGGTTTGGTATTAAAATGGACAGAAAGTGCGGTTGTTAAATGTGCTATGGTTAGTATTGCTTCGACTTATTCTAATCCAAATACAACAATTACGATTGTAGGTGATATAATGGCAAGTATAGATGCAAGTAGTTTAAAATATTATTTACTAGAACCAACATTAGCAAGATTTGCTTATGCCGGAACAGTAGGTGCAACTGGAGTTGATGTTATGAATATGTTTCCATCAGATAAACCCTATAGAATATTAGGAGGCCAAATGCAAGTTAGAACAGTAGCTTCTACATCAGGAACTACTACAGTCGATATTAATGTTGGTGGAACTACAGTATTTACAACTAAATTAACATTAGCTTATAATTCATTAGCTTCTGTAGTATTTACAGCAGATAATGGAAGCTCATTAGCTGCAGATAATCAAGTTACAATTGATATTGATGGTGTAACAGCAACGACATTTCCAGTTGATTTATATATTCAATTATATTTATTTCCAACACGTTTATTAAATCTATCATGATATGAGTTTAGGAGAATATATAAGTGCCGAATCTGGAATAACAAAAGGACTTTACCATTTTAATGGTAATGGGAATGATAGCTCTGGGAATGGTAAGAATTTATCAGGAACCGGGATTACTTATTCTTTAGCTAATGGTAAATTTGGGCAGGGTGCGGGTATGACAACAGGTAATTTATCTTTAGCCAATAATCTTGGAATTGATGGTGGAAGTGTAACGATTTCTATATGGGTAAAAAAGACCAACACTATAGGCCTTAATAAATATGGAGGAATTATTGATCAAAATTCAAATATAAGTAAAACAGGTTATACAATAGGATTTTCAAATGATGCGGGTGTGATGAATATTTATATTAACAGATGTAGATTAGGTGTTGCAGATCAAACAATAGGATATGCTTATACTATATCATCCACAAAATTTGATAATATATGTCTAACTTATAATTCAGCAACAACAATACTTACATTATACCTTAATGGTTCTTATATTAATTCCAGAACAGCATCAGGGAATGGGACCTCTAATATAAATGGTTTTGAAATAGGGGATTATTATGGAGGTGGAAGTACTGCAAAATTCAACAGCAATGTTGACGAAGTAATAATTGACAATGTTGAATGGTCTGCAGAAAAATACAAAAAATATTATTCAATGTGTAAAGGAAGATTTGGGATATTATAATTAATAAAAGTTACTATGCAAATTATACTCAACGATATAGCCGTACCTTTTTCGAATGCAGAACTGGAAGTTTGCATGAGATCTCCTTTATTTAATGAGGCAGATGGGAGTTATATATTTAACTTTACGCTACCGGCCAGCGAGGAATTAAAACTTGCATTGGGCTATAAACACCGCATAAATGCCACACGCCCGCAGGAGGTTAGTTTTAAGCTGCAGCGGGGCAGTATAGTTACTATAGGCACTGCCCTGGTGAGTACTGCCAGTGAAGAAGAATATGAAGTGGCTGTGGGTATTGGCAAAGGTGATTTTAATTATTTGCTGAAGGATAAGAAGCTGAATGATTTTGATATTGATTATGGTGATAATATTGACATTATTGCAGCTGCAGAAGCCACAGGAATGGCCGGATTATCGCATACATACAGTAGTGAGGTATATGGATTATTATTCAATAATCAGATAACAGCTCCGGCCAGTGGTTTATTTCAGCATATTTATGTTGATCATCATACTCAATATAAATTTAATGGAACCAACAGCTGTATATTTAATATCAAACTTAAATTAGAAACTTCGGCATACAGCCTAATGGAGTTGGTAATGTATAAAAACGGATTAATGGAAGACAGCCGGAGTTATATCAATACCAATATACTGGAGCATAATTTTACTTTTTTTAATGTGGCCGGTGTAGCCAATGATTTAATTTGGTTTCAACTGGAATCGCCCAACTATGGCGGTGAAGTTATAAATTTTGGAGAATGTACATTATTGGTTTACGAAACGGACAGTATATTACTTACGCCAACCGATGATGTTTACCCGGTTAAGAAATGGGCCATGTTCCCGGTATTTAATAAAATGATAGCCGAAAGCTTGCCCAATGAAACATTGAAAGCTGTTTATTCTGATTTTGTTCCGCTGCAAAACGGATACCAGGGAGGAAAATTCCCAATGCTTTATACCTATAATAACGGATTTTCGACACAGCACGCAACAAACCTGATAACTCCCTTCCTTTATATAGGTTTTATTATAGAATGTATTACAAAATTGGCCGGATATACAATTGTAAATAATATATTCCACACTACAGAATGGAAAAGGCTTACATTGTATAATACAGCTGTACAGGTTTATCCTACCAACGATAAAAATTCGATATTCCTGAAGCATAAGTGCGATTGCCGTGAGTTGGTAAACGATATGGAGGTGTTGAAATTTTTATCGAATATTGGTATAATTACAGGGCATAAGATTTTTATAAATAACGTAAAGCGGGAACTGGAATTTACAGCTGTAAACGATATAGTTACAAAGCCCGAAACCAATGATTTTAACAGCAATGCTTCTGATTATCAAATGGATTTCCAGCAGTTGTTTAACGGTTACCGCCTTGCTTACGAAACGAGCAATGATAATGCCATAAAAACATTTGTAGAACCACTACAGGAGCTAAGTAATTATGTGGGGACGAATGATAGTCCGGCAGATCCTAACCTTGTGCCAAACAAAACGGATTATTATGCTGATGTAAATCATCATTATTTAATGGCATGGGCTTACAATACAACATCGCATGCGTTTGAACTATCGAAACTGCTTATAGATTTCCGCCTGGCCAGTGAAGTAAGTGGCGACAGCAAGCTGGAAATATTATCGGGTATTTGTCCGCTGATGATGAGCCGTGTAAATCCATATACTAAAGTGGCAATGGATCAGTTGCTTCCTATAAGCGAACAAAAAGGTATATTTAAGGAAATGCTTACCGATGAAACGGAAGGATTTTCGTATAATGTAGTATTGTACCATGGTTTGCAGCCCGATGGGCTGAATGTGGATTATCCTTTTGCCAGTAATGATATATATGATACCCAGGGCAATGTTGTTGGAAATTTAAGTCTGCGTATGGATGGCAGTTATGGTGTACATAGCCGTTGGAAAGCATTTATTGATTTTATGCTACGCTGCAAAAAGGTGTTCCTGCATAAACAAATAACAGAATTAGAGTTGAAAGAATTACTTTTTAGCAATAAGTACCGTTGTTTTGACAGGAATTTGCTGCTGAATGAGGTAAAATTAAAAATTAGTGATGCTGCGATAGAAACGGAAGAAATTACTGCTTTTACTGATTAATCTTATTTATTTTATTAGTTTTGCTTCATAAACCAATTAATATTAAAGTTATGAAGAAATTGTTGTTTTTGTTACTATTTATTCCTTTGTTTTGTAATGCCCAATTAACAACAACCTTAATTAAGGATTCTTATTTTTATAAAAGTGTTATTGATAATACTGTTTGGGAAGATAAAATTTATTCAAACGAAATAATAACTGTATTGTCACATGAACCAGGATACTATAAAATAGTACACAAGAGTGATACTGGTTATATTGAAGATAATAATGTTAATATAACTAACGATCTCATAAAACAGTTTAATTTTTCTTTAGAACTAGAGAAAAAAAAGAGTGATAGTATTGAAAATTTGAACAAAATAATAGATTCTTTAAACATTGTAAGATTTAAAAATAAATTTAAACAAAATATTTCTAAAAAATTACCTATTTATCTTCATGAAGCAGAAATTTATATAAATGATGAAGAATATAAAGAAAATTCAATTAGTTTATATGTTTTTAATCTTAATAAAGATGAAACAATAGATGCTGTAACAGTTGATATTAAATGTTATAATTCATTTGGTGAACCTGTTAAATACTTAGGTTCAAATATTTTCAAAGGAATAGCCCAAGATTTAATTATTATTCCTATTTTTTGGGGTAAAACAATTGAGGAAATGATTAAAAATTTAGATGTAATATCTTGGGAATTGAAAGGGTTTAAGCAATGCAGATCTGCATTAATTCATGTTAAAAAAATTCATTTTTCAGACGGTTCTGTTTATACAAATAATGATCCATCTCTTTTAAATATTAAAGCAAAAGTAAAAAATTAAAAAGTTTTTATTTATATTTGCATTGTCAAAAAATTGTAAAAATGTACTTATTTATTCCAGATAATCAGGTGAAAACCTGTAAGGTTGAAACTTCGAGAGGAGTTTCCGGCATCAATGCCGTGACAAACCTTACAGGTTTTTTCTATTATGGAGGAAACAATGCAAAAGAAAAGGTATTACCGCAATATCATCAGCATTGGTGATATTGAACCACAGGCACTGTGGAAAAAACAAAATAAACTGATAGTGCTGGTAGATTCGGACAGGTATGCATCAGTAGAAGCCACCGAAAGTAATCTTAAATTTTTTACTGAGGTGGATATACCTAAAATAGCTGAAAAACATTTGTAAAAATAGGGGCGCAAGCCCCTTTTTTATTATAACTTTTACAATTATTTAACGTAATACTATCATAATTAAAACCAAAACCTATTTATGATTACTAAAACACAAACCAACACAGACTTGCTAGTTGGCAACGTAGTTTTAAAAACTAACGTACTAAAAGAAATTGAGCATTTACAATTTGATGATAATGCTGAAATTAACGACAAATGCCAGGCATGTTCAGATCTGATATGCCTATTGTGTAAAAACATTTATTTGTTTGAAAACAAAACAAAGAATGATGTAATGGACTATCTTCAATTTCTGGCTGAAGTTAAAGATGATTATACCCGTTTAAAAGTTTAAACTTTAAATTTTTTTCATATAGGACTCAAAGAGTTCCATGCCACGTGTTTTCATCTCATCGTCGTGATGGGTATAAATCATGGTGGTTTCAATTTTGCTGTGGCCTAACAGCTGTTGTAACGTTACAAGGTCTTTGGTTGACCTGTAAAAATTAGTTGCAAAGGTATGCCTGGCCACGTGCATGGATAGATTCTTGCGTATACCGCAAAGGATGGCAATTTCTTTCAGGTATTTTCGGGCAGTATCTTCGTTTATATCTTCGAAGAAATATTTACGGCGGCCTTCTTTGCGGATATCGTCCAGAATACGCATAGTCCCTTTTGATATTGGCAAATCCATAGACTTATTTTCATGTTCAGTTTTTTGTGGAACGAAGCTGATCACATTATCATATACGTTTTTTTCGCTTAGTTTTACAATATCGCTGATACGCATACCACAGGTATATACCGAAAATAAAAACATCCTTAATATATTGTGCTGTAAAGGGTGATTTTGTTTTAATAAGCCAAGACTATAAGTATTTTCAAGCTTTTCGAGTTCTTTTTTTTCTAAAAACACAATTCGGCCGCTTCCTCTTTTTATTTTTACCTCACGGAACGGGCATTTATGCAAAGAATAATTATTTTTAAAGTAGATCCTTGAGAATACTTTCAGGTTTTTTAAATGTTTGCTCCGGGTATTGATGTTTAAACCGCTTTTTATAAGGTAATTATCGAAGTTGGTGACAAATTCAGGGGTAAATTCATCGGGTGTAAATGATTTATTGTAGCGTTTTAACCATTCCAGCATCTGATTGTAAGCTGTTATAGTAGAAGCGTTGCGGGCACCAGTAAGATTATGTATTTCCAGCGTAATCCAGTTTATCATATTCTCTGAACTGGTTTGGAGTTTATGGTATTCAGCTTCGAATTGCTTTTTATTAATAATTTTATGCTGGAGGCTGTAATCCTTTAAAATAGGATGTATTTTTTTGTAGATAATTTCATTGATCAGCAAATTGTAATCTTCGGCCAGGGGATGGGAATCCTTTACCTTCTTTTGTTCGTTATCCCAGAATACAGGTTCAACATTTACAGCTGTTGGGATGAATATACGGCTGTTTGATTCGAAATATACCTTAATATATACCTTGGATGTTCCATCCTTAGCAATGCGTTTCCATAAAACCGGATAATATTTTATCATTTTTTCAGTTTTTTTGGTGTAAATTTGGTGTTGAATCTGTGCCTTTCAGAATTTTATAGGTATTGAAAATCAGTTGTTTAATTTTTGTGTGCCTTTTATGTGCCTCAGAGCTTAAGTGATTAAAACAAAAATTTATTATGTATAAAATGTTAGTTTTCAGTTTATTAAAAAGGCTTCCAGTTGTGAGTGGAAGCCTGAGTGATCGTTGTAAAGTGGTCCCACCTGGACTAATATTATGATTTAATTTAAATTAAACGGAGTTAATTAAAGTATTGTATATGTACTGATATTAGGGAGTATATGAAGTTAATATTTAAATAAAATTTCATAAAATTAATTTGATTTAATGTAAAATTGTGTGTAATTTTGTGTGTAAATTACACACAAATGAAATTAAAGTATAGTATCAATTTTAGAGTTGAACAAAGAAAAGATAAAGACGGCAATCAGATTGTTAAAAATATCCCTATTATAGTTGACTTCACTTTTAATGGTCAAAGGATTAAAGATCCTATTGGTTATAGGGTAGACCTAAGCCAATGGGATGAAACTAAACAACTGGTTAAAAGAAATAATTTTAATATCAATGTTATAAGTTCATTGATAATAAATCAGCGTATAAATACAATTAAAACGCATTTAATTGATATATACACAGAGAAAACAAACTTAAATGTACCATTAACTCCCCTCTTAATCAGAGAAGAATTAAAAATACGATTAAATGATGCAAAGCCTGTTCAGGCTACTCAACTTAATGTCATTGATTTATTACAATTGTTTATTGACTCAGAGAGCCACCAAAATAGTTGGGCAAATGGAACTAAAATAAAATTCAATACATTTAAAACCCATTTATCAGATTATAAAAGCAATCTGCAATTCAGTGATATTACCGAAGCATTTCTTTTAAAATATATTGACCATTTAGGAACAACGTTGAATTTTAGCAATTCCACCAATGCTAAATATTTAAAGATGTTCAGATGGTTTTTAAATTGGGCTTCAAAAAAAGGATATAATACGAATTTTGAATATAAAAATTTTGAATATAAATTTAAAGGGACTACTACAAGCAACCTTCAAAAAAATATAGTATTTCTTAACTGGGAGGAATTAAAACATTTAAATGAATTAAATTTAAGTTTTAATAAAATGCTTGATCAGACCAGGGATATTTATTGTTTCTGTTGCTTTACTTCATTAAGATACTCTGATATTGCCAACTTAAAAAAAAGTGATTTTAAAACTGATAATAATGGCAACTATTATATTGAGATTTTAACTGTTAAAAACGACGAAAAATTAAATATTGAGTTAAATAAATATGCTTTAGCAATCTGGAATAAATATAAAGATATCGAATTAATGGATAACAGGGCTTTCCCTGTTATTAGTAATCAAAAATACAATAAATATTTAAAAGATGTAGCACAGTTTGCCGGATTTAAAAATAAAGAAACGGTTATCACATATAAAGGCAACCAACGAACAGAATTAACGTATGAAAAATGGCAATTATTAACCACACATACTGCCCGTAAAACATTTATTATAAATGCCCTTTATTTAGGAATTCAGCCGGATATTATAAGAAGCTGGACTGGTCATAAAGACCATAAAACTATGGAGCAGTATATTAAAATTGTGAATGAACAAAAACGAATTTCAATGAATAAGTTTAATGAAATTTAAGTTCAATAATAACCACTAAATCTACTTTTCTTACAAATCTTATTAAGATTTTATAATATTTATTAATGTTATAAATCCTTTCAATTATTTTATTTAATTGATTCTAAATATAGAATTTCTAGAAAGATAAATTTCCGCAGATTTATTCATTTGTTTTAACATTTATTAAGAAATCTATCTAAAAATCTTAATTTTTATAAATTCTGAACTTTGTTCAAATTATCGTTTAAAATAAAAAACATCACGTTTATCAAAGTAATAACTACTTAAAAATATTTTTTAAGTCATATTTAAGATTTTTTTTAATTGTTCCTATTTTCACAATGATTTTAATCAATCTTAATCATATGAAAAAGGTACAAATATTTTTTCTTCTGGCTGTAATAATATGTATTAGCCATACAACATTACATGCACAACGAATATTTTTAACTGATAGTGTTAAAAATGCTGATATTAAAGTTTTTGTCACTTCCGATAGTACAAATGCTGATTTGAAAGTGTGTCTAGTTGATTCAGTAAAAAAAGTTTATAAAGACGGAACTTGGTTTATGGTTAATCAAGTACAATTTTCAAATCTTTCTGTAAAAATTGTTACCAATCCCCTCGAGTCAGATTTAAAAATCTATTATGTAAGTTTACCTAAAAAAGCAGGATGGGTAGATACAAATAAGAGATTTTATTACCGCCGTAAGAAATAGTACTAAAAACAAATATATATGTTTAAAAAGACATTAAAAAGCAATTTACTATTTAAAATATGGGTAGTCGTTGCAATTATTTCATTTGGTATTTTACCTTGTTTAGCTCAGGATACTATTATTGAAATTGGTAGTCAGGATGATAATACAGAATATTTCCCGATAGATCGCTACCACAACTATTCAAGATGGGAAGGAATTTATCAATCCAATGAAATCAATCATAGTGGATATATAACTAGTTTAGGTTTTTATTTATCAGGTAATTTTAACGAAGAAGATTTATTAAATGTAAAAATCTATGTTAAATCAACTTCTTCAATTATTTTAGAAAGTGGAGATTTTTCTTTAAATAATTATTTGCTTGTATATGATGGTAATTTATATTATATAAATTATGATGGATGGATTAATTTTAATCTGACTACTCCTTTTTATTATAATAATATTCAAAATCTACAAATTGCTATAGAACATTCAAATCAATATTTATCAAATGCAGATATCTATTGGGCAGTTTCAAATACTAATGAACTTCAAAATCGGGCAAATAATAGTAATGTAGCAATGCCTGTATTTTTAAATGAAACAAATATAAGACCTATTCTTAGATTAGGAATGAACTGTATGTTTATTAATAAAGTGGATAACAAAAGTATTTGTATAGGGAAAAGTACTCAGATAGGTGCAGATACAATAGTTATTGGAGCAGGCGGAAATTACACTTACCAATGGAGCCCAAATGAAGGGATTAATGATGTTACATTAGCAAATCCAATTGTTTCTCCAATTGTAACAACTGAATATACTGTAACTGTTAATACTATTGATAGCACATGTACTGGACAATCCTCATATCCAGTAGTTGTATTTGTTAAGGATGAAAATTCTGAGGTCAGAATGGGCGACCAAGATGTAGTTTCAATGTGTAGTGGCGTATTTTATGATAGTGGAGGATATGATGAAGAATATCATTATAATGAAAATAGAACACTAACAATTTATCCTTGTGATAGTTTACATAATGTAAGTGCTGTTTTTCAGTCATTTAATCTTGAAAGTTCGGAAAATTGTGATGCAGATTGGTTGAAAATATATGATGGAAATAATTCTAATTGTAATTTAATTGGAATTTTTTGCAGTAATGATAGGATTGATGAAATAATTTCAAGTCATTTGAGTGGAGCATTAACCTTTGTTTTTCATTCAAATGATGAAGGAAATGGAAACGGCTGGATTGCAAATATTAGTTGTGTGGATAAAGCATGTAGAGTTATTGCTGGAACGGCAACTATAACTTCAGCAATAAATGATTATAATTCTGGTAATGCTGTGTTAGGATTAAATGGATATTTAGGCACTTTTGTAAAATGGCAGGATTCATATAACAGGATTGATTTTAGTGATATATTTAGTGATTCTATTAATCCACATACAATTAATACATCTACTACTTATTATAGGGCTGTTGTTACTTATGTTAATAGCAATGGACTAAATGTATGTTATAGCAATGTAATTAAATATTTATTGGGAATAAATTATTATGTAAATGATGCAACTCAGGATTCAGATATTTTTTGTACTTCTATAGGCAATAATAACAATGATGGATTAAGTAAAGAAAATCCTGTATTAAACCTTTCTTATATTATAAGTCATTATGATTTAAAAGCTGGTGATGTGGTTTTTGTGGATGCTGGGATCTATTCAGAAGATATTTTATTCGGACCATATGATTATGGAGATAGTTTAAAAAAGGTAAGAATAATTGGTGCAGGAGCATTAAATAAAACTAAAATTGAAAAAGACGGAAATACTGTTACTTTTGAAAGTACTTCTAACATTGAATTTAAAAATATATTTTTTAAAAATAATGCTAGCGATGGCAAAACAATACGTATAAATTATTCAAGTGGAATATTATTCAATAAATGTATTATTGAAAATGGAGGTGAAAATTTAAATATTATTGGAAGAAGTCAGGAGGTAGGCGAATTTTCTGATAATAATCGGTTTTATAATAATATTTTTAAAACAAGGAATCGAGATTATCATAATATTAAAATTACAGGTATTGTAAATAATTCTGAATTTAAAAATAACATTTTTCAGTATATGGGTGATGATGCTGAATTAGGTTTTTTAATTGGTTCTAATGAATATAATGGCAATCCTTTTAATATAAATATTGATTCAAATTATTTTAATGGATATTTAAACGCAATTTATGCTGTAGGCAATAATAATTACCCTATTGGAGGATTAAAAATAAAAAATAACTGGATAAATTGTATTGATACTGCAATTAAATTATTTAATATTAATATTGATTCTTCAGAAATTAGCTTTAATCGTATTCGTGGTAAAGTTAATATTGAAAAAGTTTCTAAACTTAAAATCTTTAATAATTTTATTTCAAATTCAGATGTAGGTATATCATTACAAACCCAAGCAAATGATATTGGGATTTATTATAATTCATTTTATAATGCAGTTAATAATATTCAATATTATAATCTTTATAATTCAAATAATTTATTTGTTCAAAATAATATTTTCTACAATACATCTTCCAGTTCTGGTAATGCATGTTTGAGCATGAATGAATGTTCAAATAATAGTAATGGAAATCAACTAGATTCATGTAATAATAATTTGTATTATACACCAAACGGAGCTTCATTTGCCAATTTTGGTTCAAGTTCATATTCTACGATAGAAGAATTAAAATTAGCAGACCATGTTATTGGAACAGCTAATGGTGATGAAAATTCAATTACTAGCAATCCTTTGTATGAAGATTTAGAAAATGGTAATTTATCTGTTGCTGAAACTTCCCCTGTGTTTGGCAAGGGGATTTCTATCCCGGGTATTACAACTGATATAAATCATTTTTCTCGTTCAAATTCCTCAATTGGAGCTTCCTTATGGCATAGACCTTCAGTCCCTTTTGGTCCTTATGCAATATTAAACCGAAAACTAGATGGAGGTTATCATTTTACTAAAAGTGGCTATTTATTGATAAAATATACTGAAGAATATAATAAAGCAAGTAATGCCAAATTGATTTATAAGATTTTTAATAATAAAAGAGAAATAATTCTATCTTCTTTTTCTGGTATTGGATTATATGACTTGGGTGGAAATACAAATATTAAATATGGGGATAACTATTGTTCTATAAATTTATTTGGATGTGGACAATCTACTGCATTTATGACAAAAGCAATTCCAGTTGGGTATTATATTCTTGAAGTTAGTAATGATAAAAATGAAAAATGGTATTTACGCTTTAAAAATGAATTTGAAATATTAGGAAATCCTATGTGGGGAGAATGTCTACAGGCACTTCCGGATTTAGAACTAATAGCTACTCATTTATTAAACCAATAAATGAGTCATTATTTGTCAATTAAATATTAAATAAACAAATTTGTAATATGTTGAATAACAAAAGTATATTGATAATTATCGTAGTTATAATTTTCTCTTTTTTAATATCAATAATAACATTAAAATCCTTTAATAAAAACGAAAAAATTGTTTTTGTTGATTTACAAAAAGCATATAATGACTTTAAGATGAATGCCGAAATTGAAAAAGAAGCACAGGGCTTGTTTCAAAAAAGACAATTACTGCTTGATAGTCTACTTAATGATTTGAAAACAAAAGAAAAAGTTGCGAATAAAAGTAAAAATAAAGGATCAAAAGAAAACCTTGAAAAAGATAAAGAGTTTTATTTTCAGAAAAAACAGTATTTCGATAACAGCAACCAACAAATCATTGAGCAATATAAATCTAAAATTTGGGAAACAATTCAAACGCTGTCAAATGAATTCGCTAATGAAAATGAAATTGATATGATATTGGGAAAAGGCGCAGCACAAGCATTTGTGTATGGTAATGAAAAATTTGATTATACTAACTCTTTTATTGAATATTTAAATAAACATTATAGTGAAAAGAAATAAGATAAGTTTAACTTTTTTTAAAGCAAGTAAACTAAAATTTAATCAAAAGACTGTATTTGCATTATTTGTTTTTCTTCTAATACTCACATCCTGTAATAAAAAAGGGATATCTGTAAGTGAATATAAAGCATGGTTTTCGAAAAAAGATTGTCCTTTGATTAAAAATCAGGAATCAGATGGCTTTCAGTATGAATTGCATTATCTGACTTCTGATTTCATGGCATTATCAGAAATTCCTGACAAAGAGCTTAATTCAGGAAAACTGAAAGATGAACTTAAAGCCAGAAACGGCTTATATTACTTTCTGTTAAGAATTACGCCAACAAAAGAAAAGCAACAACAATTTACTGAAGAAGAATCAAAATCTATTAATTGGTTAAGTTTTGGTGCAAAAGAAGATATGTTAGTGATAGCAGGTAAAGATACCCTTCGTTGTATGATGATGCAATTTGAACCTTCAATGGGGATAATGCCTTACCAAAGTTTTAATATTGGAATAAATAAGCCAAATGAAGGTACAGACAATATTCCGCAAACCAACCTTGAATTTATTTTTATTGACAAGGTTAATAGTGGAAAACAACTTAAATTTTCATACAAAGCAAATGATTTTAAACAAATACCAACCTATAAACTATAATACTTATGATTCGTTCAATAAGGAAAACAAGATTATTAAAAATAGTCAGTATAATGATGGCTATTTTGTTTATCAACGAAATACTTTTTCCAACGGTTGCTTTGGCATTAACCGGTGGACCCAGTCAACCAGAGGTAGAAAGTTTTGCTCCAATAGAAGCTACTGATATGGTTGATTTATTTACAGGCGATTTTAAATATAATATTCCCTTGATGGATATAGATGGTTACCCTATTAATATCAATTACAATGCTAATATTACTATGGATCAGGAAGCAAGTTGGGTAGGATTGGGCTGGAATTTAAACCCGGGTGTAATTAACCGCTCTATGAGAGGTCTTCCTGACGAATTTTGCGGGGATAACGTAACTAAAGAGTTTAATTTTAAAGAAGACGAAACCTATGGATTGAAAATTTATTTAAGACCAGAAGTTTTTTCAAAAAGCATAGACTTAAAATTAGGTTATGTTTTATCCTATAGTACAAAAAATAAATTTAGTGTAGAAACACAAGTTGGAATTACTCCAACATTAGCAAAATTAGGAAGTAGTCAATTAAATGTTGGATTAAATTTTAGTTCCTCAACTAATGGTGACTTTAGTTTTACTCCAAAAGTATCTTTTAGTACTGATATTTATGAAAAAGATAAAAATAATGAATTAACTGGAAATAAAAGAACATTAGGTTGTGGTATTGGATTTCCTATAAATTCTGTAGCAGGTTTACAATCAATGCAATTAGGATTATCTGCAAGCAGATCAACATTTAATACTGAAACTGGAAGATCAACAGGTGTCCAAGGAAGTGGAGATCTTAGTGCTTCATTAAGTTTTGTCCCTAATACTTATACACCTCAAATATCTATTCCTATTGAGAATAGTAGCGCAGAAGTTAATCTGAATTTAGGAACAGATATTATGGTAGTAGATGCTTTTTGTGGTATTGGTGGTTATTATTTGAAACAAAAAGTAAGAGAGAATACAATTGTAAAACCAGCTTATGGTTATATATACAATAACATTGGAAATAGAAATACAATGGCATTACTTGATTTTAATAGGGAGAAAGATGTAACATATCATCCTGAAATAAAAAATCTTCCTATAACTAATCAGACGTATGATATTTATACAGTACTGGGACAGGGGGTTAGTGGAACATTCAGGTCTTATTCCAACGATGTAGGTTTTGTTTTTGATGACTTTAACTTTAATACCAGCTCATCATTTAATGCTGGCGCAGAAATTGCTGCAACAAATGTAGTAAAAGGTGGTGGAGATGTTACTGTTACTTCGGTATTAACTAATTCTAACTTATGGCAAAATATGAATACTTATGTGCCAAATTATTATGCTACACCTAAATATAATTTGCTTTATGAACCTACAAATTTTAAAATGGTTGGCGAAGCAAATATTGAATCTGATTTAAGTTTTATTCAAAATACTGCTTTCCCTTACGCTTCAAGATTAGATTTACAAAATAAATTTTTTGGTTTAGATGTTGTATTAAATGATCAGTTTACAAATAATAATACCCATCCTTCACAACAATATCGAAAACACAGACAAAAACGTAATCAATTCATACAAAGTTTAAATGGGTTTGAAGCATCAAATTGTGGTTTAGAAAAGAATATTAAATCATATAAAATTAATAATACAACTACAGCTAATTCTAATCAAACATATATATTTATAAATAGAACTGCACCTATTCCATCAGCAAACACATTACTTCACCCTTCTGAAATTACAATAAATAAAACTGATGGTAGTCGTTATGTATATGGTATTCCCGCTTATGTTTCTAAACAGGTAGAAGCTAGTTTTTCTGTTAAAAATGAATCCACACCACCATTAGATGGACTTACTACATATACAGCTAAACAAGATTCAAAGAGTAATGATGAAGGTTTTGATAATTTTTATTCCAAAACAATTCTGCCACCTTATGCCCATTCTTACTTATTAACAGGAGTGCTTTCACCAGAATATGTAGATTTAACTGGTGATGGACCAAGTGATGATGATCTGGGTAATTATACTAAGTTTAATTATACCAGTATGTTCACTGAAACAGGTCTATATTATAAATGGAGAACCCCATTTGAAGAAGGCAAAGTTTCTTATAATGAAGGTACTAGGTATAAAACGGATGATGCAAAAGGAAGTTATATTTATGGAGAAAAAGATATATGGTTTTTACATTCTATTGAAACTAAAAATTATATTGTAGATTTTATATTCAGCGACAGATGCGATGCTTATGGCGTTAAAGGTGATGCTGGAGGAATAAATAATGTAAATCTACAAAAAAAGTTAAAAGAAATACGCTTATATTCCAAGAAAGACAAGCTATATAGTCAAAATCCTACTCCTATTAAAGTAGTGCATTTTGAGTATGATTACTCGCTATGTATTGGTGTGCCTAATAATGATCATAATACAAATACTGAAAATCCTATAAATCAATTGGGTAAATTAACCCTCAAGAAAATATATTTTACTTATGGTAATTCTCAAAGAGGTAAATTAAATCCTTATACATTTAAATATTGCAATGAGAATGCGACTTATAATCCAGATTATAAAGCAAAAGCATGCGATAGGTGGGGCTTTTATAAACCAGAAACTAATAAACAACTGGGACCTAATAGTATGAATTCTTATGAGTTTCCTTATGTTGACCAACGTGAGTTTGATCCATCCGATCCTTTATCTAATATACTTCCTGAACATAAACATTATGCTGATGTATATTCTTCCGTATGGAGTTTAACTGAAATAATCACACCTTCAGGGGCAACTATAAAAATGAAATACGAATCTGATGATTATGCTTATGTACAAGATAAAAGAGCAATGCAAATGATGAAAATAGCTGGATTTTGTAAAGATGAACCAACAACAATTCCTTCCATTCTTAATTATTTATATACTACTCCTTCAGATCAAAATAAATACATAATTATTGAAGTACCTGAAGCCGTGAGTAATAAGAATGAATTAATTGAAAAATATTTTGCAGGAGTCACACAATTATATTTAAAATGTTTGGTTGATTTGGATATTGGATTGCAGGAATATATTTCTTGCTATGCAACTATTAACGATTATGGCTTAATTTCAGGTACTAATAATTATATTTGGGTAAAAATTTCTGATTTTGATCGTGAGGACAATCCAGTATCAGTTGCAGCATGTAGATATTGTATGGAAAATGATAAATGGATAATTACAGGAGGAACACCACCTGGATCAAATCCTGATGTATTAGAGGTAATAAAAACTATAGCTGGATTAAATATTTTAAGTGATTTAATTAAAACATTTAAAGGTCCTTTTAATACTGCTATAGATAAAGGAATTGCAAAAACATTTATTCCCAGCAAATCTTGGGTGAGATTAGATAATCCAAATTTTAAAAAACTAGGTGGAGGTTCACGTATAAGTGAAATCCGTATTTCTGATAATTGGAACATAAGTACAGGGAGTGCAGATTCAAATAAAGAATATGGTCAGATTTATGATTATACGATGACAGAAAACAATAGAAAGATTAGTTCTGGAGTGGCTGCTTATGAGCCTATGGTGGGTGGTGATGAGATTCCTCACAGAACCGCTGTATTTTATAAAACTTCCGGTGGATTTTTAAAACCTGATAATTTTGGTTATTTGGAAAACCCTATGGGAGAGTCATTCTTCCCTGCCCCAAATGTAGGGTATAGAAAAGTTACCGTAAAAAATATTCAAGATATCAATATCAATAAACATGCAACAGGTAAAGTTGTACATGAATTTTATACAGCCAAGGATTTTCCGGTTATTAATAATTCAGTTACTGATTTAGCTGCTGTTCCTTTAAAATCAGGATTTCTGGATGATATGTTTTCTCCTGAAACCTATAATAAAATGACTACATCTCAGGGTTATCTATTTGAAACCAATGATATGCATGGTAAACCCAAATCACAAAAAGTATATGCTGAAGGAAAAGATGATGCACCTATAAGTGGTGTTGAATACTACTATAAACAAGCAGGAAGTAGATTAACTAATGTAGTTAATACCATTGATAAAAATGGTTCAAAAAGTAAAAATTTAGTTGGTTTTGATTATGATGTAATAAATGATTTTAGGGAATGTTCTACAACAGCCATTCAGGCAGGAGATCAAATAAACGCTTCGTTTTTCTTTGCAGGCATTTTCCCTCTTATTATTCCTCCGGTATGGCCAACTTACAGTAAAAATACAACCCAATTCCGAAGTGCTGTAACCACTAAAGTAATTAATTATTATGGAATATTACAGGACGTGGTGAAATTTGATCAATCGAGTAGGGTAAAAACCAGCAATATGCTTTATGATGCTGAAACAGGAGAAGTATTATTAACCAAAACCCAAAATTCATTTAACGATTCCTTATTCTCATTTACTTATCCAGCACATTGGATGTATAAAGGCATGGAGCCAAGCTTTGAAAATACAGGGTTTACTTTACATGGCAATCATTCTATTACTAATGGTATAATTAATGTATCTTCTGATTTAGCAAGCTCTGCAAATTTAAATATTAGTGCCAGAGAATTATTTTCATCAGGTGATGAAATCTTCTGTTATTATTATCCAGCAGGACCAAATCCAATTTTATTTTTAAAAAAAGCATGGGTTTTGGATGTTAATCAAAATTCTATTTCTTTAATTGACCAACTTGGGAAAAAGATACCTTCGGGTTCTATCACTTATTTAAAAGTAATTCGTTCTGGAAGGAAAAATCAACATGCACTCCCAGTTGCGACCATACTATCTCGTAAAGATCCAACAAATTACCTTAAAACTGGAGATATGAAAGATGCAGGTATTTTGGAGTCTGAAGCCATTGAATATGACAATACACGTAAAATATATTGTGGAGACAAACAGTTTGATTGTAAATTGGAAACTACTCAAGAATATAAAGATTTTATCCGGTTACTTAATTATTTATTAGCTACTAATAAATTTGTATCATCTCCTTATCCAAATTCTAATTCATTAACTAAAATAATTCAACCAATTAATTTACTTTCACCTGAATATTATTCTTCAAATAATAATAATCAAGGATTATTTACTGAATTGTTGAAATCTAAATTTCAATTGCAATCTGGGGATAAAATTTTTATTACAGGATTGTATGATGATGGAACTTCTTCTATGATTGGTAATTACGGGATGACTAGTTATTCACCTAATCCGTCTTTCTTTTTAATAACAAAGGACATAAATAATCTCAATTCAAATTTAATCTCAATTAAAAATGATATTGCAACTAATAATAATTATTATACAAACATATCAAATTCTATTTTATTTACAATTTCGTATTCTATTGCAAATTATCAAAATACTTCTGTTTTCCCAAAATTTAGTAATATAAGATATTTTACGAACTTTGGTGAAAGAAGTTTGCAAGGTCAGGAATGTAGAAATTTTAATTCTTTTGACTGGGATAATTCGAAGTTTTTAATAAAAACAAATAATTTAATATATTCCGATAAATTTAATATAACCTTTTGTGGAAACTTTAATAATGATAATTTATATTTAGTAAAAGTAATACAGGTTCCGTCCTATACATACTGTGGTATAGGAGCTGGTGATACTGTTAATCCATTTACTAATGGAATTTTAGCCAACTGGCAACCAAGGACAACATATAAATATCTTGCTCAACGGAAAAGAACAGAAGATGCCAATAAAACTACTAATTTAAAAATAGATGGTGATTATTTATCATTTAATCCTTTCTGGAAATATACACTTGCAAATAGCAAATGGAGTAAAAATACTAACGATAATAATTGGGTATTTACCAATACTGTAACTATTAAGGACCGTAATGGCAGTGAAGTTGAAAATAAAAATGCTTTAGGTATTTATTCTGCTGCTTTGTATGGATTTACTGGAAATCTGGTGACAGCTGTATCAGCTAATACTCAGCATAAAGAAATAGTATCTGAAGGATTCGAAGATCCTAATAATACAACTCCTGATTGTTACAGGCATTTAAATTTTACCTTTACTTCTTATGCAACTTCAGCAAATGATGCAAGTCCAGATATAGCACATACTGGTAAGTATAGTTTAAAAATTGATAATAATAGTGGGAATCCTATATTCTATACTCATGTTACAACAAATCCAACAGCTCATACTATTAAAGTGAATGAACCTGATAAAGAAACAAGATGGAGTAATGAGATTTTAGAAACTAATGATGAAACGATTACCCCTGAATTTATAATGGATAGTAACGATTGTAAGGCCAGGTTCTCACCTGATAGCAGTAAAGATTATATTATTTCTTACTGGATACATGCTGAAAATAGCATTGCTTCTAAATCATCAGCTTTATTAGTTCCTTCTATCATTGGAATAGATATAACAATGAATCTGCTTAGTGTTGGAAAACCCATTGAAGGATGGCAACGAATTGAAGGAATTATTCACTTTGGCTCTTTATCAATGGGAAATTTCACTCTAAGTTTTATAAGAAATACCAATAAAACGGTATATATGGATGATTTAAGAATATTGCCTTTTAATTCAAGTATGAAAGCGTATGTCTATGATGATGTTACTAAACGATTAATGGCTGAGCTGGATGAAAATAACTATGCCAGTTTCTATGAGTATGATGAAGATGGCTCTTTAGTTAGGGTTAAAAAAGAAAGCGAAAAAGGAGTTTTTACGATAAAAGAAGTTAGAAAAAATTTACAGAAATAAAAAACATGATAGATAAAAAACAACCATTATTTCTGATTTTAATTGCATCATGCATTATTTCTTTTATTTCTAATATTAGAGCTCAGGATGCAAAAGCTGATTTCAATAAAGCAAACTTAGCTATAGCAAAAGAAAAAGAACTTTATTTTGATATTACATATAATTTTTATTGTTCATCATCTCAAACACATCCCAGCGAAAGCAGTAAATCAAAATATGCAAAAAAAGATAATGCTTATTATACATTCAGTTATGGTGTTGAAACCATTAGCAGCGATAATATTTTGTTAATGGTAAATGTAAAAGAAAAAACAATATTAATCAATAAGCAGAAAGGTTCGCTTCCATTGTCGGATTTAAATTCAAGAATAGAAAAAACGCTGAAATATTGTAAAAAAACTGATTTTAAAGAAGATAAATACGAAAAAATATATATTCTTATAATAAAGAATATTGGCATAGATAAAATTGAAATCCATTTAAGAAAAGAAGATGCATTCCTGACAAAAGTTATTTTTTTTCAGAATGAAACAGTTTCTACTGTAAAAAATGGGAAAAAGATAAATTGTAAAGACCCTAAAACTGAAGTCTTAATAAATAATATTATTAAGAAGACTAATGTTGAAAATGAAAAACTTACGATTAAAACATATGTAGCATTGCAAAAAGATGGCTCTTATAAACCGATAGGATCCTTTAAGAATTTCAAAGTTGAAGACTTAAGGAAAAAAAGTAAAAAATAATGAAGAATTTAATATTATAATATATGAGACGTTACATTCTAATATTCCTGTTGCTGATAAATTTTAGTTATTTATATTCAGCTGAAGAAAAAAGTATTAATGTAAAAACTGCAAGAAGTTTATACAATAGTTCTTTTGGTAATACTTCATATCCCCTTAATGTGAAGGATAACAAATATAGTACATTACTTACACAATGGTTTAATTGGGGCTTTGATGACAGAAATGGTGAAGGAATTATTAGATTAAAAATTGACCATGACAATCCTAATATTTTTAATGCCTATAAAGCAACAGTTAATTTCGAAGTAACTTATGATAAAGATAATAATACGAATACTAATAACCATATAAATAGAGCAATAATTCCTGTATCATCTTTAGTTTTCTCTATGGAAGTTGTTTATGATCCTTTAGTTACTTTAACTCAACAACTTGATATGCAGGAATTCCATATTCCCGATGCTGTTAATATTAATGTTCGAATTATTTCTATTACATTTGAAGGGAATAATTATACAGCAGCAACAACTCCTGAAAATCTTATTGTTGAAGCAGAAACCAGAGTTGAACGTAATTATAATTTTATTAGTGGACAAGGTATGTTTCTGAATCTTAAAAATAAAGCATATTACCTTGATTTTGACTCAAATGAAGATGAATTGGAAATATTCTGGAATTATATACCTGGTGCTGAAGAATATGAATTGGAATGGACTTTTATTAATGAATATGAATATCAAAGCAATTTAATTAATTTAAATTATTCATTCAAAAACAATGCAACTAAAGTAAGAATTAAAGATAATTTTTATCGATTACCACTCGTATTTGATAAAGGATATCTTGTTTATCGTGTTAGACCAGTGGGATTAAATTTAGATTGGGAAAACGAAGATATTGCAGACTGGTCACTTATTGATTTTACAGATAATATTAATAATTTAATAACAAACAGTTCTTTATTGGGAAATGTTTCTTATTATCATTGTGCAGGTCATGAATTAAAATTTAACTGGCAATATATTGCAACTTACGCAGAAGAAGGTAAAAATAAAGCAGTAGTAAATTATATGGATAATACCCTACGTTCGCGTCAACAGGTAACTAAATCCAATACAAATAAGGAAGCTATTGCTGGAGAAACTATTTATGATTTTCAGGGACGTCCTGCAATAAGTATTCTTCCTGTACCTACAGGTAGTGAACCTATTAAGTTTTATCATAAATTTAATTTGAATCCAAGTAATACACATTATTTTTGGGAAAATTTCGATAAAGATGCCTCTAATCCCTGTTATCTTGCTATTGATAGTATGAAAACAACAGATGGTGCATCGAGATATTATTCACCTTTAAATCCTGATAAGACATTACAACAAGTTGCAGTACCTGATGCCCAAAAATTCCCATTTGTTCAAACCGAATATGAACCCGATAATACTGGGAAAATCAGAAGACAAGGTGGTGCCGGAAAAGAATTTCAATTAGCTCAGAATGGACATTATACATCTTATATATATGGACAACCAAGTCAAACAGAACTAGACAGACTTTTTGGTTCTGAAGTTGGATTCAGTGAACATTATCAGAAAAATGCAGTTATCGATCCAAATGGACAAGTAAGTGTTTCATATATCGATATGTATGGTAAAGTTATTGCTACTGCACTGGCAGGTGTTAGCCCTGATAGCTTGATAGCGCTTGAAAGTAATTCAGATCCTGCACCCATTGATGAAAACTTACTTGCTTCTTCCAATCATATTACTGCAGATAGTATAGGAGTCGATTTTTCAACAGATTTTATAGTTACAAAAAATAACACTCCATATCATTATACGTATAATCTTGACCGTAATTATTTTAACGAATGTTTAGGTAGCTTATGTTATACCTGTGTCTATGATTTATCAATAACATTAGTTAATAATAACTGTCCTTTGAATATAATAAATAATAATAGGAAGGTAGGAACTATTGATTCATTATGTAGTAATAGTAGTGGTAACTATTCTTATGATACAACTGTTAACCTGAATATTGGAAGTTATACTTTAACTAAAAAACTTAGTTTAAGTCAGACTGCAATTGATACTTATGCCACTTGGTATATTGATAGCATGCAAACCAGATGTTTTAATCCAGCTACTGATAAACAACCCGATAGTAATGGTTGTTGTTGGACATGTGAAAAATGTAAGCAATCTATAAATAATTATGAAGATTATTTAAAAACAATGCGTGGATTTTTCCCAAATTGGAGTGATGATAGTATTCAAAGTTATTACAATACGCAACAAAAATTATGCAAGAAGATGTGTGAATTACCATCTGATTGTGAAATTACTTATGAAGCTATGCTTAGTGATGTGAGTCCTGGCGGACAATATGCTCAATATAAAGAAGAATCTAGTGGGAAAATAAAACCTGAATTATTTCCTGTTTCTATATTGAATGAGGCAAATGTACTACAAGGAATAAATGCTCACACACCTGTAAATGCCAACTGGCGGCATCCTTATTCAATTTATCTTGATCAGTACAGAGATACAGCATATATTTGTGTTGATATTGATGATGGTAGCATTGCTTTACCAAATTTACCATTAAATTATATTGTTGAGCGTAAAGGTGGTCGTTATATTCGTCCTGAATACTTAAAGGATGTTGCTACGTTTGTTAAATATTGGCAGTCTTCTTTTGCAGAGTCTCTTTTGCCATATCATCCGGAATATTATTATTATTTATGGTGTAGCAAAAACGATGACCCTATTGGAAATTTTAGAAATGAACCTATAAGCAGTAATCAATTTGACAGATTAATAGGTGATGCTGTTGACAATATAACAACTTTTAATTTATTTGATGGTGAAGGTTTTTTTGAAAATATTCTATCAATAATCAATAAAGACCCATTTTTTAGCCAATATGGTGAAGGCACAACCGGAAATATATGTGATAAGACATATTATTTTATGGATCATAAAATTGATATAACCCCAGTCGATTTAATGGGAAAATTATTAAACACTTATAAAAGACTACCTAATAGCACAGGAGAAGATGCCATATCAATAAATATTGCACAATTAGCATGGATGACTCATAATTGTGAACCGGCATATTATAATTCAGGATATAATTCGAGTGGATTTTGTTTCCCTGAATACTTTCGTCCGTTTGTAAGTTCTAATGATTATGGGTTGATTAATCCGAAAACTTTTAAGACCTATTTCTCATATTATCTTATGTGTAAGAAGAAAGTACAGGAAGTTATGGCAGATTGCTTTTCAAATGATAATAATAGTTTTATTAATCAGGAACTTCCACCATTTACTATGAAAGCCAGAGGTATGTATTCACCTTTATATTTTGAAGATGACCCATCAATAATTGGTTACTATTTTTCATTGATTGGAATGGATTGCGATTTTTTTGGAATTGATGATTATGAATGGTCTGAATATTATAATACTTTCAAGAATGATTTAATATTCCCTAGTGAATGTAATGTAAATGATTTTTTAAATAATAATTGCAATTATGATTATCATGGAATGAATCCAACATACCATAATTGCCATAGCCATGGATATGGTCTTAAAGATTTTTTATGTACAGAAGATGATTCTCATCACAAAGGTTCACGAATTGAATCTTATATTAAGTCTTACCCTTTTATGGCAGTAAATACATTTAATCCATTTTATTATAAAAAAGAAAGGCGATTTCCTAAATTAAATGATTCTTATGGTATGCTTGAAGATAAATATGGAGCCAAAGGCGATAATGATGATGAAGTAATGGCTGATATGCAACGCAAAGCAGATGAATATTGGTACCATACTACCGGACAATGTCCCCTTGCCCGTGATTTACAAATGTTTCTCAGTAATATTGCCACATTTTATAATCAAACAACTGATAATACAAAACCTTCAGATTATTTAGGATTATTGTCATCTTCTCCGCTAAATGTTGCAGCAAGACATTTTAGTAAGGCCTTTTATGATGCCTTATTGGGCGACAATACTGAAATGAAGCAATGTACATGGAATGGTTCTGCAAATGGGTCAAGCCTTAGTGGTGTAATAAGTATAGATGGTGGAAAATTAACGGTTGATTTAAGTGGCTTTACTACCTCCTGTAATGCCACTTGGGAAAGAATAATTAATATAAGTCAACTTACAGTATTGAGTTCTACAACTTTTACAGTATTAGCTAAATATCTTGATAATAATGATATTCCAAAAGATATTGTTTTAAACGGAAGCATAACTAATATTCATCCTGTTGATATTGATTTATATGCTTGTGCAAACTTGTTTAGCACAGAATGTAATACTTCAGATGAAGCCAAGGCATTAAGAAATGTATTATCGACTATGTTATTAGGTTCTCAGCATCCAACAACCCCTCATTTTACTTCAACTTATCCAAGCACACCCAATACAACTGATCAAGGATTATCAGATATGATTATAAATTCAAAACTCAAACGTTATTTTTATGATCCCAGTTCAACTACTCAATCGTTGAAATATGCTGTTGAAATTATTACCAATTCTACATCTCCTGTTACTTATGATTATAAGTTTAAAATCAAAACTAACAACAGTAACCCGGCCGAGATTATAATTACATTTACTACAGAGGCTTTGCTTCCAGATGGCTATTTTTATGCTATTAAACATTTAAGTGGTACAAATAATCAGTTTGAGATAAAATTCAAGCAACAAATTGCAAATCCAATAATTCCAACTCCTTCTACCCCACCATTATATACCTTTACTTATACGGATTTTGGCACCTATACAGCAACAGTTGATTACACTGTAAGTTATAACTCAATTCCTACTCAGTCACTTGAATTTGATGCAGGAAAATGTGAGCATCCGATCAGTTTCAGTTGTCGTACACCTTATCATAAGAATTTCAGAGAATTGGAATCTCTTTTACAAAGGATTGTAAAACAAGGTAAACTTAGCCATGATTTTTATCTTTTTCCGGGCAGTTATGTTTCTGAAGAATTATTAATGCAATGGGGCTATGTATTTGATTTGCATTGGAAAGCAGTTAATATAAATGACACATTATTTGTAAATATTTTAGGGCGACAGGATGCAGATACAATTTGCAGTTTATGGTTTAAACCTGAAGCTCTTCCTATTAGCTCTAACAATCCTCCTTTTTCACCATTTACTTCTATAACAAGTGTTACTGGGTTTAAGTTGCATCCTGCACATAGTTCACAAAATTTTTCAACTTATTTCCAATTTACTGCAAGTGATGGTAATGTTTCATTTCCAATGAATGGCGGAAGTTGTTTGTTAATAAGTGACTGTATCGAACCATGTAAACCTGGTACAATGCAATATAATGCTATTGCTACAGTTGATTTTGAAAACAATAACGCTTTTTCTACAAATTTTACACCAATTACTCCTAATGTTTATCAAAATAATTTTAATGAAAATGTTTCTTCTCCAATATTACTTCCAGATGGAAATTATGCTTTAGTAAGGAATTTCTCTTATTCTAGTTCAACACCTTATTATTCAAATCCGATTCAGGAAATAATAAATCCTGGTAATGGTAGATTTTTAGCTTCAAGAATTGATGGCTCTAACAAAACTTTAACTATCGAAAAAACGAATATACCTTTTAAAATAGGTAAAAATTATAAAGTTTGCTTTGATTACTTAGATGGCGAATACATTGCTGACATCTTATTTGAAATGATTGACAGCAATAAAACAAATACTATTCAGATACAAGGTCAATTATCATCATCTGCATCAAATAATTGGAATTGGTCTAATTCTTGTTCATCTCCATTTACTGTTCCTGTTGGTGGTCTGGATATTGTAAGAATTTATATAGTGATAAATAGCTCTAGTGGAGGATATACAAATTTTTTCCTCGACAATTTACAAATCATGGAAGAAGATAGCTGTAATAATCCTATGAATCCATTTCCCTCTCCACCACCTTTTTCTGCAAAAGATAGCTGTATGAAAACCCTGAATAATATTGCTGCTAACAATACTTATCAGCAAAATAAGCAAATGCTTGACAGTATGCAACAAGATTTTGTTTTGAAATATAAACGAAAATGCTTGAATACAATTGAAACTTTAAGGCAGATTACAATCAGCCCTGAATACCATTATACTTTGTATTATTATGATCAGGCAGGTTTGTTGCTAAAAACAATACCACCGGAAGGTGTAAAAACCTATAACGATGCTAATACATTAACTCTAATTAATAATGAACGGCTGAATGGTCTAACACAGAGCTATTTCCCATTGCATAGGATGCCAACTATATATACTTATAACTCCTTGAATCAATTGATAAAACAAAAAACTCCCGACGCCGGAACAACATTTTTCTGGTATGATAAGTTGGGACGCATTATCCTGTCACAAAATGCCAAGCAACAAACTCAAAGTAATTTATATTCCTATACTTTATATGATGCAATTGGACGTATTGTTGAAGTTGGTGAAGCAAATCTTGGAAATATTTCTACCACAGAAATGATGTATGATTATACATGGTTTAAAACTCAGATACAAAATAGTACTCGGACTCAGATAACTGTTACACTTTATGATAATGCATATTATACAAATACCAACTGGACAACATTGGTTACTAAATTCTCGCAAGATAACCTTCGTAATCGCGTTGCCATGGTTGCTGTGTATGAAAATAACACACAATTAATGGGAAATAATTATATCCATGCAACTCATTACAGTTATGATATACATGGCAATGTAAATGCATTGGTACAGGATAATAAATATGTACAAAATATAGATGTCACACAGCGATTTAAACTCATTAATTACGAATACGACCTTATAAGTGGGAAGGTCAATAAGGTAATATACCAACCAAATAAAGTGGATCAGTTTATGCATCGTTATGAATATGATGCCGACAATCGCCTGACCCATGTATTTACGTCTAAAGATGGTAAAATCTGGGAAAAGGAAGCCAAATACTGGTATTATAAACATGGTCCATTGGCACGTACTGAAATAGGTGACCTTGAAGTGGAGGGTATGGATTATGCCTACACTCTGCAAGGATGGGTTAAAGGAATAAACAGTAATTCGCTGGATGCCAGTAAAGATCTTGGACGTGATGCTGATAATGGCATACATGCAAAATTCGCTAGTGATGCTGCTGCTTATTCATTGCAATATTTTAGGGAAGATTATAAACCAATTGACCAAAATTTTGCTAATTTTACAGCTTCAATTGCTAATATTAATCAATCCTTAATAGCTGATGCATCAGGATTGTACAATGGAAATATAAGCCACATGGTAACAACGATAAAAGATGGAAATGCTAACATTAAGCCACAGTTAACAGCTTATCGTTACGACCAGCTTAACCGTATAAAACAAATGCGTGTATACCAGAGTATAACAGCAAATAGTTGGAATGCATCAACGTCTAATGCTTATGCTGAAAACTACACATATGATGCCAATGGAAATATAAAAACGCTGGATCGTTACGACAATGCAACTTCACCAGAAAGAATTGACAATTTACAATATGCTTATAATAAAGATGCACAAGATAATTTAATAAATAACAGATTACGACATATTAACGATGATCCATTAAAGAGTGGATATTGTAATTATGATATTGATAATCAAAATGATGATAATTATACTTATGACGTAATTGGCAATTTGGTGGGTGATGCTGCAGAAAATATAAGTAATATTGAATGGAATGTATACGGTAAAATAAAATACATTACTAAAACTGTAGGTGATAATATTGAATTTGTTTATGATGCCATGGGTAATCGTATCTGTAAAAAGATAATTCCAAAAACAGGTAATGCTATCTATCATTTCTATACCCGGGATGCTCAGGGCAATATTCTGGCTACATATAAATCAATTTATGAGGCATTGCCTGCTACATATCATACTTTTTTAAATGAAATTGATTTGTATGGTAGTAGCCGAATTGGTATTAAAGCTCTGGATAAACTTATGCAAGAACCTCCTACAACTACAGACTCTATATTCAGTCGTATTTTAGGATATAAACGATATGAAATAGCTAATCATTTGGGTAACGTAATTTCAATTTTTAGTGATAGGAAAATTGTACAAGGTACAAGCACTATAACAGCTTATCAACCTGTATTAATCGCAAGTATGGATTATTACCCTTTCGGTATGGCGATGAATGATCGTGGGTTTAACAGCAGTGAATATAGATTCGGATTCAACGGACAAGAGAAAGATCAGGAAATTTATAATAATCAAAGTACTACTACTGCAACCTTCTGGGAATATGACGGCAGGATTGGAAGAAGATGGAATGTGGATCCTATGACATGGAAATATTCTTGGGAGAGTCCTTATGCTGTATTTCATAATAACCCAATTTTAATAATTGATCAAAATGGACTTGAAGGAGATACAAAAGATAACCCAGTTGGTCCTACAAGATTGCAAAGAAAGTTTGAGAGAAAATTTAATTCATGGAAATCGAAACATCTTGAAGAGTTAAAGGATTTAAGTGATAAAGAAATATTAGATCGTTTTCAAAATGAATATGGAGAAAAAAGATGGTTTAAAAAATATTTAAATAATACTGTTAAAAGTCATGCGACTAATATTGATGTTCATTTAACTGGAATGGGAGGTAAACTCATCGCAGTTGGTTCAGAATACATGAAAGGTAGTGATAATAAAACAGTTGATTTAAATACTAGTGAGGGAAGATTATTAATAACTTATCAAATGGAATTTATTCGTGACCAAATTCAAATAATAAATACTGAAACAGGTGAATCGATTTATAATTCAGGTTTACATAGAGGGAGTGTTGGAAGTGGTAAAATGATTTATTTTAATTTAAATGGGAATTCAAAAATAACTATTTTAGTAAATGGAGGTATAACTAAAGACGAAAGTACTGTTTTTTATTACAAAATTATTTTATATCCTAAATCTGGAACTGATCAAAAAATAGATAATTATAAAATTTTGCCAAAAAAATGAAAAAATATATAAAAAAAGGTTTATTATTTATTTTATTATTAAATTTTGTGTCTTATATAAATGCCCAAAATGAAGTTGATAGCCTAGCAAGAAGACAAGGTTTTTGGGTATTTGAAGGTGGATATGATTCTTTATTAAAAATGAATCCAATTGTAATAGCTTATTTTAATAAAGATACTTTGGATGGTCTTTTACAAATGAAAGATAAAAATGAGGAATTAAGATATGAAGTAATGATGGATAAAGGTACCCAAACAGGAATAGCTAAAACGTATGATAATAAAGGTCGTTTAATTTATCTTTATCAATTCAAAGACTCAACCCTACTTTCTATTATTAAATTTTTGGATAGAGGGTCAATTTATGAAATCATCGAATTCAAAAATGGACTTAAGTCTGGTATGAATATACTATTTCATCCTAATGGGAAGCCCTGGATTAAACGATCATATATAGAAGGTAAATTAAATGGTGAGTATATAGTTTATAAAAGAAATGGTAAAAAAAGTATAATTTATTATTATAAAGATGATATTTATAAAAATTATAAAGAATTTTGATAATCTCTTTAGCAAAAGTTCTTTATTAGTAAATTCAAAAAAATAGCTTATAATAATGGTAAATAAAAAAATGAAGAATATTTGAGAGAAGAAAGTTTTATGAGATATTTTTTAGGAAAATAACAATTAAAAAACATGATAAGAGTTTTGGATAATGTGGTTTTAAAAAGTTATTTTAAAAATAAAAAATCATTATTGATTTTTTGATTGTAAAATTAAATTAACAAATTACTTTTTAAAGTTACTTAATTTTAGTTACAAAATTACAAATAGAATAATACACACAATATTAATCTATAATTTCAATAATATTCCGTTTTGCAAATACGGAACCATCAGAAATTTGAAACTGTCTTTCAGAAATTTTACCAAAAATTAACAGTTCCAATAAATAATAGTCGAAAGGTGCTCCAGCGTTTATAGAATATATCATACCACTTGCCATACGAGGATTAATGTCATGTACATAAATCCCTTCTGGATTTATAATTAACTGAATATTCCATGGACCAATAATTTTAATTAAACGAGCAATTTTATACGCTGTAGCTATAACATACTCATTCATATCTATTTTCGTTACAATACAGCTTGACGTACCAACAATTAGTCTAATTCGAGGTATGATAATTAGTGGGTTTTCGTTTTCATCATTGAAACAATCAATTGTATAATGGATACCGGAAATATATTTCTGAATTATTGGAGTAGAAATTTTGGGGTAATAAAATGATAATTCATTTAATTTAGAGACTTTGTAAGTATAAAGAGACCCCTGACCGCCAGATGGTTTGATAATTAATGGAAATATACTTTTAGATTCACTCTTGAGAACCTCCTCGTAAGAATATACTTTAGGAATTTGAATATTTATCGAACTAAGCCAATTATACATTTTCTTTTTTGATAGACAAAATTCTACTGTTTTCTTTTGAGGTACTATCAGTTTAACCCTTCGATGGTCGAGCCATTTTTTTATTCTAAGTAAAGGTAAAAGGTCGAAATTACTAGCCACACATATCCCTATTATATTATATTTTTCTATTAATTCTTTAACTGTAATTTCCAGTGGCGTATTTTTACTTTGTGGTAGGATTACAAAGCAATCTACATACTTCTTACATGTACAAAACTCATTAGTTGATGCAACGATCAAACCGATGTTAATTTTAAGTTCCTGTAATTTTTCTTTAAGATCAATAATGAGTGATGTTCGGTCGACACTATTAATAAAAAGTATATTATCCATTTATTTTAAGATGAGTTATTGGTTCATTTACAAAACATACGTCCCATCTTTCATTTTCGTCTCTTTGTATCCATGTTACTCTGCCAAAATCTATATCAACTTTTCCATAAAAGTCAAATGAGTAGTTATATTCCAATCTAGCAATATATAATAAAATTGCAATTATTGGAGAGCGATGAGCTATAATAACAACTGTTGTATCATTGCAATTAATAATTTTATTAAAACAACCTTGGACTCTTGCTTCAAAATCGATTTTTGTTTCTTTTGAACTATTATTCCATTGATTATCTAAATTATATAAATTGTAAATACCTTTCTTATATAAATAATAAGATTTAAAGAAAAAAGGGTCCTTTGAATTAATCTTTTCAAGTGAAAGCCCCGCACAAATACCCGCAAAAGTGGATTTTAATTCTTTAAAACTTTCTATATGAATATTACCTAAATTATTTGCAAGAATACTAGCTGTTTCTTTAGCTCTTATTGATGATGTACAATTAATTTTATTTACAGACAAAGAATTTAATTCTAAAAAACCTTTAAAGTCCTTTGAAAACTGCACACAATCCAATCTAGCTTTAGCAGTAAGTGGCTCAGTATCTCCTATCGAAGAAAGTGTGTTGTCTACATTTTTGGTAGACTCGAAGTGCCGAATTAAAAATAAATTCATTCTGCTTTTTTATAATAAACATTCAGGGAGATCTCCTACAAGCTTAATAGTATTATCAACAGGTGCCTGTGTATGGTTGCAGTGATACCCAAATACATTAACATCTGATAATTTTATCATTATTTCTTTATAATAGACATGAGCATTTCCTTCTTTAAAAGAAATCTCATGGTATATTTCTAAATTCTTTTGCTTTACATTTTTTAAAAATTTAATTGTAGTTTCAATATTCCCTAAATCGCCAGAGTAGTAAATGAGTTTATTATTTAATTCAAAATAGTAAGCAAAAGTCTGTAATCCTTTAAAATGAAGATCTTTTGTATCTATGTATCCTGCTCCATCTATACTTGAGAGTGGAATATATTCAATATAATTATTGGGGTCAATCAAGAAGTAAGTCATATATTTATGAATTTGTTCTTTAAATTCTTCTGTTGGATACAATAACTTAACTTTTTGCTTAATAAGATTTTTATTATTAATATGTAAGATAAATGGATGCAAACTACCGACATGGTCACCATGTAAATGTGTTATAAGTAAATAATCTATATGCTCAATCATTCCTTTTTTGCATAAATCAGCATAAACAGTATATCCGCAATCAATGAGGATTCTCCCTTGTTTATGCTCTAATATTGCAGCAGAATTGCCAATATTGTAATCAAAAATACCTCCAGTACTAACAAATTTAAGATTGATGGAATTATTGGGAATTGATAATTTATTTTGCATTTCTTTAATCTTTATTTTTAATTAATAATTAACTTATGGAATATTATAAACAATATCCAGGAAATTGTAAATGTTATCACTACAAATACAAAAATACGACTATGTGATATTTTATGCTTTAAATCATCATTAGATTTAGTATGTAGTCTCATTTCTTTTGGAATCTCAAGATGATCTTCAATTTTTTCAGCAATTTTCACAGCCCTTCTGAAAATGTGTCGATTTCGTCTATCTATAAAAAAAAGTACCCATGTGAAGAATATTGCAAAGCATCCAACAATAATAAAATTAATATTTTTGGAATTATGTTTATCAAGGAAATCGAAAAGCACCGCATTTAAAGCAAAGAGACCAAACATTTGAAATCTTACATTAACAAAATTTATATATACTTGATTACTTTGTTCATAAATTGTTTTAAGAAACTCTTTGTCTTTCATATTTTAAGTCAAATTAATTTTGTTAAAATCTGAATAATATTTTTAAAGATCCATTGATTATATTAATTTTCACTATTAAAAATGTCTTTTTCTTTTATTATAATTGAGTTTTGAAGTAATCTTGTGATTATTCTCTTTTAGTTGTTTAACTATTTAAAAATTACAAATTCTTGTAAATAACAATTCAACTTACTGTTATTCAAATACATAGAACGAGGTATAATATAATATGTAAATAGCTAATTTGGTTACAGTTATTTTTAATATGTTAATCTTTTGTAAAGATAATCATTGATTTTTTTCAATTTAATAGTGTATTAAATATAAATTATTCGTATCAATACCTGATTTTAGCGTTTATAAAAGCAGGATATTCGTTGTTATAATGTTGACATTTATACCTTTTAGAAAGAGAACTTAGAGATAAGATTCGTTTCGACAGTTATATAACATAAAATTGAAAATGAATAATCCAGAGGTAAAGCCTCGAGATATCTATTGGAATATTTATTTTTTAAAATAATCCTCGTAAATTCTAATTAACTAATTAACAAGAGGCTAACTTAAAAGCATAGTCTCTTGTTAATTATAAAAATAAACTATAAGTATTTATTGTTTTACCACTTTTAATGTTTGAACATTATGTTTATCATTTAACTTAACGAAGTTAATTCCTTTTGTAAAATGACTGGTATTGATGATACAATTTTCAACATTTGAAAAATTCTGTTCTATTTGCAATTTACCTTCAATAGTGTAAACGGAAATCATAATATCTTTTCTCTCATTTAATTTAATAAACATTTCATCTGTAACTGGATTTGGATAAATTTTCGCAAAATCATTTTTAGCATTAACATCATCAATGCCTACATAGTATGAATATTTTGCCGCATTTAAAACATTTTTTTGATTGCTGGTATTTTTCTCAAAAACATAAGCTAAGACCTCTAATTTACCAGCATTCCAAGTTGCAGGAATAGTTATGGTATCCTGATGGGTATAATTGGAATTTACTACTGGACTGGCCGGAATAAATCCATTGATACCATTTATCCCTCCTAACATTGCTCTTACAACATGATTATGAGTATAAGGATTTGTTGCATTGGTTTGGGTACCTATGATCCCACTTTCAAGTACATATAAATTCAAATAAAAATCACCTGTTAATGCATATTTAAAGTTAATACTTGAATTAATAGTAAGCAGTCTTGTCGTGGCGTTGTAAACAGGTGTAAATTGTAAATCAACCGGTGAAATGCCTATTCTACTGTTAACTTCAGCTTCCCAGGCATCATATTGGGTATTATTAGCATAATTACCCATTTCACCTAAATTTATCAATGCTTTAGGAGTTCCTCCTATTCCCAGAGATTGGATATAATTAGTCCCATTAGTAAAGGAATAAATATCGCTTAAGTGAAAAGCTGCTGCAACGGCATTGAGATTGTTTGCAATACTATTTATAACTGTATTTGCCGGTGGACAATATTGACAGGAAGTAGCTGTAATTTCTTCAATTAATACTTTGTTATTAACATAATCCGATAATACAATAATATCCTTTTTTATGGTATCATTTGAATGATTATTATCATAATTATAGGCACCTGAAACCCAAATTTTAAATTTATGACTTCCTGCACTGACAATGTTTAGCTGAGTTGTAGATGTAACATCAAAATAATAGCCTGTCATTAATCCGTTTCCTCCTATCAGGACTAATTGAGAATTAACTATACCATTATCCAATTGCCAATTTATATCACAATAAGTGATAGCAGAAGTGGTATTGTTTAATATTCTAACTTTAACTGGATAAGTTGTATTTGCTTTAATATAAGTGTTTAAACTTAAGTTGACAAGATATGCATCAGATGCAAACACATAGTTAGCTAAAAAAGCTATTGCGAAAAAGGTAATAATTTTTGTTTTCATCGTTTTAAATTTTAATTCTAATTAATTGAATTTTAGTAATATGGCTATTTATATATTCCTTAAAATATTTAAACAATACTTTTCAACCTCCTTTTCAGCTATTTCAGCAATAGTAATCAAAGAAGGATTAACTTCAATAATTGACTTTATTTTTTTGTCAATTGTTATTGATTTAATAGGTGAAAATTTATTCCAAATATAAAATGCTTGCCTGTAAAACCATAATGCAGTATCTATTTGATTATTTAAAATCATACATTCAGCATACCATAAATATGCATAACCCTTATTCATAGGATCTTTCAATTTTTGCAATGATTTTTTATAACAAATTAAAGCATCACTAATATTTCCATTGTAATGCAGACATCTTCCAACATTTCCATAAGTTTCACCTGAAATAAAATTATCATCCTTTTCTAATATTAATTTGTTGATATCTTTCCCGTTTAAAAATATTTCAAGTGCTTTTGAAATATTATCTTTATGTTTTGTATCCCTCAATGATAATGCAAGTGTATGCCTAAGATCTAATCCGCTTTTTGAATTACTTTGTTCTTCTAATATGATTCCTTCTTCTAGTAGCTCAATCGCTTCATTAAATTTATTCTGAAACCAGTAAAAATGTCCTTTGGTTTTACAATAACGAATATAATTAATCCCTTTACTTGTTATTAACTTCTCATATTTTGTTAAAAATGCTGATGCCTCATCAAATTTCCCAAATTCAGTTAACGTGTCAACAAATTTTGTAAATTGTGAATTAAAATAGCTATATTCTTCGTTTAACGCAGTCCGCCAATCAATATTTACAAAAACCAGATTTGCAACTCGTATATATTCTTCAACATATCCTGCTTCACAAATTGAAACACAAACTTCTTCTAATGCAACGAGTGCTGATTTATAATCATCTTTATTTACTGCTAATTCAATTTTAGCTGTCCAATTCTCAAAAAAGTTAAGGGGTTGCTCAGAATTTAATTTAGGTTTTAATACTAAAATTACATTATCATAGAAATTAAAAAATAATGATATAAATTTTGATCGTTCAACTCTTCCAAAATTCTGAATCACAAATTCTTTTACTAATGGATGTAACTCAAATGTATCTTGTTCATCAAGCATTGATTTTATTACAATAAGATTTAATTGTTTTAGAGCTTTAAATGCTTTTGAAAATTGATTATAATTTAGTTCTGAACTTAATATTTTACTTAAATTCTCCTGATTTTCAGCTCTAACAATTTCTGCAAAAGCCATTAATAAGGTTTTTTGTTTTTCATTTAGACTATTCCAAATAGCACCTAAAATTTTTTTTGATAGAATTGAAGAAAGCGAATCTTCTTGAAAATTTGAATTGGGCAATATCCCTTGAATAAATTTTTCCGCAACATCTAAACCCCTTCTCGCTTGTGCGGCAATTAGATTTAACCATAAAAGATGTCCTCTTGTCAGTGTATAAGATTTTTCAGCAAGTAATATTACATCCTCATTTTTTAATGATAAGTCATAATCTGAAAATAAATCTTTTGTTTCTTCGAGAGAAAGTCCTTGAAGATTTATAGTTAATAATTCAGTATCTATATCGTTTATTGATGTTCTGCAAGTAAAAATAAATTTTGAACAATGATTCTTTGTTAATGAAGCTAAATATAATTTTTGAACAGCTCCCGTTAGTTGGAAGTTTTCAAATTCTATATAAGCATCAATATTATCAAATACAAATACAATTTTCCTACTTCCTAATTCTTGAAATAATAAATCTATTAAATCATCAATTGATGCTTCTGAAATTTGATTTGCCATTATCCGATTATTTGTCAATCTGGAAATTATTGATATTATTTTTGTATGTATCCTGTTTTCCTTTTCTTGACAATCTCTCCAATCCCAAAACTCCCAGATTGGTTTTTTGATAGCAATTTCTTTAATATAATGAGATGCTAATCCTGATTTTCCTTGTCCTCCAATTCCTGAAATAAACACAACTTTATGTAAATCTAAATCTATTTCATTAATTTCTTTTTGTCTACCAACCCAGTGTAAAATATTGGGAGGTGTATCACATTCAACTTTGGCTTTATGTAAGATTTCTAAAGGTGATGGTTCAGAAGTTATTTCTTCTTTAGTAGTTTCTTTTAAATTTTTTTGATATTTGGTTATTGCAGCTTTAATTCCTTCAGTTATTGAAAAAAAAGCTTCATCTTCATCATTAAAATTTTTTACAGGTTGTGCATTTTTTGGAAGAGCCTGTATTCTGCTAAAAGATGTTTCTTGCCAATCACATTTTCTTAAAATAATAGGTATCACAACAGCTTCACCATTATCGTGTTTTTCAACAGCTCTTTTTATTTCAATATCATAACAAAAATTAGAATTCAAGAAATCAACACTAACGAGTAGTAATATTATATGAGCATTTTCAATTTCTCCTTTTATTTTTTTGTCCCATTCTTCACCTGCAACAATTTTTCTATCACACCAAGTCTCAATAATGTTATTCCTTTTTAATAAAGACAAATGTTTTTCTAATTTATCTTTGTAAATTTCATCTTCATGTGAGTATGAAATAAAAATATTAATTTTTGCCATTCATATAATTTTAAGTATTTGTTAAATCCAATTATTAAAGTCTTTTAAGTATTAGAATTAATCCATAAAAACTCTTAAATTGAATGGCAACTAAATTAATGACAATTTAACTTTCTTAAAAAATCGACTATATAATCATTTTAAAGTATATAATTTTATTTTTAAAGTATTATTATTATAGATTAACGATTTATTTAATAAAATCTACAGATTTAATTATTAAATAGCCATAATTTACTTATTTAAAAATATATTCTAAAAACTCCTCATTCTATTGTTAATTACAAATATGGCAAAACCAACTCATTATTTTTATGACGTTTTGGGCAGTGGGTTATCTGCAGACTATATTTTAATGTATTATTTTCTATTATTATTCATTTATGAATTTTTCTTTCAAATTCAAAAAAGACGTTACAATTAGGTAAGTTTTTGATTATCCTTTCCTTTTCATCTTTTGTAAAATTATTACTTTCTAAATGTAACTCTTTAAGATTTATTAATTTAGAAATTTCTTTAGGCAGAACAGATAAATTATTGAAACTTAAATCTAGAATTTCTAAACTTATTAAATTACAAATTGCTTCAGGTAATAAAGTGATTTTATTTCTATATAAAGAAAAAACTTTTAAATTTTGTAGATTCTCTAAATCGTTAGAAATATTTTTAATTTTATTATTATTTAAAATTAATACTTCCACATTTTTCATAAAACGAATATTAGAAGTTATATCTTCAATTTTATTATCACTTAAATCAACTTTTTTAAACTTTTGATTTTTAAAAAATTCATATGGAATAGTCTTAAAATCATTCTCATTAAAAATTACCTCCTCGATATTTGTTAGTTTAAAAAATGAATATTGGATATTATCAAATTTTTTATTTTTACTTAAATTTAATACTTTAAGATTTTTTAAGTTTGATATTAAACTGTCAATTCTTAGCACATTCATATTAATAATATATAACTCTTTTAAACTCTGAATATTTGATAAAGCATTATAAAACTTTGAATCAACTTTTAAGTATTTATTATTTTCTAATATTATGGATTTTAGAGTACCCCAATTAATAAACGCATTAGGGATTTGATAGATTTTTGTATTATATATATGAATTTCAGAAAGAGAAGGAAGTAATTTAATATTTTCACAATCAAACTTGATGTCCTGATCAGCTATAGTAAGTTTATCTAATAATTTACATTTACTTATATTATAGGGGAGTGATTTTAAATTATTTCCAATTAGAGATAATTCTTTTATTTTTTCAGGGAAAAATGTTATATTAGGATTAAAATTACAATTTTCAATTTCTAATAATTCAATATTAGAATATTTTACATCTTGTAATAAAGAAGTTATATTAATATTGCATTTATTATAACAATTTAAAAATAATTGTTTAATATCATTTTTTATAGATGAAACAGCATTTGTATCTTTATAATATAGTTCTGTTATATTTATACAATCAATATTACTATTTATACTTTTATTTTGAGCATTTAAATTTTGATTTAAAAAAATAAGAATTAACAGAAAATAAATTATTATTTTTTTCATTTCTTTGGGTTTTGTTGAGCTTTCGTTTTTTTCTCATTTTTAAAAGGTCTTATTTCTTTGCTACCTCTATTTTCATGCAACTCATTATATGCATCCCAAATAGAATGTGTAGATTCATGAACACTAAAAATATTTTTAATAAAATCTAAAGATTCATCTCCTTCAAAAGAGGTCGGGATATCACTTTTAACATCCTCTCCTTTAGAAGCATATTTGTCTGTAAGGCTACTTGAATTTAACAAAATAGGTCCATTTACTTTTTTATCATTTATTTCTTTAATTTTATATTTTCCTGAATTAAGTTCTTTTTGCATTGCAGCATTTCTTTCTTCATCACTTAATTTTTCCCATTTTTCTCCATATATTTTCATAACATTTTTTAATAAATTGGAGGCTCCACTTGATATTGCTAATTCCCCAGATCTATAATAAGCTCTAAACCTATGTATAGGTTCTTTTTTATTTTCAATAGGATCTCCATCCGGACTAAAATAACCAGGTGTTATTGAATATGTCCCATTTGATGTTCTTTCAACTAATACTTCTTCATAAACAACGACTCTAATTAATGTTTTTGTCTTCTTCATATCATCCCAAAGTTCTCTCCCAAGTGCTGTTCGTCTAAGATCTCTTTTAAATTCTTGTAAACCTTTACTTTGAGCTATATCAATTTCTTTTCCATTAGGATCAATAAAGATTATTGGATTATTAGCACAAAAATTATAGGGGCTTAAATCAGGATATTTTGCTTGCAATGGATCTAACGCTAACCATCTTCCAATCCTCGGATCATAAATTCTTGCCCCAAAATCTAGGCTATTTCCAGTGCCTTTTATCTCATCATCTTTCTCTTGCCCATTGAATCCGAACCGACACTCGTCTGGATAGTAATTTGATATGTAATTATTTGTTATCAAATGATTTATGAATTTTAGTTTTATAGAATGTAAAAATACTAAATATTTAAATGTATGGAAATAGTTGTTAGAGAATATAATTAATCGTAAGTATTATTACTTTTTTCGTATACATATTTAATTTTAACGTTATTTGTATGTATGCCAGCCTGTAGAAAAATTAACGTAATTGTGGTGTTATTGGCATAATTCTGGAATCAATGCTTTTATTGAAAATCTCGTATCAAAATGATAATTAAAGTAAAACTTTTTTTAATGGCATTAGTTCTTTGTAATGTTTATCTTTTGATGAACTTTGTTTTTTAGGTTTAGAAATTTCCGGATGGTATTTCATTATTGCCAGTAAAATTAATCCAAAAGGATAAGGGAAACGTAATTTAGTGTCTATAAATTCGTCTATTTCAATTTCAATGCAAATTATAAAAAGATCAACTACTTTTTGATTTAAAGGAATAAAATTCCCATGAATATTAAAATTCGGTATAAAATTATTTTAAAAAAGTATTTACTTCTTTTTCAAATTCTATTATAATTCCTTGATCTTTAAATAAATTAACTAATTCCTGCTTGCTTATACTTTTTCCAACATATTTTTTTGCATAAAGGCAATTTAAATTATATTTATGCATTTTTTCTAAAATTTTAGGATAATTATCATCCACATTGGGTACTATCATAATTCTAATCTCTTCAGTATAGTATGTAGTATCTAATTCATCATAATTAGGATACTTTTTATTTGAAGAATCAAACCACGCTTGTTTTATTTCATCATATACAAGCCCTAATTTATATGATACATCAATATTAGTACCAGCTATAGTTTTTTGGTAAATATACTTTTCCCCTGTATATCTTGTCAATTCAACATAGACTTTATTTTTTCTCTCATAAAATTCGTAACTTCTTTCATTTTTATCTTTCATATATTGAGGGAATACATGTAATAAAAATTTTAAACAAAAATCGTCATTTGAAAATTTAAATTGCATTTTATTCTTTTCAATCAAATCCACTTCATTAATTTTAGCCATAATTTATTATTAAATTAAATCTGTCCTAATTTTTATACTTCATTATCCAATCCCATGCTTCTTTTGGTAACCAACCATTATGATTGTTTAAATTAAGCTCTACAACAATAAAGTGTTTATTAGTCATATGCTGTCTTACGAAATCTGAAATATTATTAGCTGATATCTTCGAATCAACAATTAAAATGTAAGTGTTATTTAAATAATGCCACCAACTTTCAATTCCTTTGGCCGTTGTTAAAGTAGTATGAAATTGCTGATAATTAAAATTATCAATCAAGCTACTTTTATCAAAAATTAATATATATGCTTTTTTAAACATTATTCACCTATATCTTTATTATTATCTGAATCTATTAATGAAAAAGGACTTGCGATTAAAGTAATATTTTCTGCATTAGAATTTAGTTGATTATCCTTATCACCTAACATTTCTATTGATTGCTTTTTTATTTGAAAACTTTCTGAACGCAAATAATCAGGATTATTTATTGCAAAGTATATATAAAAAATTATTCCAGTGAGTATTAATAGACCAGTTACAGAAAACAATATTATTATCACCCAATTGGGAGATTTAAAAATTGAAGTGATGACTGCAAAAACAGAAAATAATAAAGCATATTTAAATAATTGATCAGTTATGCTTTTTATTTGTATTTTACTGACTTGATTAATAATATTAGTCCAGTTCAACATTATTAGATTTTTATTAAACAAAATTAGTTTTTTTATTAATAATAATATAAAATTATTTATTTCAATGGATGAAATCTATTTATCATTTCTCTCTGCTCTTCTAATGGAGTATATCGATATCTAACAGTTGCTGATATCCATCTGTGACCTGCCATTAATAGTACTTGTTCATTTATATCAGGGGAGGGACGATTTCTGGAATAATCTTTAATTAAAAGAAATTTATTGTATATGCGAGTTCTCAGGCTTAGAAAGCAACGGATTATATATTGAATATTAAACCCTTAGAAAGGGAATTGGGAATTACTGAGGAAAGCAAATCTCGGAAAAGATGTGAGCATATTAATAGTATTCGTGAGAGAAACAAATCTGAAAAGGATGTTGAAATTGAATTATAACTAATTCCAAACCACTTCTTACAAAAAAAGCATCAGTAATTTTTATGATTGCCAATGCTTTTTTCTTAAAAGAAACCTTTTAAATTTCTTTTTTCAAAACCACTTATTCCGTTTTATTTACCAATATTGCAAAACTATTATTTTGTTTTTATGTCGTTTTGGGCAAAGGAATACTTTATAAATAATTTCTACCGTTGTAATTAGTTTATCTGGCAAAATCTTCCCATTTTTTCGAATCAGAATAATACGTTTTTGATTCTCCTAATGAAGTTCCAAACCAAATCATATAATTTACACTGTCAGCTCTTATCAGATAAAATAACGGATAATTATCATCTTCTTTAATTCCAATTTCCTTTAATGTTAAAGGAAGTTTTCCATTTGTTTTTTTGTAAATTTCAACTTTATTTACCAATATATTTCCTTCATTAATTAAATTATTATCTCTTGAATCTTTTAATATGAAATAAATCACACAAAAAATAATTATTATTAGAATAGAAGATATTATACTAAATTTAAAATACTTATTCATAACAATCAGGCGTTTTTGCATTTACTGTATGATTTGTTCCTGTTGGCTTGTCTGTGGGTTCGCTATCTGGTAAACATTCGTAATTTGGAGCATTTTCAGGTGAAGTTGCTTTTAATTGATTGTTCATATAATTACCAAGTTGTTCTCCAAAACTTAATTTGCTATTTGGATTAAAATAATTTACTGCAAAATCAGCGCCATATTTATCACTTGGTAAATCTTCATAACTATATGCTGAATAAGGTGCAAATAATCTATCACTCATTTCTTGTTTATATCCGTCCTGAATTGCTTCGGAAACAGGATTTATTCCTGCCTGTTGAATATAATACATTTGAGATTCAGGAGATAAAAAAACAAATGTTTCACTTTTTATCATGTTCTCTGCAGAAATTTTATTCTGTTTATATTCGTATGCTTTTCCTGCATAAAATAAGAAATGAGCCATATCAATCCAACCTCCTTTTTCAGTGTAAATATATCTATCCTTAATATTATTAAAAGGAGCTGTAGTTGCCGGCGTTGGTCGCTTTTGCTTCCAATTCATTTCAGTTCTACCTAATCGTAACATAGCATCCTGAGCAAGTGCACCAGTCAATGTTCCCATTTTAGTTCTAGTATTATTTAAAAATGCAACAAATCCACTTACAGAACCTGCTTGAGGCTTTATCGGTTCCATCCCGTCTGGATCTGTTAAAAATATAGGGTTATTCCCAGCATACAGAAAAGGGCTTTCTTCAGGAAATTTTTTTGCTAATGGATCAACACTCAACCACCTCCCAATTCTCGGGTCATAAATTCTAGCACCAAAATCTAAGCTATTTCCGGTACCCTTAACCTCATTATCTTTTTCTTTCCCATTAAATCCGAATCTATATGCGATACTATAGAAATTTGAATAATCGGATATGTTATGCTTTTGTATCAATATTTTTAAAACTTTAACATTATAAATGGTAAAAATACTAAATAAATAATACCAATCATTAATTGACAGAAAAAATATCAATTGTAATGTTTCTATAAAAGTATGGTAATATCATTTTATAAAAAATTCTATCACTTTTACAAAAATTATATCAAAAATGCACTAAAAAATGATAGCATTTAGAAATGATTTTAGTGTTTTTTGCACAACTTTTTATTTTTAATATTACGTTCCTTGTCAAAAACCATACGTTCGTAAAGTCAAAAGCCACTTTCATACAATTTTTTCCTTTTGCTTGTTTTTGGTATATATATTTGCAGTCAGTTTATGCATTTTTTATTTTAAAGAATTTGTATTTTTTTATTAACAATTTAATACATTTTTTATGAGCAATAATTCAGAAAACGGGCACGCAAATAATGTTGCCAAACTAAACGAGTTAATTTCATACGCTTTATCTTATGGTAGTGCGTATAATCCTGCAAAGGCTGCCCTCAAAATTGCAGCCATGCAAACCATTGTTTCCAGTGCTAAAACAGCAAATGATGCTGTTAACGCAGCCCTGCCTTTATACCGTAATGCAGTAGATGCCAGAGAATCAGCATTTCTTCCCTTATCAGGCCTGGTAAGAAGAAGCATGAATTTCCTTAAGGCTTCAGACACCACCGATTTAGTGGACGAAAGCGTAAATATACTGGCGCGTAAATTATTAGGTGAAAGGGCTACAGCCAAATTAACGGAGGAAGAAAAGAAGGCATTGGCAGCCGAAGGCAAATCAGTTAAAGAGATTTCAACTTCGCAGATGGGTTACGATTTGCGTATTGATAACTTTGACAAATTCATTAAAATGTTGGCAAGCATACCACTATATGCTCCCAATGAAACTGATCTGAAAATTGCAGCACTCACAGCCTGCTATAACGATTTAAAACTAAAGAATGCTGCTGTTTTAGCTGCCTGGGTTCCCTTAAGTAATGCCCGTATTGCCCGTAATGAAATTTTGTATAAAGAAATTACCGGCTTACACGATTTAGCTATAGACGCAAAACTCTATATTAAATCAGCCTTTGGCTCATTAAGTCCCCAATACAAACAAATCAGTAAATTAAAGTTTACCAATATTAGATAGTCGCTCCTTAAAAACATCATAAAACAATGATTATCAACAAATAAGTGTTGATAAATATTCGAAAAAGGTACGATAAAATTGCAAGAAAATGTGTAAATTAGATGAAATTCTTGCAAAATGATAGGAAAAAGTAAAGA
>JAPLDQ010000005.1 GCA_026391675.1 Bacteroidota bacterium
TCTGCTGAATCTTTTAATGCTAAAATCAAAGCGTTTAGAGCTTCTTTTAGAGGGGTAAGAAATATCTCTTTTTTCTTGTTCAGATTAGCTAATATTTTTGCCTAAATAAATTAACTCCTCAACTTTTCGTCTTGATCCCAAAATATTTATTATAGCTCCGGGTATCCATCTAAAGGCATAGCTAATATAACGATTTGCTATAATTAATAGAAATAAAGCAAAAAAGAAGATTAATGAAGCAGCAGAAAGCGGGAAATTGGCTAAATTAAGATATAATGCAATTATTATCCCTATGCAAAAAGGAAGTAAGATTTTAATAAACGGATATTGTTTCCAGTTCAACACTTTAGTGAATCCAGTTAATTTAGTAATTGTAGTAGTTTAGAGGACTAAATTACTATATTTTCTGACAAAGCGTTAAAAAAAAAGTGAAATATTTCTATTTTGAAGTAATATTTCACTTTTATAAATATGGTATTTAAAATCTTATTATTTTTCTACATTTGAAAGTTGATTGCAGCAGACAATGTTATAGGTATCTGTAGCAATTACAAGTTCTTCATTGGTAGTTACCACCATTACTTTTACTTTTGAATTTTCTTTGGTAATAAGTTCATCAACTCCTCTTAAGCCTTTATTCTTTTTAAAATCGAAGTCAATACCTAAAAATCCCAGTTCTTTACAGATGCCTTCGCGGGTAATATCAGCATTTTCGCCAATTCCTCCGGTAAAAATGATAAGATCCACACCACCCATTCCGGCAGCATAAGCACCAATGTATTTTCTAACACGATAGTCATACATTTGAAGTGCAATTTTTGATCTTTCATGTCCTTTTTCAGCTGCTTCTTCAATGTCTCTCATATCGGATGAAACACCTGAAATACCAAACATTCCGCTTTTTTTGTTGAATAAATCATTGGTTTCTTTCATGCTGAGGTCTTCTTTTTCAGCGAGAAACAAAGTAATACCAAGGTCGATGTCACCACAACGTGTACCCATCAGCAAGCCTTCAATCGGAGTAAATCCCATGGATGTATCAACAGATTTTCCTTTTTTAATGGCAGCAACACTTGCTCCGTTGCCAAGGTGACAAGTGATAATATTTACTTTCTCAAAATTTAAACCTAAGATATTGCAGGCTTTTTGTGCAACAAATTTATGACTGGTGCCGTGAAAACCATAACGACGGATACGGTATTTTTCGTAATATTCATAAGGTATTCCATATAAATAGGCATAAGGTTCCATCGATTGATGGAAGGAAGTATCAAAAACAGCAACCTGAGGTATTTTTGGTAAAATTGCTTCCATGGAAATTATACCCTTTAAGTTTGCCGGGTTATGTAATGGAGCCAGTTCAATACATTTTTCAATATCTGCTTTAACAGATTCAGTAATCAGAACACTCGTTTTAAAATTTTCGCCCCCATGTGCAACCCTGTGACCAACTGCATAAATTTCATTTACATCTTTTATAACACCATGAAATGGATCTTTCAATGTGCTCAAAATTAAATTAATACCATCCTGATGGTTGGGTATGCTCTGGGTAAATTTAAACTTGTCTTTATTTTTTGGCTGATGGGTCAATACCGCATTTTCCAGACCGATTCTTTCTAATAAACCTTTTGCCAGCAAGTCTGCATTGTTTGACATATCGAGCAACTGGTACTTAATAGATGAACTTCCGCAATTTAAAACTAATATTTTCATTTTATTTTTTATTTTTTTGTTTCTGCTTTTTCCGGATCAGAGCTGCAACTTCTGATTTTCTTTTTTTCAAAAGAGGATAATGTTGTAACATAACCCATTCTTTCAATAGCCTGATTTATTTTTTCAGGATTTGTATGCTTATCATTGTAATTAACAGTTACAACTTTGCTTATAGTATCTGCAACAACTTTTAAAATCCCTTTTTCCCTGTTTAATTCCTGCTCAATTCTTGATTTAGCCTTTTCACCTTTAAAATTTACTTTAATACTGCATGCTTTTGCTTTGTTATTAGATTTTTGTTGAGCTGAAGCAATAAAAGTTGTCATAATAATCAAAAATGAAATCAGGCTTATTTTTAGAATATATGAGATTTTCAAGGCAATAAAAAATTATTTTAACATTGCAAAATTAGGATTAATTACGATATTTACAAAGGATTGTTGTGATTTTCTTAACAATTCTTTTTAGACCATAAAATTCACATATACTGATAGATATAAAAATAATTTAAATTTAAATCAAGATTTTTTTTAATAGCTTAAACTTTTTTAAAATAAGCTTGTTTATAAGTCACAATAAAAAATTATTCAATTTTAAAAAATTAAAAAAAATATGGTATTAGTAGGTAAAAAAGCGCCTGTTTTTAAAGCTGACGCAGTTATTAACGGAGGTGAATTCGTAGAAAACTTTTCACTGGAACAGTTTATTGGTAAAAAACATGTGGTATTTTTCTTTTATCCACTTGATTTTACATTTGTTTGTCCAACTGAAATTATTGCTTTTCAGGAAAAATTAGCAGAATTTGAAAAACGTAATGTTGCCGTTGTTGGTTGTTCAATCGACTCTAAATTCTCTCATTGGGCCTGGTTAAATACTGAATTGAAAGATGGTGGTATTAAAGGTGTTAAATTTCCTTTGGTTTCTGATTTATCAAAAACCATTTCACAAAATTATGACGTATTAGCAGGTGATTTTGATTACAACGAAGAAGGAGAAAGTGTATTTATCGGTGCACCTGTTGCTTACAGAGGTTTATTTTTAATTGATAAAAATGGTGTTGTTCAGCATCAGTTGGTAAACAATTTACCTTTAGGCAGAAGTATTGACGAAGCCATCCGTATGGTTGATGCTTTACAGTATTTTGAAGAAAATGGTGAAGTTTGTCCTGCAAACTGGCACAAAGGTGAAAAAGCCATGAAAGCTACTCACGAAGGTGTTTCTGAATACCTTGCTAAAAAATAATAAATTTCATTTATTTATATTTTTTAATGTACAGATTAAGTTAAAATAACTGTTCTCAAGTTAATGAATATAATAAAGCTTCGCCAATGGAATGTCCATGATAGGATTGTTTTTTTTGGTGAACTAATGAACATGGACATTTCATAATTTGGTTTTACCTGTAATCGATGTATTTCGGTTACAGGTTTTTTTTTATACACAGTTTGATAATAGAACGTGGTTTCATTACGCTCCAATGACTTTCGGGCGCTGAGCATAGTCGAAGCGCAGTTGTATTTTCTAATTAAATATATGACCTTCGTAGCATGTGGTTTCGACTTCGCTCAACCACCCGGTAGGACGTTAGTCGGGTGCTGATCGTAGTCGAAGCGCTGTTGATTGTTTTTTCTGATCATTCAGATATTGTGGTTTCGACTTACTTCGACAGGTTCAGTAACCGCCACTCAACCACTAAAACACAAACTTACATGCAATTCAAACACACATCATCGCATCAACACATTAACAAATCATCAAATTAATTTATCTTTGCAAAAAAATTATAACATTGATTTATCCTGCCAATATAGAACAAAAATTAGGTTTCGATACCATTCGTCAGTTTATTGCCAATGAATGCATCAGTGGTCTGGGTAAAAACCTTGTTGCCGGAATTTCATTCAAGCAAAACTATAGTGAAATCAATACGCTTTTAAATCAAACAGATGAATTCCTTCAAATTTTATTGTTTGATAATTTCTTTCCATCTCAGGATTATTACGATTTAACACCTGAGATTGACAGAATCCGTTTACAGGGTACATTTATTGAAATACAATCACTTGTCGAATTAAGACTTTCACTGGCAACAATTTTTGATTGCATTAAGTTCTTACAGCCTGTTGACGAAGAAACTAAATATCCTGAACTTTTCAATCTGGCTGCAAAAGTAAATTTGAATGAAGTCATACTGGATGCAATTGACAGAATACTTGATGAAAAAGGATTTATAAAGGACGATGCATCAGCTGATTTACGAAAAATCAGAAAAGAATTACGTTTAAAAACTGCAAATGCAGAGAAAAAGCTTATACAAACCCTGAGTATTGCCAAGAAAGAAGGCTGGACCGGGGAAGATGTTACCGTAACCATCAGGAACGGCAGGGCTGTTATTCCCGTTACAGCCACCAACAAAAGAAAGATAAAAGGTTTTGTGCATGATGCATCAGCTACCGGGCAAACCTATTATATAGAACCGGAAGAAGTTTTTGAGTTAAACAATGATATCCGGGAATTAGAGCATGACGAACGCCTTGAAATTGTTAAGATTCTTACTGAATTTACCGATTTCCTCCGTCCTTACAGTCAGGAACTGAAAAATGCCTATTATTTTCTTGCTCAGATGGATTTTATAAGGGCAAAAGGAAAATTTGCCATTAAAATTGAAGGCATTAAGCCTTTGTTTAATAGAAATGCCCAGCTGGACTGGTATCTTGCCAAACATCCTTTGTTGTTTTTATCGCATCAGGCGCAGAAGAAGACAATAGAACCGCTGAATATCAAACTGGATAATAAAAAGAGGATACTGATTATTTCAGGACCCAATGCAGGTGGAAAATCAGTTTGTTTAAAAACAGTTGGTTTATTACAATATATGTTGCAGTGTGGTTTATTGGTTCCCATGAAACAAACTTCCGAAACAGGAATATTCGAAAAATTGTTTATTGATATCGGCGACGAGCAATCCATTGAAAATGATTTAAGTACCTATAGTTCTCATCTGCTGAACATGAAAACCCTGGCTGCAAATGCCAGTCAGAAAACTTTGTTCCTGATTGATGAGTTTGGAACAGGTACCGAACCACAACTTGGGGGAGCAATAGCTGAAGCCATACTGGAAGAACTCAATAATAAGAAAGCATTTGGTGTGGTTACAACACATTATTCCAATCTGAAACTGATGGCCGATACCAACGAAGGTATTGTAAACGGAGCGATGTTGTATGATACCACCAATATGCATCCTCTCTATAAACTGAAAATCGGTAAACCGGGCAGTTCCTTTGCTTTTGAAATAGCACAGAATATAGGATTACAACCAGAAATACTGGAAAAAGCCAGAACCAAATCCGGTAAGTCACATCTCGATTTTGAACAGCAACTGCAGCAACTTGAGGTTGACAAGGATGAAATTAAACGGAAACAGCAGGAACTTAAGGTTGCTGATGATTTCCTGTCGGAAATGATAGATAAATATACCAATTTAAATACTAAATTAGAAAACAGCAAATCCATAATCATCAGGCAGGCAAAGGAAGATGCAAAGGAATTGATAAATCAATCCAACCGTATTATTGAGAATGCGGTAAGAATGATAAAAGAGAGTAATGCTGAAAAAGAAGTAACTCAGGAAGCAAGGGAAAATATACAGCATTTCAAGGAAAAATTGGAGAATCCAAATCAAATCATAAAAAAGGCAAAGCAGAAAACACTGCAAACTGAACCAAAAGAGCGTTTGCCAATATTTATCGGCGATTATGTGAGAATTATCGGACAACAAACCCTGGGTGAAGTTGAATCGATAAAAAATGATAAGGCTGTATTACTGGCAAATTCTATACGTGTTACCTTGCCGCTGAATCAACTGGAAAAAGTTTCAAAATCTGAGGCTAAACAGAAAATGAAATCTCCCAAGACGAGCACTTACGGCAATATTATGAGTAATATTAACGAAAAGGCAAGCAAGTTCAATCCTTCTATTGATGTAAGAGGTAAACGTGCCGATGAAGCTTTGGTTTTGGTAAAGCAGTGGGTTGATGAGGCTATTTTACTCAGTGTTTACGAATTATCCATACTGCATGGAAAGGGCAACGGTATTTTAAGGCATGTTATACGCGAATATCTCAGCGGTATCCCCGAAGTTAAAAGCTATAAGGATGAGCATATTGAAAGGGGTGGCGACGGAAAAACGCTGGTGAGTTTGAAGTAGTTATAAATAAGTGAAGGGGTGACTTCAAGTCACCCCGTCACTATACATAAAAGCTTGATAATTTGAAGTAAAAAATGTATTTTTGCACTTTAAAATTATTTTTCGTGGAAAATAAAAAAGTAAAAGTCGGTATTATTCAGATGGCTTGTGTAAAAGACAAGCAGGTCAACCTGGATAAAGCAAAAGAAAAAATCCGCAATACTGCAAATAATGGAGCACAAATAATTTGTTTACAGGAATTGTTTGCATCCCTCTATTTTTGTGATGTGGAGGATTACGATAATTTCAAACTGGCTGAAACCATACCCGGTCAAACTACAGACATTTTTTCTGCCCTGGCAAAAGAATTGAATGTGGTTATTATTGCTTCTTTATTCGAGAAGCGTGCTGAAGGCTTATACCATAATACCGTTGCCGTTTTGGATGCAGATGGAAGATATCTTGGCAAATACCGAAAGAATCATATACCTGATGACCCTGCCTATTACGAAAAATTTTATTTTACACCCGGCGATTTAGGTTATAGAGTTTTTAAAACCAAATATGCAACTATCGGTACTTTAATTTGCTGGGATCAATGGTATCCTGAAGCAGCAAGAATTACTGCGTTAATGGGTGCAGAAATTTTATTTTACCCGACAGCTATTGGTTGGGCAGTATCTCAAACCGAAGAGGTAAACAATGAACAATATTATGCATGGCAAACGATACAACGCAGTCATGCCATTGCCAACGGCGTTCATGTAGTTAGTGTAAACCGCACTGGTCGTGAAGCAGATATGAATTTCTGGGGTGGATCCTTCATCAGCAATCCTTTTGGCAGCTTATTGTATGAAGCAAGTCATGATAAGGAAGAGATTCACGTTCAGGAACTTGACCTTAGTAAAAGCAATGAGTACCGTATTCACTGGCCATTTTTAAGAGACAGGAGAATTGATACGTATTTACCGATAACTGAAAGATTTATTGATGAAGATTAAATTTAAAATTACGAATTACGAATTACGAAAAAAGTGGCAAGTGATATGCGAAAAGCAAGCAATTCATAACTCATAATTCATAATTCATAACTTATAACATAATAACCCTTGAACTTAAGAAACACCAACTCCCCCCTGAAAAACGGCTACCGTTTCCCTGCAGAATGGGAGAAACATGCAGCTACCTGGTTGAGTTATCCTCATAACGAAAACTCATGGCCGGGCAGGATACAGAATATCTTCCCTGCCTATCATCAGTTTATCAAGGAATTAAGCAGGGGAGAGGTCGTAAATATCAATGTTAACGATACATTGATGCTGGATCATGTTAAAGAACAGCTTACAGCATTGGGTACTGATATGAATAATATCCGTTTTTATATTCACCCAACCAATGATGCCTGGTGCCGCGATCATGGTCCTGCATTTTTAATCAACCCGGATGCAAAGAATAAGCTGCTGGTTGTCAATTGGGAATATAATGCCTGGGGTAATAAATATCCTTATGAACTGGATAATAAAATCCCACAGTTGATTGCTGAAAAATTACAACTTCCGGTGATTAGTCCGGATATTGTTATGGAAGGTGGATCTGTGGATTTCAATGGTAAAGGAAGTTTAATAACGACCAAAGCCTGTTTGTTAAACCCTAACCGCAATCCTAAGCTGAATCAAACCCAAATTGAAACTTATTTGTATGACTATTACGGTGTTCATCAGATAATCTGGCTCAATGAGGGTGTGGACGGGGATGATACCAATGGCCATGTGGATGATATTTGTCGCTTTGTAAATGAAGATACCGTTGTTACTGTTGTAGAAAAAGATAAAAAGGACTTCAATTATAAACCTTTACAGGAAAATCTGAAAGAATTGCAGAAAGTAAGATTAATTAACGGCAAACAGCTCAATATAATTGAATTACCTATGCCTGAAGCTTTATATATTGAAGACCAGCGTGTTCCCTGTTCCTATGCGAATTTTTATATTGCAAATGCTGCAGTAATAGTTCCTGTTTTTGGCTGTAAAACTGATGAAATTGCTTTGGATATATTAGCTGAATGTTTCACTGACAGAATGGTTATAGGCATTGATTCGTCTGAGATAATCTGGGGTTTGGGCAGTTTCCATTGTTTAAGCCAGCAGCAACCTATGGTATAGTAAAACATTTTGGTATATAATTTGTTAATAAAAGAAAATTAAAAATCAATTAAATAAAACAATAAAATGAAAAAAACAGTTCTCGCTCAATTCTTACTTATTTTGGTATTAGTTGCTTTTAATGCAAAAACATTTAGTCAGACCGCTCCTGCTCCTGCTCCTGCAAATAAAGCAGTGAAAATTTTAACCGATCAGGATTTTGATAAGCAAATTAAAAAAGGCATTACTCTGGTTGATTTCTGGGCAGTATGGTGTGGCCCATGCCGTCGTCAGGCTCCTGTTATTGACGAAATTGCCACTGAAGTTGGTAAAAAGTTTAAAATCGGGAAATTAGATGTTGATAATAATAAAGTTACTTCCAATACTTACGGTGTAAGAAATATACCAACTTTAATTATTTTTAAAGACGGCAAAGAAATAAAACGCCTGGTTGGTTTACAGGATAAGCAAGCCATAATGGACGAACTTAATGCAATAAAATAAGTATTAGCATTTAAATTCAAAAAAGCATGCCCTCAAAGCATGCTTTTTATTTATTCTCTTTTTTATGGAAAATATTGCTAAAATTTTCAATAAACTTAAGACAATCTTCTCAGTTCAATCTGTTATCGGAGCTGTAATTGGTATGATGGGCGGCTTTATATATTATCTTAAAGTCGGTTGTGCCACCGGAGCCTGTCCCATTAAATCAAATCCATGGCTTATGCTATTATGGGGTGGCCTTATAGGCGGTTTGATTGGAGATATTTTTACAAAGAAAACGAAGACAAAAACTTAATTATTTTTTAAGTTTGATTACCAATAACTTCAGGTCTGCTTCATTTGTGTTTTCCCAACCTCTGTTAATCCCAGTTTTCATGGGAATGCAATCTCCTTTTTTAAATTGAAATTTCTCATTTTCAACCGTTAATTCACCTTCACCTTCATCAACAAAAAATACAACATCCACAGGGTTTGAGTGCGGGTCAATTTTATCTCCTTTTTTTATTGTTAAGTGAACAATATCAACGGTATCACCTGCAAATAATAGTCTTCCGTCAAATTTAGGTGCCATTAACGGGGCTGTACTTAAGTTGGTTGAATTGATCATATATCTTTTATCATTGTTAATACCATTTTAAATTTTTCAACTGCATATACAGCGTGTGTAATATTGGCAGGCATAATAATAGATTCACCTGCATTAACTTTAAAAGGATTTTTGTTGATTATAATTTCAGCTGTTCCTTCCACAACCTGAACCATTGCATCAAAAGGAGCTGTATGCTCACTTAACGACTGTCCTTTATCAAAAGCAAACAAAGATACATTTCCTGTTTTCTTTTCAATTACTCTTTTACTTACTATTCCGTTTTCGGAATAATCTACTTCTTGTTTAAACTGAAACACTTTTGCTGTTTCAAATGATTTGTTTTCCATTGTTTTATTTTTTTAATTTACTGATTAGATGTCTGATTGATAAAATGGGGTGAATATATATCATTCTTGGTCCTGAAAAGCGCATGACTTCTTTTATTTTTTCTCTTTTGGCCGGACTATAACAATGTGTAATACAGTTTTTACAGGCAGGCTTGTTTTCCTTATATTTACATTTTTCTGTTCTGAGCAAAGCATAGTCAATCAATTCATTACATTCATCACAGATTTTCCCTGTTTTATGATTTGATTTACAGTAAATCTCTATCATCGCTTTTACAGTAGCTTTCTCAATCTGTATTTTATTGCTTTGCATTAGTATAATTATTTAAATGAAACAACAGGATTTTAATAATGTTCTGAAAATTTTCCTGTTGTTTCATTAAATTTGTTTTTCTTTTTAACTTATTTTTTAATAGACCAACCGGCTTTTAATCCGATAACAAAATATACCAGACCAAGGCTGCCGAATGCAAAAATTGTATCTCCAAATACCCTCATCCATCTGAAAGTTGACATTGCGGGACTTTGCATAAATTCCATTGAACGTGCATACCAGATACCATGATCTACAGAAGCAATGGTTTGTAAAATCCCAACAGGAAGCAAACTTAATAAGAGCATCAGCATCATACCAATCTGAAAACACCAGAATGAGAATTTCAGTACCTTTTCGTTCCATTCCTGTGTAACGGTCATTCCTCTTAAAGAGAACAACATCAGACCTATACCGAGCATACCATATACGCCAAACAATGCTGCATGACCATGTAATGGTGTTGTATTAAGACCTTGCATATAATACAATGCAATAGGAGGGTTAATCAGGAATCCGAAAATACCTGCACCTACCAGATTCCAGAATGCAACTGCTATGAATGAATATATGGCCCATTTATACTTTTTAATCCAGACTGTTGTTTTTGTAAGCTGATAATTATGCCAGGCTTCGAAACCCATCAACACAAGCGGCACAACTTCCAGTGCGCTGAATGATGCTCCAAGGGCTATAATTGACATGGGTGCTCCGGCAAAATATAAGTGATGGAAAGTACCGATAATTCCGCCTAATAAATAGATGATAGTTGCAAACAATGAACCCAGTGTTGCTCTTTTAATGTTTAATAAACCAAGTTTTACAAGAACAAATGCAATAACTGTAGTAGCAAATACTTCAAAGAAACCTTCAACCCATAAATGAACTACCCACCATCTCCAGTATTCTGCAACTGAAAGATGCGCCTGACGGCCGTACATTAAGCCTGCACCATAAAAAGCTGCAATGGCAATGGATGAAATGGTAAATAATATCAATAACTGACGGCTTTCCGATTTTATTTTTAATGCAGGTAACAAAGCACGTATCATTAAAAACAACCAGATCAGCAATCCGCCGAACAGTAGAAATTGCCAGAATCTGCCTAAGTCAACATATTCATAACCCTGATGACCAAAATAAAAATTCTGAATTAAGCCTAATTTTTGCATTACACCTAACCATTCACCGGCCATAGAGCCCAGAACAACAATTAATAATGCACCAAATAAAAGATTAACACCGAATTTCTGATATTTTGGTTCATAACCTGAAACAGCCGGTGCAATAAATAATCCTGTAGCCAGCCATGCGGTTGCTATCCAGAATATAGCCAATTGCACATGCCATGTTCTTGAGATAGTATATGGTAATATTGAATCCAGTTTTAAACCGTAAAATCCATTGCCTTCAACACCAAAATGTGCCGTTATAATTCCAACAATAACCTGTAATAATATTAATCCGCTAACTATCCAGAAATATTTAAGCGTTGCTTTCATTGAAGGAGTTGCTTTCAGATTAATCAATGGATCTTTTTCAGGATATTCCTCTACATCGGTATTTTGATCTTTGGTTTTTGCATAATAAAGACCTAATAGTCCAACACCCAATAATAACATAACAATACTGAACAATGACCAGAACAAGTGTTTTCCTGTTGCATGATTTCCAATCAAATCATCGCCGGGCCAGTTGCTTGTATAGGTAATTTCCTTGCCTGGACGTTCTGTAACGCAAGCCCATGCTGCCCAAAAGAAGAATGCATTCATCTTGTGCATACTGGCTTCATTTTTTATTGTATTTTCGGGTAACGCATAAGCAAGTCTGGTTTTTTCCAGTTCCTTGCCGTTTGTGAATAAATCCCTGTAATATTGCATATTTGCCTTAATAGCTTCAGCTCTCAGATTTGAAACTTTCAGGCATTGAGTTGCTTCATCATAAGTGTTCTTACGAATATCCTTTTGCAGGACTGATTTAAGGTAAGCCTGTTTTTCAGGACTTTCCTTTTCATAGGTTGTTGAGTCGTATCTGTAAGCTAATTTGTCAAGCATAAATAATGCTTCACGGTGCAGCCAGTCAGCTGACCAGTCAGGTGCAACATAAGCACCATGCCCCCATACAGTTCCCATTTCCTGTCCACCTATTGATTGCCAAACACTCTGGCCATCCTTAATTTCAATTGATGAGAATAGTTGTTCTCCACTTTCTGAAATAACTTTTTCCGGAATTGGTGGTTTCTGAACATAGATTTCATATCCAAAATACAGCAAAACCGAAAAAGAAAATACCATAACGCTAATAAATGCAATCCATAATTTTTTTGTTTTCATTTTTTTATTGATTTAATTAATAATTATTTTATAAGTTAAATGTAAAAAGGTACGACAATACCAAAATATATATTTAAAAAAATGTAATTCAAAAATCATTAAATTACATTTTGTTTATGATTAACAGCTGATTAAACCCAGTCTTCCTGTATTGTTTCTCCCTGTAAGCCAATAATTGTTAGTTTTAATGGAATTTTTCTTGTAGCATTAGCTGATGCTTTTTTAGCAATTTGCAATAAACCACCGCAACATGGAACTTCCATGATGACTACATGCAAGGTGTTGATTTTTGCCAGATCAATCATAGCAGTTAATTTTTCAACGTAAATTTCCATGTTAGAATCTAATTTAGGACAAGCTATGGCAATGCTTTTACCTTTCATAAACTTATTATGAAAATCACCTACTGCAAAAGCGGCACAATCTGCTGCCATTAATACATCAGCACCTATAAAATAGGATGCCTGAGGATTTACTAAATGTAATTGAACCGGCCACTGTGCTAATTCTGAAGGAGCTGAAAAATCTCCGTTTGATGTTTCTTCTGTTTTAACTGCTCTGAAATCTTTTTCTGATGATCCCGGACATCCGCAAAAACTTCCGTGTGCTGATTCTTCGTGTTTTTCTGTTGTTGTCATGTTGTTTAAATTTATATTAATATTATTTTTATTTAAATATGCTATTGCCTGAGCTACAAATTCATCTTGTTTATGGTCTTTTAAATGCATTAAATGCGCCTTTATAGTTGCTTCTCCTTTTTCAACCATGCGTGCAATGGTTTTAATTTCGTCATAAGCTTCAGCTTCTCTTTCTTCCAATTCAATAGCTCCTTCAGGACAATCTCCTATACATGCGCCTAAACCGTCGCAATACAATTCACTGATCATTCTGGCTTTGCCATCTATTAACTGCAATGCACCTTCGTGGCATCCTTTTACACATAAACCACAGCCATTGCACAACTCTTCATCAATTTTAATTATTGTTCTTTTCATTAGTATGATAATTTTGTTTTATATTAAATCTGATATTCTTGTCGATTTTAAATATGCTTTTAACTCGTTTGACAGTTTGCTCGCCAAGCCTCCAAAAATACAGTCTTTAAACGGGCATACAGCACAGTTTCCCATACAGCTTAAATCTTCAATACTTCCATCTATTAATTCATAAATTTCAAGCAGGTAAATTTCTTTAGGATTTCTTCCTAACATAAATCCTCCTTTTGGCCCCCTGTCTGATACCAATAAACCAAACTTTGTTAGTTGATGCATCACCTTTGCAAGATGATTTTTAGAAAAATTTGATACTTTTGCCAAGTCAGATGCATTTAATTTCTCTTTCGATTTTGCAACGGTAATCATACTCTGTATGGCTATTGATGCTGCTTCTGATATATTTACTATTCTACTCAAAATATTTAAATGTAATTAGGTATTTGAATACGCAAATATATATATAAAATGATATTGAATCCAAATTTTTTTTCAATTATTTTGTTAAAAAATAAAAAATAGTTTGTAAATATCAGCAGTACAGCACTATAAAAGTGTAAATATTTATTGTAAAATAATATAAACCTGATTTTCAAATAATTTTTTATAAAAAAGTTTATTTATAGTTATTTTTGTTCATTAATTATATAAGGTGTCATTTTGTAATAAAATCGGGTAATGAAAAAACAATTACTTTTTGTAGTCATCTTTTTTAATGTTTTTTCTGTTGTATTTTCACAAAATATTTCACCATCAAGGATAACAGATTGGAGCTCTCCGGGTTGCATGGGTGATTTTAACTATCTAAAATCAGTTAAACTTACAGATTTTGGTGCTGATATAAGTGGTAATACCCCTTCGGACACAGCCTTTCAGTTGGCAATCTCAGCACTTAACGGGGCAGGTGAAATTTATGTTCCCAAAGGAATTTACTTATTTAATAAGCCAATTTATATACATGATTCAATTATAATCAGGGGTGAAATGGATTCACTGGATAAATCACCGGCTGCTGGTTTTTTATTATCACCAAATGAAAATCATGGTATAATTATCGCCGGTAGCCAGTCGTTACCCATTGAAACATTAACCTATGCATTAATGCAGGGACAACAAAAAATTACAGTTACAAATGCATTATCATATAGTGTCGGGGATTTTATAAAACTTAAAGCCAATGATGATGGTGATTTAATAACAAGTTCATGGGCATTAAACTCAACAGGTCAGATATTTCAGATTACACAGATTACTGCTAATGATTTGATTTTAAATAAACCCATCAGGCGTAATTATTCAGGAATGAATTTACCTGATATAGTTAAAATTATACCGGTTAAACAGGTTCATATTAAATGTATTAAATTACAAAGAATGAATGAAACTGTGGCTCAGTCTGCAAATATTTATTTTGATTATGCTGCAGATTGCAGTGTATCGGGAATAGAAAGTAATTATTGCAATTATGCGCATGTTTTAATTGAAAACTCAATCAGAATTAGTGTTGAAAATAGTTATTTCCAAAACGGAATAACCTATGGTGATGGTGGCAAAGCTTATGGTACATTATTGCAGTTTACCACAGGAGATTGCTTTGTTCATCAAAATATTTTTAAGCATTTGCGCCATTCAATGGTTTTGCAGGCCGGAGCTAATGGAAATGTTTTTGCCTATAATTATTCTACAGATCCATATTGGACAGATGTTGCCTTACCATCAAATTCAGCCGGAGATATTACATTACATGGGAATTATATTTATATGAATTTATTTGAAGGGAATGTAATTCAAAACATTGTAATTGACAATAGTCATGGTTATAATGGTCCTTTTAATACTTTTTTCAGGAACAGAGCTGAACTTTGGGGGATTTTAATGAACTCAGGCTCAGCCAATCAAACTAATTTTATATGCAATCAGATAACAAATAATTCATTGTATCCAATTGCTTTTTATTCATTGACGGGCAATGATAATTTTGAATATGCAAATGTGGTAAAAGGCAGAATTACACCTTACCAAACTTACGAACCAGCTATGTATTCCATGTTTGCGTATAATTTTGCATCGTATTATTCCATTGTTGGTGTCATTCCTCCTATCAGAACAAGCAATTGGAAAACAAATGACCCATTAACCGAATCAAGTTACCGTTATAAAATTTCTGATAAAAAAGCCATTTGTTCCGAAATTATTTATGATGCATCATTAGTTTTACAACCGGATGAAAAATTTGAGATTTTTCCCAATCCTATTGCAGATGAGTTTATTTTAAAAAATAAATCAGACCGGGTATATCTTACAATAAAAATATACAATATGCTGGGAAAATTAGTTTATACCAGAGATATACACGATAAATTTAATACTTTCAATATTAAAGAACTTAATTCCGGCATGTATTTTTTAAGAATTGATGGTCTTGAAAAAATTGTTCTGAAAATAATAAAAATTAATCCTGGCTTATTATAAAATCAAAGATTTATGACTAAAATAAACTGGAAACCCGGAACTATGGTATATCCCCTTCCTGCTATTATGGTAAGTTGTGGCGCAACTGAAGAAGAATATAATATTATAACCATAGCCTGGACAGGAACGATATGTTCAAATCCACCGATGTGTTATATATCAGTTCAACCGCGCAGGCATTCTTATGAAATATTGAAAAAGAACATGGAATTTGTAATCAATCTCACCACAAAAAAACTTGCTTTTGCAACAGACTGGTGTGGTGTTAAATCAGGAAAGGATTTTAATAAATTCAGAGAAATGAAATTAACGCCTGCTAAAGCCCAGGTTGTAAAAGCCCCATTAATTGCAGAATCTCCTGTAAATATCGAATGTGTGGTAAAAGAAATAAAATCTTTAGGTTCTCATGATATGTTTATTGCTGAAGTAGTTGCAATAAATGTAGATGATCAGTATTTAGATCCAAAAACTCAGGCTTTTGATATGACAAAAGTTGGACTTATTTGTTATTCTCATGGCAAGTATTTTAACGTAGGAGATTTTTTAGGAGGATTTGGTTTTTCAGTTATGAAACCTAAAACAAAAAAGAAAAAGTTAAAGGAAAATATATAAAAATTCTTAAAATCCTTATGATTTCTGAATTTTAATATTAATAAATCAAAATATATTCAAATAAATACATAATTTTACGGGGAATTTAGTGATTGATATTCAGCGTAAAGCGGCTTAAACAGAAATCATTAAATTTTATTAAAAATAAGCAAAATCTTATAACTTTATATGCTTATATATTATTAGTATTGCAAGTTCAAAAACTTTAATCATGAAAAAAATATTTTTTGTTTTACTTATTGTGTGCAACTTATTTGTTATTAATCTGATAAATGCCCAAACTATTCTTTATTCCGCTGATGCCAGAAAAATGATTCCTGGTGCTGAAATGCTGGTTATCAATAAAGGAAATATGCTTCCCAGTTATTTTAAATTTTCAAAAGGTGAAGAAATTTCAATAAGTAAACTGGACTATTTATTATACAGCATTTTAAAAATTGATAATGCATTTGATAAAGCATTAATCAATTCAACTAAAGATGAATTAGGTGAGGTACATTATCGCTATCAGCTTACCTATAATAATTTCCCATTACAGGATGCAATTTTTATCGTTCATACAAAAAATGATAAAATCTTTTCGGTAAATGGGAATTTGTATAAAAATATTCAGATATCAAATAGCATTACATTAACCGAATCTGCTGCATTGCAACAACTTTTAGGAAAGATAAATGCTAAAAAATATAAATGGCAGGTTCCTGAAGAAGAAAAGTTATTACAGCAGGAATGTAATAATCCCAGTGCAACATATTACCCTAAAGCTGAAATAGTTCTGGTAAAAGATAATGCAAGTCAGCAATATGTCTATACTTACAGTTTTAATGTATATGCTGTAAATCCATTAAAAAGAGCCATTTATTATGTAAATACCTCAAACGGGGATGTTGTTTTTGAAAATAACCTTATACATGAAGCAAATGCAAATGGAACAGCTATTACTAAATTTAGTGGAACACAATCTATTATAACTGACAGTACTGCAATTAATTCATTCAGACTCAGGGAAACTGTCAGAGGTCTGGGTATTGAAACTTATAATATGCAGAAAACGACCAATTATGCTACTGCAGTTGATTTTCTGGATTCAAATAATTACTGGAATAATGTAAATACAACTAAAGATGAAGTTGCTACTGATGCTCATTGGGGAGCAGAAAAAACATGGGATTTCTATTATTACAAATTTAATAGAAACAGTGTGGATAATCTTGGTTTCAAAATAAAAAGCTATGTGCATTATGATGTAAATTATGCAAATGCATTCTGGGATGGACAAAGAATGACTTACGGAGATGGAAATACAACATGGTTACCACTTGTAGCATTAGATATCTGCGGACATGAAATAACCCATGGTGTTGATACTTATACCGCAAACCTGAATTATTCCAATGAATCCGGCGCTATGAATGAAGCTTTCAGTGATATTTTTGGAACAGCCATAGAGTTTTATGCAAAACCTTCAACAGCCAATTGGTTAATTGGTTCTGAAATTGGCACACCGATTCGTTCAATGTCTAATCCGAATCTTTATACACAACCTGATACCTATGGTGGAACAAATTGGTACACAGGTACTGCCGATAACGGGGGAGTTCATACAAATTCAGGTGTGTTGAATTTTTGGTTTTATTTACTTTCTGTTGGTGGAAGCGGTACAAATGATAATTCTCAGCTTTACAATGTAACCGGAATTTCAATAGATACTGCAGAAAGAATTGCTTATCGTATGCTTACTGTTTATTTAACACCTACTTCTCAATATGCTGACGCACGCTTTTATGGAATAGTTTCTGCAACTGATTTATACGGACCTTGTAGTCAGCCTGTACAAAGTACAACAAATGCATTTTATGCCGTTGGTATAGGAAGTGTGTATGTTCCCGGAGTACATAGTAATTTTGTTGCTACAAATGTTTCTTATTGCGAAACTCCTGCAAATGTTAATTTTGTTAATCAAAGTAACAATGCCAGTACTTATTTATGGGATTTTGGTGATGGCTCTACTAGTACAGCCTTTAATCCAACACATACATATAATAATTATGGAACGTATAATGTAAAATTAGTTGCAAATGGCGGAAATTGCGGAATTGATAGTATTACTAAGCTTAATTATATAAGCGTTTCTACTTCAAATCCTTGTATTGTAATTATGCCATTAACAGGTGGTCTTACTGTTAATTCATGTACCGGAGTTTTATATGATAACGGAGCTGACAGTAATTATAAAGATAATTCTGATGTTACAACTACTATTTCACCTGCTGGAGCAGCATCAATTGCCATTACATTTACAACTTTTGGTTTTGAGAATAATTATGATTATCTCTATATTTATGATGGAACTTCAACTTCTTCGACACTTATTGGTCAATATACGGGTACAAGTTTTCCTAATGGAGGAACTGTAACTTCAACCACCGGTAGTATTACTGTCAGGCTTACCAGCGATGGAGCAGTAAATGATATTGGATTTATTGCACATTGGCAATGTATTTATCCAACCATTCCTCCCATATGTAATTTTAAAGTTTCTGATACATTAAGTTGTACAGGTATTATTAATTTTACCGATATTTCTACTAATGGTCCAAATAACTGGTTGTGGCGTTTTGGTGATGGTACAACTTCAACTTTGCAAAATCCATCACATACTTATACCAGTAATGGGTATTATTCTGTAAAACTATTTGCTTCAAATAATTTTGGTGCAGATTCAATTATTAAAACCAACATTATTCATATTAATAAGCCTGTTGACCCTATTATTCCCAATGATACATCCAATTGCGGTGCAACATCATTTTTATTTACCGTTAGCGGGAATGGAAATATTAAATGGTTTGATACACCTATCGCCACAACTCCAATTGATACAGGATTAGTTCATCAAACCCCTGTATTAACTGCATCAACTACTTATTATATTGAATCACAAGTGGATGCACCAAGTATTTATGGTGGAAAATATGATACTGTTGGAACCGGAGCATATTATACACAAACAACAAAGCATTATCTTGTATTTGATTGTTTTGCCCAAAGCAGAATTAAAAGTGTAAAAGTTTCAGCTTCAGCAGCTGGTACTAAGATAATTCAATTACAAAACAGTGCAGGAACCGTATTATTAACTAAAACAGTAACCGTTCCAAAAGGAACAAGCCGTGTTACATTGGATTTTGATGTCCCTGCCGGTACTGACTATCGTTTGGTAGGTCCTGCTACTCCTAATTTATGGCGAAACAGTGCAAATACAAATTATCCTTATCTGATTGGAAATCTTATAACTATAAAATATAGTAGTGCTACTACTAATCCAACGGGTTCCTATTATTATTTCTATGATTGGGAAGTAAGAGGAGAAGCTTGCAAAAGTAATCGTTTACCACTTAATGTTTTTATAAATACCGGAAATCCAGTATCCTCTTTTACTAACGCTAATAATGCATTAAGTGTAGCTTTTACAAATACTTCAACCCAAGCCAATACTTATTTATGGAAGTTTGGTGATGGTGCAACATCTGTAATCGCTAATCCTACGCATAATTATACAAGCGCCGGAACATATAATGTAAAACTCATTGTTTCCAATGCCTGTGGCTCAGATTCCGTTACTAACACAATAACTGTTAATGTTGGAGTTAATGAAAATAATCTGATAAATAATATCAGCATTTATCCAAATCCAACGAATACAACATTATTTATTTCGATACCTGTGGTTACATCTGAAAATGTTAAGTTACAATTACTTAATATTACCGGTCAAATGGAATGGAGTAATAGCTTAAACTCAGCCGGTAACAGTGCATTAAATACATCTATTGATATGAGTGCATTGGCAAAAGGTGTATATTTTCTGCATGTTCAACAGCAGGACAAGCTGATTGTGAGGAAAATAATAAAAATGTAAAACATATTTTTCAGGAATGGCATCTTTTGTATAAGTTGCAAAATCCTTTAATTTTGTAAATAATTAATATTATTTTGTAATAACTAAAAAATTAATACTATCTTTGCACTCTCAAATTTTAAAAGAGATTGTTCGCAAACTAAAGATATATTGCGGGATGGAGCAGTGGTAGCTCGTCGGGCTCATAACCCGAAGGTCGTTGGTTCGAATCCGGCTCCCGCTACAAAGGTCAGTCAAAAGCTGACCTTTTTTTATATTATTCAAAAAATACATCATGGCACATAAAGCTGGTTTTGTAAATATACTGGGAAATCCAAATGCAGGTAAATCTACCTTAATGAATGCATTTGTAGGTGAAAAGCTTTCTATAATTACTTCCAAAGCTCAAACAACCCGTCATCGTATCATGGGAATAGTCAATGCTGATGACTATCAGATTGTATATTCTGATACCCCGGGTATTGTTAATCCCCATTATAAACTTCATGAATCAATGATGGGCTTTGTAATGTCAGCATTGAAAGATGCAGATATTTTTTTACTGGTTACTGATATCGGTGACGATTTTAAAAATCAGGAAATATTAGAAACCGTTAAGGACTCATGCATTCCAACTATTGTTATTATCAATAAAATTGACCTTTCTGATCAGCAAACTGTTGAATTGAAAATGAAATTCTGGCAGGAAAAATTTCCCGAAGCCGAAGTTATTCCGGTTTCAGCCTTATTGAAATTCAATATCGAAAAAGTAATCAACAGCATTTTGGAGAAATTACCTGAATCTCCTGCCTATTTTCCTAAGGATGAGCTTTCTGATAAAAGTATGCGTTTCTTTGCTGCTGAAATTATAAGGGAGAAGATATTTGAAAATTATCAGAAAGAAATTCCCTATGCCTGCGAAGTTCACATTGAATCATATAAGGAAGAACCAACTATTGACAGAATTTCAGCTACTATCTTTGTTGAACGTGATACTCAGAAAGGTATAGTTATCGGGCATAAAGGAAGTGCATTAAAAAAAGTAGGAACAGAAGCCCGCCTTGACCTGGAAGACTTTTTACAGAAGAAGGTGTTTCTTGAAATGCATGTAAAAGTGAATAAAGACTGGCGGAATAATGATAATTCGTTGAAAAGATTCGGCTATAATGTTTCAGGTTCTGCTGAAGAATAAATACTTAAAGTTATTGTAGTACCAGATTTACTTATAAGTAATCATAAAATATAAAAGTTAAGTTATAAACTTATTAATTTTATAATTCTGATATAATAGATGCATAAAAGTTTGATATTTTTGTAATTGATAAAAGAAAGAAATTAAAATAGTGTTATTCACTTTAAGTACTTTAAGTACTCCAAGTACTCTAAGTACTCATTTAACTTAAGAAATGGGAAATATATTAGCATTAGTTGGCAGGCCGAATGTAGGCAAATCAACATTATTCAACAGATTAACAGAAAGCAGGGATGCCATAGTTGACCCGACAAGTGGTGTAACCCGCGACCGTCATTATGGTAAGTCGTTATGGAACGGCAAGGAATTTTCAGTAATCGATACCGGTGGCTACGTTATAGGCAGCGACGATATTTTTGAAGAAGAAATTCGCAAACAGGTTGTATTGGCAACAGAAGAAGCAGATATTATTGCTTTTCTGGTAGATGTAAAAGAAGGCTTAACCCCATTGGATGAAGATGTTGCTGATATGTTAAGACGTTCAAACAAAAAGGTTTTTCTGGTTGCCAATAAAGTGGACAATAATGCCCGTATGATTGATATCAATGACTTTTATTCATTGGGATTAGGCGAAATATTTTGTGTTTCATCCATAAATGGTATGGGCACCGGCGATTTTCTGGATAAAGTGGTTGAAGAATTTGAACTGCATGTTAAAGAAGATGTTCCTGAATTACCAAAGATAGCTATTGTCGGAAGACCAAATGTTGGAAAATCATCTATCATCAACGCATTTATTGGTGAGGACAGAAATATTGTTACTCCCATTGCAGGAACTACACGTGATTCTGTTTATACACCCTATAACAGTTTTGGATTTAACTTTTTACTGGTTGATACTGCAGGTTTACGTAAGAAAAGCAAGGTATTTGAAAATATCGAATTTTACTCAGTTATGCGTTCCATCAGAGCCATCGAAAACAGCGATGTTTGCGTACTGATGCTTGATGCTGTTTCCGGATTGGAATCTCAGGATATCAATATATTCAGTCTTGCAGAGAAAAACAGAAAAGGTGTTGTTATAGTTGTTAATAAATGGGATTTGGTTGAGAAAGTAACCAATACACATAAAGAATACGAAGATAAAATACGTGATAAACTGGCTCCTTTCACTGATATACCTATAATATTTACCTCTGTTCCTAATAAACAGAGGATTTTTAAAGTGCTGGAAACCGCTAATCAGGTTTATAAAAACAGAAACCGTCGTATCAGCACTTCCCAATTAAATGAGATTTTCCTGCCATTGGTAAAGGAAAATCCACCACCAGCCTATAAAGGAAAACATATCAATATTAAGTATATAACGCAACTTCCTTTGGCTTATCCTTCATTTGTATTTTTTTGCAATTTACCACAATATGTAAGAGACCCTTACAAACGATATGTTGAAAATAAAATGAGGGAATTGTTTGACTTTTCAGGTGTGCCCATCCAATTGTATTTCCGTCAAAAATAATCAGCATGGAAGTGCGAATCGATAAATGGTTATGGTGCGTGCGTATTTTTAAAACACGCAATATGGCTACTGAAGAATGCAGAGCAGGTAAGGTTAAAATCAGAGGTCAGGAAACAAAAGCTTCTCATATTGTAAAAATTGGAGAAGTTATTGAAGTTCAGATAGAACAACTGAAAAGAGTTTTATTGGTAAAAGATATACTTGACAGAAGGGTTTCAGCCAAAATTGCAGTAGATTATGTCGAAGACCAAACTCCCCCTGAAGAAATAGAACGCATCAGATTAGCCCGGAAAACAAATTTTGAAAAACGTGAAAGAGGAGCCGGAAGACCCACAAAAAGGGATAGACGGGATATAGAAGAGTTTAAATATAAATGAGTTCGTAAAGTTTGTTAAGTTAATGTGGTCATATTATGAATTTTAGTGTTTCTTAGTTTACATAGTGCCTTAGTAGTTTAAAAAAATATATAATGAAAAAAAGACTATTTGTTATAAGTATTTTAATCTCGGTAAGTTTTGTAGTCCTGTCTCAAAATCAAAATAGTTTTGAAGAAATAAAAAAACTGCTTACAGCACAGGAAACCGCCTGGAATAATGGAGATATTCCTGCTTATATGCAGTATTACTGGAAATCAGATTCCATGCTTTTTGTCGGTAAAAATGGTGTTACCTATGGCTGGCAGCAAACGCTTGACCATTACTTAAAATCCTACCCTGATAAAGCAAGCATTGGCGTTCTTACCTTCGGTCATCTTACACCTCAGTATATAGATAAAAACAATATAATTGTTATCGGTAGCTGGCAGTTGGTCAGGGAAAAAGGCAATGTTGGCGGCTATTTTTCATTGCTCTGGCGCAAAATTAAAGGAAAATGGAAAATAGTGATTGACCATACCAGTTAAAGAATTCAGAAGTCTGAGTTTAGAAATTAGAATAAAATTCAGCAAATCAAACGCATTATCGCATCATCATATTAGCACATCAACACATTTATAACAATGCACTCAAAAGATATCAGCAAAATAATACAGCGCTTTTTTTCTTTTGAGCCTACTCTTGACCAAAAAGCATTAATTGACAAACTGGGTGTTTTTTTTAATGAAACTAAAAATGAAGATGCCTTTCTGATTAAAGGTTACGCAGGTACAGGAAAAACGACAGTTGTAAGCGCTTTGGTAAAAGCATTTCCCTATATTGATAAAAAAGCTGTTTTGTTGGCTCCAACAGGACGTGCAGCCAAGGTTTTGTCAGAATATTCAGGTGCAAGAGCTTATACTATTCATAAAAAGATTTACCGTATTCATACTTCTAAGGATGGTCATACCTTTTTAACGCTGCAGCAAAACAAGCACCGGAATACCATTTTTATTGTGGACGAAGCTTCAATGATTCCTGATATGAACAATAAAACGGAAGCCGGTTTATTTTCAGGTCGCAGTGTATTGGAGGATTTAATTCTTTATATCAACGAAGGTGTTAATTGTAACCTGATTTTGATAGGAGATACCGCCCAGTTGCCGCCAGTTGGCTCTGATTTAAGTCCTGCTTTAGATCGTGACTTCTTGAAAGGGGCATTCCGGCTACAGATTACCGAACATGAACTCACCATGGTTGTCCGTCAGGCGCAGGAATCGGGCATACTTACCAATGCGACCCATTTGCGTGAAAAAATTAAAGCTGAATCCTTTGATGTCCCGTTTTTCAATATTCAGGGTTTTGAAGATGTACGGTGCATAGGAGGGGCAGAGCTGGAAGATTGTCTGAACAGCTGCTATTCCAACGAAGAAAGGGATAATGTTGTTGTTATTTGCCGTTCCAATAAGCGGGCCAATGTTTTTAATCAGGAAATCCGCAATCGTATTTTGTTTCAGGAAGATGAAATTTCAGCCGGTGATTATATGATGGTTTTGCGGAATAATTATTACTGGTTGCCCGAAGAGTCGGATACCGGATTTATTGCCAATGGTGATATTATTGAAATTCTTAAAATCAGAAAGATTGAAGAAATCTATGGTTTCCGCTTTGCCGATGTTACTGTAAAACTGATTGATTATCCTGACGAAAAAGACCTTGAAGTAAAGATAATGCTGGATACCATAATGCTGGAAACACCGGCTTTGCCTTTCACTGAAAACCGTAAACTCTGGGATGAAATTTCGAAAGATTTTGAAGATATTCCAACCAAAAGAGAACGTATGCAGAAAGTTAAAAGCAGCCCTTATCTGAATGCATTACAGGTAAAATATGCCTATTCGCTCACCTGTCATAAAACCCAGGGCGGACAATGGAATACCGTTTTCGTGGATCAGGGTTATTTAACCAAAGAGATGATTAATATTGAATTTTTGCGCTGGCTTTACACAGCAACAACACGCGCCATAAAAAAGCTCTACTTCATCAATTTTGCCGATTATTTCTTTGAAGGTTAATCGAAATGATATGCGATTCCCAGCGTAATTGCATAATTCTTATTTAATTCAAGTTTGGTTTCTTCATACCAACTACGCTTTAATCTTACATCCTTAAAAAAATAATTGTAAGTAAATTCACTGCTAAGGTAAAACGAATCAAAGACCTCATATTTAAAACAAATAACGGATACCAGTCCGTAATTAATGTTGCTTGTAAATCCGATTCCATTTGAAGGTGAAAAAATATAGTCAACTCTGGGACCTATTCTGATGGAAGGTTCTATGAGCCATTGCGGATAGAATAATTCTGCTAGTCCGGCAATACTTATAATATTAATGGGTGTTAGATGTTTTTCAGCAACAATATTATTGTTCTCATAATATTCATTACTTAATCCGGTTTTGTTAAAAATTAACCCAGAATATATTCTGATCATATTATGTTCAAAAAAATTCAGATATAAGGATGATGAAAAATCAATATTTGTGATATTCCCGGAAGGCGGGTATATTACTGGATCATAAGGTGATAAAGTACTTTTAACAACTGGTATGCTAGTAATATAAATTCCGTTGTTCAGTTCTATGCTTTTAATGATTTGGGAATTAGCTGATAAATAGAAACAACATATCAGAACTAAGATAATAATCTTTTTCATAATAGTTTGGGTTTTAGTTGTTAATTAATTAACAAAAATTATACCAAACTCAATTAAATTAATTATTTTATTAAAAAAATTCTAAAAATCCTTCAACAGCATCTTTCTTATTGCTGTTTTAGTTTTTGTAGTATCTGCTTTGTAAGCATCATACATGGCCCTTTCCCAGTCGCCATACATGGCGTTGGGCAATACTATAAAACGTTTGCCGAATTCTTTGCGCAATTCAGTCACTTTAGCATCACGGACTTCTGAAGAAGTTTTGTCGAAATCAGCTGCAAAATCAGTTAAATTATCACCCACCAATAAAGCAATATGATATTTCTTCATTATTTTCAGTCTGCGCATTTCTTTGGATGATTCTTTGGCTTTCAGCAAAAGATGAATCGTGTCAACCATAGGAAAATGTTCTTCTTTAAGATTTTTGATGGTTGCATCTGCTTCTTTTTCGTTGCGGTTGGTTATATAAAAAACTTCAACACCTTTACCTGCTGCATAATTTAAAAAATCAGCAGCACCGGAGCAGGCTTTGGCTTTGGCCATTGAAGTCCATACATTCCAATCTTCAGGATATTTTGCATTTTTGGTAATCATCTTGGCTTCAAAAGGACTGTTGTCCAGTATGGTTTCATCAATATCAACAACAACTGCACGTTTACCTTTCTGCGTTTTGTCAGCCAGATCCTTATCCAGCATCAGTTGAGCAAGATTAAAAGCCTGATAATATAAAGCTTTGCACTCTGCTGCCTGTTGTTGGTACAATACAGCCATTAATAAATGGTCATTGTTGAAAGTTGTTTCCTTTGGTGTATTTTTTACATCACAGTTTTGGTTAACACAAGCGTATAACGCAAAAAAACTGAAAGCAATAATTATACTTTTACTTATAAATCTCATCTTAAATATTTTATATAAAAAAGGCATGCAAATACTACATGCCTTAATTTGAATTAAATTTCTTTATCTTGTGGAAGATTTTTTAAAAATTTCATCAGATTTCATAATCATATCAATATATTGTGCTCTGCGATAAGCAAAAGGATCTTTTAAATTTTTACGTGATACTTTTCCTCTGAAATCATTAATATCTTTGTAGCCTTTGCTATCCATCCAGAATTCAATTTCTTTCAGCATCTTGCCAATTTGGTCTATCCCGTTTTTGTAGAGTGTACTTACTACCTGGGTGCAATCAGCTCCGGCCAGTAACATTTTAACTACATCTTTACCATTATAAATACCGGTATTACTGCATATATAACCGTTAATATTTCCATATAACAAGCCTGCATAACGAAGTGGCAGGCGGTTATCATCTTCATTACTGATAAATGGATGGATATATAGTGTTTCTTTTTCAATATCTATATCTGGCTGGAACAAACGGTTAAAAAGCACAAAACCTTCAGCTCCGGCAGCATTCATTCGGGCTACAACATGTAAAACATTAGAGTAAAAAGGGCTTAACTTTACACTTACCGGAATATTTACTGCTTTTTTAACATTAGCAATAATATCCAATTGTTCTTCAATTATAACTCTTGGTTCTTTATCTGCATCCTTTGGGACATGATACAGGTTTAATTCAAGTGCATCAACACCGCATTGGGCAATTAATTTAGCATATTCAACCCAATTGTCTTTCTGAACAGCATTTAAACTGCCTATAATTGGAATACTGACAGCAGACTTGGCTTTGCGTAAATGATCAAGATGTTCTTCTGCTCCGGCATGTTCAATATCCGGAAATAAAGATGTCATTTCTGCATTACGGTTTTCATATTCTCTTAAATTTTCGTGCATCTGAAGGTTTTCAAGCTGTATTTGTTCTTCAAATAATGACTTAAAAACGATGGCAGAGGCACCTGCATCTTCCAATCTTTTTAAATTGCTGATATCATCTGATATGTTTGAAGCACCTACTATTATTGGATTCTTCAATTTCAGTCCTAAATAATTAACGGATAAATTTGCCATGTTAAAATCTCCTATGTATTATGTTGTACTTTAAAAATATAATTCTAGTGTAAATATAGATTAAAAAAAAGATAAAATGTTAAATTATTTTTATTTTAAGAAATTTTATGATGCTTCTAATGATAGCTTCATTTTAAGTGAGGCAGTCATTAGAAGTTATCTAAAAAGATGATTAGTATCTGTCAATACAATTTAAATCGCTGAATGCAATTTTAAGTCTTTCAACCATTGTTTTTTCACCTTCTCTCATCCAAACGCGGGGATCATAGTATTTCTTATTGGGTTTGTCGTCCCCTTCTGGGTTGCCGATTTGTCCCTGCAGATAGCCTTCATTTTTTTTGTAAAATTTTAATACACCTTCCCAGCAGGCCCATTGCGTATCAGTATCAATATTCATCTTAATAACACCATAGCCTATAGCTTCTTTGATTTTTTCAGGTTCCGAACCTGAACCGCCATGAAATACGAAATTTACAGGGTTGGCAACTGTGTTAAACTTTTTCTGAATGTATATTTGTGAATTATGCAGGATTACAGGTTCCAGTTTTACATTTCCCGGTTTGTAAACACCGTGAACATTGCCAAATGAAGCAGCTATGGTAAAGTCTTTACTGATTTTACTCAGTTCTTCATAGGCATAAGCTACGTCTTCAGGTTGTGTGTAAAGGCGGGCATTATCAACATGAGTATTGTCCACACCATCTTCCTCTCCGCCGGTTATACCCAGTTCAATTTCCAACGTCATGCCGATTTTACTCATACGACTCAGGTATTTCTTACAAATGTCGATGTTTTCTTCCAGTGATTCTTCAGAAAGGTCAAGCATATGAGAACTGAACAATGGTTTGCCATGCATTTTAAAGAATTTTTCACCTGCATCCAATAAACCATCTATCCATGGTAATAATTTTTTAGCAGCATGATCGGTATGTAAAATTACCGGGATGCCATAATATTCAGCCATCTGATGCACATGCATGGCACCTGATACTGTACCTGCAATGGCTGCTTTTTCTTCAGCATTGGATATCCCTTTGCCGGCAAAAAATACACCACCACCATTCGAAAATTGTATCATAATTGGGGAGTTCACCACTTTTGCAGCTTCCATAACTGCATTTACAGAATTTGTACCAACCACATTTACTGCCGGAATGGCAAATTTTTCCTGTTTGGCAATTCTGAATATTTCCTGTAAGCTTTCTCCTGTAGCAACACCCGGAGCCACTTTACTGCTTATTTTTTCTGACATATAATTTTTATTTTAAATAAGTTAGATACTATTATCTGCTCGAAAATGTTTAAAATTCCGATAGAACAAAAATAATAAATAAACTTAATTTTTTTACAGAAAAAAGGTGAATTTATTTTAATAATGCAATTAATTATATCTGCCGGCAGAAAAGAAGTATTTTTTGTAATAATTTTCTTCCAGGTTGTTGATCATTACGCCTTTTGAAGTGGTTGCATGTATAAAATGTCCCTTGCTGATATAAATGCCAACATGTGAAACCTTTTCGCCGGTAATTTTAAAGAAAACCAGATCGCCCTGTATCAAAGCATCTTTATTAACAGGTATTGATTGCATCATAATATCTTCTGATTTACGGGCAAGGGTTTTTCCGTACATTTCTTTATAAAATGAGTTTACAAAACAGGAACAATCAGTACCTTCTTTACTGCAGCCTCCGTATTTGTATGGAACTCCAAGCCAGGAAATTACAGTTTCCAGAAATTTTGTATCTTCATTGCCTGCAAGTTCATAACCTAATTTTTGAGCATAATTCAGGCTAGAATTATTGTTGGTGTTTTTTGAAACGTTTTCTTTATGAATCTTAGATGATGATTTACACCCAATTAAAGAAGTGAATAAAATCAGTAAACAACTAATTTTCAGAAAATACCGCATATATTTTATAAGGTATACTGAACATTAGCGTGAAAAAATCTGGAGAAAAGCCTGTCAATAATCAATAATCCTCCCAAAGCCACTACAACGATACTAATAATAGGCTGTGATTTTAAAAGTATGGATATTTTTGAAAATATATTGATATAAGGGTTGAAAAATTTATGTAAGGATTCAATTTGCTGGTGCCCGATAAACGATGGAAAGAAAATACCGGCTACAATTGCAATTACTAATGTAAGAGCAGCAATCAGCCAGAATTTGTATTGTGCAAAAAAACTTAGTTTTTCTGCAGGTACATCTGCCTGTGCAATAATTGACATAATACGGTTGGTGAAATCAGCAGAAGGTTCATCCAAAGTGGATTGCTTAAGCAGATTTGCTAAAAAAGGATCCTTATCTTGTATTGTGTTCATATTAATGTATTAACTTCATTTTGAAGTAAAAGTTTAAGCTCATCATATAATTTTTTCCGGCTGCGATGCAGTTTTACCTTAACATTGGCTTCGGTTAAACCTGTAATCTCGCTGACTTCTTCAATTGAACTTTCATTTAAATAAAATAATGTAACTATGGCACTGTCTTCTTCATCAAGCTTTGTCAGGGCTAAATTAATATATTTTGTTTGTTCTTCAGCTTTTAAATAATTTATTTCGTTACTAATTTCTCCGACTGTAAAATTATCAATAATTTCTTCATCTATCGTATGTTGGTCAACAGTTTTTTTACGAATTTTCGAAATAGCCTGATGATAAACAATACTGAACAACCATGTTGAGAACTTTGATTTACCTTCAAAATTTTTTAAAGAATAAAAAACTTTTAAAAATGCATCCTGTAAGACTTCTTCAGCATCTTCCCTGTTTTTGCAAATCCTTAGCGCAACATTAAATGCCATTGTTTTATGCTTGTTGATAAGCATTTCAAAAGCATTACTATTACCTCTATGAATCTGTTCAAGATAAAAACTATCGTCCTTATATGCCATTTTTCTTTAAGACGCTGTTAATTAATTATAGGTTACAAAAATACACTAAGTTAAAAGCAATTTGAAACTATTTTTGTTGAATCTTGTATATTCATGTTTGAAAGGGATATATTTCATGTTAAAAGGAGAAATTTTATTTCTTATAAAATTCATAACTTAAAATTCATAATTCATAACTATTTTTGTAACCTGATTCGTAATCTTTGCGTCATAGTTAAAAACAATAAAAAATTAAAACAATGGAAGACATTTTTGTACCGTTAAGTATGTTTGGAATGGTGTTAGGAATAGTTTATTTAAGCATCCGCAAAAAAGAACGCATGGCTTTATTACAAAAGGGACTGGAAGGTGATTATTTTGATAAAAACAAGCCAACAAAAAAAGCATTGAATTTAAAATATGGATTACTGTCACTGGCAGTTGGAGCAGGTATTCTTATTGCAAGGATCTTTGAATATTACGGCTGCATGCATCAGGAAGGTTATTTTGCCATGATATTTCTATTGGGTGGTATTAGCTTAATATTATATTATTTCCTCGAAAAGAAATTAAAAGATTAATTATTATCCCAATTAATTCTTTAGAACTTGTAAGGGTTAAGTTCTGGGATTTATAAAAAAAGCTGTCAGAATTACATTTACTGACAGCTTTTTTATTAATTGGTTCATTGGTTTAACTTAATTTAGCTAAGGCTTCTTGAATTCTTTTTACTGCTTCAATCAGATTTTCATTGGAAGTAGCATAAGAAAATCTTACACAGTTAGGATCTCCGAAAGCAGCTCCTGAAACCAGTGCCACAAAAACAGTATTCAGAATATACATACAAAGGTCTTCGCCATTATTAATAATATAATCCCCATAGGATTTACCGTAATAATATGAAATATCTGGGAAAACGTAAAAAGCACCCTGAGGCAGATTTGTTTTTATTCCCGGAATATCTTTTAGTAAGGAAATCAATAAATCACGTCTTTCGCGGAAAGCAGCCAGCATTTTTTTAATATCTTCTGATTTAGCAGGATCTGATTCTACTGCATCTAATGTAGCCCTTTGTGCAATTGAACTTGGAGCTGAGGTAATTTGTCCCTGGAGTTTATCGCAGGCTTTTGCTATAAAGCATGGTGCCGCCATATAGCCGATACGCCAGCCTGTCATGGCAAAGCCTTTGGAAACACCGTTAATTGTTATAACTTTTTCTTTTATAAAGTCAAATTGGGCTATACTCTCATGTTTGCCACCAAAATTTATCAGTTCATAGATTTCATCGGCTAAAATATAGACATTTTCATATTTTGCAATTACTTCTGCTATTGCTTTGAGTTCATCTTTGGTATAAACAGAACCTGTGGGATTACACGGACTGCTGAACATAAAAAGCCTGGTTTTAGGAGTTATGGCAGCTTCTACCTGAGCAGCTGTAACCTTAAAGTCTTGTTCTATAGGGGCATTGATATAAACCGCTTTACCTTCGGCTAATTTGATTATTTCCTTATATGAAACCCAGTAAGGTGCCGGAACTATTACTTCATCACCAGGGTTAACAAGGCTTAAGACCACATTGGCCAGAGACTGTTTGGCACCGTTTGAAACTACTATCTGATGTGGTGTGAAATCTAAATTATTATCTCTTTTAAATTTACGGCAAATGGCTTGTCGTAAATCCATATAACCCGAAACAGGTGTATAGTGAGAGAAATTATCATCTATGGCTTTCTTGGCATATTCTTTAATATGCACAGGGGTGTCAAAATCAGGTTCACCAATACTTAAATTGATTACATTATGACCCTGTGCCTGCAATTCCCTGCTTTTTTGGGTCATTGCCAATGTTTCAGATTCTGACAGGAAGTTGATTCTGTTTGATAATATATTCATAAGAAATAGTTTTATTCAATTTTAGAGCAAAATTAGAAAATTTTTATATTTAATAACTTTGAATCGTTATTTTTGTAACAATTATTTTTATTGATAAATATGAATTTTATTTTATTGTTACATCTGGATTAAAAAATTACTTCAGCAGATTTATATATTGAGACCTGTAAAAGACTGATTTTAAGGATTTAAAATTTATTTTTTTCAAAGAATCAAACAAAAAATCCTGTAAAAATCATGACTTATGGAACATATCCGTTTAATCTGCGTTTTATATTTTTAGTAAATAATTTCTAAATAAATGCGTATTAATTAATCTTTACTTAATCTTTATGCAGAAAAAATTTGTTTCCAACATATGCATTTTTACAGCCCTGCTTATTTTTTTTAATTTAAGTATTGTCAGCGGACAATCAGGTATAAAAGGCTATATTAAAGATAGTAAGGGTAATCCCATTCCTTTTTCAACCCTTTATATAAAAGAACTTAAGACAGGAACAATTGCCAACGAAAATGGCTATTTTGAATTTCCCATGCACTCTGGAGAATATCAGGTTGATTTCCGTTGTCTGGGTTATCAATCGGTGAGCAGGCAGATAAATGTAGTAAAGGGCTTTTCTACTCTTGATATCCGTTTGAAAGAACAGGCTATTGTTTCCAAGACTGTTACTATTGTGGGTTCAAAGGAAGACCCAGCTTATGGCATTATGCGTAAGGCAGTCGCAGCTTCTTATTATTACCGTATGCTGGTTAAGGCCTACGATGCAAATTTGTATATAAAAGGTAGCGGTGAGCTAAAATTACCAAAACTTATTTATAAACTGGGTAAATCCGAGGGTTTGGATACAGTTGAATATTTTACCAATGAATCTTATAATCATTTACGCTATGAATATCCTGCCAAATATGTCCAAAACGTAACTTCAGCCAGAAACAACAGCAGAGATAGTTCGGGTGCTATTGTTAACCGGTATTTTAATGCAAGCATTTACAATCCTGAGTTTGTTGGCAATGTTTCTCCACTTTCGCCTTCTGCTTTCTCCTTTTATCGCTTTAAACTGCTGAATACTTTTAAGGATAAAGGAGCTGAAGTATATAAAATAGGTGTTATCCCACGCTCTAACGGAAGTAATGTGTTTTCAGGAGAAATTTATATTATCGACAATTTATGGTGTGTATATAGTTTTAATTTAAAGACTTTTATGCAGGGATTTGAAGTGGTTTCCAACCAGATGTTCGCCTCTGTCAATGAAAGGGTATGGGTTCCCATTAATCAGCAACTTGACCTGAAAGGCAATATTTTCGGCTTTAAAGTAAAATGGAAATATCTGGTCTCTTTAAGTGATTATCTTATAGAAGTTAATGATTCACTGGAATTTGCAAAATTAACCCTGATTGATGAAAAAACAGAAAAAGAATATGCCAAAGCATTGGAAGAGGAAAAACGATTAAGAAAAATAAAGCCGGATATCGCAAAGGATACTGCAACTGGACAAAAGGAGGAAGAAAAATTTTCGCTTGCTGACTTTAAGAAAAAGATGAAAGAATATGAAAAGCAGGAAAAGAAAAAGCAAAAGGAACCGGAAGTAATAAGCGATTATTCATTGTATGTAGATTCAACAGCATACAGAAAAACAACTCAGTACTGGGATTCTATACGGCCAATTCCTCTGACTGCAGCTGAAAATAAACCCAGTTTTGAAGTTAAAAATGACAGTATAGAAGCGTTGAGGAAAAGTGATTCAGCTGTATCTTCAATATTCGGAAAAACAATAGGTGGCTTGATATTCGGAAAAACTTTCAGAATTAATAAGAAATGGGAGATTAATTATCCCTCACCACTGACAAGTTTAAATTTTAATACTGTAGAAGGTTTTAATCTGGATATACCCCTGGAATTTAAATACAGGAACAGACATGATAATTACAGTGTCAGTTTTGGCCCTGAATTCAGGTATGGATTCAGCAATAAAGCATTTTCTGCCTCCGGAAATTTCAGATACAGTTTTAATAAAAATTTCAGATGGTCTTATATAAAATTAAAATTCGGGCGCGATATTGTTCAACTGAATGAGAATAATCCGATAATTCCATTCTTTAATACCATTACCACGCTGATGGGCCGTAAGAATTATATGAAGATTTATCAGAGTGATAAGGTAGAAATCACTGCTAAAACCTATATAAATAATCACATCAGGTTAAAAGGGGGATTCTCCTGGTCAGAACGAACAGCTTTGTTCAATGAAACTAATTTCAGCTGGATAAAATCAAAAGACAAACCTTATACATCCAATGCCCCTTATAATGTAGAAGATACATCTACTGTATTTGCCGTACATCAGGCTTTTTTGGTTAATATGAGGATGGAATACCGCCCTGTTGTTAAGTATCATAAATTCAACGGTGTGAAATATCCGAGTTTAAGCCTTTTCCCATTGCTTGCACTCGAATATAACGGAGGAATTAAATCAGTTTTTGGCAGCGATGTTGATTATCAACGTATTGAAGCCAGTCTGCAACATGAATTGGAAGGTTACAGACGTACTTTAAACTTTAAAGTATTTGCCGGTTCTACTTTTGTTGATAACAAGCTCTCTTTTGTGGATTATAAGCACTTTAACGGCAGTAAAATTGCTGTGGATTTTGCCGATCCTATGAATACCTATAGATTGCTTGATTATTACACCTATAGCACCAAGGGTCCTTATTTTGGATTATATAGCAGTTTATCAATGAAGAAATTCCTGTTAAGCCAGTGGTTTTGGCTGAATATAATGGGCGTTCGCGAATGCATTTCGTTCAATTACTTAAAAACCCGCTATTCTCCATATTATTACGAGATTGGTTATGGTCTCGAAAATATATTCCGTTTTATTAAGATTGAAGCATTTACAAGCTTTGAGAAGAATAAATATAAAGAATTTGGAATTAAACTTGGCATTTCTATTGGCGGTGGAATCAGATTTGAACGGGATGATGATTAATTTTTCAAAATAGAAATTATTATAAAAATTTATTTTAAAAGCGCATTGTAAATCGTAGATAAATCATACTTTTGCAGAAAGAGAAGGAGATTTTTATTTACTTTTTTATTCCGGATGGGTATGAAAAGAAAACTATTAATCAGAGATTTAACGCTGAGGGATGGCCAGCAATCGTTATTTGCCACCCGAATGAACCAAAACCAGGTTGACCGCGTTCTTCCATTATTCAAAGAAGCTAATTTTTATGCGATGGAAGTGTGGGGAGGTGCTGTGCCGGATTCAATAATGCGGTTTTTAAATGAAAACCCATGGGACAGACTGGAAAAAATTAAAGCAGCTATTGGCGATTCTTCAAAACTTACAGCTTTATCGCGGGGACGTAATTTGTTTGGTTACAATCCCTATCCTGATTCTGTTATTGAAGGATTTAACCGTAATGCAATACATTCAGGTATTGATATCATGCGGATTTTTGATGCTTTGAACGATGTAAATAATATGAAATCAACCATCAATTTTGTAAAAAAGAATGGTGGAATTGCCGATTGTACTATCTGCTATACGGTTGATCCTAAATTTACTTCAAAGCAAGTAATTAAGGAATTGCTTCATTTTAAAAAATTGCCGCATAATATTTTTACAATTGATTATTTTGTTGCCAAAGCCAAAGAAATGGAAGCCCTGGGTGCAGATATGATAAGTGTAAAAGACATGGCAGGATTAATACCGCCAAATAAATCAGGAGAGCTTATTTCCCGTTTGAAGAAAGAATTAAAAATTCCCATTGATTTTCATACCCATTGTACGCCGGGATATGGTTTAGCTGCTGTACTAATGGCTATTTTAAGTGGGGTTGATATTGTTGATACTTCAATTTCAACGTTTGCCGGTGGACCTGCAGCTCCTGCATTCGAAATTATCCAGATTTTTGCTGATAAACTCGGTCTTGACACCGGTGTTAATTTAAGTGCAGTAGTAGAAATAAATAAATTATTAAAAGAAATCCGGCTGGAAATGGATGAATTCGACAGCTATAAATTATTCCCTATTGAATTTGACATAACAAAAGATAAGTTGCCACCCGAAGTTGATAAAATGTTTGATTTAGCAATTGAATATGCTAAAGCTAAAAAAGAAAACGAACTTTTACAGCAAGTTCATAGTATCGAAGCCTATTTTAATTATCCGGCCCCTGACGAAATGGTAAAGAACGCTGAAATACCTGGTGGTATGTATACAAATATGTTATCACAACTAAAACAGTTAAAACTTGATCAATTACTGCCACGTGTATTGGAATTGGTTCCTGTAGTGAGGGTTGCCGCAGGATGTCCGCCTTTAGTTACTCCTACAAGCCAGATAGTAGGTGTTCAGGCCGTGAATTGTGTTATTGATGAAGATAAAAATTTACCGCTTTATACAACCAAATCCATACAATTTGTAAATCTTGTTAAAGGTTCGTATGGTAAAACTCCAATACCGATTGATCCTGATTTTAGAATGAAAATAGCCGGCGTTAGTGAAGAAATTCCTTATGATACTTCTAATTACAAAAAGCAGGAAAACACGGTTTTTTCAGAATATGGCGATTTAAAATTGGCTGAAAATGAAAAGGATGAGTTATTACTGGAACTTTTCCCATCAGTTGCCCGCGATTTTCTTAAGAAAAGAGTTGTTCAAAGATATCTTAATGATATTTATGCAATTGAAGAAGAAAAAAGAAAGAAATTAGAAGAGGAAAAAGCTAATTATATGTCACTTTCTCCCGAAGAAAAAGAGAAACGCCTGCATTATGGTCTTTATAATTACGGTTTCTCAAGTAAGAATTAAAAACTAAAAATTGATTTGAAAGCAATAATACCAAAATTCAAGAACTACCTTTCGTTAGTAAAATTTGCACATACTATTTTTGCCATGCCATTTGCATTGGTCGGATTCTTTATGGGTGTAAAAATATACAATGATTTTATATGGTATAAATTGCTTTTGGTCATTTTATGCATGGTTTTTGCACGCAATGCAGCTATGGGATTTAACCGTTTTATCGACAGGCGCTTTGATGCTGCTAATGAACGTACTGCCATGCGGGAGATTCCTGCTGGTAAAATAAAACCAAACAGAGCGCTGGCATTTGTAATCTTAAATTCAGTATTATTTATTTTAGCTACCTACTTTTTAAATGAAAATCGTTTAGCTTTTTATCTTTCACCTGTTGCCCTGATAGTAATTTTAGGTTACAGCTTTACCAAGCGTTTTACCTCATTTAGTCATATGGTACTGGGACTGGGACTGGCATTGGCACCAATAGGAGCATATATTGCTGTTAGTGGTGAATTTGCCCTTATCCCATTACTATTATCGTTTATGGTGCTATTTTGGGTAAGTGGTTTTGATATCATTTATGCATTGCAGGATATAGATTTTGATAAATCCCAGCAACTAAAATCGATACCGGCACGATTGGGTATTAAAAGGGCATTAAACTTTTCTACTATATTGCATTTACTATCCTTTTTCCTTGTTATTGCTATTGGTTTGCTTGGCCAATGGCATATTTTATACTGGATAGGCGGAAGTATTTTCTGTCTTTTATTGCTTTATCAGCACCTGATTGTTAAAGCTGATGATTTAAACAGGATTAACCTGGCTTTTTTTACTACCAATGGAATTGCCAGTGTAATTTTTGGTGTTTTCGGAGTTATAGATTTATTGATATTTTAAAATAGAATCTGACTTTAGTAAGTAAAATTAGCATTATCCCTGAAGTCTTTCTTTTTATCCCATTTTAAATCCTTCAATACTGTTGCTTTTACATTAATTGTAAAGCTCCAGCTTTGCCAGAATCCAAAAGGAATCCAGTTAAAACGCATTTCCCAGCAATGTAAATCCCGGTAAATATCAATTGATGCATAAGTAATATCATTGGCTTTAAAATCATATCCTCCACTAAAGCCAAATTTCCATTTTTTGGTTAAATTTATGTCTCCGGAAAGATTGAGGGTTTGTGTATAATCATTGATATACTTGACATAACTGCTTGCATCATATCTGCTTGAATAGGAGTAAGAATAGCTTAGATTTAAATTCCATGGTATACTGAAATCAACTTGCTCACCCAGATTTTGATTTATATTCGTAACTGAGTTTGTTGCGTATTCAGGTTTTTGTGTTTGAGTAACAGCTGGCGTTTCATTTGTTTTCTTGAAAAAAGAAGGATTTAGATTTAAGTTCATGCCAATTCGCCAGTCCAGATAATCCAAACGGGCGATTCTTCTGTTGACATCCCATTCATAGCTGTTGATACGGTTATTATTGGATTGTTTTACATATGGATCCCAGATGCTGCTGTAGTTTAGCGTTACATTTTTAAACAATGTGGTACGGCCATTCATGCTTATGGGTGCCAGATTTAGTGAATCAGCAGCCAGGTTATAGGATGTGTTTATTGAAAAACTTTCAATAAGTACCAGTTTTTTAGTTCCGGTGATTGTATCTTTTTTTGACCGGACTTTGATTTCCAAACTATTATCAATACCTAAACCAATACTTCCGTATCTTCCACTTTCAGGACTTCCATAAAGGGCTCCGTCAAACTTTGAGTATTTAATTTGATTCCCGTTTTTATCTTTATAGGAATTGTAATAACCCCATAAAGCAGTACCAAAATCAGGGCGCCATGAAAAACTTATGCTGGGAGATATTACATGCCTTACAGCGCGGAGCGGTCCTTTACTCATCTGAACCATTCCATATATTTTTGTATATAAACTGGATGAAAACTGAAAATCAACAGCCCTTGCAAAGCCTTTGTTTTCAGTAACCTTTAAATAACCAACAGTTGTATCTTTACCACTGAATAATGTGTCGTTTGACCATTCTTTCTTTACTGTCTTGGAATACCATCTTTCATTAATATTTATAGAGTTTGTTAAGGTGAAATACTTGAGTACCCTTATACTGCTGCTTATTGGAATAGAATGTCTGATTCCATTCTGCATATTGTCAAGCGTTTTTTTCGTAAACAAAGCACTGTCAGGTGCAGTTATTCTATTTTGGGCTTCCATTGAATAACTTAAACTAATATTTTCGTACCATTTTACATTTCCCGACTGGATTTTTTTACTAAATGGCGTAAACCGATTGGCACTAAACGCAATTGTAGGTAAATTTAAATCAATCATTCTGGTATTGGTGTTGTAACTTTGTCCCAGATTAACATTTAAAGCGGAGTTTTCACCAAAAGTTGTTGAATAGGAAATACTTGAATTTGTAGTATTGGTAAAAACATTATTCAAGTTTTTTGAGTAATGGTCATACTTATTACTTCTTAAATTAACATTGGCTGAAAAACGGCTGTTTGGACGGGCTTTTGCATCCTGATTATATCGCCAGCTGAATGAAAAATCAGTATTTTTTGCATAACCGGCTGTGTTTTTTTCACCTTCTACATTTTCGACATAATCAAAACTCAGCGCACCATTAAATTTATACCTTTTGTTGTAATTTGAAAGGGTATGTATGCCCCAGCTTCCTCTGGTATAAATATCACCGCGCAACGCCAGATCAAAATAATCGCTGATTGCAAAATAATATCCGCCATTTTCAAAAAAGAAACCTCTTGTTGGCGATTCGCCATAAGTAGGAAATAATATACCTGAAGATTTGTTTTTTGAATTAGGGAAATATCCAACAGGAACAAAAATTGGTGTCGGAATATCTTCAATGTATAAGAATGCAGGACCCGTTAGTATCTTTTTATCAGGAATAACTTTTGCTCTTCTAAAACGTATATCAAAATGAGGATGTTCCAAATCGCAGGTCGTAAACCTTCCGTTTTGAATAAAGGTTTCATTATTTGCCATTTTTTTAACTTTTTCGCCATGGACATAACCTTCACTTTCCTTGGTGATTACCTGTTTAATGAGTCCTTTCTTTGATTTAAAATTATACAATAGTTCTTTCGAATCAAAAGCTTTATCTTCCTCCTTAAAAATAGGCGTTCCTTTTAAATCGCCTAATGAATCTTCTACTCCCTTTGCATAAACTTCATTTTTATTAAAGTTCATATCAATATAATTGGCTTTTAAATTAATTTTTTCATAATTAATATCAGCTTTATTATACAAATAAACCTTTTTTTCGACAACATTAAAACGCAGGGAATCTTCAGATTTATAAGCTATTTTTGTTAATATTGCACCTGATGTTTTTTTCTTTAAAGTATCCGGAGTGTTTTTTTTTATCGGCAGGCTATCATTGGGTTTGTTTAATGAATCAGAATAAGAAAGATTGAAATTTGTTGGCGGTTTATTAGTGGTATCCGTTTTTGAATTGCTGATAACTTCTTGTGAATATAATAGCGATGGAAACCCAAATTCAAGTATCAGGAGGAGGGAAATAAATAAATATGAACGAATTGTTAACAATTTCGATAGCAAATTATGTAAATAATAATTTTTTTAATCTTATTTTTGTAAAAAAATTAAAGAGCAAAATTAAACTATTCAATTGAATAATTAAAGGATTAACATTCACATTAAAGCATTAACAATTAGAATTATAATTTTTTAACAATAATTTAAACCACTTATGAAGATAAAAAATAGCAAATGGATATTTGTTTTGATAATTTCTATGTTATTGAATGTTAATGCTATATCAAAGAGTCCTTCAAAAAATGGAAAAGTTAATCTTGTCGTAATTGATGCCGGTCATGGTGGTCATGATTCTGGTGCTTTGGGAAGCAATTCAAAAGAGAAGGATGTGGCATTAGCTGTTGCACTTAAGCTAGGAAAACTTATAGAAAGCAGTTTCAGCAATGTTAAAGTTATTTATACCCGGAAAACAGATGAATTTATTGAGTTGTACCGCCGGGCTCAAATAGCCAATGAGAATCATGCTGATTTATTTATTTCTATACATTGCAATTCTTCTCCATCAAAAGAACCCTGGGGTACTGAATCCTGGGTAATGGGTTTGAATAAAAGCCAGAAGAATCTTGAAGTTGCCAAAAAAGAAAATGCAGCCATTTTGTTAGAAGACAATTATTCAGCAAGTTACGATGGATTTAATCCGAATTCTCCCGAAGCCAATATAATTTTCTCACTGTTTCAGAATGCCTATCTTGACCAGAGTCTTGATTTGGCAGCCAAAATTCAGAAACAATTTAAGGGCAATTTTAAAACTATTGACAGAGGTGTAAAGCAGGCAGGTTTCCTTGTATTATATAAAACTACAATGCCTGCTATTTTAATTGAAACCGGTTTTATCAGCAATCTTCATGATGAAGAAATGCTCACTTCAGAAAATGGAAGAAATGAAATCACTCATGCTATCTTTAAAGCATTTAAAGAATATAAATATAAAATTGAAGGCTTTAATAACCAGAACGAAATTGTAAGTGTAAAAACAGAGGATGTAAAAGTAAATACAGCTAAACCATTCGAAAAAACAGATACCGTTAAGATTGCCAATACCAGTAAAAAAGAAATTTCCTTCCGGGTTCAGTTTGCTACTTCACCAACCGAAAAATCAACATCTTCACCCGAATTTGCAGGTTTAGGAAAAATAAAAATGTATTTTCACGGGAATTTATATAAATATACTGTTGGCGATGAAAAAAATATTGTTGATGCCAATAAATTATTAATAAAAATACAGGAAAAAGGTTTTAAAGATGCATTTTTGGTTGCATTTTTAAATGAAGAAAGAATTTCACCAACACAAGCTGTAAAGTTATTGAATCAAAAATAATTAAAGTATTCAGAAATTCCCTTACAATGATTAACAGGTTAAAAAAATACGTAATTTTGTAAAATAAAATATGCTGAACTTGAAAATAAAAAGAGAAATAAAAATTGGTGTTTTGTTTATAGTCTCCATTGCTATTTTTATTTGGGGCGTAAACTTTTTGAAGAGTAAAGATATTTTTTCGAGCCAAAAAGTATGCTATGCCTATTACCCGAAAGTTGATGGTTTGGTTGCATCTAATCCTGTGTATATTAGTGGAATAAAGGTTGGTTACATTAAAGATGTGAGCTTTATCAGCAATGAATCTTCTTCTGTAAAAGTTGCAATTGTTATCAGTTCTGATATTAAAGTTCCTGTTAATTCAATTGCAAAAATATACAGTGCTGACCTTATGGGTTCAAAAGCTATACAGATATTGATGGGAGATTCAAAAGAAAAGATTAAAGGTGGTGAAATATTGAAATCTGATATTGAAGCTGATTTAAAGGAAGAAATCAGCAGGCAGGTAGTTCCATTGAAACTTAAAGCAGAAGAGTTGATGAGCTCTTTTGATTCTGTTCTAATTGCTGTTAAGCTAATTTTCAATACATCCACACAGAAGAATTTGTCACAAAGTTTCGAAAACATTAAAATCACATTGGAAAATATTAAAAATACAACCTATAATGTTGATACTTTGGTTTCTACACAACGTAACCGTCTCGCATCCATTATTAATAACTTTGAATCTATTTCTCATAATATCAGAAATAATAACGAAAAAATAAGTAATATCATTTCAAATTTTTCTTCAATCAGCGATACACTGGCTAAAGCAAATATTGCACAAACGATACAATCAGCCAATAAGGCATTGGGCGAAATGTCTGCAATTATGCAAAAAATCAATAAAGGTGAAGGCAGTTTAGGTATGTTGGTAAATGACGATAGTTTATATAAAAAATTAGAATCATCTGCCAAAAACCTTGATTTATTATTGGAAGATTTTCGTTTGCATCCTGACAGATATGTCAAGATCAGTGTTTTCGGTGGAAAGAAAAAACAATAAACAGTTCGTAAAGTTAGAAAGTTTATAAAGTAAAAAGTATAAATTTGGCTAAACCAATTAAGTATTAAATTTATTTAATATCAGCTGAAATATTATATTAAAGTTGTTTCAATCAACATTAGTTCATAATCTTTACAAACTTTATTAACTGTATTAACCTTATAAACTCATTTATAAAATGACAGATTTTCAGCAAGCTATTATCCAGGGAATTCCTGAGAAATTACCTCAGCTACAGCTTTGGGATGCAAGTATTAATCATGCTCCCAAGCGTAAAGATATTTTGAATAAAGAAGAAAAAAAACTGGCCTTACAAAATGCTTTACGTTATTTTGAACCACAGCATCATAAAGAACTTGCACCGGAATTTTTGAAAGAGTTAAAAGATTACGGCAGAATTTACATGTATCGTTTCCGTCCTCAATACAAAATGTATGCACGTCCGATTGAAGAATATCCCTGTAAGACGAAGCAAGCAGCAGCCATTATGCTGATGATTCAGAATAATCTGGATTATGCTGTTGCTCAACATCCACATGAATTGATTACCTACGGAGGCAATGGCGCTGTATTTCAAAACTGGGCTCAGTATCTGATATGCATGCAATATCTTGCAGAAATGACCGATGAACAAACATTAGTAATGTATTCAGGTCATCCAATGGGATTGTTTCCTTCTCATAAAGATGCTCCTAGAGTAGTTGTAACCAATGGCATGGTAATCCCAAACTATTCAAAACCTGATGACTGGGAGAAATTTAATGCATTGGGCGTTTCACAATACGGACAAATGACAGCAGGTTCCTATATGTATATCGGACCTCAGGGCATAGTGCACGGAACAACGATAACAGTATTAAATGCTGGCAGAAAAATTCAGAAAGGGAAGGAGGGACTTGCCGGTAAATTATTTGTAACTTCAGGTTTAGGCGGAATGTCGGGTGCTCAGCCAAAAGCTGCTGTAATTGCCGGTTGTGTTGGTATTGTTGCTGAAATCAATCCAAAAGCCACAAAAACACGTCATTCTCAGGGATGGGTTGATGAGGTTTTTGATAATCTGGATCTGTTAATCAACAGAATAAGAACCGCAAAATCAGGCAAAGAAGTAGTTTCCATTGCATATCAGGGCAATATTGTTGATTTGTGGGAAAAATTAGTGGAAGAGAACATCGAAGTTGAATTAGGTTCTGACCAGACTTCACTTCATAATCCATGGGCAGGAGGTTATTATCCTGTTGGTGTTGGCTTTGACGAAGCCAATACAATGATGGCTGAAAACCCTGATGGATTTAAAATAAAAGTTCAGGAATCGCTAAGGCGTCAAATTGCAGCAATTAATAAGCTGACTGCAAAAGGCATGTATTTTTTTGATTATGGCAATGCTTTTTTGCTGGAATCAAGCAGGGCCGGTGCCGATGTAATGAAAGCTGACGGAAACTTTAGATACCCGTCTTATGTTCAGGATATTATGGGACCCATGTGTTTTGATTATGGCTTTGGTCCATTCCGTTGGGTATGCACTTCAGGGATTGCAGCTGATCTTGATAAAAGCGATAGTATTGCAATGGAAGTACTGGAAGAAATTTCTAAAACATCTCCTGTCGAAATCCGGCAGCAAATGCATGATAATATTCAATGGATTAAAGGTGCCAAGGCAAACAAACTGGTTGTGGGTTCTCAGGCACGAATTTTATATGCTGATGCTGAAGGGCGTATAAAAATTGCAAAAGCATTTAACAATGCTATCAGTAAAGGTGAAATATCGGCGCCTATTGTTTTGGGTCGCGATCATCATGATGTATCAGGTACAGATTCTCCTTATCGCGAAACTTCAAATATTTATGATGGTTCACGTTTTACTGCTGATATGGCAATACAAAATGTAATCGGAGATTCATTCCGTGGTGCAACCTGGGTTTCGATACACAATGGAGGCGGTGTAGGTTGGGGTGAAGTTATCAATGGTGGTTTTGGAATGTTATTAGATGGAACATCAGACGCAGAAAGACGACTGCAAAATATGCTTTTCTGGGATGTAAATAATGGCATTTCCCGCAGAAGCTGGGCCAGAAACAAAGAAGCCATTTTTGCCATTAAACGTGCTATGAAAACAGAGCCAAATCTTAAAGTTACACTACCTAATTTTACTGATGATGAATTAATTAATAACTTGATAAATAAATTATGAGAAAAATTATTTTTTTTCTTATCGTTTTATTTTTTTTCAATTTAACTAAAGCTCAGGTATATGTGGGTTATAATAATATTAGCGATAAATATGTTGACCCAAATAATAAGGATCTTGAAAGATTAAAATCAAGTACTACTATTTTTGCTTTACCAAATCAACTTCTTGATTATGAGGATGAAATAGAAAAAATATTCAAAGAAGTCTGGACTGTTTCTAAATTTGAAATTATCAAGTATAATGATTTAAATGGGTATCTGAATTCAAATGGTAATTATTCATTTCTTACTTTAGATGTTTTAGGCTATAGAAATAGTTACAATTTTTTTTCATCTTTTTATCAAATTTATTTTAATTTATGGATGAATGGGAATACACGTAAAGTTTGGAGTAAATATAATGCAACATATGGAAGAATTAATTTAAGTTTAACTGAAGAATCTGTTGAAATTTGTAAAGGATTGTTTAAAAAAGACTTAGCTTCTGATTCCTATAAAAAATTATATACAAAAGCAACATTTTTTAATCTGACACCCGGATTTTTAAGGACTTATTTAACGGTTATGAATAAAGTATTATCAAATGATAAAATCATATTTTATGTAAATGAGGGAGTTAAAGATAAAGAAAAATTTATTCCATTATCAAAAGAAACACTTTATATTCCTGAATATATACTAGTTAAATATGACAAATCGAAAAAAATACTTAAAGAAAAACTTGATATAAAAGAACTTATGGCAGATTATCCATATAAATGGGAGCTTATTTCAAGTGATGATTTAAGTAAAAAAATACTGGAAAAAAATGAAAAATTTTATTATGTTGTATATTCAATTGACGATATTTCAAGAAGTTACTCAGTTTACAACAGCTCAAATTCAGAATTAATATTTGCTGATGCTGATAACAAAGGTGGATTTGATGCCAAGTCAAAATTTTTTAAAAGCTTAGGCAAAAAAATAAGAAAAGCTATTAAGTGATATTTATGTTTAGAGTGATATTAATTTGCTTGAATTGAAGGACTGGCAAATATTATTCAAAATCAATTCTATTTAATAATAAAGCATTGATTATTAATTATATAAAAACACAAACCAATGAAAAAGTTATCTTTTTTAATTTTATTTGTTTTATTTACTTTATTTATAAAAAATGCCAAAGCTCAATTTGAAATAGGAGGAAATTATGGTGTATCACTTTCATCAATAGATATGAATAACAAGGATTTTGGATATGGTCCTTCATTAGAATTCAGATATTATTTTACAGATATTTTTGTAATTGGGGCTCATTTTGCAGATTACTCATTTCAGAATAGTAATTATATGATGCCTTTGAACTTATCTCTTGAATACCATTCAGATCTTAATGGTTCTTTTCAGTCGTATTATGGAGTAGGATTCGGAATTATGAAAACAAAAATTTACGATGTTTCTTCCAATGACCCGATAATATCTGCTATTTTTGGAACTAAATATCCTATAAATGATCATTTTGCTTTTAATTCAAATGCACATATTGCTATTATATTTCAGAATAATAAGCAGTTTGCATTTGATATAAATATCGGATTGGTCTATATTATTGATAAATAAATTTAAACAAAATTTTAAGACAAAATCCTAAATTTATTTAGCAATATATCAATATGGATAGGCTTATCTATCTTTAAATATGCTCATATTATTTAAAAATTAATTTGTCAAATTTAGTAAGTAGAAAATTTTATTAAAAAAGTTGATTTTTTTAACGTTATTTATTAGTTAAATGTTGTTTGGATGTATTTAATTATTAAATTTGCATAAAAAATCTTAATCAAATTTTATTATTCATTTAATTCAAAAAAATTATGAAAAAATTTACCTTTTTTACATTTTTAATGCTTTTTGCAGCAAGTATATTTGCACAAACCTGGGAAGCTGCTCCAATTAATGATGAAGCAGGTTCTGGATTAAAGTCAACTAACGCAACTGGTTGGACTTTACAGTTTTCACCAATGATTAGTTCAACTACCTGGGGTCCTGGTACTGCTGGTATTGAATCTGATGGTACAAATATTTATGTTGCAAAATGGGCCAGCAATAAATTTTATAAAATGACAACAGCTGGTGCTGTTCTTGATAGTTTTGCTGTTACAGGTTCTCCTGCATTTCCAGCAAGTAACGGCGTTCGTGATTTAGCTTACGACGGACAATATTTTTATGGATGTTGCAATAATAATATCATCTATAAAATGGATTTTACTGCAAAAACTATTGTAGGATCTATTACATTACCTACAGGTATCGCAGGAAGACATATTTCCTATGACCCTACTGCTGATGGTGGACTTGGTGGTTTCTGGGTAGGTGGCTGGTCTGATAATATCGTATTATACAGTAGAACAGGCACAACATTAAATACTATTCCTTCAACCGGAGTTGGTACTACTTACAGTGCTTATGGCTCAGCTTTTGATACTGTTTCTCCAGGTGGACCATACTTATGGTTATATTCACAAACCGGAACAAACGGCAATCAACTGCTTCAAATTAAAATTTCCACAAAAGCATTTACAGGTTTAACACATGATGTATGTGGTGATATTCCAGGATCTGCTGTTGGATCAGGAGCAGGTGGATGTTTTTTAACTAAAAACCTGATTACAGGAACAACTACTTTAGGTGGTTTAATTCAGGGTACTGCATTCTGGGGTTATAACCTTGCTTCTACTATCCCTCCAACTTTTGGTTTATCAGTTAAATCATTAAATATGGCTGATTATATTTTAGCAAATAATGCACAACCTATAACCGGTACTTTAAATAATTTTGGTGCAACTACCATAACAACTTTTGCTTTGAATTATTCTATTAATGGTGGTGCTGCTGTAACACAAAACGTAACAGGAGCAAGTATTGCTTCTTATGCAAATTACACCTATACTCATGCTACACCCTGGACTACTCCTGCAACCCTTGGTACTTTTACTGTAAAAGTATGGGCCACCAATGTTAATGGAAATTCTGCATGGAATAGTGATACCATTACTAAAGTTGTTACTACAGTGAGCTCAGTCCCAACAAAACGTGTATATTGTGAAGAAGCAACAGGTACCTGGTGCGGATGGTGTATTCGTGGTATTGTAAACATGGATGCAATGGCAGTAGCTCATCCAACGGATTGGGTTGGTATAGCTGTTCATAATGGAGATAAAATGGTTGTTACTGCATGGGATGCAGGTGTAGGTTCTTTCCCTGGTTTTTCAGGTTATCCTTCTATTGTTGTTGACCGTACTTTATTGGTTGATCCAAGTGCAGCATCAACTGCATATACTACTCAGAAAGCGGTTGTTTCGCCTGTAGATGTTGCAATTACAAATCTTACCTATACAGCCGGTGTAGCTTCCTTTAACGTAAAAGCTACTCCTGTTATTACAGGAACTGTAGACTGGAGATTAAATGCAGCTGTTTATGAAATGGATGTTACCTGGCAACAAGACCCATCTCCAGTAGCAGATTCAAGTGGTTACAGACAAAGTAATTATTATGCAGGTGGAGCAAACGGAGCAATGGGTGGATATGAAAATTTAGCATCAACAGTTCCTGCTAATTATATGCATTACAATTTTGTTGGTCGTGCAATTCTTGATGGATATGCTGGTGTAGCCGGAAGTATTCCTTCTGCAATCACTTCTGGTACTGCTTATACTAAAAATTATTCTTATACTGTTCCAGCTTATTCAAGAGCATGGAATATGTATGTTGTAGGATTTGTTATTGATAATGCAAGCGGTAAAGTTTTAAATGCTATTCAGGTTCCTTTAAGCAGTGTTGGTATTAATGAAACCAATAATGAATTAGGTCTTGCTATATATCCAAATCCTGCAAAAGAAAATGTACAAATTTCATATAATTTAACTAAAAAGGTAAATGTTAGCATTAATATTTACAATAGCATTGGTGGTTTAGTATTTACTCAGAATCAGGGTGAATTACAAACAGGAAGTCACACAGCTAATGTTAAAATTAATTCTTTATCTTCAGGCATTTATTTTATAAATGTTAAAGCTGGTGATAACATTATTACTAAAAAGTTAATTGTTGAATAATCTTATTTAATTAATTATCAAGGTTGAAAGGGAAATTTCCTTTCAACCCTGATAAATTAAATGGTAAACCATAAAATGTCCATGCTCTAAAGAACATCAAAAGTGATGATTATATCATGGACATTATAATGGCGAAGTTTGAAAAAACAGATTTATTTGAATCTGTTTAAACATATGTAATCAGTATATTATAAAAATATAAAAAAATGAAAAGATCATTATTAGTATTGGCAAGTGTAATATTAAGTATTTCAGTTGCTTTTGCACAAAATTTACAAATATATTATAACGGGGCTTTACAGACCAATTACGGAACTCTAACTGTGAATGGATACTCAAATCAGATTAATGTTTTACGACTGGATGTAAAGAATATTTCTTCAGGCACTCTTGTTGTGAAATCAAAAAAAATTGAAAACAGCCTGATATCCAATACAGTAAATTATTTTTGTTTTGCAGGTCAATGTTATTCACCCACCTTATATACTTCGGGATATTCAGCAACTATCCTTCCAACTAAGATGGATACAAGTTTTTCTGCTGATTATGATCCATCTGGTAATATAGGAACATCAACTATTACTTATGTTTTTTTCAATACAGCAAATACTGCTGATAGTGTATGTTTAAAAGTAAATTTTGTTACAACCTTAGGAGTTAATGAAATCAGTAAATCGGATGTGTCTCTATCAGAAGCTTATCCAAATCCTGCATCAAATCTTGTAAGTTTTGCTTATGTTTTACCAGTTCAAGCCAGAAATGCAAAGATTAAAATTTCTAATATTTTAGGCGCAACAATTACTGAATTACCCATTAATGATTATAATGGAAAAAAAGTTTTTAATACCAATGATTTACAGGATGGTATTTATTTCTATTCCTTGATAATTAATGACAAAATGTATTATGCTAAGAAATTGATCATAAAACATTAATCAATAGTTAAATAAAAAATTTAAATCCCCTGATATCAAAATTAGGGGATTTTTTTTTATTTTCAAAATTTTAAGAAGTAAAGTTTTAAAATATTACTTTTGTAAATAATCAATCAATCATTCATCAAATTAAATTATTAAGATATATGAAAAAAATTACCTTCTTAGCAATTATTATGCTTTTTGCAGCAAGTGTTATTGCTCAATCACTGGACTTTGTTCCAGATTATGATCAAGCAGGTCCTTCATTAAAATCAACTTCCGCAACTGGATGGGTTTTGCAGTTTTCTTCTTTTATTAGTACTGCTTCATGGAAAAAAAATACTGCAGGTATTGAATCAGATGGTACAAATATTTTTATTGCCAAAGTTACAAGCAATAAATTTTACAAATTGACTATCGCCGGAGCTTTGCTTGATAGTTTTGCGCTTACCGGTACTCCAGCATTTCCTTTTAATAATGGTATTCGCGATTTAGCTTATGATGGACAATACTTTTACGGTTGCTGTAACAATAATATTATTTATAAAATGAATTTTACTACAAAAGCAATTGTAGGAACTATAACCTTACCTTCAGGTATTCAGGGAAGACATATTTCTTATGATCCAACTGCTGATGGCGGACTTGGTGGATTTTGGGTTGGTGGCTGGTCAGATGATATCGTATTATACAGCAGAACGGGTGCAACTTTAAATACTATTCCCGCTTCAGGTTTGGGTAGTTTTAGCGCAAATGGTTCTGCTTATGATAGTCTTTCTCCGGGTGGTCCTTATTTATGGCTTTACTCTCAAACCGGAGCCAATATGAATACACTTATTAAAGTAAACATTGCAACAAAATCTCTTGCCGGAATCGCTTATGATATAGTTCCAAATGTGCTTGGAGCATCAACCACCATTGGTGCCGGAGGATGTTTTATTACTAAAAATTTAATTTCAGGAACAACTACTATTGGAGGATTAATTACAGGAGTTGCTTTTTGGGGATACGATTTAGCAACAACACTGACTCCTCCCTTTGGATTTTCTGTTAGTAATTTAACTTTAGCAAGTTATGCTTTAGTTAATACCCAAATGACAATGTTAGGTGTTTTATTTAATTATGGTGCAACAACTATAACATCTTTTGATTTAAATTATAAAGTTAATAGTAATCCAACTGTAACACAAAATATTACCGGTGTTAATATTCCCGCTTATGCAAATTATAATTACTCTCATTCAACAATATGGACTACTCCGGCAAGCCCCGGAACATTTACCGTTAAATTGTGGGCCAGTAATGTTAATGGAAATAATGCATGGAATAGTGATACCATTACACGGGTTGTAACTACTGCTACATCAATAGCCTGGAAAAAAGTTGTATTGGAAGAATTTACAGGCATTTATAGTCAATATTGCCCTGATGGACATAGAGTGGCCAATGATTATAAAGCATTACATCCAAATGATGTATTTCTTATTAATATTCATCAGGGAAGCTATGCTGTTCCTACTGGCACTGATCCTGATTTCAGAACAGCTTTTGGTGATGCGCTGGCTGCACAAACCGGTTTAGCTGAGTATCCGGTAGCAACAATTAACAGACACGTTTTTCCTTCAGGAAATTCAACAGCATTAAGCAGTGCTGACTGGTCATCAAATGGTAATCAGTTGTTAACAACCCTCACTTATGCAAATATGACAGTTTCTGCTTCAGTTAATTATACTACCAGAATATTAACTGTAAATACTACTGTTAATTATGTTGCAAATGGTGCAGCATTAAATATGATGAATGTAGCATTAGTTCAAAATAATATTCAGGGACCTCAAACAGGTGGTGCTACTTATAATCCGTCTCAGGTATTACCTAATGGTAAATACAACCACCAACACATGTTACGTCACCTGTTAACCGGACAATGGGGTGATTCTATCACTGTTACTACTGCAGGAACTGTCCGTTCAAAAACATATACCTATACTTTGCCTGCCAGTATCTCAAATATTAATTTAGATATGTATAATATTGAAGTTATTGCCTTTATTACCGAAGGTAAACAAGAAATTGTTACTGCTGGCGGATTTAAATTACCTGTTGCTGTTAATGAAGTTAATAACACAATAGATTTAAGTTTTTATCCTAATCCTGCAAAAGATAATGTTCAGCTATCATTTAATTTAAGCAAAAAGGAAAATGTCAGCATAAATATTTACAACAGCATAGGTGGATTAGTATTTACTCAAAATAAGGGTGAATTACAATCAGGAAATCATACTTCTAATTTAAATGTAAATACTTTAGCTTCAGGTATTTATTTTGTAAATGTTAAAGCCGGTGAAATTATTATTTCTAAAAAATTAGTGATAGAATAAATCAGACTATTTAATAAAAAAGGGTTGAGCGGAGTTTCCAATTCAACCCTTTTTTATTGTATTAAATATTGAATTTTTTGGATTACATCTAATTGTTAATACTAAACCCAATTTTTTCAATATCCTCCCAAAATCCTGGGTAAGATTTTTTAACTACATGCAAATCATCAATTTCTAAAGTATTAAGTAAAATAGCCAGAGGTGCAAAACTCATGGCCATGCGGTGGTCATTATAAGTGTTTATTTGCATGTTGGCTTTTAATAACGATGATTCAATCTTTAATGTATTATTATCAATTACTTTAGCATTACAACCCAATTTATTTAATTCAGTTTCGAGTGCTTCAAGCCGGTTACTTTCCTTAACTGTCAGGTTTTGCAGTCCGTTTAATTCGGCTTTAATTCCTAAGCCGGCACAACAAACGGCAAGCGTTGGAGCTATATCAGGATAATCAGTAAAATCAAAAACAAAAGAATTTATAGTTTCTTTTGTTTTGTAAAGTCTCACCCCATCTTTTAAATATTCTGTCTGAACACCAAATTTTCTGAAGATATCAGTAATAATACTATCTCCCTGCCAGTTGTTGTTGTATAATCCCTTAAGATGCAAATCAACTTTATCAGAAAAAGCAGCCATCAGATACCAGTAGCTTGCAGCACTCCAGTCGGATTCAATAGTTATATCCTTTGGTTGAAAATTTTGTTTTTTTATTAAAATTGTATTTTCATTATAAGAAAAATTTATACCAAAATATCCTAACATGTTTAAAGTCATTATAATATATGGTTTTGAAACCACTTTGTCTTTTAATGTCAGGGTTAAATTATTGGCTAAAAAGGGAGCAATAAGCAAAATAGCAGAAATAAACTGGCTGCTAATACCTGATTCAATTTCAATGCTTTTATTGTTGATATTTTTGCCTTTAATCAATAAAGGAGGATAGCCCGGTTTTTCAGTATAATTAATATCTGCGCCTAAATCAAGCAGGGCATTTACAAGGCCGGTAACAGGTCTTTCTTTCATCCGTTCTGAACCTGTTAAAAGCCAATTTCCCTTGGTAACGGAAAGTAAAGCTGTAAGGAAACGCATGGCTGTACCGGCATTATCAACGAAAATTTCTTTTATAATGTTGTTTTCCGTAGAAGGGCTTAATTTATTTAAAATATTATTAAGTAATATGCTGTCATCTGCTGAAGAAAGATTATAGACATTAAAACTTTTTTTTGAAAGAAAGTTGAGTATTAAAGCTCTGTTAGTAATGCTTTTAGAAGAAGGCAAATTAATTTTGCCAATTAAACTTTTATCAGTTTTATTATATTTTATTTTAGTCAAGCTGTCGTAAATATTGTTTATAAAGATAATAGTGTATAAGATTTTATTAACGAAATTTAGAATAAAATTCAATACTTTCAGTTATCAACTTGTCATCACAATCTATATCAATAACGGATTTGCCAATTTCTGTCAGTAAGGTAAAATTCAGTCTTCCATTTTTATTTTTCTTATCTTGTTTAATTATATCTAATAAATAAGGGATTATTTGTGAATCAATAGGGTAGTGTATAAATAAAAAACGGATATATTTGTAAATTGAATTCGCCTGAATTTCGTTTAATCCATTCATTTTAACGGATATATAGGTTTCGCAAATAATACCTATTGCAACAGCTTCTCCATGTAATATTGGGCTTTTATCGTTTGAAAGAGAATAACTTTCAATTGCATGGGCTATAGTATGCCCGAAGTTTAAAATTTTCCTGATGTCTTTTTCATATGGATCGGCATTTACAATATTACTTTTTACAAAAACAGCTCTTTTAATTATTTCAGTATTTTCAATAATTTTTTCGGGCAATGTTCTAATTATCAATTCCCAAAGTGCAGCATCCATTATTAAAGCATGTTTAATAATTTCGGCATATCCAACTATTAATTCTCTTTTTGGTAATGATTCTAAAAAAGATGGATCAATAAAAATTACTTCAGGGTCAGCAAAAACACCCAGTTGATTCTTGAAGCCTTTAAAATTAACGCCGGTTTTCCCTCCAATAGCTGCATCAACCATTGATAATAATGTTGTGGGAATATTAATATAATGTAATCCTCTTTTAAATAGATTGGCTATAAAACCTCCAAAATCGGTGATAACACCTCCGCCCAGATTTACAATTAAAGAGTTTCTGTCAAGATTTAAATGGGTAAACATTTCCCATATTTCAATTGCTTTATGAATACTTTTACTGTTTTCGCCACTCTTTAATTCTACAACTTTGGCAGATCTGAAAGCTGTAATTTTCATTAATTTTGGTAAACAGTGCCTGGAAGTATTTTCATCTGTTAAAATGATAACCTGTGAAAAAGCCTTGATAATCTGTTGAAAACGTTCAAAATCATCAACGTTGATTTCACCCAAATATATAGGATAAGGTTCTTCGATAATTTTAATCATTCTTTCCATACAGACAAAAGTAAGTAAAAAATTAAAATTTTAAAACATATTGGATGTTTAAATTGTTAATAAAAATATAATATTTCATTAATATTTAATTCTTTATATAAAATAAAATGATAGAATCATTTAAAAATACAGAAATAGCATTTAATTCTAAATCAGATAAAGACTTAAAAAGGGCTTATTTTTTGTTTAAAATAATTGAGAAACCCTGGGTTGTAAAATTTTGTGGAAACTTACTCAATTTTGCTATAAAAACTAATCTCCCGGTAAGCTGGATACTGAAACCTACTATTTTTAAGCATTTTTGCGGAGGAGAAACTATCAATGAAAGTGAAAAAACATTAAATGATTTAGCAAAAAGTAATATATTTTCAATATTGGATTACTCTGCTGAAGGTAATCAGAATGAAGCTGATTTTGACAAGGTCAGAAGTGAAATACTTAAAGTTATTGAAAAATCTAAAACAAACAGAAATATTCCTTTTGCTGTTTTTAAGGCTACCGGGCTGGCCCGTTTAGCATTGCTGGAAAAGATTAATGCTGGAAAGACTTTAACTGATGATGAAAAATTTGAATTTAGCAGAGTAATTGACAGAATTGATAGTATTTGTAATGCTGGCTGTAATGCTAATACACCTGTATTGATTGATGCTGAAGAAAGCTGGATACAGCAGCCCATAGATGATATTGTAAGTGACATGATGAAAAAATATAATACAAATGCTGCAATAGTCTACAATACCTTGCAAATGTACCGGCACGACAGGATAGAATTTTTACATAATACGATAGAAAATGCAAGGAAAGAGAAATATTTTATAGGATTAAAATTAGTAAGAGGAGCTTATCTTGAGCAGGAAAATGAAAGAGCAGTACAAATGAGATATCCAACTCCGGTTCATAATAATAAAGATGCTACTGATACTGATTATGACAATGCCTTAACAATATGTGTTGACAATGCCGATATCGTTTCAGTTTGTTCAGGAAGTCATAATGAAGATAGTAATGCACATCTGGTAAAATTAATAAATGAAAAGCAATTTAAGATTAACGATTCAAGGTTCTGGTTTGCTCAATTATTGGGTATGAGCGATCATATAAGTTATAATTTAGCTAAAGAAGGCTTTAATGTTGCAAAATACGTTCCCTACGGTCCTGTTAAAACAGTTATGCCCTATTTAATCAGACGTGCTCAGGAAAACACTTCAATTGCCGGCCAAACAGGCAGGGAATTAAGTTTAATCAAAGAAGAATTAAAAAGAAGAAAATTGAGTAAATAATCATATATTTATGTCTGTTATTCTATAATTTTTGTAATTTTACAGTGTAAAAAATAATCTGTAAAATCTATGAAAAAACAAAGCCTAATTATCTTATTATCAGTAATTTCAGTAATTTATTTGAGCGCATGCAAATGTCATAAAAGTATTGAAAAACAAAATACTGTCAATACAACAAATACGCAGGAAGCCACAAAAGTTATTGCAGCAGTAATTATTTATAAAACAAATGCTGATTTTTATAATAATGTTCCTGTTATGTTATCAGATGATAAAACAGATATTATTTCTTATCCCGATATTACTGATGTTTATTATAATGGTAAATTAGCTTATCCGACTAAATTGGAAAATGGATATTTGCTCGACAATAGAGGTGTTAGTAAAAATACAGCTTTCCTTAAATATACTTATGACGAATATAGCAAATTACCTGCTACACCAACAAAAGACGAATTATTAAAAATGATAATCAGTAAGAATGCAATTACTGAATTATACAGATGTAATAAACTTCCTAAAAATAATATTTCTCAACTTAACGATGCTATTAGAAAAGGATTACCTGGTATTTGCGAAAATTTAATTAAATAATTAATAATCAAATAAATAAATTTAAAATGAAGAGAAAAATCACATTTTTTGCTTCGCTGTTTACAGCAATGTTCTTGTTCTGTCAGGTTTCATTTGCTGAAATAGTAAGCGTTGAAAAAGCAGCTTTAGTTGCAAAGAATTTATATTATGAACGATTAAATCTGGTAAAAGAAAATGTTTCGTATCAGAGTATAAAGTTTGAAAATGCAATAATTGTTTCCAACAGTTCACTGCCAATGTATTATGTGTTTAATACAGCTTCTGAATCAGGTTTTGTTGTAATATCAGCTGAAAGCAATGCTTTTCCTGTATTAGCTTACTCATTTGAAAGCAAATTTGATGTTAACAGTCTGAATGAATCTGTTGCAGAATATATGGAGAATTTTGTTAAAGAAATCATTGCAATCAGAGAAAAAAACTTAACTGCAGATGAAGAAACTGTTAATGCATGGAATAAATACAGTGCAACGCTACCAATAAAATCAGGAAGCAATATCACTCAGGTTGGTCCATTGACTAAAACAACATGGAATCAGGACTGTTTCTACAATACACAGGTTCCTTCAGCATCCGGAGGTCCTTGCAACCATGCTTATACAGGTTGTGTTGCTACTGCCATGGCACAGATCATGAAGTACTGGTCATTCCCGTCAACAGGAGCTGGTTCAAGTACCACTACTCCGGTTATAAATTTTGCCTCACAAACATACAACTGGAATGCTATGCCATTAAACTTAACAGCTGAAAACACCGAAGTTGCTAAAGTAATGTATCATGCCGGTATGGCTGTTAATATGAGTTATTCTGCTGGTGGTTCAAGTGCATCTACACAACAGGCCGCACAGGAATTGATGGATCATTTCAAATTTTCATCCAGTGCACATTTTGAATACAGAACACCCTATTCTAATCCTGCATGGCACATATTAATACGTTCAAGTTTAATTGATTCAAAACCTGTAATGTACAGAGGTGAAGGTACGTCAGGTGGTCATTCATTTATACTGGATGGGTTTCAATACCCAGAACATTACCATATTAACTGGGGATGGGGAGGAAGCAATAATGGTTATTTTTATATAGATAATTTAAATTCCGGTAATGGCACTTTTAATACAAATCAAGGTGCAATTATTAATCTCTATCCTTCTACTATGTCAGGAAATCCATTATCTATCAATGAAAATACTTTGTCAAATGATTTAAGAATTTCTCCAAACCCTAATAACGGAAAATTTGTTTTAACTTTAAATAATATAAATAAAGGTGAATTTACCATCACTGTTATGGATATTACTTCAAGAGTTGTAATGAAAAAGAATATTGTAAAAAATTATAGTATAATTTCTGAAGAAATAGCATTAGCTGAATTAAACAATGGTTTGTATTTTATAGCTGTTGAAGGGAATCAATATAAATCGGTAAGTAAATTTATTGTTAAATAATTAAAAATCAAGACAAGATGAAAAAGATATTAACTTTAGCAATAATTATTGGATTTGTATTCACATTCAGCAATTGTAAAAAAGATGATTCAACTACTACCACAACCCCTTCTAAACCTTCATCTACAGGTATTTCAGTAACAATTACCAAATTAGCAAGTGAAACAGGTGTTGTTCCATGTAATGGTTTATCGGTTGAATTACATTCAAACTCTACCTATACAGAAAAAAAATATAGTACAACATCTGCTGGAAATACAGCATTGGGCACTGCATCATTTGCTAACGTTCCAAATGGCAAATATTATTTAATTGCATGGAAAGATCTGGATGCAAGCGGTTCAAAAACTGTAGGTGACTATTTTGGATTTCTGGAAACTCCTGCAATTCTGGATGGTACATCAAAGGCATATTCGCTTCAAATGTATATCCTTAAATAAAATATTAAGATGAAAAAAAATATTTTTCTTTTCATATTTCTTCTTTTAGATATTGTTTCTTTTGCCGCAATTGTACCTATTGAAACTGCCCGAAAAGTAGCCGTTAATTTTTATTATGAAAGGGTGAACATTGACAAAGCTGTTTCAAAAGCTGCGGTTGTTATTACAAAGGAATTTGCTGAAATACAAAACAATACATCTGTTTGTTATATCTTTAATATTGGAAATGATAACGGATTTGTAATTGTCTCAGCAGAAAGCAATACTATTCCGGTATTGGCTTATTCTTTTGAAAAGAATTATTATAAGGAAAATATTTCTCCTGCTTTTAACTGGCTTCTTACTTCTTACGAAAATGAGATTATTGCTACAAGGTCAAAGAATCTGCAGGCAACTGATGAAATCAATAATTTATGGTTAAAATACAGTTGTAATTCATTTAAAAGTACAACTGCTATTAATGCTGTATCTCCTTTGTTGGGTGCCATCATATGGGATCAGGGATGCTTTTACAACGATTCTGTTCCTGCTGATGTTGATCCATCATACTGTAACCATAACCCTACAGGTTGTGTGGCAACTGCAATGGCAATGATAATGAAGTATAATGCCTGGCCTGCTCAGGGGCAGGGTGCTCATGCGTATAATCATTCTACTTCTAATGGATTTACGAATAATTATGGCATTTTAAGTGCAAATTTTGCTACTACCTATAACTGGGCTTCAATGCCCAATGATGTTACAATTGCAAATGCTCAGGTAGCAAAAATAATGAGACATTGCGGAACTGCGGTTGAAATGGATTATGATATCAATGGTTCGGGTGCCTATGTCGGACCCTATTCCGGTTATACCGGCCCTACAGCTCAAAGTGCTTTTGTTAGTTATTTTAAATATCCAACTGCTGTGTATTACCAGAAAGTTGGTTTTACAGATGCTGATTGGAAAACCAAAATAAAAAATGACATTGATGCTTCTCTTCCTATTTTATATGGAGGTGATGGTCCGGACGGCGGACATGCATTTGTTTTGGATGGTTATGCAGGTGCCGGTAATGATTACTTCCATTTTAACTTTGGGTGGGGAGGAAGCAATAATGGATATTTTTATGTAACAAGCATTAATTCCGGGAATGGCGATTTTACCAATAATCAGGAAGGTGTATTTAGTATAAGTAAGCCAACAGGAATTGATGAAGCTAAAGCAAGTATTGATTTTGATATTTATCCTAATCCAAATAATGGTCTTTTTACTTTTAACTTCCCAGCATTTCAGAATACAAAAAATAAACTGGAAATATATAACCTGATTGGTGAAAAGGTATTGGAAACAGCTATTTCCAAAGAAATTACCACTTTCAATTTGTCTTCACTTTCAAAAGGCATGTATTATTTAAAGTTTAGCGCCTCAAATTCTACAATTACAAAGAAAATAACGATACTTAAATAAGCTTTTAATATAATAATTTAAAAGCCTTTATTCATTTGAGTAAAGGCTTTTTTGTTTATCGTAATGCTGCCATCAGTAAATCTATATCCTGAAAAGGCAATTGATGAGTATCAGCTATATATTTATTAGTTATTGTACCATTGTATAAGTAAACGCCCTGACGTACTCCATGATCAGATTTCAGCATACTTTCAACACCACCTGCTTCGCTGATATTCAGAATAATTGGTGCCAGGCAGTTACTTAATGCATAGGAAGCTGTTTGTGGAAATTTTGAAGATATATTATGAACGCAATAATGTGTAACTCCGTGTTTTACAAAAACAGGATTTTCGTGTGAAGTAACTTCAGATGTTTCTACACAACCACCCTGATCGATACTTACATCTATAATTACAGCACCCTGTTTCATTTGCTGAACCATATCTTCACTGATTATACAAGGCGTTCTTCCGTTATTGGAATGAATGGCGCATATTACAACATGAGCTGTCTTTAATGCTTTTAGCAGCACTTTAGGCTGAATAATAGAAGTAAATATTCTTTCATTTAAATTATTTTGTAATCTGCGGAGTTTATATATAGAATTATCAAATACTTTAACAAATGACCCTAATCCAAGTGCAGCCCTGGTGGCATTTTCGCCCACTGTTCCGGCTCCGATTATCACAACTTCTGTGGGCGTAATGCCTGATATACCTCCTAACATTATACCTTTGCCGTATTTAGTATTGCTAAGGTATTCTGAAGCAATAAGCACAACTGCATTTCCTGCTATTTCACTGAGTGAACGGGTTACAGGATATGTGTTGGTTTTATCTTTTATATATTCAAAGGCAATAGCAGTAACTCTTTTCGAAGAAAGGTCCTTGAAATAGGCTTTGTCCCTGTTGGCAATATTTAAGGCTGAAATTATAGTCTGACGGGATTTTAATAAATCCATTTCGGCATTATCCAGTGGTGCTACTTTAAGTATGATATCTGCTTTAAAAACTTCTTCGTGGCTGTATACAATAGTGGCTCCTGCTTCAGTATATTCAGTGTTTTCAAATTGAGCTGAATTACCGGCTTCATTTTCAATAATTACTTTATGACCGTTGGTAACAAGCAGATTTACAGCTTCAGGAACTAATGCAACACGGTTTTCAGTTTTTAAAATTTCTTTTGGAATACCTATTGTCAATACGGTTTGCTGCCTTTTTACTTCAAGCATTTCTTCCTGAGGTAAGATGCCATCAGCATATTTAATAAATGTGCTTTGTTTTGTATCCATGATTTCAATATTTTTCGCAACTAATTATTCTGCTTCCGTCAGTTTCATTTTCTTTTATCTCAATCTTTACGAAATTTTGAGGTAAAAGTTCTGCTATTTTTTAAGGCAATTCAATAAAACAGTAATTTCCGCTGAAGAAATAATCCTCATAACCAATATCATAGGCTTCTTTGGTGTTTTTTATCCGGTAAAAGTCAAAATGAAACACACTTTCATCTTCAGCAGTATGGTATTCATTAACAATGGCAAAGGTTGGACTGCAAACAATATCATCAACATTTAAATAATGACAGATTTCCTTAATCAAAGTAGTTTTGCCAACACCCATATTGCCAAAAAAGGCAAAAATCCTTTCTTCTTTATAAAAACATATAATCTCTTCAGCTAGTTGTGCAAGCTGGTTTTGAGTAATTTTTTGAAAATTCAGACTCATTTCTCTTCTTAAGTATTGCTACAAAAGTACGAAATTTAAAAGATTATTTATTCTTTAAAGTAATTATTGGTATCAACATTTCTTCCATCGAAATTCCACCATGCTGAAAGGTGTTCAGATAATAACTTACATAATAGTTATAGTTGTTGGGATAGGCAAAAAAATCATTGTTTTTTGAGAAAATATAGGAGGAACTTACATTTAATTTTGGCAGATAAGCATCCTGTGGATTCTTAATCACAAATACTTCTCTTTCATTATAATCCAGCATTTTGCCAATTTTAAAACGCAGATTGGTATTGGTGGTTTTATCACCTTTAACTTTAATAGGATTGTTTACTTTAATTGAACCATGATCGGTGGTAATCACAACATTTACATTCTTTCCGCTCAAAAATTTAATAATATCAAACAGTGGAGAATGCTCGAACCATGATAAAGTTAAGGAACGGTATGCCGGTTCATCATCAGCCAGTTCGCGGATTATATCCATTTCAGTACGGGCATGGGAAAGCATATCCACAAAATTGTAAACAATTACATTCAGTTTGTTCGACATTAAGTTGGGCAGATTATCCACAAGTTTTCTTCCGAAATTAAGATTCAGTACTTTATGATAGGATGTTTTTATATCGATACCAAAACGATGTAAATACTCTTTCAGCAAATCAGGTTCAAACTGGTTTTTTGTTCCTTCTTCGTCTTCATTGAGCCATAGCTGGGGATATTTCTTTTCTATTTCAGACGGCAATAATCCTGCAAATAATGCATTACGGGCATATTGGGTAACAGAAGGTATTATACTGTAATATATTTCATCTTTTTCAACCCTTAAATGCTCTTCAATCAATGGTTGTAATGTCTTCCACTGATCGTATCTCAGGTTATCAACTACCAGTAAAAAGCAGGGTTTATCTTCCTTTAACAATGGGAAAACCTTTTCTTTTAAAATAGTATGCGATTGAATGGGTTTTTCGTTGGTTGAAGTTTTTAACCAATCCACATAATTGCGTTCAATATATTTGCTGAATTGCTGGTTGGCTTCATTCTTCTGCATTTTTAGAATTTCGATAATGCCGCTATCCTGTGATTTAACCAGTTCAATTTCCCAATGAACTATCTTTTTATATACTTCTATCCATTCTTCAAAATTTAAACGGCCCGAAACATCCATGCTGATTTTGCGGAACTCCTGCTGATAGGAGTGTGAAGCCTTTTCGCTCTGCAGGCGTTTTGTATCCAGATTTTTCTTTAAACAAAGTAAAATCTGATTCGGATTTACAGGTTTTATGAGGTAATCGGATATTTTAGAACCAATAGCATCTTCCATGATGGATTCTTCCTCACTTTTTGTAATCATCACTACAGGAATGTTAGGAACTATATTTTTCATCTGAATCAATGTTTCTATGCCTGATAATCCGGGCATTTGTTCATCAAGAAAAATAATATCAACATCATTGGATTTTACCAAATCTATAGCTTCGCCGCCACTGTTGGAAGTAATTACATTATAACCTTTTGCGGTTAAAAATAGTACATGGGGTTTCAATAAATCAATTTCATCATCAGCCCAAAGGATAGTTATGTTATCTGCCATAGTTTTATTTTTTGTTGTAACTGAACGTGTAAAAGCGTAAATTGTTATAAGTAATCAAAAACAAAATTACTAAAAAATCTTAATGAGATTTTCCCATAAAGCGATGAAGGCGAAAAGATTTTCAAAAAATAAAGCATAAAATTTCGTTATTTTGCAAAAAAACAAAATATGAATATTCTTCTTTTAGGTTCCGGTGGCAGAGAACATGCACTGGCATGGAAAATAAAACAAAGCAAAAAATCAGGTAATCTTTATATTGCACCGGGAAATGCCGGCACTGCTCTGTGCGGTACCAATATTGCCATTGATACGGTAGATTTTAAAAAAATTAAATCTTTTGTATTGGAAAATAAAATTGAGATGGTTGTTGTTGGGCCTGAAACGCCATTGGTGGAAGGCATCCATGATTATTTTCTTGAAGATGCAGAATTACATCATATTCCTGTGATAGGCCCGCAGAAAGCAGGGGCTATGCTCGAAGGCAGTAAGGATTTTTCCAAGAAATTCATGCAAAGGCATGGTATTCCTACTGCTGCATATAAGACTTTTACCAAAAACGAACTGCGTGATGGTGTTATTTTTATAAATTCACTTGAACCGCCTTATGTACTTAAAGCTGATGGACTGGCTGCCGGCAAGGGTGTAATCATTACCGAAAATCAGGGTGAAGCCGTTCAGGTTCTTAACTATATGCTGGCTGACGCAATGTTTGGCGAAGCTTCCTCAAAAGTAGTAATTGAAGAATATTTAAGTGGGATTGAACTATCTGTATTTGTTGCTACTGACGGAGATTCATATAAATTATTGCCTGTTGCCAAAGATTACAAACGAATAGGAGAGGGCGATTCGGGTCCCAATACCGGTGGTATGGGTTCGGTAAGTCATGTTCCTTTTGCTGACAAGACCTTTATGCAAAAGGTAGAACAGAAGGTAGTAATCCCTACTATTAACGGTTTAAAGAAAGATAATATCCCTTATAAAGGTTTTATTTTTATTGGTTTGATGAATGTAAAGGGCGAGCCTTATGTAATTGAATACAATGCGCGTTTAGGTGATCCTGAAACCGAGTCCGTTATACCCCGCATAAAATCGGATATCATCGATTTATTTGAAGGTATTGCTAATGGCAATCTGAAAGAAAAGAAAATTGAATTTGATGAAAGAACTGCTGTATGTATTATGTTGGTTGCAAAGGGCTATCCTGACAGCTACGAAAAAGGGAAACTGATTAAAAATCTGGATAAAGTAACGGATAGTATGGTGTTTCATGCCGGAACTAAAACTGATGCAAACGGTAATACCATATCAAACGGGGGAAGGGTAATAGCCATAACTTCATTTGGTAAGAATATTGAAGAAGCAAAGGCAATTTCATTAAAAAATGCTGAAATCATCGACTTTGAAGGGAAATATTACAGGAAAGATATTGGGAAGGATTTACTTTAAAAAAGTACCTAGAGTACTTAAAGTACTTGGAGTGTTGGACACTGAGCGAAATCGAAGTGTCAGTGCTTGTGATTTCGACTACGCTCAAACACCATGGAGCGAAGTCGATGTGTTCCGGATCAATAATTTATAATTCATAACTTATAACGTATAACTAAAAACCGTGTTCTATTTAACGCTTGTCATACTTACTTCTACTTCGATACTGGTTTTGTTTAAGCTGTTTCCGAAGTATGACATTCATATATTGCAGGCTATAGTGGTAAACTATATAACTGCAGCTGTGCTGGGCTTTGCCATTCAATGGAATTCATTCAGTGTTGATACGGTTATTCACGAAGACTGGTTTGTATATGCCATTGTAATCGGATGTATCTTTATACTTACCTTTCAGGTGTTTGCCTATTCATCGCAAACAGTTGGAGTTGCCATTACTGCTATCTCCAGTAAGATTTCAGTAGTTATTCCGGTTTTTATGGGAGCTTTTCTTTATGTAAACGAAAGTTTAAGCTTTTTAAAGATATTAGGTCTGGTTTTTGCCATCATTTCATTCCTGCTGGTATTCAATAACAATGCCAATTTTAAGATCAATCCCCGTTTTATCTTTCTGCCTGTATTACTTTTTGTGGTTAATGGCCTTAACGATGCCATGCAGACCTATGTGCAGCGTAAGTTCGACGGTTTTAATTCTATGCTCTTTGTTAGTTGTATTTTCTTCTTTTCACTGCTTGTTGGGGTAATCTGGTTAATTATTAATTATTTCAGACTGAAACAAAAATTATTGGGGCGAAATATAATAGCCGGCATCCTGCTGGGAATATTGAATTTTGTATCCACTTTTTATTTTTTCAAAGGAGTGGCAGTGGTGGAAAGCGCAGTGTTTTTCCCTGTGTTGAATACAGGCGTGGTAAGTTTATCCGCGATTACAGGCTTTTTTGTGTTTAAGGAAAAGTTTAATTTAATCAACTGGATAGGGATATTGGTGGCTATTGGGACTATTATATTTATTGCGTGGATATGAAATTAGGCAATAGGCATTAGTAAACAGTAAGCAGTAAGCAGTAAACAGTAAACAGTAAACAGTAAACAGTAAACAGTAAATAAGATATAAGAGTTAGGAAAGAAGTTTGATATGAGTTTTTCCTAATAGTCTAACAGTCTACAGTCTAATAGCCTATTTAAAAACGATAAACCTAAATAAAAAGATGTTATTCGAAGATACATACAAAACCATAAAACTACGTTCCGAAGGGATTTATAAGGAAAAAGGCAGTAAGTTTATTGCCATTGCCCTGCCTGTTTGCAGCGAGAATGATGTTAAGGAAGCATTGGCGCTGCTGCGGAAAGAATTTTATGATGCCCGCCACCATTGCTATGCTTATATACTGGGTTTTGATAAATCTGCCTACCGCATCAATGATGACGGAGAACCATCCGGTACTGCCGGCCGTCCGATACACGGGCAACTGATGTCCAAAGATCTTACCAATACACTGGTTGTGGTGGTCCGTTATTTCGGGGGTACCAAACTGGGTGTAAGTGGCTTGATCAATGCTTATAAAACAGCCACCAAAGAAGCGCTGGAATCAGCTGAGATTATCGAAAAGATAGTTTGTGATATTTATGAAATCAGTTTTGATTACCTGCAGATGAATGATGTAATGAAACTGCTGAAAGATGAAAACCTGCATCAGTTTGAGCAGGCATTTGAAACAGCCTGCAGTCTTAAGTTTACCGTTCGTAAAAACAACAGCGATCGCCTTTATGAAGCCTTTCGTAAGATAGAGGGTTTAAAGATTAAGTTTCTGAGGACGGAATAATCATTGCTATCGCTATTTTATTAATTATATAATTTTTTTTGTATTTTTGATGCTATCTTTCGGTGGACAGTATAGACCATTTTGACAGATTGTCAATACTGTCACTAAGGTCAACCGAAATAACTACAAACAACTAAAACAACTATGGATAAAGAATACAACAAACATGGGTTTATCCCTAAACACGGTGGTTACGAGAAACTGATTACCTACCAGAAATCTGAAATAATTTATGATGGCACGTATTACTTTTGTAAAAAGTACTTAAGCCCTTATGACCGTACTGTCGATCAAATGATACAGGCAGCCCGTTCGGGTAAGCAGAATATTGCCGAAGGCAGTATGGCCTCAGGAACTTCTAAGGAAACAGAAATAAAACTTACCAATGTAGCCCGTGCTTCACTTGAAGAGTTATTGATAGATTACAAAGATTTTTTACGCACCCGTAAACTGAATTTCTGGGATAAAAAGCATCCCTATTATTCAAAATTATCTGAATTACATACCAGGCATGAAAGTAAATACTCAACTTATAAAAAAGGGATAGAAAGTAAAGATGCTGAAGTTGCAGCCAACGTTTTAATAAGTCTGATTAATATAACTTCTTATTTGCTTGCACAACAAATAAAAGAACTTGAAAAAGCTTTTCTTATGGAAGGTGGTTTACGTGAACGGATGTCACAGGCAAGAATTAATATCAGAAAGAATCAGATTTAATAATGATAAATGTCAGATTGTTTCTAATAAAAACAAGAATAACCTTATTCCTCTGCCACAGCGCCGCCTTTAAACAATAAGGCTTTGTATTTTAAGGAAGGAGAAGGAATAAACTCACCCAATCCCAGTTTAGCCCATTTTTCATCCACGGCTTTAATAGTTTCATCGTCCACCACTACCACATTGGGCCAGGGGCGTTTAAAATCATCAAAGGCTAATGTCTTTCTTGTACCATCTATTACCAAACATTCGTATTTACTGCCGTCTTCATTGAGCGGAATAAATGCATCGCGGTCAGGGTCGATGTTATTGGCAAACAACCATACTACATCCTTAATATCTGCAGCTTTTACATTTTCATCCATCCATAATATGGCTTTGTAATGACTGACTAGCCCTTCTTCAAGCAATTGAACGGTTAATTTACGGATAACGCCCTTTCTTTTCTTTTCCACAAAGAGGAGTAAGAAGGGAAGTCCGGCATCATCCATGCGTTTTATGGCTTTTATTTCGGGGAATAACTGCAAAATATTAGCTTCCTTAAGTTTAGGCAATGGTATTTTAGCTGCATCTGTATACTTTTCTTCAGCTGATTTAAAAGTAGCATCAATTCCCAGTTTGCTTCCATAGGCAAAGCGGCTGCTCGAATGATCCAGTACATCTACCGGTCCTTTGGAGAAATGGATATCCAACGTTGGCATTACATTATCAGCCACAGCCATAATAACTTCTGTATAATTCTGAATATTAATATCACCATCAACCACAATAAGTATTTTGTTGAACATCATTTGTCCGGCACCCCATAAGGCATTCATCACCTTGGCGGCATGTCCGGGATAATCTTTCTTTATCTTTACGATTACGATATTGTGGAAGACGCCTTCTACCGGCATCACCATATCGATAATTTCAGGCAACATCGCCATGCGTATGGGTGTGAGGAATATTCTTTCAGTAGCTTTGCCGATATAGGCATCTTCCTGAGGAGGTATGCCTACTATGGTTGCTGGATAAACCGCATCCCTGCGGTGGGTGATACAGGTAATGTGAAACTTTGGATAATAATCCTGCAAGGAATAATAACCGGTATGGTCGCCGAAAGGACCTTCGATGACAAGCTCTTCCATCGGGTCAACATAGCCTTCAATCACAAAATCTGCATCAGCAGGCACTTCTAAATCGTTGGTGATACATTTTACCAGTTCCACCTTTTGTTTGCGCAGAAAGCCTGCCAGCATATATTCATCCACATTGTCAGGCAGAGGAGCAGTGGCGGCATAGGTATAGGCAGGATCACCGCCCAACACTACACTAACCGGCATGCGTTGCCCCAATTTCTTGTATTCGTGGTAATGACGGGCAGAATTCTTATGCAGATGCCAGTGCATTCCTGTAGTTTCTTTATCAAAGACCTGCATACGGTACATTCCAACGTTTCGTTTTCCGGTTAATGGATCTTTAGTATTCACAACGGGCAGGGTAATAAAAGGGCCACCATCGTGTATCCAGCATTTGAGTACCGGCAACAGGGATAAATCAGGATTTTCTATAATTTGCTGCTGGCATTCGCCTTTTCCTTTGCGTGATTTGGGCATCCATGAAGCAATATTGCTGAGCATGGGCAGCATCCGCAGTTTATCCGTAAACGAAGCAGGGGAGGAGGTAAGCTGAATAAATATTTTTTCGATTTCACCACCGATTTCATCCAGCTTTTGCACACCCAATGCCATGCACATTCTTTTATAAGTACCCATTGAATTGATAAGGACAGGAAAGGCTGTGCCGGTATTTTCAAACAATAAAGCCTTACCACCGGCTTTCGAAATCCTGTCGGCTATTTCTGCAATTTCAAGTTCAGGTGAAACAAATTCCTTAATGCGGATCAATTCTCCGGCATCTTCCAGTGTTTGTATAAAATGGGATAGATTTTTAAAAGCCATAAATCAGTTGAAAGTAATAAAGTAAAAAGTTTGTAAAGTTCGGGGAATTATACAAGAAATTTGTTAAACTCTTAATTCCTATTTCCTAATTCCTATTTGATTTTTTATTTTCCGAATTCAGTTCTGATGGTAATATAATCAGGATAAGGAACAGTTGTGTTACCAATTAATATAGAAGGTTTTGCCTTAAGGGCAATACGGCTGGGCCTGTTACCTTCGCCGGCAAGATTCAGTCCGAAGTTGGTTACAGCTTCTGCTGATTTGCCTGTAAGTACTTTTCTAAGGTCGCAGCCAATGGTAACTGGCATCATAGCCGTCTGGTTATTGGGCAATACCTCTATGCGCTGGTCTATCCTGCCGCTGGTCATTTCAATATCGTCGATGAGTAAAATCCATTCCATACCATTCATTACAGCAGCTTTATTGTTTGGATTTCTTACTTCAACATTCAGGGTTAATTCCAAAGGCAATTTGTTTGAAGCAATCGCAGCTGTAATTTTTGCTGCATCAAAAAAATTTAAATCTGATATTTTCTGAGCTTTCTGCACATTAACACCGGCCAGGCTGATGTTATCCGAAGATTTCAGACGGAAATCGCATTTGGTAAAGTTATACAGGCTGGAAGCTTCTTTTAATACATCACAGGCTGATAGTGATACTACAAGGATAAGTATTGTAAGTTTAATTTTATTCATGGGATTTGTTTTTTTGATTTTAAAAACGATGATCTTAAGTATTTAGTACAAAAGTAAAAAATATTCTCTTAGGAATTACTTTAAATGCACATCAAGATAATCCAGAATTTCATCAGGCTTATCCGCTTCAAACCATTCAATATCGTTATAACGGGTAAACCATGTTAACTGGCGTTTGGCATATCTGCGGCTGTTTACCTTTATTTTATCAATGGCTTGGTTTAAGCTGTATTCATTATTAAAATAAGCGAATAATTCCTTGTAACCCACAGTATTTAATGCATTCAGATGCTGATAGGGAAGCATGGCCCGGGCTTCATCCAGTAAACCGGTTTCCAGCATTATATCCACCCGTTTATTGATCATTTCATATAAATCTTCCCGCTTGCGGTTTAATCCGATTTTAATGATGTTGAACAGACGGGGTTCTTGTTGGTTTAAACGTAATGATGAAAAAGGCTTGCCAGTGCATAAACAGACTTCGAGGGCCCGCATGATGCGTTTGGGATTGGCCAGGTCAACCTGATGATAATAATCTGGGTCGAGAACTTTTAACCGGGAACGTAATGCCTCTATACCTTCTTTTGCAAACAACTGCTTGATATCTTCACGGAGTTCTTCATCAGGATCGGGCAATTCGTCTATACCTTTGCAAACAGCATCAATATATAAACCGCTGCCACCAACCAGTACTGCAGCATCTTTGGTTTGAAATATGTTTTCCAGACATAGTAAAGCCTCAGTTTCGAACTTTGAAACATTATAAGCTTCGGTAATGCTGATATTTCCTATGAAATGATGGGTAGCAGCAGCTAATTCCTCATTCGAAGGTTTAGCTACTCCTATGTTAAGTTCCTTATAAAACTGCCGTGAATCTGCTGAAATAATTTCTGTGGCAAAATGCTGTGCAATACGAATGGCCATTGCTGTTTTTCCAACAGCAGTGGGGCCTGTGATGACGATTAGGGTTTTAGTTTTTTTCGGATTCATATTTATATTTATCCCTTCTAAACTTAAACCTGACAGGTTTTTAAAACCTGTCAGGTTTGAAATTAAATTTCCAGAAATTTTTCAATTGCTGTTTGTTCAATTACTTGATCATGACTTGTTTTAAAATTCTGAACATCTTCAAACCAATTGATAATTGTTGTGCGCTGGAGCTTGGTTGGCTTTTCAGAAATACAACTTATATAGCTACTCCAGGGATAATCCAATGGAGATTCACAAAAACCATGATGAACTGGATTTGTATGAATATAAAGAATAAGTCTTTTTAGATATTTTTCGTTATTAATTAATTTACGTTTAAATGCACGTTCAAATAAGCTGCCATGTCTGTTGTATTTTTTGTTAAATGCTTTTGTATAAGCGTTAAATAAATTAGAAAAATATTTATAAGTTGGTTTTAAACCTGACATGTTTTCAAAACCTGTCAGATTTAGAATTTCATTTTTTTCTTTTACCCTTATTAATAAATGAAAGTGATTAGGCATTAAAACCCATGCATAAGTGTCTGCAATAGGTGAAATATATTTATCATATAAATTAAGAAAATATTCATAATTTTCATTTTCTTTAAATAAATCGCAACTATTTATACCTCTATTATAAATATGATAATATTTTCCGTATATAATAGTTTCTAATTGTTGCATTAATAAATCAATTTTGATTAATTTGTTTTTTAATAATATTTGGGATTAAACCTGACAGGTTTTTAAAACCTGTCAGGTTAGATTTTTTTGCTAACAGCAGCATTGAGTACTATTTTTTTCTCTTCAACCCCAGTCTTTCACCTTCTCTTATCATCAGCTCCCAGGCTTCGTCATGATCGTTATGAATGATACCATCCATGATAGCATCTTTAATGGTATTCTTAATGATGCCTACTTCTCGGCATGGCTGAAGACCAAAGGTTAGCATTATATCTTCTCCGCTTACCGGTGGCTGGAAGTTACGTACCTTGTCCTTTTCTTCGATTTCCTTCAGCTTTTCACGTACAATCTCAAAATTGCTGAGGTATTTTTTAACCTTAACCGGATTTTTTGAAGTAATATCGGCTTCACATAAAAGCATCAGATCGTCAATGTCATCACCGGCTTCAAACAATAATCTTCTTACGGCTGAATCGCTGACAATATCTTCGGCCAGCACTATCGGACGCAAATGAAGCAATACCAGTTTTTCGACATACTTCATTTTTTCGTTCATGGGCAATTTCAGATTGCGGAAGATACGTCCAACCATTTTAGAACCAATAAATTCATGGGCATGAAAGGTCCATCCTGTGCCTTTTATAAATTTCTTGGTCTGGGGTTTGGCAATATCATGCAATATAGCCGACCAACGCAACCATAGGTTATCAGTATTTTTTGACAAATTGTCCAGTACTTCCAGCGTATGCAGGAAATTATCCTTATGACCCTTACCTTCAATATATTCAGCACCTTTCAATGCAAGCATTTCAGGAAAAATAATTTGTAACAATCCACAATCGGATAATAATAAAAAGCCAACAGAAGGTTTTGGTGACAAAATAAGCTTATTTAACTCTTCTGATACCCTTTCGCCAGAAACGATTTTAATGCGTTCTGCATTACGTTTAATGGCTTCCAGTGTTTCATCCACAATAGTGAAGTTAAGCTGGGATGCAAAACGTATAGCCCGCATCATACGCAGAGGGTCATCGGAAAAAGTAATATCAGGGTCAAGCGGAGTTTTTAACAAACGGTTTTCAATAGCTGCAACGCCATTAAAAGGATCGAGTAAAGTCCCGAAATTTTCTTTGTTTAAACTAAAAGCAAGGGCATTTATAGTGAAATCACGTCTTTTCTGGTCATCGTCGAGGGAACCGTTTTCAACTATCGGTTTGCGGGAATCGGTCCTGTAGGATTCCTTACGGGCACCCACAAACTCAATCTGCCAGTTTTTGTTATCATAATAATAATGAAACATGGCTGTTCCGAAATTTTTAAAAACACTTACATTGATATCCCTGCTGATTTTTTCTGCTACTTTCTGAGCCAGTTCAATTCCGCTGCCCAAAACCACAATATCAATATCAACAGAAGGACGCTGCATGATGATATCTCTCACATATCCACCCACAGTATAGCATTTAAGCTGCATTTCATCAGCAACATCTGATATTATTTTAAATATAGGATGGGATAGGTCGTAATTCAATACTTTAAAATTTTTTGCAAAAATAGTATAAATATGCTATTATAACTGCATAACTTAATTTATAATAATAAAAAATGACTCGTTTCAGTTAAAAAAAAATTAAAATTAAAATTATTGAAATTTTTATAAATTTGTAGAAAATTCAGCACTAATAATACAAATTTATTAATTGCAAAATAAGTATTATGGAATATATTTTTAAGAAAAAAAATTTTAATAATCAATATAAATACACGAATAATACTTTTAAAATATTTGTATTTTCAATATTTTTAATATTGATTTTACCAAAAATATTTATGGATGGTCTTTTTATGGACGGGTTGATCTATTCTTCTATTGGTAATAATTTAGCAATTCATCTTGGGACTTTTTTTTCACCTAGATTTTCATCTACATTGTTTTCTAGCTTTCATGAGCATCCTCCATTGGTTTTTGGTATAGAAAGTCTTTTTTTTAAATTGTTTGGGAATGCGTTTTATATTGAAAAAATATATTCAGGTATTACAGCTTTATTAACAGCTTTAATTATTATTTTGATATGGAAAAAAACGACAAAATACCCAGAATTATATTGGTTGCCAATATTATTCTGGATTACAATTGAAAGAGTTTTTTGGTCATTTAATAACAATATGCTGGAAAATACTTTGGGTCTTTTTTCAATTACCTCTATTTATGTATTAATATTAAGCATTAAAAATGTTGGTCTAAAAAAAAATATTTATATTTTTATAGCTAGCTTTCTTTTATTTTTAAGTTTTTTATCGAAAGGCTTCACCGGCTTATTTCCATTGGGGTTTTATTTTTTATATTTTATTGCCAATTATAGATATTATAGTATAAAGAAGGTAATATTTAATACTTTTTTATTAATAATTTTGTTTTTAAGTGTTATTTTAATTTTTTTTCTTATTTTCCCTCAAGCCTATGAAAGTATATCTAAATATATTGAAACACAGGTTGTGAGTAGTATTGCCGGAAAAAATCGGGTTGGTTCAAGATTTTCATTTATTTGCGGGTTTTTCGAAGAATTAATACTTATATTATTGATTTGTACTTTTTTTATTTTAATAAACATAAAAAGAATTAAAATTTTTATGTCTGATTTAAAAGAGAATAAAACTCATTTAATTTTTTTCCTATTCATCGGTTTGTCTGCTTTCATCCCATTAATGGTTAGTCCGAAGTTGTCATTATTTTATATGGTTCCATCTTTCCCTTATTTTGCAATATTCTTTTCAATTCTTATAGGCGATATAATAAATAATTATATTAATCATCTTAATAAATACTCACTAAGCATTAAACTATTTAGGGTTTTTATTTATTTAATTATAGTATCTACTATTATTTTTACTGTTCTTAATTTTGGAAAACCATATAGGGATAAGGACTTGATAACTGATATTAATATTATTGGCAACTATTTACCTGAACATATGGTTATTTCCGTTCCTCCCGCATATAATCAGCAATTTACGATGTTTGCTTATTTTCAGAGGAAACATCACATTAACATTAACTGTTCAAATGAATATGATGAATTTGTATTGTTAAAAAAAGATGAACCAGATATTAACGGATATAAAAATTGTTATTTAAATTTAATTAATTTTAAACTTTTAAAAAAGCAATCAATAATTCCACATAAATAGATTATAATAACTATTATTACTTGACTATCGATTTTGCTATATTAAATGATTTTAAAGCTTTGTTATTCTGAAAATCTATTGTATTTTTGATGCCTGTTTCTGGATGAAAATTACTTATATAAATTATATAAAAATATGGGAAAAAGAACAATTGTATCGATGCCTGGCGATGGTATCGGAAAAGTAGTACTTGAAGAAACAATCAGAGTACTTGATGCAGCTGGTTTTGAAGCTGAGTATGTTAATGGTGATATTGGCTGGGAATTCTGGTGTAAAGAAGGCAATCCATTGCCTGACCGGACAATAGCCTTGCTTGAAAAACATAAAATTGGTTTGTTTGGAGCCATTACTTCCAAACCCAAAGATAAGGCAATGGCTGAATTAGATCCAGATCTTAAAGATAAAGGTTATGTTTATTACAGCCCAATCGTAGCCATGCGTCAGCATTTTGGTATGGATATCTGTATGCGTCCCTGCAAAACATTTAAAGGCAATCCTTTAAATTTTATCCGCAAAGGGCCAAACAATACCATCGAAGAACCAATGGTTGATGCCATGATATTCCGTCAGAATACCGAAGGATTATATGGCGGTGTTGAATGGACCAATCCACCTGATAAAGTATATGATGCCCTGATGACACATCCTAAATTTAAAGAAAATTTCGACTGGTGTCCCAGAGAAGAGCTGGCAGTTTCAACCCGTATATTATCTAAAAAATATTGTAGCCGCATCATCAAAGCAGGTTTTGAATATGCCAGGGAAAAAGGATATAAAGGAATTACGATTTGTGAAAAACCAAATGTAGTTCGTGAAACTTCAGGTATGATGCTTAAAATTGCACAGGAAATGAGCAAAAAGGAATATCCTGACATAGCAGTTTGGGATACCAATATTGATGCACAAATGATGTGGCTGACCAAAAATCCTGAAGATTATAATGTTTTGGTAGCCAGTAATATGTTTGGCGATATTATTTCTGACGGTTTTGCCGGATTAATCGGTGGATTAGGTTTTGCATGCAGTGCACAGTTTAGTGAAAATGGTGTAGCCGTATTTGAACCTACCCATGGTTCAGCTCCTAAATATGCTGATTATGAAGTTTCTATCGTTAATCCTATTGCCATGATAATGTCAGCCTGTATGATGTTGGATTATTTAGGCGAAAAAGCAATATCTGATAAAATTCAAAAAGCTATTGCAACTGTTGTTGAAGAAGGCAAAGTACAAAGTTATGATATGAAGAAATTGCGTGGTTCGCAGGATGCAATCAATCAGGGTGCAGCTTCCACCAAACAAATGGCAGATGCCATCATAGCTAAATTATGATGCCACAAAGGCACAAAAACACTAAGAATATTTAAATCTTAGTACAGTATAAAACTGATATTTAAACAACATATAATGCCACAAAGGCACAAAGACACCTTTTTAAAACTTTGTGCCTTTGTGACTTAGTGGCAAATTAGAAAATGATTAAAATAAAAAGAATTTTGATAATATTGTTGATTTTAAGTAATCAATTTAGTCTTATTGCAAAAATACCTCCGAAATTAAAAAAAATTGAGTGGAAATTACTCGAAAAAGGATTGTATCTGGCTGAGGTTAAAGCACCACGAATTACAAAAATCAGCGATTCTAAAGTTACCATATTAAAGATAGACCCTAAATTCTTTTCATTTCATTTGATATCAGCATCTGAACATGATAGTATGCAGCGCACAGTTAAAGAGTGGAGCGAAATGAACGGATTGATTGCAGCCATCAATGCAGGGATGTATGGCGGGAAAAGTCATATATCAAATGTCGGATTTATGAAAAATCATAATCATGTTAACAATCCTGAATTAAAACCGGGCTTTTTGGCTGTGGCAGCCTTTAATCCTGTTGATTCTACATTACCACCTTTTAAGATTATTGATTTACAAAACGAAAGCTGGGAAACCTATAAAGATAAATATAACTCATTTTCACAATCCATGCGAATGATTGACAATCAGCGTAAACCACTGGAATGGATTCAAAAACGGAAAATGCGCAGCAGTATGGTAGTGCTGGCAACGGATAAAAAAGGGAATGTTCTGTTTATTTTTACCCGTTCACCTTATACTCCCAATGAATTTATTAAAATCATGCTTAAAATGCCTGTTGATATACAATCTGCCATGTATCTGGAAGGGGGACCTGAATCTTCTTTATATGTAAATGATGCCGGTGTTGTGGTTGAAAAAATCGGAAGTTACGTTAGCAGAACATTTGCCCATGACAGAAACATGGAATTCAGAAAAATGCCGAATGTTATCGGGATTAAGCGAAAATAATAATAGAATGTTAATAATCAGTAACTTAAATTTGTAAAAACTAATAAAAATTTTGCTATTTTTGCCAAAAATTAAATTAATAATATGCTTGAAAAAATAAAATCGAATAAAAAGCTTAGCATTACAATTAAAATTGCTGTATTGGCTTTTGCTCTTATTGGATTTGTACTTACAACTTCATTTTTTGCCATTAAACTTCATTTATTTAATGATCCGGGAGCTGTTGACTATAATGATCGTTATTTTAGTAAAAATTCAGAAAAAGATTACGAATTATTATTAAAAGATACTTCTATTGCTGAGGTTGCAAAAATTGCAAAATTTTATTACAAATTAATGTTACTGAATGAGTATTATCCTCAGAATGCTACATTAATACATAATGCTTTTTTACAACATCATAACATAGCCATTGCCGAAAAAATGTTTGATGCAGCTAATCTGCGTTTGCATGATGTAAATCAGTTACAGAATAAAATTGCTTCGATTGATCCGCTTTTTAACGAAAATAAGAAAAGTGATTCGGGCATGATAAATTTATTTGAATGGATGAATATCAGCGAATGGCAGGACTTTAAAATTTCTGTAGTAAAAGATGTAAAATTAATTGACAGCGTTGCCCGCGTTGTAAAAGTTGAACCCAGACTTATTGTAGCTGTATTATTAGGTGAGCAGATGCGTTTGTTTAACTCAAAGCGCGAAGTGTTCAAAAAAGTTATCAGTCCATTGAAAATATTATCTGTTGAATCCAAATTTTCATTAGGTGTAACCGGTATTAAAGAAGAAACTGCCATTAAAGTCGAGAAATTTTTAAAGGACAGTCTCTCTCCTTTCTTTTTAGGGGATAAATACCGGAATTTGCTTGATTTTAATACAAAAGACCCCAAAGAGCGGTTTGACAGGCTGGTTGATTACAGAAATCATTATTATTCCTATCTGTATGCGGCAATAATTATCAGACAAGTAAGGGAACAATGGCTGAAAGCCGGATTTGATATTTCTGAACGACCTGAAATACTGGCAACACTCTATAATGTCGGTTTTGAATATTCAAAACCTGGTCCTTCACCAAGAGTAGGAGGCTCTCATATTAATATTAATGATAAATCCTATACTTTTGGAGCATTAGCCTATGAATTTTATTATTCAGGTGAGTTGTTGAAAGAATTTCCGTTTAAACCGAAATTTTGGTAAATGAGTGAAAAGTTTATAAAGTTTATAAAGTAAAAAGTCATCGAATAAAATATGTAATTTATGAATCAGCAAGTATTAGAATTATGGCCTGAACTTTTATGGATAAAAGATCAGGATTTAAGAGAAAAAACAGCAAAAACATGGGAGCTGGCATTGGAAAAAAGTGTGCTGACACCCGAAGATTTAAACACTATTCCATTTACATTGCTTTGCGGACCTGATATGAAAGTGAGCTTTATGGCACATAAACGTTGTGTAGTGCATGTTGCCAGAGATGCAGGCGAAAAAATGAATGATTTTTTTAAAACTGATTTACCTGTTGACATGGATGTTTTAATTGCAGGCGCTATCCTTGCAGATGTTGGTAAATTACTAGAATATGAACTGAAGGATGGTAAATCTGTTCAGGGAAAATATGGAAAATACCTGCGTCATCCGTTTTCTGGAGTTTCTTTGGCAGAGCAATGCGGTGTTCCTGCAGAAGTTTGTCATATCATTGCAACACATGCCGGCGAAGGCGATATGGTAAAACGTACAACAGAGGCTTTTGTAGTACATCATGCTGATTTTATGACGTTTGAACCTTTCAAGGATAGATTGAAGTAATTAGTTATTAAGTTATTAAGTTATTAAGTTATTTTTTGCAACAAAATAATAGCTTAAAACAAAATTATTATTTTTGTTAATTAAGATTTTTATTCATAAACTTATAAACCAATAACAAAATAACTATTTGAAATATGAATAGTTTTGAAGAATTAGAAGTTTGGAAAGCTTCACAAGCATTAAGAAATAGCATTTGGAAATTAACAAAAACTTTTCCTAAAGAAGAACTTTATCGCTTATCAGACCAATTAATAAGAGCATCAAGGTCAGTCTCTGCTAATATAGCTGAAGGATTCGGAAGATTTCATTTTCAGGAGAATATACAGTTTTGCCGCCAGGAAAGAGGTTCTTTGTTTGAAATGCTTGAACATATTATCTGTTCTTATGACATAAATTATATTCAGGAAAATGAGTATATTGCTTATAGAAATCAAATATTTAATTGCATAAAAATTTTAAATGGTTATATTTTATATTTAAAGAAAGCCAAATTAGAAGAAAATATAAAATAACGTTGAATTTAATAACTTAATAACCCAATAACCTAATAACTATTTTCAAAATGAACATAATAGAAAAAATCCTCGCTTCTCATTCCAACCAGTCTGTTGTGAAAGCAAATGATATTATAGATGTTTTTATTGATGCACGTGCTGCCCGCGATTTTGGTGGTGCTAATGTTGTGAAGAACATCATCGACAATGGTTTAACTGTTGCTGATGCTTCAAGAACCTGTTTTACCTTCGACTGTAATCCCGGTGGCAGCGACCAGAAATATGCCGCAAACCAGCAGTATTGCCGTTTATATGCCCGCGAAAATGATATTGCTGTGTATGATGTTGATGCCGGTATAGGAACACATATTGCCATTGACAAAGGTTTGGCCTATCCGGGAAGTACTTTTGTGTCAACTGATTCTCATGCCAATATTATGGGTGCTATCGCATGTTTCGGTCAGGGTATGGGCGATCAGGATATTGCTGCAGCCTGGGCTAAAGGTTCGGTTTGGTTTAAAGTTCCTGAATCTGTTACATTAAATTTTAAAGGTGAATGCCCTGCCAATGTAAGTGCCAAAGATATTGTACTTAATCTCTTATCGATTTTCGGAGCCAATAAATTATTGGGTTATTCTGTCGAATTATATGGTGAAGCCATAGATAAATTAAGTCTGGATGAACGCATTACCATAGCTTCTATGGCTACAGAAATGGGTGCCATTATATTGCTGTTCACGCCAACACCTGAAATAATTGATGAGTTGGAACGCATTTCAGGAAAGCGTCATCAGATAATTACTGCTGATGCAGATGCAGTTTATTTAAATGAACTTGAAATAGATATTTCAAAATTTACAACTATGGTTGCCAAACCAGGGCATCCACATGATGATACATCAGTAGAGAGTGTAAAAGGAGTAAAAATAGACTCTGCTTTTATAGGCAGTTGTACCAATGGACGTATCGAAGATTTAAGAATTGCTGCTTCAATATTAAAAGATCGGAAAGTAGCTCCTGGTGTGGTATTGAAAGTGGTTCCCTCAACAGATGCCATCTGGAATCAGGCGTTGGACGAAGGTCTGGTAAAGATATTCAAGGACGCAGGCGCTATGCTTTCCAATGCAGGCTGTGCAGGTTGTGCTGCCGGACAAGTTGGCCAAAACGGGCCGGAAGAAGTTACCATAAGCAGCGGAAACCGTAATTTTGAAGGCAAACAGGGCAAAGGCTATGTTTATCTGGCTTCGCCTGCTACTGTGGCAGCTTCTGCCATTTCAGGCTATATTACTACAGCTGATGATCTGGCGATAGAGCCCGCTCTTTTTCATAAAAAGGGAAATCTTAAAACTACCGAAGCTAAAGCTAAATCAGCAAAAGAAGAAAAGAAAACAGAAGTGGAAGGCAGGGTATGGTTTATTAAAAAAGATGATATTGATACCGATATGATTTTCCATAACCGTTATCTGGCCATTACTGATATCAAAGAAATGGGACAATATACCTTTGATAACCTCAAGGGCTATGAAGATTTTGCAAAAAAAGCCAAAGCCGGCGACATCCTGGTTACCACCAAGAATTTTGGTGCCGGAAGTTCACGCCAGCAGGCGGTGGATTGCTTTACCTCTTTAGGAGTCCAGTGCATCATAGCCGAATCTTATGGCGCCATTTACGAACGCAATGCCATTAATGCAGCCTTGCCAATATTAACCTATCAGGAAGGAACTTTGGAAAGCATAGACTTACAGAATGGCGATAATATCAGAGTTAATTTTATATCAGGTACAATTACGAATCTCAGAAACTCAAAAACCGCCCGACTGAATAAATTCTACGATGCCCAGTTGCAGATTTATAAGAATGGTGGATTGTTGGGGTAAATTAATTAACAATTATCTACAGACACTATAACTAGCTATTTTCTCTCGAATATAAAAACAGTATTTGTACCTTTTGGTGAATAATTCTGTGCTTCGTTATACCAAAGATAAATTGTATTAAAATTATCAACCATATCCACAAAGCCAACTAGCTTATAGTATTGACCAATATATTCATAAGACCATTTGAATATTCTTTGGTCAGTATTTGGTTGAACAAATAAAGATATTGGATTCTGAAAGCATACGAAATATCTTGGTTTTGCTTTTTCGACATCAGCAATAAATTCTTTTTGCCATTGACGATGTTCAGGAATGTTATTTACTACTGCAGAAAAATAGGCATGTCTGGTTGGACAATCTTTTTTTGTATAAAAATATATTTCCGGTTCAGAACCAAAAACAATTACTTTATCTTCAGGTTTTGAATTTTTTATGATGAAATCTGATATTACCCGTGCTTCAGGGAAAGGGTTGCTCCCATATGTTTGCCTTAAGATCTTATAAAAATTAGGTTTAAAATAGTATGAATTGTTTGAATTAAGGTTTGTATAAACGACAGCACTAAAAAAAATAAATGAAAAAACAGCAACTAATCGTTTATCAATATATTTTGAAGCATAAAAATAAATTGTATAAAAGAAAATTCCAATAAATAATGCAAGTGTTGGAAGTAGCATGATAAAGTAATGGCTATAGAAATGATAACCGGGGACTATTGACAAAAAAGAAAAAAATGCCAATAGTATAAAAATGATTTTTACTTCCAATTTTAATTTTAATATAAAAATAGAAACAAATCCTAGTAGCCCTAATATCCAGAAAAACAAATAATTATTTAATATTCCTTTAAATGAAAAGATAAAATAGGTAACTCCTTTGTTAAAAGGGATATCAGAAATATAAGATTTAGGGATAGTATACGACCAGAAAAACATATCTTTTAATGCTCCCTTCGAAATAATCAATAATATAAAAAAGGCAAAAATTATAAAAAACCCGATAGAATATACTAACGGAAAAATGAAAAAATCTTTCCATTTGAAGGGCTTTTGAAAGAGCAAATAAACTAAAATTGATATTCCTCCAAATAATACAAAGAACATTCCATTCGTTTTTGTAAGCATTGCCATACCTAAAAAAAGTCCTGCTAAAAAATAGTATAATAATTTCTTTTTCTTAAAAACAATAAATAAAAAGAAAATCCCAATACTGGCAAACATTATAGTTATATGTTCTGACTGTACTGTAAACCCTGAAAGTGATGGAGTTAATGATAATATGGAAAAACTTATTGCAGCAGTTAATCCACAAAGTGAGTTAAATGTTTTTTTGCCAATAAAAAATATGGTAATTGTTGTTATAACATTGATAAAAATAAATCCCATATGCATACCCCTGACGGTAGCCCCAAATAATAATACAATAGCTGCATAACTATAAAAAATACCTGGTAGCTTTTGTTCGTAAAAATCTTTATATGGAATTTTCCCGTCAAGCAAAAGCTTCCCGTAATAGCTGTATGCACCCTCATCACGTTCAAAAGGCATTTCCAGAAATTTTAATCTGATTATAAAGATTAATAAAATATCAAAAGCAAGAACTATATATGGAATATATTTAAAGAATTTATCAAAATTAATTGATGTATTCTTTTCTTTTTTTTGAATTTTAGCTTTAGTATAGGATTGTACTTTTTTATGTTTCATTGAAATCAATTTTAGTTTTGTAAGAACCTATAATATAAGATTTTGAATATTTATATTCTAAAGTATATACTTATATATTTAAAAATTGATAAAATAATTAATACGATTGCAATTATTTATTATTAACAGTTCTGGCTAATTGATCAAATTCATGAGCTTTTTCTTTCATCCCTAAATTATTATAACCAGCAGATATGTTTCTCAATAAGACAGTATCATTTTTATTGATTTCATAGGCCTTGAGAAAATAGTCAAGAGATCTTTGGAAATTGCCTTTTATACCAAAACCAACCCCTAAATTTGTAAGCACAGAAGAATTTTTAGGATTTACTTTATATGCTTTCTCGAGATTTTCGATTGCTTTGTCAATATCATTAAGATGCTGACCATAAATACTGCCTATTCGTTCAAATGCATTATCATTAGCAGGTTCAAAAACTGTAATAGACTTATAATCGGCCAAAGCAGCTTCATACTGATCCTTTTCCATATATTTCCTTGCTCTCTTTTCATATATAAAACTCAACCGGCTATCAGGATATTGATGAATAGCATTTGACCATAAAATAATATCATTCTTCCATAATTTAGTCCTTTCATAAGTATTAAAAGAAAAGACAATCGTCAAAATCAACGATGCAGATATCAAAACATAAGCGATATTCTTCATTGAAGATTTTTTGTTAATATAAAAATCAATCAGCATCCCTATTATAAAAGAAAGGCCAATATAGGGAATATAGCTGTAACGGTCGGCCATAATAGCTTTGCCTACAGAAAGGAATTGTAAAACCATGGCAATGGTAAAGAAATAAAATAGTATACCAAAAACAATAATACGGTTAATCTCAGCTTTTCTTGTTGACAGCCATATTAAGATAATGGCAATAACTGCACAAATAAATGGAGCTATTCTGAATGAAACCGGCAAGAGCCCTGTATCAGTTATTGAAGGATAAGGATAAAAAGCTGACAGATTAGAAGGATTTATGAATTTAATAATATATGCAATAAAGCCATAAGAAGCATGCATTATGCGCTGGTACAGTGTGAAAGTTTCGAATTTATTAATTGCACTTGTTGATTGTAGGTGAAAAGACATAAACCCAATTAATAAAGCTATGGCAAAGAAAGGGATTTTCTCAACTAAAGTTTTCCATGTGAATTTTCTTTTTTGATAATAATCAATTAAAAGTAATATTATTGGGAAGGGGACAGCCATGGCTTTAGAAAGGCATGATAATATAAAAAGTAAAATCGTAAAACATAATTTCCAAACCTTTTTATCTTCCAGATACTTTAGATATACAATTAAACCTGCAAGAAAAAAGAAGGTATACAGCACATCTTTACGTTCAGAAACCCATGCTACAGACTCTACATGCATTGGATGGACAGCAAATAATAATCCGGCAATTATTGCTGGCCATATCTTCCTGTTGCTCAGCAAATAAACGAATAGAAATACGAGCATTGCATTTAATCCATGAAAAATAAGATTGGTTAAATGATAAGATGTGGGTGATAATCCGGATATTTTGTAGTTTAAAGCAAGAGAAAAGGTAGTTATTGGATGATAATTATTTATAAGCATTTGAAATTTATCTCCATAGGTAAATATATTGATAATTCCTTTCCATGAAAGATCATGTAATATGTTATTCTGAATTACATAGATTCCATCGTCCCAGGTTTCGATAAAACCGTTATTAAGCATAGGCGAAAACGTGACTATACTTAATAAGAAAAGTAATAACATTGAACCGTAAAACAGATATATTTTGTTTTTATCTTTCGATAGATCAGGTTTAGTGATTGTTTTAGCCTTTGAAGGGGGAGATTGTTTTCGAATAGCCTGCTTGTTTATATTCTGCTGTTTCATATTAGGAATAAATATTAATGAAAATCAAGGATTAAAATAAAATTAAATTTATCAAAAGTCATATTGATGGTAAATTATATGATTCCTTTTTTAATCAGACAAATTTATAATAAAAATTCACTTGGTGTTTAAATTTTTAAATTTTTCATTGTCAGCACATCAGCAAATTAACATCTCTTTGTCTATAAAAAGACTAATTTTGCATTTTATTACCATTATACAAAGAAATAGCTGATGAAAAAATCGTTACTTATATGTTGCTTTTTATTTTATGCCTTGCTTTCATGGTCACAGACCCCAAAGATTAAATGTTATTTCAGCCGTCCGGTAAATAATGCTGTTTCAAATGGAAGTAATGCTGTTTATTTAAATCAGTTGATCGATGATACCTTAATTGCTTATATAAACAGAGCCCGGCATACAATTGATATAGCCATGTATAGTTATACTGAAACTTCTGCTATTTCTGGTATTGCTTCAGCAATAAACAATGCTTATTCCAATGGAGTGGCTGTCCGCTGGATTTATGATGGCAGCAGTACCAATACTTCACTGGCGTTACTGGATACTAATATTAAAAAACTGGTAAGTCCGACCTCTGCTTTGTATGGCATTATGCATAATAAATTTATGGTTATTGATGCCAGTTCAACCAATACAACTGAACCCATTGTATGGACCGGTTCAACAAATTTTACTGCAGCTCAGATCAATACCGATGCAAATAATGTAATGATTATTCAGGATGCAGCAGTAGCACAGGTATACACAGCCGAGTTTAACGAAATGTGGGGCAGTACAGGCTTAACTCCAAATCAGACCAATGCTAAATTCGGACCCGATAAAACAGATAATACTACCCATCTTTTTAATGTGGACGGAACTGCTGTTGAAGTATATTTTAGCCCTACTGACGGCGCCAATACAAGATTGCTGCAAGCCATTGAAAGTGCCGGAACTGATTTATATTTTGGTATCTATTCATTTACCATAGGAACTGACGCTGATTCCATTGCAAGCAGGATTCAAAATAATGTTTATGTTGCCGGAATAATGGATCCTACGAGCCAGAGCTATACGCCTTATACCACACTGTCCCCGATAATGGGTACTAATCTTATCAAAGATAACATAACAGGACTTTACCATAACAAAATGCTCATCGTTGACCCTTCAGCACCCGATTCCGATCCTATGGTGTTAACCGGTTCTTTCAACTGGTCGGTTTCGGCAGATACCAAAAATGATGAAAATCTTGTAGTCATTCATAGCGCCAGCATTGCCAATCAATATTATCAATCATTTTATCAGAATTTTTCGGATGAAGGTGGTACACTTATTTTACAAACTGGAATTAATACTAATCCAAACCCTTTGGATATATCAATTTATCCTGTTCCTGCTAAAGATTTTATTACTGTCAAGTCAAACGGAATCAGGATAAACGGAATCAAAGGCCTGAATTATCTGGGACAACAACAATTCAGTAAAACAAATCAGCAAAACGAAAAAGAATTTACAATAAATGTAAGCAACTTATCATCTGGAATCTACTTTATGCAATTACAAACTGCTAAAGGTATAGTTGTTAAGAAGTTTATAGTTGGCAGATAAATAAATCACCATATTATTTCAGTTTATAAAGTTTATAAAGTTCATAAAGTTAAATTTGACTTGAATTTTCATTGTAAATCTGTATAAATCAGCGTTATCTTTTTCCCAATATTCTTAATATAAATCAAATAATTGCAACATCACCGCATTATCGTATTACCGCATTAAAAATATTTCACCCTTCATACAACCATTTTTTTAATTTCATACTCTTTATAAAAAGCACTTAATAAATTGGACGTCTATTTGGAATCAACTTACGATTTGTCAATAGAAGAGCTTAATTTGCTGGAAGGTTGTCTTAAGCATGACCGACTGATGCAAAAAAGGCTCTATTATAAATATTGCGATGCAATGTTTACCTTGGCATATCGTATTCTGAACGATAATGATGAAGCCAATGATGCTTTACAGGATGCATTTTTGCAAGTGTTTCAGAAAATGGATCAATTCAAAAGACAATCTACTTTAGGAAGTTGGATAAAGACCATCGTTATCAGAACAGCCATTAAGCATCTGAAAAATTTACAGTTATTTGATAGTTTTCAGGAACAGAAACATGATAGTATAACACTTAATAACACTGAAATTGATGGAAAAATACTTGAAAAAGTTATTTTATCATTACCTGACGGATACCGTACTATTTTTATACTGGCTGAAGTGGAAGGTTACAAACACCGCGAAATAGCTGAAATGCTTAATATTTCAGAAGGTACTTCAAAATCACAGCTTTTTAATGCAAAAAAAATGCTGAAAGTTATACTTAAAAATGATTGGTTATAATGGAAAATAATTCAAATATAAATTGGTCTGATCTGCCGGTTCATAAACCTGATACGGATTTATGGAACAGGATAGAGACTGAATTGGAGATCCAGCCAATTATCGGGAATATTGATGAGCTCCCGCTCCATAACCCAAAGACTACATTGTGGAATACCATCAATAATCGATTGAATTTTTATAAATATGCCAGATATGCTTTATATACAGGGATTGCACTTACTATTGTTGTTTTGGTTTATTTGTTTACTGATAAATCAACTACAAATAAACCAACTGTAAACCCTGAAAATAAACTCACAGAAACAATTAAGATTAAAGAAAATACTGTAAATAATGCGCTTACTGTGAATTCTTCAAAATCAGAAAATCAATCACATATAGCTAAATCTATCAATAATGCTAAAGCTGAAAATGAAGTAATTACAGAAAAATTTGTTAAGCATGAAAACCCGCTTGCTAAAAATCATTTGATTGCTTTGCATGATAATACTACTAAAAAAGCTGAAAATAAACCAGTTAAACCAGTTTTGTCAAAACATGAAACGGCAAAAACAAATCCTGCAGTTCAAATTGAAACCCAAACCAATATAAATGCTGTTGAGTCGAAAAATGTATCAGATGCCAATTTACCTTTAAAAGAAAAAAATATTGCTGAACCAACAAAGGAGAAAGTAAACACGAAAATTGATAATCAGTCAAACACGATTGAAACCAATCCTCTGCCACCACAAGCTGTAGCTAAAACTGAGGTAAAGCCATTACCGACGAATGATAAAACTGCCAAAGATGAAGAAGATGTATTGCGGTCAAAGCTGAAATCGGCAACTGTGGTAAGTGAAAAAGCATTATATTCTATTGGTATTGATTATACCTATAGCAAAATATATAATGCTGAAAAATTCTCCTATTCAGCTAATAATCAGTTGAGCCAGTTTGGGATTAGCTTAAAATACAATTACAGAAAATGGATCATTCAAACCGGATTAAATTTTAGCAGTTTCTCTGATAATTTCACATACAACTCCGATCAGCAACTGAATCAGTTTAAGACTTATCATTATGTTGATTCTGTTATTTATAATCCACAGGGAAATATCATCCAATATATTACCCATCCTGTTACTATAAATGATTCAGTGCTTTATCAGCAATTACTTTCCATAAGCAGAAAATATACAATGCTGAATATTCCATTAGTTATTGGTTATCAGCTTAATTACGGCAAGTTTTCAGTTGGTTTAAAAGCAGGAGTTTTATGTTCAGTTATTATTGCAGAAAAGGAATCCATGAAATTGCCCGATAATCCTGCTGTTTCAATTTTAAAAATTTATTCAACCAATAATTCAGTTAATAAAGTCAATTGGGGAACAATTTTAGCTGCAGAATTTGACTATAATTTTACAAAAAGACTGGGCTTTTCGACAGAGCCTGTTCTGCAATATTACTTTAAATCATTATATAAAGAAATGGATATCAACTCTGTTTCCTATAGTCAAAAACCTTATTTGCTTGGTGTTAAATTTGGTTTGTATTATAAATTTTAAGCAAAATAAATGCTGATTAAAAGACTGACATATTATTTATTGTTTTTTCAACTGATGGCTTTCACCGCTTTTTCTCAGACTAATCTGCATTGGGATTGGGTGAGAACAGCTGGCGGGAATCTTTACCAATATGCTTCTTCAATAGCTGTCGATAACAATAAAAATATATTTATTGCCGCTACTTTTAACAGTAATACTATTTCAATCGGAACCAACAATGTGATACTTACCTCCAATGATACTGCCGGGATTTCGAATTTTTTTGTTGCAAAATACAATCAGAGTGGACAGGTAATCTGGGCAAAAAAGGCTATTTCAACTGCTGCAATGTCTTCAAACAAAGTAATTACAGATAACAGTGGCAATATTTATGCCTGTGGCTATTTAAATTCAAATAGTGCAATTCAAACTGTTTCTTTTGACGGAATTAATACATATGCAATAAACGGAGGCAAATCTTTTGTTGTAAAGTACAATTCATCAGGGAATACTCAATGGGTTATATTTACAAAAAATTCAGTTTATGATACTATTTCTGGTTTAAAATGGGATGCATTAACCAATTCAGTTATTATTGCCGGATATTGCAGGACTGATACTGTGAAAGTTGGCAATATAATGATTCCAAATTCAGGAATAAATACGTATAATTCATATGTTGCCAAAATAAATAACTTACAGGGCAATGTTGATTGGGTAAAAGCTTCCAAAGGCAGCCCGAGTTTCTGCAGAATCAATGATATGTGTATTGATACCATTGGGAATATATATACAGCTGCATCCTTTAGCAGTAGAACTTTTTTTATTTCAACTTCAACTTCTGATTCTGTCAGCAACAGTAATGTCTCTACCGGAATAATATCTGTTGAAGGATATATTGCAAAATACAGCTTAAGTGGCTTTTTATATTGGTGGCGTAAAGGGATTTGCCTTGCCGATGATGAATTTACAACTATTACATTTAAGAATAATAGCAGACTGGTTGCAGGAGGCTATAATACTGCACAAATTACCATTGGTGGAACAGTTTTAAATACAGCCAATTATATAACTGAATATAATGATCAGGGCGTTTTTATTTCCGGAGTGAGTTTTCCTTCAACAATAAAAACACTTAATGCCAATAAAATAGGCAATGGCTTTGTTATTGGCGGTATTTTTAATTCAGATACACTAAGTATTGGAAGTTCTATACTTCTAAAAAAAGGGGCAGGTAATCCCAATCCAAATATTTTTATTGCAAAAGCTGATAATTTGGGAACATATACCCATGCTGTATCAGCAGGAGGTGTTGGCTCTGCTTATTTAAATTCTATGGCTATTGGCGATTCCAATGAAATATATTGCAGTGGTTCCTTTAATCAATCATCCGTTTATTTTGATACCATTCAATATTTTATTCATGGTCAAACAGATTTGTATCTGGCAAAATTAACAACTGCAACTGTTTTGCCTATTCCCTTTAAATATAACCTGGGAGGAACTGTTTTTGCAGGAAACTTGCCGGCAGATCTTGCAAAAGTTTATTTATTAGATTCCTCACTCACTATTGTTGATAGTTGTAATGTTGATACCCTCGGATTTTATAGCTTTTATCAGAAACCAATCGGGAATTATAAAGTCAATGCTACTTTATTACCTGCATCAGTGTATTTTATGCAGAACTATATTACAACATTTTATCCTGATCAATTATCACCAGCTACCGCGTCTAATATTTATTTAAACTTAAATGCCTGGGCTAAAGATATTTATTTACAAAAATCAAATCAAATTTCAGAAATAAAAAACTACGATAAAAACTTAATAATTTATCCTGATCCTGCTGTAAATGAGTTATTTATTTCAATAAATACTGAAAATAAAGCGAATGCTGAATTGAAAATTTTCAATAGTAATGGACAACTTGTTTATAATCTTCATCATAAATTAAATGCAGGGAAAGATGTAATTAAATTAAATATTCGTGATTTTAAAAGCGGATTATATTTTGTAGTAATCAAAACCAATGAAAATACTGTATTAAAAAGCCGCTTTATTAAAGCTGAATAAATTACATAAAGCTAAGATATTTAAATAAATATAAGAATATTATTTAGATTTTAACAATAATTATTATTAACTTTGTAAATATTTTTTTAAACACATACAACCTTTTTTCGAGAAAATAACTCTATACTATATATAAATTTATTTAATAATCAAAAGTCATGAAAAAAATAGCTTTACTTTTTACATTTGTCCTTTTGAGTTTTGTATGTCTCCAGGCTCAGGTTTTATATACCATCAGCGGATATGTTACAAATCTCAGTAATGTTGCAATCCCAAATCATACAGTTTATGTAATGTCTGACAGCACTTTAACACCAATGTTCTATGCTTCAGCCAATACAAACTCCAATGGATTTTATACAGCTTCAGTTTCAAGTGTTTCACCAGTTGGTACACCTGTAGTTTTTCATGTATATACCTATGATTGTAATAATGTTGGTCATTACGCCACTGTTATTGTCAGCAGCACCAGTCCGAGTGGTGTGGCAAATTTCTCTATTTGTGATTCATCCACTGCTACAGGATGCCACGCAAATTTTAACTATACAGTGTCCGGTACCAATAGTTATACGTACAATTTTTTAAGTACATCAACAGGTAACCCGATTTCATATTTATGGAATTTTGGGGATGGAACCACATCAAATGCGCAAAATCCTACACATGCCTATAATTCTAATGGAATTAAAATCATTTGTCTGACTATAACTACGGCTAATAATTGTACATCTACCCATTGTGATTCAGTTTACATTACAGGCGGTACTACAAATACCTGCCATGCTAATTTTAGTTTTTATACAGATTCTTTAAATTACCATAAAAGATATTTTACCAATACTTCAACCACAACATATACAGGTTTACAAATTCAGTATTTATGGAATTTTGGTGACGGAACTACCTCAACCAATGCTAATCCTGACCATATCTTCCCAACTACTACTGCTGCAACTACATATAATGTTTGTTTAACAATGAAACTTGTAAATTCTGCATCTGTTATTGAATGCCAGAATACTACCTGTTATTCAGTTACTATTGCAGGAACTACTGCAAGTAGCTGTCAGGCTTATTTCTATTTTTATAAAGATTCTTTATTATTAACAAATACCTATCATTTTCAAAACTATTCAACTACAACTTATACCGGTATGCAAGTTTCCTATGAATGGAATTTTGGTGACGGAACTACTTCTACACTTCAGAACCCTGTTCATACTTATCCTGTAAATACTGCCGCTATAACTTACAATGTTTGTTTAATCATGAAAGTTAAAGATTCTTCCAACGTTATTATATGTACAAACACTTACTGTAAAGCTCTTGTAATTGCAGCTCCTGTATCAGGATGTCAGAATTCATTTACTTTTACTCACCAGAATTTGAATTATGCATTTGCCGGAACTATTAATACAGCAGGTACTACAACATATTATTGGAATTTCGGAGACGGTTCTACAGCCACAGGTCAAAATGTAACCCATACATTTGCATTACCTTCACCGGGAACCACAGGATATCATGTTTGTTTAACCACTGTTACCATATACAATAATATACCATGCTCTGATACCACCTGCGCTTTTGTTACTGTTTCAAATACTACAAATACTTGTCAGGCATATTTCTCTTATTATAAAGATTCTTTATTAACCACTAATACTTATCATTTTGTAAACTATTCCACAACAACATATACCGGATTACAGATTACCTATGAATGGAATTTTGGTGACGGAACTACTTCCACACTGCAAAATCCTGTACATACCTATCCAGCTACATCAGCATCGGTTACTTATAATGTTTGTTTAATCATGAAAGTTTTAAATGCATCAGCAGTTATTGAATGCCAGAGTACTTATTGCAAAAACCTTGTTATCGGAACACCTGTAACTTCTTGCCAGAATTCCTATACTTATACACATCAGAATTTAGTATATAGTTTTGCAGGTCAGATTAACTCAAGTTATCCTACAACTTACTACTGGAATTTTGGTGACGGCTCAACAGCCAGTGGACAATTTGTATCTCATACATATGTTCAGCCACCTGTCGGAACGCTGGGATACCATGTGTGTTTAACTACTGTTACTACTGCTAATGGAGTTAGCTGTACCGATACAACCTGCAATTTTATAACCATATCCAATACTTCCGGCGGTTCAATTATTCAGGGTTATGTTACAGCTGGTAACAGTTCTGTTTATAACGGTTATGTATTGTTATACCAGGCCAATAATGCCACCATGTCATGGAATCTTATAGATACACTGGCACTGGATTCATTAGGATACTATATCTATAATTATATGGCTGTTCCTCCTGTAACTCCTGCATTCCTTGTTAAAGCAGTATTGAATTCATCTTCTTCACTTTACAACATGTTTGCACCAACATTCTATAATCATGCGATCAACTGGTTCGCAGCAACGCCAGTTTATCCTTCAGCAACTACAGTATTTTATAATATCAGTATGATAGCATTACCAACTCCTGTTATCGGCAGCGGTAATGTTACCGGAAGTGTTACCAACAATGGTATTAAAGCTACAAATGGCGTTCCATTAGCCGGTGCTGAGTTGATTTTAACTGACGAATTCGATAGTCCACTGGCTGTTAATTATTCAGCAGCAAACGGTCAGTTTAGTTTTAGCAGTTTACCTTATGGAAACTATAAATTACACCTTGAAGTTGCCGGTGTAAATTACGAAGCCTATGCATTTACTTTAAGTGCCGATATGCCTTCAATAACCAATATTAATGTTACCATCACCAGCACAGGTGCCATTATTACAGCTATTGAAAATGACGTTCAAAAGAATGTTTCAACCATCAGCCAGATTTATCCAAATCCAGCTTCAGCTGATGCTTATCTTGACATAAAAACTACTAAAGCTGATCGTTTTGTAATTTCAATCTACGAAAGTACAGGTATCAGAATATCAGCCAATGAATATAAAATAAATGGCAGCCAGCGCATTAACCTGAACAGCGCACATCTGGCTACAGGTATTTATTTTATTAAGATAGAAACTTCCGGTGGCGTCAATTCTATCAGGAAACTGGTGATTTCGAAATAAATAATTTCTGCAATCATTCACTAAGAGAGGCTTCCGAAAGGGAGCCTCTCTTTTTTTTAAGTATTAATAATGCCTTAAAAGTATTGATTTATCAAATCTTAATTCTAAAATCGTTAATCGTTGTTCTAAAATCAAAAAAATGCGATTAACGATTAACGAATGAAGAAGTTTGAAGAATGACCAGATGGAATGATTTGTGTAATGAAATTATTTTCTAAATTTTTATAAACATTTTCCTGCAGATATTCGCTGATGAATACGCAAATTAGAGCAGAAATCTGCTTTATAGTGATAGTTTCACTTTAAGTGAAGCTATCACTTTGGATTAAAAGAAAGTTTCTCTTTTTTTGTTAATAACAACTCAAATATATATCTTTTGTAGATGCTGCTTGAGTAGATTATTTTATATATTTGTTGTATAAATATTGTTTTATGAATGTACTATATTACTACTACTTTTTATTTTATACTAAGATACTTCCCGATGATGAACCTCATGCAACAACTATTTTTACTCTAAGTCTGTCAGAATCATTCCTTATCAATGTAATTATTGATATTTTAATATCTTATTTTTATTGTACATTTATTAGTAAATGGACAATGATTGTAATTACATTATTTATCATGGTAATTAATTATTTTTTATTTTACAGAACCGGGAAGGCAAAAAATATTATTAAGTTAAAACCCAAAATATTTAATAGTAATTCTCTTTCTATCGTATTTGTTATATTATTTTTTATAATTACTTCCTCATTTTTGTTTTGGGGGCCAATTTTAGTAAAGCAGATATTAGCAAATTGTAAATAAAATAAACAATATATGAAAAATCTAATTTTATCATTATTATTACTATTTTTTGCATTTACATCCTATTCACAGACAAAACAAACAAACTCAATATTAAATCTCAACTTCGAAGTTACCGAAAATGGTAAACCTATTGGATGGAAAGATTTTGGGAATTCTGATTACAAATTTGCACTCGACTCTATCAATGTAAAAAACGGAAAATATGCTGTCACTATTGAATTTAATGGAGAAATCCCGAAACGCAAAGCTGTATCTTATATCCTTCCAAACAACTATGACGGTAAAAAGATTACACTTTCCGGTTTTATAAAAACTGAAAATGTAACGGCAGGTTATGCCGGACTATTGATGAGCATTGAACCTTATCTTGCATTTGACAATATGTTTAAAAATGGAATAAAAGGGACATCCGACTGGACTAAATATGAAATTACCCTTGATATGAACCCTGAGAAAACACAACAAATTTTAATCGGAGGTTTATTGACAGGAAAAGGTAAAATGTGGATGGACGATTTAAAAGTCACTATTGACGGGAAAGATATTAAAGACCTGAAACCATTTGAAAAGAAACCTTTACCGGCAGATACTGATTATCAGTATGACAGATGTTCTCAAATTGCTATGATTTTATTGGATAAAAAGAATATTGAAAATTTAAAATCACTTGGCTTAATCTGGGGCTTTTTAAAATATTATCATCCAAGCATTGCCAAAGGAACATACAACTGGGATTATGAACTTTTCAGGATACTCCCTAAAATACTTAATTCAGAAAACAAAAAAAAGCGGGATGAATTGCTGGTACAATGGATAAGCGGTTTGGGCCAGTTCACTGAAGATACGGTTGTTAAGGCTGACACTGCAAAAGTGAAATTTGCCCCGGATTTAGATTGGATCAAACATTCAGATTTTTCTGATGAACTCGTCACTTTACTGTTGAATGTCAAAAAGGCAAACAGAACAAAGGAGCATTATTACATTGGATTATATGCTGGAATTAGCAATCCGGAATTTAAAAATGAATATCCTTATATATCAATGAAATATCCTGATCCTGGTTTTCGTTTGTTGACATTATTCAGATATTGGAATATCATTCAATATTATTTCCCTTATAAAAATCTGATAGAAGAAGACTGGAAAAATGTATTGGAAGAATTTATTCCGAAAATAATTAATGCAAAGAATGAAAAGGAATATACACTTTGCGTTTTAGAACTGATAGCAAGGGTTCACGACACTCATGCCAATTTCTGGAGCTGGAATGAAGTAATGAATCATTTTTATGGTATAAACTATGCTGCTGTTGAACTGACGTTTATTGAGAACAAAGCAGTTGTTACAGGCTTTTACAATAAAAAATACGGTAAGGAAAGCGGTATGGAAATTGGTGATATAATTACTGTTATTAACAATGAAACTATAGCTGAAATTATAAAGAAAAAACTAAAATATACCCCTGCATCCAATTATCCAACGCAATTAAGAAATATTGCATACAATCTTTTAAGATCAAATGATTCAATCATTAATATTGAATTTATCAGAAATGATAAAACAGAGAAAAAAGCATTAAAAACATTTTCAGAAAATAAATTAAATATCAACGATAAATATGATGTTAAAGATAGTTGTTTCAGACTCATAAATAAGGATATTGCCTATATCAATAATGGCAGTCTTAAAAAAGCATACCTGTCTGGAATCTGGAAAGTAATGGAAAAAACGAAAGGTCTGATTATCGACATCAGAAATTATCCTTCTGATTTCCCAATTTATGATTTGAGTAATTATTTGATGCCCAAAAGTAAAGCCTTTGTTAAAATAACAAATTGTAGCATTGAAGATCCCGGACTTTTTATTTTTACAAAAGCATTAAATACTGGTAAGCTTAACAATAACTATTACAAAGGCAAGGTAATAATATTGGTAAATGAAAATACTCAAAGTTCAGCAGAGTTTAATGCAATGGCATACAGGGTTCATCCCAATGCAATTGTAATTGGCTCAACAACTGCCGGTGCTGACGGTAATGTATCCGGATTTTCATTACCCGGTGGAATTTCAACAATGATTAGTGGTACCGGAATTTATTATCCTGATGGTAAAGAGACACAAAGAATCGGCATTGTTCCTGATATTGTTGTAAAACCAACAATTCAGGGAATTAAAAAAGGACAGGACGAATTATTGCAGAAAGCAATTGATATTATCAACGGACATTAAATTAATTAGCTTAATTAGTTCCGGCGGGATTAAATAACATTATTAAAAAATAACTAAAAACCAAAAACATGAAAAAAATCTGTTTACTCATTTCCCTGCTTGTATTCATTGCAATTACAGGCTTTGCCCAAAAAACCTCAGTTAAGGATTTTGACTCCAAATACCTGAACTGGTATAACCTTGACCCGACTGATGATGGCGTATTGGGCACAAGTGTCGATAAAGCCTACAAAGAACTGTTGAAGGACAAAAAGCCCAGGAAAATTGTTACGGTAGCCATTATTGATGGCGGAGTTGATATTAGCATTGATGATTTAAAGGGAATGATATGGATAAACCCTAAGGAAACAGCCGGGAATGCTATGGATGATGATCACAATGGATATATTGATGATATGCATGGATGGAATTATATAGGTAATGCAAAAGGTGAAAATATTATTTATGAGAATTATGAGTACACAAGAATTTACAAATTGGGTATAAATAACAAGGATTACAAAATAGCAGAAAAATTCTACAATGAAGAACTCACCAAAAGGATGAGTGATAAGGTTAATTTTGACAAATTCGAAGAAAAGTTAAATACTTCTAAACAGCTGGTTAAAGATAAATTCGGGATTGAAGTAACAAAGGCTGAAGATCTTAAAGACTTAAGTTCTAAGGATAAAAAGCTGGCAGAAGCCATCAGTTTTTTAAAGGAGAAGTATGAAGATGGATTTACCGAAGAAGGATTTGCTAGGGTAAAGAACAGGAATTATGAGTTCCTGCAGAAATTCCTGAATTTAAAGTATAGTCCACGGACTATTGTGGGCGATAATCCAGAAGATATGACCAGTCTTAATTATGGAAATGCAGATGTATGCGGACCAAGGGCAAATCACGGTACCTGTCTGGCTGGTATCATAGCCGGAATCAGAGATAATGGTACAGGTGTAAATGGAATTGCTGCAAGTGTAAGGATAATGGCGCTGAGAACCACTCCCAGCGGCGACGAAAGGGATAAGGATGTTGCATTGGCCATCAGGTATGCAGTGGATAACGGTGCTGATATTATAAATATGAGTTTTGGAAAAATAATGTCGCCCCAAAAGAAATTTGTGGATGATGCCATCCGGTATGCCGAAAGTAAAAATGTGCTGATTATCCATGCAGCAGGCAATTCGGGAGAAGATATTGAAGAATTCGTTCATTATCCGAGTGCAATATATCTCGATAAAAAGGAGGCAACAAATTTTATTTCAGTAGGTTCCTGCGGTATGGAAAAAGGTGAAAATATGGCATCAATATTTTCAAATTACAGTAAGGATTATGTTGATATATTTGCTCCGGGAGAAAACATAGTTTCCCTTGATACCAGCAATACTTATTCAGTACATAGTGGTACCAGTCAGGCGGCACCTGTGGTTACAGGCATAGCAGCCCTGGTTTTATCCTATTATCCTGAGCTTTCGCCTCAGGATTTAAAGGAAATACTACTTGAATCCTCCTTAAATCTTAAAAAGCAGGAGGTATTGATTCCTGATCTTAAGAACAAGGAAAGAAAGAAAGTAAGCTTCGGTAAATTGTCCAAATGCGGAGGTATAGTTAATGCATATAATGCATTAAAAAAAGCAGAGACCTTTAAGAAAAAGAAGAAATAAAGATATTTATATGAAACAATTAAAGTATCATCAGATAATATTAATTTCAATCTTAATTTTTCTTTTAAATGGGTGTATTCCATATACATCGAACTATCCAATTGCCGGAAAAGGAAAAGAAAAGATTGACGGGAGATTAATTGGCGAATGGAATTTAAAAAGCGAATTAGGTATTTATAAAATATTTATAGCTCCTTTTAATGATACAATCTGGATTGGAAGCTATTACAGACTTTATGAAAAAAATAATCAAATGACCAATATGAATACAGCTTATGGATTCAATACAAAAATCAATGATATCCTCTATTTAAATGTTCAAGCTGTATTTGGTGATACTTTAACTAAAGGAAAGTTTGTTTTTTTTAAATATAATATTATTTCAAAAGACTCTATTGAATTATTCTTTTTATCAGGATTAAAATTTGATACAAAATTTGATAGTTCAAAAGATTTAGAGGATTTTATTACATCAAATCAGGATAGTGTTAAGTTATTATTTGACCGTGCAGGAATTGCTACCAGAGATATTCCTGATGAAACAGATCCTCCGGTTACAAGTTTGGCTCAATCCATGGATTTTATGTCTCCAACAATATTTCCTGATGAAGTTAAAGAAGCCTTCAGCTTAAATAAAAATAAAATAAATGATGCAAAACACTATTTTAAATCAATTCTTCCTGAAAAAATTAATATATATGTTGAATTCAAAGATTATCAAAAAATAGATTTTTGGGTGTTTAAAACGAAAGGTGAAAATCTGGAAAAGATAATTGAAGTTTGGGATGCTGATATTTATAATAATGAAATTCAAAAAGTATTAAAACAACTGAATTGGAATGCTTATGAATTGATTATTTTAAGAGAGAAATTATACCATGCAAACTGCATTTCAATTTCTAATTTAAAAAACGCTATTGAAGTAGGATATAAGAGAAGTGGTATGGGGAAATATAGTTTTGATTTATTTGAAACTCCTATACCAGCCGAAAATTGGGAAAAATATAATGATAGTTGCATGTATATTATGATTGACAATTTAAATGTATTAGAATACGGTGGACCAGCATTTGGTTCACAATGCATGCCTAAGCGTTAAATTGAATAAAATCAGTGTATTATCCATTAAAAAGAGGAGATGTTTAAAAAAAGAAGTAAGAATAAACAAATATTAATTTATATGTCAGAAAAGAAATCAAAACTGGTAGAAATCAAAACAAAGCCAACTTCAGTTAATGTTGAGGATTTTATTAATTCGATACAGGACGAACAAAAGCGCAAAGACAGTTTTGTACTGCTGGAAATGATGAAAAAAGCCAGCGGTCAGGAACCGGTATTATGGAGCAATTCTATCATCGGTTTTGGAATAAAAAGGTATAAAAGTCCCGCTACCGGCAGGGAAGTGGATTGGCTGCTGATAGGTTTCGCTCCCCGTAAGGCCAATATCTCCATTAACCTTGCTACTCATATCGACCAGCATACTGCAGCCCTTGAAAAGCTGGGAAAACATAAGTGCGGTGTTGGTTGTCTATACATAAACAAGCTGGCTGATATCAGTCTGGATGTGCTGAAGGGGATGATAGAAGCATCATTAAAAGCAGTATAAAGAACAAATAACATGCAATGCCTTTTAGCAGGCAAAAGAAAATTAAATTTAGCTATATGAAAAGATTAATAATATTATTTCTATTAGTATCAATACAAAACATTTATGCCCAGAACAAAAATAATTCAGTTTCGAATCAAAAAACAGTTTTGTCTGATTCAGCTAAGACAGCCAACAGGGCAAGGGCGAACAACAACCATAAAGGAGAAGTATTCCCTGAATTTGAATTTAAAATCAACGACTCAGTTACAATAAGCAAAGCCGGTTTAATGGGTAAAGTTACATTTATCAATTTCTGGTTTGAGAGTTGTCATCCCTGTATAGCCGAACTTGACGGCTTAAGCCAGATGTACGATTTGCTTAAAATCAATAAAGACTTCCGCTATTTCTCTTTTAGTATCGATAATGATAAAATGATAGCTGAAAATATCATTAAATTTAAGATTCCATATACTGTTTATCATCTGAACAGAGATGATTGTGGTAAAATTTTATGTGGTAGTTTTCCAACCAGTATTATTATTGATAGAAACGGCAAAATTATTCAACTTTTTCACAGTGGTTTTTTAGATAAAGAAAAAGCAACAAAAATGGTAATGGAGGAAATATATCCCAAGATACAGACGGAATTTTAGAACGGAAATCACAATTGATTTTATATAAAATTTAAGTTCTTGGCGAAAGCCTTTCTCCTGAATGCACTGATTAGAGTCTGTCTCAAAAGTCTTTGTGAACCTCTAAGTTTTCTCTGTGTAACTCTGTGCAAATTATTAAATATTTATTACACAGAGTATTAATGAGAAGTCACAGAGTTACACAGAGGTTGAAAAGCAAGTAAATTATACTTTTGAGACAGCCTCTAATGAATATATTTATAAAATGGGCTTTAGCCCAAATAGTTTTGCCGGTCAATAGTGAAAAAAATAAACAAAAAATAAGCTAAATTATTAGTTTATTTCAGGGATATTTATTATACTCTGTTAATATCCAGCCACTCAATTTTCCACCATTTTATTAAGCTCACTTTAATTTTTAACCCTATATTTTTATAAATTTGTGCTTTATTTTAAAATGAAAAGTTATGACAAAAGATATAAAAAAGGAATTATCACCAAAAGAAGGCGAAGCGCTGCTCAGCTTGCTGCAAGCCCGTTATGAGAAGAATAAGAATCGCCACAAAGGCCTTGAATGGGGCAACGTAAAAGCAAAATTACTGTCCAAACCCGTAAAATTATGGACCCTCAATGAAATGGAAAAAACAGGAGGTGAACCGGATGTTGTTGCACTGGATAAAAAAACAAACGAATACATTTTTTTTGATTGTTCACCCGAAAGTCCTAAAGGCCGCAGAAGCCTTTGCTACGACCGCGATGGACTGGATTCACGAAAAGAATTTAAACCGGCTGACAATGCCGTCGATTACATGGATGCAATGGGCGCAGCAATGTTAACCGAAGAACAATACAGGGAATTGCAGCAATTGGGAGATTTTGATACCAAATCATCAAGCTGGCTGAAAACACCTGATAATATCAGAAAACTGGGCGGCGCCATCTTCGCTGAATTTCGTTACAATACAGTCTTTGTGTTTCATAACAGCGCACCTTCTTATTACGCAATAAGGGGTGTAAGAGGATGTCTCAGGGTCTGATGTGTTTTATTTATGCTAAATATGGATAATAAGCAATGTAATTTAGATAATGCACATCGTACATTAGATAATGAGCTCCGTATATTAGATAATGAGCTAAGTGATTAAGATAATTGACAATGTTATTGAGATAATGAGCTAAGTAATTAAGATAATTGACAACGTGACTGAGATAATTAACATATTGACTGAAATAATGAACAATTAATTCTTAATAATCCAATAACTTAATAACATAATAACTTATTACTCTAAAATCTGGCAGATTAATTTGCAATCATAAAGAATAAATGTATGAAAAACCTTAAAATAATAATTATAGCGATAATACTTTTTGCAGCCTGTAAATCGACAAATAATATAAATGATAAAATAGATGAAAGCTCGAAAAAAGTAACGGACAATATTGTTGTGAACGACACCACACCAAAGGTTACAGGTATAGGAGGCATATTCTTCTTTTCTGATAATCCTAAGAAAACGAAAGAATGGTATGCTAAGAATCTGGGTCTGGAAACCAACGAATGGGGTTCTACTTTTGAATCAAGAAATGCCAACCACCCCGGTGAAATCAATTATCTGCAGTGGAGTCCTTTTAAAACAGGGAATAAATATTTTGCACCTTCCAAAAAGGATTTTATGATTAATTATCGTGTTCAGCATATCGATGCTTTGGTAAAAAACTTAAAAGCCAATGGTGTAATTGTTCTTGATACAATTGAAAGTTACGATTACGGTAAATTTGTCCATATTATGGATGCCGACAGCAACAAGATTGAACTCTGGGAACCTGTTGACAGCGTTCTTACAAAAATTGGCAGTAAAACTACAAAATAGTTGAATGTTCAATTTCATTTTAAATTTAAACTTAAACTTCAACAATTTCTGTTAAAAATGGTTGATAAATTAAATGATTTTTAAATTTAATTTATCATGAAAGATTTAATGTTTATTCAAACCATTTCAGAAGCTGAAGCTGAAGGCAAGCTCCGCGATATATATCAGGGAGATAATAAAAATATGGGCTATGTACCCAATCATGCAAAGGTTTTTAGCCTGCGACCTGAAGTTCTGGAAACATGGCGGGCTTTTCAGGGCAGTATTCGCAAAAATCTCAGGTTAAGGCGATATGAATTGGTAACTTTCGCCGCAGCAATGGCTTTGAATTGCCGTTATTGTCTGCTCGCTCACGGTACAATTCTTATCAATAATGGCATTAGTTTAGCGCAACTTCGTTTGATTTTAAAGAATTTCAATGAGGCAGGACTGGAAGAGGATGAGATAACGATGATGGCTTTTGCACAAAAGATTATCCGTAATGCTAACGAAATAAAGCAGTCTGATATAGATGTCCTTCGTGCGCATAAACTGGACGATGCCGAGATTCTGGACATAACACTTACAGCAACTATGCGCAGCTTTGCCAGCAAAACCTTTGATGCACTTGGAGCTGAACCCGATGCTGTTTACAAAGAACTGGAGCTTCAGCTTGCTGATTTACTGCCGGCATAGTCTGATTTGCATAAAAATGGCACACAGATCAGACAGATTGATAATGATTAAAACAGTTAAATGATTGAGAACTCAAGCTTTAAGTACTTCTTTTTACTAAGAAGCCGTACCGACCTCAAATACTTACGCTACAAAACAAGCATTTTAAATAGCGGTGGCACTGGCAAGCAATACAGAAGTAACGAAGTTTCACAGTTGTAATAAAGCTTTAAAGTTTATTTCGTTACGGCTTGTATTGCGCTGGGATTTAAAATGCATAGTTTTGAAGTAAAGGATTTGAAGTTTTGAATTTTTATTTACTTTTTGTTCAAGCAAAAAGTAAAATATAAATAAGATAATTAGGAATTTAACATACAATCTTCTTTTTATGAAAAAAGAGCATCAAAATCATTAATTTTGCAATCATGATTATACTAGCTCCCTTACATGGCTATACTGATGTTGTTTTCCGCAATGTTTATGCAAGGCATTATCAGGGTATTGATATAGCAGTAAGTCCCTTTGTATCCTTAACACACGGCGATAAGATAAATCCCCGCAAACTAAGGGATTTACTGCCTGAGCACAATGTATCCATGCCGGTAATCCCTCAGATATTAGGTAAAGAACCTGAATTGTTTATTCAAATGGCTGATTATTTATACGATTGGGGTTACGAAACAATAAACTGGAACCTGGGCTGCCCCATAAAGGGTATAGCAAAAAACGACAGAGGTTCTGGTTTGCTTACAAAACCTGATTTGCTGAAATCAATACTGGATAAAATAGTTCCGGGGATTAAACAGAAATTATCTCTTAAAATCCGGCTGGGTTATTTTGATGCCGATGAAATATTTGCCTTAATTCCCATATTTAATAATTATCCTTTAGCTGATATTTGCATTCATCCACGCATAGGTATGCAGATGTATGAAGGTGAAATTATGCACGATGTTTTACTCCGGATTTTGCCTGAATTTAAAGCTGAAATCATTTATAATGGCGATATTTTCAACTTAAAAGATTATAAGGAAATGCAAAAGAAATATCCTTCTGTAAACCAATGGATGTTGGGCAGGGGAGTCTTTTACAATCCATTATTACCCATTCAGATTAAAAGAAATGATGAAAAATGTACTGAAACGGAAGAATTGGAATTTAGCTTGTTTCTACTTGATTTATATCAGGAACTGCAGATAAATAAATCAGAACATCAGGCTTTAAATAAGATAAAGGATCATTGGCATTTGTTCAGTATGGGTTTCGAAAACAGGGATGAGGTCTTAAACCGGATTATTCATGCAGATAATATTGCCGGTTTAATTGAAACCAGCAATGATATCGTTCTTACCGAAAAAAGGAAATTATCACCTTAAACCTGTCAGGTATCTGAAAACAGCAGTATTATGTTTTAATAATGCTTATGTAGATAACAGGACGCACCTAAGGTGCTGTTCATATGATGCGGCTTTATATTATTAACAGTATGCTACTACGTAGCAAAAGAAAAAGATAAAATCTTGTTTCCTTAATTCCAAAATAAATAATTGTTTAGTTCTTTTCTCAAATTGATAATTTGAACATTAAAAAAGATTAAATTAAAATAGAATGTTCTTAGATATCTGAGTATATATAAGTCCGTAGGACTTTACTGTTAATAACAAAAAAAGTAAATAAAACTAAGCTGCATAGCAGCGTCCTGTTTTAACCCATTCAAGGCATAGAAGGGATATGAAAACGCCGTTTTAAATTTAATTAACAAGCAATTTTCAAAATTTATTGCTAATTTTGAAAGCTAAATACCTGCATTATGGGCACAAAATTGAATATCCATTCCAAAAATCTCCTGAATTACTTTTTACAGGGTTTGTTGTATATAACTCCTTTGGGGGCAACCATATTTATCATTTATTATACCTTTAATCTGATTGATACCAAAGCCAATGATTTATTTGATCACATACTCAGCATTAGAATTCCCGGTTTGGGCATATTGTTAACCGTAACAGTTATTACTATTGTTGGTTATTTTGGGAAAAGCATTATTGCCAAACCTTTGGTATCGCTGATAAATTCTGTAATGGAAAAGGTTCCCTTTATAAAGGTGATTTATTCATCTACCAAGGATTTTATGTCGGCTTTTGTGGGACAAAAGAAAAAGTTTACCGAAACCGTTATGGTAAAAATGAACGACGATGCCGAAATTTATAAACTGGGATTTGTTACCCAAAAAGACTTAAGTAATATCGGAATTAAAGAAGGAATGATAGCGGTTTATCTTCCCCATTCCTATAATTTCTCAGGCAATTTATTCATAGTTCCTGCTGCAAATGTTACACCCATAAATGCGCCTTCTGCTGAGATGATGAAGTTTATTGTTAGCGGTGGTATTACTGAAATAAATAAAAATGCTGAACATGAAGAAATACAGGATATTAATAACTAACGATGACAGTGTAGAAGCACCGGGTATCAGGAAACTCATTGCATTAATGCGCCAGTTGGGCGATGTAATTGTAATGGCACCTGATAAACCACAGTCGGGGATGGGACATGCAATTACGGTGTCATCTCCCTTACGTATGAGGCTGCTACATAAGGAACATGGATACGAAGAATACAGTTGCAGCGGGACGCCGGTTGACTGTATTAAAATTGCCGAGAAAACGGTTATTAAAGGTAAACCTGATTTAATTGTTTCAGGCATTAATCATGGTTCCAATGCATCAATTAATGTTGTTTATTCCGGTACTATTGCTGCAGCTATTGAAGGTTGTATTGAAGGAATTAATTCCATCGGATTTTCACTGGATGATTATTCATGGAGTGCAGATTTCAGCCATGTTGATGAATATATACTGAAGATATGCAGAGAAGTGCTGGAAAAAGGCTTACCTAAAGATACCTGCTTAAATGTAAATATTCCTGCTCAAAACGGAAGTCCGGTTAAAGGTATGATGTTATGCCGTCAGGCCCGTGCCAGCTGGGTTGAAAGTTTCGATGCCCGTAAAGATCCCCACAACAAGGATTATTACTGGTTAACCGGAGTATTCCACAGCGATGATTTAGCAGAAGATACCGATCAGTGGGCCTTGAAGAATAATTTTGTTGCCATTGTTCCTTTACATTTTGATTTAACTGCCCATCACCATCTCAAAACACTGCATACATATGACTGGAAGATTTAAGAAAGATAGTAACCTATTTGGATCAATACTTGGTATAACTACAATAGTTATTTCATTTTTACTTGTATTTATTACAGTTCAATTCATTGAATTTGATAATACCATAATGAGAACAAAACTTTTTTTGTTGTGTATTATACCTAATATCTTTTTAATCCGTTATTATCTCAAGGTTTTGTATTTCGAAAAAACCGGAAAATCCATATTATTCATAAGTTTCCTTTATTTGATGGCCTTTTTTATCTATTATTTTAAAAGATGAAGTATTACGTTATTGCCGGGGAGGCTTCCGGTGATTTACATGCCTCAAACTTAATAAGAGCATTAAAGAATGCTGACAATGCTGCTGAATTCAGGGCATGGGGTGGCGATTTAATGCAGGAGCAGGGCGCAACGCTGGTTAAACATTACCGCAATCTGGCTTTTATGGGTTTTATTGAAGTAGTTGCCAATCTAAGAACGATACTCAACAACATTAAGTTTTGCAAAAAAGATATAGATAATTATAAGCCTGATGCTATAATTTTGGTCGATTATCCGGGTTTTAACCTTCGTATTGCTGAATGGGCTCATGAAAAGGGATATAAGGTCTTTTATTATATTGCGCCTCAGGTTTGGGCCTGGCATCAGTCGAGAGTTAATAAAATGAAGAGAGTAATTGACCATCTGTTTGTTATTCTTCCTTTTGAAAAAGATTTTTTCAAATTACATGGACTGGAAGCCGATTTTGTTGGACATCCCTTACTGGATGCCATCGAAAACCATTCGCTTGAAAAAACAAATGCAGCGTTAGAGTTAAAAAGTGATAAACCACTTATTGCCTTATTGCCTGGTAGCCGTAAACAGGAAGTTAATACTGTTCTTCCGCTCTTGCTTGAAATAACGCGTGACTATCCTCAATATCAGTTTATCATTGCCGGCGTTAATACACTTCCGCATCAATTCTATAAGGATATACTGAAAGATTCATCTATCGAGATAGTGTACGGACAAACCTATAATTTACTGAAACAGGCTTATGCAGCTATTGTAACTTCAGGTACAGCCACGCTGGAAACAGCATTGCTGAATGTACCTCAGGTTGTTTGTTATCAGGCCAGTAAAATATCGTATTTTATTGCTCGTAAGTTCGTTACCGTAAAATATATTTCACTGGTAAATCTTATCATGGATAAAAAGGTAATAACCGAACTCATACAGCATGATTTCAATATTAAAGATTTGAAAATTGAATTTGAAAAGATTACTAATGATACTAACTACAGGGAACATCTCTTGGCTGAATATCAGCAATTAAAAGTGAAGCTGGGATGCAGGGGAGCCTCTGAAAATACTGCACAACTCATTGTAAAATACTTAACGGATACAAAAAACTAGTTTATATTAATGAAAAAAAGAGTCATCATATTTTTAACATTACTTACAGTTTCTGCTGTAATATTTGCTTCGGATTTTAATGTGAGGATATTCTCACAGGACAATATCAAATCGGTTACCATTACTTCATTGGTTGGAAAATATACCATCAGTGGAAACGAAGCGAATGTTACTACTATTGAAAAAGGGGAGGCTGTAACATTAAGCATTGAAAAGACCAAAATCAGGATTAAAAGGGATAATAAAGATGTCGGATTATTCAATAATATTCAGATTGAAGGTGATGGACTCAAAAATATTTTTAAAATCAAACCTTTAAATCAGGATCTGAACGAACGCATTTATGATGATGATCTGGAATTATCCATTGAAAAAGGCATGCTTAAAATTGTCAATAATGTAAATATTGAACATTATGTTGCAGGGGTGGTGCAATCTGAAATTTTAGGCAGCTGCGATTCACTTGAGTTCTTTAAAATACAGGCCATTATATCGAGGACTTATGCTATCAATAATATGATGAAACATTATAAGGAAGGCTATAATTTGTGCGATGATGTGCATTGTCAGGTATATAAAAGCCGTTGTAACAATTATCAGATTCTTATGGCAACAACCTTAACCACAGGCGATGTTATAGTTGATAAAACCAAACGTATGATTTCAGCAGCTTTTTGTTCAAATTCAGGTGGTGAAACCATAAACTCTGAAGAATTATGGTCCATTTCAACTACCTATTTAAAAGCTGTAGTGGATACTTTTTCCAATGGCATGCGCAACAGCAGCTGGGAGAAGAAAATGCCCGTCCGCGAATGGCTGAACTACCTTAAAACGACGTATAAGTATCCTGTGGAAGATACCGCTATGCGGCATAAGGCATTAAATTTTGAGCAAACAACGCGTAAAATGTATTTCCCTGACAGCATTCCTTTAAAAAGTATCAGAAAAGACATGGATTTTAAATCTACTTTCTTTTCTGTTAAAAAAGAAGGCGATAATGTAATCATAAAAGGCAAAGGCTATGGACATGGTGTTGGCCTGAGCCAGGAAGGTGCCATCAAAATGGTAAGATATAAATACAAAGCCAGTCAGATCCTGAAATTTTATTATAAAGACGTAGATATCATTAACTACGAAGAGATAAAGAAGATTGATTGACGTTTATATTTTAAACTTCAGTCTTCCGAACTTCAAATTCCGGATTCCTCTGTTTTTTATTAACTGCTTTAAAACTGTTAATTATTTTCCTTTAATCATTAATATAAATACTTATTTTTGAAAAAATATATTTTGATGCAACATTTTGCCTCATTTATTACTCTTTAATAAAATACCAAAAATTGATTTATAAACTAAGCTGAAATCTAACGTGCAAGTTGATGAGGAAGTGCTAATTGACGGTTGTCTTAAGGATGACCGTCGAATACAGAAACTATTATACGATAAGTATTGTAAAGCCATGTACACAACAGCTTATAGAATACTAAAAGATTATGATGATGCAAATGATGCATTACAGGAGTCGTTTATTAAGGTATTTAAAAACATTAGCCAATTTAAAGGAGAATCTACGTTAGGTGCATGGATAAAAATGATAGTTGTCCGAACCACTCTGAAATATTTAAAAGAAAAAAGAACTTTTATTACATTAGACGATTATACTGAAGATGATGTTAATATTATTTCTGATTCTATTGATGGTATGAAATTACATCATGCTATTCTTTCATTGCCGGAGGGTTATCGTACAATATTCTTACTTACCGAAGTAGAAGGCTATAAACACAGAGAAGTTGCTGAAATGTTAAATATATCAATAGAAACTTCAAAATCGCAACTTTGTCGTGCAAAGAAATTACTTAAAGAAATGTTGATTAGCGAAATAAGATAATGATAAGTCCTTCAGATAATATATGGTCCAAACTTCCTGAGTTTGATCCCAGTCCGGATTTATGGAACAGGATTGATCTTGATCTTGATTTTGAATCAGTATCTGAAAATATAAATCACTTACCTGAATTTGCTCCCAAAACAAATCTTTGGGAATCTATCAGCAGAAAACTTTTCTTTCATAAATATTACGGATATATATATATTGCGCTTATTCTTTTAATTATTTTGCTTATATCCTTTTTAAATTATAATGATAAAGCAAAAAATGTTAATAATTTGACTTCAAACATTTTAAATCAAAAAATGCTAAATTATAAGAATCATCATAATACTACAAATCCTGAAAAACTTATATCACAATATCACAATATTAATAATCTGGAAAAGGGTGAAGACCGAATTAGAAATTCAGAACCAAATTATTATAATCCTTTAAAAGGCTTAATTGCATGGTATCCATTTAATTCAAATGCCAATGATTTAAGTGGTAACGGAAACAATGGCTTTGTTCATAATGCTGTTCTGACTACAGATAGATTTGGAAATCCTAATAGTGCATATTATTTTAATGGCTACGACAGTTATATTGAAGTGGCTAATTCATCATCACTAAATCCAACAAATGCTTTAAGCCTTTGTGCCTGGTATAAGCCTGAAGCTTTTTCAAATGATGGCAGTTCAGGAATTCTTGACAAAGGGTTTACATCTTTTGAACCACCTTATTATCAGTATCGCTTTGCCACTCCCGGAGACTATAGTACAACAACTTATGATATGTTTTCCTTTAGTGTAACAAACAATGATAAATCAAAAGGATTTAATACGCCAAATTATTTTTATACTATAGGTAAATGGTATTTTTTAGTAGGTATTTATGATGGAAGTACTTTGAAATTTTATGTAAACAATAAATTGATTCAATCTATGCCATTAACAGCTAAACTTAATACTTATAATTCGCCGCTTTATATTGGTAGAAATTCTGTTGATTCTACTGGTCTTTTAAAAGGGACAGTTGATGATATAAGAATTTATAACAGAGCAATTACTGCATCAGAAGCTGAGAATTTATACAATGAAACTGCTGAAAATGGGATTAAAAGTGAATTTACTCAGGATATTATAAATTTGGTTGTTAATCAGGATTTTATTAATAAAAAATTAACTGTTGAAACCAATTCTAATGCTAAACAAAATTTAGAAATTATAAATCTTAAAGGACAGCCCTTCTATTCAGCAATAATTAATAAGAAAACAGTTGTTGATATATCAGGATTTCCGAAAGGTGTTTATAAATTAAAAGTCTTTACTGATAGAGAAATGCATATTGAGATGTTTGTAAAACAGTAATAATACCTCTAAATTTATTCAGGAAATATCATAATCTGATAATTTTTTTTCATACGTGCAACATTTTTAATTAAAAAAAACTCTTTATATTAAAAATTAATAAAAAACCAATTAAAAACTCACATTATGAAAAAGACATTAACTATTATGATTATGCTCACTTTATTTGGAATGAGCAGTATTTTCGCACAAATAAACCTGGATAGCGGACTTGTAGCCAAGTATAACTTTAATGGCAATGCCAATGATTCGAGTGGCTATGGAAATCATGGGCTGGTTTATGGTGCAACACTAACAGCAGATAGATTTGGTAACCCAAATAGTGCGTATCATTTTAATGGTTTAAATAATTATATTCTGGTTGCAAATTCAGCTTCATTAAATCCAACGAATGCAATAACTTTATGTGCCTGGTATAAACCAGAATCATTTTCAAATGATGGTAGTACCGGTATTATTGATAAGGGATATACATCCTATAATCCACCTTATTATCAGTATCGTTTTGCTACACCGGGTGAATACAGTTCTGCAACTTATGATATGTTTTCATTTAGTGTTACATCAAACAATATTTCAAACGGGTTTAATACCCCAAATCATTTTTACACAGTTGGAAACTGGTATTTTTTAGTTGGAACCTATGATGGAACTACATTGAAATTTTATATCAATAATGTGTTGATTCAGTCAATGCCAATGAGCGGACCACTCAATGCGTATAATACGCCTTTATATATCGGAAGAAATTCGATAGATCCTACGGGCTTTTTAAAAGGAACGGTTGATAATGTCCGTATTTATGACCGTGCTTTATCAGTTCCGGAAATTAATGTACTTTATATCGAAAATAATTGTTCGAATATGCCAGTTGTTAGTTATAGTGGTTTAAATTCAATGTATACAACCGGTGACAGTGCTGTTATATTAACAGGTTCTCCTGCTGGTGGTAGTTTTTATGGTGTTGGTGTAAGCGGAAATACATTTAGTCCTGCCATTGCCGGTGCTGGAACACATACAATAGTTTATGTATATAGCATTGGTGGTTGCAGTAAAGCTTATTGCAATACTGCTACTGTTGCACAAGGTCAAATAAAAGTACCTGTAATTCAAAGTTCAGCTACTGATATTAAAATTATTCCAAATCCAAATAATGGTAAATTTAATCTTAATTTTACCAATGAATATTCCGAGAATATTAGCATTCAGATATTTAATATGTTGGGTGAATTGGTTTATAATGAATCTAAACATCAATATAAAGGCATTTATAATGATAATATAGATATCAGCAAATTATCAAATGGAATATATAGTATAAATATTAAAATAGGTGAACGTAAAACTACTGAAAAAATAGTAGTTTCAAAATAACATTTAAAATAAGTCTAATATAGCTCAGATTATTGTTTTGTTTTAGTTGATTTAATGAAAGAAAGAAGTCCGATTTTAGTAAGTTTACTAATTTCGGACTTCTTTCATTTATGATATCTGGTAATGCAGCTAAAATGGGGTTGTTTCTTTCTGTTCCATTTAAATCTTTATTTCAATACCGTTAATGAGCCTTTTAACATGCTTTCTGTTCCGTTTCCGTCTGTATAAATAATTATCCAGTAATAGACTCCATCAGAAACAAGTTTCCCTTTATATTTGCCATCCCATTCAATATTAATATTATCAGTTTCATACAATAGATTACCCCAACGATTAAAAATCTTAGTATTCATCTTTTCAATATTCTTCTTTAGTAATGGAATAAACATATCATTAATTCCGTCATTATTGGGCGTGATGATATTGGGAAGTTCGAGAATAAATTGACAATCATTAACAAAAATCGTAATTGTATCACATTTTGAAATTCCACAATTACTTTCCCAACGGGCATAATATGTAATGGTTTTTATAGGGGAAGGAATGATTAAAGGTGTATTTTGACCAATATAATTTTGGCCACAACCATTTGAAAACCATTTTAAAGTATCACCAATTCCTCCATATGCAATTAATTTAATATTTACCTTAGAATTATTACAAATATTATTAATATCTGAAAGTAGAGATGCCGTTTTTTGAATGTTACATGGAATTGAAAATTTCATAATATAACTATCTTCGCTGCCTGATGAACTATTCACATAATAAGAACCATTACCCTGATTAACTGTAAAAGCCCCGTCATCCCAAAATTCACCAATAAAATATACATTATTTTGATTATCAATAGAAATACCTCTGCAAAAGTCTATTTTATCTGTTCCATAATAAGTAGCCCAAATTCTAACACCCTGATTGCTAAATTTTAAAATAAAAGCATCAGAAAAACCAGCATTTGTTGGTTGCCAAAACTCACCTGTTAAATTTTCAGTCGGAAAATCTATTGAATATGTACTACTCGATATATAGATGTTATCCTGTTTATCAATGCAAATTAATTTGGATGCAAAATTCCAATTAAAATATTCATCTTTACTTCCTCCATAAAAAGTCGACCAAATAATTTTACCTGGTTTATCTAATTTAATTATAAATATATCATAACCACCTGCAATAGATGATTGCCAATAAGTACCTGCTAATTGGTGTAAAGGAAAATTAGTAGAATTCGTAAACCCAGTAAAAAAAATATTGTTATGGCTATCTATGCATATTGAAGAACCCTTGTCATCATTTACACCCCCGAAATAAGTGGCCCATAACCTTAAACCTTGATTATTAAATTTAATTAGAAAAGCATCTATATCTCCAGCATTATTGGGCTGCCAATAAGAACCTATTGATTGTTTAGTAGGTAAATCTTGCGAATCCGTATAACCTGTTATGTAAATATTATCATCATTATCATTGCATACAAACAATGGATAATCTAGACCATTTCCTCCATAATAAGTCGACCATAGTATTACTCCTGAACTATTTAATTTTAAAATAAAACCATCAAAATTTCCAGCTTTATTAGGTTGCCAATATGCTCCAGTTAATTGTTGAGTATAAATGTTTGATTCTGTCTGTCCAACAATAAATATATTATCATGGCTATCAATACAGATTGAACTTATATTATCGTCAAGACTTCCTCCAAAATAAGTTGCCCATAATCTTATGCCTAAGTTATTAAACTTTATTAGAAATCCATCAGAAAACCCAGCATTATTAGGCTGCCAATAAGCTCCTGCTAATTGCTGTATAGGGAAATTTATCGAGGAAGTGTATCCTGAAACATAAATATTTTCATGACTATCTAAGTAAATATTATTACTTAATTCATAATTAGTTCCTCCATAACATGTTGACCATTGCCTCACACCTTGATTATTAAATTTTAAGATAATTACATCTACTATTCCATTATTAAATTGTTGCCAATAGGCTCCCGCTAAATGAAATGTTGGAAACCCTGATGAAAAAGTATATCCTGAAATATAAATATTATCCTGACTATCGACACAGATTGAATAAAATCCATCTAATTGATCATCTCCATAATATGTAGCCCAAACTAAAGGGTCAATAATAAGAGTTTTAGTTGTATCATAAGCAGCAATTTCAAACCTAATCACACTATCTTTACCAATGATATATTTGCTTTGGATTTCATCATTATTTTTAGTTTGGTAAGATAACAACTTTCCCTCTTCTAAAGTACCGGCTATTGTATGAATTTTAAGATTACTTTCATTATTAAACAAGCTTAAACTGTCAGCATTTGTAAATTTTATCTTAATATCCGTATAGTCAGCTTGAGGATGTACTATAAAATCATATTTTAAAGCATGATCCTTAGAGCCTGTATTTGTATATATTACCCAGTCAATTCCATTATAAATATTTTTAATGGTAATCTTTCGGTATCCTTTTACATTATAAATACCTTCGGGACAATGGGCGTAAAAATAATTGTGATGACCCTGCTTGCTTTCATCATCTTTAGTAATATTTTCTTTACTGATATGTGCACCTTCCAGATTCATATCCATTCGGTAATAAGTAGCTTTTTCGTTTTCTTCTTTATTGCTTTTACCAAATTTGCTTTCTTTATCTTTTAACTCTTCATTTTCATCTTTTTCTTCTTCAATTTTTACAAAAACATAGCTTAATCCTTTATCGGTAATATAGATATCACAATTTCCATAGCTGGCTTTAAAAAATACATTATCAGCAGGCTTTCCTTCTGTATTAGTAAATTGTCCTTTATTTTCAATAAACTCCAAAGGCTGATTTTTAATCATCTCCAGGACTTTTGCTTCTTTGGTTTTATCGGCTTTGTTGTTGCCGGCAAATAATGTAAAGGATATAAGACTGAGTAAAATGAGTACTATTTTCTTCATGCTCTCAATTGTGATTGACAGATACAAAGATATGTAATAAACGATTGAAAATCACAGATAATTAACAAATACGTAAATTAGATGAAGGCAGAATTCAGAAGTTAGAATTCAGGAACCAAAATTTAGAAAATAAATATTTTAACTTTAAGTACTTTAAGTACTTTAAGTATTCTAAGTACTCAAGGCACTTCATCCTACAGCCTATTTTTCAAGTTCCGCCATCAGTTCGTCACTCATTTCCATATTGTGGAAAACGTTAACCACGTCATCATCTTCCTCAATAACATCAATAAGTTTCATTACTTTTTTGGCATCTTCAACACTGATTTTTTCCATGTTTTTTGGAATTCTTTGCAGTTCGGCGCTTTCAACAGCTATGTTTAATTCTTCCAGTTTTTTGACCATGGCACCAAAATCTTCCAAAACCGTGGTAATGGTGTAGAAGTCATCTTCCAGCGAAATATCTTCGGCTCCTGCATCAATCAAATCCAGTTCAACTTCTTCTAAATTCAGATTTGCCTGTGGTATTGTAAAAATTCCTTTTCTGTCGAATAAAAAACTTAAAGAACCATTGGTACCCAATGTTCCGTTGTATTTGTTGAAATAAGAACGGATATTGCTGATGGTACGCTGCAAATTGTCGGTTGTACACTCAATAAATATAGCGATACCGTGAGGTGCATAACATTCGTAAGTGGTTTCAGAGAAGCTTGCAGAATCTTTGTCTGAAGCCTTGTTGATGGCACGCAACAGATTTTCTTTGGGCATATTTGCCCCTTTAGCATTTGAAATAGCTAAACGTAAACGTGGGTTGCCGTCAGGATCGGCTCCACCTTCTCTAACAGCAACAGCTATTTCCTTAATAATTCTTGAAAATATTTTAGAACGTTTTGAGTCTAAAGCTCCTTTTTTACGTTTAATGGTTGACCATTTATTATGTCCTGACATATAGTTTTGATTTTGTGTGAACTTAATATTGAAGAATATTTTATGCAAATATAAAAAAAAGTGCCAAAAATATGACACTTTTTTTAACAAACTTAACTAATTGTGAGAAATAGCTTTCGGAAACAAAGCTATATTTTTTACCGATAGGAAATATGTAGTAGTCCAATTCGTTTTTTTTCTCTCTTGTACTACAACATATTTCTGATCGGCATTATACCTTATTTTTAAGAACTGATTTATTAGTCATTTTTATATAAATCACCAGCTTGCCAGTGTAATCCCAATCATATAGGGATATAATTCAGGACCTTTATTCTTTTCAAACATTTGGGTAAACGAATAACTTGCAAATAAATTTATGGGACCCCAGCCAATCCTTACTTCACCATCCAGTTTTACCGGGTTCAGATAGAAGTCGTTATAAATTTTATCATAGTTTCTTTCGCCGCCTTCATAATTAACTTGTTTGGAGTGGGAATCAATTTTATAGCCAAAAACACCGCCTACTGCGACATGGAATTGTTTCCATTTGCGTTTGGCTGTCTGGTATTCGAGGAATAATGGAACCCTTACCCAGCATTCAACCAGTTTGCTTTTCAGATAGCTGTTGATATTTGTATTGTGATAACCGTAAATTCTGCCTGAATCGGGGAGTAGTACTACATCACGGTCGAAACGGAAATTATTCCACTGGATTCCGATGCCGGAAACCAGTCCGAATCTGTTGTTGATAATGTTGGCATTTAATTCAAAAAGATTAATATTCACACCAACTGACTTGGTTCTGTTCAGTTCAAGGAAAGCATACTGTGATGGAATTGCATTACTCAAATTTTTATCTACATAGCCGTTATATGCCAGTTCAAATCCGGCCCAATGTCCGTGAAAATGATGGACATAGTTTTTATTACTATCTTTTTTCTTAATATGAACACTGCCTTTTTTGTCAACTATCATTTCTGTATTTCCGATTGATATTCTGGTATCTTCACCATCAACTACTTCCACTCCGCTTCCCAATATTGAAACTTTGGTTGTATCTTTCTTTGCATTCGAAATACTGTTGACATCTTTATCAATATTAATTACACCCATATCGTCGGGCATATTGTTTCGCGATAAGGTATTATTATTTGTCAGAACAGTATCCGGTGATTTCTCATAATGTACAGTACTTAAGCCTGATAGCTGACCGCTTATTTTACTTTTTACATTTACTTCTGCTTTTGCCACACCACTGCCTTTAACTTCCATTTCATTTACGTTGAGTTCTTTGGCATTGATTTTGGCAGCTCCGCTCATGTTTGATATATGCTGTAAGGCATTGCCTTTCAATGTAATTTTAGTAGCACCGGATGCATCTGTTTTTAATTTTTTTGTATCAATATTCAAATCAATTTTAGAGGCTCCACTACCTGATATATAAATTGATGCTGCTTTTATTATTACAACATCCTGTGATTGTGCACGGGATACTCCGCCCACTTTAAGGTAATTCAACACAGGGCAGGTGATATAAATTTTTTCATTATTCAGTTTAAGATTTTCACCATCAGTAGTATGTTTGATTTCAAGTATACTGTCTTTAACTTTAAAAATTGTTGTTCTGTCTTCATCTTCGTCTTTTTCAATTTTTAAACTCTGGGGGCTTCCGATTGTAATGTAAACATTTGACAAACTTCCGGCATCAATTCCGTTAAAAGCAGGTACAGCATATTCTTCCAGTTTTTGATTATTATCTTGCGATCTCGTATAAGATGCCATTGTAATGCATAGGATAATAATCAGATAAATTCTTTTCATGGTATTCAGTTTTATAGTTATAAAATATTTTGTTTTTTTAATGTGACGGATAAATCTGTTGATTTGTTACAACCTGATTATTTTCCTTCTATTTTTTTATCAACAGCCTGATAGGTATTGTTTGCAAAAGTGCTGATTTCCTCAGCTTTAGAGAATGCATTAACTGCATAATATTTTAAAAATCCACCCACCTGAGCCAATGGATTTTCTTTATACAATTTTTCATCAATATCAAAACGACGGCTTTCTTTTGTTTGAGGTTTTTCAGTAGCTACGTTTTCAGCTATTTGTTCTTCAGCTAATACCAGGAGTTTACAAAGTAATAAATTTTCGTTTCTGACTTCATTCTGAATCTGGACTGTTTGTAATTCCAGTTGATTTTTAACAGGAATTGAAGCTATTTCATGCATAACTTCTGTTTGTCTTACAATAGCCGGCTGATTTTGTACAGATTCTTTTACTGTTTGATGATTTACCGGATTTGAAGCATTGATTTTTGAATCAGCCATCAAATTTATCGGTTCAGTATTAGGTTTATTGTTTTTAATCAGGGGTTTGCTGATTTCCTGTGCTGTGTTAAAGCTTTGTTTTATAATATCTTTTTGGTTGAAGAAATATAAAGAAACACTGATCAGGATTAAAAATGATGAAGCAATGGCTAAGCTCTGATAAATCAGCTTCTTATTGATGGCAGTATTGAACAGTATAAACTTTTTAAGCTGTCGTTTATTTTCAAATACAATATTTTTGTCTGCTGTTAATTTTGTAAGTTGAAATAAATGAAATTCTTCATTTAAATCAGGATGTTGTAAAAGGAAAATATCCAGTTGTTTTTTTTGCGCTGGGGTTAAATCAGCTTCAACAGCAGCAATAAAATAGTTTTTATAGTTCGTTTGATTGATAATAAGAGGGGAGGAGGTATCCGGTTTTTTTAAGCTATCCTTTAATTCAAAATGAATAGTATCATTTTCAGCTATGCTGATATTTTCGAAGGATTCAAATTCTGCTTTAATTTCAGGATTGGCATCCAAAAATGCAAGTAAAGCCTGTTCTTCAGCCTGATTGAGCCTGCCCTCGTAATAGTCGAGTATAAAAATTTCGTAGTTTTCTTTGTTTATTTCCATCTTATACAAAATGATTTCTAAATTAGTTAATTCGCAATTTGTATTATGCCGATCAGAAAGATGTTGTAGTTCCAAGAACGATAGTGAATTGGACTACTACATATTTCATTTCGGTATTATAAAACCCTTTCCATTTCTCCTATGTATGATTTTAAAAATAATCTTGCCCTGTAAATATATACTTTTACCTGTGATTCGTTTAAATTGGTGATTTCACCGATTTCTTCATAGCTGTAACCTTCGTAATCCCTTAATAAAATAACCGATTTTTGAATTTCGGGTAATTTCTGCAAAGCTGCATCCAGCACTTCTTTTAAATCGGAATATTGATCTTCGTGTTTCAGGTCTCTGATAAAAACTTCTTCAAGACTCGTTTGCTTTTTCTCCCTTCTGATCTGGTCAATCATGGTATGATAAGCAGTTGTGAACAAATAAGAACGGGCTTTTTCAAAACTAATATCGGCTGCTTTATCCCACATCTTTATAAATGAATCCTGTACAATATCCTTTGCTTTCTCTTCATCTCTGGTTTGTTTAAGGATAAAGCGATATACACTGTCTGCAAAATCATCCACACAAAGATTGTATTCAGCTGTAGTCATTTAATAAAATTATTTCTCACAAAGTTACTCATCAGACGAAGAAGGATGTCAAAAAGTTACAGGAAAAGTTCAAAAAAGTTTATAAAGTTTGTAAAGTTTGTAAAGTTAATAATTTAGAGGAATCGTATTTTTATATGACTTTCTGACTTAAATATTTTTAATATCCGCATCCCATAAAAAAAGCTTACCCAAATGAATGAATAAGCTTTTAATATTAGTGTCTTATTAGCTTTTAGTAAGCGTACAAAGGAAATGGTTTCATGAATTCATTTACACGTTTACGAACGGATAAAATCACCTCTTCATTATCGATGTTTGATATAACTTCGTCAACCAGATTTACTATGGTTTCCATGTGTTCTTCCTTTAAACCGCGGGTTGTAACAGCAGGAGAACCAACCCTTAAACCTGAAGTCTGGAATGGTGAACGGCTGTCGAAGGGTACCATGTTTTTGTTGATGGTGATATCGGCTTTTACCAATGTATTTTCAACTACTTTACCTGTAATATCAGGGAATTTGCTTCTTAAATCAATCAGCATTAAATGATTGTCGGTTCCGCCCGAAATTACTTTATATCCTTTGGCCATAAATAATTCAGCCATTTTAGCTGCATTCTTTTTCACCTGTTTGATATATTCCAGATAGCTGTCAGATAAGGCTTCGCCAAATGCAACTGCTTTTGCAGCAATTATATGTTCAAGCGGACCACCCTGTATGCCGGGGAAAACTGCTGAATCCAGCAATGCTGACATCATCTTTGTTTCTCCCTTTGGTGTTTTTAAACCCCATGGGTTTTCGAAATCCTTGCCAATAAGGATTAATCCGCCTCTTGGACCTCTCAATGTCTTATGAGTTGTGGTTGTAATGATATGGCAATGGGGAACAGGATTATTTAATAATCCTTTTGCTATCAATCCTGCAGGATGTGATATATCAGCCATTAAAATAGCTCCGATTTTATCGGCAATGGCACGCATACGTGCAAAATCCCAGTCTCTGGAATAGGCAGAAGCACCGGCAATAATCAGTTTAGGTCTTTCTCTGACAGCTGTTTCTTCCATGATATCGTAATTGATAACACCTGTTGCTTCTTCTACACTATAATCAATGGCTTTGTAAAGAATACCCGATGAATTTACAGGAGATCCGTGCGAAAGATGACCTCCATGTGATAAGTTCAGTCCCATAAAAGTATCGCCCGGTTGTAAACATGCAAGCATAACAGCCATATTGGCCTGTGCACCTGAATGTGGTTGAACATTAGCCCATTCAGCTCCAAAAAGCGCTTTGGCTCTGTCGATGGCGATTTGTTCCGTCTGGTCTACTATCTGGCAACCACCATAATATCTTTTGCCCGGATAGCCTTCGGCATATTTATTGGTTAAAACTGAACCCATAGCTTCGAGCACCTGGGGGCTTACAAAATTTTCAGAAGCAATAAGCTCAATGCCATGCATCTGACGCTGACGTTCTTGTTCAATCAGGTCAAAAATTTGCGTATCTCTTTGCATAATTCTATGATTATTAATTTTTCAATATTGCAAAATTATAAATTTATTTTGAAAACAAGATTTTTTAATAATCTTTAGTTATTTACTGAAATCAGCGCAATATCATCTGATATAAATCACTATTTTTGTAAATCAAAAATAAGATATATGATAGCTTTTGAAAAATTCATACTGAATAACGGACTGAAATTGATTGTTCATAAAGATGACAGTACTCCCATTACGGCTGTTAATATACTTTACAATGTCGGAGCAAAAGATGAAAACCCCGATAAAACCGGATTTGCTCATTTGTTTGAACACCTTATGTTTGGTGGGTCAAAAAACATTCCTTCTTATGATGAACACATTGAAATGGTAGGTGGTGAGAATAATGCATTCACAAATAACGATATAACAAATTACTACTTATGCTTGCCACAACTCAGTCTGGAAATTGCCTTCTGGTTGGAATCGGACCGTATGAATGAACTGGCTTTTTCTGAAAAAAGTCTGGAAGTACAGCGGAATGTGGTGATTGAAGAATTCAAGCAGCGCTATTTAAACCAGCCTTATGGCGATGTATGGCAAATCCTGCGTCCGTTGGCCTATACAACGCATCCCTATCAGTGGTCGACCATCGGAAAAGATATTTCGCATATTGAAAATGCTGTAATGGAAGATGTTAAGCGCTTTTTCTATAAATATTACCGTCCGGAAAATGCCATATTGGTAGTGGCAGGTAATGTTGATATTGAGCAAATAAAGCAACTTGCAGATAAATGGTTCGGAAATATTCCAGCCGGTCTGCCTTTTGAAAGAAATATTCCTTCAGAACCCAGACAAACCGAAGAAAGAATGCTGAGCGTTGAACGCGATGTCCCTTATGATGCTATTTATAAAACATACCATATGTGTAAACGCACTGATACTAATTATCATGCCTTTGATTTATTGTCGGATATTTTATCAAACGGTAAATCATCACGTTTTAACCGCGAACTGGTAAAAAAACAGCAATTATTCAGTGAAGTTAGTGCTTATATTTCAGGTGATATTGATGAAGGCTTATTTATAATTTCCGGTAAACTGCACAAAGGAATTACGATGCAGCAGGCCGAAGAAGCTATTGATAATGAAATAGACAAGCTGAAAAAGAATTTTGTGGAAGCAAAAGAACTGCAAAAAGTGAAGAATAAAGCGGAAGCCTATCAGGTTTTTTCGCAAACCAAAGCCAGCGAAAAAGCCATGAATCTGGCTTATTTCGAATTATTGGGCGACGCCAATACCATAAATACCGAAATTGATAATTATTTAAAAGTTACCCAAGAACAAATAAAAGAATTGGTTATCAATACATTTTGCAAGTGCAACTGTTCTAAGTTGTATTATTTTGCAAAAAAATAACAGATATAGACACCAAAAATTAATCTATTATTGTCCTATAGTTGTATATGATGTCTGAAGCGGAAATTATAAGCGGATGTATAAAAGGAGATAAAAAGGCTCAGAAAGCGCTGTACGACAAATATTCAGCTAAAATGCTCGGTGTTTGTTTAAGGTATTTCAAAAGCTCAGATGAAGCTGAAGATGCATTGCAGGAGGGATTTATCAGGGTTTTTAATAATATTGGTAAATTCCGGGGTGATGGTTCTTTTGATGGTTGGATTCGCAGAATTATTGTAAATACAGCATTAAATTTTTACAAAAGTAATTTAAAACATTATTATGCTGCAGATTACGATGATATTCAGGAAACCACAGCTGATGTAAAATTAAGCTATGATACCTTATCTGTTGAGTATTTGTTAAAAGTTATACAGGCATTGCCTGAAGGTTACAAGCTGATTTTTAACTTATATGAAATTGAAGGTTACAGCCACAAAGAAATAGGACAGCTGCTCGGAATATCTATTAATACTTCAAAATCGCAACTGATGAAATCCAAAACATATATACAAAAAAAATTAATTAATAAAGAAAGCGTAATTTAATACGGAAATGAAGCAAGAAAACAATATAGGAGATTTATTTAGAGAAGCTTTCAAGGATTTTGAAAGAAAGCCATCTGATAAAATCTGGAATAACATCGAAAATAATGTTAAACCAAATCCAATAGCTAAACCCGATTATTTTAAACCTGTAAATCTGTTTATAGGAAGTGGCATTATTGCAGTACTTCTGATTACCTATTTTTTAAGCAAACCTGTAGCTGATAATAAATCTAAAACAACAACTGCTGTTGCTGTAAATGCTGTTGAAAAAACTGATCAAAACATTAAAAATATTGACGAAAACAAGACTAATCCATCTGATAATAATGTAAACCAAACTATTAAAACCAACAGTAATACTAATTCTAATAACTTGTCTCAGCCAAATAAAACAAAGAGAATTAATATCAATGATTTGATTGCTCAGGCTGATACCAGACAAAATAATACAAATGAAACTGTTAATCCAATAAGCGTTAGCAGTATTTCACAAAAGCAGCATAAAAATGTTGATAAACAACCATTGGCTAATAATACAGTAATATCAGCCATTAAGAATGCTGGTGAAATTAAATTTTCTCCTGATCAGAATATTTGTAAAGGTGAAAAAGTACAGCTAAGTGTTATTGGTGGGGTAAATTTCCTTTGGAGTACGGGTGAAATCTCACAATCAATTAATGTTAGTCCTGCAGCAACTACTGATTATAGTGTTGCAGCTTATGATGAGGCAGGAAATAAGAAAGTTGGATTGATTACCGTTAATGTTACGGATTGTAATAAAATTTTTGTTCCTAATGCATTTACACCCAATGGTGACGGTGAATCGGACGTTTTTAAAGCTTACGGTACCAATATTACCAAATTCGAAATTATTATTATATCACGGACTGGTCAGATTGTTTTTACATCTCAGAATATTAATGAAGGCTGGGATGGAACCTATAAAGGAAAGGCATTGCAGGAGGGTGTATATGTTTATAATATTAAATATACCAATGAACTTAATAAAGAACAAACTGTTACTGGTCATATAACGCTTATCAGATAATAAAATGAATCAAAATATAAAAAGAAGTATTCGCCCTGAAATACAAAACATCAATCCCGATTTATTCGGGATTGATAGTTTAATGCCGTTAAAGAAACTGTTTGACAATGAGATACCTTATTATCAAATTAATAAGGGAACTCAGGATGTTGTAAGAGTTGACTTTATGTTTGAAGCTGGTACAGCAAAACAGTATGTGGTTTTTTCTGCTTTCTCTGCTATTCAATTACTTACCGAAGGCAGTTTAAATTTTTCTGCTGATCAGATTGCTGAAGCTTTTGATTTTTATGGCGCAAGCTTCGAAAAAGAAAGTGAAAGGGATTTTGCCTGTTTATCAGTTTATTCACTGACTAAACACCTGGAACATATTCTTCCATATGTAGAAGAAATCATTAAATGTCCGAGCTTTCCTGAAAATGAAATAGCTATTTTTAAAGAAAAACAAAAAACATTACTGGAGATAAATAATCAAAGAGTGAGCCATATTGCCAGAACAAAATTTCAGCAGCAATTATTCGGGATAACTCATCCTTATGGCCAGATAGCAGAAATAGAAGATATTGAAAAGATTGAACGTAAGCATTTGGCTGAGTTTCACCAAAAGTATATACATTCTGGCAATTGTAAAATATTAATTTCAGGAAAAATTAATCAAAATGTAATTCAGCTGATCGGAAAATATTTTGGAAAAAACAGCTGGGGAAAACAATCGCGTATAATAGAAAAAGATTATGCTGTTCAGGTTATTGGCAATAATAAATCATTTATCTTAAAAGATGATGCTGTTCAAACAGCTGTCAGAATCGGTAGTGCTATTTATAAAATTGATGATTATGAATATCATCAGTTTAAATTTATGAATACAATATTGGGCGGTTATTTTGGTTCAAGACTAATGAAAAATATCAGAGAAGACAAAGGTTATACTTATGGAATTAACTCAGGTATTTTAAGATTAAAATATGCAAAGTATTTCTTTATAGGTACTGAAGTTGGTTTTATGTATACCCAACAGTGCATTGATGAGATTTATAAAGAAATAAAACTCCTCAGGGATGATTTGGTAAGTGATGAAGAATTATCATTGGTCAGGAATTTTAAGATGGGAGAGTTCTTAAGAAGCATAGATGGCGCTTTTGCAATGGCTAATCTGGTTAAATCAATAATACAACATGATTTAACAATTGAATATATTAAATTAAATTTGCAGGTTATTCAAAATATTACTTCAGAACAAATAAAAAATATTGCTAATAAATATCTACAGGACAATAATTTACATGAATTAATCGTTGGTAGGAAATAAATAATTGTTAATTTTTCCAACCTTTTTAAAAAAATTGCATCTATATATAAACAAATGAAAAAATATTTCATTTTAATATTATTAATAATTTTTGCAATGCAAAGTTCTGCTTTGACACCTCCCAATTTACGCTGCATTTCTGTTGTCAACAACGGAAATGTCAGCATAAATTGGGTTAATTCTGTTGATACAGCAGGCTTTGATAGTTATCATGTATACAGAGGTGCAACTTTAAACGGAATATATAATGATATCGCAACCATTACAGTTGTTAACCAGACTACATATTTTGATAATACAGTAAATGCCAACAATCAATCGTATTTTTACTATATTAAATGTAAATCCAGGGCAAATGTATATACGATATCATCTGATACCCTTCAAAGTATACATCTGTTAGTTACTAATACAGGAGGTGGTCTGGCTAATCTGGCATGGAATGCAATACATACACCCAAATTGCCCACAACAGCTTCCTATTATCAGATTTATAAAACAAAATCCTTAAGCAATCCCTGGTCAAAAGTTGATTCAACGCAGAATCTGATTTATAATGATACCGTTAAAGTCTGCCATGATACTGTATATTATAGAATTGAAATTAAAGATGCATTTAATTGTACATCCGTTTCATCTTATGATGGTAAACTATTTGAAGATTTAACAGCTCCTTTATTCAATGGAATGGACACTGTTAGTGTAGATTATATCAGTGGGAAAGTTAAGCTGGGCTGGCATCCAAGCCCTTCATTAGATACATGGGGGTACATAATTTGTCATGGTTCTCCCTGCATAGTAATAGATACAGTATGGGGACGTTTGAGCTCAAGTTATATTGATTCCTTGTTTAATCCTTGTTCTGCCACACAGTCATACAGAATTGCAGCTTTTGACAGTTGTAAAAATACCAGTATTTTAAGCGATTATCATACTACAATATTATTGAAAAGTTCATTGGATATATGTGCTTCTCAAATAAAGCTGAACTGGACAGCCTATACAAACATGAATCCAACGGTTTCAGGATACAGGGTAATGATGAGCAAAAATGGTGGTGCATTTAATATATTGGCTACAACAAATGCATCTAAATTAGATTACATTTTAAATAACATTGAAGACAGTACTTCTTATTGTTTCTATATTCAGGCTTATGAAAATACGGGACAAAATACCTCGAGTTCATGTCAGAAATGTTATTATATAATTAAACCAAGAAAACCTAAGTATTTATACATTCGTACTGCTACAGTAGTTTCTGATAATCAAATTGATATTAAGATTCATACTGACCCTGCTGCTTTAGTTACTGCATATTCTGTATATAAATCAAAGTCAGCGAGTGGAGCATTTGTTAAAATAACTGATTTACCACCAACAGCAAGTACAGATTTTACTTATACTGATTATGCTGTTAATACACAGAAATATTCCTATTATTATAAAACAACAAGTTTGGATAGTTGTGGTAATTACGGAATAACGTCCAATACAGCTCATACCATACTTTTAAAAGTAGCTCCGTTAGAGGGGAATACAAATAAATTAGAGTGGTCTGATTATGGAGATTGGGCAGGAAATGTTGATACATATTCTATATTCAGAGATAATAGTAATAATGTTTTTTCTATTATTGGCAATGTTTCATCCTCAACCTTTCAATATTTGGATGATGTTCAGAATTTTACTTCCGGTAACGGGAAGTTTAAGTATTATGTAAAAGCGAATGAGAAATCTAATTCTATTTATAGTTTTACCGAAGAAAGCAATTCTAATGAAGTAGAGACAGTTCAGCAACCTGAAATGTTTATACCAAATGCTATTGTACCTTCAGATAATATTAACAATGTATTTAAACCTGTAATGGCCTTTGTAAGCAGCGAAAATTATTTGATGCAGATTTACAACAGATTCGGACAGCTTATATTTGATAATAATAATCCTCAAATAGGCTGGGATGGCAAATTTGATGGTAAAATAGTTCCTTCCGGTGTATATGTATATTTAATTCGTTTCAGCTTACCTAACCATGAGTTAGTTCAGAAAAAAGGAATTGTTACAGTTGTTAACTAAATAACACGAAGTTAATAACTTAAACATAAAATTTCTTTGATTTTTTTAACTTTAATTTGGATTATTTGTTACATTTGTTCTTTATATTTAGCATAATTTTAAAAATTACAACTAAACATATATTTATTCATTTTCATTTATTTATTCATTTAATATTCAACTTGTTATGAAAAAAGTTTTACTTTTTGTGTTTGCAGTAATGATGATTTCGTTTTTATCTGCTCAAACCATTATTTTTCAGGAAGGTTTTGAATCTACATCCATTGGTTTAACGACAACTGCCGATTCCGGTGGTTATGCTACTACCAATTTTAAAGCATGGGCAGCTTCAACAAATCTTTATAAGTCAGGTGTTAAGTCTGATACCAATACTTTACAGCCAGGAAAAACTATTTATCTGACTTCCAATTCTTTTGCAACTACCGGAAATAATTTTGTTATTCTGGAATTTGCTCAGATCTGTAAGTTATATTTCTCAGATGGAGGAAATATTGAAGTTTCCATTGATAATGGTACTACATGGACTTCATTAGGTACTACACAGTATCTTGGAAGCGGTGTATTAATTTCATCAGGAGGCCTTTATAAATTTTCTGAAAGTGCTTATCCAGCCGATTGGCTTGCAGGAGATACTTTGACAAAACCAACCAATACCTGGTGGAAAAATGAAAAATTTGATATTTCTTCTATAGCTGCCAATCAACCAAATGTTAAAATTCGTTTTAAATATACAAGTAGTGGCAATCCTGCCGGTGCCGGAAGATACGGTTGGTTACTGGACGATATAAAAGTAACCGTGAGTCCATCTGAACTCTATCCACCTGTTATTACGATGTTAAGTTATCCTACAGATACTACCTATTATGGAGGACCTTATAATGTAACTGCTTTTGTAAAAGACGGTTCTGGTTTAGATACTGTTTATATTATGTATAAAGTCGGTAATGGTGCATTTACCCAATTGGGAATGACCAAATCGCCACTAGTTGATAGTTTATACTCTGCAGCAATTCCTTTTCCCGGTTACTGGAAATGGGTAACCTATAATGTTATTGCCCGTGATGCATCAGTTGCTCACAATATGGCTTACAAACCTGCAACAGGCTATTATACCTTTTTTCCAAAATACAATGCCGGTGGAGGAGTAATAGTAGGTACAGGAACTACTAACCAGAATTATCCTTTTAAGGCTAATGCTGATTACACCAAGAGTGCTTCTTTATATTTAGCTACAAATATTAATAAATTTGGATTAATTACTTCATTAGCATGGAATGTTTCAACTGCACAACCTACAACCACTATTCCTATAAGGATTTATATCAAACAGACAACATCTACAGTTATGACTGCTGATAGCTGGGCAAATTTAATAAATGGAGCAACCCTGGTTTATGATGGAACGCAGATATTCTCAGCAACAGGTTGGAAAACAATTGCTTTAACCACTCCATTTAGCTATAATTCCGGCAATTTATTAGTATTATGTGAAGCCAATAACGGTGTTGCTGCTTCAGTAACCCCAAGTTTTTATTATACATCAGGAACAACAGGTACGCATCAGTACTTTGCATCAAGTGCTTCAACAACAGGAACATTAGCTGCTACAAGACCTAATATAACCATTAACTTTCTGGCAAATCCATTTCCAACACCGGATGCAGGAATATCACAAATTGTGTATCCAACCGGAAGTGTATTAGCAGGAACTGCATTTAACTTTGATGTGAAAATAAAGAATTTTACGAATGATTCTTTAAAAAAGGCTAAAGTTTGGTATGTTGTAGATGGCGGAACTCCTGCCAATACTACCTGGCAAGGATTATTACTGAAAGATTCAACATACACCTACACTGCAGTAAATTTAAATTTAGCTGTTGGTATTCATAATGTGAAAGTATGGACAGACCTGCCAAATGACAGTGCAGATATGAACTTCCAGAATGATACCTTATCGTATTCATTTTATGCCTGTTCTGCGCCATTAAGCGGAACATATACAGTAGGAGGAACGGGGGCCAATTTCCCAACTTTCTCAGATGTTCTGGTTGGATTAACACAGTGCGGTATAAATGGTCCTGTTGTATTTAATGTTAATCCCGGTACTTATAGTGATCAGCTGACAATTCCTGAAATTGTTGGTGCGACTGCCATAAATACCATTACTTTCAAAGCTGCGAATAATGACAGTACTTCAGTAATCATGAATCATACTTCAATTTCAGCATCGAACTGGATAGTTAAATTAAACGGGGCAGATTATATAACTTTTAAAAATATCAAATTTGCACCTGTTGATCCAAATTATTCAGCTGCTGTAGTTTTAACAGCAGGAGCAACCTATAATCAGTTTATTGGTAATTATTTTGCAGGTTATTCAGGAACAGCTGTATCTCAAACTTCTATAAGTATTGAAGGTACAAATCTTGTTAATAAAAACAACTTAATAAAGGGCAACTATTTTTATCAGAGTGCTTATGCCATTTCAGCCAAAGGATTATCTACTGCTATATTAAAAAATACTGTTATTAAGAATAATATTATTAATAATTCTATGTCATATGGTATTTATGTACAATATGTTGATTCATGCTTAATTGATTCTAATACTGTAAATTCTTCTATAGTAAACACCGGTAATAAATATGGTATTTATGCAACAAATGCTAATATTTTAAACAGGATTACCAGAAATACAGTTATCTTGACTGCAGGGACCAATATGTATGGTATATTAGTTGAGAACTCAGTTTCTACTGATACTACCAAAGGATTAATTGCCAATAACTTTGTAAGTTTACAAAATGGTACTGGTTATGCATATGGTATCAGGTTACTGGCAGATACTAAATATAAAGTTTATGCAAACTCAGTCTTTGTTACCGGGGTCAATACTACTGATACAAGAGGTATAAATATTACAGGAACATCTGCTTTTATAGAAGTTTTGAATAACAATTCCCAATCCAATGTGTATCCTCATTTTTATGAAGCTTCTTCTGTTTCAATATCTAATTATAATAACTACTATTCTACTACCAATTTATATGGATATTATACCACTGTATTTGTTAACTTTACATCATTGCCTGCCTTAGTGGCTGCTTATCTGAAAGATTCAAATTCAATTTCAGTTAATCCATTTTTCTTGAGTACTACTGATTTACATACATATAATGGATTATTAAAAGGGATGGGTACTAATCTTACGGATGTTACCACCGATATTGATGGAAATCCACGTTTGAATCCTCCATGTATAGGTGCTGACGAATTCTTACCACCAGCTCAGGATGCAACACTATCCAGTATTTTAAAACCTATTGGTGGTTGCGGATTAACTTCAACTGAAGAAATTAAGGTTGTTATTAAGAACGTAGGTTCAGCCAATATACTCCCAAATACAATGACTGCCCGATATAAAATTGACAGTCTTAATGCTGTAGTTTCTGAACTAGTTAACCGAACCATTAATGTTGGTGATACCATTCAATATACGTTTACTGCCAAAGCTAATCTTGCTGTAAATCCTTTAACTTTAAATGATACTACTTTTAAACTTAAAGCATGGGTTGACTTAACCGGTGATTATGCACATGCAAACGATTCCAGTGCATTATTCAGTTTTTCTTCCATGTTTACACCTCCTCCTCCAACTGCAACCGGTGCAACCGTATTTTATTCAAGTACAGCTACTTTAACAGCTGTATCCCCAAAACCTCTGGTATGGTATAAAACCCTTACAAGTCCAACAATTTTAGGTACTGGTCCATCATTTACCACACCTGTTTTATTGGCAACTGATACTTTCTATGTTGCTGCTAAAACAAGTCAGTCAAGCGTTGGTTATGTTGGTGAAATAGCTCCATTATCCACAGCAGGAACAGGCGGTGGAATAGGAACTTATCTGAATTTTACTGCACTTAGCAATACTACATTAATATCTGTTGATATGTTCCCTTATGGTACAGGAGCCGGTACAGTTACTATTGCATTACAAACATCAGCAGGTGTTGCAATAACATCAGTTACTGTTAATTGCACAGGTACCACTTCACCCTTAAGTCCTGCACAGACCGCTGTATTAAATTTCCCACTAACTGCAGGAACAAGTTATCGTTTATCGGCAACAGCCTGGACAGGTGGTGTAACCAATTTATACAGGGATTTAACCGGTACATATCCTTATACTTTACCGGGCGTTTTAAGTATAACCAGCCCATCACTTACACCTTATTATTATTTCTGGTACCATTGGAAAGTTGGTACAATTGTTGAAGGTTGTGTAAGCAACAGAGTTCCTGTTATTGCAACTGTGCTTTCTTATGCTCACGAAGCAGGTCTTTCAAAAATAATTGCTCCTACGGGTTGTGGATTGTATCAGGTGCCTATTTCAGTTAAAATATTTAACCATAGTTATATTGATACCTTAAAAAGCAGCAATTGTACCGTTAAATATAAACTGGACAATGGAAGCTTTATTACACCTGAAGCTATTAATCTTGTAATTAAACCATTTGATACCGCTACTTATACATTTACAGCCTTGGCTAATTTTACAGCTCCTGTAGGTGACCATTATTTTAAAGTTACTGCAGTTGTTAATACTCCCGGTGATGCCTATTCAGCTAATGACACACTTATTAAGGATTCTATTTTATCGCGTTACACCCCTCCGTCTCCAATTACAAATAACATAAGTGTATTTAATGGTTCACAGGCTACCTTAACTGCCACTGCTCCGGGTACTTTTATTAACTGGTATGATACCATAGTTGGTGGAACTAAAATAGGTCAGGGTTCCCCATTTACAACACCATTCTTTATGTATGTTTCTGATACCTTTTATGTTGAGGCTAATACATCATTCTTAGCTGCCGGTATTTTAGGAACAGGAACAGTTCAAAATACAACAACCGGATATCCATCACCTTATGGGCAGTTCTATACTGGTTCAAGAGAACAGTATTTAATCACCAAAGCTGAATTAAATGCTATGGGTTTCCAGGCTGGTCCTATTAATTCCGTTGGATTTGATATGGTTTCCTATACTGGTCAGGCAATGACAAATTATGCAATCATGATAGGTCATACTACTCTGACTAATATGACAACTTCATTTGTCAGTGGTTTAACCCAGGTTTATACTATTGCTTCCTTAATGCCAACTGTTGGCTGGAATATATATCCATTCACAACTCCATTTGTTTGGAATGGAAATGATAACATTGTAATTGAAAATTGTTTTGATATGTATGCCGGATCATCTAATTATACATATAATGCAATAGTAAATCAATCAGCTACTTCATTCGTTTCTGCTCTTAATCATCATTCTGACGGAGGTGGTGTATGTCCAATCTCAGTTTCTTCATATACCCCTTATAGTCAAAGACCAAATATGAAGTTAGAAGGAATGGTTCCCGGATGCGGAAGTGCAAGAGTACCAGTTATTGTTACAGTAAGTCCTCCTCCAATTAATGATGCAGGTATTACAACATTGGTTAACCCCGTTGGAAATACACCATCAGGAGTATCCACTCCTATAAAAGTTAAAATTAAAAATTATGGACAGGCCAATTTAACCAGTGCTACTGTACAATGGACTTTAAATGGTGTACAAAAACCTAATTACAGCTTTACCGGAAATATTCCAAGTGGGTCAGATTCTACCATAACGATTGCTAATCAAATATTTGCAGGAGGTTTGTATTGTGTAAAAGCCTGGACGAAAAATCCAAATGGAGCTCCTATTGACAGTACTGCTTCAAACGATACCTTACATAGTGTTTGTTTTACTGCCTGCTTAAATGGCACCTATACTATTGGTGATACAACAAATGGTAATTTCCATAATTTCCCGAACTTTACCTCTGCTATTGCTAATCTAACAGTAGCCGGTGTTTGTGGCGCGGTTACTTTCCTGGTTGATACAGGTACTTTTAACGAACAGGTTAGAATTTCTCAGATTAATGGTGCCAGTGCTTCAAATACCATTACTTTCCGTTCTCAAAGTAATGACAGTACGAAAGTTATTTTGCAATATGCAGCACCTACATCGACAAATTATTATACACTCCGTCTGGATAGTGCTAAATATGTAACTTTCAAAGGTATGACAATAAAATCTACCGGTGTAACATATGGAAGACCAGTAGAATCTTTGAATACATCAACAAATAATACAATTTCAAATTGTGTTCTTGAAATGCCGGTAAGTACAAGTTCCGGTTTCAACGGGATTTATGATTATGGTACTGCATCCTGTTTTAATACCTATCAATATAACCGGATTGTAAATGGTTATTATGGTATTTATTTATATGGCTCAAGTACTACTTCATTAAAACCTGCTACCCGGCTTATCGGAAATAAAGTTTTGAATTTCTATTATTATGGTTTGTATTCTTGGTATCAGGATTCTATCCAGATTATTGGTAACGAATTCAATTCAAATACCCCAAGTACTTATGTTTATGCTATGTATATGGGATATAACCAGAATGCTATTAAAATACTAAAGAATAAAGTTATTCTTACCAATGCCGGTACTCAATATGCAATGTATGTATATTATTGTACAGCAACTGCTGCTGCACCCGGATTAATTGCAAACAACATGATTGCCCTTTCCAATGGAACTACTTCTTCAACTAATTATGGTTTATATCCTTATTATTCAAATTATCAGAATTTCTATTATAATTCAGTTAGCGTTGCTGTTCCAACACCAACTAATGGCAGAGCATTGTACGATTATTACGGATCTTTCCATAATTATTTAAATAACAGTTTTGTTAATACAGGTGGAGGTTTTGCATATTATGTTGGCTCAACTACTGCTGTGGTTCAATCTGATTACAATAATATTTATACTACAGGTCCTGTATTAGGATATTGGAATGCCAATACCAATACTTTAGCTGACTTAAAATTAGCCAGTACTAAGGATAATTATTCAGTTTCCGTGGATCCAACATATACTTCAGCTACAGATTTACATTTATTGTCAACTACATTAAGTACATTAGCTACTCCTATCCCTGGAATTACCGATGATATTGATGGTTTCACAAGAGATGCTGTTCACCCGACCATTGGTGCTGATGAAGTTCCTTTGCTACCTTATGATGCCGGTGTTACATTTATCAGCCGTCCTTCATCAACTGAATTGGAAGGTGCAACATTCCCTGTAAAAGTAGCCGTTAAAAACTTTGGTACAAGTCCTATTACTTCCGTATTAGTTACTTATGTATTTAATGGTGGTGCACCTGTTAATTATACTTATACTCCGACTGTTCCAATTGCTTCATTAGCTACTGATTCTGTGACATTCCCTTCAAGTATTACTGTTCCTGCAGGAAATAATACCATCTGTGCTTATACTACCTTAACCGGTGATATTAATACATTTAATAATTCAACATGTAAAAACTTCTGGGGTGCTCCATTGTACGATGCCCAATTAGGAACGCTTTTACCTATGCAGGAAGGTTGCGGATTAACACTGGATACAGTTAAAATCTTAATCTTTAATCAGGGTGTAATGCCTATTAGTGGAGGTTTAACAGCCAGTTACCAGAAATTAGGCGGTACCGCTGTTGTTACTGAAACAATTACAACTCCTATACCTGTTGGTGGTAATATTACTTATACATTCAATACTTTATGTAATGTATCCGTAACGAATGCTGACTCTGTATTCAAAATTAAATCATGGGTTACTTTGACCAATGATAATATGCCATTAAATAATCTGGATACAATTTTTGTAAGTTCATTGCATACACCATTGAATCCTACTACTTCAAATGTAACGATTCCTTATGCAACAACAGCTACATTAACTGCTAATTCATCAACAAATGATCCATTGAAATGGTATGATGTTCCTGTTGCCGGAACTTCATTGTATACAGGTAGTCCTTATTTAACACCTATTTTATTTGCAACAACTACTTACTATGTTGAAGCAAACAGTTCTTATTCTGCATCAGGAGTTATTGGAAACGGAACAGTACAAAATACCACAACCGGTTATCCTTCTCCTTATGGACAATTTTATAACGGTTCCAGAGAACAGTATCTGATTACCAAAGCTGAGTTAAATGCATTGGGAATTCAGGCAGGTCCGATTACTTCATTAGGGTTTGACGTAGTATCTTATACCGGTACTGCATTATCAAATTACACTTTAAAGATAGCTCATACAAGCCTTTCTGCATTGACAACCACATTCGCAACCGGTTTAACCCAGGTTTATTCAACTGCTTCTTATGTCCCAGTTACAGGATGGAATATATATACTTTCACTACTCCATTTGTATGGAATGGTATTGATAATTTGTTGGTTGAAGATTGTTTTGATAATTATCCAAATGGCTATACTTATAATGCTATTGTTAATCAAACCACAACTTCATTTATATCAACACTTAATTACCATTCTGATGGAGGTGGTGTTTGTCCGTATGCTACCGGTACAACATACAGCCAGAGACCAAATATGAAAATACAGGGTATGATACCTGGTTGTTCAAGTGCAAGATTACCTGCAATAGTAACCGTAGGTGCTCAACCATTAAAGGATGCAAGTGGAATATCTGTTGTAAGTCCTGTTACTGCTGTAAACTTAACTGCTAATGAAACAGTTAAAGTATTGGTTAAAAATTATGGTTCAACTCCAATTTATAACTTCCCTGTTAAATATAAGTTGACTCATGGTACAACAACATATCCTGTTGTTGCTCAGAATATGACGGATACAATTTACACTGACAGTACAAAAGTGTTTACTTTTACACAAACTGTAAATCTTAACTCAAACAATCAGCCTGATACGTTTAAATTAGTAGCATGGACTGATATGGTGGGAGATCCTACACATCAGAATGATACTACTAAATCAACAGTAATAAATATGCCTCCGGTTTATTGTATTTCTTCAGCTTTATATGCTGCTGATGAAGATATAGGACAGCTAATATTTGCCGGTATCAGTCATGGAAGTGCAACACCTATCATGAGTAATACAACAGCTACTCAATTATATACAAATTATTCAGATTCAGTTAACCTTCGCCCGGTAATACAACCCGGATTAACTTATCCTGTTTCTGTAAGTGTTATTTACTCAGGTACCTATGCTTATACTGGTTATTGTAAAGTATTTATTGATTACAACAGAAACGGAACCTGGGAATTACCTTATGAAATTGCATGGGAAGGTCCTTATGATGGTACTACAATTTCAACCATGCTGGGTAATGTAACTGTTCCATATACTGCATTACCGGGATTGACAAAAATGCGTATTGTTCTTCAGGAATCAGGTTCAACAACAACTGTATTGCCTTGTGGTACTTATGGATATGGTGAAACGGAAGATTATACCGTAAATATCATACCACCAATTCCTCATGATGCCGGTATGAACAGAATTGCAACAGGAACTTTCTTCCCATATACAGCAACAAGTAGTCAAACACCATATTTCTTTATCAGAAATTATGGAAGTGATTCCTTAACTACAGCAACTATTAAATACACTGTAAATGGAGTAGCAGGTCCGTCAAGTCCGTATACATGGACTCCGACAGCACCTTTAACTTCATTGTATTCACTTGCAATAGATTCAGTATCATTAGCAGTTAATTTAAGCGATGGTTTAAATAAAATTATTTCATTTACTACAGGCGTTGTTGGTGATACCAATTATAAAAATGATACCGTTAAGATAAATGTATTTAAAGAACATTTGGCTTCAGTTCCATATTTTGATAACTTTGAAACTAATTCTTACTGGTTTGCAACTGATACATCAAATGGTTTACAAATTAATAATTTGTGGGCACAGGGTGTTCCAACATCATCTCATCCATCGATGAATGCAGCACATAGTCCCGTGAAAGTCTGGGCTACTAAACTAAGTGGTGATTATCCGGCAAGTAATTTAAGTGTACTGTACTCACCGGTATTTGATATCAGTATAATGCAACCTGATACCTTGAAATTCTGGCAATGGCGTCAGTTTGCCACCGGAACCGCAGGATTTATTGAATATAAAAATTCTGTAGGCGACTGGATTAAGTTAGGTAAACAGAATGATACAAGTGCAACGAACTGGTATAATGATACAACCCATACTTTCAGAGGTGTTGATACCGTTTGGAAATTATCTAC
>JAPLDQ010000016.1 GCA_026391675.1 Bacteroidota bacterium
GATAGGAATCGGGAAGGTCATAATGGTTCTTAGAATCCTGCCACCCCGACAAATAAGTCGTAAAAGTGGTTATTACGTCCCGATAGGAATCGGGAAGGTCATAATGGTTCTTAGAATCCTGCCACCCCGACAAAAACAGTTCTTATGGTTATCGCGTCCCGATGAAATCGGGAAGGTCGCAAAGGTTAAATCCTGCTAACCAGACAACAAAAGCAAAAACAAGGAACTTCTGGTTCCTTTTTTTTTAAGTAAATAGGGTCCCGTAGCTCAGTTGGATAGAGCAACAGCCTTCTAAGCTGTGGGCCACTGGTTCGAATCCAGTCGGGATCACCTATACATATTGATAATCAGTTAATTAAGCGTATCTACATACAAATGTACATACGCTTTTTAAATTTACGCTGTTTTCTGTATCTTTTAATTATCATGTAATAGAGTGAATTATTACATTGTAGAATTTTCTATTATTTTTGTTTTCAATCTTTGAGCTAAATATTCATTTTTCCTGTTCCTTATCAAACAAGATTATTAGCGGACAATAAGTTTTTTAACATCCAAAACTTTATTATTCCCAATTTTCATTAAATAAATACCGCTTGGATAAATTGAAATATCAATAGTTGTATCATCACCATTCCATTCAAACTGCTTGATTTGTTTTCCCATAAGGTTGTATACAGAAACGAGATAATGATTTCCGGTTTTATTTTTTGCAGTTAAATTGAATTTGCCATTTGAGGGATTAGGATAAATAAAAATACCCATATCGGTTTTTGGCTCCTCAATATTAAGAATTTGTGGATCTGGTGGCGGTACATCAAAGAAATTAACCAGATTACAATTTACAACCAGAAAAGGTTGAGCATCTGCAGCACAATCTGAACAGGTTGTTCCTGAAACACATCCCGGATAGTATGGATTACACTGATCAATATATCCTTCATAAAAAACATACTTTACAGCCATCGTATTTCCTGTAATAATATTTTGTGCAATATTAAAATCAAATGGTTTTGCAATGCTACCTGGGCACCAACCGGCACGACTATACTGCCAGGTACCACTTTGTGGCATACAATTGTCTGAATTGGGATTGCAGGTAGTCCAGTTATGCTGCGTATATGTGTTTACATTATTTATATAAATATGATGTGTTGCATCATAAAATTCAGCTGCATTGCTTGTATTGCTTGGGCCAGCATGTCCGGTAGAAATTAATTTTAACTTTGATACCTGCACATTAGCAGGGAAAGTATAATTATATACACCAACTGGTTGCTGATGTGCATAATTTCCAAAATCATAATTTCCATCCCAAATCTGATTAATCTGGCTGTATTTATAGGGAGGTGTTCCTGATTTATAATCAAATGACAATGCATAATAATAACCGTTATCTAAACCCACAATTTTAAAACTGACTTTACCATTCAATATTGAGGCATAATCTGTCAGGTTTATTTTATGGGAACAGGCCGTACCATAAGGGGTTACATAACGAATTACCTCAAACCAGTTCCCTTCGTGGCTTCTTGCTTTTATGCTTCTCATATAATCCCAAGCACCGCATCCACCAGGAGGACAGCTTACATTCAGTGTAGCGATAATTGTATCATAAGCTCCAACATAAGATGGAAGCTGACAATCCACGGTTACTTCATTTGTAACAGTGGAATTGTTAATCACTCCACTAAAGGCCTGAAACGTTGTATCATTTGAAGTTGCTAAAATGTTTACATTAACTGTTTTACTGGCAATTGCTCCGAAATTGTTAGTAGAATATATTTCAATAGTATAGTTTCCATAAGCTGAAGGTTGCCACCAGGCAGTAAAATGTCCGTTACCAAAATCATGAGCTGGAATAGTAGTGCCATTTATTTTAAAATGTAACTCCTGTATTGAAAATAAAGGGGAATAATTGATGGTTGCAAGAGCAGCTAATTGTATTTTAGAAATAGAGGGCATATAAACATTACCAGCCAAAGGATGTCTGGGATCTATATTGGGAACATTTACTGCAGGATTTACAACATCAAATGTATTTATTACTGAAACAGCTGAATCATACTGTGCATTCCCATTCTGATAGGCCCTGATTTTAACGGTACCTGCACCGGTAACTGTTATTATTGAATCATTACTGAGCGTGGCTGGTCCGGATAATACGGTAAAGCTAACCGGTAAGCCGGATGTTGCAACAGCATTTAATGCAAAAGGTGAAGAAGTGGTTAATTTAGTTGGAATCTGAGTAAATGAAATGGCCTGAAAAGAGGCATTTAATGTACCATTAAAATTTGAAGTTGCACCATTTAACGCAAAATTTAAAATATCTCCATCATACGTTGGAGAATTAACTTCTGAATGTAATTTGCTTATTCCTGTATTATTATTACCAGGAGATCCCTGATTAAACTTAAAATACAATTGCAATCCTGTTTCATTTCCGGTTAATTCATTTTGAATCATATTCTGAATTTCAGCCTGAGTCAACGCTTTATTCCAAAGACTAACTTCATCAATTCTTCCATTGAAATAAAAATTATACGGACTTAGTGTTGCTTTACCAATAGCAAAAGGAATAGTTGTTAAATTTATTACTCCCGAAGCAGCAGTACTTCCGTTTAAAATTCCATTCAGATATAATTTAACGGTGCTTCCATCATATACCCATGCCCAGTGTTGCCATACATTAGGGATAATTGCATTTTGAGCAGTAAGTACCTGATATTGAACATTGCTGGAATTAACCAAACGACATTGAAGCACCCCATTTGCTATTTCAGACAAATTAAATGTTTGTGTGGCGGTTCTAAATCCAATTAATCCTTGTGTTCCACCTAACTGCTTGTTAAAGAACCATCCTGCAATGGTTATTTGTGTTGAATTGGCAATAAGTTGCGAACCATTGTTCACACTCACCCAATCGTCAACACCATCAAAATCAAGGTATTGATTAGTTTGTGATTTAACATTATTAAATGTTAGAAAGAAAAGAACAAAAAGTCCAATACTGAATTTTAAATAAGTGTTTTTCATCTGTTAATTACATATAGGTTATTGAAGCACAATCTTTTCGACTTTAATAAAATTTTTATTGATTAATTTAACAAAGTAAACACCCCTGGGATACATGGATAAATCGATATCCTGAGTAAAGTTTTGTTTGGTATTCAGAAGTTTTTCTGAACGGATAAGTTTACCTTGCAAAGTAATAATTTCTAAGTCCATATTGGAATTCATACCTTTAATATTAATAGTGATCACACCTTTGGTAGGATTAGGATAAATCTGACAGATAAGATTATTGGTAATATCATTCACACCAACAGGAGAAACCCAGATGTAGTAATTAGCAGAAACCGTTCCGAAACCACAGCTATTTTGCCCTTTTACAGTTAAATTGCCAGAAGTAGCAGCTGGACCAAAGTTAATTCTTACGCTGTCAGTTGTAGTTGTAGCTGAAGGTAAAAATGTAATACCAGAACCTGTGTATGACCAGCTATAAGAAGTTGAATTGGCAATAACAGGAACTTTATATAATGCATTATTTTCATTAATACTCACACTATCATTTTTAATTGAAGTAATATTACCCGAAGCAGCCGGTAATGATATAAAAGAAACTGAAGTTGTAGCTGATACTGAACTACAACCACCTGCAGCAGGTATTGTATAGGTAATAGTATATCCCCCCGGAGTACTTGTATTAGGTATTATGGCTCCTGTTGTTGCATTAATGCTTAAACTTGTTGGTGCAGCACTAAAAGTACCACCAGATGTACCCGTAAGCGTAACAGTCTGTGTAGTAGTAGCACCTGTACAGAATGGAGAGCCTGCATAGCTAATAGTAGCTATTGGAACTGCAGTAATTGTTACTGAAGTTGTAGTTGTTACCGTTGAACAGCCTCCATAAGCAGCCAAGGTGTATGTAACTGTATAAGTTCCTGCAGTACTTGTATTTGGCGTTATTGCTCCTGATGTAGCATTTATAATTAAACCTGAGGGAGCAGTATAACTACCTCCTGTAGTCCCGGTTTGATTTACTGGCTGAGCAGTAGCAATAGATTTACAAAATGGTGTACCGTTATATATTATTGAAGCCGTTGGTGCAGCGACTATGTTTACACTTGATGTTGCAGTATATGTTACACAACCACCCGATGCTGAAATAATATAAGAAATTGCATAACCACCCACGGTACTTGAACTTGGTGTAATAGCACCAGATGCAGCATTTATACTTAATCCGGTTGGTGCTGCTGAAAAAGTGCCTCCACTGCTTCCTGTAAGTGTAACACTTTGTGGTGTGGAAACAGAATTGCAATAAGGTGAACCTGAATAACTAATTGTTGCTGACGGAGCAGCAGTTATTGTTACTGAAGTTGTTGAAGTATAAGCAGCACAACCACCTGAAGTAGCAAGTGAATAAGTTACTGTATAAGTACCTGCAGTACTTGTGCTAGGTGTAATCGCACCTGAAGTTGAATTTAAACTTAATCCGGCAAGAGCGCTGAAAATGCCACCTGTTGTTCCTGTTTGTATAACAGTTTGTGCTGTGGAAACAGTTTTACAAAATGGTGATCCTGCATAACTGATTGATGCATTCGGAGCTGCTGTTATTGTTACTGAAGAAGTTGCATTAACAGCGGCACAACCACTAGCAGCAACTATGGTATAAGTTACAGTATATGTGCCAGCAGTACTAGTACTTGGTGTAATTGCACCTGTTGTTGCATTTATGCTTAATCCCGAAGGAGCACTGTAAATACCACCATTAGTTCCTGTTAAGCTAACAGATTGTCCTGTTGTTAATGAAGAACAATATGGTGATGCTGAATAACTAATAGTGGCTGAAGGCATTGGAGTTACAGTAATTATGGCAACTGTTGAATTGGCAGCACTGCAAATACCACTTTGAACTATAGCCCTGTAATGGGTTGTAGCTGTGAGATTAGTTGCAGTATAGGTGTTTGTTGTATTAGCTATATCAGTCCATGTGGTTCCGTTTGGAGATGATTGCCATTTTTGAATAACTCCAACATAACTGTTAAGTGTTAATAATGTATTATTGCCACTTGAACATACAGTTGAAGCTCCGTTTAAGCTACCTCCGTTACTTAATGGATTAACAGTCATGGTTATACCCGGACTGTTACCGGTACATCCTGCTGTTACCCCTCTAACTGTAACTATACTGCCATTGCTAATGCTTGTAGTCGTCAAAGTATTGCTAGTAGTTGCAGCCCCTTGAGAAATACCATTGATAAAGAATTCATAGGTGGTAGCACCGTAGCCGGTAAAGGTAACTGGTGATCCGGCACAGGTTATGGTTGCTGTAGAGCCTATGGTAACATTTGGGGCACTTGGGTCACTTATTATTACTGAAGTTGAATTACTGCAAATTCCATTGGAAATCGTAACATAATAGGTTCCTGCTGTTAATGCTGTTGCAGTTTGTGTAGTCTGAACCGGAGTAGTATTCCATGAATAGGATGTAGCAGAATTTACTGTAGCAGTTCCATTGGCAGCTCCACAAACTGTTGGATTGGTGAATCCCGTTATCGTTGCTGTCGGTGGTGTATTAATAGTAATAGTTACCACAGAAGAATTTGTAGCCGGACAACTTCCTGTTTGTACAACAACCCTGAATTTGGTTGTTACAGCAACATTATTGGCTGTATATGTATTTACTGTATTAGAAATAGGTGTCCAGATAGCACCTCCATTGATTGATGATTCCCATCTTACAATATTTCCAACATTTGCTGTTAAAGTTAACAGCCTGCTGTTGGTAGTTGAACAAAAACTGGTGTCACTGCTTAAATTCCCTCCAACATTAGGTTGATCAATATTTACAGTAGCAATTGAAGAAGTATCTCCTAAGCAGTTAGCATTATTTACAACTGCTCTGTATTTAATTTGTGAAGTTAAATTTGCAGTTAATAAAGAAGCATTTGTTTCTCCTGTAATATTTGACCAGTTTATTCCATTTGATGAAGATTGCCATTGAATACTTCCGTTATATGCTGTTAAATTTATTGTAGTTCCTGTACCAGTACAAATTGAAGATACAGTTGGCATAGCAATACCCCCTACTGATGTGGTTGCTATAGTTACACCAAGTTCTGTGGTTGTTGTGGACATTCCGCTTCCGGTACAAGTAATTGTACAAACATAATAAGTTGTTGAAGTCAGATTTCCTGTAGCTTGGGTTGCAGAAGTGCCTAAATTAGTATAGGGACCACCTGCTATTGTTGATGATTTCCAATGATAAGTGATGCCATTAAAGTTATAGTTTGTACTTAATGATAATGTAACTCCTGTGCCAGAACAAATGCTTGTTGCTCCTATTATGTTGGATGTTGCCGGACTTCCTGAACATACGCTAATACCTGTTGCTTCATCTGCTCCAATATCAGGTGTTGCTTTTCTTAAATCTCCATCAATATCATTTGTGATTGATGCTATAGCTGTTCCCGCTGCTATGCAAGGAGAGCCTGTACTGATATGTAAATTTGGTATATTCGTATTTGGATTAATAAATGATGGATCAATGTTTTTTGAATTGGCATCCTGTGCAGTAAGGATTGGAAGTGATGTTACACTGGCAGTTCCATTATAGGCTATATAAAATGGAGAAACACTAACATAATAATCATTGTAATCTATTGTTGCACCACTTGCAACTCTTATTGCATAATGAAATCCTGTAGCTCCTCCGGAACGGTCATTTACAAATATGTTATTTTTTAGTATAGGTGTAGTCAGAGCGCTATAATAACCATAAGTTGATGATGTTGTACCTGTAACACCAATACCACAAATTCTTACAGTATTGAAATAAAAAGTATTTATTCCACTAATTTCATAAATTCCACGAATAGAATAACCGTAAGTTAATGAATTTCCTTGAAAGTCGACTCCCAAATTGATAATATTATTATAAATACTTGAGTTACCTGTAGTTAAGTATAAGCCGTACAAAAGTGCTGAAGAACTTGAAGTTACCATTTTACATGCAAATATATTATTTCCGGAGATTACATTTGTACCGGATGTAGGACCACTATAATAAATTCCAAATAATTGAGTAGCAGCAGTTGTAACTCCATTTACTGATAAATCATACATTAAATTATTAGAAATAGTTGCACCTCCTGTTGCTGAAGAAGTATAATTTATCCCTACTAATGTATTTAAAGTCGAAACTGAATTAGTTGACAACGAGTATATTTTATTTGCGGAAATAGTAAAATTTCCGGTACTGCTTGGAGTTGCTATACCATATAAAATACCAGTATTTGCTGAAATATTTGCAAGGGTATTATTCGAAATAATATGCGTAAATGCAGTATTGTTTAACGCTAAATAGATACCATAAACAGTTCCTGTAGTATTTGAATTAAAACTATTTGCTATAGTTCTGCTTCCAATTAAGTTTCCTGTTATGGTATATGAACCTGCTGTAACTGCATTTATAAATGCTGCATTTATACCTTTTAAAACAGCTCCAGACGAGCCTATAAGATTGATTCCAGAGACAATATTATTTTGACAATTTACTATCCCAATTCCTGTTGCAGCATTACTTAAATTAATAGCACTGACACTTGGTGTGCCAGGATAGGTTAAAATTATTGATCCCGTTATGGTAGTATCACCAAAAATATTGGGTGAGACATCACCAATATTTAAGTTTCCTGAATTAATTTGGAATAAAGCCTGAGCATTTGAAGAAGAAAGACTTGTTGTAAATGAAAAGTTCTTAAATACATTCCCCTGAAAACTGTTATAAGTTGCAGAGGAACTTGTATTAACAACAATACCTCTTAATTCATTGGTCGATGTAATACTGCATACACCTCCTCCAGCCTGAGGGCCACTTCCTCCAAAGTAATTATTTGTAATATTAAAGCCTATTGTTGAAGTTGTTCCTATATTAATAAAATTATAAACTGCCGTAACACTTCTTGATGCTGTTTGATAAAAACTATTGCCTGTTATATTCCAGCCATTACTAAAAGTTAAGGCAATTCCTTTTACAGCAGCGGTTGCATTAAAAAAATCGTAAATATTGCAATTAGAAATAGTATTATTACTATTTTCAATAGCAGCACTTGAACCGGTTGAGATAATGGCATTATTAGCTCCACCATTTCCATTAATATTGCAATTACTAATTGTATTATTATCGTTACCACTAACTATTCCAGTACTAAAAAACACTACACCACATGCTGCACTTGCTGGCACTGCAGTTACTGAACAATTATTGATAAGATTATTTGAGGCATCAGCAATAAACTGAATAGCAGATGCAGTTGTTCCTGTATTTGTATTAGTGATAGCCAAAGAATTACTCCCTGTATTCAATCCATCAATTGTTACATATTTGGCACCACTTAAATTAATTAAAGCACCGGCGACTGATGCTGAAACTGTTCTTGCTCCACTAGGTTTAATTGTAAGTGAAGTCCACATTCCTGCAGCACCGGTTAAAGCATTAATACCGGTTTCTGATGAAAGGTCTGCAGTAATGGTTATTATTATTGTTTTACCACTTTGATCAATTGCATTTAATGCTGCAAAAGCTCCTCCTGTATTTGTTAATGAGGTATAGGATGTTCCATCCTGACCATTAGAGCCTGTTATTGTAACTTGGCCAAATGAAACTTTGGCAATTACAACAATAAAAAGGAAAAGTAATTTTTTCATAAATTTAAAATTTGTTATAATGGTGAAATTTAAAATTTTGTCATGCTATTTAATTCTTGTCAAACTGAAAGATGTGAAGCATATTATAAATCGATATTTTTTAATTAATAAAGACTGTACTCTGAAAATAAAGTTGAATGTTTCTTTTCTTTTTAAAAAGGCAGTTCATTTATCAAAGCCCAGAACATGCCTATTAGTTTAACTACTTCAAAAAATTCTTTGACATCAACTGGTTTTACTACATAAGCATTAACATTTTGCTCATAACATTTAATTAAGTCTATTTCTTCACGGGAAGAAGAGAGCATAACTATTGGTATCAGTTTCAAATCTGGATGATTCCGAATCATTTGTAATGCTTCTATTCCATTCAATCGGGGCATTTTTATATCCATCAGGATTACCGCTGGATGAACTTTTTCCCTATGCGTATATTTCCCCTTATAACACAAATATTCTAAGACTTCTTCTCCATCCTTGACCATGTCAATGTGATCTGAAAGATTTATTTCGGATAAAGCAGCCAATGTTAATTCTCCATCGTTCGGATTATCCTCTGCTAGTAAAATTCTTTTTAAATTTTTCATAATGAGAATTTTATTTTAATTTCTTGTTAAAAAAAGAATAACGCTGATAAACTTTAACAGGCTGCCCAAATTACGAAGAATCTGAACAGCCCAAATAAAGCATTATTAATCAGCTTATAATAATTGTTATAAGCTGACTAATTTTATTTTTCTTTTTTCTTATTTAATTGTAATCTACGACCACCATAAGCAGCACTTAGTAATACTATTAAACTTAAACCACCATCTAAGGGTGCACCTGAAGGCGGCTGATTTCCATTTTGATTGTGATTAAAAGGAGGCTGTGGTTGTGCAATCAATTGTGCAGATAATAATGGTAAAATCATTATGCAAGCAAGTAATGTAATTTTTATGATAATATTTTTCATAGCTATATATTTTTATTTTTTAAATTCAATGATATTATTTCTCAAACTATATTTTAATTTATATATACTTTCTGCGAATAAACATTATTATCAGTTACAACCCGAACTGTATAATATCCTGTTTTCGGGTAAAATGGAATTATAGTTGAAACAGGATGCTGAACATTTAGCATTTCTTGTCCTAACATGTTGTAAACCAAAACTTGTTTTAGTTTTTCATTTGAGTTTATATATAGCTGATTATTATACGTATAAATATTCGTATTATTAATATGCTGATTATTAATATTTAATGGAGCTAATGCAAATATTAATTGAAAACGATCTGAATTATCAGAAGTTAAACCTGCAAAAGCATAAGTTACATTCAGATTCATATCCTGTAAAGTATTTATTTTTAAATCCTTCAGGTAGATATAGGTATTAACTGTAAAACTGTTTAAATCGCTTGCAGTGATTGAATAATTTCCATTAGCAGGAACATAGATACCAATAGGAACAATAATTGTATTTGTAATCTCAGGTAATGAATTTACAGCAAATTTTTGTCCGTTACTTAAAGTAGAATATACCTGAGGCACACTGATATCCATGCTTAACATTTTTGCAGCATCATTTCTGTCTTTTGCTGCAATTCCGTTAGCGCTGAATTCAATTCTTGTATCATCCCATTTACTACCATCGCTGAATTTTAACGTTAACCTATCCTGATAAGAAGATGTATTCTTTAGATAATTTTGACTAAAATGAACTCTCGAAGTTAAAGGAAGGATTAATGAGTTGGTTGGACCACAATCAACAAAGAATCCCTGCATGGCAGCAATTTTACCGGTATTAAAGGTTTCATAACCGGCTCCACCGGATTTTAATTCATTATATACCCAACAATAATTAGAATTCAGGCTTGCTTTATTAATGGCTGCATTATCCCAATCAATAGCAGATTGATATGGATTACCGATAAGATTAAAATTATTGGCTATCAATGTAGGAGAAACTGCTGCTGTGTTTAATGTACCGCTGAATGTTTTAGTTAAGCCGGCATTGTTATAGGAAACAAGATAAGCTTTCCCAACTGTAAATGCAGGATCAGCACCCCAATCAGCTGTATTTAAATTGCCTGATACATTTTTAATATTAATCCAGGGTAAAGCAATTTGACTAGGATCATAGCTGTAAAAATCAACATTAGCAGGATTATTGGAGAAATCAATAAAATTGGATGTACCTACAATTTTTTGCCCACTTACCGGAGATGATAAGAAGTGCCATTGCCATGGACCTGCAATATAACGTTCCATTGTTGCTGCAACACTTGATGAAACTATAAGAGATCCTGTTCCGCTTGCATCTGATTTAATCAGCAATCCGCTTGCTCCTGCATTATTGGTAATTGTTCCGCTAACGGTTAATGCTTTAGCTGCATCTATGGTTAAAACAGTGCCAGTGTTCATAGTTAAATTATTGCATGCTGCAGGACTGGCAGTTGCTGATGTTACATGTGGCTGATATGTAGCAGTTGTATTCAGTATTACATCTGTTGCATTAGTTGGAACAGCACCACCTTCCCAGTTTGTAGTAACGGTCCAGTCTGTTGAAGTAGTTCCCAACCATCTTCCTGCTGCATTTGAACCACCTTCATAAGCTCCCATGCTGGGTGTACTTGATCTAGTAACACCATCAAAATCTGAAATAACTCCGGTGCCGCTAACACCAGGTAAATAATTTCCTGTAGTTGGTTTTAAATAAGTTGCTGAAGTAAAATTCGGATTGGCAACGGTAGAATTGGCATCCTGTCCTGTTGCACTTTGCCATGCTGCTAAATTTGCCTGATCACTTCCGTAATTTCCCAATGGACTACCAGTTACATAGTAATCATTATAGTTCATTGTTTCTCCGGCAGTAGCTTTTATTGCATAATGAATTCCTGTGCTTCCACCTGTACGGTCGTTTGTAAAAATGTTATTCTTTAATGTTGAGCTCGTTGAAAGACTGTTAAATGCATAGGTTGAAGAAGTTGTTGCGCTAACTGAGCTACCTCCACTTGTAATTTTAACAGTATTGTGGTAAAAACTGTTTGTATAACCTGCACCTTCATTAATGCCTTGTATAGAATAACCTGTTAAAATTGGAGTGTTTAAAGCATCCACACCTAAACGTATTAAATTATTATATACATTTACAGGCCCCTGTATAATATTTAAACCCCAGATAGTTCCAGTTGTAGCAGAGGTTGCCAGCTTACAGCCATATATAGTATTGCCATAGATTGCATTGTTTCCAAAAGTTGGACCTGCATAGTAAATACCAATTACCTGAGAAGCTGCACTGGCTGCTGTTGCTGACAAATTATTTATTGTATTACCTGAAACAGTTGCGCCAGGTACTAAAAAAGCATAATGATAAATACCTACAACTGTAAAAGTAGTATTCGTAGAATTAGTAGTTAATGCATTTATTGTATTTCCGGAAATGTTATGATTGCCACTTGTACCTGTATTATTAGTATAAATACCATATACAACATTAGATCCACCTGTAGCAGGTGTTGAACTGATATTAGTTATCGTATTATTTGAAATGATATGGGTAAAACCTGCATAGTTTGCATTTGACAAAATACCATAAACAACTCCGGTTGATGTTGAATTAATATTATTAATCGTATTTCCGCTAATGGTATAGGATCCGGTACTTGTATTAGCAATATTTATTGCCCTGAAAGAGTATGATGTTGTTCCTGTAAGGCTAATACCACCGATGATATTATTCTGCACATTAACAGTACCAACCGGTGCAAGTGAAGCTGTAGCAAGATTAATTGCACTTAAAACTCCTCCTGTTCCAATTGAAAGTTGGATTGAAGTTGGATTAGCTGGATCTCCGAAATAATTAGGGCTAATGTTACCAATATTTGCATTTCCCTGATTTAACTGGAAAAGATTATTAACAGGCTGAGTTGAAGGAGAAGTAAATGAAAAATTCTTAAATACATTTCCTTGAATACTGTTAGCAGTTGCAGTATAGGAAGTTGATAAAATTACTCCTCTTAAATCTGCAGAAGTACCACTTGTAGAAGTATAACTACAGATACCACTTGCTGCTAAAGGAACAGTTCCTCCAAAATAATTATTGTTAATGGTAAAACCTGTTGTATTTGATGCACAACTAATATTAATAAAATTAAATACAGCGGTGTTAGCAGAACTTCTTGCTGTGGTTTGGTAAAAACTATTTCCAGTAATATTCCATCCATTACAACCACCATTTAACCAAATTCCTCTAATGGCAAGACTTGTACTGTAAAAATTATATATATTGCAGTTTGAAATGGTAATATTGTCATTAGCCTGAGCATTTGTTCCTGCACTTCCAATCCCTGTGATACAATTTGCAGGTGTACCTGTGGATGCATCATAAATATTACAGTGATCAACGGTATTGTTATCGTTACCGTTAACTCCTGTTGTTGTACTAAATAAGATATTACCTGAACTTGTAGATGTTGTTGCACCTTTAACATCGCAATATTTTATATTGTTGTTCGATGCTTCATTTATATAAACTATTGTTGCTGCAGAAACACTCGTAGATGTATTTTCAATAGTTAATGCATTAGTGCTTCCTGTTCCGCCAATTCTGCCATCAATACTAATATAATTTGCGCCATTCAGAATAAACATTGCACCAACACAAGTAATTGCAGTACTTGCAACTGTTTGGCTTATGTTTATTGTATATGTTCCTGCTCCACCAACTCCTGTTCCAAATGCTGTAATATAGGTACCCCCTAAAACATTTGTTCCTGTAATTGGTTGACCGACTGCTATTGTTCCCGATGTTACAGCAGTAACAGTTAATACAGTTCCGGCAATTGAACCGGTTACCAAAGCACCGTTAGATAAACCAGAAATCGTGGTTGTTGCAGCAGGTAATATAGTAAGAGGATTCGAAGCATTTAACCCATTTAGTGCCCCAATCGTGATTGGATATGTTTCACTTGCAGGATTGTAATTATTTTGGAGATTAAGTGTGACAGCCCCTGTAATTTGTTTTGTACCAAAATCAGCCAATGCATTTGTAATTGTTGTATAATCCCATCCTGTTGCGCCAATATTAATTGTGCCACTTACAGCATTAACAATAGTGTATGAATTTATAGTTCCTCCAAGTGGGAATGCTGCTGAAGTTAAGGCTACAGAAGCAGGTGCTGCATTAAATGTTCCGGAATTGATACCTATATTTGGAGTTCCTGCTACATCCTGTGCAACTACAAAATATTGAATGACATCGCCTGATGTAACCGAACCTCCGTTTATGATGGAATAATTTATCGTAAAATTATATGGAGAGCTTGTGCTGCTTGCTTCAACATATTTCCAGCCATTGTTAGCACTTATGTTTCCAACATATGTATTTGCATCGCCCGATTTTTTATAATATAATCTCGGTTTAGTTCCTACTATGGTATTCACACCGCTTGCATCGGTAATAGCAAAGCCAGTAAAATTAGTATTTGTAGAAGAACTGTTAGGTATTAATGTATATGATATAGCCGGACCACTGATATCTGAAAGGATGAAACTTCCTTCATCAGCACCAATATCAGGTGTGGATGTATTGCGTGTATTACCATCAAAATCAGTAGTTATGGCAACAGGCGTTGTTATTGGCGTACCTCCACTTTCTATTTGTGTAGCAATGCCAGTATTGATATGCAAATATGTAGCATCACTGCCTGTAGTACTTATCCAATTTGGATTTTCGGTAATAGAATTGTTTTCACGACTGCTACCCACTCTTGATTTAAAAGCAGCTAATGTTTGGTCACTGTTTGTTCCATCAAAATATATCAGATTAGTAGCACTGGGAGTGCCGGCATAAAATAAGTTATTATTACTTAAAGTTGAATAATTGTTTAAATCGGTAGCTGCACTTCGTTTAAATGCAACAGCTGTTCCCGAGCCTGCCAATAAATTTACTACGATATTATTCCGCATATATAAAGTAGAAGTTGTTGCAATAGCACCATAAGCATGATAAATACCACTACTGCTAAAACTAGCACCTGAAGTACCTGTATTCAGGAAGATAGTATTATTGGAAAGATAAACTGCAGTTGCAGCTGTTGTATTTGGAATATAAATACCACTGACTGCATCTGAAACATTTGCTGCGGGTGCTGTTAAATTTCCAATAATATTGTTATAAATATTGGCATTACCTAATCCTGCCATACTTGATAAGTTAATACCAGTAACTACTGCAAGGGCTGATCCGGTTGTAGAACTTAAACCATAAATTTTATTGTTATAAATAGTCGGATAGCCCAATACCGAATATATGCCATTAACAACACCACTTCCGGAGCTTAAACCATATATGGTATTGTTGGATATCGTTTTATTGCCGCCGGTAGTCGCCGGTGAAGTATTAATACCATAAACTGAACCAGTGCCTGCATTAGTGTTATTATAGATTAGATTGGCATTATAAGTCTCAGTTGAGGGTGAAGTGCCTGTAAAATTGATACACCAAATTACACCGCTACTTAAATTATTAGTATTGTTATTATTGTATATTTGATTGCTGTTTACTGTGGAAACAGATCCCGTAGCCGGTATAATTCTAATACAATAAAAGGAATTATTAGTTCCACTAGTAGGGGCTAAGCTGTTGTTATTAATCTGATTGCCGCTAATATCTGTAGATAAAGCTCCTTGTCCGGTTACAATACAGGAAAAAGACCCTGTTGAAGATGGTGTAAGCGTATTGCCTTGAACAATATTATTCTTTATATTTAATATTGATGGGTTTTGAGTAGTTGAAGTTGGTGTAAAGATAGCAAATATACTACCGGAAGTACTCGTAACAGCATTATTCAGAATTTGATTGGTGTTAATATTTACAATAGCGCCAGCAGTTGCCCCTGTTTCGCATATACCATAAAAACTTCCTGTTGTACTACCAGGCATTGTTGAATTCTGTACAATATTGTTTGTAATGCTAACTGCAGAAGCAATATTTGTACTTGATACAATTCCAAAAAGATTATTAGTACCAATATTACTTGAAGCAAGCTGAACAGTATTATTGTTAATCAGGATTGTTCCACTTGCAATGGCTGTAGCGTTGGTTGAGGCAACTCCAACCGATATACCACATACAATTCCTGTACTACCGGCAGCTAAAGTTACATTGTTTTTTTCTATCTTGGGACTTTCCTGTCCGCTTACATAAATACCATAAGTAGTTACTGATCCACCTCCAAAATTTGTAATTGTATTTGCAGTGGTAGAACCAATTTCCAATCCGCTATCAAAATAAGGCAGGTTTGCATTTCCTGTAATGGATATCCCATTATACACATTTGAAATAGTATTGTTATTGATTTTAATATTGGCATTTTTACCGGCGGTAGTTCCAATAACTAAAGCAGTTGCGCTTGCTGCAAGATGATTGCCACCATAAATACCAACAGCTGCTGTATTTGCCTTGTTTAAGCTAATGGTATTGCCTGTAAGTGTAATATTCTGAGAACCATCTGTGGCGCTAAGTTTAACAACAGCAATACCCCATTCCATTTGTTGGGTTGCAGTCGTATTACTGGCATTTTCCTGTAATGTAATATTTTGTATGGTTACGTAATCAGTACCCTGTATTTTTATTATCCCATCTGTTGTTCCTGTTCCGGGTGTAAAAGCGGTAACTGTAAACCCTCCTCCATCTATGGTAATTGTATTGGTAGCAGATGTTAGCGGATTCAAGGATGCGCTGCCTATCAAAACTGTTGTAGTTTCGATATATCCGGCTGTTAATGTAAATGTAACAGGTCCTGTCATAGCCGTTGCTGAGTTTAAAGCCGTTGCTGCGGCACTCAGGGAAGAATAAGTTCCACTTAATGCAGGTGAAACATTGCCCGGATTAGTAACAATTACCTGAGCAGTTAAATTTTGTAAGAATATTCCTATATTCAAAGCAAAAGCAATAAATAATAAAAGTTTTTTCATAAGATTATGAATTAGGTTATTAAAAAATTTGTTTGATTTAAAATATTGTATTTGATTCGTTAAAAAATCCTTTTTAAGAAATAAATTAAAATCAATAACTTATCATCTTTTTAAATAATAAAATTTCTATATGCACTGAATCCATTATAGAATCCAATGCATAAGAAATCATTCTCAAATAAAATTATGAAAAACTAAATCAATTTATTTATTCGCTACAAATGTAGGGCTATAAAGAAAAAATGGAAATAGTGAAAATACAGATTTTAGTAGGTGAAAACACGGATAGAAATATAATAAAACTTTGATAACGTGATGCTTTATAATATACCTTTAATTGGTCAATTAATATAAAAATAATATTTACATTCAAATTAAAAAAAGGAATTACAAAAAACAAAAAAGGGCTACTATCAAATAGTAACCCTCTTTTACAAAACACAAATTTATTTATTAATTATTCACAACCATCTTTTTTACAAGACGTTTTCCTTTAAATTCGATTATATAATAATAAACACCGGCTGCTAAATCATTTACATTCAGATTGATTAAATGTTTACCAATTGTTGCATAATTTTCAGTTTCGTAAACTTTCTGTCCGAAAAGATTTATTACAACAAATTTGATATCTCCGGCTGTTGGCAGCATATATTCAATATTAGTTATGCCTGAAGTTGGGTTTGGCATATTCTGTGCTAACCAGAAATTATTGGCATCATTTTCATCAACTCCAACACCAATTGATATGTTATTTAATACGGATGCTGAACCTGAACATGTAGCACTTACACCATTAACAGTTAAACTGGCTGTACCCGGAGTTGAACTAAATAGAATACTTATTGTATTTCCAGTACCGGTTATAGTTCCTGCTGATGCTGGTGTTAATACCCAATTGTATGAAGTCGCATTAGAAATAGTTGGCACTGTGTATGTTTGAGTAGAACCCGGAGTTACCGAAATTGGTCCTGATATAGTACCTGCTGCAGCCACATTACAAATTGTAATTGATTTCGAAATGGTGTCATTAAACGGATATGCATCATTTGGTAATTTTGTCCAGGATAAGAAAGAAACAGATGTACCAATTGGTATTGCCATTTGTTGTGTAAATGAATAATCTGTTGAATCTCCGGCTGCCAAACTACCTGTCCAGGTTTCACTAATAGGAGTCTGGTTTCCGCGTTGATAATATACCGGGATTGATGTTTGTGTGAGTGTTCCGTAGTTTTTGATTCGAACTTTTACAGTAACTGAAGAATTCTGACTAACAGAACCAATTGGTTGTAAAAGCTGTGTAATTCCAACATCTTTTTGTGCAGGATTAACAATAACATTCTTACAGCTTTTATCATTTGAAGTATAAATATCACCTACTACTTCTGTATAAGCACAAATACTATAGTTAGTATTAGCCACCTGATATGACTGAGTAAATGTATAAGTTGCAGTAGCACCAGGTGCTATCGTACCTGAATATGAACCCGCAACTATGGCGCCACTACCAACCTGGTATTTTACAGGAATATTTGTTAAAGCAGCTGTACCAAAGTTTTTAATAATTACAGTAACAGGAACCAAATCTCCAACCAAAGAAGCAGATGAAGGTGATGTAATAGCTATTAAACCTCCATCAGCAGGAATCGGTGCCAATGTAAGTTCAAAGTCATCAATTGCCCATCCATTATAAGCACTATTGGTAGCATCTGAGGCAAAGATAAATCTGAATTGAAGGATATTACCAATAGTATTTAAATTCTTCACTTTGTATTTCGATTGTTGCCATCCGGTAAAACTACCTGTCCACCAGCTTGTTGATGCTCCATTGTACCAGTTGGTCGCATTGGTATCTACAGGAATAATCTGACCTAATCTTGACCATCCAGTTCCGTCACTGGTATATTCAATATATCCACCATCTTTATTTAATTCAGCGTTAACCCAATGCCAGAATTTCATAGTATCAGCTTTAAATACTGAATTATCAAAAATAGGTGTATATAAAGTATCTGAAATATTATTTAAATAGTTACCTGTCAGATTGGTTTTCCAAACATTAGGAGCAGTATGAGCTGTATTGATCATAGAAGAAGCAGGTGCTCCTTTTTGCCATAATGTATTGCTTTCCAATGAGAACCAATCTGTATTTGCATTATCAAAATTTTCAGTATAAGGTACAGATTTAAATGCAACACCATAATAATTCTTTTTAATTGTATCATTATTATGATTAAGATCATTTGGAAGAGAAGTATAGGTTTTAATTTCAAATGGACCACTTAAAACTGTTTGGTTAGGGAATGTAACAACATCGGCCGAATTGGCATGCAAAACACCTGAATACAAATAATTAACCGGAGTTCCGCTTCCAAATCTACATACCACATTGAAATTGCTTACACTGTCAGCTCCATAATTTTTAATTCTGACTTTAAAAGGAATACTTGCTCCTGCCTGATCAAATAAAGTAACAGGAGCCAGAATAGCTGTAAGTGCAATATCATATTGTAATGGTGCAAATTCATCAGCACCAATGTCAGGTGTTGTTGTACTTCTTAACTGACCGTCAATATCATCTGAAACTTCAGGTATTGGTTTACCTATATTGTTCATGGCAATGGTATAAACATGCAAATCAGTTGCACTGATATAATCAGGGTCTAATGATACTGAATTTGTATCCTGATTACTCAATGCTTTAAGTGCAGTTAAACTTGTTACAGTTGAGCCCCAGTATGCAAAATTACTTGCAGAAGATTTAAAGAAGTTATTATTATTACTATTACTTATAACTGATGGAGAAGAGACATAAACGGTATAAGCACTGTCAAGAACAACAACATTATTGTTATACAGCCTATTATTAGTTCCACCATTCAGATTTAATGCAACAGAAGTTGTTCCTGCAATACCCAAATCAGTATTCAGAGAGTTATTGGCAATGGTAACATAATTTCCGGCACTTAAAAATACTCCATAACCTGTTGAACCATTGATTGTAATAAAGTTATTGGCAATCAACTGTGGCTTAACTAAAGTACCTGTGGAAGTTGATATATATATTCCATACATAGCACTTCCAGTTAATGACATATTAATTTTATTTTTCTCAATAAACAAATTATTGGCAGCAGCAGTTATGGTTATTGCTCGCTTGCCTGACGCAACATTATTACAAGTTATCACATTTTTTCTGATTACACAGGAATCCTGATAATCAGCCTGAATACCATAATTATGGAAACCATTAATAATATTTCCTTCAATTATGTTTCGTTTTGAGGTTCCGCTGACACCATTTGCCACAATTCCGTTGTATCCACTTAATATATAGTTATTAAGCAACATATTATCATTACCAAAATCAGAACTTAAACTAACAATACCTGCTGTTGTTCCAGCTGAATTTGCAGGCATTTCAATCCTGTTATTTGCAATGATAATATTTGACGGACTTCCGGTAAATGTTATTACTCTTCCGTTGCTTACATTAGTCTGTATAACTGAAATTTTACGTATTGTAATATACTGTGCTCCGGCTAACTGAACAACATAATTATTTCCGGTCAGTGCAAAATCGAATCCAAGTTTAACACTTGTGCTATCACCATTGGCAGACTGGAAAGTAATTCTGTTCACTGCAGATGCTCCGGTAATTGCGCCGATAGCAAATTGTTCGGTATAAACGCCAGGATTAACATTAAATGTAACAGCTCCATTAACACCGCAATAGGTTAATGCCTGAACTGCTGAGTTAAATGTCATAAAGTTTGCACCAGTGCCACCTATAGTATAAGTACCGGCTAATCCGCCTGAACAAGCAATAATAACTTTTATTGTTGTATCATTAGTTGCCAATCCGTCAACTGCACCATTAGGTAATGTTGGCCATACTTTAACCATATTACTATGTCCTGCTAGGAAATTATAAGACCCAATATTTACAGTATCTACAGCTCCTGTTGCAAGGTTACCTGTCCATGGATATGCGGTTTGCATTACTCCATCAACTGACCAACGGATACTTGCAGTTGTTAAATTGTTATTTCCAAAATTCCTTAAGATAACTTTAACAGCCTGTGAACCGGCAGTTGTAGGATTAACAGGAGTAGTAACAGCTGTAATTCCAGCATCATTTGGAGGTAAATTAAATTCATCAGCACCAATATCAGGAGTTGTAGTATTTCTAATATCTCCGTCAATATCATCGGTCACTCCAGCGACAGGAATACCTGCTCCATTTAAATCAAACATCATAACATGTAAATCAGAGAGTGAATTGAAGTTTGGCATTAATGAAATTGAATTCTGGTCTTTTCCACTTGCAGTTTTAAATGCAGCCAAAGTAGTACATGCCCCTCCCCAATATCCGAAATTAGCAGTATTTGTATAAATATCGTTATTATTACTTTGGGTAATACCTCCTGATGAATTATAATAAGCATAACCACCACCCGTATTAACAAAAATATTATTTAAAATATAATTATTTGCACCGGAGGAGATATAGAATGCATAGTTTGAAGTATAGGCACCTGTGATATTCACAGAATTATTTGCTATGTATAAATTATTATTAGTTCCACTATAAATACCATAAGATGTTGATGTTCCAACTGATTGACTTATAAAATTATTAGCAATAATTCCGCTCCCCTGAACAGCAGAATTTGAATAATTTATATAAAACCCATAATTATAAGCTGCAGTAGAATTAAGTTTATTTTTCTGGATATTAATATTGCTGCTATAATAGGAGTAAATACCATAAAATGTACTTGAAGCAGTACTATTTTCAATAGAATTAGCTGTTACAGTAATGGTATCCTGATAATACAAATACATACCCATATAGTCAGTATTTTTTATTGTATTTCCAATAATCTTATTATTATTTTGAATATCAGTACTTAAGCCATATAAATAAATGGCATGGCTACCGTTTAGCATCAGATTATTTTTAAATGTATTAAAATTAACTTTTGCACCTGATGCATATATTAAATCAAAATTAGTACTTGATGCACCTGTAGATAGACCTTCCAGTATACAGTTTGATATTTCAATATGGTTAGCACTATCTGCTAATTCCATAATTCTTCCCCATGTATTTCCTCCTGCTACAGATAATTTCATTTTGTTGAATTTGAAATAACTTGCATTACTGAATTTCATTAACCATGCAGCTGTAGGAGATGTATTATATTTCAGCACAACTTTATTACTGTCAGCAACAGATGAAGTAAAGGTTACTGTGGCATTAGGACCCATTCCCTGTTTAGGTGTGATAAATAATCTTTCGTTATATGTACCTGTATCTACTACAAATACAACATTTCCACATACACCTGCACTGTCCAAAACAGATAAAGCACTATTGAAACTTGGGAAGGTTTTTCCTGCACCAATGGTAAATGTACCTGACATACAACCAAGAACAGTTTTCTTTATTGTATCATTCAGTGGATAGCCATCTGTTCCTCCATTTGGATTCGATGTCCATACTTTAATGGTATTGTAGGCACTTACAAAAGTTGTATTTCCTAGTAAAATTTCACCGGAAGTTTGACCACTTGTTAAAGTAGGACTGGTATATGTAACAGGTGTTTTTAATACACCATTTACTGACCAGTTAATTGTAGCAGATGTAATTGGAGTAGTACCCCAAGTTGTAATTTTGGCTTTTACAGGATAAGATGTGCCGGTGTTTACAGCACCCATAGGTTGTGTAATAGCAGCAACGGCAATATCCAATGCTGGTACACCGGAAACAGTGGCTGTCATAGGTACTTTTGCGCTTGTACATCCTGTAATAGTGGATAATAACTTCATATTAGGTCTTTGAGAATATAAAGTTGTTGTAGGAGGATTTGCACATATACCACCGCCATCATAATGAGAATCAAGGCATGAAACAAAAGAAGTTGTGGTCTGATTAACTACGGCATTATATGTAAAACCATTTGGATAGTTGTCGAAACAGTTTTCAATTACAATGTTATCTACACCATTCCAAATAAAAGGTGTGGAAAAACTATAAATATTCCAACCTGCTACAGGTGGAGCTAAAGAAGCGGCTGAGTATACCTGAGTTAATCCGCTCATCCATGAAGATAATGCCATTTGATTGGTATGGCCGATTTTAATAGTATAATTTGTTAAGGCAGGTCCTGCATAAGAAACAACGTCAAAACCTAATGATGTGATAGGTCCTCCCTGAATTCCCAGGGCGTTTAATTCAGCTTTTGTGATTAAATACTGTTCTTTACAACCATTATAGTATTGACCATAGGGACTTGGATAAGCAGCATTAGAATTCTGAACCGTACCATTTCCTATTAATGCAATGAAACTCTGGTTTGTTGATGTATTTGCATAATATGTTATGGTATCAAATAAAATGGGTGTATTTAAAATTTTGCCTCTGGCAAAAGAAACAGTATCCATTACATTATAATACCAAAGTACGGTGTCATTGGTTATCACGTTAATAGTAGCAGCAGTACCATAAGAAACGGTAATGTTTATAGGCGAAGGAGAAGTTGGCGTATATTTTGAAATAACCGATTTTAATGTAGTATCATTACTGTTATTAACATCATTAATTAAATTAGTCCAGGCAACCAAAGTATAATTTGAATCTGCAGTAGGTGCAGGTAAAGTAATTAAGGTATTAAAAGTAAAATTAACGGAATCAGATTTTGCGATGTTATTGGGTACTGTTTGAGAAACAACATTGATAATGTTGCCGGCATATTTAATGCCATAATAAGCAGTAAGTTGATTTTGTGATCCAATAATAGCTTGATTTCCTTTGTTTTTAATTTTTACCTGTACTGTCTGATTGATTAAACCACAGGCAGAATTAGGTGTTATAATCTGCGCTAAACCTGCATCTTTACCAGGTGCTACATTTACTTTTACAGCAACTTTTGCTGTTGCACAATTGCTTACACTGCTGGCTGGTAAAGCAAACACCTGTATTTCTCTGAAGTTTGGATTACCAGCGGATGCAAATATGGTATTAAATCTTAATTTAGTAGTAGTAACAGGATTAAAGATGACACTATCCTGAATTGCCGCATTATTATAAGAATAAAAATCAACATAAGCTGTACCATTCCAATACTGGAAAGTGCAGGTCGACATTGGTCTGTTATCCTTATAGAAAACAACTTTATTAATTGTTTGGGCTGCAGTCCAGGTATATTCTATCCAACCATTTTGTGTTGTCCATCCCCATCCTCCTGATGTATTATAAGGAAGAATGATACCGTCATTATATAATTCCGGACCAATCCCTGTGACTCCGCCAGAGGAATGAGCTGAAGTTGCCAATAAACCGACATTACCGCTTCCTCCAGTTAAAATCGTAGAAGGATTTACAGCTTGAATCCAATAAGTTGTAGTATCATATAATACTGGTGTTGTATAGGTTTTACCATGAGTAAAAGATACAGTATCGGTTAAATTTGCATACCAATATACTGAGTCATTTGTTGTTAAATTTAGGATTGCTGATGTAGCAAATGCTATGTTAGATGGGTTTGTAAATGCAGGAACGGCAGGAACATATTTGGAAGCAACTGTTTTTACAAGCGTATCATTTGATTTAAAGGGGTCACTAACCAAATCAACCCAAGCAACAACTTTAAAATTGGAATCTGAATTTGAAACCGCTAAATTTACAGGAGTTACAAAACTTATATCTTTGTATAAAGAAGGCAAAATGGTGTCAATAACCATTTGGTTTACTGTATTATACAATACTCCATTGTTTTTTAATGCATAATGCGCTGTTAATACGTTTTGTCCACCAAAAATAGTATCAGTTCCAATATTAAGAATCCTTATTTTTACTGTTTCATTAGATAAACCACAGCCTGAAGAAGGACTAATAACCTGACTTACGCCTGCATCTTTATTTGCAGGAAAACCTAAATTGGCTTCTAACATAAAACGGCCTAATTGTCCGGCTTCTGTTAAAGCACCTCCTGTAAGTGAAGACGATGAATAAAATGTTGCTCCACGGTTATAGGTTTCTGTTTGAGCTCCTAACGGATAATAAGCAGATGTTCCTGTTCTTTGCGCAATTCCTAAATAGAAATCATTATTGGAAATAGTTCCTGCTGATGCATTTGTGAAGTTAAATATTACCCATGTATTGGTATCAGCAGCTGTAATTGTCCTGTATGCAGATGTATCTAAAACAGCACCCGCAGCATTTAAAATAATACCATAAACGGATTGACCGATAGTATTGCCTCCGGTAATAAAAGCACGTACAGATTTTACCACTCTGGAACCATAAATATGGTGTTTGGATAATAATAAGCCCTGATTTGCAGCAAAACCGACAGAAGTGCTTACTGCTGAAGTATCAGGAAAGCCCAACACACTATCTGTAACCAGCTGGCGATAATTTTGTTGATTATTGCTTATTACATCATCATTTGGAACACTCACTTTTACATTATTAACACCTAAAGTTGTAGGTGTAAATCCGGCAAAAGTAAGAGTATCTTCTGCACCAACAGCTATTGAGTCTCTTGTTAATACAGTTGTATAAGTATTACTGCCTGTTATATTCAAAGTCACAGGTAAACTGTATAACTTATTGGAACCCATATTCTTAATAATAGCCTTTACCTGATGAGGTGAACTACCAATCAATGGTATTTTACCTAATGTATAAATAGCTTTAACTCTGGCATCATTCGGCATTACAACAAACTCATCAGCACCAATACAAGGTGTAGCAGCTCTGATTTGGCCGTCAATATCATCTGTTACCTGAGTTAAAGCTGTTCCTTTTGCCCATAAATTGATATTATCTGTATGTAAATCTGTTACACTATTATAAATAGGGGTGATGGAAATTGAATTTAAATCTTTGCCACTTGCAGCCTGTAAAGCAGCTAAATTAGCTTTGGCTGTTGTCCAGTATGCAAAAAATGTTCCTGTACAATACAAGTTATTATAGTTTGAAACACCAACCCCTGTTACAGATGAAGCATAGTAAGCATATCCACTACCCCCGGTATGGCTAAGATTATTATTTACAATATTAACATTTGTTCCGGCTGATATATAAAATGCATAACCTGAAGAACCCTGACCTGTAATATTAACACTATTATTATAAAAGTTCATATTATTTGAACTTGAACTGTACAAACCATATACCGTACTATTCCCAACAGATTGACTTATAAAATTATTGGCAACCAGACTATTGCCGGCACCACTATTATTAGAAGAGAAGTACATACAAAATGCACTGGAAGTGCCATTGAAAACTATTTTATTTTTCAGGAATTGTCCATTATCATTATAAATTGCATATACACCATAATTTGAAGTTGATGTTGCATGATTCTGAAGGTAGTTGCCAATAATTCTGATACTATCCTGATAATATGAATAAATTCCATAATAGTAGAAATCTTTAATAACATTATTTTGAATTACATTACCAACTTCTTTAATTGTAGTGGATACCCCATATAAATAAACAGAATAATATCCACCTGAGATGTAATTATTGGTGATGATAGTATAATCTTTTTTAGAATTGTAGGAATAAAAGACCACAGCAGTGGAACTTTGGGCTCCCGGCATTGAATATAATGCACAATTAGTTATCGTATTGATTTTTGCTGCATTATAAATTTCAATTACCCTACCCGTAGTTATAATATTTTTGAAAGTTAATTTTTCGAATCTGATGAATTGAGCACTATCCAGACGGGCAACAAAATTCCCTAAACTACCGCTTGAAGATGCATCAATTACAACACTTGAACTATCATTATTTGCTGCTTTAAAAGTAATGGTATTAATTGCTGAAACACCTGAAACAAAGGGAACTACAAATTGTTCATTATAAGTTCCGGCATTTACATTAAAAACTGTGGGTCCGCTGACACCACAGTTTTTTAAAGCTTTAACAGCTTCAGAAAATGAAGGATATGTTGCACCGCTGCCACCAATGGTATAAGTACCGCTAAATGGACCGGTACAGGCATATACCTGCATGAAAACGGAATCATTATAGTTATAAATATCTGTAGCATTATTGGGTTTAGTACTGAATATTTTCAGGGTATTTGAACCTAAATTAAAAGTAAAATTACCAATGGTAACCGTATCAACTGCATTGGTAGCCAGATTACCTGTCCATGCATAAGCAGGTTGCATTACTCCATTAACCAACCATTTTATAGTATCTGATGTTAAATTCTGAGTTCCATAATTTTTCAGAACTATCCTGATATTTTGGTTTAATGTAGTAATAGATGACAAAGGATTTTTAATCATCGTAATTGCAGCATCATATTGAGGAATAATAAATTCATCAGCACCAATACATGGAGGATTAGGTCTTGCCTGACCATCAATATCATCAGTTACTTGAGTAAGAGGAGTACCTGTACCATACAATGCAAAATTGGTTACATGTAAATTTGACACACTAACAAATATTGGATTCATATTTTTAGAATTAATATCTTTCCCGCTGGCTGTTTGTAAATCACCCAATGTTGCTTTTGCTGATCCCCAATATGCTAAATTAATTCCTGTTGTGTATAAATCATTATAGTCGGAATTATTAATAGCTGCAGTAGTGCCAATGTAATAAGCATAACCACCTCCGGTATTCGAGAAAATATTATTATATATATCAAGATTGGTACCACTTGAAACATATAAACTATAAGCAGTTGTTAAAGAACCTGATGTTACATTTACTGAATTATGATAAAATCCCTGATAATTATTACTGGTACAATAGATACCATAAACTGTACCGGTAGTACCTGACTGGGAAATAAAATTATTAGCAATTATTCCTGGTTGGGCAGCTGTATTAGTACAACTTGATAAATATAAGCCATAATTTGCATTAGTTCCTGAAGTATGCACATAAATTTTATTTTTTGTAATCTTTTGCAGATTATTATTATACCCAAGCATCATTGCATACGAAGTTAAAGAATTCATTCCATTTTCAAGAGTATTACCGCTTATAATCACAGAATCCTGATAATAAGAATATAACCCATAACTATAATAACCTGAAATTATATTACCTTCAGTAACATTTCCTTTTTCGAGAGCAGTAGAACTGGATCCGTAAAAATAAATCCCATAATATCCATTAAGAATGGTATTATTTCTAGTAATATTATACTGCTCTAAAGTTGAACTGGGATTACTTACGCCATAATAGTTGGAGGATGTGGTAGACGGCATTTCAAGCGAACATCCTTCCAGTGTATTATAACTTGCTCCGTTGGCATATTGAGCTACATTTCCATAAGTATCTCCTAAGGCTTTAAATGTAATATTCTTAATTATAATATATTTTGATCCATCAAAGCGAACTACCCAGTTATCACCAAGACCGGTTGAACTATATTTTATAATTACATCACTTTTATTTCCTGTTGCCGATTCAAAGGTAAGTGTATTTGATGCAGTAACGTTGTTTACCAATGGAATCGTTAATTGAGTAGTATAAGTTCCTGAAGCAATTTTAAAATCAACAGGGCCTGAAATACCACAATTATTAATAGCATTAAACACATCATTAAATGTTGGGAAGTTAGATGTTGGTGTTCCAACCGTATAAATACCGTTTAAAACTGAACAACCGAAAATATTATAGGTTAACGTATCATTAGCCGGGGTCTGGTCAATACTATCATTGGGTAAAGAAGTCCATGCTTTAATTATATGAGGACCAAATGGTAAATTGATATTACCTAATGAAATGGAAGTTGAAGTAAAATCCTGAGGTAAACTTCCGGTCCAGTTATAAGGGGTTTGAGTTGCACCATCAACAGACCAATTTACCTTAGCTTTTGTCATTGTTGCAGTTCCAAGATTTTTTATTGTAACGGTTACAGGAATCGCTGTATTGGCAGTAACCGTTGGCATCAAGGTTGGAAAACTCAATGCAGTGGCATCATATGTCTGAGTGCTAGAAAGAAAATTAATCTTCATATTGGCACGCTGACCGGTAGTAATAGAAGAAGAAGGTATTGAAGCTGCACCATAAAATGTATTGGAAGTACCGGAAGTTGTATAATAAAAATTAACAGCATTAGTTGCATTTCCGGGATGGAAAAACTCAACAAATACCATTAAATTATCAGCACCGGTATAGGTAAAATAATTACCTGTATTGCAAACAAAGGTCTGCCATCCTGAAGCGGTATTTAAGTTCTGCATTGTATTTTCATACACTTTTACAGCACCGGTTTTAGCAGTTACATAATCTGCATAAGTTGAAGGCGTTGTTGTTGTGGAAATACCTTTTAAATAAATCCGCATACTGGCATTATTTAAATTGTATCCACCTGCATCAGATTTATTGTAGGCAATCGACTGTATTACCCCTCCTGACATAATCTCATTTTTGTTATAAATGGAAACATTATAACTGTATAAATAAGTTGTAGAAGAACTCGGTATATAAACCGGACTATTATAGTTGGCTGTGGTTGTATTCCCTACCTGAATAGTAGCATTTCCCTTAAGAATTTTAAAGGTCTGATTTCCAGAGCTAGGTATTATTGAAGTATTACCATAAATATCAGCAGCAACGATTTTATAATTAATAGAATTGTTATAGGCGTATGAAGGGATATCAGCTGAGTAAGTACTATCGCTGATATTGGTCATTGGTATAATTAAATCTGAACCTCCATTTACATTATAAACAATATTGGCTAAAGAAATAGCAGAAGAATCCTTAATATAGGCTTTAATGGTAAAGGGTCCGGTAAAATAAACTGTATCCTTTAAAATAGGATTAACGAAGCTAAGTTTTGGCGGTATTAATTCATTATTGGCTGTCATAACTTTAATATCATCCATTAACCATCCATATCTTCCGTTACCTAATGGGTTTCCACTACCAAAAAGTGTAAACCTGATGATAACATTGGCTTTATTGGCAGCTAAATTTGAAATGTCGAATATTTCATTTTTCCACCATAAACTGGTAGGTTTAGTGGCAGTATCACCGGGTAACCAGTCGGGATAAGAACTTTCTGAAAATTTTGAATTTATTAAATTTCCGTTACTGCGATATTCATTCTGCGATAACGTTGTCCATGTTAAACCATTATCTGTTGAAACTTCCACATAACCACCATCTGTATTATACACTTTACAAATCTGGGCAAAGTATAAATAAGCTTTGGAGTATCCTGCAGTACTGAATGAATTGGTAGTAAGATAGACTAATGTACCTGTTTGAACCTTGACAGAATCAGCCCTAAGACCTGAATTTGATAAATTTGTAGTAATGGCCCACTGGTTTCCACCGGCAGGATTTGTAGTACTTGCAACACTGTCGCCTGACGAAGGTAATTCAAAATTTTCGTGAAAAGCAACAAATGATTGTGCTGGCAGATAAACTGAGAAGCACACTGCAATCAAAAAAAGGATTAATTTTCTCATGTTAAAATTAAGTGTTTATTAATAAATTAAAAATTTGTTTTAATGTTTTTAATTCCATTATTCTGCATTTTGCAATCAATTTATTAAAGCAAGCAGAATGTCATTTTTTAAATAATATTATATTAACCTAGTTATTATTTAAATTAAAACTACAATAACTAAATGCATTGAATTCATTAAAGAATCCAATGCATAAGATATTGTTCTCAAATCAATTTTTGTATTACTTAAATCAATTTATTTATTCGCTACAAATGTAGGACTATAAAGAAAAAAAGGGGAATAGTGAAAATACAGATTTTAGTAAGTGAAAACACGGATAGATATGAGTTAGCAATTTACTGTTCACTGTTTTTTGTTTTCTGATAATTAAATGCTTGTTATTTTGTTTTTTATGGCATATCTAACCAGGTCAACAATGGATTTAAGCTCAAGCTTTTCGAGTATATTGTTTTTGTGGGATTCAACAGTTCTAATGGATATATTTAACTGATCAGCTATATCCTTATATCGAAATCCTTCGGCTAAGAGCTTAATTATCTGGATTTCGCGATTGGTAAGTACCTGACCGTTTTTTAATTTTTCGGTCTTACCTAACATTGTTCTTACCATATAAGTTTTCATTACTGAATTTATAATTGATTTAGCAATGTATTCATTGCCTTCATATACCGTCTTTATTGCAATAACCAGCTCTTCCTGCAGTATGTCTTTGGGCAGATAACCCAATGCTCCTGCTTTCATGGCTTCGTAAACTGTTTCATTATTAATATTAGCCGTAAGCATAATTACTTTAATTTCCGGATAATCATGGGTGATTTTTCTTGTTATGGATATTCCTGACATTTCAGGTAAGGTTATGTCCATTAAAAGTATATCCGGTTTGATATTCTCCAACAATTGAAATAGTTCGGTATCGTTATTTGCTTCTCCAACAACTTCAATATCGGGCAAATACATTAATAGAATTTTTAAACCATTTCTGACAATATTATGATCGTCAACCAAAACTATTTTAATCTTATTCATAAAAAACTCCTTTTGTTATTGTAAAATAGAATGTACTTCCTTTACCGGCTTCACTTTCAAACCATATTTCACCATTGTTCATTTCAATGAATTCTTTAGATAAAATAAGCCCCAAGCCCCCCAATGTGTTGAAATCTGTTTCCAGATTAAATATTTTATTTTTATTAACTTCACTAATCCCGACACCAGTATCTGAAACTGATACAATTATTCTGTTTTCATCTTCTTCAACTTTAACTTCAATTTTACCATTTGCAGCTGTGAATTTTGTGGCATTATCGATAAGATTGCGTAAAATAGTTTTTATCATTCTTTCATCACCATAAGCCAGAATATCAGGTTTTAACTGCATTTGTAGATCAATTGATTTTTCTTCTGCTGTTGTTCTGTATAATTTTAACACAGAATCTATGGTTGAATTTAAGTCGAAAAAGGTTTTGTTTAATTTTATTTTATTTTCTTTTGAATTTAGCCAATCTGTAAGGTTAATAAGCAGATGATATATTTCATCTATAGATCTTTTCAATGATACCAAACCTTTATATTTATGATTTTCTTCAAGTTTGGAGTAATTACTTTCTAAAAAACTCGACAATGAAACCAATGAACCAAAAGGATTCTTAAGATCATGCGTAATAATTGCAAAAAGTTTATTCTTAGTGTTATATAGCTCTTCTAATTTATTTTTCTGAATACTGATTTGTTGACTTTTTTCAAACAATACTTTATTTGCTTTTTTCTTTAATATAAATCTATAAAATACAATTAATACTAAAAGAGTAATTAAAACAGAAACACCAATAAAAGTGTTTCGTAAATAGGTTTGCTTTTCCAACGCTAATTGCTGTATAACAGCTTTTTGTTTAAGTATTTGGTTCTCATTTTCGAATCCTTCATTTTCATATTTAAGCTTTAATTGATTTAACTTTTCATTATTTTGAATAATATTAAAACTATCGTTAGCAATAGTATAGCGTTTGTGATATTCGTATGCATTACTAAAATCCTTATTCTTTGCATACCATTCCGAAAGCTGATTGTAATTTTCACGACATAATCCGATATCTCCGATATTATTTGCAATTTCCTCAGAATGTTTGAGATTAACAAAGGCGTTTTGATAATCATTCATATCTAGATAGGCCTTACCAATTCTGTGAAAAAGAAAAGCGGTAACTCTTAAATCTTTATTGTTGGCATTGGCTTTGATAGCTTTTTGATAATAGACAATTGCATTTTTATATTGCTTAAGTCTTCTGTATGAATCTGCTATATCTGATAATGTATTGATAAATCCTTTCAGTTCATTAATTTCTTCAAATAGTTTTAAAGCTTTAAACTGGTATTTTAATGCTTCATTATCATTATGTAAAGCTAAAGCATAAACATTCCCAAATCCTCTAAGTGCATAAGCTGTGCGTTTTCTGTCTTTTATTTTTAAAGAAATATCTAAACTTTTTTGAAAATTTTCTATTGCTATTTTATGATCATTAATAGTATAATATAGATATCCCAGATTCCAGTAGGCATTTGAGAGTCCAGAACTGTCATTTAATTGTTTGTATAATTCAGATGAATTATGAAAACAATATAAAGCTTTATCATATAAATATGTTCTGCCATATTTCATCCCGATTCTAAGGTATAAATCAGATAAACTTTTTTTATCTTTTTTATCTTCAGCTATTTTTATCATCAGATTAAGAAAATAAATTACTTTCTGAGGATTTACCTGAATTTCATAAGCATCACTTAATAAATGATAAAATTTGTATTGATTGCTTTTATCACTATTGCTAATAAGTGTTAATCCAAAATTGGCATATTTTATAGTGGAATCAAGATTGTTTCCTTTCAGATAATAATCTGCTATTTTAAAAGTCAGCTCTGTTTGTAAAGCTTTCGTAGAAACTGGTAGTGATTGTTTAAATTTTTCAATTTCAGTTTGGGCATTCAAACCAAAATAAATAAATAAAACGAATATCATTAACAGATATCTGAACTTATGTTTATTGCTAAAAATACCGATTTCAGATGATTTCATAAATTTGATTCATTAATTACTATTTCATACACAAAAATAGTAATTATATTCTGTTTATTTAAGCCGAATTAATTCTATGCCAGAACATAAGGCTGCCGAAAAAGGCTGCCTTACGTCACTATTTGTTTATAATCATTTTTTTAGTTAATCGTTTGCCTTTATATGTTATTGAGTAATAATAAATACCTTGCTGCATGTCTATAGCATTCAAACTTATACTGTGTTTTCCTGATTCAATAATTTTATGAAATTGATAAACTCTTTGACCAAGCATATTCACAATTTCAAAACTAACATCACCTTGTACGGGCAGATTATATTCAATAATTGAGTTCCCATTAGTCGGATTAGGCATATTCTGACTTAACCAGAAATTATCCATGGATTCATCATCAATACCCAGGGTACAATTCTGAATCACAGTTATTGCAAAAGCAGGAGACGTAACTCCGTTTGCATTAGTATTATAACCATAAACTGTTAAATTACCACTTGTTGCGTTGGTGTTAAATGTGATTGATACAGAATTTGTTGAAGTAGTGTCATTGGGACTGAAACTGACATTGGACCCTGTATATTTCCATACGTATTTTGTTACATTTCCAATAGTTGGAACTGTATAAATATTAGTAACAGGAATAGCGCCTGAAGTCGGAAAACATATCGTATCACCGCCATAAGCAGCTGTTGAAGAAATATTACCCGCATTTCCCGGTAATGTACTGCTAATTGTAATTTGTTTGGTAATTTTATTATTATTAGGATAGGCATCTGAAGGTAATTCTGTATAAGCACTGAATGGGAATGTAGTTCCAATCGGCACTGTTAATGTTTGAGTAAATGAATATGTTACTGAATCTCCAAAATTCAGTGCCGGCCCTGTCCATGTTTCAGTAACCGGAGTTAGGGATGATCTTTGATAAGTAACCGGGATTGAAGTCAGTGGCTGTGTTCCAAAGTTTTTAATTTTTACACTTACTGTTACCACACTACCAGATGCAAGCGTATCAACCGGTGAAATAATACTTAAAATACCCACATCTTTTAAGGCTGGTGATACATTGATAATTCTGGTAGTAGTATCAGCATTGTTAAAATAATCCCCGCTAAGTGAAGTATATGCCTTAATGGTATAAGTTGGCTGTGTTAAAACTTTAAAGTATTGATTAAATGTATAATCGGCACTTGCTCCCGGAGCTAAGGTTGTATTAAATGTTTCAGAAGCTACCAATAGTCCGTTTAAAGAATATTTAACCGGAATTGAATTAATAGGACTGCTGCCCATATTCTTAACTGTTACTTTTGGATAAACAGTATCTCCTAAAAATGAAGCAACAGGATTGATTATATTAATAACACCTGCATCTGAGGAAATTGGCAACAAACTAAGTTCAAAATCATCAATTGCCCAGCCATTGTAATTATTGTTAGTCAAATTAGAAGTAAATACAAAACGGAATTGCAAAATATTTGGCAAAGCAGTCAATTTAGAAATTTTATATTTAGCTTGCTGCCAAACCTGACCGTTTCCTGTCCACATTAGCAAAGAAGTTGAATTATACCAATTAACAGAATTTGTATCCGTAGATGCCAACGTTCCTAGAACATCCCAGCCACCTGTCATATTTTTGTATTCAATTCTACCTCCATCAACATTAGTTTCTGCATCTATCCGGAACCAGAATTTTAAGGAATCAGCTTTATATATTGAATTATCGAATATAGGTGAATATAGATAATCTGCGCTATTATTAACGTAATTACCATTCAAAACTGTTTTCCATGCATTTGGAGCACTATGAGCGCCTGCGATTACTGTAGATGATGGTATCCCCTTTTGCCATTGCATTGTACCTCCTGTTTGGAACCAATCTTCGGCAGTACCGTCAAAGTTTTCAGTATAAGGAACTGTTTTAACCGGTACACCAAAATAATTCATTTTAACAGTATCATTTAAATGATTGCCGTCTGTACTTAAAACTGTGTATGCGCTTATCAATATGGGTCCTGCAGTTATAGTTAAAGGTGTTGTAAATACGACGGAATCAGATTTATTTGATAATAAAAATCCTGAATATAACTGACTTACCGGAGCAGCATTTCCGGCTTTAAAAACTACCTGGAAATTGCCAATACTATCTGTTCCGAAATTTTTAATTTTAAGCTTGATATTAATATTACTTCCTGCTTGTGAATAAGTTATTGCAGGTTCAAAGATTGAGATAACAGCTAAATCTTTTTGTAAAGGTGTAAATTCATCTGCACCTATATCAGGAGTAGTTATATTTCTGGTTTGTCCGTCCATATCATCAGATACATCTGAAAGTGGCGTACCTAAATTATTAAGAGCAGGAGTGTAAACATGCAAATCATTAACTCCAATATAAAAAGGATCAGCTGAAACAGAGTTTGCGTCCTGTCCGCTGGCAGTTTTCCAAGCAGCAAAATTGGCTGTATTAGCACCCCAATATCCTAACGTAGCACCTGTTGCAAATAGATTATTGTAATTACTAGAGCTGATTAATCCAGCTGTATTTGCATATATTGCAAAACCACCACCTGAATTAACAATAGAGTTGTTTTTGAGTATATTCCCTCCCATACCATTAAAATACATACCATAACTGGTCGTATTACCAGCAGTTATATTAACAGAATTATAGAAATATTTAATATTACTGGAATAATAATTATAAAAACCATAAACATTAGCAATTCCAACAGACTGACTTATACAATTATTCGCAACCAATCCGTTGCCACTGCCATAATTGTTATAATATAAATATAAAGAATACGTTGTACCTGAATTGGTTAACATCACTTTATTTTTCTGGATATTAACATTATCATTGTAATAAGAATAAATTCCATAACAATTTGAAGAAGATGCTTCATTCAATAAGATATTTCCAAAAACCTTCAAACTATCCTGATAATATAATGACAATCCTGTGTAATAAAATTCTTTAATAATATTGTTTGTAATTGTATTGCCAACTTCTTTTGAAGTTGAACTGATACCACTGAACGAAATTCCATAGTAACCTCCTATAATCAGGTTATTGGTAATAATATTATGATCATCAGGCGTATTGTTAGAGTAAATACCAGCAGTATTAGAAGAAATTGAAATTGCAGTCTGAATTTTACAATTAGAAATTTCATTAAAGTTTGCCGTATTTGCAAGTTCTATTACTCTTCCTAAAGCAATCTGTGAAATATTTGTTATGGTTAAGTACTTGAATTTAATATATTTAGCCCCATCCAATTTAACAACATAATTATAAGAATTTAATGCAGGAGCATATAAAATATTAACACTGGAACTATCATTGTTCAACGATTTGAAAGTAATCATATTAGTTGCTGATGCTCCGGATACTGAAGGAATAGTTAACTGTTCGTAGTAACTACCCGGATTGATATTAAATGTTACAGGCCCGGAAATACCACAATAATATAAAGACTGTATTGCAGCATTAATTGTTGGGAAATTGGCTGTTGATCCACCGATAGTATAAGTTCCTGTTAAAGGTCCAGTACAAACCGTTATATCAAGTTTTGAAGTATCGTTGGCTGCATATCCATCTATAGCTGCATTTGGCAGATTTGTCCATACTTTAATTGCGCTATAACCCACAGGGAAATTATAACTCCCTAAATTTATTGTAGTAGTGTCACCTGTTACCAAATTACCTGTCCATGCTAATGGAGTTTTTAATATACCATTAATACTCCACTGAATATTAGCTGAAGTTAAATTAGCAGAACCAAAATTTCTGATAATGGCTTTTACATTTTGAGGTCCCAATACTGCAGGATTAACAGGTTGGGTAATAACTGTAATACCGGCATCATTAAGAGGTAAATTAAATTCATCGGCTCCGATATCAGGAATTGTCAGATTTCTGGCAGTACCGTCAATATCATCAATCGTAGTATCTACCGGTGTTGCTTTGCCATTTAGGTCAAAATTCATCAGATGTAAATCTGTAGCAGAATTAAAATTAGGATAAACAGACAAAGAATGCTGATCTTTTCCACTGGTATTTTGTAAGCTGGTTAAATTAATTTGTGCATTTCCCCAATATGCTAAATTACTTCCTGTTGAATAAAAATCATTGTAATCTGTATTTAAAATACCAGAAGGTGAAGAAACATAATAAGCATAACCACCTATAGTATTGCTGAATATATTGTTTACAACATTACAAGCTGTTCCACTTCCTAAATAAAATGCATAATTGGCAGATGTAGCACCGCTTATATTTATTGAATTATAATAATAATTCATATTGTTTGATCCGATGTTATCAATACCATAAACAGTTGTTCCTGAAGATTGTGTTATAAAGTTACTGGCAACCAAACTTCTGCCTGATGCATTGCTATTACAGAAATAGAAATACATACAATATGAACTTCCACTTGCTGTTAGGTTTATTTTATTTTTAGTAAAAACTGATCTATCTACATTGTTAGCATAAATACCATAAGCTGTTGATGAAGCAATAGAATTTGTAATTGTATTTTTCGTAACAGTAATACTATCATTATAATTTATGTACAAACCATAAAAAGAAAAATCTTTGATTGTATTATTACTGAATATATTACCATTTTTTTTCATAGTAGAAGCACCACTCCAATATACGCTATAATAACCTCCTGAGATCGTATTATTAAGGAACTTATTGTAATTATCCTGTCCTGTTGTTATACTAACGATTACACTGGTTGTAGCTGTTGTATTATTTGGTGAATACATTATATTGCCATCGAAAACATTATAAGAAGAACCACCTGATACCTGAACAGCTGTTGTTGAATTAGCAGTAGCACTAATTGTAATTTTCTCGAAATGGATATAACTGCATGCATTTAATATTAATGTAGTTGTATTAATGCTATTTGTTAAAATTACCGAGGTATTATTGCCGTTTTGTGATCTGAAAGTTATGGTGGCATTTGGTCCAACACCTGAAATCTGATTAATTGTTATTGCTTCATTATATGTACCGGGTAAAACATCAAAAATAGTATTACCGCAAACGCCCACAGCATTAAGTGTATTGATTGCTGCAGCAAAGTTTGGGAATGTTCCGCCTGTACCGATAGTGAAGTTTCCTCCCATACAACCAAGTACATTGCTGATGGCTGTATCATTTGCAGGATAAAGATCAGTAAGTGAATTAGGTGCCGATGACCATACTTTTATTACATTTGGACCACTTGCAAATGTATAATTACCCAAATTAATAAGGGTATTTTGCGCAGTAGTTAAAATACCTGTCCAGGGAATACTTCCCTGTAGAACTCCGTTTACTGACCATTTTATGTTTGCTGAAGTTACAGTTGTTGAACCATAATTATAAAGTTTTGCTTTTACTGCTATTGGAGTTCCGGTAATAATATTCCCCGGAGTTGGTATTATCCCTGATATTGCAATATCCAAAGCAGGAATATTTCCAACAACTACATTAACAGGAATTTTCGGACTACTGCAACCATGTGAATTTCCCGTTATTTTCATATTCGGTCTTTGGCTAAAAGATATAGAATTTGTTGTTGCGCATATGTTACCGGCGTTAGAATGAAAATCAAGGGTAGATACAAAAGGTGTAGCAGTCTGGTTAACAATACCGTTAGTAGTATAACCACTAGGATAATTATCGAAACAATTTTCAACTACAATATTATCAATACCATTCCATACAAAGGGTGTGCTGAAGTTATACATATTCCAGCCAACTTTATTTGTATCAGTTACATTAGAATAAACCTGGGTTAATCCGCTTACCCATGTTGATAATGCTGTTTGATTGGTATGGCCTATTTTAATGGTATAATTTGTTAAAGGAGCCCCTGCAGGTACGACAACATCAAATCCCAGTGAAGTTATATTCCCTGCTATAAAACCTAAAGCAGTCAGCTCTGAAGCTTTTATCAAATATTGTTCTTTTGAACCATTATAAAATTGTCCGTAAGGTGTAGGATAAGTTGATGAAGTATTAACAACGTTCCCTGTTCCAACTAAATTAGTAGCTTGCATATCAGTAATGGCAGCTACATAAAAAGTATCATTAGCATATAATACAGGTGTTGTATAGTTTGTACCTTTATATATAACAGAATCGCTGGCTAAAGTTTTATACCATTCAACAGGACTGGTAGATGTTGCGGTTAATGAAGCTGTATTTCCAAAAGAAACAGAAACAGAGTTAGTAATTGGGGCAATTGGAGTAAATCTCGAAATAACCAATTTGGTCAATGTATCGTTATTTATGTTTATATCATTATTTACAGCGGTCCAGGCTATCAGTGTATAATTTGAATCTGCAGTATTTGCAGGTAAAGTTATGGGTGTAGTAAAAGTAAAATCTATAGAATCACCTGTATTTAAAGTGTTTGGAACTTGCTGACTAACTACATTAATGATATTATTATTTATTTTTACACCATAATAAGCTGTAAGTGAGTTTGCTGAACTGATAATTGGTAAATTTCCCAGATTTTTTATTCTGATACTAAGATTTTGATTTACCAATGCACATGCAGATGAAGGTGTTAAGATTTTTTTAACTGTTGCATCCACTCCATTCAGAACATTAACTAAAACTGAAACCGGTGAACTTATACAACCTTGATTAATACCTTCATATACCTGAATTTCGTCGAAATTTGGATTGCCTTGATCAGAATACAAATTATAAAAACGTAATTTAGTTGATGTTTTTACAGGAAACGCAACACTATCAACTATTGCAGTACTATTATAGCTATAAAAATCAACCCAGACACTTCCATCCCAGTATTGAAATGTACATGTCGACATTGGTCTGTTATCTTTATAAAAGATAACCTTGCTGAAGTTTTTGGCAGACGGCCATGTAAACTGAATCCAGCCGGCACTGTATGTCCAGCCCCATGTTCCACCACCACCGGATCCATAAGGAGGAATAATACCATCATTATATAATTCAGGACCATACCCATTTGTAGTTAATCCTCCTCCATTATGAGTAGCAACAGCAGACAGTGCTAAATTGTTATTACTACCTGTTTGAGTCGTTGCCTTAACATAGTAAGTAGTATTGGTAAATAATTGTGGCGTTATAAATGTTGTGCCCTGATGTATTGGTAATGTATCATTCAGATTAGCATACCATTTAACGGTATCCTGAGAATTTGCTGTTAAAGCAATATTATTTCCATAACTTATCGTAACAGGAGTATTTACAACCGGTGCATTAGGCACATATTTTGATTTTATTACTTTAGTTAAGGTATCATTGCTGTGGTAAGGGTCATTTAGTAAATCAATCCAGCAAACCAAGCTGAAATTTGAATCGGCCAAGGTAACAGCCATGTTTTTGGGAGTTGCAAAAGAAAATATTTTAGACTGAGTAGGTAGAATAGTATCAGTAAACTGCTGGTTAACAACATTAACAATACTTCCATTAATTCTGATACCATAATGAGCCATCAGTACATTCTGACCTCCGTATATTGGCGCCAACCCTCCATTCTGAATTTTTATTTTAACAGTTTCATTACTTAAACCACAGCCACTAATTGGAGTAATAATTTCCGAAATTGAGGCTTCATTCATAACCGGTACAACTAAATTAGCCTGTATCATAAACCTTCCGTTCTGAGTAGTCTCAGTTAAAGGAGTAGCTGTTAATGAAGCAGTATAGTATGCACCTCTTCTAGCCGGAACTTCTTTCTGGCTGCCCAGTGGATTATATCCGGTTACACCAACAGTTTGTGCTATCCCCAGATATGCATAATTGTTAGCTATCAGGGTATTCCCTTTATTAACCATAGTAAATGTAACCCACGAATTTACATCATTTGATGTAATAATTTTATGATAAGATGTATCCAGAATATTTGCATTTGCATCTAACAGAACAGCATATAAAGTTTGTCCTACAGTATTGTTATTTGTTATAAAAGCAGTAATTGATGGAATTAACCTTGAAGAATTGATAAAATATTTAGCCAACAATAATCCTGAAGTGCTATTAAATCCAACACTTGTAATTGCAGCAGACGTATCAGCATAAGCATAAATACTATCTGTTGTATTCTGATAGTAATTAAGTTCATTGTTAGTATTATTATCATCAAAAGGGAAGCTAACTTTTACATTATTAAGTCCTAAAACTGTTGGAGTATAATTATCAAATGTAATGGTATCTTCTGCACCTGATAATAAACCGGCAAGTGTTTTCACATTGGTAAATGTATTGGCACCAGTAATATTTAATGTCAGATTTAAATTGGTTAAATTATTTGTACCTATATTCTTAACTATGGCCTTTACATTATGTGGTGAGCCTGTTAAAACAGGAAGTTTCCCAAAAGTATATAAGGCTTTTACTTTAACATCATTAGGATATGCAATAAATTCATCTGCTCCGATACAGGGTAAGGTCGCTCTTGTTTGTCCGTCAATATCATCAGATACAGTTGTTGATATTCCTTTGGCCCATAATCCTACATTTTCAGTATGTAAATCAGTAATATTGTTATAAGTTGGATCTATTGCGATTGAATTTGCATTTTTACCACTGCTTGATTTTAATGCAGCTAAATTGGTACATGCACTTCCCCAGTAAGAATAATAGGTTACATTTGTATAAATATTATTATAATCACATGCTGTTACAGAACTTCCTGAAGAAACATAGAGTGCATAGCCTCCACCTGTGTTGCTGATATTGTTATTAACAATATTATTGCCGCTACCACCTGATAAATAGCATGCATTAGAGCTTAAGTTTCCTTTTGTGATATTTATACTGTTATAATAATAATTTATATTGTTTGAGGTGCTTTGATATATTCCATATACTGATCCAAGTCCATCAAACTGACTGATAAAGTTGTTTGCCACAAGACTGCTGCCGGCTGAACTATTGACATTAGTGAAATACATAATATAAGAGGTAGAAGTTGCATTTATCCTGAAATCATTTTTCAGGTATTGTCCATTGTCGCTTAAACCGGCATACAATGCATAAACGGTGCTTGATATTGGATGGTTCTGAACAATATTCCCAATAATTTTAATACCATCCTGAGCATAAGTATAAATACCATAGTAGTTGAAATCTTTAACAATATTATTTTGTATAATATTACCTAATTCCTTATTTGTTGAACTTACACCATACATATAAATTCCATTATATCCTCCAAGAATTAAATTGTTTGAAATTGTAATATAATCTTCTTTGGTATTATATGAATAAATTGGAGCAGCCGAGGCAATGGTCGTATTTTGATTTGATTTGACAACACAATTAGAAATCGTTATATTATTAGCTGCATTGATTAATTCTATTGCTCTTCCTGCCAGAATAGTATTTTGAACAGTTAATTTGTTTAGGACATAGTAAGAAGAAGCATCAAATTTAACAGCAAAATTGCCTGCTGTATTATTACCGGCATCAATTATTACATTGCTACTGTCGTTGTTAGCAGCTTTAAATGTCAATGTATTGCTGGCTGATGCACCAGAAATTTGAGAGAAGATTATTTGTTCAGCATAAGTCCCCGGATTTATATTAAATGTTGTCGGTGCATTAATTCCACAGTTTTTCAGGGCAAAAAGTGCAGAATTAATAGTAGGAAAATTTGCTCCACTTCCACCTATGGTATAGTTACCACTTAAGGGTCCGCTACATGCGTAAAGTATTAATGAAATAGTATCATTCTGATGGAATACATCCTGAATGTTATTGGGCATTTCAGTCCATACTTTTAATGTAGATGCTCCATAGCTGAATGTATAATTACCTATAACCACTGAATCTACGGCAAATTGTGCCAAATTACCAGTCCATGCATAAGGAGTCTGCATAACTCCATTAACAGACCATTTGATAGTAGTTGAAGTTAATGTTGCAGCACCGATATGTTTAAGACTTACTTTTATACTTTGATTTAATGTTAATATTGAAGCTGACGGATTATTTATTCTAAATAAACCAGCATCAACTGAAGGAATAACAATTTCATCTGATCCAATCGTTGGTGTATTTGAACGTGATTCTCCATCAATATCATCAGTTATATTAGGAACAGAAGAACCCATTGTAACAAGTGAATAATTATTTATATGTAAATTATTGAAACTTGTATATAGCGGATCAATATTCATGGAATTCTGATCTTTTCCACTGGCAGACTGTAATGCCGTTATGTTAGGACATGCTGTTCCCCAAAATGCAAAATTAGCTCCTGATGAATATAAATTATTGTAATTACTTGAATCTACCTGAGTATTAGTAGATATATAAAAAGCATATCCAACTTTATTTACTATACTATTATTTTTAAGCTTAATACCAGTTGCGCTAGATGAATAAAATGCATAACTGGTTAATGTTCCAGCTGTTACATTAACAGAATTATAATAATAATTTACATTCTTTGAACTAAGGTTATTGATACCATAAGTTGTACTATTTCCAATAGACTGACTAAACCAGTTATTGGCAACCAGGCTATTTCCAGCATTTTGGTTACTATAAGCAAGATACAGACAATAATTAGTAGAAGAAGCATTAAGATGAACTTTGTTTTTCAAAATAGTAGCATTATCGGAATAAGTAACAAAAAAGCCATAAGCATTTGAAGCTGAAGATGAATTTGTAATAATATTCTTATTGACAGATATACTATCCTGATAAGTTAGATTTAAACCATAATAATAAAAATCTTTTATAATATTCCCTTCAAATACATTACCTACTTCTTTCAAACTTGAAGATGAATTAAAATAAATTCCATAATAACCACCATTAATAACATTGTTTTTAATGGTATTGTGATGTTCAAAAGTTGAACTGCTACTGTAAACTCCAGCATAATTTGCAGATGTTGTTTGAGGCATATTCAAAATACAGCCTTCAATCGTACAGTATTGTGCAGTATTTAAATATTCTGCAACTCTGCCATTGGATATGCCTGTGGCATTAAATGTTATATTTTTAACTTTAATATATTGTGCCCCATCAAATCGCAATACATAATTATCTGTGGCACCGGAAGCACTATACTGGAAAATCACATCATTTGGATTTCCTGAAGCGGATTCAAATGTTATGGTATTTGCGGCAGATACATTATTGAAAAGAGGTATTACCAATTGCTGATTATAGGTTCCACTTGCCAGTTTAAAATCAACAGGACCACTGACACCGCAATTGTTTAATGCTGTATATACATCTGTTAAAGTCGGAAAATCAGATGCTGTAGTTCCTACAGTAAATGTACCACTCATATTAGCACAGGCAAATACACTTAAGGTCATGGTATCATTTGCCGGAACCATATCTGCAACTCCATTGGGCAATTCTGTCCATGCTCTTAATTTATGAGGTCCGACAGATAAATTTACATTGCCTAAACTTACAGCTGAACCAACAAAATCCTGTTGTAATGCAACAGTTGGGGTATAAGGAACCCAACCCTGATATTGTCCGTCAACCAACCAGTGAACTTTAAGCTGTGTTAGTGCAGTTGACCCTAAATTCTTTATTCTTACGCTAACAGGTACTATTTGATTGGCAGCCATTGGTGATGCCGGGGAAGCAAAATTAAATAACGATGCATCAATTGCAGCATTGCTGGTCTGAAAATTAATTTTAATATTTGCTCTGTAACCACTTGTATTAGCTGTTGTTGGTATAGCTCCACTACCATATAAAATACTGGCTTTTCCTGCAACTGTAGTATAATAAAAAGGAACAGCAGCAGTAGCATTACCGGGACGATACCACTCAACAAATACCATTATATTTTCTGCTCCTGTTATATTATAACTGCCGGCATTGCACAAAAATGTCTGCCAGCCGGCTGCTGTATTCAGATTTTGTGCAAAATTTTCATATACTTTTGTAGCTCCGTTTAAGGCTGTTATATATTCAGCATAGTTAGTTGGTGCAATAGTAATAGCGCCTGCACCTTTTACATATATTCTTAAACTGGCATTACTTAATGAATAGCCCTGCAAATCAGCTTTGTTGAATGCCAGTGATTCTATTTTTCCTCCTGTATTTAATTCTGTTTTATCAATTATACAGGTATAATAGCTGTATAAATTAGCATCCGTTGAACTTGCGATATAAACAGGGCTATAGTTTGCTGTTGTTGTTCCCGTTCCTACTGTTACAGTTGTTGTTCCTTTTCTGACATAGAAAGTTTTATATGCCAACGGTGAACTTATACTGTTGTTGTATATATCATACGAAATTACCCTGTAATTAACTGTATTATTATATGCAACAGAATGGATATCTGCGGAATAGGTGCTATCACTTATGTTTGTCATGGGTATTGAATTATCAGCACCCCCGTTAATATTGTAAATCAATTGAACATTACCGATACCTGATAAATCTCTGGTAAATACCTGAACATTATAAGGTCCTGTAACATAGACACTATCTGTTAAAACTGGATTCTTGAATGATAATGTTGGCGGATAAAGCTCATTACTGGATGCGAAAACTTTAATATCATCTATTAACCAACCATATCTTCCGTTACTAGCTGTTGAACCACTTCCGGTAAACTTAAAACGAATTTTAACATTAGCCTGATTACCTGCTATAGCAGAAATATCAAATTTTTCATTTTTCCACCAAGCATTCGTAGGAATTGTATTGGTGTCTCCGGGTGCCCAGTCACTATTATATGAACTTTCACTAAATTTATTGTTAATTAGTAATGCAGTTCCCAGATATTGAGATGAATTCAATGTAATCCAGTTAATTCCGCCATCAACAGAAACTTCAACCTGACCTCCATCAGTATTATATAATTTACATATCTGAGCAAATTCAAGCATAACATTAGCTTTACCCGTGGTAGAGAAAGAATTTGATGTCAGATAAATCGTTTTTCCAATTTGAACCCTGTTAGAATCGGATCTTACACCTGACCTGGCAAGCTTTGTTGATAAAGACCAGGGTATAAAATTGCTTGTTGAAAACCCAGCTGAATCAGCTGTGCTTACCAAACTATCACCACCAGATGGCAATTCCAGGTCTTCATGAAAAACCAAAACGGTTTGTGATGATAATACTGTGGTAAACAGTATTGAAATCAAAAGAATAAAGAACTTTTTCATTTTAAATTGAACTTGTTTGTAAATTTATTGAATGTATTATAACTATCTGTTTTTGACACCCAAACAGCTAATATACAAGCAACAAAATTACATTATAAAGATCACAAGAATGCTCAGCAAAACTACAGATTATTATCCGTGAAATCACCTAGATAAATTATACCTAAAAATTAAGTATAGATTTGAATTTCTGCTGATTGGGTAAAATAATTTTTAAAAATAAGCTGCAAATAAATTTTTGAGGTTTAATTTTAATGGTGATATTTTGTATCTGGTATTTTTATTGTATTATCTTGTACCTTACAATAACATCATCAAAGATCGTATCTTTGATTTGACGCTCCATAAGGAGCGTTTCTCTTTTAATGTTTTCCCTTTTATTATCCGGTATTTTATAGATTGGGTATAAATAATTTGAAATATTAACGTTGCTCCTCTATAGCAATTTCTTCTTCGGTTAAGCCATAAAGCTCATACACCATTTTATCAATTTCTTTATCTGTGGTATCTATGTTTGCTTTTAGCTCTAGAGCTTTTTTACTTTCCTGATTAAAATAATCTTCCCATTCTGCTTCCTGAGATAATGTTAGTTTTACTTTCTTTTTAGCCAGTTCTTTAATGAAATCAGGATATGATAATAAATACCAATTTTGTAATTTATTTGGCAAGTCTTCAATTTCAAATTTTCTTTGAATTGTTCTTTGGAATTTTAAAATTAAATGCTGTAACTCATTATTATTTAATAATATATAATCTACCTTTTGAATTAAGTGTATTTGATTTTCTTCTAATATATCTGGAATTGGTATTTGTTCAAAATATTGTGGCTTTACTTCAATATAGCCTCCACTTCTTACTACACAAATACTCTTTAAATAATACCAAATAAGTTTAGAATTAATTATACCAAGTAAAAATTTACCTTCTGAAATAGGATTCTTCAATTGTGCAAGTGAGAGCATCACAGCAGGAGCATTAATATAAATACCAGATTCATCTAAAGAAAATTTATTACTGTTTTGTAGATTTGGGAAAATAATTTTGGGTTGTTCAAATAAATGATAATAAGCACAATTTCTAAGCTCCCACCAATAATCACCTTTATCAGATCTATTTTTTGCTTTATGTTCAAATGGTAATAAATGTTGGATAATATCAGGTGTAGCTTCTTTAACTTTTTCAAATGCAGCAGCTTCATCAAGATTACCATATTTTTCTTTTGTTGCTTTACTTTTATATAAAATTAAAGATTGTTTATATTCATTATTTGACCATTTACTTAACTCATAACCTTCATAAAAAGGCTTTATATACTCATCATTCTTAATCTGACCTTTAGGTATTATGAATGCTTCATTTAATGCAGTTTTCACACCATAGTAACATTTTCCATACTTTTTTGTAATTAATGGATTTTGTTGCAACTTATTAATTAAAAATATTGACTTATTGTCGTTAAATGACCAGTTTTCTTTATTTAGATTTACTTGTTCTATAAATGTCGGATTATAAAATTCAATTCCTTCTTCATTCCCTTTAATTATTTTAACATATTCAAAAGAACTGCTAATCTGAGAATGTTTTTTTGCAATAAAAATAATTGGATATGTTGTGGCACCTTCAAAAATCTGAACATCAGTAAAATCAATATATTTAATAAGGCTTGTATTGGTTTTTAACCAATCTCTTAATGCTATTGCTGCCTTTGTCTTATCAAAAGTATTTGAGATAAAGCCAAACAAGCCTTTATTATTAAGTAAAGAAAAACCTAATTCATAAAAATAAGTAAATAAATCAGCGGCTGGTTGAAATGAATAATATTTATATTGATAATATTTAATACAATCTGAAAATAATTCAGCTCTTACATAAGGAGGATTCCCAATAACGACATCAAACCCTCCTTTTTCAAACACTTTAGGGAAAGATGTCTGCCAATTAAAAGATTTGTCACCTGCAACTTCCACATCATCTATTAAAGAATTACCACATTTTATATTGTTGTTCAGGTCATTCAGCTTCCTGTTGGGCTGAGCTGTTCTTAACCAGAGAGAAAGCTTTGCAATCTCCACACTTTCCTCATTTATATCAACACCAAATAGATTATTTTCTAAAATACTGTTTTCTATATCACTTAAAATTAAGGCATCACCAAATAACTTGGCTTGCAGTTCGTCAACGTAACGGTGTTCGTGAATCAGAAAATCCAATGCCTGATTTAAAAATGCACCCGAACCACAGGCGGGATCGCATATAGTGAGCTGCAACAACCATTTTCTATAAGTTTCAAGCTTTTCTAATAATGGCTGTTTGGTTTGCTTTGTTCTTTTTTTATCAGAAAAATAAACCTCTTCAGCAATTTCAAGTTCTGCTTTCTTATCAATACAAAGTTTTCCAATGGTATTTTCAACAATATATTTTGTTATGTATTTGGGTGTATAAAAAACTCCATCTTTTTTTCTTTTGGACTTGCTTTTATCAATTTCAGTGCCTTCCAGCTCTGCTTTTATTTCATCCAACTCATTCAGGGAGTTTTCAAATATATGCCCTAAAATATTTACATCTACTTCACTGGCAAAATCATAATCAGAAAGTTTAGCAGTATGAAGGAAAAGCAATTCATCATCAATTTTTATATTGTCTAAAACCTCATCCGGCTTAAATAATCCGCCATTATAAGCAAACACATCATATCTTTTGCCCTTAAACCCCGTATTCAAATATTCAAAATACTTTTTAAATCTATCATATAATGGAATAACAACATCTCTTTCCTGTAATTCTTTCCAATCACTCAGAATCAACCTGACTGAGTTTGGAGGCAATAAATTTCTGTCTTCACCAAAAAACAGAAATAGAAATCTATCCAATAATTTTTGAGATTTTTTAAAAAGTAGCAACGGGTCAAATTCTGGATTTAATTGTACCAGGTTTTGATGCAATTCCCTTTTAAATACTGAATAATCCTTATAAAGTTTTTTAGTGATTACATCCTCTTCACTTAAAGATTCATCCTTAATCTTTTTTGCTATATTATTAGATATATTATCATAAGCCAGACATAAATAAAGCAACTGGAAATCTTCTTCTGTAAGAGTAAATAAGTTGAATTCAATATGCTCAATAGCATTATCAATATAAAACCTGAGTTTTTCAAAATTGGAAGTAATGACATATACACAATCAGGCTGGTTATTTTTATAACTAAATGCCTGTACTTCTATTTTGCCTAAATCTGTGGTATTGCATCCTTTCAATTCTATTACTCCAACAACCTTGTTATCAATAATAATAGCCCCATCTGCCTTTTTACTATCCTTAATGTTTTTATATTCAGTTGTAAGATTGAATTTAGTTTCAGCGGAAGAGGCGGGTTTGGTGTAACCTAATATTTTTACGAATAAATCCTCCAGAAATTCTCCCTGATATTGTTCTTCTTTGAGTTCTTTTATTTCTTCCTGAACTTTAGGGTTCAGAAAATGGGAACTGAACAACTTCCATTTTAAGTTAACTATATCATTGTTCTGGGTTTTTAAATACTTTGCAATAACTGATTTTTGAAAAAGCCCCATAGGATTAATTGTATATTGTATTTTTAAGCATTAAAAGTAGTAACAAAATTAGGAAAATAAGTGAGATAAATAAAGAAATCTGGTTTTAAAATAAATATGAATATGTAAGGTAAATCAGCCATAAGAAAGATGTATTAACAAAAAGAAAGCAGGTGTCTATCCAGATACCTGCTTTCTAAAAACTGATTTAAAAGTTTATGTCACTATATAGCATGTCAAAAAAAAGGAATCTTTTCAGATTCCCTTTTTTAGAATTTAAGCCGGTTATTTAGAAAGGCAAGTCATCTTCAGTTGGTATTTCTGTTTGTGGAGCTGGAGTTGGAATCAATATTTCTGCAGGTTTTTCAGCTTGTTTTGAGTAATAGCAAGTGTGGGTGTTCCCAAATTGATCCGGTTCTCTTAATTTTGCAATTTCAAAGAAGATAAGATTTTTATAAGCTTGTTCTTTAAGTTGTTCCAGAGCGTCAATTGATATTGCTACTTTAACGATGTCATAAGATTCATTCTTTTTAGCTTTTCCGATGTAGATTTTTTCGTAGTTCATGATTTCTATTTTTAGGTTATTAAAAAAATTATGCCAGTTTAAATATTCCGGTTAAGGATGGCAATTGAGGAATTGGAATACCGGAGTGCAGCGAGGATATGCCGAGAAAATCCATTGTCAGGATCCCTTGACCAAAGGAATAAAACTTTGCATATTATTTTTTGACAATAACAGAAATCAATCCGAAAAAGCTTGGAAAAGCAACATGGAACTTACATCAATTAGCAGTATAGAACTCCAGGAACAGCACGAACAAGTTAAAAATAGCTTATTTAATTGTAAAATAAACTGGTCCAAAACACATCCATTTCATTCAAAACATTAAACCATAAAAATATTAGCCAATTCAAGAGCACAATAATACCAGGATGACTGCCACAATAATAAACGATCGGTAAAAAGAAAATATAATCAGAAATCCATTAAGCATATAAGCGAGTAAATGCTAAAAAAACGGACACCTAACCTCGTGAAAACTAAAAAAACCGGCACCAATTACGATGCCGATTCTTGATATAAAACTTTTACTTAATTAAAAATAAAAGAATGACAGCACAAAGATACAACAAAAGCGGGTGAATTGCGAAGCCAGTAAAAATTTAATTTCGTTTTTTAAAAGGAAATCCGGATAGAAAGAAGTCTGTATTAAATAATAGAAAGTAAGAATAATGTAAAATTGAAACACTAAAAACGAAACAAATTTCAAAAAAAATCATTCTGGAAGAATACAGCTTAAATCGCCATCGCAGATGGCAAATTTTTTTAAGAATTACCCTCTTTTTTTCAAAAGAGTGTAATTCTCTGGGTCCAAAAATTTTGTTATTTATTTTTTACAATCCGATATCTGCATCTGAATAAATTTCAAAATTTAATTCTGCTGGGAAAAGTGTGATTTCATAACATTCCAGGCATAAATCAGGTTTTTGTATTTCTCCATTCTCCCATAAATCAAGGGAATCATTATCAGGAGTAAAAAATTCACTACAAGTTTTACAAATAAAAAAATTATTTTTAGGCATGGTTTTAAAAATTAGGCAATTTGTTTTAAGTGTAAAGTATCAATCATGACTAATAAATTCGGGTTTTTTTCAATCATCTGAATTAATTCGGGAGTTCTTTTTTTAAGAATAATTTCACCTTCTGAAATATTTACAGTTAATTTTTCTCCGATTTGAAAACCTGCTTTTTTTAGGTATTTCCCTCCAAAATAAATTGTAGGCACTTCGACATAATTGGGTTTAATTAAATTGCCTCCTCTTTTTTCTACTCTTCTGCTTATGGTTGTTTTTGTTGTCATGCTGCTGCAGTTTTAATTGGTTCAATTTGTAAATTACTAAAGACATACATTACAGGAAAATAGGCGCTTTCCCCTTCTTCCTTTGGCTCTTCTTTGAGTACGTGCAAAGGTTTTGCCCAGAGCATTAACCCTTTTTCGCCTTTTTTAACTGTTTGTCCGCTTTCCTTCCATTGCTTAAAGGTTTTTAACTCTTCGTGTCCGTCTGATTTGTATAGAAATTTCAAACCCTCGTTGATGGTTTCAACCCTGCCACGTTCGACCAATGCTTTAGCCAACAAACTCAATGCTTGTAATTTTTTGCGTTTTTCTTGCATTTCGGCTTTCATTGTTTCAAAAATTTATAAATTGTTGTTCAAAAATATTTTTCATCCAAATATTTGCAAAATATGCTAAGTCGTTTTGTTCAAAATTATTTAATAATTTTAACTCTCCGCTTTGCTCCATTTCAATGGCTTCTGTATATTTAATAGCATTTTGAAAAGTGGCTGCAAATATTAAATTTGTGTTTTCTTTATTTTGAAAAAAGCACATGTCAGGGTCTGGCACTAAATCGCCGTTTTGCTCGTAATAGTGAGCGAAGGAATACATTTTGTATTTTTCTGAGTTGTATAATAATTCTATGTATAAGGGCATAAAAACTTTACTATTTTTTATTTTCACATGACCTTCTTCGGAGTTGTCGCACATTGTAACAATGTCGATAAAAATTTTCGTTGCTTTTAAATTTAGCGTTTTCATGGTTTCAAGTTTTAAAAAAGTGCCATTGCGAACAATGGCACTTTTACTTTTTAGGAAAGTAAGCTGTTTAATTCGGTTTCAAGTTTTTCAATTTGTTTGTTATACTCTGTAAAAAGTACAACATAAAACTGTTCAACAACATTTTGATTGTAAGTTTTTACAACCTGACCATTAACATCCGTTAAACGGATTTCAGGCTTTTTGCTGTCGTGTAATAACTGAAATTCTTCAAACTCTTTCCTTTTTTCCACTAAATCGCTGTGAGCATCTGCGAGGGCAACAAGTTTGCTTGCTTTGTCTTTAATGTCTTGAATACTCAAAACTTTTTTGACTTCTAAAACAGTTTTAACTTCTTCCAGAATTTTGGGTTCTGTTTCGGTCTCGGTTTCTGCAAGTGTTGTTTCTTCATCATTTTTGATAATAGAAAATTTTGCATTTTCGTTGCTGTCGAAATTTTCACTTTTTAAGGCGGTGTTGCCTCTTGTTTTTGTCATTTTTTTTGTTTTTAATTTGTTTATAAATTTTATATCATAGTAAAGATACAAAATAAAACAGCATTAACCTAATTTTAAAGCGTTTATATTCAATTAAATACGTAATTTTAACATCTTTTAACATTCGTAATTGTCTGATTATATGCATATTACATCATATTAAATCAAATGTATTTTGATAATTTATTGATTTTCTGTCTTTTAATATATGGAAAAAACAAATTTTAGTCTGATTTCTCCATCTTAATCCTGCCCCAACTAAAAAAAAAGGAAAATTCAATTTTTAATTCATAGAATTTGAAATGAAGTTTTAGGTTTTCTTCCATTTTTTAATAATCTCAAAAAAAGAAGAAATACATATAAAAAAAACAATTTTTTTCAAAATATAAATCCAGTTTATTATTTTATAAATACCTATTATTCAACTTTCTAAGCAATTATTTTCTATAAATAATTGCTTTAAGACGTCGTAGACCCCGTCCCGCCCTGTGCAAAAAAGAATAAAAAGACGATGAAAAGCAGGAAATATGACAGACCCCAACCCATTGAATACCCTGCGGGCAGTCCTAAACACATAAATTCCTTCAGGAATTTATACCGATTAATTCAGAAGAAAAATACGATGAAAAAAACGATGATGAACTAAATTTTCTGATGTTAAAGGACAGCATACCGATTCATTAAAGAAAAAAGCAGTCCTATAATGCTAATGCTTCAATATAATCATAAGAATGATGTGTATGCTTCACACGCTTCATTCTAAAAAGAAAAGTCTAATGTTTCTGTTTCAGAATTATTAGGCTTGCAATATTAGGACAAGACTGAGTTTTGTTGCCAACTTTAAGTAAACCATTTAATATATAGTATTTTACAGTTAGTGGCTCTATTTAAGAGGAAATGAAATTGCTATTACCGATTTCTCTTACCATTCAAATTTCATTTACGGATAATAGGTTTTAAAAGATTTAAATTAAATAAATTGGATGTCACAATTTGTGATATCCAATTTAATATTTATTTTTGCAATAGAAACAAGCATAAATGACAAAAGAAAATAATTTAATACAAATTTTACCGGAAGAGAGGATTCTTGATAAAATCTACTTAATTAGAAGTAAAAAAATAATGATCGACCGTGATTTAGCTGAATTATATGGTGTTGAAACACGAGTATTAAACCAAACAGTAAAAAGGAATATTAAACGTTTTCCTGATGATTTTATGTTCCAGTTGACCCAAGATGAATTTAACGATTGGAAATCACAAATTGTGATATCCAATAACGAAAAGATGGGGTTACGTAAACCCCCATTGGTTTTCACAGAACAGGGAGTAGCTATGTTATCAAGTGTTTTAAATAGTGAAAGAGCAATTATGGTTAACATTCAAATCATCAGAGTATTTACAAAGATGCGAGAAATGTTGAGTACACAACAGGAGATTTTAAAGAAATTTGAGCAAATAGATTCAAAATTATCCTTTCATGACGATCAATTTATGCTGATTTTTGAATACTTAAAACAATTTGAAGAAGCCAAACAACTGCAATTAGAGCAAGCAAACCGCAAGAAAATAGGCTATCGAAAACCCGGAGAATAACATTAAAATTAAATATTCATTATAAGGACTATGGGAGTCCTTCTCTCTCTTAGTCCTAAAATAGAAAAGCCTAATGTTTCTGTCTAAGAATTATTAGTCTTACCGCTTCTATATAATTAGAATACTGTTTCAATATTAAGGATATTATTTTTGTAGTTATGGCAATAAATTTAGATTAATGTTATTTTAAAAGGGAAAGTTTAGCCCTGAAACAGGTGTACAGTTTGCTTCGAAATGGGGTGTTCAGTTTGAACCAGAATACCCACATATTTCTTACTATCTCACTTAAAGATTACAATACAGATAAGGTAAGCAACAGAAAGCGGTTGCACTTCTAATGACTGAAGCATTGTAAGAGTCAGCGTGACGAAGCATGAGGAAACGTGCTCGTCATAAGCGTAAGGTAATGAAGGGCAATGGCTTTAGTGTGTTGCCATGAATACGCTCCGATTGAAAGAGAACATTAGGTCAGGCGATTAGCATGGCTAATGGGTGAATGACAAGAGGTGTGTATTCAGCAAATTGCAATGTGTTGTAAGCTTAAAAACAATAAAGAAGTCCTTTAAAATTAAGCATCCTTGATAGCAGCGGCATCCTTTCAACAGCGAAAGCATAAAAAAGCGTGACTGACAATAGAATTTGCTATTTCAGGCTAGGGCGTTGTCAGTCTTGCTTTGTGTGTTGCAATGAATACGCTCCGATTGAACGGATAAATTCAGGAAGCCGGTTCTTTTTCTGAATCGTCCCTGGATTTATGGGAGTGAAATGAGGTGTGTATTCAGCAAATAGCCTGAAAGATATAGCGTATAGCAAGAATAATGATGCCCAAAATATCAATTAAAACATAATTGAATTTAAGAAGACGGAATTATCATCCAATTATTTCTAATAATACGATTAAATGTGCATTTCAATCACAAGCTTAGTCAAAATCTTATTAAACCAATCAATTATAAGGTCATTTTATGTTGGATATTACTATCATTACATCAATAAAATTAAGTTAATGATGCTTTAATGCAACAATTTTGCACTTAACTATTGAGGGACAGTTTGCCGCGGAATAGGTGGACCAGTTTGCTGTGTAATTAGCGTTAAACTTGCTGGAATTTTCCATATTAACTAATTTAATGTTATAAATGTATTGTAATAATCTTCCGGAATGACATTGAAATTATAATTATAGAACAGATCATCGCAAAGTACTTGTAAATTATAGTTCGTTAATTGCAAATTCTTTTCTTTATTTAATATCCAATTATCGGAATTTAACTTTTTGAATTGCAGCTCTATCAATTCCTTTAACCTCCAGTTTTGATAATTATATTTTAATAAATAATCCGCAATATCTAAGCCATGCTTCTTTTCAGTTTCATTTGCCTTAGTTTCCAATAAATCTGATACTGAATAATTCTTTAAACCCAATGTTTTTGCTTTTTCTGACCATAAATCAAAACATTTTAGATCCGGGAAAAAAACGACATTTCTGCCTTGTAATTCAGAAAAGAATTCTGCTTTCATATTCTGCTTACCTCCGGTGGCCAACCAAATAAATTGAGGCAAATAAATACTGGCAATTATAGCCGTTTTTTCACTTTCAGCTATGGCAATTGCCTTTGACTTATCTTTTATTAAATGAATGCCAAATAAGGACTGAGAAAGGCTAAAATCAGTTAATTTCAACAAACTATGCAACCAGGTAATATGATCATGAGGTTCCTTAACTCTTTTACCTGTGGTTATATCATAAAGCATAATTTTCCCTGCTCTGATTTTGCCTTTAGTATCTATTTGATAAAAAACCGTTGCACCCTTCCATTTTTTCGAAGTACCGATAAAGTATTTTTCAATTAAGTCCATTGCAATATCATCACCAAACTTCGATATTAAAAACAGAATGAAATTATTGTTATCGTAATTAGTTAAACTCAGTTTAAAAATATTTGTATCAATATAACCTATTTCACTTGGTTTTTTTATTACTAAAGGCATTCTGGTGGCAATCGAAGGTAAGCTATCGACAATAATTTTATTATCAATAAAATATTGTTTAGGAGTATAATTATAGCCACAATTACTTTCTCTGTTGCATCTACCAACTTTAGGGTTTATTGCTTCATTTGTATTCGTATCAAGATACATTGTAAGTTCATTTTTTCCACAGCTGGGACAAAGATGACGACTATTTATATTTTTATAAGGTTCTAAAATATATCTATATTCCATGTTATCAATACATTAATGATTTTTATATTTTTTGTCCCATTTGTCCCATTTGTCCCACATGGGACAAGTGGGACAAATGGGACAACTTAATTGTTTTTTAAAATTCTATCTACTTTACTTTTTGAAATCTTTAATGCATCAGCTATTTCTCTAACAGTATTTCCTTGTTCCTTTAAATCCTTTGCTCTTTCAATTAAACTTGCTTTATCGTTTTCAGAGTGTTGCTTTAAGTGTTCATATTCATTGCCATATTCAATAAGCTTTAAATTCAGGAATGAATAATCTTTTATTATTTCATAAACCATTACATTTTCACTATCGAATTTTGTTTCAGCAGAACGGGTTTTTAATTGTTTGATATACCTCAAGTTTTTATCCTTTGAACTCCTGCCAATAGTAAATATAGCATCTGAAAAATTAGCTTTCATTTTACTGCCTTGTAAATCATTAAGATGAATTGGTCGAGAAGGGTCCACTTTCTTTGTATGTTCCAATAATAACATAGTCAGATTATAATTAAACTTCAAATTGTTTAAACTATCCATTAAAGGCTTGGCACTTCTGGCCTGATCTGAATCTGTACTTATTAAACTTGTCATATTATCTATAATTACAACCTTGGTTCCGGTATTTTCAATTAATTGTGTTAAACTATGAATGAAATATTCCTCATAAGATTTACCATTTGGTATCTCATACCTTCTTTTTAAAACACAACGGTAAAAATTATTATTAAAAATATATTCATTTTGATAGTCATTTGAATAACGTCCCTGAAATTGTTTATCTGACAATTCCAGATCTAAGTATAATACTTTTTCAGTTTTGCTTATAAAGTCAGCAATTTGTACTGCAAAGATTGACTTTCCAACCCCGGTATCAGCTACCAGAATTGTTAATTCATTTTCTATTAATAAGTTTTTATAAAGATCCTTTGGAACAGGTTGTAATTTTGCTTCATTAATACAAGCATTAGCTGTACGGCAATGAAAAATACCTGACTCAATTGAATTGTTATAAGTGGATATTTTTTGAGCATGTTTTTGTATTACATCCGCAGTGATATCAAAATCAAAATTAGGAGTCCTCATGTTCTACCCTCCAATTTTGAACAGAAAATGCTATTAGATTTGGATGAAATTGATTATCTTTGTACTCGTTACAATTCAAAGATTTAAAAGGGGCAGTTCTATAATAGGAATTGCCCCCTTTTTTATGGCTAAGTTTATTCACCATAATTATTTAGCCTTTTTCATAGTATGCATTACCTGGTCAACCTTATCACAATCAAATAATACGATTCTCCCATTCTGAAAATATGGTAATACTCCACTATTTTTAAGTGCTTGTGCTTTTGCAGCACAAACGCCTAAATACTTTGCAAGTGCATGGATTCCTTTTATAGCTTGTCGAGGTTCAGTAATTTTTACAACTGAATTTTTAGGTAAATTTTCCACGATAATGTTTACCAATTCGCCAACAGTTAATGTGTAAGCTGGTCTTTCTAGTTCTTGTTTAGTCATTGCGATTCTATTTTTAAAATTTAGAATGCAAAGATACAGACCAGCATAGTGCATGATACAGTAGTGCTGGGCTTTACAAGGGGGTTGCAAGGGGGTTGTAATTTGTAATTAACAAAATATCAGTTAATTATAAATATTTTTTACAAGGGGGTTGTAATTATTTCATAGGTTTTGGTTGATAATCAGTTAAAGCATTGATTGCAAGACTTTTACTTTTAGGATAATTAATATAATCTTTAGCAAACAAAGTAATGATATACAACAAATTAATCTCATTAAAAGGGTCTTTTTCATTACCTTTTTTAATAGTAATAATTGTATTATTCAAGTTTTCAATATCTTTCGAATAACTAAATTCCTTGCATAATTCTTCTAAATACTTTTTTGTTATACTTTTTTTATATCCACCATTCTTTAGAAAATACAGAAATAATGCAAAAACAGGAGTTGTCCATTTGCTATTAGATTCATTTTCAGAAGCTAATTTATTATTTCTTTCTTGATTTTGTGTTTCTTCTTTATCCTTTAATTCTTCAGCTTCTTCAATAATTATTAGTTTTTCAGCTTCATTAATAGCTTTTTCTATTGCCAAAATATCATCATAGTAAAGTTTCCCATAAATAAGACCAAATTTAATTACAATATTTTTAAATGGAAATTCTGTATAATCACCTTTTTTTATTAAAAGCTTAATTTCATTGTCAATTTCATTTGCTCTTTTTTTGCAACGTTGAATATATGTTAATTCAGCATCATTATCATTAAATTTTAATCTTTTATTTTTGGCTAATATTAATTCATCTTTCAATTCTGCTATTCTTTCTATAACTTTAGATTGATAATAGTCTTTAAACATAATTATAATATCCTTACATCTGCCAAAAAATTCATCGCTGCTAATGTCATTATTTTTTTCTTTTTTAAAACGTTTATAATACTCATTTTTTACATATTTAGGATTATTAGAATAATATGTTAAGATAAAATGCTTATAGTCTGATTCTCTCATTTGTTAATTATTATTTTATATTTTCAAAAAATCTTTTTATTAATTATTATTTTAGAACTTTTATTTAATCAATTAAATTTACATAATCTTTTAATGTTTCGTCATCAACAGTATAATAACGTTGAACAGATCTACTTCCTGCTACATGTCCACTCATTTTGGTTACGACATGCATGGGCGTTTTTTTATTAACCAAATTGCCAACAAAGGTTCTGCGAGCCAAATGAGAACTGGCTATATCACAAATTGCGACATGTTCTTTTTGTCCGGTAATTGAATTTAATCGTTCAACTTTTCTGTCAATTCCAACAAATTTGAATAAATCTTTTAAAGATTCGTTGTATTTGGAATCGCTAAAAAAAGGCAACAAACTATTGTCAGGCATATCATATTTCTTGAGTATTTCAATTGCCTTTGGAGTTAAAGGAATTCTTGCAGCTTTAGGATTCTTATTTTTTATAGTTTTTCTGGGAAGATATGATAATACATTATTTTTATCGATATTATTTCTTGTTAATTTGGAAAAGTCGCCAATCCTTGCTCCAATAAAACATTGAAATACAAAAATATCCCTTATTGTTTCTAATTGTTTATCAGGAATTTCTTTATTAAACAATAAGTCCCTTTCTTTAATACTTAGAAATATAGGTTCTCCATATTTTTCTTTTGGTATGGCATAACCTTTCCCATTTTCACCTTTTTTAAATGGATATTTAATATTTAGATCCTCAAAATTAATGATTGAATAATTCCAAAAGGCTTTAATTCGCTTCATTATTGAGTTAATAGTATTATCTCCTTTTTTTACTACATCATCTCTAAGATAAGATTCAAAATCTTTTAAAATTTCAGCTGTAATATTGTCAAAAGTTAGCGTAATATCTCTATCAATTGAAAATCGATATAAATGATTTTTTGTGGATTTAATACCATTCAATCTTCCTTTGACAACTTTAACATTTTTGATGTAATTTTCATAATAGAAAAAGATATCTTTCTCCGAATCAACAACTGGTTCAAGTTTAATTATTTTTCCGCAAACAATATCAAGTTCTTTAATAATAAATTCTTTTTCCGGTGGTAAGCTTATATTATTAAAGATGTCAATCACCTTAGATTTTATTTGAGTAAGTACATTGTTAATCACATTGTATTGAACTACATTTGCACCATGCTTAGCTAAAGTATTCCGTTTTACTTGTTGTTTATTAAAATCAAACTTTAAGTAATCAACTCTATAACCTGTAAAATAGAATATCCTTTTACTGTTATATGTAATTTGAGCAATAATGGGGACATCAATAATAATTAGTTCTCCATTTTTTTGCCTTTTTTCTAAGATAAATTTAATATTGTACTTCATGGTTAAAAATATTTACATACAAAAGTACATACATATATTCACATAACCAAACATAATTAGAAATAATATAAATTTGTTTAAATAATTGATTTACAATATATTTAAACAATTCAAAATACTGCAATCAATCTGGAAATAACATGGTTAAGAATCCAGTCGGGATCACCTGAAAGCACCAATTAAGGTGCTTTTTCATTTTATTTATATTCATTTTTAAGGAACTTCTGGTTCCTTTTTTTTTAAGTAAATAGGGTTCCTTAGCTCAGTTGTCCAGCGCAACAGCCTTCTAAGCTGTGGGCCTCCCGATTTAAATCGGGACGGGATCACCATAAAATTACTATAAACCTTGTAAATCCTTGTTTGCAAGGTTTATTTATTTCACAGCTATCGCGTCCCGATGAAGTTGGGAAGAACGCAGGTTCGAATCCTGCCACCCCGACAAAAGAAAAATCAAGGAACTTCTGATTCCTTTTTTTGATTAAATATGATTCCGTAGCTCAGTAGTCCAGCGCAACAGCCTTCTAAGCTGTTGGCTTCCCAATAGAAATCGGGACGGGATTACCTTAAAATTATTATAAAGCCTGTAAATCTGTTTGAAAAGATTACAGGCTATATATATAAATTATAATCAATTATTTATAATTATATTTCTTCTTCTGAAAATATAAACTACTCCCAGGCTAAGTAAAATAAACCCCAGAATAATCATTCCCCATTGTGAAAGTGTAGGAATAGTATGATTACCATATACCGGAGGCGGATTCAACAGACTACCCCAAAAGCTTTCTCCACCACCAACCATTGTAAGATTCTTAAAAGTATTGGATGGTCCGTAATATTGTGCAAATTTTGAAAGGTTATAAGCAGTTATATAAATTGAATCTGTAGTATTAACCACATTAAAGCCGCTGCTTGTAAGTCCCCCTTCAAAACTAACATTGCCAAGATATAATACTATCCCTCCGGCAAAAAAAGTATTTGCAGGATTAGGGATAGTATCTGAATCGGATTGAGGTACAAATAATATGATTTCAAAATTCGTATAGGAAGAATCTAATGGAGACAATTTTGAAATAGACATAAAAAGTGTATCAAAAACAATAGTTACATTTCTATTTATACTGTCGACAACAAAATGAAAGATTAAATTATCCCTTGAGAAACTATAGATTAAACCATTAAAAGAAGTACTATGATAGCTTAAACACCCTGGATATTTTCTTGAATTTTTACCTTTTACTCTCACATAGTTACATATAACATCACTTTCTGCATAACCACCCGGCACATACGAACTACAATCAGTGTAACAGTATGCCTCTGCGCCGAGAGGAAAATTCTCTGCATCAAAATCTTCACATTCATAGTAATTATAACAACCTGTTTGACAATAAGCTTCGTATAAAAAACTAAACTGTTTTTTTCTATACCACCAATGTGCATTAGCATCAAATTGTGACAATACGAAAATAAGAAGCAGAATGATTAATGCAGGATTATATCTTTTATGTAAAACAAATTTAAGCCGTGAATTTTCGAGTGAAAATATTATTTTTTTCATTTGTTTATATATTAAATAATTTAAACTTAGAAAACTAAATTATTTCCATCATCTTCCTTCCAATCCGGCATACAGCAGGAGATAGATCAGGAATATATATAATTATTTTGCATCAGACCTCCTTTTTTAATATTTTTAGTGTATAAAAACTTGTGTTATTATAATAATACAAAGGTAGTATATACAAAAGCTATTTATTAAAATTTAACAAAAAAAAGAAGGTTTAAATCCTGATTTCTAGTATTTTGTAGCATATCTTATAATATCAATCTGTCAGGAAGTTTGTACACCAAGAGTTGAAAATTATTATTTTATAATCTCTTTTTTATTTATATTATCTTTGTTTTTAAATTTCACTTATGTAAATACCATTAAAACTCCCCGTAAGTGTTTTTTACTAATTAAAAAAAATATTAAAAATGATAAAAAAATTATATTTACTGTTCATTGCAATATTATTCTCAAATATAATAATTGCTCAAAACCTGAAAAATATAGATTTTCAGGAACCTCCACGGCCCAAAGGTCAGACAGACGTTCTGCAACTGGCTTGTAAACCAATAGATACGGTTAGAATTGCCTTTATTGGCCTTGGAATGAGAGGAAGTGAAGCCATAAGAAGATTTATGTATATTGATGGGGTTAAGATAGTGGCATTATGCGACATTCTCCCTGAAAGGGTGGATGCCTGCAACGAAGTACTAAAAAAGAACAATAAACCACCGGCTGAAAAATACAGCGGTGAAGAAGGCTGGAAAAAGGCATGCGAACGCAGGGATGTGGATTTGATTTATGTTTGTACCCACTGGCAATTGCATACTCCTATTGCAGTTTATGCCATGGAACACGGCAAACATGTAGTAGTGGAAGTTCCCGCAGCAACAACGATAGACGAATGCTGGCAGCTGGTGAATACAGCTGAGAAGACGCGCAAACATTGCATGATGCTCGAAAACTGCTGCTATGACTTTTTTGAAATGGCTACCTTAAACATGGCACAGCAAGGTGTATTCGGAGAAATCATGCATACTGAAGCAGCTTATATTCATGATTTAAGATGGCTTAACTTTGATGAGAAAAAAGGCTATTGGGATATGTGGCGCTTAAAATACAATACCATTCATACCGGCAACCCCTACCCTACGCACGGATTAGGTCCGGCTTGCCAGGTATTGAACATACACAGGGGCGACAAATTGAATTTTCTTGTTTCCGTTTCAACCAATCAATTGGGTATGACTGAATATGCAAAGGAAAAGTTTGGCGAGAATTCAGATTATGCAAAAATCCCCTATAAATTAGGTGATATGAATACTACCATTATCCGTACCGAAAAGGGTAAAACCATTATGATACAACATGATGTAACCAGTCCGAGACCTTATGACCGAATTCATAAAATAAGCGGGACCAAAGGCTATGCTGTAAAATACCCTGAACAGAGAATTGCACTCGAACCCAATGCACATAGCTTTTTAAGCAAGGAAAAGCTGGATTCACTGCTCAAGGTGTATGAACATCCTTTCTCAAAAGTAATCGGTGAACAGGCCAAAAAAGTCGGAGGACACGGAGGCATGGATTTTATAATGGATTATCGCCTGATCTATTGCCTGAGAAATGGCTTACCGCTGGATGAGGATGTATATGATGCTGCAGAATGGTCCAGTATCGTTGAATTATCCGAAAAATCTGTAACTAATGGTTCTGTTCCTGTTAAAATCCCTGACTTTACACGCGGCGCCTGGAATAAATTAAACGGATTGAAGTTTGCAGATTTTGTTCATTAGGAAGTTGAATGGTTATAGGTTATTAAGTTATTAGGTTATTGAGTTATTGAGTTATTGAGTTATTGAGTTAATAAGTGGCAAGCGACAAGTGACAAGTGATTGTAATTTCAACAACTCTCACCGGACACTGAGCGTTGGTTACTGAGCTTGTCGAAGTAAGTCGAAGTATAGTTAGTATAATAGTTTTTGGTTATTAAGTAGTCAGTGACAAAAAATAGCACGCAGATTAAACAGATTATTACTGATTTACGCTGATTATCAATTAGCAAATTGCAATTAATAATTAATGGAGATTCTTCGCTAACGCTACTAATGACAAGTTTTGTTTTTTGTTGATTTTTAAGTATATATAAGAAACATGACAATGAAATTAAAACTAGTTGATTCTTTAATCTTTGCGGTTCTCCGCGTAAAACTCCGCGGCACTCTGCGGTTAAACTTTTTTTGTCATCGTACCTTCAAGCATTTTTCTAAATGTTAAAACTCAGAATGACAAAGGAGCAAATTTGTACTGCTGTACATTCCTTTTCATGCTGAATGCAGTGAAGCATCTCCTTTACAATTATTAATTATTTATATCTGTCTACGAAGTTCAACCGACCATGAATTTTATTACTTCTTTCTCCAGCAAAAAGTTGATAAAAAAGATTTTTTTGATTTGCTGATTGAGTTTTTTTTAGTTTTTCAATTTTTTGAAGCAAAAAAGCAAAAAAAGCAAAAAAAACAGAGAATTTTAAGTCCAAAAATACCCTAAAAAATACACACTTCAAATCAAAATTTCTGCGTTCGTTGTCAAAAACGCTACGTTCATAAAGTCAAAAGGGCTCTACGTGAAATTTCTCCCTTTTGGCTATTTTCATGTCGTATATTTGCCCACATTATTCAATGAAAACGCATTAAACCATGGTTACTGAAATGGCATTAATTGATAACATAATACACTCAGTAATTGTTGCAGAAAAATTAAAAGTTGAGCTGTTAAAATTTAAAGCAGGATTGACTGCATTGCAGACTTGGGTGAAAGAAATGCAGCTTCAGTTGCATGAAATACAATCCCGGAGAATGGAAAAGCGATCTCAGTCACAAAGGAAGCTATCTCAGAGGTTGGAAATACTATCTCAGATATATGGAAAACTATCTCAGAGGATGGAAATACTATCTCAGGTACGTGGAAAGCAATCTCAGAGGATGGAAATACTATCTCAGATACGTGGAAAGCTATCTCAGAGGATGGAAATGCTATCTCAGGTATGTAGAAAGCAATCTCAAAGAGAGGTAATACAATCTCAGCTAAAAGGAATAAAGTTTTGGAATTCAGGCTTACAGTTTAAGCCATTCACTTATATAAATAATTTTTTAATTTTTTAAACCTAAATTTATGACAAAGGATGAACAAAGTTACCTGAAAATGTCGGTAACAGAGGAAAGCAATTTGCTTAACAACCTGAGTATTTGCGGCAGTTTGCCGGGATTTACAAATTATCATACAGTCATACAGGACTGTAATACTAAGATTAAGGATGCCGCTGTCCGGGAAGAAAGCGGCAGGTTTCTTGATACATTAACTAAAAAACAGCTCAGAGAAATGCTGGTTGATGAATGTTCAGATATAATCAGAAAAATGTATGCTTATGCAGTAAATGAAAACCTGAATGATTTGATTAAAGGACTCACGTACTCCCATACATTTCTTAAAAAAACAAGTGAAGGCAAACTTAACAGCATTTGTAGCAGCGTGCTGGAGCAGGCAAACAAACATCAGGCCAACCTGAACAATTACGGAATTACTTCAGCAACGATTACAAAACTGCAGCAGACTGCCAGTGATTTTGACGCCCTCCTGCCCAAAACCGAACAGGAAAAAACTGAACTTAAAGAAAACAGGCAACAGCTGAAGCAATTGTTTGCCATACTCCGGACAAACTGGAGTAAGATGGATAATATCATTGAAATCCTCCGGCTGGATCATCCTGATTTTTATTATAAGTATCATGACCTCAGAAAACCGGATAGCATAAAGTCCTCAAGCATAGACTTAAGTGTAAAGATGTATGATAAACAAAGCGGGCAGGCTGTTTCTATGGTAAACCTCAGCCTTATGCCAACAGCCAGTCTGGAACAGGAACGCTTCGAAGCCAACGCAAGTATCATTAAAAATCAGACCAAGATGTATGGCTGTTTTTTCAAAAACCTCAGCGAAGGCAATTACATCATCACTGCCAGCAAAGCAGGATACAGGGAAACTACAAAAGAAATCACCATCATCAAGGGAGAATATACTGCAGTGAATATCGTCATGGAAAAACTGTAGTAGTGAGTAAATGAGGTTAATTGGCCCGGGTCGTTGAATGATGGCCCGGGTTTTTTATTTAATTATATTTCTAAACCAATTGATTTTATATATACACTATCCCTCATTTATATCATTTATTTTTTTACTTTTGGTCAAAAGATATACTCATGTTGAAAAAATACTTGACAGATATAGCAACCACAACTATACAAGGTGATGCTAGAGAAGAAAGTTATTACCCTCATCTCTCAAATCTAATAAAATCCTTCTCTGAATCAATTGGCAGAACCAAGACCCATGTTACAATATTACCAAAAAAAACAGAAGCAGGAAATCCTGATTTCAGAATATGGGATGGTCAATTAAACATTGTTGGGTATATTGAAGCAAAAGTACCGGGTGCTAACCTCGATATTATTGAATTGAGTGAACAATTAAAACGTTATCGTGACACATTTCCAAATGTAATTTTAACCGATTTTTATGAGTTCAGACTTTATCGTGATGGTAAATTAGTAGAAAAAACGTTTATTGGCAGACCATTTATTGCTGGCAAATTAAAAACATATCCTCCTGTTGAAAATGAAAACGCCTTTTTGAACTTATTTGATAAATTTTTTAGTTTTTCATTACCAAAGGTATTTTCAGCCGAAACTTTAGCAATTGAATTAGCAAAACGTACACGTTTCCTTAAAGAAGAAGTTATTCATCAGGAACTGGAAGACGAGGAAAATGACAGCAATCAGGTAATTGGATTTTATGATGCATTTCATAAATATCTTATTGCCGGATTAACAAAAGCTGATTTTGCTGACTTATATGCTCAAACTATAACTTATGGCTTATTTGCGGCAAGAACCAGAACTGAAGGTGAATTTAGCAGAAGACTGGCTTATAATTTTATCCCTCCAACAATTGGAATTCTAAAAGATGTTTTTCAATTTATTTCATTAGGAACATTACCAGAGCAGATGGAAGTAATAATTGATGATATTGCAGCGGTGCTGAATGCTGCTGATATTTCAAATATCCTTCAGGATTTTTACAAAAAAGGTAAAGGACAAGACCCTATCATACATTTCTATGAAACATTTCTTAATAAATACGACCCAAAAACAAGAGAACAACGGGGTGTTTATTATACACCGGAACCTGTTGTTAATTATATAGTACATTCTTTAAATGAAGTACTTAAAACTGATTTTGATAAAACAGATGGGTTCGCAAATACTGATGTAACAGTCCTTGATCCTGCCGGAGGTACATTGACTTTTCTAGCTCAAACAGCCAAATTTGCTATCGAAGATTTTACTGCAAAATATGGAGAAGGCAACCGGGCGATGTTTATTAAAGACCACATTCTCAAAAACTTTTATGCCTTTGAATTAATGATGGCTCCTTATGCTATAGCACATTTAAAAATGTCTTTCCTTTTAGATGAATATGGTTATAAAATGAAAGATACCGACCGTTTTAAATTATATCTAACCAATACATTGGAAATAGAAGATCTGGAACAAACCCGAATACCCGGGATGTCATCTCTATCTGAAGAAAGCAAACAAGCTGCCCTTGTTAAAAGAAAACAACCTATTTTAGTTATTATGGGAAATCCTCCTTATTCTATTGCTTCCTATAACAAATCGGATTTTATAGAAGAAATAATGGATTTATACAAAGAGGATGTTAGGGATGAAAAATTGATTGGTGTTTTACATGATGATTATGCAAAGTTTATACGTTTTTGCCATTGGAAAATTGACCAGGCAGGTAAAGGTATAATGGGTTTAATTACAAAAAACACATATATTAACACTTCTGCTTTTAAAGGTCTTAGAAAAAAATTGTTAGAATCTTTTGACAAAGTGTATATATTTAATTTGCATGGTAAGTTATATGAAAAAACACCTGATGGAGGTAAAGACCAGAATGTATTTGACATTAGAGTTGGAACTTCTATTATATTTGCTGCAAAAACAGGGGAAAAAGTAAATAAAGATTTTGGTAAGCTATTTTATGCTGAGATATTTGGTGACAGAGATTATAAATATGATTTTCTTGAAAAACATACCATTAGCAATACACAATGGGAAAATTTAAAAATTGACACTAAATATTTTTTCTTCGAGAAGAAAAAATTTAATGAAGAAGAATTATATAGTCGCTCCTTATTAATTCAAAAGTAGAACTTTTAATTCTAATTTGAATGATTTGAAGAAAATAAAATCGAGCAAATTTTTTAGTTCATTTTTAAGTTTAACCATCAATTTCTTCAAATTCCAACCAGTTGCAGCTAAG
>JAPLDQ010000033.1 GCA_026391675.1 Bacteroidota bacterium
AAATAAACCAATTAGGTAACCAGCAAGTTTGGCTTGATTGGATTGACCGATTTGGAATGGAATTTCAATCAGCAGATAATTTATCCGATAAGGACAAGAAACAACTAATAAATTCGGTGATTAAAGATATACTAGTGACATATGACCATTCTAATAAACTGCACCTTTTAAGCTTAAATTTTCGGCTGCCAATTTTATGTAGTTTGGATAGCTTATTAAGTAAAAATGTGACAGTGATTAAGCGGTTCAAAAATACTCCTAAAGTACTCCTAACTACTGAAAATACAGATGCACCAAATTCCCCCCTTTCGGGCTTACTCAACAGTAACTGATTTCGCCAGGTTTCTGGGCTGGTCAACATTACAGCCTCTGTTGATGGCTATATGGTAAGCCAGTAACTGTAAAGGTACGGTTGCCAGAATAGGAACCAGCATTTCCTTTACTTCAGGAATCTCAATATAGAAATCAGATAATTCTTTAACCGTTACATCGCCTTTGGTAATAATGGAAATAATTTTCCCTTTACGGGCTTTTACTTCCTGAATATTACTGATAACTTTTTCGTAGGTTCCCTGATTGGTTGCAATAACTACCACCGGCATTTCAGCATCAATCAATGCAATGGGTCCGTGTTTCATTTCAGCTGCAGGATAGCCTTCAGCATGGATATAGGAGATTTCTTTCAGTTTCAACGCACCTTCCAATGCTACAGGGAAGTTATAACCACGTCCTAAATACAGGAAATTGCGGGCGTACGTAAATATTTTTGCAATTTCTTTGATATTTTTATCCTGTTTCAACACTTCAGTTACCATTTGAGGAATGGCTTCCAGTTCATCCACAATTTCTTTGAATAATTCATTGTCAACACATCCTTTTTCCTGAGCAATGGCCAGGGCCATCAACGTAAGAACAGCAACCTGAGCTGTAAATGCCTTGGTAGATGCTACGCCAATTTCAGGGCCTGCATGTGTGAATGAGCCCGTATGTGCTGCTCTTGCAATAGATGAACCCACTACATTGCAAATACCATAAATGAAAGCACCCTGAGATTTGGCCAGCTCAATGGCGGCTAAAGTATCGGCAGTTTCACCTGATTGTGAAATAGCGATAATAATATCGTCTTTAAAAATCAATGGTTTACGGTAGCGGAATTCAGATGAATATTCAACTTCTACCGGAATCTTGGCCAGTTCTTCAAATAAATATTCGGCAACCAGACCTGCATGCCATGATGTTCCACAGGCAAGTATAATAATTCTTCTGGCATTGATAAATTTATCTTTGTGGTCAATTATACCGGCTAATGAAATATGATGGATTTCTTTATGAATACGTCCGCGGCAACTATCGAAAATAGTTTTGGGCTGTTCGTAAATTTCCTTGAGCATGAAATGTTCATAACCTTCTTTTTCAAGTTCGCTTAAGTTCATTTCAAGCTTGTGAATCATTGGTGTTTTCACTACATTTTTAATGGTTTTTACCACTAATTCTTCTCCTCTTTTCAGAATGGCAATTTCTTCATCATCCAGATATACTACGTTTTTAGTATATTCAATGATAGGTGTTGCATCAGAAGCCAGGAAAAAATCATCTTCACCAATGCCGATTACCAAAGGACTTCCTTTCCGGGCAGCAATCAGGGTATTGGGGTCGTCTTTTGAAATAATAACAATGGCATAAGCACCTACAGCCTGATTTAAGGCTAATTGCACTGCATCAAACACACTGCAATTATTTTTAACCTTTATGTATTCAATGAGTTGGATTAATACCTCAGTGTCGGTATTACTTGAAAAAGTATATCCGTTTTTTAATAATTCTCCTTTTAAAACGGCATAATTTTCAATAATGCCATTATGAATTAATGCCAGACTTTCTGATTGAGAAAAATGCGGATGCGCATTAACATCATTGGGTTCGCCATGTGTTGCCCAGCGTGTATGGGCCATTCCAATGGTTCCGTGCAGATCTTTATCTTTAACAAAGTTCTCCAGATCAGAAACTTTACCTTTGGTTTTATAAACCCTTAATTTATCGTTTAGGATTGCAATGCCGGCGCTGTCGTAACCTCTGTATTCCAAACGATGCAAGCCTTTAATCAATATCGGATAAGCCTCTCGGGGACCTATATATCCTACTATTCCGCACATAAAAAATAAATTATTTTATTACAGTATATTTTAACTCTAGTTTCATTCTGTTGGCTAAGGATTTATCGGTTCCTCCAAATACAAACCTGTTAGCAATAGACTTTTTCCTGTCAATTACCAAATCCAGACCATAATCAGTATCCATATAATTCAGCAGATATTGAACATATCTGGTAATCCTAATCCTGTATTCTTTTGTTGTAGCATTATAACTTCCGTCAATAAAACTGAATCCTTCCAAATGATCAGGTAAAATATCAAAACTTCTGCCGGTGAGTTTTTTGAAAAGACCAATTAATGGAGGCGCTGTATTATAAGTGTTTGCATCAATATTTTTAAGAACCAGTGTAGCTTCATTTATAACAACTTTTTTATCTTTAAATGAGCTTCTTAAATTAGGAAATTTAAGATTTACTTTAACACCACCCATAGATTGTAAATACAATTTTTGTGTTCCCAGTGTAGTATCTTTTATAAAACCACCTAATCCAAGTTGTTTCTTGAAATCAGTTTCAGCAGACAGTGTGCCATTTGAACCGCTATAATTATAATGGTCGAAGTGGGTGTATTTAGGACTTTGGTCGTTAATTACAAAATTATATTTGGTGCTGAATGTATCCGTTGCATTCTTTTTATAATATATGGATAAATTAGCGAATTGGGTTGAAATCAGATTAAAATATACCATTGCACCTTTATTATCCTGCGTTGTATTTAAAGGTAAGGATTGTATGTATAACCCTTTAAAATTAGATGTGAACACATCATTATCAAGCAAGAAATTTGGATTTTGTAAAAATTTATCGCCAAACGAATTGTCTAATTTTATTTTTAATAAAGGCGGATACTTAACACCATCATAAGTAACACTATCAGTAGTATTAGGCATAATGGTTGTATTGGCAACAGCAATACTGTTATAATCCAACACTCTTTCAGCATAATAAGAACTGTCAAGAGACATTTTTTGATTTAGTTGAAAAACCTTTATTTGCAAGGGATATGATTTGGAAGTATTATCAGAAGCTTTGTAAATACCGGAGTAAGGCAAGTATAATATTATTGAATCGCAATGATTTTGTGTTATAGGAAAATTCGGACTGATAGTTGAAAGCCTGTATTGTGTGAAGATACTGGCTGAAGTTGTTCCAAAAACAGGATCATTATACGTTCCAAGCATTTTATCGACACAATAGGCCGGAACTTGTTTTCCGTTTAAGATATAGATACGGGCCATTAAAATATCGTTGATATCATAGTCTGTTCTTATTGAATCATCTATAACGGAATAGGCAATTATAGTAGAAGTATCAGAAAATTCAAGCCCAATTTTTTCATTTGGCGATTGCAGACTTAAGCCAACTAAATCCGGTTCTTTTACACAGGAAGCAAAACTTAAGATTAATCCGAAAAGGGAGAATAGTGCAAGGGTCTTTAACGTAATAAATAGTTTTTTCATGTATTCTTTTAAAAATTAATAGAAGGCAAATGTAGCTATGAAGTTATGACTTCACTTACAAGAACTTCATCGTAAAACTTAGCGTAAGCAGGTATATACTTATCTTTTGGCTGGTAAGATAAAATAGGTTTTCCACTATTTTTTGCGTAAGACAACACTTCTTTATTTACGATTTCACTACCAACAATAATCCCATCAGAAAAGTCTATGGCTGCTTTCATTACGTTAACGAAAGTTGCTGTTTTATATTGTTTGGTGTCTTTGGAGGTAATACCCGGCAATTTAATTTTTTCGGCAAAATCATTATTCAAGGTTTCATTAAAATCATCATCATATAAAGAAATTACAACTTTAGTATCTGAAAATAATGGATTATCTTTTACTGCTTTTTTTATATATAGTGGTATCAAACTTGTCATCCAGCCATGGCAATGTATTATTTCAGGAGACCAGCTTAATTTTTTAACGGTTTCAATAACACCTCTTGAAAAGAAAATAATACGTTCGTCGTTATCATTATAGAAAACGTTATTTTTATCAGCAAAAACAGCTTTTCGCTGAAAATAATCTTCGTTATCAATAAAGTAAATCTGCATACGGGCTGATTGTATGGAAGCAACTTTTATAATTAAAGGATGATCGTGGTCGTTGATGATTAAATTCATCCCTGAAAGCCGGATAACTTCGTGAAGTTGATTTCTTCTTTCATTGATATTTCCAAATCTTGGCATGAACGTTCTGATTTCTTTACCCATTTCCTGTATGCCTTGAGGAAGAAAGCGCCCGATATTAGCCATATGGCTTTCCTTTAAATAGGGCGTAATCTCCTGGGTAACAAATAATATCCTGCCTTTACTCATCTTTTTCTAAATTTAAATTAGAATGTATAGTTTTTTTGCAAAATTAGTTAAAAATTAGAACTTAATCAATTTTAATTTATAATGTTATTGTGATAAAAATTTAATTTTCAGCAGGTGGATAGGATTCAAGACAAGTAAAAGTAAAGAAAGTTGTTTTGCCTTTTATAATATTAAATTTGAAACTTTCATTTTTTGTTGCACCACTGGAGGAATTTGCAGAAAAATTAATACTGTTTTCGCCTGGAGGCAAAGGTATTCTTGTATAAGAAACAGAATAAGGCAGAGTTTGCCAGTTGCGGGTATCGGTTTTTTCAGTTAATGCATTAAAGATACTGATTGCTGTACCCAGGTTTTCGTTTTTTTTATCCGCAGCTGCTTCCAGTGCTTTTTTTGTAGCTAATCTTAATACTGCATTGGCCATTTCACGAAGCATTCTGTCACTAAGGGTTTTAAATGCTATCCCATTTATATCCTGAGCAAACTGCAACGGATAAGCCTTACCACCCACAGTAATCTGGGCATTGGTGAATACAGGCTTACGTTCCAGATATTTAGGAAAAGCAATTCTTAATAAGCTTAATTGCGAAAATCCTGATTTTTCATTGTCGGGTTTATCGCCAATAAAAATAGGGAAAGACATACCGTATTGTTCATTGGCAAATGTTACAAAACCATCTTTGCTGCTGGTTTTTGTAAAATTAATGCTCCACTCTGACTTTACAGGGCCAAAGCCGTTATGCCAGAAAAAAACAAGTTCACCGCCATCATTCGGTTTGTTTTCGTACTTCAGATTGAATTTTTGTTCATAAAAACGGAGTTCTTCATTAAATCCTGTGCGGTAAGCTGCTCGCATCAAATCCCATTTTAACTGCTCAGGCACCTGCATGTTAAAATTTTTCTGGTATGAATTCTCATAAACATTTAAAGCATTGCGGTAAGCTATAAATGCATCGTTATACTCACGGTTGGCATCGTAAATCAAACCCATTACAATATGAGCAAAAGCATCGTCCTGATAGCGGTTTTTATGGTCAGGATATTTGTCATTTAATTGATTTAGCTTTTCGTTTATTTTTCTTACCTCAACCAGCGCTTCATTTGGTTTACCAATATTCAGATAATTAAGCGCTTTAAAATAATTTACCATTACCACTTCAAAATCTTCCGGTTTATAAGGTTTTACCATAGGATTGGTAACTAATGCCAAAGCTTCAAGTCCAAAGTTTTTCTGGTAATCTTCAATAATTTTATCTGCTTCTTCAAAAGCCACATTACTTTCAGCATTTTCATTCATCATCCAGCCAAGCCAGCCTTTATTAAACAAATATAAAACACGGTTTTTCCCTGTTTTACCTTTGTCTTTTTCCAGCAAATCCTTTGCTTTTGGTAATTCGCCATTGGCAACATGGTTCTGAAATTTCAGATTCTGCTGATAATAGGTTGCACAGGAGGTTAACAAGAAAATAACCGGGAATACTAATAGTGTTATGGTATGTTTTTTAAGCATGAAACGTTATTAAGTTATTGGTTATTAAGATATTTGTTAACTTTTAAACTTTATTGTGTTATATTGCAAAATAAATAAACGGAGTAAAATTTACTTCACTCCGTTCATTTATTATTTTCAAAATTATTAATCAGAAATAACTTTTTTAATTTCTTTATCGCCTATCCAAACAATTTCGTTGGTTTCGATATTGGTAAGTTCGAGGTTGATTTTGTAATTGACTACTTTATCTTTGTTAAATGAGTCAACGGTAGAATTAATACTTCCCTGCAAAATAAAGTCAGCACCTAATTCTTTACCCCATTTTTTGGTAGTTTCTGCTGAAGCATAATCCTGTTGGTCAGCTCTTTCGCCACGTAATTGTTCTCTTTTTTCTCCGGCCTGTACCAGTCTGACTCTTCTGTCCATCAAAAAGGCTCTTTCAACATCTTTAATAAAGTCTTCGGTACTGATGTGTTCACTTGTTTTGTTATTTACCAGACCTACAATTACGATAGGTCTTTTTCCTTCGTTATTTTTCTGGTATTCAGGCAGCCATGCTTCGCTTAAAACCTGAGTTATCATGGCTTCTGCTGTTAATTTAGCATCTGTATCGTTCCAGCGTCCGCTTAAATCGAATTGTTGATTGGGCGCTACACGCTTAACTTCTCTGGATGGTGAGCAAGCAGTGATAACTAAAGCAAAAACAATAATGGATAGTTTGAAAATCTTTTTCATTATGTTAAAATTTAAGGTTTACAATATTTTTTCTTTCAACAAATCTTATGCCAAAGATACAAAAAAAAGGGAATGAAATATTCCCTTTTTTTCTATCGAAACTGAATTATTTAGTTTCAAATTTCTTCATTTCTTCATCAAAAGTTTTCTTGAATTTTTCGTAATCGTAATCGATTTTTAGTTCTTTGTCGGCTGAAAGTTTGTTGCCAACTCCTTTAATAATATCTTCAGCAGTAATTTCTATACAAATATAGGTTTTGTAATTACCATCTGATGTTTTGGTTTGTTTTTCGCAGATAACCCTTACACCGTTGAGTTGCTGGTTGATTACTTCCCGGGTATTGCCTTCAAATCTTTCTTCCAGACCTTCTTTATTGTTGGCTTCAGTTGATTTAATATAATTATCAGTTACACCTTTCATGGTGGTTTGTATTAAACCTGCCAGCTCGCCTTTGGCATTGGTCATGGCTTTTTTCTTGGAAACCATCTGATCCAGGCTTTCACCCACAGCACTTGCCCTGAATAATTCTTTGGTGCTCATGAATTCTTTTTCGCCGGCACAGTAATTGTTGATTAATACTTCGCCTTTTGGCTGAGGAGGAGGAGGTGGTGGTGCAACCACTTTTTCTTTTGATTTACAGGAGGTTGCCAACACAGCAATCATTAAAATTGCTGATAAATAATACGATAATTTTTTCATAATCCTTTGTTGTTAAATGAATACTGTTTTATATATTTTTGATTGTCAAATTTTATGCCAAAACAATCTCAGGTTTTTAAGTCTATAATTTAGCTGATGTAAAATTATATAAAAAATTTACAAGTCCAAATTATTTAATTCAGGAATTATTTCATTGCTGATTTTCTGTAATGCTTTTTGTTGCGCATCTTTAAGGGCATTTTCATAATCGCGTATCTGCATGCCTTTAAAATTGGTAAATCCGTTGCTGAATATTTCGGTATTGGTTTTATTATCAATTATAGAGATCTCACAGTCAACAAAAACCACATATAAATCATTTTTTTCAAGATAGGTACCTTTTGTGGTTTTACTTGAAATTTTAACCGTTACATCCGCTTTTTCTTTGCTTTCGGTAAATGAAAATAATTTTTCGGAAAGTTCTTTTTTAAATCCGTTGCCTATGGTTTTTCGTTGAGATGCAAGCCCAAAATCATTTTCTTCAATTTCCATAAAGGCTTTTTTACCTTCAACATCAACGGTAATTTTACAAACCGGAATATTACTTTCAAAGGCAAACAACTGACTGCTCAATTTATCTTTTGCAATGTCTCCCATCATGGCATCAATATCCAGACTGGCTTTTATCTGCTGCACCTTTCCTTTATTGGTAACTTTTGCAGTTGACAAAATAGCTTCTCCCAGTGTATTGGTATTAATTTTCTCGTTCAATACACTTTTCCCTTTTTCAAATATAAAATATATGGGTAAACTGCTAACCGGAGTGGCTGTTTTGCCTGATTTTACATCCTGATACATGGCTGTTACCACTATGTCTTTAGTTATCGGAGTTGAAAGGCTGACAAAAAGCTTATCAATATTAGGCTTTAAATGTATATTATGAAGAATATCCTGCACCGAATTATAAATTTCTGTCCCTAAATTAATATTTCCTTTTGTGGGAGAAAAAATAGTGAGTTCATCTGAAAGGTGTTTTTTTATTACATCAAAAGCTTTCAGATAAGAAATAATGGCATTGTTATAATCTGCGTTTTCTTCGTATTCATTTCCTTTTTCGAAAAAACTTAAACTGCGTTTTTTTATATCTTCCAGTTTTTTTGCTTTTATATCGGCATACAATTTTTTAGATAATTTATAAAACACCCAGTACTCGTTATCATTTCCCCATGAAGCTGAAAGTTCATAGCCTTCGAGGTTTTCTTTGATGGATGTGTTGGTATAGGTTTTAAATTCTTCCTTCAGTTCGGTTCTGTTTTCGAACTGGTAGAACATTGAATTTCCGGAAATTTTAATTGATATTTCCGAAACCAGATCGTTTAAGGCATTATTGCGGGCTACAGCAATATAATTATCACTTAAACCCGATTTTTTAGCCATACCAATGCCAATATAATAATCGTTCATCACAGGACGGCTGCTAACCCACTGAGGTATTGTGCTTTCGGATTGCTGCACAACAGGCTGGGATGATTTACAAGCCTGAAATAATACTAATATTGTAAATAACAGAAAGTAAATATTTTTTCTCATGCAAGATGTATTAAATCAGTTTTCAAATGTATAAAAAATCTTATTTCAAAAAACATGCCGGAAAAGAAAAAACACTTTCTGCCTTTTACAAAAAGTGTTTATATTTTTATTGGATTTATTATCCTGAACTCTTTAAATGCAGACTGATTTTCCTACAGCCTAAACCCCTAAAACCTAAATGCCTATGTTTACAATTCTACTGTTTCAATCAGCTCTTTAATTACCTGAGTCATTTTAGGTTCTGCAGCCTTAGCCGCAACAATTACTTCCTCATGCGTAATTTCCATGATTTTGCCTTCAACTCCCAAATCGGTAATTACCGAAACTGCAAAACAGGGAATATCCATCTGGCGGGCTACAATAACTTCAGGAACAGTTGACATACCAACAGCATCACCACCCAAAATTCTGAAAAGCTTATATTCAGCAGGAGTTTCGTAAGTTGGTCCGGTAACGCCCACATAAACGCCTACCTGATAGTTAACATCGTTCTTTTTAGCAATTTCAACGCCTTTTGCAATCAGCGCTTTGTCGTATGGTATATGCATATCAGGGAAACGTGGCCCCAATTCTTCGTAATTCTTTCCAATTAATGGATTATCACCCATCATATTGATGTGATCCTTGATTATCATCATATCCCCGATCTTAAAGTCAGGATTCATGCCGCCACTGGCGTTGGAAAGTATGAGTAATTTGATTCCGAGCAATTTCATTACACGTATCGGGAAAGTTACTTCTTTCATGGTATAACCTTCGTAGTAATGAAAGCGGCCCTGCATAGCGACAACTTTTTTGTTGCCGAGCATTCCAAAGATCAGCTGTCCGCTATGTCCAGCCACTGTTGAAACAGGAAAATTGGGGATAGACTGATAAGGGATTTTGAATTTTATATCGATTTCGCTGGTTAAATTGCCTAATCCTGTACCAAGTATAATTCCAATTTCAGGCGTGAAATTAATCTGCTGTTTTATATATTCAGTGGTTTGCTTTATTTGTTCTAACATAAGTCAAAATTTGTTTATCGAATTTTTCTTTGCTTTTTTTGTGAAATTTAACTTCAATGGGAAGATAAAAGAGGGGCAAATTTACGAAAAAATTCATTAATGGAGTATTTTGAATGCGCATGGCATCTTTTTCGGTAGTAACGATAATTTTATTTTTTGAGAAAATACTTTCAAAATGCTGTTGTATTTTTAGCATATCTTTGGGCTGATACTGATAATGGTCACGGAATTTTTCGACGATAACCTTATCGGCACAGGACTTTAATTCATCTTCCATGGGATATGGATTCGCAATGCCTGCAAATACCAGTACAGTTGAAAACTTTCTGGTTTTTATGCCCTCAGCTACAGTATTCATTGGTACCAAATCGCCATAATCAACATAGGAATAATAAACATTTTGATTTTTCCGGACCTTCATATCGCTTTCCATGGCTTTACAGCTGATGGGCGATAATACATTAGGGCATTTACTTACAACGATAATATCAGCACGTTTCATTCCGGTTCTGTATTCACGTAATGTACCGCTTGGGAGCAGGTAATCATGCGAAAATGGCTTGTAATAATCAGTAAGTAAAATAGATAAACCAGGTTTAACATATCTGTGCTGAAACGCATCGTCAAGAAGTACGATATCTGTATCAGGTTGTTGTTCTAAAATTGTTGAAATACCATTTACCCTGTTTTCGTCAATAGAAATAAAAATTTCAGGAAACTTCCGTTTATATTGCAAAGGCTCATCGCCTACATCTATTGCGGTTGCAGCTTCATCAACCAGCTTGAAACCTTTTGTTTTCCGGCCATAGCCGCGACTTAATGTAGCCAGCTTATATTCTTTCTCCAATAATTTGATTAAATATTCGATATGCGGGGTTTTACCGGTACCACCTGCACTCAGATTACCAACGGAGATAACAGGAACAACAAATGATTTCTGCTTCAATATGCCGAAATCAAAAAATTTATTCCTTACAAATACTATTAATCCGTAGATTATAGCAAAGGGAAGTAATAGTAAACCTGTAATATTCATGCAAATACCTGAATTTTATAACTATTGTAGCCTTATACGTTAATTTTCAATTAAAGTTGCTGATATTGTAATTATAAACAAATTGCAAAAAGAAATGACGATAAAAGTACAAACTTTTCTTTGTCATTCTGAGTTTTCACATTTAGAAAAAAGCTTGAAGGTACGCTGACAAAAATATAAAATCATTGCTTTCTCAATCTCTGCGGTCCTTTGCGCCTTCTTTGCGGCTCTCAGCGGTAAAAAAGTTTAACCGCAGAGTGCCGCGGAGTTTTACGCGGAGAACCGCAAAGATTAAAGATTCAACTAGTTTTAATTTCATTGTCATGTTTTTTATATATACTTAAAAATCAACAAAAAACAAAACTTGTCATTAGTAGCGTTAACGAAGAATCTCAATAAAAATAGTTATTGCATATTAAGTTATTAAGTTATTTACGACGGTGAATGTTGCTTTTTATACACAGTCTTATTCGCTTAATGCAGGCTATCGGTCTTGCAAAAAAACAAGTTTTTGTACTTCAATTGATTTTAAGTAATTTTGCGAAAAACTTATACATGAAGACGTGCAAATTAAGTGTTAATATCAATAAGATAGCTACTATCCGCAATGCCCGCGGTGGGAATGTACCCAATGTGCTGCAGGTGGCGCTGGACTGTGAACGCTTCGGTGCCGAAGGCATTACCGTTCATCCCCGTCCTGATGAAAGACATATCCGCTACAGCGATGTTTATGAACTAAAACCCGCCATTACAACTGAATTTAACATTGAAGGCTACCCCAACAAAGAATTTATGCATCTGGTTACAACAGTAAAACCTACCCAGGTTACTTTGGTGCCTGATCCGCCTGATGCATTAACTTCCAATGCAGGCTGGGATACTGTAAAAAATGAAATCTTTTTAAAGGACATTGTTGCTCAGTTTCATAGTTTTGGCATCAGAACATCCATTTTTATTGAAACAGATTTAAAAATGATAGAAAATGCAGTTAAAACCGGCACCGACCGCATTGAATTGTATACCGAAAGCTATGCCAAGGGATTTACAGCCAATAAAGAAATGGCCATTGCCCCTTTTATTGAAGCAGCAAACAAAGCCAATGAAATGGGCCTTGGAATTAATGCCGGACACGATCTGGATATGCATAATCTGAATTATTTTGCAAAAAATATAAACGGCTTGCTGGAGGTTTCCATTGGTCATGCATTAATCAGCGATGCCCTGTATTTCGGACTCGAAAATACCATACAAATCTATCTGAGGGCATTGAATTATTAGTATTTTTTAAGAATAATCCCCTCATCTTATAAACTTTACATACAAACTTTTGTTAATTTTACAGCATTATTAAAGAAACAGCAACAGAGAAATGAAAAAAACGATTTTAATTACAGGTGGTGCAGGATTTATTGGCTCCCACGTTGTCAGGTTATTTGTAAATAAATATCAAGATTACAATATCGTTAACCTTGATAAATTAACCTATGCCGGCAATCTGGCCAATTTAACGGATATTGAAAATAAACCCAATTACGAATTTGTAAAAGCCGATATCGTTGATGCTGAAGCGATGAATGCATTGTTCGAAAAATATAAATTCGACGGCGTTGTACATCTTGCTGCAGAATCTCACGTTGACCGTTCTATAGCCAATCCTATGGAATTTATCATGACCAATATAGTAGGAACTGTTAATTTGCTGAATGCTGCCCGCAACCTGTGGAAAGACAATATGGATGGCAAACGTTTTTACCATATTTCTACTGATGAGGTATATGGCTCCTTAGGTGAAGAAGGCTTTTTTGTTGAAGAAACAGCCTACGACCCACGCAGTCCTTATTCTGCTTCCAAAGCAAGTTCAGATCACTTGGTAAGAGCTTATTTCCATACGTATAAATTACCTGTTGTAATTTCTAACTGCTCCAATAATTACGGTCAATTCCAGTTTCCTGAAAAATTATTACCACTGTCTATCAATAATATCAAGAACAACAAGCCTATTCCTATTTACGGAAAAGGCGAAAATATCCGCGACTGGCTATATGTTGTAGATCATGCACGTGCCATCGACCAGATATACCACGAAGGAAAAACCGGTGATACCTACAATATTGGAGGTAATAACGAATGGACCAATATCGATTTAATCCATAAACTCTGCGAAATTATGGATAGAAAACTTAAGCGTGCTGCAGGAACATCTGTAAAACTGATTACTTTTGTGAAAGACCGCGCCGGACATGATTTACGCTATGCCATCGATTCTACCAAATTACAAAAAGAACTGGGATGGAAACCTTCACTGCAATTTGAAGAAGGCATGGAAATTACGGTTGACTGGTACCTGAACAACGAAGAATGGCTCAACAATGTAACTTCAGGCGATTATCAGAAATACTACGATAAACAATACGTGAAAAGATAGTATTCAATTACGAATTAAAAATTAGGAATTAGGAAAGTTGCTTTAACTTACTTCGGTTCAGTGAGCAATGCTTACAGAATCGTTCACTGAGCGGAGTCGAAGTGAAGTCGAAATAAGCTGCAACTTTACAAACTTTATAACTTTATAAACTTTACAAAATCAGATGTCAATTTTCGGGAATATATTTGCATCCAAACGATTGAGCCAACCTATTAATTTAGCGGTGGTCGGGACAGATGTGCATTCCCATTTCATACCTGGTATTGATGATGGTGTACAAACCTTGAATGAATCGGTTGGTTTGCTGAAAGAGCTGCATAACCTGGGTTACCGTAAAATAATTACCACACCGCATATACAGGGCGAAGCATTTCAGAATACCCCCGAAATAATACTTTCCGGACTGGAAGATGTACGCAAGGCATTGAAGGAAGATGGAATTAACATACAACTGGAAGCAGCAGCAGAGTATTTGCTGGACGATAAATTCAACGAAAAGCTACTGGCAAATAATCTCCTCACTTTTGGCAGCAAACATATTTTAGTGGAGTTGTCTTATTTTAGTCCCCATCCCAATTTATTCAATTTTATTTTTGATTTACAGATTGAAGGCTACAAGGTAATACTGGCCCATCCCGAAAGATATTCCTATTGGTTCAACGATTTAAAAAAATATGAAGAACTCAAAAACAGGGAAGTCCTTTTTCAGGTCAATATGATTTCGCTGGGCGGATACTATGGTGCCATGGTAAAAAAGAATGCCGAAAAACTGGTGGATGCCGGCATGATAGATTTCGTGGGAACCGACATGCATAACATCAATTACCTTAAGGGATTAAATGTTGTACAATACGAAAAATACCTCGATAAACTGCTATCTTCTGGTAAAATTAAGAATGACATTCTATAGAGATATAAAAAAGGAGTTGATCAAAATGATCAACTCCTTTTTTATTAAAATATCTTATTACAAATTCTGTTTGTAATATTCGTAAATCTTACGGTATAAATGTGTTCTGTCGATACCGCTTACATTGTGCTCATGTGTTGGATAGATGAAATAATCCACCTGTTTTCCCAGATCAATACATTTCTTTAAGAATGAAGAACTGTGCTGGGGAACCACAGTATTATCAACGCCTCCCTGTATGATGAGGAGTTTGCCTTCCAGTTTATCCACATAATTCAGTAAGGATGCATTTTTGTAACCTTCTGGATTTTGTTCAGGTGTGTCCATATAGCGTTCGCCATACATTACTTCGTACCATTTCCAGTCAATTACAGGACCGCCTGCGGTGGCAACTTTAAATACGCCGGGATTTTTTAATTTCATTGAAATTGTCATAAAACCTCCATAACTCCAGCCATCCACACCCAGTCGGTTAGCATCCACATAAGGCAGGGATTTTAAATAGGCAACGCCTTCCATCTGGTCGGCAACTTCGATGGTTCCAACATTGCGGTGTATGGCACTTTCGAAAGCAAATCCCCTGTTGGCAGATCCACGGTTATCCATGGTAAATACGATATACCCCTGTTGTGCTAAATAGTTGAAAAACAAATTTGCCCCACCTAACCATGAATTGGTAACCAGCTGTGCATGTGGGCCGCCATAAACATAAACAATAACGGGATATTTTTTTGAAGCGTCAAAATCTGCAGGTTTTATCATACGGCAATACAAATCAGTGCCATCCTTTGCTTTGATGGTAAAGATATTGGTTTCGCCCAGTTTATAATCCTTCACAGGATTTTTATCCTCAAAAACCTCACGTAAAACTTTGCCATCGGAATTTTCGATAACTATTTTACGGGCAGTTTCGGTATTGCTGTAATTGTCGATGATGTTATTGCCGCCTTTATCAATAATGGCATAGTGTGTGCCTTTGGTAGCCGTAATAAGTTTAATGGCTGAGGTTTTGATGTCAACAACATAGATATCATTATCAAGGGGGCTTTCTTTGGTAGCCGAAATAAATACCTTATTGCCCTTGGCATCGAATGCTTCAATTTCTTTTACTATCCAGTTGCCTTTAGTAAGTTGTTTAACAAGGCTTCCGTCGATATTATAAAGATAAATATGATTATATCCGTCTCTTTCGCTCAGCCATAAAAACTGATTGGGATTGGATTTAAGGAAATATAAACCATGTTCAGGTTCCACATATTTTTCGTTTTTTTCTTCAAATAAAGTGGCAATAAATTCACCGCTTGCCACATCATATTTGTTGATTTTCAGATGATTCTGGTCGCGGTTGAGTGCGGCAATAAAAATATATTTTTCATCGGGGCTCCAGCTGATATTGGTAAGGTATTGTTCAGCCGGTTCACCGGTTTTAAGGAAAACTGTTTTCTGCAAAATAGGATCAAATACACCAACGGTAACATGATGGCTTTTCATTCCTGCCATAGGATATTTAATGCTTTTTAACTCAGCCTCACGGGTAGTTATATCTACCAGTGGATAATCGGTAACCATGGTTTCGTCCATGCGGTAAAATGCAAGTAAATTACCTTTTGGTGACCAGAAGCTGCCTTTTTTTATACCGAATTCATTGCGGTGTACGCTTTGTCCGTTCACTATTCCTTTTTCTTTATCTTCTGTAACAGCAATATCAGTACCTCTGTATGAAATGTAAAGATTATTTTCTATCGTATAAGCAATATTAAAAGTTTTCGGCTCAACATCTATATTTTCGGCTTTTTCAGGATATCTGTTTAACTGTACAACTTCCTTCTTAAGTATGTCAAAATTAAAAATCTTATTGTTGTATGTAAATGTAAAATTGGAATTATCAATCCAGCTGATAGAAGGAAAACGCTTGCTGTCTTTTTCATCCAGATGTTTCAGCCCTTTATTGATGGCATCCAGATCAAGTATAGTATCTTTTTTTTCTGTTTTAATATTGGCTTTTACCAGTTTATTATTGGCTACCCAGGTATAATTGCCGCTTTCGTCCATCCATTGCAGGTTAGAGAGTGATGTTGCATATAATTTCCGGTTGGAGATTAACTCGTCCAGATTGAGTTGTTTGGTTTGGGCTGATAAAAGGCTGCTTAATAATAATAGCAAGCCAAGTACCGATATTTTTATTGCATTTTTCATAAATTATAAGTAATTAAAAATTTAGAGGGCTAAATTAAGGAAAAAAGAATGATGGCAAATGATAAAATGGAATTATTCGATGAAAGAGGCATATTGGAGGATGAAATGCAGTTGAATTGCAGCTGCTTTGATATTGTGGTTTCGACTCCGCTCAACCACCAGGAACTCCAGACATTCAACCACCAAAAAAACCCGCTGCACAGTTCATTGGGCGCTGAGCAGAGTCGAAGCGCAGTTGAATTAAGTTGAATCACAGTTATCTATCTTACTTTTTGCTATTTTTATGATGGGTATCGTTTTTACAACTAGCTAAATCAGTTAATTTATTATAATCCCCATTTATTAATGCTTCTTTCTTTTTTCTGCTCCAACCCTGGATTTGTTTTTCTTTATAAAAAGCATCTTTTATATTTTGAAATTCTTCGTAAAAAAACCAGTTTTACAGGCAAATGCTTTTTTGTAAAATTAGATCCTTCTCCAGCATGATGTTGAGCCAGTCTTTTTTCTATATCAACTGTGCTTCCTGTATAGTATTGTCCATTGGAACAAAGTAAAATATACACATAGCCTTTCATAATAAAATTAAATAATTTAAATAGATATAATTGTTTCGTCTTTTGATACTGCGCTTCGACTCCGCTCAGCGCCCACGAACTCCAAACACTTTACTTCAGGCACGAAATGTTTATTTCGAAATTGTGGTTTCGACTCCGCTCAACCACCAGGAACTCCAGACATTCAACCACCCAAAAACCCCGCTGCAAAGTTCATTGGGCGCTGTGCGGAGTCGAAGCGCAGTTGAAATGTATAAAATCGCTATCTTGCAATCCATTCGGCAGGATTCATTTTAGCAGTTCCTTTCCAGATCTGAAACTGTAAAATGGTCTTGTTGTCATCTTCATCGGTGTATACCTTGCCAATGCGTTGTTTGGTGCTGACTTTTTCTCCCCGTTTAACATAAACGCTTTCCAGATTGGAATAAACCGTAAGATAATTTCCATGACGGATAATAACAACCTGTTTTCCGTTAGGACCGGAGATTACAGCCGCAACTTCACCGCCAAAAACAGCTCTTACGTTGGAACCTCTGTTGGTTGTTATGTCAATACCATCGTTATTAATAACGATACCATGCAATTCAGGATGTGCATGTGTACCGAAAGTACCGGAAATGATACCTTTTTCCAGTGGCCATGGCAAACGGCCTTTATTATTGGTAAAACTGGCAGAAAGTTCCAATTCTTCGGGTGTTGCCGACATAATATCAGCTGTTTTCTTGAATTTTTCTTCCACCACTTTTGATTTTTCAATTTCTTTGGCAGTTATTACATCAGGTTTTACAGCTTTCTTTTTAGCCTTTTCAGCCTTTTCAGCCCGTTGTATGGCAGCTTCTCTTGCTTTTCTTACTTCTTCAGCAATAATTCTTTCAATATCCTTTTGTAATTTTTTAGCTTCAGCTTCTTTTTTACGAAGTGTTTTCAGCAATTCTTTCTCTTTTTGCTGCAGATTTTTTACTGCCTTATTTTTTACTTCCTGTTCTTTGGTGAGTTGCTTTTTCTCATTTTCGTTGCTGGTAAGCAATTCTTTTTGAGACTGTTTCTGGGTTTCCAGTTCTATTTTTTTATGCGTAAGTTTATTTTGTGTCTGTTCAATTAATATCATTTGCTTTTTGCGGTAAGAAGCGTATTGCTGGTAATATTTCAACCGCTGATAAGCCTGATTGAAATTCTCAGAAGCAAAAATAAACATCATTACATTGTATGAACTGCGGTTGCGGTTAGCAGCAATAATCATCTGTGCATATTCGGCTTTTAAAGTGGCCAGTTCCTGACTTAATTGCTCAACAGTTTTTTGGGTGGTGGTAATTTCATCAACAATTACATTTAATTCCTGATTAATATTACCAATGAGTTCCTGGCGTTTATTAATCTGATTTTTTAATATAATGAGCTGGTTAAGGGACGTCTGTTTGTTCTTTTTGGTTTCGTTCAGCAGGTTGTTTGTATATTGAATTTCCTGCTCTATTTTCTTTTTATTTTCCTGAAGTGTAGTTTTATCTGTTTGAGCAAATGAAAAATGCGAATTAAAAGCAATTGCAGCGAAAACAATTAGTATTCGTAAGCTATAATTGCAATTAATTAACGTTGACGGTTTAATCATAATGCTGTTTTTGGATTTTTCAAAGATACAGTTTTTTTTTATTTCGGTGTAATTCTTTGATAACTTCCCGGAATTCTAAACGGGAAATTTAATACTTCATCAACTGTTAAACGCGAAAATTCGACGTTTATTTTTATATCTTTTTCCGCGGATAACAAAACATTTAATATGGTCGGGAAAAGCTGTCCGTTTATTTTTTCATAATTACTATAAGTTGCAAACAGTTTATTATTTGCTTTTATTTCTTTTACAGTGAGCTGGTTTATTTTAAATGTTAGCGGATCAACAAAAATACTTTGAACCAGAATTTTCAGCTTGTCGTTTTCGGTTCTTACATATTTTTTTAGTTTATGCCGGTTTACAGTTGACAAATGGTATTGATTACCGTCAAAACTGGTTTTAAACTTATCGTTTTCGTAATATTTAAAGTCATTCCCAACAAAAAAAGCCTGAAGCATATCAAAATCAACGGCATTATTGATAAATCGGTTAATGTAATTAAAATCGCTGATAAAATAATTATTATCCATCCAGTTGATAAACTGGACGCTATCTTCAGTTATTAAAATTCTGGCAACTTCAATTGAAAATTTTGTTATAGAAACCCAGATGAGGCTGTCTTTTTTAATTCTTACCTGTCCGCTGAAAGAAGTATTATCATTATCTACTTCATAATCTGCTGAAAATTTTGCCGAAAACCAGTTAAAGCGAAATTGCATCTTATTCATTTTTTCAAATATACTATCCGTTGAAAAAACTTTATCGATTACAACTGGCGGAGCTGTTTGCGTAATTTCTTTTTGCTGTGTAATGATTTGTTTAGTTGATTTACATGAAAATGTAACAACCATTATTGTAATTAAAAAACAAAACTTTAGAAGTTGTGGCTTATTCATATAATTTTCTGTCGAGTAGTTTTTTTTGCAGGAATTCAGAACCTTCACCTAATGTTTTTGCCTTTTGCCAGTTTTGATATGCGTTTTCTTTATCTCCAAGTTTATATAAAATATCTCCATAATGTTCAATAATAACATCATTTGAAGATCCGCCATTTTCAATCGCTTTTAATACCCATTTTTTAGCTTCTTCATATTTGGCTAATTTATAAAATACCCAGGCATATGTATCCTGATAGGATGAGTTTTTGGGAACTAATTCATTTAGTTTCCTTCCCATTAATTCTGCTTTATCAAGGTCTTCGTTTTGCAGTGCAAGGTAATAAGTGAAATTATTCAGGACATACACGTCGTTTTCATCTATTTTTAAAACATTATCAAATGCTGCAAAAGCTTTGGTATATTCTTTGTTTTTATAATAAAAGTCACCCATATAAGTGTAAAACTGAATACTAAGCTTGTCGTTATCAACAACTAAACCTACACCCTTTTTTAATGACTTTAAAGCAGCTACAATATTATTGTTCTGAAAATTTGCCATGCCATTGAATAAATACAGCAACGGTTGTTCAGGGAAAAGCTCAATAGCTCTTTTACTTTCGTTTAGTAAAGCTGCAGTATCATTCAATTCTGATTCAACAAGCAATAATGCTTCCCAAACTGCATATTTACTGCTGTCTAAAGCGTTAACTTTCCGGAAAGCATCTCTTGCTTCAGGATACCTTTTGTCACGGTTCAGAAAATCGGCATAGATAGAATAAGCTTTCGCTTCGGTTGGATGTGTTTTTACCAATATTTCTGACAATTCAAACGCCTGAGATTTCAGTTCTGCATAAATTTCAGTTACGGAATAGTATGAAAGTAAAATCTGAATTTTGGTATCAATATCTAATTTGGGATTAGCAAAGCCTGATTTTAACTCCTGAAAAGATTTATCCTTTTGTCCGATTGCCCTGTAATAGCCTGCAAGCGAAATATGAACAAACTTTTCGCCTGGATCTTTTTCGATAATTTTATTGTAATACGGCAATGCTTTATCATACATCTTTTTACTGTTATACATTTCGGCAATTATAGCATAATAGCGGACATCATTGGGTGATTGTGCCGAAAGTTTTTCAACTTCCTTAACTGCTTTATCAAACTTACCCGTAGTAAGATAAATTTTTTGTTTTTGCATCGAAATTTCTTCGGTAATACCTAATCTTTTTTCAATTTGATTATAAATTTTAATGGCTTCATCATATTTCTTTTCATAGATATTGGCATTGGCCCAGTCGTAGTAATAATCAAGCTTATCCGGATTTTGCTTAACAATACCTGCAAAAACAGCTGTTGCTTCTTTAAATTGCTGGTTGCTGTTGTATAAATCAGCCAATAACAACTGAAACCAGATATTATTTTTATCAATATCCGCAGCTTTTTTGGCAAAGCCCAGGGCTTCCTTGTTTTTATTCTGTGCCTGATAAATGCGGGCCATTTCGTAGTATGATGCAGAGTTAGCAGGGTCTTTGGTGATAACCACTGCAAATAAGTCCATCGCCTGTTGAAAATTTCCCAATAATTTTTCTTTATTGGCATCAATAAAAATGGCGTCAATGCTTAGTCTTTCAGCATTTGATTGAACAGCAATTTTTTTAGTACCGGCTTTATTGCTTTTTTCAGTTGATTTGCAGGCAGATGTAACACAAAGTATGCTAGCTAAGCCGATGAATAGGATATTTTTTACTTTCATTTAATTGCGATGAAATGCTGTTTTTATTTATAATTTAAGTAACGCTTTAAGCGCTTTTTTGTTGCAACTTACACATTATAATTGATGGTTGTAAAATCGCCTATGCTTAACTCATTTATATCTCCTTTGTATTCAACATAGTTACCTATCATTGAATTATCTATATTTGCGTTGATGATATGGGTATTGGTCTGAATAATGGCATCGGTTAAAATGGAGTGGCTTATTTTAGAATTCTCGCCGATAGAAACGTGAGGTCCGATTATTGAATTAATAATTTCAACATTTTCACCAATAAAGCAAGGCTGATTTATAATAGAATTAGTAATTTTTACGGTATCCGATACCAGTTTTTCACCTGTGCTGTTTTCCAGCAAGCGACGATTGGTAATAACTGTTGCATCTTTGTTCCCGCAATCCAGCCATTCCTTTACTCTTCCAACCGAGAAAGCCGTTCCTTTTTTCATCATGTTTTGCAAGGCATCAGTAAGCTGGTATTCGTTGCTTTTAATTACTTTATGATCAATTAAATATTGGAGTTCAGTTTTCAGATAAGCACCGTCTTTAAAGTAATATATACCAATAATGGCTTTATTTGATATAAATTCTTTAGGTTTTTCAATGAAATCAGTAATTATATCCTTTTCATTTGTTTTTACAACACCAAAGGCACTTGGATCGTCAACTTCATGTACCCATATAATACCATCCTTTGATTCATCCAGAACGAAATCGGCTTTAAAAAGTGTATCGGCAAATGCAACAGTAACTTTGCCTTCGAGCGAATCCTGGGCGCAAAGAATAGCATGAGCTGTTCCTAATGGTTCATGCTGGTAATAAATTTTCCCTTTAGCACCTAATTTTTCGGCAATGGCTATTAAACGGGCTTCCACTTCTGTGCCAAAATCACCGATAATAAAAGCAATTTCTTCAACTTTTTCCTGACTCAGTTTAACGATATCTTCAGCTAATCTTTGAACAATTGGTTTTCCGGCAACCGGAATTAATGGTTTTGGAATTGTGAGGGTGTGTGGGCGCATTCTTTTGCCCATACCTGCCATCGGGATAATTATTTTCATATTTTGATTTTGTTATTATTTACCGGTATGTCCGAAGCCGCCTTCACCTCTCTGTGTTTCTTCCAGTTTATCAACCTGCTGCCATTCTGCTTTGGCATGCTGTGCAATTATCATCTGGGCAATTCTTTCGCCATCCTGAATCTCATATACATCATTGGACAGATTAACGATAATTACCTTGATTTCTCCGCGATAATCAGCATCAATGGTTCCCGGTGAATTAAGCACGGTAATGCCATGTTTAAATGCCATACCACTCCGTGGACGTATCTGGGCTTCGTATCCGACAGGCAGTTCAATAAATAAACCGGTAGGTATCAGGCATCTTTCCAATGGTTTTAATATAACCGAATGTAAAAGTTCTGCACGTAAATCCATTCCTGCCGAAGCTATGGTTTCGTAAGCCGGTAAAGGGTGTTTGGAAGTGTTTACTATCTTTATGTTCATAGCATAAAATTTCAGCAAAATTAATGAATTATCATAAACATTAAATAGCTTTATGAATTTTTATGGATTTCGCAGGATTATATTTTTGAAATTCATAATGTTATCATATTGGGTGTTGTATTTTGCGGTTTTGGTTGAGCCTGAGGTTGTATCTGAGGCTGAATGTTTTGCGGTGCATTTATCGCCACACTGTCCGTTTGATGTAATCCTCTCATTTTATTCATCAGTTCTTCCAATTGCTTGATATTATTCATAGGATTCATCTGGAAAAAGTTCTGGTCAAATCCGAAAGATTGAAAATCTTTAAAAAAATCATCATTAAACAGTGGATTTCCATTCATATTGCCTTTAAACTGATTGAAGAGACTATCATTGTCGAAGTTAAAAAACTGAATATTAGTATTTGCATTAGGAGAAGAATATACTATGCTGTAGGAAGAATCATATTGAACAAGATTGCCCTTTTCATCGTATTTTTTATTGACTTTGATATCGATTTTTGGCTGATTGTTTAGCAAACTATCTTTTCCGTCAGGCTTGCTGAATTTGTTTGCAGGGGTATTGTTTTTTACTACCACAAAACTGTATAAAATGATGGAAATAATCAGAAAGAAAGGAAAACCAATCAGGTTTTTTGAAAATAATTTTTGAATATGCTGCTGGTATTTTCTTTTATTTAGGTTCATTTTCTTGTCCTCCAATTTTATGTTTTACCAAAAAATTTAAAACAAAGTTTATACCATATTATTGTGTGGCAGCAGGCTTTTAAGAAGTTTTAACAAATTTCGGATTGCATAGCGACAATTTGTCAGTACTTGTATTTATAGTTAAGCACACATTAGTATTTTATGAATATATTATTTTTAACAGGACGCTGCTATGCAGCTTAGTTTGAGTTATTATTATTGTTTCCGTTATTAACAGTAAAGTCTTACGGACTTTTGCTCACTCCTTATTTTTTACATTTGTCAATTTAAATTGAACATCATTTGTAAAATTTTCCTTCCGGGAATTAAGGGTAAATATATTTGAAATATCTATAAATAGTAAGATATTGAAATATTTCGAATTTCTTTTTTTTGCTAGGTAGTAGCATACTGTTAATAATATATAATACCATTACTGAACTTAGCATTCTAAGTGCGGCCTGTTAACTTAAATCAGTCTTTGAATTAAAAGTTTGTTGATATGTATACCAACTGGGAATGTTGAGATTTTTAACTCAACCCTGACAGATTTCAAAATCTGTCAGGCAAAAATCATATAAATTACAGAAATCTTACGAGATAATAATTTTTCTTGCCTTTCTGAACAATCAGGTATTTTTGTTTCAGTAACATGGACTTATTTATTAATGTGGATTCGCTTACTTTTTCCTTATTAATGGAAACACCATTATCTTTCAGCATCCTGCGGGCTTCCCCTTTGGATGGAAATATACCGGTTTTTTCGCTTAAAAAATCCACCACATTTAATTCCGGCTCAATTTCTGCTGCACTAACATCGCATAAAGGAACACCTTCAAAAACGGATAAAAGGGTATTTTCCGACATACGTTGCAGGGTTTCGGTTGTTCCTTTGCCGAACAAAATTTCTGAGGCTTCTACAGCAGCATTGTATTCATCTTCGGAATGAACACGTATTGTGAGATCTTTAGCCAGCGCTTTTTGCAAAACACGCAGGTGAGGAGCTTCGTTATGCAGTATTTCCATCGTTTCAACCTCTTCCTTGTTAAACATGGAAAAAATGCGGATATATTTTGCAGCATCTTCGTCAGAACAATTCAACCAGAACTGATAAAAATGATAAGGTGAAGTTTTTTCAGGATCAAGCCAGATGTTGCCTTGTTCGGTTTTGCCGAATTTACCGCCATCAGCTTTGGTAATCAGCGGACAGGTAAGGGCATAAGCCTCTCCTCCGTTCTTACGGCGGATTAATTCAGTTCCCGTGGTAATATTACCCCACTGGTCAGAGCCACCCATTTGTAATTTGCAGTTTTTATGTTCATTTAACCATAAAAAATCATAGCCCTGCACCAGTTGATAACTAAATTCAGTAAACGACAAACCGGTTTCCAGTCTTTTTTTAACTGAATCCTTGGCCATCATATAATTTACCGTCAAATGCTTGCCCACATCACGCAAAAATCCCAAAAATGAAAATTCTTTCATCCAGTCGTAATTATTTACGATTTCAGCTGCATTTGGATTTTTGGTATCAAAATCAAGGAATTTTAATAATTGGGTTTTTATACATTCCTGATTATGTCGCAAAATTGTTTCATCCAGCAGATTTCTTTCTTCAGATTTTCCTGAAGGATCACCAATCATACCTGTTGCACCACCTACCAATGCTAAAGGTTTATGCCCTGCCTGCTGAAAATGGCTCAGCATCATTATCGAAACCAGATGTCCTATATGTAAAGAGTCTGCTGTAGGGTCAATACCTACATAGGCAGTTGTCATTTCCTTGTTCAGTTGTTCTTCTGTGCCCGGCATCATATCGTGTATCATGCCTCTCCATTTGAGTTCTTCAATAAAATTCATTGCTTGATTTTTTTGCAAAGATAAAGAAATTCATTAAAAAGTAATCAGTAAGCAGTAAACAGTAAATAGTTTATAGTTAACTAATGAAAAACTCAGTTTGATTTCATAAAAACAAAAAGTGAATTCTATGATGAATTATAAACAAATGCTTATTTTTGTAAAAACAAATGTAAATGATATGCTGGAATTTGTAAAAAATATTGCTGTTGACGAAGAGCAAACAACTGTTGAAGTTAAAAATATCATTAAAAAAGGTTTGGGAAAATATACTGAAAATGAAGCTTTACGTATAATTCTCGGCTGTATTGATTTAACCACACTTGAAGGTGCTGATACCAAAGCAAAAGTTGATGCCCTTTGCGAAAAAGGAATGAATTTTAAAAACAAAGGCAATGACATTCCAAATGTAGCAGCTATTTGTATATATCCTCCTTTTGCCCGCCAGGTTTCAGAAAAACTGAAAGATAGCGGATTAAAAACGGCCTGTGTTGCCGGAGCATTTCCTTCGGGGCAATCGCCTTTGTTTGTAAAGCTTGCCGAAGTTGAATATGCTGTAAAGGAAGGTGCTGACGAAATTGACATGGTGATTTCACGTGGAACTTTGCTGGAAGGTAATTTTCAATGTGTTTATGATGAAATACTTGCTATTAAAAAATCATGCGGGAAGGCACATTTAAAGGTTATATTAGAAACGGGAGAATTGCAAAGCCTGAGCAATGTCCGCATTGCCAGTGATATTGCCATTGCTGCAGGGGGTGATTTTATTAAAACATCAACCGGCAAAATAAATCCGGCTGCTACTGAAGAAGCTTTTTATGTTATGCTTCAGGCGATTAAGGATTATTACGAAAAAACGGGTAAAATGATTGGTATTAAGCCTGCGGGCGGGATTTCAGAACCTGAGCAGGCATTACATTACTTTATACTGGTAAATCATGTATTGGGCGAAAAATGGTTAAATAATATATATTTCAGGGTTGGGGCAAGCCGTCTGGCGGATAAAATACTTGAAAGATTAATGTAATGCTCATAGCACGGAAAACAATCAGGCTCAGCATTTCAGACTTTTTAGGATTTATTAATACGGTTGATTTGAAAAAAATATGTAACTTTGCACGATTTTTTAATACAACTATTTATAGTTTAATAGCGTAGGAAAAATATGAGAATTTTACAGGAAAAATTATCGAAGTATGATGTACCTCAACAAATTCAGAGGTTGGGTGTATATCCTTATTTCAGGACAATTGAATCGGATCAGGACACTGTTGTTACCATAAACGGCAAACAGGTGCTGATGTTTGGTTCAAACAGCTATTTAGGGTTAACCAATCATCCCAGGATTAAAGAAGCAGCCATTGCAGCCATAAATAAATATGGCAGCGGTTGTGCCGGTTCACGTTTTCTGAACGGAACGCTGGATATCCATATCGAACTGGAAGAAAAATTAGCCAAATATGTTGGCAAAGAAGAAGCGCTGGTGTATTCAACCGGGTTTCAGGTAAATATTGGTGTAATTTCGGCTGTAACAGGAAGAGATGATTATATTATTCTTGATGAATTAGATCATGCATCTATCATCGAAGGCCGGAGATTATCATTTTCAAATGCTTTGAAATACAGACATAATGATATGGCATCGCTTGAAAAAGCCCTTAAATCATGCAAACCAGATAAAATTAAACTTATAGTAATTGATGGCATTTTCAGCATGGAAGGTGATTTTGCTGATTTACCCGGTATTGTTGAACTTTCAGAAAAATATGGCGCATCCATCTATCTGGACGAAGCACATTCACTGGGTGTAATCGGTCATAAAGGTGCAGGTTCTGCTTCCCATTTCGGTTTAACCGATAAGGTTGACCTGATTATGGGAACTTTCAGTAAATCACTGGCTTCAATAGGCGGATTTATTGCATCCGATAAAGATACTATTAATTTTTTGAAACATAACTCGCGCTCCTATATTTTCAGTGCAAGTATCACACCTGCTTCAACAGCCAGCGTTCTGACTGCATTGGATATTATCATCAGCGAACCTGAACGCATTGAAAAACTTTGGGCAAATACGAATTATGCGCTTGATAATCTGAGAATAATGGGTTTTGATATAGGCCATACACAGTCGCCTATTATTCCGTTGTATATCAGAGATAATCTGAAAACATTTAAAATTACCAAAATGCTGTTTGATGACGGAATTTTTGTTAATCCGGTGGTATCACCTGCAGTAAGTTCAGATTCTTCTTTGATCAGATTCTCCTTAATGGCTACGCATACCTTTGAACAAATTGATTATGCTTTGGACAAGATTTCGAAGAATGCCAAGAAACTTCAGATAATTCCTTAACTTTTTATATTCAAATTGTTTTAAATTTTTCAAAAAAAGGAAGGAATCACAACATGACAATTCAAATAAAAGAAGTAACAACCAAACAGGAACTAAACGCTTTCGTTTGCTTTCCCCTTGAATTATACAAGGATTGCAAATACTTTGTTCCACCCTTTATCAAGCAGGAAATGCAAACGCTTGACAGCGAAAAAAATCCATCATTTGAAGTTTGCGATACCAAATTGTGGCTGGCTTACATGAATGGAAAAATTGTGGGCAGAATAGCAGGAATTATCCACAAACCTTTTGTGGAAAAATGGGGAAACCGTTATGCACGTTTCGGCTGGCTCGATTTTATAGATAATGAAAAAGTTGCTACTGCTTTATTGCAAACTGCCGAAAACTGGGCCGGTGAAAATGGAATGGAAGCCATACAGGGACCACTCGGATTTACCGATTTTGATCCGGAAGGCATATTAATAGAAGGTTTTAGTGAATTATCAACCATCATCGAACGATATAATTATCCATATTATGCTAATTATATTGAAAAAAACGGTTACCATAAAGATGCCGACTGGGTGGAATACGAAATTGATATTCCTGCCAAATTACCGGAGAAATTCCTTAAAGTTTCGGATTTTGTACAACGGAAAAATAATCTGAAAGTCGCTAAACTAAAGACCATCGGAGATATCTTACCATATGTTGACGAAATTTTTTCAATTATCAACAATATTTATGGTTTAATGTACGGCTTTACTCCGGTAGATCCCAAACAAACTGATTTTTACCTGAAACGCTACCTTAAACTGATCAATCCTGAATTTGTTTCTATCGTTTTGGATCATAACAATAAGGTAGTTGCCTTTGGTGTAACCCTGCCTTCTTACTCCAAAGCCCTGCAGAAGGCTAAGGGAAAAATGTTTCCCTTTGGTTTCTACCATATTTACAGAGCATCAAAAAAGAACGATACCATTGATATGTATTTCGTAGGCATCAGACCCGATTTTCAGAATAAAGGCGTTCTGGCTGTGATGTTCAACGACCTGGCAAATAAAATTATTGCCAAGGGTTACCGCAAAGCCGAAACCAATGTTGAGTTTGAAAGCAACGAAAAAATTCAGCAGCTGTGGAGCTATTTCGACCGCCGCCAGCACAAACGCCGCAGAAGCTATTTCAAATACCTGGTTAGCAAGCCAAGCAGCGAAGATGCTACCATGATACGCTAAATAAAAAAGGGATTTGCCAGTAGTAAATCCCTTTTTATTTCATTGATAAATTTTCCAATTTATTTTAAATTTGTTGGAAAATCAGTATTACAAGGAGTTATTAAAGAAATAACTTTAAGTATTTCAGGATCTTTAATTAATACATTAACTTCCGTTGTAGTATTAATAAGCTTTTCATCTTCCCTTTCCAGTATAACGCCCTCAATATCATACTTCTTATTAGTAAAAAATTCACTTAAACGAATATCCGCTGTATACCAAATAATAATTTCTTTTGAATTTTTACTAAGACAAATCCCTTTTTGACATTTATATCCTGCTATATTTTTAAATTCATTAACTTTTTTAACTTTTAGTTTTGATTTATTTGATAAACCAACAGCAACATAACATGAATTAGTATTTGAACTTGAATAAAAATACATTGAATCTTTAATATAATCATACTTAAAAAATAATGCATTCATATCATCTGATATATAATCTTCATCTAAATCTATTATCAATAAATCTTTTGAAGAATATGATATTTCTTTAGTAGTAACATGGCTGATTTTATTAGTTTTTAACTGTACTTGTTTAATCCAATTGGTTTGGGAAAAACAGAATATTGGAAAACTAATTAGTAGAAAAATTATTAAGGTCTTCATGTTTTAATTATGATGTTAATTTAAAATATAGAATTAAAACAAAATTTTTTATTATTTCTTTTAAAAAACTTTCCACTTAGCATTTTGCCGTTAATAGAATATTCTAAATTATTTGTTTATTGTTTGATTTACAATATCTTATCAAGTTCTTTAACAAATTTATCCAGATCTTTTTCATCATGTAATGGAATGGTTTTATATGTTTTTTGATCAGGAGAAATCAGGATATAAGTAGGAAAATGAGGTACTTTAAAATAGTTTTCATATCCGGATGGAGCCTTACAGACAATATATTTCATTTCCTTTTTAATAGCCACATCTTCAATGGCTTTCATCTTTTTATCAATGGCATTTACTCCGATTACAACCAAACCCCTGTCTTTAAACTTTTCGTAAATTGTATCTAGTTTTGGAATCCCCCGCATACAGGGAGGACAATTGGTAAACCAGAAATCCAGTAAAATATATTTGCCTTTATAATCATTTAATTGAATTGATTTACCTTGTATTGTTGTTAAGGGAATTAAATATTGCTTTGATTCTTCAGTAATTTTTTCTGGTTTAATCTCACTGGAAACGTTTTTTCTGTTTTTTACATTAAATTTATCAAAACTGATGTTATCATTTATTTTAGCTGGTTTGAAAGTATTGCTGTAGTTTTTTATCAACTGCCTGATACTGTCATTAGTATGGGCTGAAATCTCAAGTTTTTTAAATCTGAAGTTTAAACTTACCGGATTATTCCCGAAAACTTTTGAAGTATCCATTTTCATATACAATGAATTAAAACTCCGGGAAATAGTATCAATTACAGCATATAAAGTACATGGTTTGGCAAACGCATTGGTCATATTAAAATCATAGCCTAAACTCATTAAATGTCCCATTGGCATAGTTTTATAGGATAAACCAATGCAATTATTTTCATTCGTATTAAAATTCTTTGGGTTTGAACTCATAAATCCCGGTTGATATACACCAGCTACTAAAATGGGTTCCAGAGCTTCAGCAAATATTTCCCAATTAAAATAAAACAAAAGAGAATCTGTTTTTAAGTCAGACTGATAAAAGCTATTTGTTATTTTGTCAAACAAAAAAGCTGAATCGCCTGATTTATAAAATAAAAAATCAGCCTCAGGGAAATCAACAAATATTTCTTTCGTATCAGCAATTTTTTTACCGGAGTAATAAAAGAAGACATGATTTGTAGTTGAATCTTCATCAAATTTATTGAGTTGGCTGTAGTTAATAATAAACATAGCTGTACTATCTGAATGCAGGGGTTTTTTCGTCAGTTTTTTTACCCATGGATTTTGTGAATTGCCGGCAACTATGCTTAGCAGCAAAATTAAAAGTATAAGTGTTTTTTTCATTTTTTTATTCTTTTACAAACTTGCCACTTATGGTTTTGTCGGTTTTGTCGGTTAATTTATAGAAATAAATGCCTGATTTAAAATTCCTGATATTTATAATAGTATATCCCGCTACTATGCTCTGCTGCATGACATTTTGACCCATTGAACTGTAAATATTCAACTTAATATCCTTATATAAACCTAAATCAAAATTTATATAGCAATTGGCAGGATTAGGATAAACCTTTAGCTTAAAATAATTAGTTTCTTCTTTTATATTATTTACAATTGAATCACATTTACTTACAATACCAGTATTATAATATCCAACTGAAGTATCGCTATAACATCGTAGATGATTATTATAAGGGTCTTGGTTTATATATTGAGGGAAAAGAAAGAAATCACTGCCAATACCTTCTATTATTTTACCACCCATTATTAATAACGGATAAGGATTAAAAGTCATCATATTATGAGTATACTGAACTTTTAATGTTTTGCCATTTATAGTGGTTATTCCCACAGAATCAATAATATAAGCAGAATTAGTATCTAATGTATTGTTGAAATATAATTTGTACTTTAAAGTATCTCCTGCATTTAAATTAAAATCATAAATTTTAACAAATTGAAGCAATTGCTTATCAAAAATATAAACCTTGGCCGATGATGAATACATATAATCAAAATTATTATTTCCAAAATGATAATAATTACCTGTAATTTTTCTGCATTGTAATCCTAAAATTACAGTATCTTTAACAGATTCAAGTTTTACAGGATAATAAGTATTGGAAGTAAAACCTCCTCTGGAATAATGCCAAGTAGCACCTACTGGCGCAAAATTTTGAGCAAAACAGCTTATATTCAACACAAAAATAAAAATTAGAAGTAAATTAATCTTTTTCATATTATAAATTTAAGTTTTTAAGGAATATATTTTATTATTGTTATAATATTAACAAAGATAATCAATTAACAAAGATAATCCTTTTTAATTCTAAAAGCCACAACTCAAATAAATTTTATCGTATTTTTGCATTTATTATTTTAGCATTTTAGATGAAAAAAATACTTATTACCGGAGCCAGTGGTTTTATCGGCAGTTTTATAGTAGAAGAAGCCTTACGGCAAGGCATGCAGGTGTATGCCGGCATGCGGAATTCGAGCAGCAAACAATATTTAACGGACGATAATATAGAATTTGTCATGCTTAATTTTGCAGATAAGGCAAGCCTGCAAAAGCAACTTTCAACCTATAAATTCGATTATATCGTTCACGCAGCCGGCTTAACCAAGGCACAGAAAAAAGAAGATTTCGATACCGTTAATTTCAGATATACCCAAAACCTGGTGGATGCATTGATAGAAGAAAACTGCGTTCCCGAACGTTTTATTTTCATCAGCAGCATGGCAGCCCACGGTCCGGGGGATGATGATAATACAATTGCTGTTAAGCTTAGTGATGCACCGCATCCTGATACGCTTTACGGTATCAGCAAACTGAAAGCAGAATATTATATCAATGCCTTAACCCATTTTCCGGTGATAACACTGCGCCCAACCGGTGTGTACGGCCCAAGGGAAAAGGATTATTTTGTTTTCTTTAAAACCATCAGCAACGGAATAGAACCCTATATAGGTTTACAAGAACAATATCTCAGTTTTATTTATGTGAAAGACTTAGTGGATGTGGTTTTTAAAGCAATCCACTCAGATATTACAGGTAAAACCTATTTTGTAGCTGATGGTAAAAGCTATACCGCCCGCGAATTTGCTCAAATTACCAAACGTATACTGCACAAAAAAACCATCAAACTCTTTGTTCCCTTGGCCATTGTAAAACTGATAGCCATTTTGCTCGAAACGGTAAATGGCTGGTTTGGCAAGGTACCTACCTTAAACCGCGATAAATACAATGTGTTAAAAGCCAGAAACTGGCTCTGCGACATCAGCGGGCTGGAAAAGGATTTCGGCTTTAAAGCCAATTATTTACTCGAAGATGGCGTAAAAGAAGCCATTGCATGGTATAAAGCAGAAAAGTGGCTGTAAGAAAGGTAGAATTCAGAAGTTAGAATTTAGAATTCTTCCGACTTCTAACTAAAATTTTCTTACCAAAATTCAATTAATTTTCAGACTTTTGCAAAAAATTTACTATGATAATATGAAGCTAAGCTTTTTATATATACTATTTTTTCTCTTTGGTTTTACAATACAGGCGCAGGAAACACAAATTACGGGTAAAATAACAGATGCCAACACCAATGAACCCATTCCTTTTGCAACTGTTATTTTTAAAGGAACCACCAAGGGTGTTACCACTGATTTTGATGGCAATTACACTATAAAAGACATTAATCCACCTGATTCGCTTATAGCCAGAGTGGTTGGTTATTTTCAGAAAGCAAAAAAGGTAAAGAAACGTCAGAAACAGACTATTGATTTTCAGCTTACACCCAATCCGCATAACTTGAATGAAGTTGTAATTGAAGCTGGCGAAAATCCAGCATGGGCAATCTTACGCGAAGTATGGAAACGCAAGGATGACTATAATATGGTTAATCTTAAAGCACTGCAATACGAAAGCTATGTTAATGTTGATATTTCGATAGATAATATTACAGAGAAATTCAGAAACAACAGAACGATGAAACCCTTTGCCGCTGTTTTTGACAGTTTAAAAAAAGCAGCAGGTGAAGACGGTAAAGTGATATTGCCTTTTTTAGTATCTGAATCCATTGCAGATGTTTACACTTTAGGTAATCCTATTGAATATAAAGAGGTAGTAAAAGCCAATAAATTATCAGGTTTATTGGTGGATAATCCTGAGTTGTTTGCTCAGTTTTTAGGTTCTTCATTTCAGAAATATAATTTTTATGATAACTGGTTGAAAATTTTCAACAGAAGTTTTATTTCGCCTATAGCACGCGGAGCCCTGGGATTTTATGAAGTATACATTAAGGATACCGTGGTTATTGACGGACATAGTTGTTTTGAGCTGAAAATAAAGGCAAAACGTAAAGAAGATCTGGCTTTTAATGGAAAAATCTGGATAACAGATACAACCTTTGCTTTAAAACGAATTTCTGTTGAATTAGGCAAGGATGCTAACCTAAATTTTATTGAAAGATATACCATACAACAGGATTATATTCAAACTGATGCGGGTGCTTATGTGCCATCCAGAACCAGGGTGCTGGTAGATGTAACTCAATTTACAGAACATTCAGTGGGTGTTATTATGAAATTCAACATTAATAACAGGAATTTTATTACCAATAAACCCAAAGAATCAAAATTCTATACCTATAACCTCGAAATCGAAAATAATTCGATGGATTATGACAATGCCTTCTGGAAAAAGGAGCGTTTGGAAAGGGCTAACGATTCAACTGTAATTGAAAGGGCTTACGCCGCAATAGATACCATCAGGGAATCGCCCCGGATTAAGTTCTGGCGCGTATTTTTAAATACAGCATGGGAAGGTTATTACAAAATAGGCAAGATTGATGTAGGACACTGGATTACACTTTACGGACATAATAATAACGAAGGCAACCGTTTTCAGCTTAACTTCCGTACCAATCCAGATTTCAGTAGATACTGGATATTGCAAACACATGCTGCTTATGGAACAAAAGATGAAAAATGGAAATACAATTTTCAGGTTGAACATTTCCTTTCACGGAGAACCTGGACCAAAATTGGTTTAAAACGCAGTTTTGATATTGAACGGCTGGGTATTGACCCTGCTTTTCTGGAAGAACATATATTTACAAATATTATGTTCTCATTTTCATCCCAGTTAGGTTATCTTGATAAAAGCAGCCTGAACTATACCAACAGATTCTGGTTCGAAACCGATTTCCTGAAGGGATTAACCCATAAAATTTCATTTGAAACCAAAGATTTTAATCCCCAGGGGAACTTTATCTTTGGCTATCATAAACCCGATGGCAGTATTGTATCTTCCTATAAATTGAGTACCATCAGCTACAGTTTTCAGTATGCACCTAAAAATATATGGCTTGTCAAGGATAATTACCGTATAGGTATTGAAGCCAAACAAGGTAATGTATGGACATTCAAATATACCATGGGTTTAAAGAATGTATTGGGCAGCGATTTCAGTTTTCAAAAGCTATCTCTTAATGTAGGCCGGAAATGGAAAGTGGGTGCATTTGGACAGTTGAATTATTCTATCACAGCTACCAAAGTATTTGGCAAAATACCTTATACCCTGGGTGTGATTTTCCAGGGTAATGAAACTTTTTTTGAAAGCGAAAGAAGTTATAATATGGTCAACTATCTTGAATTTGCTGCCGATCAGGCTGTAGAAGGCATGGTAATGCATCATTTTCAGGGACTATTCTTCAACAGAATACCATTGCTGAAACGTTTAAAACTGCGTGAAGTTGTCGGCAGTAATTTTATATTTTCTTCATTGGAAAAAAGAAATAATTTCAGAGAAACCGATGCCAGCAAAGTAGATTATAATCCTGACGGTATCATGGCTAAAAGCCTTGTTAATGGATTGCCGTTGACACATTTTTCTGTTATGGATTTTAACAAGCCTTACGTAGAAGTTTTCTGGGGAATAGAAAACCTTTTTAGACTTATCAGATTAACCGCCTATCACCGCCTGACTTACCTGAACGAACCCAATGTTCCTCATTTATTCGGAATAAAGGGATTTTATATCAAAGGATCTATATATATTACCTTATAAAAAAAGCGGAGTTGATTTGAATTTCAACTCCGCTAAATATATAAAAACTCACAATTAATGGTCTAATCTGTTACAATTACCAAATATTTGGATGCTCTCCAGAATTCTTTTGGATTGGTAATAATCAATTTATCAACTTTTTTATCGGTTCCTTCAAAGTTATAACTTGAACTTGGATGCGAACTTAATAATTTTGCTTTTTTAGCATTGATAGGAATACTTGTAACCTTAGTAATATCTATCTTTTTGAAATAATCTGCATTGAAATCCTGTTCTATTTTCTGACTACGTCCAATACCAATAAAACCACCGCTTTTTGAAATTACTTTATTTTCGACAAGTTCTTTATTTGTACCAATGGCATACCATGCAGTATTCATTTCATCCACTTTTTGGGAATAAGCTTCATCCTTGGTTCTAACTGTACGTTTTAATGTATCAACAGAAGCATTTAATGTTTCAACAGTAAAATTAAGATTAAGTAATTGCTTTTTCAACTGATCAATTTCAACATCTTTGGCTTTAAGCTGTTCTTCGTAACGGGCCAGCATTTCTTCCAATTTCTTGATTTGTAAATTAGAACTTTTTAATTTCTTTTTTAACGAAGCAATGGCTTGTTTGTTCTTTTCCATTAAGTCGTTGATGGATTGAATGTCATCATTTATCCGCTGACGGGCATCCTGACTGATTTCGTTATTTTTAGCAGCGTTTTGCGAAATAACACCTTCTTTAGCTTTGATCTGTGATAAATTACCTTCAATCTGATCAAAAGAACCAAAAAAGTCATTAATTATTGAATCTTTCGCATTGGTCAGCGTTAATAATTTCTGATTTTCAAGTTTTAATTTTTCAACTTCTTTATTGTTGCATGCAACAAACAAAAGGATTACCGGAATTAAATACAATAGTTTTTTCATGTGTTCTTTATTTATGATTTTTACAAAGGTATTAAATATGAAGGCTTTATTTTAAAAATGAAGAATAATATTTTTAAAATTCAGGTCTGTTTTTAACCTTCCATCAATATTAATTCGTTATGCAAAGCTTCCCATTCATGCATTTGCTTATCCAGCTTGTCCTTTAAATTTTGATACGTTTTGTAGATATCGCCTTTATTAAATTCAACCTGATGTTCCTGTGGATTAGCCAATACTTTGTCAATTCTGTGTATTTCAGTTTCTATTTTGGCAATTTCATCTTCGCATTTCTGAATACGGCTATTGATTTTGCGGATTTCCTTATCCAGTTCGCGTTTCTTTTCCCAGCTTATTTTATTTTCAGAATCAGCGTCATTCCTTGAATTATCAGTATTTTTATTATTGATTTCAAGCTGTTTCAGGTTTTCCAACTTACGGCTTTCCAGAAAATCATAAATATCACCGATATAAGGTTTTATTTGTTTGTTTTTAAATTCAAAAACCTTTTCTGTTAAACCCTGCAAAAAATCCCTGTCGTGCGAAACCACTATAAGGGTGCCTTCAAACTGCAGCAATGCATTTTTTAAAATATCTTTGGATTGCATATCCAGATGATTGGTAGGCTCATCCAGTACAAGTAAATTTACCGGAGTTAACAGAAGTTTTGCCAGTGCAAGCCTTGATTTTTCGCCACCTGACAATACTTTTACTTTTTTATCAATATCATCACTGCCAAACAAAAAACCACCCAAAATGGACCTTACTTTAGGCCGGATATCACCAACGGCAATATCATCAATAGTTTCGAATACAGTTTTTTCACCGTCGAGCATGGCTGCCTGGTTTTGTGCAAAATAACCGATTATAACCTGGTGTCCCAATTGCATTTTTCCTTTGTATTCCAACTCCCCTACTATAATCTTCGACAAGGTAGTTTTACCTTCGCCGTTTTTTCCTACAAAAGCTATGCTTTCTCCTTTATTTATGGCAAAATTAATGTTATTCAGCACTAATTTTTCATCATAATTTTTGATTAAATCAACTGCTTCAACCACTACCCTGCCTGAATGGGGCGCAGGTGGAAATTTAAAACGGATAGAACTGTTATCAATATCTTCCACTTCAATTTTATCCATTTTTTCAAGCATTTTTATCCTGGATTGAACCTGACGTGATTTGGTTGACTTATACCGGAATCTTTCAATAAAGCTTTCGATATCATCTATTGATTTTTGCTGATTATTAAAGGCTGCCATCTGATTCTGGCGTCTTTCTGCTCTTTGTTCAACATATTCAGAATAGGATGCCTTGTAATCGTTGATTCGACCTAAGGTTATCTCTATAGTTCTTGTAGTAACATTATCCAGAAAAGCCCTGTCGTGCGAAACCAGCACCACAGCTCCCTGATAATTGATTAAAAATCCTTCCAGCCATTGTATGGATTCAATGTCGAGGTGATTGGTAGGCTCATCAAGTAATATAGTATCGGGTCGTTTAAGTAATATTTTAGCGAGTTCTACACGCATTTGCCAGCCACTGCTAAATACGGTCAGGGGTTTATCAAAATCAGGTTTCAAAAAACCCAGTCCTAACAATATTTTTTCCGTATCAGCCTGCATGGTATGTCCGCCAATCATACGAAAACGCTCGTCAGCTTCAGTTAATTCATGCACTAGCTGCATATAGGCATCCGATTCATAATCGGTTCTTATTGAAATCTGTTCGGTTAAATGTTTGTGTTTCTTTTGCAGTCTTAAGGCTTCATCAAATGCAGTAAGGGCTTCATTAAAAACACTGCGCTTGCTGTCAGGTATCATTTCCTGAGGTAAATAACCCACAGTTTGTCCGCTGGTTTTTACAATTTCTCCTGATTCGGGTTCTGTTTCTCCTGAAAGTATTTTCAACAGGGTTGATTTTCCGGCACCATTTTTGCCCACCAGTCCTATCCTGTCCTTATCATTGATGATAAATGAAACATCATCAAACAAATAGGTGCCGGTAAAATGAATGGAGAGTTTATTAACAGAAATCACGTTGAATTTTTTTGCAAAGGTAGGTAAATTCTGAAAATTTTTGAAGTGATATTAGCTTATATGAAGCGAAACCTTTAATTAATAAATGATATTTAATTAATACAGCAAAATTACAATTTAAATCAAACCTAATGCTTTCGATATATCCAGCATTCTTATAATTGGCTTTTTAGCCTGATCAATTACATCCTGTGGTAGTGTTATTTCAGGCTTTTCATTTTTTAATGCCAGGTATAATTTTTCCATGGTATTCATCTTCATAAAAGCACAATCATTACAGGAGCAGGTTTCATCTGCAGGAACTATTATAAATTCCTTATCCGGCGATTCTTTTTTCATCTGATGTAAAATACCTGTTTCAGTAGCAACAATAAATCTTTTAGCTTCATTTTTGCGTGTATAAGCTAATAAAGCTGTAGTAGAACCTATAAAATCAGCCAGTTCCAGTATTGCTGCATCACATTCAGGATGAGCAATCAACTTGGCGTCAGGGTTGGTAATCTTTAATTCTATTATCTTTTCTTTTTTTAATATATTATGTACTTCGCAAACACCATCCCATAATATCATATCACGTCCGCTCATTTTATTAATATATGCTCCCAAATTCTTATCAGGAGCAAATATTATTTTTTCATCCGCTGGCAACGAATTTACAATCTGTAATGCATTTCCTGATGTACAAATTATATCTGACATGCATTTAATAGCAGCAGAACAATTAATATAAGATATTACAGTATAATCAGTATATTTCGCTAAAAAAGCTTTAAAATCATTGGGTTGACATGAGTCTGCCAATGAACAACCTGCTTTTAAATCAGGTAATACAACTTTTTTAGCAGGATTAAGTATCTTTGCTGTTTCAGCCATAAAATGAACACCGGCAAAAACAATTAAATCAGCATCTGTTTCTGCTGCTTGTTGCGATAAACCAAGACTATCGCCCACATAATCTGCTAAATCCTGTATTTCAGGTATTTGATAATAATGGGCCAGTATTACAGCATTTTTTTGTTTCTTTATGGCTAAAATTTCTTTTTTAAAATCAATCATTTTAAAATCTTATATTATTATAATTTGTTTAATAAAAAATATGATTATGTATATATGATGTTAATAGTGTTTAAAAATAAATTATAAAAAATTTGCATTTAATAGTTTGCTGAGTTTATTAATATCTTATCAACAATTAATAAATGGCTATGCTTTTCTTTATTAATTAATTAAGATTTTATTAACATACTGTGTATAAATTTAAAGTTTAATAAAATTCATACAGGATTAAGCTAATTTTAATGTTTATATCTTGTATAAAACTATTGATAAATATAATATTTTATTTAAAAAGGATAAATAAAAAGCAAATTGTTAATAAGCTTAAATATTTATTACCATTAGAAATGCAAAAATAAGTAGTTATTAACAATAGTCCTGTTAAAAAAAATAAAAATGTGATTAATAAGCATTTAAAAAATCATGAATAAATTTATTTTACATTTAATTTTCTCAACATGAGGTAAATGATAAAATATCATTATTTTTGTAAACTATTAATTTATGAACAATGTTTGATAAAGGTAAAAAAATTGCTATATGTAGCGATCATGGTGGATATGATTTAAAGGAGTTTTTAAAAAGAGAACTTGAAAAACATAACTATGAACTGGTTGATTATGGTTGTTTTTCTAAAGAAAGTGTTGATTATCCTGATATAGTTCATCCATTGGCCGAAGCGGTTTCAAATCATCAGTTTGAAAAAGCAATAATTATATGTGGAAGCGGAAATGGCATACAAATGGCTGCCAATAAACATAGATATGTAAGAGCAGCTTTATGCTGGGATATAGAGCAAACAAAATTATCACGTCAACATAATGATGCTAATATTTTATCATTACCCGGAAGGTTTATTGATTTTAATTTAGCATTACAAATGATAGAAGTATTTTTAAACACAGCTTTTGAAGGTGGCAGACACCAGATCAGAGTTGATAAAATATCTAAATTTTAAAAAATGAATACAGAAATTTATAATAAGTTCGTCAAAGATTCAGAAAATAAATCGTTTGATAAAGAACACCGTAGAAAACTTAATTTTAATATATCAAAATACGATACTGCTGTAGTAAAAGGAAAAGAACAATATAAGAATCTTGAATTAGCCAAAAGACGTGCTGCAAATCTTAAGCACAGGGTTATTAATAACCTGGATAAATATCTGGTAGAATTCGAATCTAACTTCACCAAGCGTGGAGGAAAAGTTATCTGGGCCATGGATGGTGAACAGGCTATGGAAGAAATCGTTGATATTCTTAAAAAGTATGACGTAAAAAATTTGGTTAAATCTAAATCCATGATTACTGAGGAAATAGAGTTAAATGAAGTATTGAAGCATAATAAGATAGAGTCCTTAGAAACCGATTTAGGTGAATATATTGTGCAAATTGCGGGTGAGAAACCCTATCATATTATTACACCGGTTATGCACAAGTCCAAAGAGGATGTGGCTAAACTGTTTAATGAAAAATTCAATACACCCATAGACATGACTCCGACTGAAATAGCCGGATTTGTCAGAAAATTACTGAGGGAAAAATTTGTTCATGCAGATGCAGGTATTACAGGTGGTAATTTTTTAATTGCTGATATTGGTGCAGTTTTGCTTACCGAAAATGAAGGTAACGGGGTAATGAGTGTTTCTTTTCCAAAAGTTCACATTGCAATTGTTGGTATTGAAAAAATTATTCCTTCTGTTCAGGATTTGGATTTATTTTTACCTTTATTAGCCACACATGGTACAGGACAAAATATTACGGTTTATAATTCTATACTTTCAGGTCCACAGCAGGAAGGTGAAATTGACGGACCTGTTGATATGTATGTAGTATTATTAAATAATAAACGTACCGAAGTATTAAGACACAAGGAACAACGCCGTGCTTTAAGTTGTATAAGATGTGGTGCCTGTTTGAACGGATGTCCTATATATAAAAGTATAGGTGGTCATGCTTATGGAACTACTTACAGCGGTCCAATCGGTGCTGTAATATCTCCATTGATGAATGGATTTGGTGATTACAAACATTTAAGTTTTGCATCATCCTTATGTGGTATGTGTACCGAAGTTTGTCCTGTTAAAATACCACTACATGAATTATTACTTGAAAACAGGAAAGATTCCGTTAAAGAAGTTAAACCGGCAATGTTTGAAAAATTAACCATGTGGGGCTGGAAAAAAGTAATGTTAAACCGTAAGTTTATGGATTTAGGCTCTGTTAATTTAAAGAATAAAGCTTTAAAAATGGTATTCAGTAAGCCATGGGGACCAAGACGCGAAGTACCGACATTGGCTAAAAAAAGTTTCCACGACCTATGGAAAGAAAGAAGAGGAAATTAATTTTTATATACAAATTTCTTACTTTTTACAATAATGATACTATTATAATATACTGCTATTAATTTTTTTTCAACATTTTCCTCCTGTTTAAGATACTTATAAACAGAATGTTAAAAAAAAGGATGAAAAAAAGTTAAAAAATAATTTGGAGGTAATAAAAAAAGTATTACTTTTGCACTCCCAATTTGTGAGAAAGAAAAAGAAGTTGAAAAGGGGAACAGTTCTTTGAATAAAATATTGAAGTTTAAAAATTATAAGCCAAGTAGCAAATAAGACT
>JAPLDQ010000001.1 GCA_026391675.1 Bacteroidota bacterium
TAATTGGAATACATATCAGGTGACTAATCTCGGGGGACAAATAACTTCAATAGCTATAGATAGTTTAGGAAATAAATGGTTGGCACTACAGGGACGTGGTTTGTGGAAGATGAGCTGTACTGTGCCAACCTTACCAACCGGTAAAACCGGGCCGGATACTGTTTATAAAGGCCAACAAACCGTAAAATTTAAAATTGGCCATACCAATGATGCCTTAACTTACCATTGGACATTACCCACCGGATTCACTGGCAGCAGTAATGCAGATAGCATAATTGTAAATATTGATAGTACAGCAGTTAGTGGGCAAATATCTGTATATGGTCATAACAGTTGTGGTAACGGGCCTGTTAAAAATTTTTATATCGTTGTAAAAACACCTACAGGTGTTGATGATATCAATAATGATTTATTTAAACTGTATCCCAATCCAGCCAATGATAAATTATTCATTGAAGCGGGTAATACCAATGGCTATGAATTAATAATCTGCGATCTTCAGGGAAAATCTGTCATAAAACAGCATTGCAAAGCACCATCAACAGCCATAAATATAGATTTCCTGGCTAAAGGTGTTTATTTTTATGTTATCAGAGATAAAGATGTGGTGAAATGCAGGGGTAAACTGTTAAAAAAATAAGGAATTAAAATAATTATTCGACACTATCTCATAAAGTGTGTATACTAAAAAGCTGAATGTTTTAACGTTTTAATCTGTTTTCAAAGATAATCAAAAAAATGCAGTTAGGTTTTCCCAGTTATTTTCCCAGCTTTTAACGGCGTAAGAGTACTTAGTTGACCATTTCCCCGAAAAGTCATTTAATGCAGCTTGTGCAGCTTCTATTGAAGGTGCATTATAGATTTCTTTAATATCTCTGGCAAATTCCTTTTTGTCCTTCCAAACAACATATCTTGATGCATTTCTGATTTGGTGAACAACACAGATTTGAGTCGTGGAATTTGGGAAGATTGTTTTAATGTGTATGTCTTCATATGGCATCATTTTACATCTAAGTCTGCCTGCACATAAAGGCTAACACACAAGACTATCGCCGAGCGATAGAACACTGATTTTTCTGATAGCTCCAACTCCATGTACTTTAAGTACTCTAAGTACTCCAAGTACTATTTTTCCCGATAATTCAAAAAATGAAACAACTTATGTATTTCAATACACCTGAAGCCCCAATGCTGTTCAAACAATAAACGGCATTCGGCTACAGCATTTTCACGTGCATCCTTGGTATTGCGCTGATACAACAATATAAAATCCTTCATATCCTGGTAAATATCAGCCAGGTACTCTCCTATCGAAGTTTTCACCGGATTACTGTAATCTTCATCATTGTAGTCAACCATCCAGAATTCATCGTCCTTGCCCAGTTTGTTGCGGACATCATTAAAAATAGTTAACCAGTTTTCTTCGGTAACAAAGCGTTCGTTGGCATCAGGATTTTCAACAGCAACAAAGGGTAACGTAGCACCTTTTAAATAGAGCAAAGGGCATACTTTCTGAAAATAACTGATAATATCTTCCTTGGTATAGTTATCAATTCCTTCCAGAAAAAGGCAATATTCATTGGCAACAGTAAGCATCTCAATTACATTTCGCGAAATAGCGGCATCTTCAGTCTGTGTCATATTTATTTAATCTTTATATCCGAATAATTTTTTTGTTTTTATAGCATCTTCAATGTATTTGGGAACCATTTTTTCCCATCCCTTTTCAGCGTTTTTAATCATATTCAATACAATATGAGGATAAGTTGTGATATATTCCCTTTTAACATTTTTAATATCGATAATTTTCCGGTTGGCTTTTAAATGCATGAAAAGATATTTGATATCTTCAGCCACTTCCACATTATTAATAGTAATCAATTCACCGCTTTCTTCATTAATTGAAGGATAAACATACATTTTCATATTGTTGATGAACAAACGGCCAAATGCTTCGATAATGCCACCTTTTAGATGCGTATAATACTTTTCATCAATAACATTCAGAAAAGTATGCATACCGATAACTATCCTTAAATTTTTTGTTTTAAACTGCGAAAGATAGGCTACCAGTTTATAGTATTCCTTAAAATTAGATACCATAACATTCTGACCCATACCATTTAATATATCTACACGGTCCAGAAAATCACGTTCATGAAATTCACCATCTTCCAGCAGATTATTCAGTGTGATTTCACATAAGGCAATGGTATTTTCCTTATCATAATCTTCATCTTTCTTAAACAAGCCGTAACTGGTTTTAAGCATATCAAAACCAACATAGGTAATAGGCCTGAAACTGCCCCTGAAAGCCAGTACATTCTTTTTATAGAGCATATCAGAAGGTTCACTGACTTTTCCATACCTGTCGAACATAATTGCCTTAGCCATGCCCGATTTCACCAACTGAACACCCAGCAAACGGTTATCAATATAATTCAGCTGAGGACCGGACATATGTATCATGGTAATTTCCAATCTGTCATTTGTAAGGTTATCCATTAATGAATACAAAAAATCATTCGGACTTTGGTAATGATAAAAACAGGCATAAATTAAGTTTACGCCCAAAACACCTAATGTATTTTGCTGTAAGAGGTTGTCGTTTTCGAGCAATGAAGTGTGAATAATCACTTCATTGGGTTCTCCATCAGATTCAAGCTGAAATTTCACACCCAGCCAGCCTCTTGCTTCATTATCCTTATTATAATTGATAGCCTCCACTGTATTGGCAAAGACAAAATAACTGATATCATCGTTATGTCTGGTTTTAAGCACATCTGTAAGCTCATTGTATTCAATTGACAGCATTTTCCGCAATCTGTCCTGAGATACATAACGTTCCTTTTTGCCTTTACAATAGAGCGCATCGCTATAAGCCATATCATAGGCTGATATGGATTTTGCTATGGTCCCTGAAGCACCTCCGGCCCTGAAAAAGTTGCGGGCTACTTCCTGCCCTCCACCTATTTCAGCGATGGTTCCATAGAATTTTTTATCAAGATTAATGTCCAGCGCCTTACGTGTCGTACTTAATATCTCTCTGTCCATAAGTGTATTGGAGTTTACATAATTTATTTATTTGCAAAAATATACATTAAGTCTAATACATGTTAAAAAATCTTAATATAATGCTTTATTAACATTAAAAGTTTTGTGTTTAATGATATTTTTTATTAATTTGCAAAGTATTAAACAAAATTATTCTAAAATCGATTGATGGAGCAACATAAAAAATTATTTTCTTTTTGCATTTTATTTGCACTTATTTTTGATTCATTCCTGCTTTTTTCAGGACCTGTTTCAATTCATAATGCAACAAAGAATCTGGCCAATGCTCCAAGATTTTATACTACATGGAATACAAAAGATATAAAACTTTCCTCCGACAGATCTTTCAACAAAAACTATACTTATATACTTCCTTTAAAAAAAGAAGCTGATAATAAATTTGTTTTTCCATGCAATGGAAAAATAATTTCACCATTCGGATACAGAGGAAGAAGAATACATGCAGGTACTGATATCAAATTAAATTTAAATGACGATGTATATGCTGCTTTCGACGGTGTAGTAAGAATGGCTAAAAGATACAGTGGCTATGGCAATTTTGTTGTAATCAGACATAAAAATGGCCTTGAAACCTGTTATGGTCATTTAAATAAAATAAAAGTTAAAGTCAACCAGGAAGTTAAAGCCGGTGATATAATTGGATTAGGCGGACGTACAGGAAGAGCATCAACCACTCATTTACATTTCGAAACCCGTTTTCTGGGTGATGCCTTTAACTCAGCAAAATTGGTAGATTATACTTCAAATACATTAAAACTTGATACTTTGGTAATAGATAAAAATACATTTATCAAAGCTAAAAAGTTTATCTACAAAAAAAACAAAAGAGGAAAAAGGGTTAAAGTATTCATCAATGATGATTCTGAAAACGAACAGCAATTGCCTGTAAACAGCGAAAATGTTATTTATTATCAGGAAGAATGGCCACCGGTTGAAACATTCTCAGATACCACTACAACAACTTATAAAGAAGAAACTGACGCTCCTGTTGTAACCGAAAAAGAGAAAATAACTGCTAAAACTAAAATAAGCAAATCTAAAAAAGGTGGATTTTATAAAGTCAGAAGTGGCGATACACTATCAAAAATTTCAAGAAATAACGGAATATCTGTTAAAGATCTATGTAAAATCAATAATTTAGAAAAAGATGCCATTTTGAGTCTTGGAAAGAAAATCAGAATAAAATAAAAATTACTACATATTAAAGTTTTCAAAAAAAGACAGATCATTTCTGTCTTTTTTTGTTTTTGGTAAAAAAATGGCACACAGATCCCACAGTTTATTACTGATTTACACTAATCTTTCAAAGCTAACTTCAATTCTAAGTACTATAAATACAATAAGTACTCCAAGTACTTATTGTACTACGAAGCTCGACTGACCTCAAATACTTTACGCTACAAAACAAGCCTTTTAAATAGTGGTAGGACTGGTAAGCAATACAGAAGTAGCGAAGTTCATAAGAAACTTAAATGCTATGAAGTAAATTTCGCTACGGCTTGTATTGCGCAGGATTTAAAAGGCGTAGTTTTGAAGTAAAGAATTTGCAGTCTAGAATTTTTCGTTCTTTTGTTTCATGACAAAAGAACATAATAATAAAAACAAAACCAAAATTAAGCTGATGAATGATTAAATGCCGAATGTTTTTTAATTTTAAATTAAAGTAATCTGATGACTAACAGATAAACAACTAATTGAAATATTGAAGATTTCTTATCGGAAATTTGCAGATAAATGCTATTTTTGCATTATATTTACAAGCATAAATGGAAACATACTTCAATAAATTCAGGCAGGCTACAATTGGTAATGAATTGCAATTTGAAACGCCTTATGGTATAAAAAAAATGATTTATGCTGACTGGGTGGCCAGCGGAAGACTCTATGCTCCTATAGAAAAGAAAATGATGGATGAAATAGGACCATATGTTGGAAATACCCATACTGAAACCAGTGAAACCGGCACTATGATGACTAAAGCCTATCATTATGCACATGAATTTATTAAAAAAGATGTAAATGCCGGCCCTAACGATGTAATCATTACTTTCGGTTTTGGAATGACAGCTGTAGTAAATAAATTACAACGGATTTTAGGGCTAAAGTTATGCGGAAAAGTCAGTGGAAAAAACTGTTTAATGGAATCAGACCGTCCTGTTGTTTTTATCACACATATGGAACATCATTCAAACCATACTTCATGGATGGAAACATCAGCTGATGTAGTTTTACTCGAACCTGACAAAGATTTACTCATCGATTTGAATGAACTGAAAGCAAAACTTAAAGAATACGAAAACCGTAAATTTAAAATAGGTGCATTTACTGCATGTTCGAATGTTACCGGAATAGAAACTCCTTACCATCAAATGGCAAAGCTTATGCATGAACATGGTGGCGTATGTTTTGTTGATTTTGCTGCTTCTGCACCTTATGTGAAGATAGATATGCATCCAAAAGACCCTATGGAAAAACTGGATGCCATTATGTTTTCTCCTCATAAGTTCTTAGGTGGGCCCGGATCAGCCGGTGTTCTGATATTTGATTCATCATTGTATAAAAGTGAAGTTCCCGACCAACCGGGAGGAGGTACAGTTGACTGGACCAATGCATGGGGCGAATATAAATATATTGATGATATTGAAACCCGTGAAGATGGTGGTACTCCCGGATTTTTGCAGGCTATAAAAGCAGCGCTCTGCATTGAATTAAGAAACCAGATGGGTGTTGAGAACATTAAAAAAAGAGAGGAAGAACTGGTAAAAATTGCTTTTGAAGAATTAACAAAAATTCCTGACCTTCACATTCTTGCTGACAATGTAAAAAACCGTCTTGGTATCATTTCTTTTTATGTTGATAAATTACATTTTAACCTGATGGTGATGCTGTTAAATGACCGTTTTGGTATTCAGACCAGAGGAGGCTGTGCCTGTGCAGGAACTTATGGTCATTTTCTTTTAAATGTCAGTCACGAAAGGTCTAAAAAAATTACTGACCTTATTGATTTTGGTGATTTATCCCAAAAACCGGGATGGATAAGGTTATCCCTCCATCCAACGATGACGAATGAAGAATTATATTACATTATAGATGCAATCAAACAAATCAGAGCGCATCATACTGAATGGGGCAAGGATTACGAATACAATAAACATACGAATGAATTTCAGCACAATAAAAAGACCAGAGTTGCTGATGAAAGAATTAAAAAATGGTTTTCAATTTAAATTTGGCTTATTAATTTAATATATATGGGAAAAGAAAATATTTCTAAAGTTCATGGTTTGTCTTCATTAATAGGGAATACACCTATTTTAGCAATAAGATATAAATACAAGGGTGAAGAAAGAGTAATTTATGCTAAGTCTGAGAATCTCAATATGACAGGAAGTATTAAAGACAGAATGGCATATTTTATTCTGAATAATGCCTATAAAAAAGGTATTTTACATCCCGGAGATTTGATTATTGAAGCAACCAGTGGAAATACAGGTATTTCTTTTTCAGCGTTGGGAAGAGCATTAGGGCATCCGGTTACTATTTTTATGCCCGATTGGATGAGCCAGGAAAGGATCAATCTGATTAAAAGTTTTGGAGCCCAAATAAATCTGGTAAGTAAAGAAGAAGGTGGCTTCCTTGGAAGTATCAGGATGAGTGAAGAACTGGCCGCTCAAAATAAAAATTCATTTCTGCCCAAACAATTCTCAAATTGCGACAATGTAGAAGCACATTATACAACAACCGGTCCTGAATTATGGTGGCAAATGAAAATGCGTCATTTAAAAATAGATGCTTTTGTTGCAGGTGTTGGAACAGGTGGTACCATAATGGGTGTCGGCAGATATCTGAAAGAACAGGATCCGTCCATTCAGATTCATCCGTTGGAACCTTCCAACTCTCCTACCCTTACAACAGGTTATAAAGTTGGCAAACATCGTATTCAGGGTATTTCTGATGAATTTATCCCATCCATAGTTGAACTGGATAAATTGGACCATATCGTTAGCGTTGATGATGGCGATGCAATCATTATGGCTCAAAAATTAGCCAGTATGGGCATGGCTGTTGGCATTTCATCAGGAGCTAATTTCCTGGGTGCTTTAAAAATCCAGAACGAAACAGGCAAAGATAAAGTAGTTGTTACTGTTTTTTCTGATGATAATAAGAAATATTTAAGTACTGACTTAGCCAAATGTGAACCTGTAAATGATGGATTTTTATCTGAAGATGTTGAATTAATTGATTTCAGGGCATTTAAAAGAGTTTGCTTTACCTGCTGTGATCCGGTGGATTGCGTAGAAGCAAATTATGACGTGGAAGATGATTTTAAACTACCTCATTGTGCAAGAAGACATTGATAGAAATCTTAATTTAGAAGGCAGAAGGTAGAATTAGAATTAGGAATCAATTAGGAATTAGGAATTAGGTGTTACATATCATAAGTTCGTTTACATTCTAAAGAACCTAATTCGTTTCATAAGTTCGTTTACAAATCCCTAGGGATTTCGCTTCTAAGGCGATTAAAATATCAGTAGTTCATTGACATA
>JAPLDQ010000048.1 GCA_026391675.1 Bacteroidota bacterium
ACCTGTTCCAATGATTGCGGTTGAAACAGATACAATATGCAAGGGTGCCTATACAACAATAACAGCCAGTGGAGGATCCGTTTATTCGTGGAATACCGGAGAAACCACAGCTTCAATATCTGTAAGGCCATTGGTAAACACAATATACATAGTAAATGTAGGTAATACCTATAATGATATTCTTTGTTCCGAAAATATTTCAATTCAACAGTCAGTAAGAAACTGCAATAATATATTTATTCCAAATGCATTTACGCCCAACGGCTATAATTCTGTATTTAAACCGGTTGGAGAAATAGTAATTGTTAAATCATATTATTTTGCTATTTACAACCGCTGGGGACAATTACTGTTTGAAACAACAGAAAAGGAGCAAGGTTGGGATGGACGCTTTAATGGTGAATTTGTTCAAGCAGGCGCTTATATTTATTACTTAAAGATTGATAACGGATACGAAGATCCATTTGAAAAAATTGGAACGGTCACGGTAATAAATTAATTTATAATTAATTAAAATATAAAGGTTGCCATTTTTGACAACCATTATTTATTTCTTTATAATTAATGACTTGAATAAACCGTTAACTGATTTATAATTACCGATAACTTTATTAATACAGATCAGATTTTCTTATAGATTATTTTTGCACTCTATTAGAAAAAAACAAAGTTAATCTTGTGTATTAACGATTTAAAAACACAGAAATTCAGATATTTTAATAAAATTAGGCCTGTCTCAATAAGGCTGCTCTTTTTTATTTATATTTGCAATAATAAACAAGTCATAATTAGTAATTAATACTTAATATACATGAATAAATGGCTCATCATTTTATTGATATTTTTTATTCCTGTTTTTTTAAGCTGCAGATCAAATTCAGCGGCCCAGCGTCAGCAACAGGTTGAAAAACAAAGAGAAGATAATGAAAAAGATGCTCACAAAATGTATGAAGAAGGCAAAGAAAAACATTTGAGCTATCAAACTAAAAAAACCAGGAAACGGATGGACGAAATGAAAAATAAATCTGAAACAACCAGATATAATAAAAAAGATTGCTTTTTAAAACGTTGGTTTACCCGAAAGCCTAAAACTTGTGTTCCAGCTACTTAAGAAAAATCAGATATAAATTATCCTTTAAAAATATAGCACAATAAGTGAAAATTTCCTTACATCAAATATTTACATTGGTTTTTATCCTGCTAATATTACCCTCTTTTAGTCAGGTAAATTCTTATATTAAATTTGAAAGGATTGCATCTGAAATGCAAAAAACGGATAAAGGTTTGTCGCAAAATTCTGTTACTTCTATTATACAGGATAAAGAAGGTTATATGTGGTTCGGGACATGGGATGGACTAAACAGATTTGACGGCTACAATTTTTTAATAATACGGCCTGATTATTTTTATGCAAAGTCAGGCATCAGCAGTCCGAGTATAAGGGCATTGTTTCAGGATAAGGAAGGCTTTATCTGGATTGGAACTGAATTAGGCTTAAATAAATATGACCCTAAGAATCTGAATTTTATTCAATATAAAAACATTCCATCAGAAAATAACAGTCTTTCCAATGATTTTGTAAATACTATTTGTGAAGACGAAAATGGCTTTATCTGGATTGGCACCAATGATGGATTAAATAAATTAGATGTAAAAACAGGTAATATCAGCCGTTTTTATTTAGATCCTAAAAACGCGAATTCAATAAGTAATAATACGATTAATCAAATACTTTATGATAATAATTCTTTATGGATTGCTACACAAAAAGGGCTTAATCTATTGGATTTAAAGACAAATAATTTTTCACATTTTTACCATAATTCCGATGTAAAAACGTCAATCAGCAGTGATGTTATTAACTGCATTTTTATAGATAAAGAAAAAAATACATGGATTGGAACAAACAATGGTTTAAATTTATACAACAGACAGCATAACCAATTTATTAATTATTTTAAAAAGTTAATACCTGATTCCAGGCTTAATAATGATGTCAAATCTATAATTCAGGATAAACAAGGTATGTTATGGATTGGCACTATGGGTAATGGTCTTTATTACTTAAATTCCAAAAAAAATACATTCGTAACTTTTACCAATAATTCAGATGATAAAGAAAGTATAAGCAACAATTATGTAAATTGTATTTATGAAGATAAATCCGGTAACATCTGGGTTGGTACAGCATGGGGTGGATTGAACAAAATTGATAATCAGTCAAAAAAATTCAGACATTTTTTTCACTTAAATGATAAGAATAGTATAAATAACAATTTAGTTTGGTCAATTACAAGTGATAAAAAAGGGAACATATGGGTTGGAACTAGTAACGGTATAAATATTTACAATAAAAAAACCAATACCTTCAGTTTTATTACACATCAGGCTAATAATAACAGTTTAGGCAGTAATAATATCAGAATGGTTGTGATTGATCACAAGCGGGATGGAATTGTCTGGATTGCTACATTGGATGCCGGTATGGATAAATATAACCTGAAAACCAAAACGTTTACGCATTATACACATAATGATATTGATAATAACTGCCTGACAACAAATAGATTAATGTCTTTATACGAAGATAAATTTGGCGGATTATGGATAGGAACTGAATTTGGTGGTTTATGTACTTTTAATCCTGAAACCAATAAATTTACAAATTATCAAACTGATGCTAAAAACCCATATTCTATTAGTCATAATACAGTTTATCCTGTTTATGAAGATAAAAATGGAGTTGTTTGGGTGGGTACTTACCGGGGTTTAAACAGATTCGACAGGACAACGAAAAGATTTTACAGATACATGCATGATCCTAAAAATAATAAAAGTATCAGCAGTGATATGATTTTTTCAATTTATCAGGATAAAAACGGATACTATTGGCTGGGTACCATGGGAGGTGGCCTGAATAAATTTAATCCGGTTACAAAAGAAGCCATACATTTCAATGAAATAAACGGTTTACCCAGCAATGTTGTTTATGCTACTATTGAAGATAAAAACGGAGATTATTGGTTAAGTACCAATTTTGGCTTGTCTAAATTCAATCCTTCAACTGAACGTTTTGTGAATTTTGATGTAAAAGATGGTGTTCAAAGTCATGAATTCAATTTTGGAGCCTCTTATATCGATCAGGAAGGGGAATTATTTTTTGGTGGAATGAATGGTATGAATGCATTTTACCCCAAAGAAATAGTAATGAATAAAAATATACCTGATATAACTATTACTTCTTTTAAACTGTTTAATTCTGAAATACCCTTAAATTTAGATGATAATGATACGTTACATCTGAATTTTAACGAGAATTTCTTTTCATTTGAGTTTGCTTCGCTTGATTTTGTGAACGCTTATAAAAATAAATATGCCTTTTATTTAGAAAATTTTGATAAACGATGGAATTATACTGATGCATTACGCCGGTTTGCAGATTATACGGCTGTACCTCCGGGTACATATATATTCAGGGTGAAAGGAAGTAATAATGATGGTGTATGGAATGAAAAAGGAATAAAAATTTATATCCAAATTAATCCTCCCTGGTATAAAACAATTTGGTTTTATATTTCCTCTATTTTATTTATTATTGCAAGTATTTGGTTTACCATGGTTTGGCGAATAAAAAAAATAAGGAAAAAGCATGAAGTTGAACAAAAGATGCTTAAGATTCAAAAACAACTTTTTGAATTAGAGCAAAAATCATTACGCTTACAAATGAATCCTCATTTTTTGTTTAATTCTTTAAATTCAATACAAAGTTTTGTAATTGAGAATGATATAGATAAAGCAATTCATTATTTATCACGTTTTTCGCAGTTGATGCGTTTGATTTTAAATAACTCTCAAAAAACTTTCGTTTTATTGGAAGATGAGATTAAAGTTATTAAACTTTATATTGACTTGGAAAAGCTCAGGTATGATAATATTTTTGATTTTGAGTTAAAAATTGATGATGAAGTTGAAGAGGAATTTATTGAAATTCCGCCAATGATAATTCAACCCTATGTAGAGAATGCGATTATACATGGATTGGTTAATAGAAAGCAGGGTGGTAAACTCCAAATAGAAATAACAATGGATGAAGATTTTATTATTTGTACTATTCAGGATAATGGTATAGGAAGAAAAGCTGCAAATAAATTAAAAGAACAATCGGGTATGTCGCATAAATCAAGTGGAATGTTAATAACCCAGGAACGATTGGATATATTGAATAAAAGTGGTGAAGATCAGCTTTCAGTAAAAATTATTGATCTTGAAAACGATGATGGTTCATCTGCCGGAACCCGAATTGAATTAAAAATAGGCTATCAGGATGTTTAAACTAAAAAAACCAATATTATGATAAAAGCAGTAATTATTGACGACGAAAAAAAATCAAGAGATGCCTTAATAGGATTAATTGACAGGTATTGTCCTGAAGTATTTGTTTTGGCTCAGGCTGATGGATGTATGGATGGTATTGAAAAAGTTAAACTAAACAAACCGGATATCGTATTTCTGGATATTCAAATGCCTGATGGCAGCGGGTTTAATTTCCTCGAAGCATTTGATGAATTTAATTTTGAAGTAATTTTTGCAACAGCTCACGACCAATTTGCTATTAAGGCAATAAAATACAGTGCTCTGGATTATCTGCTTAAGCCAATTAATCCTGACGATTTAAAAGAAGCGATTCAAAAATATATTGAAAAACAGCATAAAGGAGAAATCAGCAATAATATTAAAGTATTGCTCGACAACATGAAATTACCTAATAGTGAAGCAAAAAAAATCATATTATCCACTTCAGAAGGTATTCATGTAATTGGTACCGATGAAATAATTCGCTGTGAATCAGATGACTATTATACAAAATTTTTCTTAACAGACGGGAAAACTATTCTGATTTCCAAAACGTTGAAACAAAATGAGGCCATGCTAAGTGACTTTAACTTTATAAGACCTCATAAATCTCATTTGGTTAACATTAAATATATAAAGAGCTATCTGAAAGTTGACGGAGGTTATATTTTAATGACAGACGGATGTAAAATACCTGTTTCCAGAAGGAAACGCGATAGTATTATTTCAATGCTGAATCATTTATAAGTTTTATTAAAAAAACATAATTCTTATTATTTTTTTCTTAATTTTGCCATCGTAAATAAAACTTAAAATTTTAAGTTTTTATAACAAAACTTGGAAAGATTACCGAAAACTTTTTTTTTAATACCGAAAACTGATTTCTTTTTTTCTTTCAGATTAAGTAAAGTACTTTTATACAGAAATTTTGTTAACGAATTATAATAAATGTTAATAATTTGATTAACAAGCAGTTTGAAAAAATCAATTTTATACAAAAAATAAAAGGGTTATATTAATTTTTTTAATAATTTTACGCCCTTTAAAAAATGCACATTAATGTTAATATAAATTCAAAAGTGTATGTTGAAAAAATTATTCTTTTCATTAGGTATCTTGTTGTCAATCAATATGATGCTGTATTCACAAACAGGAGAACTTAAAGGTATTATTACTGATAAGGAAACAAAACAACCCATTCCATTTGCAACGATTATTGCTGAGCAAGCCGGTAAACAATTTGGAGGGGCTACTTCTGATTTTGACGGTAAGTTTACAATTAAACCATTACCAGCTGGTAAGTATGATATTAAAGCTACTTCTGTAGGGTATAAACCAATGTTAATTAAAGGTGTTATTATCAATGCTGATAAAATGACCTTTAATAATATTGAATCTGAAGCAAGTGCAACAACGCTTACAACATTTACAGTTGTTGACTACAAGGTTCCGTTGATTCAAAAAGACCAGACCCAAACAGGAGCTACGCTAACTCAGGAAGATATTTCCAGAATGCCTGGCCGTTCTGCAGAATCTGTTGCCGCTACTATGGGTGGTGTTCAGTCTGTTGATGGACAAATGGGTAGTGTTAGAGGTGCAAGAACCGATGATGGAAGTACTGTAACCTATGTTGATGGTGTTAGGGTAAGAGGAGGTTCAAATCTTCCAAAATCTGCCCTGGGTGAAGTAAGTATGATTTTAGGCGGTCAACCTGCAAAATATGGTGAAGGTGTTGGTGGTGTTATGAACATTGTAACTCCCGGACCATCCCGTCAGTTTGGCGGAGGTATTGAATTAATAACTTCAGAATTTCTGGATAAATTTGGCAGAGATTTGGTTTCATTTAATTTAACAGGTCCATTATTAAAGGCTAAAGATAAAAGCAAATCATCTTTATTAGGATTCTTTTTAGTAGGTGAATTCAGCTATAACAAAGATACTCGTCCATTTGCAAATGGAGACTATAAGGTAAACGATGCTAAAAAAACATATTTAGAACAAAATCCTTTGTTTATTGAAAATGGTATTGTTAGATATAGTGCAGATTTTTTAAGAAAATCTGATCTCGAAAAAATTTATACCAAAGAAAATGGTGCTGCTTATGGCATTAATTTATTAGGTAAAATTGATGTTCGTACAACATCAACAACTAACTTACAATTCGGTGGTAATTTTAGTTATGACAGGGGCAGAAGTTGGAGTCGTGCTAATTCATTATTAAACTCAATTAATAATGGAGAATTTATTGCTTCAAACTGGAGTGTATTTGGTAAGTTTACTCAACGTTTCCCTACCGATAAAGATAGTAAATCGTTAATTAAAAATGTATTTTATCAAATTCAGTTAGATTATACCAAAAATAATCAAACCGTTCAGGATATAAACCATAAAGACAATTTATTTGATTATGGTTATGTTGGAAAATTTACAACAACAAGAATACCTACATTTACTACCGGATCTGACACTGTTGGAGGTATTGTTTATAACAATGCATTAGTTATGGATAATATTACATCAATTAATGTTGCTTATGACCGTTCTGAAGTTAATCCAACATTAGCTAATTATACATCACAGTTGTATAGTTTTTATAACGGACAACTTCCTAACCAACTTATTGTCCAATCATTGGGTGGTTTAAGAAATGGTGATTTACCTCCAAGCATTTACGGAATTTATAGTAGAACAGGTGGTGTATATAATTCTTACGCACTTTCAGATTATTCTCAAATAGGTATTTCTGTTAACGGATCAGCTGATATTGGCAAACATGCTATTGAATTTGGGATTCAATATGAACAGCAAATTGAAAGCTATATAGGTTATTCTCCGGCAAAATTATGGGATTTAGCCAGAAGACTTGCCAATAGTCATATTGATCAGTTGAATACAAACGATCCTTATCTCAGATTAGGTGGTTTACAGGATACAATATACTATAATTATATTTACAATCAATCAAAACAATCACAGTTTGACATTAATTTACGTAAAAAATTAGGTATGGCTATTGATGGTCATACCATTAATGATTGGATTGATGTTGATAAATATGATCCATCAATGTACTCTGTTGATATGTTTAGTGCTGATGAATTACTTGATAATGGTAATAGTCCGGCAGTTTATTATTATGGATATGATTATAAAGGAAAAAAATTAACTAATCAGCCTACTTTAAATGACTTTTTTACTGCAAAAGATGAAAACGGAAGATATAAACGTGAAATAGGAGCATTCCAGCCTATTTATATGGCAGGTTATATTCAGGATAAATTTGAATTCAATGATTTAATCTTTAATGTAGGTGTTCGTATTGACCGTTTTGATGCCAACCAAATGGTATTAAAAGATCCTTATTTATTCTACGATTCAAAAAGAGTAAGAGATTTGTCTTCTGGTGCTCAAAATCAAATAAACGGTGGTGTACATCCTGGAAATATCGGTCCTGATTATGTAGTGTATGTTGATGATTATAAATCAAGTTCTCCGAAAATTTTAGGATATAGAAATGGTGATGTATGGTATAATGCAACCGGTTCTGTTATCGATGACCCAACGTTGATAAGCGGAAATTCAGGTAAACCAACACCATATAGAAGTAGCCCTAATCAAACTTTAATGAGTGTAGATGCATTTAAAGACTATGAACCTCAAACTACTTTAATGCCTCGTATAGCTTTTTCATTTCCGATTTCTGATGAAGCCTTATTTTTTGCTCACTATGATATCATTACCAAAAGACCTACAACCGGTTTAAGATTAGATCCGATTTCATATTTATATATTGAAAATGCCGGTACTTCTACAATAAACAATCCTAATCTTTTACCGGAACAAACCACTGATTATGAATTAGGGTTTAATCAAAAATTATCAAAATCTTCATCTTTAAAAATTTCTGCTTTTTATAAAGAAGTCAGAAACTTAGTTCAAACTAAACGTTTTACAGGTGCTGATCCAAATCCGAATTATCTTTCTTATACCAATATTGACTTTGGTACCGTTAAGGGTTTAACTGTAGCTTATGATTTAAGACGAACAGGAAATGTAAGACTTACAGCTAACTATACTTTACAATTTGCTAATGGTACCGGTTCAAACTCTGAGTCTCAAAAAGCATTGGTTAGTTCAGGTCAACCTAATTTAAGAACAATGACTCCACTAGGTTATGATCAAAGACATGCGTTAAAAGCTGTATTTGATTTCCGTTATGATGGTGGTAAAAAATATAATGGTTGGGTAATTCACAAGAAAATAAAAGGAACAGATCAGGTAAAATCAATCCGCGTTTTTGAAAATACCGGTATTAATATATCTTTCAATGGTAGTTCAGGTACTCCTTATACCAAACGTGATTTTAATGAAAATACAATTGTTGGTCAGTTGAATGGCAGCCGTTTACCATGGCAATTCTGGGTTGACGCTCAGATTAACAGATCATTTATGATAAAAATGGGAAGTAGAATGGTTGATTTAAATATTTATCTTTCTGTATTAAATGTATTAAACTCATTAAATACATTAGCAGTATATGCTACAACAGGTAATCCTAATGATGATGGATTCTTAACCAATCCAAAATATCAGGCTCAGATTAATGCTTATGAAGATCCTCAGTCATACAGAGATTTACGCTCAGTTTCAATTGATTCTCCATATAACTATTCATTACCAAGAAGAATACGTTTAGGAATAGAACTTAATTTTTAACAATTAAAAAGTATACAATAATTTTAAAATTATATACCAATGAAAAATATATATCGCTTATTATTATTATCGCTTATCAGTTTATTCTTATGCAACAGTAGTTTTGCTGAGAAATATAAAGGCGACATAAAAAAATCCGCCCCCAAGATATCTGCTGAAAGATGTGCTCCTGCTTCAGGCTCTTCAGAGTTAAGTATTAATAATGTCAGAGCACGTATCAATACCGGTGGTGATATGTGGTGGGATTTTACAAGTTCTAAATATGAAATTCCCAGAGGTAGCCGTAAAACATCTATGTTTGCTTCAGCATTATGGATTGGTGGTCTGGATAAGGACAGCAATTTAAAATTGGCAGCTCAGAGATTTCGTCAGGTTGGACAGGATTATTGGACCGGACCATTAACTACAGATGGAACTGCTGATGTCAACGCAGATGTTTGTAAAGAATATGATAAACATTTTCGTATTACTAAAAAGGAAGTGTTGGATTTCATAGGCGGAGCTAAAGCTACTGATGTTATAACTCATTGGCCTGCTCACGGCGATACTGAAAAAGGTCAGTCCAAGTATCTGGCACCTTTCTTTGATTTTAACGGTGACTATATTTACAATCCTGATGATAAAGATTATCCATATTACGATTTTACCAATTCATTATGTCCTTCAGATCCAAAAAATCAAAATCCTGACGGTACATGGAAACCATTGGATCCTACAATGGAAACTCAATTTGGTATTGTTAAAGGTGGAATTTTAGTTGACCAGGTTTTAAAAGGAGACCAAACTTTATGGTGGGTATTTAATGATAAAGGAAACGACCATACTGAATCCAGTGGTCCTTCTATCGGACTTGAAATCAGAGCTCAGGCTTTTGCTTTTTCGACCAACGATGAAATTAACAATATGACATTTTATACCTATGAAATTATCAATCGTTCAACTTACACTTTATACAGCACATATTTCAGTCAATGGGTTGACCCTGATTTAGGATATGCTTTTGATGATTATGTTGGCTGTGATGTTGGCAGGGGATTAGGATATTGTTACAATGGCAGAGCAACTGATGGTGCCGGACAATATTATGCATACGAAGGAAATCCTCCGGCAGTTGGTGTTGACTTTTTTCAGGGTCCTTATATGGATCCGGACGGAATAGATAATCCAAAGGTTGATGGTTCAGGAAATCCAACTGTAGAAAGCGTAAATGGTGTTAACTTTGGAAATGGTATTAAAGACGATGAACGTTTTGGAATGCGCAGATTTGTATATTACAACAATGATAACAATCCTGTAAACGGCGAGCCGTCAAAAGCTATTGATTATTACCGTTACTTAAGAGGAATCTGGAAAGACGGAAGACCAATGACTTATGGAGGAAATGGAACTACAATCGGTGGAGTAAAATGCGATTTCATGTTCCCTGCTGAAACTGATCCTTTAAATCTTGGTACTGCGGGTATAACCCCAGCCGGTGGTCTCTGGAATGAACAAACCGCTAATAATGCACCGGGTGACAGACGTTTTATGCAATCAGCCGGTGGCTTTACCCTGAAACCAGGTGCTGTTAATTATGTAACTGTTGGTATCCCATGGGCAAAAGCTGCTACAGGAGGTCCTTATGCATCAGTTCAGTTATTAAGAAGAGTTGATGATAAATGCCAGGCTTTATTTGATAATTGTTTTAAAGTACTTGATGGACCAGATGCTCCGGATATGTTTGTTAAAGAACTGGACAGAGAATTAATTTTATATATTTCAAACAGAAAAGGTTCTAACAACGAAAAAGAAGGCTATAAAGAATTAGATCCGCGTATCAACGAGAAATTCGTTACAAATTCTACTAAGGATACAACTATTATTACTGCACATGGCGATACTGTAAATACTACAATTCCTGTAACTACTACTTCATTAAATGATAGATATTATAAATTTGAAGGATATCAAATTTATCAGGTAGCCGATGCAACAGTATCAGTATCTGAAATTACCGATCTTTCTAAAGCAAGATTAGTTGCCCAATGTGATTTAAAGAATTTTGACAAAGACGAAAATGCTATTGGCCAGTTAGTAAATTATACTAAGAATGATGAAATTGGTGCCCTGGTGCCTGTTGAAAAGGTAAATGGCGCAAATACCGGTGTAAAGCATACATTTCAAATTTTGGAAGATCAGTTTGCATCCGGTGATAAACGTCTGGTAAATCATAAAAAGTATTATTATATTGCAATAGCCTATGCCTATAATCAGTATCAAAAATATGATCCTACTTCCTCTGATTTGCTTTTAGGACAGAAAGAACCTTATTTGGCAGGCAGGAAAGCTGCTGCCGGTGAAATTCGTTCAATTACCGCTATACCACATATTTCTGCTCCTGAAGCAGCCGGAACACAGCTTAATTCAGTTTATGGTTCTACACCAAAAATTAAAAGAATTGAAGGCCAGGGTAACGGAAATCTTGTAATAGATTTAACACAAAGCAGTGTAGATGAACTGATGTCAAAATCAACTGCACCTTATATTGTTCAAACTCCTATTTATCAGAATAATAAAGGTCCAATTGATGTTAAAGTAATTGATCCGCTGAATGTTAAGCCCGGTAGTTATACTATTAAATTTTTCCCAGGGAGCAATGCTGATTTATCAAATGCAAAATGGAAAATTTACAATACTGTTAATGGAAGTCTTAATTTAATTGATACATCTGAAGTAACAATTGCAATTGCAAATGAACAGATATTTACTGACCTGGGTTTATCAGTTACCATTGCTCAAGCTAATAAACTTGCAACGACTCCCGATGATGTTCCAAATATTGCACCTTGTGAAAATATAGTTGCTGATGATGGATTCTTAGAAGCCAGTCTTACATTTACTGATCCTACAAAACGTTGGTTGCTCGGCATTGCCGATAATGATGCAAGTACAACCGGATTAAACTGGATAAGAAGCGGAAGTGTTTCAACAGCTGTACCAGCTGATAAAGAAACGGAAGATTATTATTATTATGTCCCTCCAACCACACGTCCGGGAGCAGATTATTTCCTTGATAAAAAAGAACAATACGAAAATATTATCGGCAGAACATGGGCTCCTTATCGTTTAACCTCTTTTTATGAAAATGGACCTGCCTATAATGAAGACCATACAAAACAAATGCATCCTTCATTTGCAGCAAATTTAATTGCCAATACAAGCAGTGTTGATGTGATTTTTACAGCCGATAAATCAAAATGGACCAGATGTCCTGTAATCGAAATGGAAGAAACACCTGCATTAGCTGAAGGCGGTGCCAAAAAATTCGAATTGAGAAAACACAATTCTATTAATAAAGAAGGTGTTGATGATACCGGTTATGACTACGCTACTGGTATGAGCTGGTTCCCGGGTTATGCTATTAATGTTGCTACCGGTGAAAGATTAAATATCATGTTTGGTGAAGATTCATGGTTAGGCGGACATAATGGTAAGGATATGAAATGGAATCCGTCCTATATCACTTATGATGGAGGTACTGCTGCTTTTGGAGGTAAACATTACATTTATGTTATGGGCCATAATGAAAACTTTGATTCTGGAGACCCTGATGCCAATTGTCCTGCTTATGACAAGGGAGTATGGTTACATGAACATTTAAAATATGGTACAGCTAACACCAATAAAATAAGACCTGTTTATGCCAATGTTATGTGGGTTACTTTACCTTTAGCCTATTTAACTGTAAATAATGCATTAAGCTATTTAAATGATCCTTCTCAAATTCCAACTGATGCCAAAGTTAGATTAAGAGTAGCAAGACCATATGCACGTTATTTTGCAACAACAGCTGATTCTGTTACGGGTTCTCAAAATAACAACTATCCGATGTATCAATTTAATACTGATGACTTAGCTGCACAAAAAGGAGTTACTTCAATTGCTCAGAATGCCCTGGAATTAATTGGAGTTGTACCAAATCCATATTATGCTTTTTCAACTTATGAAGCTAATCAAATTGATAACAGAGTAAGAATAATAAATTTACCACAAAAATGTACAGTTACTATTTATACTTTGTCAGGAACTTTAATAAGACAATTTAATGTTGATAAACGTGGCGTAGTATCAGGATATGGTGAAGCTTTAACATCAATTGACTGGGATTTAAAGAATTCTTCTAATATTCCAATATCAGGAGGTATTTATTACATTCATATTAAAGCTGATGGAATTGGTGAAAAAACAATTAAATGGTTTGGTGCTTTACGTCCAACAGATTTAAATTCTTTCTAATCTATAATTGAGTTATAAAAAATTATATAAAATATAAACCGATGAGTATGAAAAAAATATATAGTTTATTAATTCCGGTGGTTTTAATAACTTTATCAATAACTTCTTCAAAGCTGGCATGGGCTGGAAACGAAGATAGAGTTGGTCAGGCTGGAGCACAAGAATTACTTATTAATCCATGGGCCAGAAGTACAGGATGGGGAGGTGTAAATACTGCCAATGCACATGGTCTTGAAGCCACTTTTAATAATGTAGCCGGTTTGGCTTTTACTGAAAAGACAGAAATCGTTTTTGCACAAACCATTTATCTTAAAGGATCAGAAACCAATATTTCTACTTTTGGCTTCTCTCAAAAAATTAACGAAACCAGTGTAATTGGACTAAGTGTAATGGCATTGTCTGTAGGCGATATCCAAATAAGAACTGTAAACCAACCTGATGGAGGAATTGGAACATTTAAACCTTCCTTTATTAATATTGGAATTTCTTATGCCCACACTTTTTCAAATAGTATTTATGGTGGTATTAACTTTAAAATTATTTCTGAATCTATTTCTGATATTAGTGCACAAGGACTAGCTATTGATGCAGGTATTCAGTATGTTACCGGACCAAAGGATAACATTAAATTTGGTATTTCATTAAAAAATGTTGGACCAACCTTATCTTTTTCAGGTGATGGTTTTTCTTTCAGTGGTACACAGAATAACTCAACTAATTCTCATACCATTGAAGAACGTCAGGCTGATTTTGAACTACCTTCATTAATTAATATTGGTGGGTCTTATGACTTTGTTTTAAGTGAAGAACACAGATTAACTATTGCCGGTAATTTTACATCAAACTCATTTTCAAAAGATCAATATACTATTGGTGCAGAATATGGCTTTATGCAATATCTTATGTTAAGAGCCGGATTTACCTATGAAAAAGGTATTTTCGATAAAGCTACCCGTTCTTCTGCATTAACCGGACCTTGTATGGGTATAACTGTACAAGCTCCAATAAATAAAGAAAAAGGTACTACATTCTCAATAGATTATTCATACAGATCATCTGATCCTTGGCAAGGTTGCCATACTATCGGTGCAAGATTTAATCTGTAAAAACATGTTTTAAAACGTTAAATCGTTTAAAATTTTAAGAAAATTAATAAAGACCCTTTGAATAAAGGGTCTTTTGTATTATTAATAAATTAAGAACAAAACAATATGTCTGGTATTGCTTATTATAATGAAGAAGGGCTTCAGAAACTGAAAGAAGAATTAGTACAGTTAACAACTGTTGAAAGACCAGCCATTTCGCGTATGATTGCTGAAGCACGCGATAAAGGCGACCTTTCTGAAAATGCTGAATATGATGCTGCCAAAGAAGCTCAGGGGATTTTAGAATTAAAGATTTCTAAACTTCAGGAACTTATTAGTAATGCCCGACTTATTGACGAATCAAAGCTGGATGTTTCTAAAGTTTTATTACTATCCACTGTTATTATAAAAAATTTAAAAAACAGTGTTAGTATGAAATATACAATAGTTCCTGAAAGTGAAGCTGATTTGAAAAGTGCTAAAATATCTGTTACTTCTCCTATTGCTAAAGGATTATTAGGCAAAAAGGTTGGTGATAAAGTTGATGTGCAGGTTCCTGCCGGTATTGTTCCTTTTGAGATAGTAGAAATAAAAAGAAGTTTATAATTTATCTATGTTAATTATTATATAAAGCCTTATTTACCTTTATCTTTGTACTTTACAAACTTTATAAACTTTTAACGTATTATGGCAACGATATTTACAAAAATAATTCAGGGCGAAATACCAACTTATAAAATAGCTGAAGATGAGCATTATTACGCTTTCTTAGATAATTCGCCTTTAGCTAAAGGACATACATTGGTAATCCCCAAAAATGAAACGGATTATATTTTTGATATTGAGGATGCTGAATATGAAGGCTTATTCTTATTTGCTAAAAAAGTTGCAAAAGCCATTGCAAAAGTGATTCCCTGTCAGAAAGTAGGATTAACTGTTATTGGACTGGAAGTAAGGCATGCACATATACATCTTATTCCTATCAATTCAATATATGATATGGATTTCAAACAGCCAAAATTAACATTAAAACCTGAGGAATTTCAGCATATTGCTTCAGATATTTCTTCAGCATTTGATGCATTATAATGGCTTTTTAATTACTTTTTCAGGGTTTTTTGCAATAAAGCTTTTCCAGCCTGTAAGTTTAGTGTCTTCTTCACCTCCGATATCTCTTTGAAAGAAATAACAAACTGCAGCTGCTAAACCATCCGTTGCATCCAAATGGACAGGCATTTCCTTCAGGTTTAATAGTTTTTGCAACATTGCGGCTACCTGTTCTTTTGAAGCGTTGCCATTACCTGTGATGGATTGTTTTATTTTTTTCGGAGAATATTCAAATATCGGAACTGACCTGTACAAACCTGCTGCCATTGCAACTCCCTGTGCTCTTCCCAGTTTAAGCATTGATTGTACGTTCTTTCCATAAAACGGAGCTTCAATGGCCAATGCATCCGGATGATATTTTTCAATTAATTCAAGGCAAGTTTCAAAAATTTTCTTTAGTTTTATCGGCTGGTCCGAAAATTTGTCTAATTTTAAAACGTCCATGCAAACAAAACTAATTTTGTTGGATGTTTGTTTAATTATACCATAACCCATAATAGTGGTTCCCGGATCAATGCCTAATATTATTTTTTCGGTAATCAATTGAAAAATATTAAATGTTTAAGAATACAAAGTTAAATAAAACTTATAATTTTCTGCTGAAGCTGCTGATTATTTCCACTTCCTTCGGATATATAATTTATCAGCTTTTTTATAATGAAAATTATCAGAAAGTTTTTGATGCTTTTGTTTCTGATTTCAGCAGCAGAAGTTTAATCATGATGATGACACTCATGTTATTGATGATGCTGGTAAACTGGAGTATAGAAGCGTATAAATGGAGGTCTTTAATCATTAAAATAGAAAAAATATCATTTGCAAAGGCATTTAAAGCTATACTTGCCGGTTTAAGTGTAAGTACTTTTTCGCCCAACAGAATAGGTGATTTCCTGGGAAGGGTATTTATACTTCAAAAAGCAAACCCCTGGAAGGCCATATTTATATCAATTTTATGCAGTATGAGCCAGTTAATGATAACATTATTCATGGGTTCAGTAAGTATTATTATCTATATACTGGCTTTTACTCATAAACAGGATATTTTTTCATCTTATATTTTATGGATATTTATTGGATTACTCGTATTTGCTAATTTTCTGCTGTTTTCAGTTTTCTTTAATGTGTCATTTATAAGTAAATTATTATATAAAATCATAAGTGATAAGTGGATAAAAATTAAAAAGTATTTAAGGGTATATTCCTATTTTAAATTTACTGAATTAAGAAATGTATTGTTATTCAGCTTATTGCGCTATCTTGTTTTTTGCACACAATTTTTTTTATTGCTTCGCTTTTTTGGTGTACCGCTGCATATTTTTGAAGGCTTTCTGATGATTTCTCTCATTTATTTTATATTATCAGTAATTCCGAGTATGACGCTGGCTGAAATAGGGATACGTGGTTCGGTTGCAGTTGCTGTTTTTGATTATTATTTCAATACAACACTTAATTTAAATGTCCATTTTAATTTTGGAGTAGTTGCAGCAACTTCAGTATTGTGGTTGATTAATATTGCGTTACCGGCTTTAATAGGCAATATTTTCGTTTTAAAACTCCATTTTTTTAAAGTAAAATAATATGGGATTTCTCTTAATAGCCTCACTTCTGATTGCTATTGCTTATGCAGGGCTTATATTATCCTATGCATATTTTTTCTTAAAGCCAAAATCGTATAACGAAAGTTCAGCGAATAAAAATGATATTAAAGTTAGTATTATTATTCCTGCCCGGAATGAGGCAGATTGTATACTTAATTTATTGGAATCTATTAAAAATCAAAGCTATCCATCACATCTTCTGGAAGTTGTAATTGTTGATGATGCTTCAACAGATGACACTTATACAGTTACAAATGAGTTTGTTTTACAGCATCCGGGTTTAAATTGTAAAATAATAAAGCTGGAAGATGTAAATACTACCAAGACCTATAAAAAACATGCAATCAGTAAAGCAATGGAGCTGATAAGCGGTGATTTAGTAGTTTCAACCGATGCTGATTGTATTGCAGGAAAAGACTGGATTGCCGAAATAGTAAGCATATATAAACAAACACAGGCAAAAATGATAGTTGGCCTGGTTGCCTATAATAATGATACAACAGTTTTTCAGAAAATGCAACATCTGGAGTTTTTGAGTTTAATTGCATCAGGAGCTGCTGCAGTAAATTCCGGCTCGCCAATTATGTGCAATGGCGCAAACCTGGTTTATGAAAGAAAAGCTTTTAAAGCAGTTAATGGATTTAATGCTAACAATCAATATGCCTCCGGTGATGATGTTTTCCTGCTATTAAAAATAAAAAAATATTTTGGTAAGAAAAGTATAGTGGTAGCTGACAGCAAAAATGCAATAGTTTATACTGAAGCTAAAAAAACGTTGTCTGAATTTACACAGCAGCGCATAAGATGGGCATCCAAAGCCAAAGGATACCGGGATTTATCCATTCTTTTTGTTGCAGCTGTGGTATTTGCTTTTAATTTTTGTATAATCTCAACATTTATACTTGGATTTTTTAATTCAATTTTCTTCTTAGCATCAGTTTTTCTTTTTAGTATTAAATTGATTGTTGATTTCCCTGTATTATTTAGCATTTGCAATTACTTAAACCGAAAAGATTTATTACTTTTTTATTTGCCACTTCAATTGCTCTACTTGCCGTATCTATTATTAATTGGCACAATCAGCAATTTTGTAAGTTATTCATGGAAAGGCAGAAAGATAGAAACTTAAATTATTTTTTAAAGTTTTCTAAATTTCTGTTACTTAACAATGAATTTATTATTGTATATTTACAACACTAAAAAAACGAGCATGGAAAAGCGGTGGGTTTTAAAGAAAAGTGGTGATACTCAAATAATAAAACAATTACAACAGTCATTGAATATTAATATTCATTTGGCAAACTTATTGGTGCAAAGAGGAATTTCTACTTTTGATGAAGCTAAATCTTTTTTTCGCCCACAACTTTCTGACCTGCATGATCCTTTTTTGATGACTGATATGACCGTAGCCATTGACAGAATTGAAAAGGCAATTGAAAAACAGGAAAAAATACTCGTTTATGGTGATTATGATGTTGACGGAACCAGTGCTGTGGCTTTAGTTTATTCATTCCTGAAAGCGTTTTATGATAATGTAGATTTTTATATTCCTGACCGCTATTCCGAAGGTTACGGTATTTCTTATGCCGGTATCGATTTTGCTTCAGCAAATAACTTTAAGCTCATTATAGCACTCGATTGCGGGATAAAAGCGATGGAACAGATAGCCTATGCCAATTTAAAAGGCATAGATTTTATTATTGGCGACCATCACCGTCCGGGTGATACCATCCCTGATGCAATTGCGGTTTTAGATCCAAAAAGAAATGATTCTACCTATCCTTATGATGAATTATCCGGTTGTGGTATTGGATTTAAAATAATACAGGCTTATGCTCAAAAAAACAATATTCCATTTCAGGAATTGGAAAAGTATCTTGATTTAGTTGCTATTAGTATTGCTTCCGACATAGTTCCTATTACAGGTGAGAACAGAATACTTGCCTATTATGGATTAAAATTGATAAATACCAATCCCCGGCCTGGTCTTGAAGCAATATTGAAATACAGCAATGTTTGTAAAAATGAAGACAATTGCGATGAAAACGAAAAGTTTTTTAAACGCGAATTATCAATAAATGATCTGGTATTTCTGGTAAGTCCGCGTATAAATGCTGCAGGACGTATTGAAACCGGCCGAAGTTCTGTTGAATTACTGATTTGTAAAGACATGGAAGCAGCCATGGTATTTGGTGAGTTAATAAACAATAATAATACGGAAAGAAAAAGTCTGGATTCCACTGCAACTCAACAAGCTTTGGATTTTATAAAATCGGATGATTTTCTTCAGAACAGTAAAAGTACTGTAGTTTATAATCCTGAATGGAACAAAGGTGTCGTTGGTATTGTAGCTTCGAGATTAACAGAAGAATATTACCGTCCTACCATCGTTTTAACGCAATCTAATGGCTTAATTACAGGTTCTGCCAGAAGTGTTAAGGATTTTGATATTTATGACGCTATCGAAGCCTGTAGTCCTTTATTGGAACATTTTGGCGGTCATAAATATGCAGCAGGATTATCATTAAAACCCGAAAATTTTGAAGCCTTCCGTTTTCAGTTCGAAGAAGTAGTTAATGCTACCATAACAGTGGAGATGCAAACACCTGAAATTGAAATTGACGACTGTATTCAGTTAAATGATATCAACACAAAATTTTACAGTGTTCTCAGGCAATTTGCGCCCTTCGGGCCCGGCAATATGTCTCCTGTCTTTCAGTCGGATAATGTTAAGGACACTGGTTATTCCCGTATTGTCGGAAATAATCACATCAAACTTTCAGTAATAAATCCTGATGTAGCCAGTTTCCCTATTTCCGGTATTGCTTTTCAGCATGGGGAATATTTTCAGGCTATCCAGAAAGGATTTCCATTTTCTATTTGTTACCATATCGAAGAAAACGAATGGAATGGGAAAACAAGCTTGCAGCTGAATGTAAAGGATATCAGATTTGAATAGGGGTGAAGAGTACTTAAAGTACTTGGAGTACTTGGAGTTGGGCTTAACATCTTAATTCAAAAATCGTTAATCGTTGTTCTAAAATCAAAAAATAGCGATTAACGATTAACGAATGAAGAAGTATAGAGTAAGTGTATTTTATAAATACCATAGCTGCAAATATTAGCATATACATCGTTACTTTTGTCATTCTGAACGCTAGTGAAGAATCTCAATAGAATAAAAAATATAATAAATTTGAAATGTTTCTCATATTGAATGCGAGATCAATATAACAAAAGCAAGAATTTCATAAATATAGCACAAAATCACCAAATCACCAATTCACCAAATCACCAAATTAATCCACTTTGCCCTTGCGTTAAAAAAGCAAGCTATAAATTATTTCAGATTGCCACAACTTTATAAAAGCAAGATTGAAATGAATCTGATTTGTCCTTGCGTTAAAAAAGCTAGCTAGAAAAAAATCCGCCCAGCCCTGGCGTTAAAAAAGCCAGTTAAAAATACCTCTGGAATGCTCCAGTGTTTAAAAAGTTAGCTCAAAATAAAATTAATATTATAATGCTAAATTTTTGTTAACAACATTAAAATATTTCATTATACATAGCGTTAATAGCCTGTACTAACCAATTAAAATTCTATCTTTATGTCACAAAAAATGAATCGAATGGTCTTAAGCACACTCAGAAACAGCGAATTTACGATATTCGTTAATCAAGTTGCAGGAATTACTGTTAAGCACAATCCCAACATTTTGCATTTAGCTAAGCCTTTTGAAAAACTAAATTTATTATTGCCTGAAATGGCAAAAATTAAAGCCCACGAACAGGGCAGTGTACTCAGTAATAAATTACATGATTTGGATTACGAGCGCGATCTCCTGTTAAATGCCATAATGGCACAAGTTAAAACCCTGAGCAAATTAAATTTGCCAAGTTTAAAACCTCACACTACTGTCCTGAATAATTTTTTTGATAAGCATGGACATGATATTGCCAACGCAACCTACAATGCCGAAACCAAACGTATTGAAGACCTTTTGGCTGATTATGAAAATACATCAGATGTAAAATCAGCATTTGCCGGATTAAATATTGATATTTTAATCAATCAGCTTAAAGTAGTAAACAAGGATTTTGCCGATTTATTTATGCAACGCAACGAAGCTGAAGCAGCAGCCGAAAAAGTTAATACTCGTGCTATTCGTTTAAAAACTGAAAGAGTTTTTATTGACTTTTTAAATGCCATTGAATATTGCAGTACGGAATACGAAGAGTTGGATTATACGCCTTTATGCAATGAATTGAACGATTTGATTACGTATTATAAAACCCAGCTTAAAGCCCGTATTACCCGCCGAAATACCGGTAAAGATATAAGTGTAGAGCCCGCAATTGAAAAATAAAACAATGTATTATTAAACCGGATTTTTCAAAAAATAAAAAATGCTACAACATCAGATTTGTGGCATTTTTTATTTAATACGGATTAATAAGCATTTACATATATTAATAAGACGTAATTACTTCATGATAAAATTATTTCTCTCCTTACAAATTAAATCATCAAAGCCTTCCATTATATTTTAAATAATTAAATAAAGAATGTTCATCTTTAAATTATTATTCAGAATGTCCCAAAAATCACATTGTGATTTTTAATTTTCATTTCTATATTCCTTATTTTGTGTATGTTGAAAAATATTTATTTTTAAATATAACATAAACGCAACTGCGCTTGTAATCTCTTTCTTCATCATCTATATTTGTTGAATTATTTAATAAGTATAACTACTTGGACGTATATCCAAAGAATTACATCGTTTATATAAAAAATAATTACGATTAAAGAAATTATAACACGCTATTTTTATCGGAATAGATAATAATTATTTTTATATGCAAGTATTTTTATATTAAAATATAGTATAAAACATTAATTCTAAGTTATTGAAATACAATTTCTTTCAAATACCATTTAAATGTCATTTTAATTTAAATATTAAACAGTTAACATTCAATTATCTGAATAATATAAATATCACGTTATCATTTAAATATCACATAAACATCACTTTACTAGGTTTTCTTTTTTACAGAATTATATTTGTGAAATAATTAACAGTGCTATCTACCATTAATTGAAATCTCCTCAATCGAAAATTATTTCCTTGAGTTTTTATAAACCTAAACAATATAAAACAATTTAATTATGAAAAAAAGAAAAAATTTATTACGGCTTGGAATCATAGCCATTTTTTGTTTGACCACAGGTTTTACAAAAGCACAATCGTTTCCTTATGACTCAACAATGTTTAATATTGGTGATTTATGCAATCCCAATGCAACATTTATTGAAATTCAACAAAAAGCACAAACATATTTTGATACTCATCCTGAGTTAGACTCTGTTAATCCTATGTTAAAAAAATCATATAAGCAGTGGGAGACCTTTTGGCAAAACAGAGCAGTTTATATAAAGGGAGATACAATTATAGATAAATTAGGCGAAGTAGCTAATGCAATTGGTAGTCTTGATTATGCCATTTCACCAACAATTAACAAAAAATGGATACAAATTACTCCTGATAAAGATGATTATCAAGATTTAGGTGTGGTAACATGTATTTGGAGTAAACCTGGTGATCTCAACTATATTTTAGTTGGAACTGAATCTTCCGGTTTGTGGAAAACTATTGATGGTGGATTAAATTGGTATAATATTACTGATAGTTATACAGGACAAAATGCTAACTCAACTGGCTTTTTCTATCATTATCCTTTTGGGGTAAAATCTATTGCGGTTTCACCATTTACTTATGATACTATTTTAATTGCATGTACAATTCCTTTTGGCTTTAATGATTTAAACTCTAATGGTTTTGGAATAATAAAATCTATAGATGGAGGAAGTACATGGACTAAAACAAGTTTATTTAATAGTTCCGATCCGAATAATTATGATTTAGGCTTAAATGCAGGGATAATAAAGATTATGTTTGACCCAATAAGTCCAAATTGGGTGTTAGCTTTAAGCCGCTCAAAATTATATATTTCAAATAATTTGTTTGCAAATTTTACAATAACTGTTAAATTAGATAATACTTTAACTAACTCACCTTTATCTTCTACCGGGAGCGATTATAAAAATTTAAATTTACGTGATATAGAAGTATTAGAAATTACACAAACTAGTAGTACTTTCGATAGAAAAATATTAATAAGTACAGATTCATATAATGGTATATCAGCACAATTATTAGTTGCTCAATTGCCAGATTATACAAGTAATTCTTGGACATGGACAATTATTACAAATTTATTATCCCACAATAATTATAAAGATGTTATTGCAATTTCAGTTGATGACCACTCGTTTGGTCCATCTAATAATTTATATGTTGCTTATAATATAAATGAAGTTCAAGTTGGCAATCCATCAAATAATAAAAAGTTTGTAGTAGATCATTTAATAAGCATTAACTATTCTTCTATTCAAAATTATAATAATTATTGGTTATACCATGATGATAAATTGACTTCTCCTTGTGCCGGTTTTGGAAATTATTATGATAGTTTTGATTGGATTTATCCAGATTTAAAATTTGTCATAGGTGGATATGGAATCACAGTATTAATGGCTGAAGATTCAAAAAGTAGTAATGAATTTGATTATTACAAAACGTATAATTACACTACACCACATTTACCTTTATTACCACCCAACGACGAAAATTCTGGGAAAAATAGAACAATGCATTATGGTGTTAAAGGAATATTTTCTGCAGTAGGAAATCCAAATAATTATAATATAAATAGATATATAACTTATGTTGCAACAGAGGGGGGGATTACAAAAATTAATCATGATGCAAATACAATTTGTAAAATAAAAAACATCAATGGTAAAGGTCTTGCTATACAGCAATTTAATGATATTGCTTCAACCAAAAACAATGAAGCTGATGTATTAGTAGGTGGAACAATGCACAATGGATATTGGGGTCGAAAAGCAACAAATGCCAATTGGGAAAATTATTGGTTAGACGATGGTGGTAAAGTAGTAATTAATGATACATTGCCAAATTTCTTGTATGGAGTTACTTATTCTACATGGAGTTTGATTGAACCAGAAAATATAGCAGTGCAAGGAGGTAAGTTTATACGTTCTAATCAAGGATTAACCTTAAATACAACAATTATTCCGCATATTTTTCCTTATACTGAAAATACTGTAGGACAAATTAATCCATTAGATCCCATTGCAAATATACCACCTTTAATTGTTGATCAAACAACAAAGAATATATTGTATTTGGGAGGGCATAATGTGTATAAATCCGCTGATAATGGTACTAATTGGAGTCCAATATCAGGGCTTCCCTCCAATGTACATGCTAATGCATTAAAAGTTATAGTACAATCACCATCAAATCCTGATATAATGTATGCTTCATTTGAGAATCCAACTTGGTGTCGTGATTATCTTGATTTAACTACTTTTACTACAACCGCTACATTTACATATTGGCCCAACAATTGCTATAAGACAGAAACACATAAATTATACAAAAAAACAAGTGTAATTTGGAATGATATTACTCAAAATGTAGGTTGTCAAAATGCTTTAAGTTGGACAGCTATAAATGATATTTTAATTAATCCAACGAAACCAAGTGAAGTATGGACTGTACAGGGAGGCGCATGGAATTTAAATGGTTGGAATACTAATCAGGGAAGAAATCGTGTTTTATTTTCTTCAGATGGAGGAAGTCTTAATTCATGGACAGATATATCTACAGGCTTAAGTTGTTTGTCAGTAAATTGTATTCGGTTTATTAAAAATGAAAACAATGCTGATGATTATATGCTTATTGTTGGTACTGATGCAGGAGTATATTATAGAAATAAGGGCGATGCTCAATGGACAGCTTATCGCGACGGAATGCCATTAGCTATTGTAACTGATATTGAAGTATATGAAAAAGGGAAAAAAATAAGAGCAGCAACCTTTGGCAGAGGAATCTGGGAAGCTGAGATCCCTTGTTTTAATGAATCAGCAGCATATACAACTATTAATACAACCCCATTGTATTGGAATACAAATCAATTATCTTCAGGAATACACATCTTACCAGGTAAAACATTAACAATTACTTCAAATGTCCGCTTTTCAAATGGTGCAACTGTTATTATTGATGAAGGAGCTAAATTAATTGTAAATGGTGGTACTTTAGAAGCTTGTCCAGGCGAAATGTGGGGAGGTGTTAGAATTCAAGGTTCAATGGAAATAGATCCTGAAAACTTTATTGAATCTAATCATGCAATTATACAAATAAAAAATTATGGAACTATTAAAGATGCTGAGATAGCTATAAAAGATATTGGAGGAGGAGTAATTTATATGGATAGCGCCAATTTTATAAATAATCGAATTGCTGTTCAAATGAATGAATATACGTATCGCCCGGAAAAAAGCTATTTTCAAAATTCCTATTTTAAAACAAATAGTTTATTTCATGATCCTGTAAATTATCCTTTTCAATATTTTGTTGAATTAAATGGTGTTTATAAACTCAATATTTTAGGTTGTAAATTTGAAAATCAAATACCAGTTGGCATTAATAATAATTGGGCAACAAATGGTATTGGTATAAAAAGTTATAATTCAGTTTATAATGTATGTGATAGATGCAATAATCCAATAATATTACCTGAAAACACACCTTGTCCACAGGAGTATTATTCCGATTCAAAGTTTATTAACTTAGATTATGGTCTTTATGCTTTTGCTACCAATACATTTTGGAACTTTAATACCAAAAATACAACATTTGATAATAATAACAGAGGAATTTATGCCATGAATATTTATAATGCATCATTTACTTTAAATACATTTAAGGTGCCATTAATACCGTTACAACCTTATAATATGGTTTCATATATTGGAGCTTATGGCATGTATTTAATGAATTGTAATAATTATACTGTAGAATCAAATATTTTCGATAAAGCAGATAATTATCCGATGGTTTCTGTAGGTATAATTATTAATAGTTCAGGAAGTGCATATAATTCTATATATAATAATAAATTTAAAAATATAAAATTTGCTGCTACTCTTGCACAAGATATTAATAGAGATATAAATCAAAATAACGGTTTGAAAATAAAGTGTAATGACTATAGAAACAATAATCAAGATATTGCAGTTGTAGATTTTACAGGAATTGGTGGTATTTCTAAAATACAAGGTGCAAATGCTACAGTTAATGATCCATTAAAAGATCAAAAACCTGCAGGCAATACTTTTTCACAAACCGCTTTGATTTCTGATATTGATAATACATTAGGTCATAATTTTGATTATTATTATCATAATGGAATAACAGAAAATTGGGTACCAGTATATTATACTAATTCAAATGTTTTAATAAATAAAGATCAATTTTCAACTTATAATAAATCACTTTCTTGCCCCTCAATTGCTGTTACAAATCCATATACTTCAAACTTACCCGGTTTATCTACGTTACAACAAGGATTTACAGAAAATACACTTGCATATAACTCTTCAAAACTAATTCTGCAAATATGGTTAGACGGAGGAAATACAGAAGAATTAGAACAAACGGTTGAACTTAGTTATCCATGGGAAGCCTATGAATTATTTCAAAGTTTAATAGGATTGTCACCATATTTGTCAGAAGATGTGTTGGTTGCAGCAATTCAGAATGAAGATGGATTGCCACCTTATATGTTAAAATTAGTACTATTAGCAAATCCTCAATCCATACGTTCAGATAGAGTTATGGAAGCATTAAATAATAGATGCAATCCATTTCCACCTGAATGGATAGATGAATTAATGGAAGAAAATAATGTTATTTCTCCTGTAGAAGACTTACAAGCTGATGTATCATATTATGCTTCTTTGCGCAAAACGTATATTGATCTAATAAAACAATATTATCTTGCAGATACTGTTTCAGATGCATTGGAATCATTCCAAAAATTGTTAGAAACTGAAACTGATTTGAATTCTAAATATGAGCTTGTATTTGCTAAATTATCCAATAATGAAATTGTAGCTGCAAACGAATTGCTAAATAATATAAATAATATTATACCAAACGATGTGGAAAGACAAAAATATGATAAATTGACACAAATTATTCCAATCATAATTCAATTGAATTATGAAGGATTAAATTGGGAAGAAATCAATCAAAGTAAAATCATAGAATTCAGTGAAACTAATAATGATTTACCTGGTGGACTGGCAAAAGCATTGCGTTTACATTATGATCCTAATTATGTTTATCAAGAACCTATTTATGTTAATTCAACTCAAACTGAATATGCAAAGCCTCCTCATTCACAGATTAAAAAAGATAATCAAATTAATAAGAATTATTTCAGCATAACACCTAATCCTGCCAGTGATTTCATTGTCATACAATATAAATCTAATGAAGTCACTAATGATGTAGATTTATTTATATATGACATACAAGGAAAATTACTATTAGAACAAAAACTTAATACCAAAATAAATCAGGATTTTGTTGACATCAAAAAATTAAACAATGGTTATTATCAATGTAAACTTTTAGTTAATGGCAAACGACAATTTGTTGAAAAATTAATAATAAAACATTAATTTTGTAATTAAAGATCTCCTCTTTTATAATTAGAGGAGTTCTTTTAAATAAAAAAAATCAAAATGAAAAAATTATATGTATTTTTTATTCTAATTATATTAGCAAAATCAGTGATTTGCCAAACAATAACGTATAATAAACTATATACACCTTACCCAAATAACTCAACAAATACTTTTAACGCATCATCAATTATCAATGAAAGAAATCATTATTTTTTTGTCGGTTATGGTAATGATACAATAAACAGTAATTTTCAGAGTCTTATTTTTTGTAAAATTGATTCAATAGGAAATGTATCCAGAAAATTCACTTTAACTAAAACAGGCTGGAATTATTATCCGGAAGCTCAGACTTTAATAAAATGTAAAAATGGAGGATTTTTATATTTAGGGCAAAAAGATACTGCAAACTATAATCCCGAGCATATTGTAATTCGTTTTGATGATAATTTGGACACAGTTTGGACTAAGACGATACATAATTATAATGTAGAATGGGAAGCATTTATACAGCAAAAAGAAACTTCTGATAATGGATTGATTTTTATCGGTGGTATAGAATTAAGTTTTAATAATTTAGGTGTTTTATTGGTAAAATCAGATAGCCTTGGAAATCAGATATGGAGAAAAATCTTTAATTTGCCTGATCGTAGTGGAGCTTCCAGAATTATTGAAACTCCTGATAAAGGTTTTTTGATAAAAGGATTCCATGATACACAAGTTACCGGTAATGGTGGCCCATTTCTGATTAAAACTGATAGTCTCGGAAACCAGCAATGGTATAAGGATATAGGCGGAAATCAATATGATGGGAGTGCCGCAATTGCATTGACAAACGATAGTAATGTTCTGGTTGCTTATGGCTATTCTACTTATTCTTATCCTCAAAATGCAGCTTGGAAAGCACGACTTAATGTGATTAAATATAGATTAGATGGAACTGAAGTTTGGAATAAATTTTATGATTCAATTTATTCTGATTTAGAAGTAACAAAAGTTCAAATATTTCCAGATAATAACTTTATTGTAATGGGTTATTATCAATCTATAGATAGTGTATCTTATTTTTCTTCATTTTTATTTAAATATAATTTTAACGGAGACAGTTTATGGAGAAAGAAATATTTTTTAAATTTTCAAGATATCGATATGAATGGATTATATGACAATGTCCTTAATCCTAATAAAGGAATAACTGCTTGTGGTGCAGTTATAGGTCATCAATTAACTGTACCTCAACAAATCTGGCTATTAAAAACTGACAGTACAGGCTATGCCCCAGGTCCGCAAAATATCAGTGTTCAGGAATATACAAATAATATACCTACTGTTAGGGTTTTTCCAAATCCTGCATCGGATTTTATTAATATTATTCTGAATGAAAATAATAAAAATTGTCAGGTAGAAATTTATTCTAATATTGGTCAATTGGTATATACAGAAGAAAGAAAATCATTCACAAATCATCTGCATATAAATACTATGAAATTCCATAATGGTCTTTATAAAATTGTTGTAAAAGAAAAAGGGGATATTAGGGGGCAGGCATCGTTTTTAATTACGAATTAGGAAATTACGAATTACGAATGTGTTGAGAAATTATATTATGTTAAATCAATCAATTAGGAGTTTAATTTCGACGAAGTCTGCTTATGCATGGGCTAGTGCACAAGACTTCGCCTAACGGGGTATTCACGAATTTATCAGCGTAAATCTGTTAAATCTGTGTGCCATCTTTTTCCATAACAGACATAACTCTCAAAGCTCTGCCATAACTTCAGACTTCCGTCTTCGGACTTCCGACTTATTCTTTTAGTTTTTCTTTGGAAAAGTAGTTTATGATAATCTCTGCCTTGGCTTTGCCAATTACTTTCTGAATTTCTTCTGTACCGGCTTTTTCAATATTTTTTACCGATTTAAATTTGCGTAACAAGACTTGTGCTGTGGTGTAGCCGATGCCATCAATCTCAGTCAAAACTGATTTAATGGTAGCTTTGGATCTTTTGCTTCTGTGGTGAGTAATGCCAAAACGATGGGCGTCGTCACGCAATTGCTGAATTATTTTTAAGGTTTCTGATTTTTTATCCAGATACATAGGAATGCTGTCGTCAGGATAATATATTTCTTCCAGCTTTTTAGCTATTCCTATTATACTTATTTTTCCTCTGAGATCCAGTTTCTCCAGGCTTTTAATAGCAGCACTTAACTGGCCTTTTCCGCCATCAACTATGATGAGTTGAGGCAATGGCTGCATTTCCTCAGTTAATCGCTTATAACGCCTGTAAATCACTTCTTCCATCGAAGCAAAATCATTGGGTCCTTCTACTGTTTTAATATTAAAATGCCGGTATTCTTTTTTATCAGCTTTGGCATTTTTAAACACTACCATGGCAGCAACCGGATATGCCCCCTGAATGTTCGAATTATCAAAACATTCAATATGCTTGGGTAATTCATTCAAACGCAAATCCTTCATCATCTGATTTAAAATCCGCTTGGTATGACGTTCGGGGTCAATCAGGTCTTTTTGCTTTTGCTTGTCGAGTTTATAGAATTTTGCATTGCGTTCCGATAAGTCAAGCAATTGCTTTTTATCTCCCCGCTGAGGGATAGTTACCAGCGTTTTTTGTAAGTCAACATCCAGTGCAAAAGGAACAATAATTTCCTTGGATGCACTGTTGAACCGCTGACGTAAATCCACAATGGCCAGGGTTAATAATTCCTCTGCCGTTTCATCCAGTTTCTTTTTTATTTCAACAGTATGCGTCTGAACAATAGCACCATCAATAACTTTCAGAAAATTAACAAAAGCAGCATTTTCATCGGTAACAATGGAAAATACATCAACATTATCAATAGCCGGATTTACAATGGTAGATTTGCTCTTATAGTTTTCCAGATGTTCCATCTTCAGTTTAATAAGCTGGGCTTTCTCAAATTCCATATTATCTGCAAGATTCATCATTAAATCTTTCAGTTGTTTCAGCACATTGGAAATATTTCCTTTAATAATCTCCTTGATTTCACTGATTGTTTGATTGTAATCTTCCGTTGTTTGATGTCCTTCGCAAGGACCTTTACAGTTTTTGATATGGTACTCAAGGCAGACTTTATATTTTCCGCTTTTTATATTGTTGTCCGATAGATTTAACTTGCAGTTTCTGATCTGGTATAGTTGCCTTATCAGTTCAAGCAAGGTATTCATCATTCTTACCGACGCATAGGGCCCAAAATACTGCGATCCATCCTTTATTACATTACGGGTTGGGAATATACGCGGGAAAGCTTCATTTTTAATACAAATCCATGGATAGGTTTTGTCATCTTTCAGCAATACATTGTAGCGGGGCTGGTATTTTTTTATAAGATTGTTTTCGAGTAAAAGTGCATCTAATTCTGTATCAACAATCATAAATCTGATATCGGCAATCTTGCGCACCAATACCGCTATTTTCCCATTTTCGAAAGTTTCTTTATTAAAATAAGAATTAACTCTTTTCTTCAGGTTTTTAGCTTTCCCGATATAAATAATAGTCCCTTTATCGTCAAAATACTGATATATACCCGGTTTCTCAGGTATAGTCTTTAAAATTGACTTTATATGCACAAGAAATTTATGCTCAGGATTCATTAAATCTGGTGATTTGGTGATTTAGTGATTTGGCGATTTGAAATAATAATGTTTACTTCAGATTCACTTCTCATTTCTTCAGTTCTGCTTTTTCTACTCTTATGCCGAAGTCAGCCAAACCAACAACATCCAGATAGTCCATGAGGTTGTCAATCTGAAATTTATAGGTTCCGGCCTGATTGAAAACTATTTTTTCTTTGGCCAAAAATTCTACATCCCATAAATCGCCGGCACCAGAACCAATAAACTTGCCCTGACTGTCTTTGATTTTTATAGTATGCATGGTTGTTCTTTCTTCACCGGAAGGCGAATAAATAGTGAAATTAACTTTTAAATCATCGTAAGGATATTGGGTAATATGCCTTACTGTCAGATAAATATTATACTCAGATTCTGTATCTTTTACAGGAACTTCAAAAAACAGGGATTTCATACGATTCCATGTATAATTGTCAAAATCCTGACGTTTTTCGTAAATATTGCTTTTGCTGCATGAAGTTAAAATTAAAATACTTAATGCAATGAATGTGAATGTTCTTTTCATGGTATTTAAAAATTACAATTTATAAATCAATCAATTGCTTTCTTTTCAGGAATGAGTAATGATGCAATAACACTGATTGAAAGAATTCCTAACACAACATATAAGGAATGTGCTGTAGTAAACCCATTATCTTTTAACCAGTGATTAAATAACATTTTTAAGCCGATAAAAGTTAATAAAGCAGCCAGGCCAACTTTCAGAAAACGGAATTTATTCATAATATTGCTCAATAAAAAGAATAATGAACGTAAGCCGATGATAGCAAATATATTACTGAAGAAAACAATATAAGGGTCTTTGGTTACTGAAAAAATAGCGGGAACAGAATCGACAGCAAAAATAACATCAGTAAATTCTATGACTAAAAGTACTATCAATAAAGGAGTTATATAAGTTTTCCTGTTCTTTTTTATTACAAAATGTTGCTGAACAAAACGTGGATATACGGCAAAATATTTAGATGCAAATTTTACTACAGGATGTTTTTCGGCATCCATTTTTTCTTCTTTATTACGCGTCAAAAACATTTTAACACCGGTAAAAATCAATAGTAAGCCAAACAGATAAAGTATCCATTCAAATTCCTGTATTAGGGTTGCACTTAAAAATATAAAAATAAACCGCATTACTATCGCACCAATAATTCCCCAGAAAAGTACCCTTTTATAAAATTTCTGCTGAACATTAAATGAGATAAAAATTAAAATGATAACAAATACATTATCAATAGATAAAGCGTATTCAATCAAATAGCCTGTAAGATATTCCAATGAAAGATTATGATTATAAACCTTTATTGCCGATTCAAAATCCAGTCCGTCAATGTGTATGGAATGATCATGGATTACAATAAAATACTTTAATTTTTCCATAGTATCAATACCATGTATCCAATTCCCATGAAAGGAGATAATGACATAAAACAGCATAGAAATACTTACCCAGATTATGGTCCAGCTAATAGATTCTTTGAAGGAAACAATATGACTCTTTTTCCCAACCAGTATCAAATCAACAAAAAGCATAAAAAGTATAAATGCCAAAAATGCTGAGAAAAAAATGATTTCGTTCCAGTTCATTTGCAATGTTAAGATTTAAACAAAATAATGATTATAAAGCGCCTTCAAATTGTTTTAAAAAACGCACATCATTTTCGAAGAATAAACGCAGGTCTTTTATACCGTAACGTAGCATTGTAATACGTTCAATTCCCATACCAAAGGCAAAACCGGTATATTCCTTGCTGTCAATTCCGCAATTTTCGAGTACATTGGGATCAACCATACCGCAGCCTAATATTTCAACCCAGCCTGTATGTTTACATATATTACAGCCTTCGCCTCCACAGATGCTGCATGAAATATCCATTTCGGCAGATGGTTCTGTAAAAGGGAAATAGGAGGGACGCAATCTGATTTTTGTATTTTCACCAAACATTTCCTTGGCAAAATAAAGCAAGCATTGCTTTAAATCTGCAAATGAAACATTCTTATCAATATACAAACCTTCCACCTGATGAAATATACAATGTGCCCTTGCAGAAATGGCTTCATTCCTGAAAACCCTGCCCGGGAATATAGCCCTTACAGGCGGTTTATTGTTTTCCATCATCCTCACCTGAACGGATGAAGTATGGGTACGTAAAGCAATATCACCTTTTTCGGCTGATTTCTCAATAAAGAAAGTATCCTGCATATCTCTGGCAGGATGTTCCGGTGGAAAATTCAATGCTGAGAAGTTATGCCAGTCGTCTTCAATTTCAGGTCCTTCGCTTACAACAAAACCTATTCTCGAGAAAATACTGATGATTTCATTTCGCATCACAGAAAGCGGATGACGTGCTCCCAACTCAATAAAATCAGCCGGTTTGCTTAAGTCAGCCGGAGCTTTCTTTTCAATAACAGATTGAAAACTATCTTTAAAACTATCTATTTTTTGTTGGGCAATATTTTTAAGGTCATTGAGTAAAATACCTATTTCTTTGCGTTCTTCAGGGGCAACATTCTTAAAATCAGCAAATAAGTCCTGTATCTTCCCTTTTTTACCCAGGAATAATATTCGAAATTGTTCTAATTCTTCGGAAGATTTAGCGACAAATGATTGTATATCTTTGTTTATATTGGCAATTAATTCTTTCACTATACTATTTATTTAATTAAAGGCATTGCAAAATTAATGAATATTCTTACATATTCTTTTTAAAAATTAAAATACAAAATAAGAAGATTGATTAATTAGCTTTATTCAATGATTTGAATTGTCATTCGAATGTTTTTCAATGGACGGTTGTTTTTATCAGTTGCAACAATTGCAATTTTATCTACTACATCCAGACCACTGATTACTTCTCCGAAAACAGTGTAATTTCCATCCAGATGAGGTGTTCCGCCAATAGTTGTATATATTTTTATCTGTTCTTCAGTAAATGTCTTTCCCATGCGTTGAGCCAGAACATTTAGTTCTTCCAGGGTAAAAACCTTGCCCTGGACAATATAAAACTGTGAGCCTGAAGAAGCTTTGGTCGGATTAACCTGATCACTTTCACGGGCTGCTGCTAAAACACCTTTTTTATGAAAAATTTCAGGTCTGAATTCAGCAGGAATCGTATATGCCGGTCCTCCATCACCCAATAAAACACTGTCAGCAGCATGCCTGGAATCAGGATCTCCGCCCTGTATCATAAATTTATTGATAACCCTGTGGAATAATGTAGAATCGAAGTATTTTTCCTTAACCAGTTTGATAAAATTATCCCTGTGGAATGGTGTTTCGTTATACAATTTAAGCTTGATTTCACCATATTCAGTTGTTATTAGGATCTTTGTAAAGGCTGGTTTTTCTGTCTTCTGAGCAAATGCAAAATGTGTTATCTGGAGTAAGAAAATTACGGATAATGCAATTGATAATAATATTTTTTTCATGATTTTGTGATTATTAGTAAAAATTTATGTAGGTTTGCTAAATAATTGAAAATTAAACGCAATATTAATAAAATATCAATAAAAAGATGAAAAATTTTGCTAAAAATTTGCTTCTTCTTTCAATAATAGCAATTATCTTTATTCTGAGTAATACTTCATGTAAAAAAGATACCGATTGCATAGTAGAAATTTACGTAAAATCATTCAATGATACTTCTGTTGTGATTCCTTATGCAGGTGTCTGGATTCATCAGGGTGACAACATTAATATTCTGGGTACTGCAGATGCTAACGGTAAATTCTCACATACATTTAAACTGGAAGCCATTGTTAATGTTAACGCTATGGACAGCACTTTATTTGATTTATCTTTTACTCCACCAATACGTATTTACAGAAAAGGAGAAGGAACAGTCAGATTAATAGAAGGTACAACTGTAAAAAAGACTATTCTTATAAAATAATATTGTAAATTCTTTTTTATTCAACCATATCAGCATCATTCGGTAAACTCTTTAATATCATTTCATAAACTTTTTTCCGTTTTTGTCTTACTGATCTGATGCCAATGATAATTATCCCTATTATCATTAATGAAGCCAAAACAATTACAATAGATACACCCAATGAATTTTCACTTTCTGTACCAAATGGAATCCCCTTGCCAAAAATAATGCGGTAACCGATTATTAGTAAAGAGAATAATAATATCAGTAACCATGATGTTTTATTTTCAGGGTAATCTTCTTCTTCGATATTAGGTATCATAACTCTTTCAAACTGGAAGTAAACCGGAATCAGCATGATTAGCATTGATAAATTAATCAGTAATTCATGTAAGGGGAACCTTGGTAAGAATAAAACAAATAAGATGAGACTACCGAAAAACCATGGGATAAAGATCTGATTTTTAATAAATTCAGCCCTGTTCCTTTTATTGATAAGTGAAAAAGAATTTGATGAATTTAAAATTGGATAAACAGAAAAATTTCCAATGACAATTAGTAAAATAATTGCCATTGCTACAAGAAGTATCTTGAATTCCATCCCCAGATATAACCAATCTGCAATAAGGTTTGAACCATACAACAGAAAAATAGTTCCAATAGCAAAAGATCCGATAATCCTGTTGACAAAATGCAATACGCCCCAAAGTAAAAATACTTTTATTACTGAATCAGTATTAGAATATTTTCTGAATAACATCATAAATATAAATGCAAATACCATTGAAATTATAGGTCCTGTTGAGAAAACTGCCAATGCAGAATCAGAGTACCAGAATTTAGAGTTATCAGGCGTTAGAAATTTTACTTCATGATAAAACAGAACAACTCTCAAATAGTATTGTCCTGCAATAAATGCAGTAAAAAATTGATAAATAAAATAGACAAACAAAAAAGCCAGAACATACATAATGGTTGAGTTAATCCTTATGTATTTAAATATTCTCTCTTTCTCACTGCTATTAATTCTTTCCATAATTCAAAATCTATAGATATACAAACGTACAGTTTTTTTTGTTAAATTCAAAAAATAATTAAAAAAGCTACTTCAGTAAAATGTTGAAGTAGCTTTTAGTAAACAAATAATTATGGGGAATTATTTTACTAAGACAAGTTTTTTTATAAAACAGCTTGTATGATTAGTACTGATTCTTACAGAATAAATTCCTTTGATAAGATTCCGGGTATTTAACGTTATCTTTTCCTGTCCAGCTGAATAAGTATCAGCTTTTGAGTATACTAATTGCCCTAACTGATTAAAGATTGAAATCTCCATTTTAGTTGTTTTATTCAATATCACATCAAGATAAACATCAGCATTTGATGGATTTGGATAAATTTCGCTCATAGTATAAAATACTGAATTAACTTCTTCGGCAGAAAGTGCAATATCATTACCCTTTATAAAAAAATTGATATTATTAATATTAGTATTCAGATTGTTTAGATTAACAGATGCTAATTCTGAAATTTTACCAATTTTTTCAACGTATAATTTATAATTATCATAAGGAAGATTCAGGAAAATATAATTTCCCTGAGGATCAGTATTAGTTAGTTTTATCGGTTTATTATTCTGATTAAGTAATAATACTTCAATCCCTGATACAGGTATTGTTGAAAGAGTAGTTGAAAACTGTGAAACATTTCCACTTATACTCCCAATCCCTGCAGAAATTAAATAATATGGAATAAAATCAATATTATAAAGAATATCTGTTGTATCTGGTAGTAACGGAATAGAATATACCCATGAATATTGTGAATTATAGTAGGTAGAAATATACTTGTTATTCAGAGTTGAATTCGCCGGTAACATCGCTTTAACCAGGTATGCAGTAAAATTTGTAGCGATATTAATAAAATAATAAAATCCATTCGTATCCATTGTTACAGAATCAATTAAATTACAGGTACCCAATGGATTATTAATACCATATAAAAGAACATAACCTTCTGACTGAACAGCATTGGCTTTTGTAATAAAACCACAAATCCTCGGAATATTTGCAAAAATATGTATATATTGTATAGATTGCGACTGGCAGGTATCCAGATTTGGTAATAATGTCACGGTATTAAGAGTTACAGTATATACAACCTGCCCTGATGCAGGTTGCTGGAAAGAATGACTTATATTTTGTCCGGATGCTGTATAACCATCGCTAAATATCCAGTTATAAATAGTTGGAAAAGATATTAAATTTGAAGCTGAGAAGTTGAATAACAGATTTTGTTTTGTATAGGTAAAACTGTTATGACAATTAACAGGTGTTGTATCACAAATACTAAAATTAATAATTGTTAAACTGTCAACGGAATATGCAATTCCATAATGTACTGCATTATTACAATCTTTTGTAGTTACATAATAAGATAGGTTTGAATTTGGCGTAATGCCGGTTATTTGTTTACTGTAATAACCATTAATTCCGGTTGTAATGGTATCAAAGTATGTATTGCTGTCAGTTACGTATATAGTATGATTTGCAATGCCAACATAATTCTGATTATTGGTCACCTGGCCCTGAATTAATATATTGTCAGCGTTGGCAAAGTCAACAATAAATAAACTCAACAAGACAAAATATATTAGTTTTTTCATAAGTTTCAAATTTAAAAAGTGTACATCATTCCCATTCCTATTCCGTATAAGGTGTATTTTTGTTGGATTGGATATTGATTTTGATTTAGTAAGCTTCCCATATTCATTTTCATTGATGGCCGGACAAAAAAGCTCCATTTTTCATTCAATTGATATCTGAGTGCTATCCGTAATATATAATTCAATTGCAGATCGTTTAAATAGGGTGAATTTCTGTTTTCAATTCTATCAATAGTTTTATTATCAGTTGCAAGTAAAAATGCATCAGCTTTAATCAAAAAGCCAAACGAAAAACCTGTAGAAATATCAACAATGAATTTATTAACAGCAAAGCTTTTACCTATAAGCAAAGGAATTTCAATATATCTGAATGTATTGGTATAATTTGCAATCCGTTTTTGTGTTAAATAGCTGGTATCCTTTACATTATACCATATTGTGTCATATCTCCAGTATCCCGGATGGCCGGCTGAATCTCTGACGTAAACCAAAGAATCATAATAAGTTAGTTTATTGTTTATAATGTTTTCAATAACGTTGAAGTTATAATTTACTTTCTCTCCATAAATCTGGTAGTTCAGACCTGTCTGGAAAAACAAATTTTTAGTATTAAACTTTAATTCAATTCCCGGAGCGTAAGTTAAGATTTTAGATTCATTTATTTCCCTGAATTTAACAACAGAAGCAAATTCATTGGTTGAACTGAGTTTTTTGTCAGTATTAAAAAGATTTCCGGATAGTTCAATAGATATTGAGTTGTATGATTTTGTAAATTCAATGGGTTTTAATTTTGCAATATTTTCTTCTGTATTGGCTTCAACATTGTAATTTTCAGCAGGAAGTAGTGTTAAAATCCCTGACTTTAATGCTTCATTCTTTGAGATTTCAATTTCTTTAGCGTTTAAACTTTCGATTTTAGAAATATTGCTTTCAGTATATTTCAATACTAAAGCATTGTTTGAAGCTGCTGATTCTTCATTAACACTACTTACTTCAGTATAAGCTGAGTTTGTTGCTTCTGTATTACTAATAGTTGCATTGCTAATTTCTAAATTTGATGGCTGCAATTGAGCAATATTATTTTCTTTTTTTAATTTATGAATTTTATTTTTAACTATTTGGTTATCATTATTTTTTATTTGTGATGTATTGTTTGAATTTCTTTCAGTTAGATTTATTGCTGAGGCATTCTTCGGTTGATTTACTTTATTTGATTCAGTAATACTGTTAATATGTTTTAAATTTGAATTGTTTATTAATAAATAGGCAAAAAGAGTTACAGGTATAGCAATTATGATAATACCCAGCGTAATTTTGAATATTCTGGTATAATTGGTATAATTCAACAACCAAAAGACCTTGTCTTCGTTGTTATTTGACGGCGATTCTTCTTTGTAGTCGAACAGCGCATTTCTGAATAGATCGTCAATTTTATTTTTCTCGTTCATACGGCTACGTAATTATTTTTTTTTAGCTTTTCAATACTGTAAGCTATTATTTTTCTTGCTCTTGATAATTGTGATTTTGATGTACTTTCGCTAATTCCGAGCATCACGCTGATTTCTTTGTGCGAATACTCTTCAATAGCATATAAATTAAAAACCATCCTTGATCCTTCAGGCAACGAACGGACTATTTTCATCAGTTCTGATGGCTGAATATCAACTTCGGCATAAATTTCTTCATGATGATCATCAGGAATATCTGTTTGCTGGGTAATGAAAACTACTTTAACTTTGTTTCTCAAATAGGTAAGTGCAGAATTAATCATAATCTTCCGCATCCAGCCCTCAAAACTTCCTTCATTTCTGTATTTTTCGATATTCATAAAAATTTTGACAAATCCTTCCTGCAAAACATCCTCAGCATCAACTTTATTTCCTATGTAACGTAAGCAAATACCGAACATTAATCCCTCATATCGCTTGTAAAGCAATTGCTGGGCTGACCTTTTTTTGTTGAGGCATCCTGCTATTATGGTATTAATGTCTTCCATTACTTGTTATATAGATGCAATAATTGTAAAAAGGTTGGAATTTTTAACAATTATTTTCAATATTAATCAAAATTACTACACAATTGATTAATAAGTTTAAAAATGTTAAAAATATTGCTGTTCCATAAATTTTACGTAAAATTGCAGTATTAAAATTTGCAGATGTTTGTAATTACGAGAGAATTGATTTTTAAATTTCTGAAGTTTGGTATTGTTGGGGCTTCCGGTGTATTGGTAGATTTTGGTTTTACATATCTTTGCAAGGAAATCTTAAAAATACAAAAATATATTGCCAATGCTATCGGTTTTACACTGGCAGCCAGTTCTAATTATATTTTAAACAGAATCTGGACTTTTCACAGTCAGAATCCTGAAATTGCCATTGAATACAGCAAATTCCTGTTTATTTCGCTTATCGGACTGGGAATTAATACCCTTATATTATGGACGTTGGTAAGCAAATTTAATAAACAATTCTATATTTCCAAGCTTTTTGCCATTGCTATCGTAACGGTTTGGAATTTCTTTATCAATATGATATTTACTTTTCATTAAGATTAATAAAATAAAAAAACCGGAGATTTCGACTTTGAAATCTCCGGTTTTTATTTTATTGTGTAAATCTTTAGCCTTTCAGTGCTTCAGCTCCGCCTACAATTTCCAGAATTTCGTTGGTAATAGCCGCCTGACGTGCTTTATTGTATGATAAACGCAATTGTTTAAGCATTTCTGTAGCATTATCGGTTGCTTTGTGCATGGCAGTCATACGTGCACCCTGTTCCGAAGCCCATGAATCAAGCACTACTTTGTACAACTGAATTTTAAGGGTTTTTGGTACCAGTTCGTTTAAGATTTCCTGTTTGTCGGGTTCAAAAATATAATCAACTGCTGTAGTCTTTTTAGTTGTTGATGAAGGAGGCATAACAGGTAAAAATTGTTCCACAACCAGTTGTTGTGTTGCTGCATTTTTAAAACGGTTATAAACGATTTCGATTTTATCGTATTTTTTCAATTGAAATTCACTCATGAGTTGTTCTGCAACAGGAACTATATTTTCATAGGCCAGTTTATCGAATATATGGTCTAAACGGTCAGTAATAATATAATTGCGTCTTGCAAAGAAATCACCGGCTTTTTTACCAATGCACAAAATTTCCACATTGCCTTTTTTATTCTGGGCAGCATACTCTTCATTGATAAGGACATTGATGGCTTTAATAATATTTGTATTAAATGCTCCACACATTCCTCTGTTGGAGGAAACCGCAATAATCAATACCTTTTCAACCTTACGTACTTCATAAAAAGCAGCTGCATTTGTATTTTCAATGCTATCGCTTAAATTCTGCAATATTTCTGTCAGTTTTGCTGCATAAGGTCTGAGCTTGATAATAGCGTTCTGTGCTCTCCTCAGTTTAGATGCCGATACCATTTTCATGGCACTGGTAATCTGCTTGGTTGAGTTTACGGAAGTAATCCTCGTTCTGACTTCTTTTAAATTGGGCATATTGGCTCCCTATTAATTAGTTTTCGTATCTTTTAGAAATATCTTTAGCAAGCTGTTCTAATGTCTTTACATCATTGTCGGTTAAATTACCGGCTTTTAATGAAATCAATACATCCTTATGATCAATTTGCAAGTGGTGTAAGAATTCGATTTCAAATTCTTTTACTTTACCCACAGGAACTCTTTGCAATAAGCCTCTTGTACCACAAAAGATGATAGCAATCTGTTCTTCAACTTTCATGGGTGAATATTGAGGTTGTTTCAGGATTTCCACATTGCGGCTACCTTTGTCAAGCACAGCTTTGGTAGTTGCATCCAGATCAGAACCGAATTTTGAGAAAGCTTCCAGTTCGCGGAACTGAGCCTGGTCAATTTTAAGTGTACCGGCTACTTTTTTCATGGATTTTATCTGAGCATTACCACCCACACGTGATACCGAAATACCTACGTTGATAGCGGGACGGATACCTGCGTTGAATAAGTTGGTTTCCAGGAATATCTGACCATCGGTAATAGAAATTACATTGGTTGGAATATAGGCAGAAACGTCACCGGCCTGAGTTTCGATAATTGGTAAAGCTGTTAGAGAACCACCACCTTTTACAAGATGTCTGATTGATTCAGGTAAATTATTCATTTGAGCAGCAATTTCATCTGATTTGATAATTTTTGCCGCTCTTTCGAGTAATCTTGAATGTAAATAAAATACATCACCCGGATATGCTTCACGACCAGGTGGACGACGCAATAATAAGGAAACTTCGCGGTAAGCCACAGCTTGTTTTGATAAATCATCATAAACTACCAATGCAGGGCGTCCGGTATCTCTGAAAAATTCGCCGATGGCAGCACCTGTAAACGGAGCGTAAAACTGCAATGCTGCAGGATCAGATGCTGTTGCAGCAACAATAACTGTATATGCTAAAGCGCCTTTTTCTTCCAATGTTTTAACAACATTGGCAATGGTTGAGCCTTTTTGTCCAGATGCTACATAAATACAATAAACAGCATCACCTCTTTCGTAAAACTCTTTCTGGTTGATAATGGTATCAATAGCTATAGCTGATTTTCCTGTCTGACGGTCGCCGATGATTAACTCACGCTGACCTCTTCCGATTGGAATCATGGCATCGATAGGTTTAATACCGGTCTGCAATGGTTCGTTAACCGGTTGACGATAAATAACACCGGGAGCTTTGCGTTCCAGCGGCATTTCGTAGGTTTCGCCAGTAATCGGGCCTTTACCGTCAATAGGTTCACCAAGGGTATTGATAACCCTGCCTAACATACCTTCGCCAACTTTAACTGAGGCAATCTGTTCGGTACGTTTTACGATATCACCTTCTTTAATCTGGTGAGAATCTCCTAATAATACAACACCTACGTTGTCTTCTTCCAGGTTAAGCACGATTGCTTTTACGCCGGTTTTTGTAAATTCTACTAACTCGCCTGATTGAGCATTGTTGAGTCCATAAATACGAGCAATTCCGTCACCAACCTGCAAAACAGAACCAACTTCCTGTAAGTCGGATTCCATTTTAAAGCCTGCTAATTGTTGTCTTAAAATTGCTGATATTTCAGCGGGTTTAATTTCTGCCATATTGTAATTTATTTATATTCTGTGTGTTTAAAATCCTTTTTCGTAAATATTTTTATCAAATTCTTTTCTTAAGCGTTGAATTTTTGTTGAAATGCTGTTATCAGCCTGTTTGTCGTCAATTGTAACAATAAATCCACCAATAATAGAGGGATTAATGTCTTCCAGTAATTCAACTTTTTTATTTGACTGGCTCGAAAGTAAGTTAATGAATTCTGTTTTTGTAGGCTGATCTAATTCTATAGCTGTTTTTAAATAAGCTGTTTTAATGCCTTTGTATTCATTGTACATTTCAATGTATTCCAACGCAATATTTCTTAGATTGGCTTCACGTCTTTTCTTTAAAATCAGTAACAGAAAACTCAATGAAACTTTATTCAGCTGATTACCCATTATTTCTTTAACAACAGCTTGTTTTTTGTCTGTTTTAATAATAGGGCTTGACATTAAACTTTCAAATTCTTTGCTTGCTATACAGATATTTTTTACCAATTGCATATCCTGAAATGCCACATCCGTAATTTGTTGTTCAATGGCTATATCAAACAATGCTTTTGCATACCTGCCGTTAATTCTGCTATCCTTCATATTCTCTTTTTTGCAGCAATTTAGTTAAAACTGATGTTGTCCATCATTTTATCGATATGCTTTTTCTGACTTTCTTTGTTTGATAATTCTTCTTTCAGAATTTTTTCCGCAATATCAATAGATAATGTAGCAATTTGATTTTTTAATTCAGTAATGGCAGCCATTTTCTCGTAATTAATACTTTCTTTTGCTGATTCAAGTATGCGGTTGTATTCCTGATTGGCTTTGTTTTTAGCCTCTTCTATCATATTTTCACGAATGTCACGTGCATCTTTTAAAATTGCACTTCTTTCTTCTTTTGCCTGACGAAGTAATTCTTCATTGTCTGATTTCAAAGCTTTCATTTCATCACGTGCTCTATCAGCCTGATGCAAAGCTTCTTCAATAGTTTTTTCTCTTTCATGCAAGGTAGCCAAAATAGGGATCCATGCAAATTTGGCAAGTATAAAAACCAAAATTCCAAACGACAATGTCATCCAAAAAATAAGACCTATACCCGGTGTTACTATTCCCATAATTGTTGTATTTACAAATCTTTACTAACGATAATTTTTAAATTTAAAAACTGTATCACTGCAACCAACCGTTGCAATGATACAGTTAAACTGTTTGTTACATGAAAACGATCAATAAACAAACTACAATAGCGAAGAAGGCAACACCTTCGATAAGCGCAGCTGATACGATCATATTTGAACGAATATCACCTACTGCTTCAGGTTGACGTGCAATGGATTCCAATGCACCTCTACCGATGTTACCAATACCCATACCAGCACCTACGGCTGCTATACCAGCTCCAATACCGGCACCCATTTTTGCAATAGGAGTCATATCAGCAGCTGCTTGTAATAAAATTGATAAAATTGACATAATTTAATGTATTATTGTGTTAGTAAATAATTTAATATATAAATGAATAAATTAATGTTCTTTGTGATGTTCTTCAATAGCCATACCAAAATATAAGGCAGAAAGCAAGGTAAACACATATGCCTGGATAAAAGCTACCAGTAATTCCAGTAAGCCCATGAAAACATAGAAAATAACTGAAACTACAGATACACCATAACCTAAAGCCGGTTTCATCTCACCAAAAATAAAAATCAAGCTGATAAAACCCAGTGCAATAATGTGTCCTGCAGTTATATTAGCAAAGAGACGGACCATTAATACAAATGGTTTTGTTATTACACCTGTTAATTCTACAATTGGCATTAATGGCACAGGAATTTTTAACCACCATGGTACGCCCGGAGCATTAACAATATGCATCCAGTATGCTTTGTTACCACTGAAAGTAGTGATTAAAAAAGTAAAGATAGCCAGTGTCATGGTAATGGCAATATTTCCAGTAAGGTTTACACCTCCCGGGAAAAATGGTATTAATCCCAATAGATTATTTAAAAAGATAAAGAAAAATATTGTTAACAGGAAAGGCAGGTATTTATGGTATTTTTTTTCACCGATAGATGCTTTTGCAATATCATCCCTTACAAAAATAATTAAAGGTTCCAGCAATGACTGCATGCCTTTTGGTGCAGCAACACCACGTTTGCGATAAGAGGCTGATATTGAAAGAAAAATAAATAACATCAGAAAAACACCGATAAATAATGACATTACATTTTTAGTTATAGAAAAATCAAGAGGCGTTTTTGCATCTTCAATTTCTTTTCCGTCAGCAGCTTTTGCAATATGAACTACTTTCCCTTTGTTTTTGCCTGTTTCAGCTATTTTAAAATCATTATAGCTTTCTTTTCCGTGATGAAAATGTGAAGAGCTGAATGTAATCAATTTTCCATCATAGATTAAAATAACCGGAAGTGGAATTGCAATATGGGTTTCGCCTATTGTAGCGATATGCCATTCGTATGCATCAGAAATATGCTCAATAATCATTTCTCCAGCATTGAATTTTTCTGATTTAGCTTTTTCTTCACCTGCTGTAACGTTCTGTGATGCAGCTATTGAAAGCATCATAAAAATTGCAACGGAAAATATCTTTAGGTTAAAGTTTTTCAATCTATTCGTAAAAGGCATATAATCGTTCTTAAATACTCAAATTTCTAATTGCTATCTGTTTAACTTAAAAAAGCTAAGCTTAAAAAGAAGGCACAAAAGTAAGAATTTTAGCTTACAATTCATAAAAAATCTTATTAAAAATTGGTATTAATTTTATAAATATCAGAAATTCAGTAGAATAAAAATAAATATAAATTAAAATTCAATAAAGTGATTTTAGCATAATAAACAGCTTTTTACAACTTAAGTTTTTAGCTGGCTGATATGAATTAAACTTATGCCTTGTTTTGATACATGGGGCTGAGGTTGTATTTTTCGGGAAAGCGGGCTGTTTTATCACGATAAAAATCCTGAATATATTTTAAATCCTGTTCGTAATTCCCAAATTTGGGGTAAACAACCGGTCCTATACCACCTTCTTTTTTAGCGTAATCAATAAAACCGAGTATTACCGGAACATTGGCTCTTTCGGCAATATGATAAAAACCTTTCTTCCAGTTGGCATTGTATTTACGGGTACCTTCAGGTGTAATGATAATGGCTAATTTTTCGTTTTTATCAAACAAATCACAAACCTGATCCACCATATTGTTTTTCCTGCTCCGGTTTACGGGAATACCACCCAGGGCTTTTAATACGTTTCCCAGTGGAAATTTAAAGAGTTCTTTTTTTATCAGAAACTTAGCCTGAATACCCAGTTTATAAAAAGCCAGCCGGCCAAGTATAAAATCGAGATTACTGGTGTGTGGTGCTTCTATCATAATGAATTTATTAAAACCTTCTGGTAGTTTTCCAACTACTTTCCAACCGAATAACTTTAAAATGATAATACTTAGAATCCGCATTCGTTTATATTTTGATTTGCAAAAATAGTTAAAAAGCATGAAATAGTTTATAATTTTTGCCACAAAGGCGCTAAGGATTAAAAATTAAGAATTAAGGATTAAAAATGAATAATTAAAAAAATGAAATTTTATATGTACTTCGTGTCTTTGTGGCTATTATATAAATTTCTTTTTATAACAGAGGGAAAAGTAAAATATTTTAACTTTGCAGTCCTTAAAATATAATCATGCGAAAACTGAAAAATGAAGAACTGAATCGCCTTACAGTGGATGATTTTAAAGAAGCAGAGAAATTACCTTTAATAATATTGCTGGATAATATAAGAAGCCAGCATAATATTGGTTCTGTTTTCAGAACTTCGGATGCATTCAGGATAGAAGCCATCTATTTATGTGGTATTACTGCAACACCACCTAACCGCGAAATTCATAAAACAGCTTTAGGTGCGACTGATACTGTTAAATGGGTCTATTTTGAAAATACCTTATCTGCTGTTGAAAAGCTGAAGCAGGAAAATTATACTGTATATGCAGTTGAACAAGCTGAGCAAAGCATTTCACTGAATGATTTTGATGTAATGAATGAACAAAAAATCGCCCTTATTTTTGGAAATGAAGTGGATGGTGTAAGTGAAGAAGTAATGCACAGCGTGGACGGATGTATCGAGATTCCTCAGTTCGGGACCAAGCATTCCCTGAATATATCGGTAAGTGCCGGAATAGTAATATGGGAAGTGGCAAACAGGATGATGGAGGGGAAAGAAGGAAATTAGCAATTAGCAATGTCTTCACATTACCACATCAACATATCATCGCATTAGTACATTAACTGCTAATTATGAACAAGTTTTGCATCTTTAAACTTTGTTTTCAGCTTTTTTAGAAGTTGTGCAGCTTCTTCTTTCTCATTAAAAGGACCTAAGATAATTTTGTAAATAGCTTTTCCTCTGTGGTGAAGTTTTTTAATTGATGCTAAATTTCTGTATTCCTTTAACAATCGTTTATTCACTTCCTGCTCAGCATTTTTTTCGAGTTTACAACTGGCCAGTCTGATGTAATAATGTTGCGTAGTATCCACAAATTCTTCAGGGGAAAGACTGTCAGCAATGGGTTCGATAAAGGTACTGTCAGCAGCCTGGTTTAAGTATTGCTGTAAACAGGAATTATCAAGCAATTGTAATTTTACCTTTGCTGTTCCCTGTCCTATAATCTCAATCTTTTTTGCAGCAATATAAGTGAGGTCTATCATGTTTTTCCGGTGGAAACGGTCGTTGATTCTGACGATAACGGATTTGTTGTTGCGGGGATTGGTTACTTTTACCAGTGATTGTAGCGGGAAACTGCGGTGGGCTGCTGTATATTTTTTATTGCTGAACTTTTCTCCTGAAAACGTTCTCCGGCCATTGAATTTTTTAGCATAAAATGTAGCTTTAGCCTGATAAACATGTGAAGGTTGGGCTGTTAACATTTCACCCGAAAGGATAAGGAAACATATAAGCAATAATTTATACATTCAAATTGTATTGGTTTACACTATGTTATAATTATTCTGATAATAATTGTATCAATTAAAACGCATTATTTGTACTTTTGTTTCCGCTAAATTAGTAAAAATGGAAGAAACAACCAATAACATCAACATTGAACCTGTACAAAAACGTCCTCCAATGTTGCAGGTTCTTTGCATATTAACCTTTATCTGGAGTGGCTTTAATATGATTTATAATCTGATCTATGGATTATTCTATAATGCACTTAAAGAATTTATTGTTAATATGGAATTTCCGAAAAATTATAAAGAGCTTAAAGATGTAATTTTATATGTATTTTCAGGTGGCCGGTTTTTCTTTCTGTCAGGGTTTTTATTGTGTTTTTTCAGCATTTTTGGTGCCTATAAGATGTGGAAATTGCAAAAAAATGGCTTTCATTTTTATACGGTAGCCCAATTACTTATGCTGATGCTTCCGATGATTTTTATCCATGGCGAAAAATTGAATGTTGTTGAAGTATTGATTACAGCTTTATTCATATTGTATTATGCAAGGTTTTTAAAGCTGATGGCATAACATACAAGATTAAGGTCTCTCATTCAAACTTACTGGAAGCTTATTTTTATAAATTATCGGTACTTTAAAGAATAATTGGAGTTAATTTAACTTTACAGGAATTTTGGGTACAGCGCAGCTTTGTTAATTAGCAACTTTCCTTTATTGAATGTTAAGCTCTTCAGGTAGTTTTAGTTTATATTTTTTCATTATTTCGCTGCTGATTTTTGTAGTAATTTTATAATTGGATTTATTTAAATACTGTATCATAATCGGATAATTAAACTTTTCATCCACATTTATTAATTTACCATCCACATAATTAAACAGGTCAAATGTCCAGTAATTGTGTTCTTTAACTGAATTGAGTGTCATTGTGATGATTTCAAAATTGCCATCCTTGTCAAAGTCCCTTTCAACCCGTTTGTCCATATCTTTATAAGATATTTTATTAAACCTGCCTTCACTGGTCTGGAAAAAATAAATAACGCGCTCATATAAAGATGCAAGTCCATTTCCCATATACCAGACATTAATTTTAATATCTGTTAATCCGTCACCATTAAAATCAGCAGTAACTAACGGACCATCAAAATTATACTTTCCCAGAAACCAGATTTCTTCTTTAAATTTTTGAATTTCTATCTTATTTCTGAATATTCTGATTTTAGAACTGTCTAAATCGTCAGTAATAAAAAAAGGAAGCTGGAAATCTTTTGCAAAGCTCGAAAATTGAATTGTTAGTGTATCCTTGTTTTGATAAAAACCTGGTATCGTCATGGTAAAATGTAAGGCATTCTTCTTCTTTGTCCAATCATAGGTTTTCCAATCATTATAAGTTTTGAGTTTTACAGTATCAAATACTTCAAAAGGGTATTGTGCCTTTATTGTTAACATTATAATAATCAGTAAAAATGTTGAAATACAATGCTTCATAATATTGGCAGTTAACGTCAATTCTTAAAAAAACCAGAATTAATGAATTATTCGTCAAAAATATAACTTTTTGATAAACGCAGCAGAAAAAAATATATTAATCTATAAACATTCCATTGTTTTTAAATGCCTTATATTCTTTATTTTATACATAAGAAGCAAGGCAGACAACCCCTGTGTAGGAGGTTTATTTTTCGCTTAGGTCTTTCTTTATTTCATATTCGCCTGATCCGTCTTTTTGTTTCAGTGCGGTTACTTTACCATTTTCAATAATAAACTCAATTGTAAAATCTGCAAATTCTTTTGTTTTAAAAATATTAGGTTTATAAGGAATTAGTTCCAGGTCGGGTTCGCCAACCACAAATAAATGGTTTTTATTTTTTAAGACTATATTTATGGTGTTTGTCCCGATTTTGTATTTTCCGGTGTATTTGGTAAGTGTTTCAACAGTACTTAAAGCGGCATCAGCTTTTTTTACAAAACAAACTTCGCCTTCATCCAGTGAAACTACAAAGCGGTCTATTTCGCCCTGTGGATTGGTTTGAAAGTTTAATGAATACATACCATCTTCTTCATCATTTTTAGTGTCAAATCTATCATAATGGACATGATGCATCGGCAGTTGAATATGGTGTAATGTAAACAACATTTGTGTATCTTTCCGGGCTATGTTTATAATACCATATGCCGGATTTTCAAAATCTCCTGAATAATCACTTAATGGATGAGATGGTTTTGTGTTTTTAACCTGGCCCTGCGTAGCTTTTTCTCTTCCTTCTTTGCCAAGTTTCTTAGCTGCATCTCTGTTTATTAATCCTCTCTCACTCCATGGTGTGACAGACATTCCCAATAAATGTTCGTACACATTGTATAGTATAGAATTGTAACTAATGCTATGGTCTCCAATTACAAATACAATTACGCCAATACTATCCTGAGGCATATAAGATATCTGAGAGTGAATCCCATTTAAATCGCCACCGTGCAATACCAATTGATGACCACGATAGGAATAAATTTCTCTTCCCATACCATAAACCGGATTAAGCATTTCAGTAAAGCCCTGGTCCAATGAATAGTTATGTAAAGCAATTGCCGGTTCCTTAGTTGCATTTACAACAGATTCGGGAATTACCTGTTTGCCATCGTATATACCTTTATTCATAAGCGCTATAAGCCAATGTGATAAATCTGTAATGTTTGAAATGATGGATCCGGCAGGACCCAAGCCATCTGTTTCGGTATTATATTCTATTTTGTAAAGTATATTAGTATCCCTTTTCTCATTAAATGGTACAAAATAATCGGATTGTTTTTTCATATCAGCAATACTAAAAAAAGTATTGTTCATTTTTAATGGTTGTAAAATCCTTTCCTGTACAAAAGATTCCCAGGTTTTACCTTCTATTAAATTAATAATGTGACCTGAAGCTGCATACATTAGGTTATTATATAAAAATCCCTGACGTAAGGGTTGAACAGGTTCCAGATATTTTAATTTTTCAAACAATTCAGTCCGGTTAAAATCAGATTTATACCATATTAAATCATGTCGGGTAACACCGGTTCTGTGGGAAAGCATATCCCTTATCGTAATCGTATTATTCAATTCATTATTATAGAACTGAATTGTTGGAACAAAGGTTTTTATTGGTTTATCCCAATCTAATTTTCCTTCATTTACCAACAAACCTATAGCTGTAGAAGTAAATAATTTTGTATTGGAAGCTATTTGAAATAAAGTGTTGGCAGTTACAGGTAATTTTTTTTCATAATCACGGTATCCATAGCCTTTTACAAAAACAAGTTTACCATTTTTAACAATTCCGATGCCAACACCCGGCATATTCCAGTTTTTTAGAATTGTCTCCATTTCTTTGTCAAATCCTTTGAGTTTTCTTTGTATTTCGGTGTCTTGTGCAAAACTAATGTTGGCAATAAGACATAAGCTTATAAAAAAGGTAATTTTTCTCATGTTATTAAAATATTATTGCTTATACCAATCAGTATTCAGCAAAGTTGGTGCAGGCTATTTTTATTTTAGTCGTTATTCTGCTTACGCGACTTTATATACAAACAATTAATGTATTTAATTTGTTTTTCATTCTTTATGTAATGGCTTAAAGGACTGAGTCTTATTATGATTAATCATATACAATATTATACATCAGTACTTTTTATTCAAGCTGTATTTTTTAAAACAATTGCCCGGCTAAAAAAGACTTTTGGTCTTTCCTTAATCTCCATTCCTATTTCTTTGAGTTTGGTAATCATGGACTCAAATGATTTTTTAGGAACATGGAATTTTGGTTCAATTATAAATATCTGCCCATCAGGCTTTACTATTGCTTTCAATTCACTAAATAATTTATCCTGATTGGCTACCTCATGTATCATATAGAAAGCCAGCACAAAATCCACTTTCTCAGTAATATCAATACTATCTTCCTTGCATTTGTGGAGTTTTATTCTTTGTTCTAATTCAGTTCCCTTAATTTTTTGTCTGAGTTTTTCAAGCATACCGTGCTGTAAATCTGCAGCAATTACTTTACCGGTATCATTAAGCAATTTTGCAATTTCTACTGAAAAAAAACCGGGACCACAACCTAAATCGAGAACTGTCATTCCTTCATGAATGTAAGGTTTTAATTTTTTTTCAGGGTTCTGTAGTAGTCTCCTGACAGAATTATCAAGACCCCCGGCTTTTTCAACAGGGCAGATTTTATTATCTTTCATTTTTAAATAGATTGAATATTTTAATGCATCTTACTATTCGAGTTTTAATTTCTTATTAGAAGGTGTTATTTTTCGTTTACCATTATTTTCAAATTGTTCTTCAATTGCAAATTGTTTTTCTAAATCGTGGTAAACTTCATTTTTTGTAGAGTAATGAAATGCCGGTAAGGATTTATTCCATTTCATTTTATTGTAAATATAATCGCATGATGGCAAACTGGTCTTTTCATAAAACTTATCGGCAAGGTAAGATTTGATGTAATGGGTTATACTATCGGAATACCATTCATAAATATCAGTAATGGAATACTCCTTTAAGCCTGTCAGCCCCCAATAATCGTTGGTAAAGCTTTGGCAAATCTTTTTTAGTGCCCATTTACCATTGATTTCTTCGTATTCCGTATACAATTTTCCATCAGTGAACTCGCAAAAATATTTCATGGAAGGCAGTAAACAGTTATTATGCAATGGATAGTGATAATCCAGATTACGATACGAATTTCTTTCTATCTTTTTAAAGGCGAATGAATTGCGGTCGATAACGAATCTGCCTTCTTCCCGGCCTTCGTTATTCCAGCCAAGATCCCTAATGTTACTCACTCCATGTTCATCGTTTGTAAACTCCCGGCAACTATAGGTGATGACATAATCATCTGTTTTATTGCTAGTATCAAAATTAAAGGTATAGAAATAAAAAGCATTGGGATTTAATGCTCCGGAAAGTAAATTATATACAGGATCCTGATCCAGTAAATCGGCAATCGAATTTTGCTCATAATAGTAATCATTAATGTCAAATTTGAAATTGTTTCTCCGCATTTGTTCTACATAAAAGCCGTTACTTACAGAGATCCCTTTCTTTGAGGCTGACAGCCTGAACAATATTACAGTTTGCGCTTCTGCAAGGTTTTTGAATTCTCCATTCACCTTCTGATACTGGCGAAAGAATGAAAACGAAGCAAAACTTGAATCCAGATAATTAGCAGGAATCATATCAACTGCTTTCCTTACCGTTTCAACTGCACTTAGTCCTTTAACGGTAAATATTGAAAGTGAAAGGGGTTGCTTGTTAACATATATTTTTTCTGCTGTCTTATGTGTAAGCCGATAGGTAATAGTATCATGAAAGCCAATGGCTGAGATTTCGAAATGAAGTACTTTTAAGTTTGGTGGAATTTGAAAATGAAATTCACCTTCAAAATTTGTTTGTACGAAACTGCCAATATCTAAGGATTTAACTATGGCAAACTGTACGGGAGTTGAGTCCTGTTTACATAACAATATACCTTTGAAGCTGTATTGTCCAAAAAGGGCTAAAGACTGACAAATAAAAATAAAAGTCCAGAATGTTTTCATTCAAAATTTTCTATTTTAAAAGTCTTTTAACTGACGATAAAATCGTATTATTCATCATTAACTCACAAAGTTAAATAAAAAACATAATCAATTGTAAATTAGGATGAAAAAATAATTTGTCTTAAGTAAATGAAGCCTAAAACAAAACAGTTACATGTTTAAATACTATATAAAATTTCCGATTTTCGGGCAATATGCGAGTTATGGGCTGTAAATTTATTCTTTAATAATCCTTGTTACTGCTGTCTGGTTTTTGCTTAACTGTCTTAAAATGTAAATCCCTTTTACCAATCCGCTTACGTCAATGTCTGTTTTTCCTTGCTGTATTTGTTGTTGCAGGATTATCCGGCCTTGTATATTGCAAATTTCAATGGTTGATTTTTGCGGGACATCAATTGTAAGCTTATTTTTGGTGGGATTAGGATATATCATGATACTGTTTGTACTTTCATATTTAATGGAATTTGCAATATTACTTGTTGATAAAATATATACACCAGCCTGGTCAATACTGGTGTACCAGTATTCGTTATGCAATTCACCATCATAAGTAACATTAGGCAGTAATGTATCTTTTACCAGTGTCAGATTTGAAGGATTTGATATATTGAAAATCCGGATTCTGTCACCAGTACAATATGCACTGTCTCCTGCTATGCTGATATCTTTTATTTTTAATCCCGACCCATAAGTATCAAGCAATACAGGATTATTGACATTAGTCAGGTTTATTGCTGCAAATGTCTGATTTATACCATTTATATTGCCCGCAACATAGGCAATGTTGTTTTTGACCTCTACTGATGCCAGGTTAAAGTTACCCGGAAACCTGCCTACCTCAAAAGGATTTGTTTTGTTAGCAATATTTATGATAGATAATCCTGAGTCCTGGGTTACAACTAAATAATCACTACCGTATTTTGCAATATCATAAACAGTATAATTATTCATTTGCGATATTAAAACAGGACTTGCCGGATTACTGATATTGACAATTCTGAGTGCTCCATAAAGTGGGGTTCCTCCCGAATTATAAAAAGCATAGTTACCCTCAACATACATTGCATCATAAGAGCCATAGCCGTCAGTACCCCAGTCTTGTAAAACTTCAACAGGACTGGCAGGATTTGAGATGTCAAGAATATTCAAACCACCCCAGGCACCAAGGAGATAAAGGTAATTTCCCTGATGCGCTATGCTGTAATACCGTCCCGGCATATTAATAATAAAATTAATCATATGAGGTGATGATGGGTTACTTATATCAACAACCCAGATTCCACCATTTCTTGATCCAATATACATGTAATTATTCACTACTTTAATGCAATATATTTGACCGGCATATTCTATTTGTCCGATATGAGACGGATTTGCAATATTTGTCGTTCTCCATATATCAATTCCCATGGACATCTGTGCTGTAAAAACAAAGTTCTGGTAAGGGAAAATCCCTTCTGTATAGCCAACCGCATAACCACCGGATGTATAGGATGCTATACAAACAGTGCTTAAGTTAGCGGGATTGGTAATGTCAATTATCCGGAAACCTTCATAACGGGTCGAAAGATATGCATAATTCCCGTTCAATTTAACAACAGAGGCATTGGGATCAGCATTGCCTCTGATAGAGTCAAGTACTACGGGATTGTTTGGATTTGATACGTTAAGGGACCATAGCCCCCAGTGATATTCTGCAACAAAAGCAATAGTATCTTTTATTGCCACACTTGAAATAGTATTTGGGGCTGTCCATGTTTTAATTAAAGCAGGAGAAGCAGTATTTGAAATATCAACAATATGCAAATTGCTTCCTTCGCAGATATAAGCACGACTTCCGGAAACGTCCAGGCTCCATGATTCAGCGTAATATCCCGGACCCCAATGTGCAGTTTCAAAAGGATTGGCGGGATTGCTTATGTTAACAATTATTAATGCATAACTTGCTCCGATTGCAGCTAAATAGGCGAAATTTCCCTGAATCTTTACATCAAAGAAAAAACCATATGAAGGATAGGACGGTTGATATGCCCATTTCCCAGTTATAACCGGGCTATAAGGGTTGATAATATTAACAATCACAAAATCCTTTTCGCTGGCAATATATAAATAATTCCCTTTTACATCAATTCCTCTGACCAGCGTATTGGTTCTGATAGTAGATATTGGAGCAGTATTCCAATTTAAACTGGCAATTAAGCTTGTATCTGTAATTGAATATATTTTTACCGAACTTCCTGATGTTGTGAAAAGGTAGCCATTTTGAACGCAAACTTTATAAGAAGCTCCATCAGTATAATGCCCAACAATATGTAACTGGGCCTGAATGCCTCCTGCTGTTGTTATTAATATTACCAAAGCAGCAATAATTGAAGATAATTTTTTCAAAATTATTTTGGCTTTTGTTTTAGTGTATTATTTATCCTTACCTCACAAAGTTAAATAAAAAACATAATCAATTGTAAATTAGGCAGAAAAAATAAATAAAGAAGCTGAAATGATGCATATATGCAGCTTAAATTAAGTTATTATCCGGAGAACGCCTTAAAGTCGCAGTCAGTTTAACTGGTAAAATCGGTTAATTCTTTATTTATAAACAGGTTCAATAATGAAGTAATCAATTTTAAGGTCAGCATTGTCATGCGAAGTAAAACGGATTTTATTATCGCCTTCTTTCAATTGCACTTCACCTAAATTTATTTCCTCCCAGCCCTTTGTTTTCTTTATTTTTAAGCCATCCCAGCCTGCCATCATTTTAGCGCCCACCAAAATATCAGCAGCAAAATCTTGATCAGCAGCAATCCTTATTTTTAATACAGCTTTCATATCTTTAGCCACCTGGACCAGTACTTCAACATAGTTACGGCGAACAAAGCCTGTAACATATCCTTTTCCTGAATAACCGCCCAAGCTTGTTTCTACGACAGTTCCTTCGAGTCGTCCGCCTGCCGCCCTGCCATTTTCGGCTTCCAGAAAGATAATACAATGCTGGTCGGGATTTGCATTTGAGATTCCTGCAGCATCAGGGTTTATTGTCTTAATCGTGCCGTCAGCATTATAATACATATAGTCTGCCATAAGGTTGCGCACTTCACTCATCCCTTCTGAAAGCCAGGCACTGTGATAAAAAGCAATCCAGTTGTTTTTGAATTTTATGATGGAACCATGGTTGGTACCTGATTGCATTTTAAAGCGGGGAATATATTTTCCTGCATATTTATAGGGACCAAGTGCTTTGCCGGCAATGGCATAATACATTTCTTCTGGCCATTTTTTATCAGGAAGTCCGGGATAAGAAAGGTAATATTTCCCCTGATACTTATGCACCCACGGACCTTCGAATAACTCAAAAAGCTGATCCGATAAATCAATCATTGTTGATGGGATAATAGATTTTAAATCATCTGTAAGCTCTGCAGCATAGCATTTTCCGCCGGCGCCCCAATAGAGGTAAGGTGTGTTATCGTCATCAATAAAAAGTGCAGGATCCTGACCCAGATCAATACCCTTTATATAACCAATATTGGTAAATGGTCCCTGCGGAACATCACTCACAGCTAAACCGGTTCGCATTAATCCGCTCGCTTTTTCGAACATACAAAAAATGAGATAGTACTTTCCGTGCCGGTAGCATGCATCGCAGGCCCAGGCATAGCTAATGCCCCAATCCACATTATCTATCGATAAAACCTGACCATAATCTATCCAGTTTTTCATGTCAGAAGTTGAGAATACATGATAATCGGACATAGTAGCATGATGATTAGTTCCCGGAACATCGTGTGAAGTATACAGCCATAATTTGTTGGTATCGCCCGGCCATACATGGGCAGATGGGTCGGCAGCGAATATATGAGTAATCAATGGTTGCTGACTGTAGCTATGGTTAGCATAAATCAGTAAAAACAAAATAATGTTAGCTATAAATGATTTATTTTTTCTCATATGATTTTCCGGCTATTAATGGTAAAATTTATAATTGAAAATCATTTTTTTATCAAAAATAAGTCTTTTATAGCAATTTCCAAAAATATATTGCGTCTCAATTTAATGAGCTGTTGAGAGGTGCATGCTGTTAGTTGAAACACTCTACCTATCAGCTAATTACCTTCAGGATAGTCTAACCGACTAGCAATTTGTTGTTTTGATCTTATTTAATTTCTTCCTGCACAATATACAAAAAACGGTTTGAAGTATGCTATTTTGATTGCGAATAGAACATTCATTCAATTTTGGAACAGTTTGGCTCGCAACTCTATTTCTTTATTTTATCATCGGTAGGTATTTTCTCCGATTCTCAATAATTACCCATATTTCTATACACCACAGTATGAGCACTAAAGGTAGTCCTGATGGTGCAAACAGGATATGAGTTAAAAGTATTCCTATAAGAACCGGAAAAATAATTATTGCCCCAAGTGCTCTGAATTTATTGGTAATAAAAAGTATTCCACCGAGAATTTCGGCAACTGCTATAAGTGGCATGAGCCAGCCTATTTGCATAAATGCTGTCATCAACTTTATCATGCTTTCCGGTAAGTCTTTGGGCATTGGCATATAATTAAAAAATTTATTTAGTCCTGAGTTGATGAACAGAAGACCAAAAAGCAGACATACTCCAAATAGAATTTTCTTTTTCATAGGTTTTATCTTTTAATTTACAAATATAAGGTTTTTATATTGGTTGATAAACAGCCAGTTTCGATTTTCAAATATTGTTTGATAACAAAATTGATTTTAATTCAATCCTTTCAGAATAGCCAAAGCATCGTCGACATGTTTTTTTGTTTGTGTTTGAGAATCGAAAATAAAAACCACTTTGCCTTTTTTATCTATGACATAAGTTACCCTGCCGGGCAACAATCCAAATAAATTTGTAGGAACGCCAAAAAGCTTCCGTATTTTATTTCCTTCGTCGCTTAACAATGTATAACTAAGCCTGTATTTTTCTGCAAATTTTTTATGACTTTCGATAGATTGGCCGCTGATTCCAATAATCAGGGCATCCGCTTCGGTAAAAACCTCAAACTGGTCGCGAAAATAACAGGCTTCTTTGGTACAACCCGGACTGTCGTCTTTTGGATAAAAATAAATCACCAGATTCTTTTTGCCGAGCACAGAATCAATGGAAAACAAATTTCCATGTTGGTCTTTTAAACTAAATTGCGGGACTATGCTCCCGACTTCAATTTTTTTCATATTTTGAGTTGAATTAAAAAAAGTAAAACAGCTGAACAATGCTATATAAATGATTAGATACATACGATAAAAATTTCTGAATTTTAAATAATTTCTGTTATACGGAGCATAGCTTAATGTCACAGTCCGGATGGTATATTATCAGTACTACTGAGAGCTGGATATTGTAATGAGGTATCAATGCTCTGTATATTAGAGGAACTCCGGGTGCAAGTGAGTCTGCCCGATTAGCGACGATATTTCATTTATTTAAACCTACAGCCATTTTATAAGCCAGTGTGGCATCGGGAAGCGGTGTCATCGTCTCAGATAATATATTGTAGGTTCCTTTTTCTGATAATTCGTCGGCAACTTTTTTAATTAAAGCCAAGCTAGCTTTCATCAAACCTGAACCAAGGCTTAAACGGGCAACACCTAAATCCTGCAGTTCACTTACGGATGGAGGTAACCCTGCTCCAATTCCGGGGTTTGAAAGTATATTAATCGGGGCATTAATTTCCTTAACCAGAGTTGAAATCATTTCTTTTTCCCCAACAGGCTGAACAAAAATGCAGTCTGCACCTGCTTCCCTGTATTTATTGCCACGCTTTATCGATTCAGATAATTTTTCTTTTGGTGAAGCATTGGAAGTATAAAATGAATCAGTCCTTGCATTAATTACTAAATGAAAGCCCAGTGAATCAGATAATGCACGAATAGCTGATATCCTTTCACAAAATTCCATCTCGTCTATTAATACCGGATTTAAATCATTACTGTCTTCAATGTTTATTCCAACAATTCCTGTTGCAATTATCTTTTGGACTGAATCAATGATTTCGTTAATATTATTTCCATATCCGGCTTCAAAATCGACAGTTACAGGAAGTTTTACTCCATTAACTATCCCAGTGACAACTTCAATCATTTCTGACAATTGTATTATCTGGCAGTCGGGATAACCTAAAGAGGCAGCAATTCCCATACTTGTTGTTGCGATAGCTTTATAACCACATGCTTCTATAAGTTTAGAACTTCCTGTGTCCCATGAGTTTAATAGAACCAGAATTTCTTTATCCTGATGATACTTCAGGAACATTTCAGCTTTTTCTTTTTGAATACTTGTAACCATAATCCTAATATATTATCTTGTTATAAAAAAAACTTCTAGTTGAATTGCCACAATCTTAATTAAATGTCTTATAAAATCAAAACTTTACATCCATATTTGTAGGTATGATTCTGATAAGTGACATATTTATTTAATCAACAAATAGAAATTATATTTGTTATAATTCGTCTTAGGATGATAGGTCTTTATATCCGAAGAGAGGTTTAAAATCGCATTCAGGAGCGGAGGAAATCTTTTATTTCCATTAAACAGAAAGTGGAATCAGATTGTATATTCTTTCAATTCAACAATAAATACCGTGCCTTTATCGGCTTCTGATTCAAAACGTATGCTGCCACCTGTATTTTCGATAATGCTCTTTACAATGGCCAGTCCAAGGCCTGAGCCTCCTGTTTTGGTGGTAAAATCTGGTGAAAATATCTTGTCGGTCTGAGTAGTTTCAATACCAACACCATTATCAGCAATTGTAACTTTTACGTTTGTATTTTGCTTTTCAACAGCAATTTTAATCATGCCTTCTTTAGTTGCCGGTATGGCCTGAATGGCATTTTTAATCAGGTTGATAAATACGCGGATAAGTTGTTTCCTGTCGGCCAACACATAGCAATTTTCAATCCATTGCGTTTCAAAACGGATCTTATTTTCAGTATTATCCCGGTATAAATCCAGGGCATGCTGAATACAGTCTGTTATTTCTACTTTTTCAAAATCAGTGCGGGGCAGTTTGGTGAAATCCGAAAATTCAGATGCAATAACCGAAAGAGAATCTATCTGCTCCACTATGGTATTGGTAAAGCGTTTCAGTCTTTGCTCCCAGTCGGGGTCTTTATCTTCCCATGCTTTTTGCAGATGCTGTATGCTGAGTTTCATGGGTGTAAGCGGATTCTTGATTTCGTGGGCTACCTGCTTGGCCATTTCGCGCCAGGCTTCTTCTCTTTCCGATTTGGCAAGCATTTCGGCACTTCTTGCTAATTGGTCGAGCATACTGTTGTATTCATTGATTAAATTCCCGATTTCGTCATTCTTGTTCCAGTCGATTTTTTCGTTCTTTTTGCCCAGTTTGATGTTGCTCAGTTTGTCCTTAATCAGCTTGAGCGGGCGTGTGATGTAATTGGAAATAAAGAGGGCCATAAAAACTGCCACAGCAATCAGGAAAACATAAATATTAAGATAGGCCTTTAAAAATGAGGAAATCTCTTTCTTAAGTTCGCTTTGTTTTGCAAAATAAGGCAGGTTTACATAAGCAATGAGTTTATTTTCGTTGTTACGGAATGGCATATAGGCAGATAAATACTCATCTTTACCGATATTTTCTTTTTCGACAAATTGTGTTTTGCCTGTATTTCTAAGTTCAAAATAAGCCTGAGGATTCATTTTTCTTGATATCAGGCCTTCATCAAAAAGCTGTTCACGGGAGGAAGCTATCAGATCGCCATTGGTATCGAATATGTTAATATCTGTAAAGAAAACATTGGATAATTTTATCAGCATATCATTGATTTCCCCGTTGAGCTGAGGTGTAATCGCATGCATATTACCCAGTTTATGCTCAATTTCTATAAGCACCGAATGTGTTTTCTCTGTAAGTAATTCAGTATTCTTTTCGTTATTCAGGGATTTGATATAAATGATGGTTGTAATTCCAATAATGACAAATGAAATGATAATTATAGCCAGTACAGACAGCTGAAGCCGGGTTTTAAAGTTTAAAAATGAAGGGAAGATGGTAATGAAGTTCCCTGTGATAAAGAAAAATAATATGGTTGCCAATCCCAGAAATATAAATACGAAGGAGAAAGGAGCAAAGCGTTCAATCAAACTAACATTGGGCGTACTTATGATAAAGTCAGTTTTTTTATTAACATGATAATGCAAGTGATTGTATGCCTCTTTGTCTTCGAAACTGAATTCTTCGCTTTTATCGTGGGTTTGCAGGATGTTTTCGTACAGATATTTTCCAAAATGCTTAACCAGCAATCCGTTGGTATAACTTGCAAATGAATAATTGCTTAAATCAGGGCTAACGTTCATGTTTTTATCTATAAGCAGTTCAGGATAACCGAGATCCTTGGCGATAAATTTGGCATCCAATTCAATATAGAGGGAGGTTCTTAACAATGAATCGTTTAAATCTTCGAAGAAGCGGAATAAAGCAATATAGCTGTTACTTCCGTTTCCATAATCGAGGGTGTAAAAATTCTCAGTTGTTGTAGGTTTACCTATGGCTGTTATTTTATCATAGAAATAATTATCGCAATTCACATTGATATAATCGGGATTGATAATCAGTTTCTCAAAGTCCTTGCAAATGGTCATCTGTTCGGAATACTTGCTTAAATATCCTTTAAAATAGGTAGTTTTCAAATAATTTATAATGGAATCCTTAGGATAAAATAGTTTTAGTTGTCTGTTGATATTGGTATCCGCCTTTATTTTAGGCATTATATCTTTAAATAAAAACTCTGCAATCGGGTCATTTTCTGCGGTCAGCTTTTGAACCAGTAATTTTCGTTTGCCTTTTTCCTTGATTTCATTGTATTTATAAAATGAAAAGGTAGAAAACAAAGAGAAGAAAAACAGTAACAGTATCAGTTGCTGGAAAGTTTTTATTTTATGGGTGTATCTCTCGAAAACAAACAGGATTATGATTAAACAAATAAATGCAAAGGGATAAAATATACCTTCCCTTAAAAAAGCAGGTAAAGGGAGTAATATAAAAACCAAAATTGCTGTTAAAAATATCAGACCTAGGAATTTAATACTTTTTAGCTGATAATATGCCATACTGAACAGACGCATAGTAAAAAATAAAAAGGAGAGGCTGATTGCAAATATAGAGAAACAAGCCAATATGCTTTCGAATGTAAAACCAAATATGTTGTTTAAGTTAAGTACAATGCTGGAGTCGATAATGATACTTTTAAACAGTACTACATAAAAATAATATAATACTATTGCACTCAACAGAACCAGAGTACAGCTTATTCTGTTCTGCCATGGCATAAGTCTGGTAAAAACCGTTTTCGGATTTATCTTTATAAAAAACAGATAAGCAACATAAAGCAGGACAATAGCATTGATAAACAAATCGCCCAGCGACGGCAGGTAACTTGCCGATGCATAATAGTAAGGACTGAAAAGCCTGGAGTCATAAAGTATAGCGGGGATGTGAAAGAAGAAAACCAATATACGCAGTATAAATACATCCAATGCAAACAATATAAATTTGATAAGTGGATAATTATTAATGAAGGGCAATGCTTCGTAAAGCCTGTAAATAAAGGTAACAAGAAAAATAAATGCTGTAAGATAAAGAAATACCAAGATATAAACAGCAAAATCATTAATTGGCAGATTATAGGCCTCTGATTTAATAGAAAACAGAAAATTAGATCCTGCATCCTTAATATTATATTTTGATGGTTTTAAGCTTATATTTATCTGAGATGCTGTGTATAAATCCGGATGAAAATTGTTTTGAAGATAATCGTTCTGGTAGCTGTATTCGTTTTTGATTAATGTTAATGCTATGATTTCATAGTTTTTAAAATTAATGCTGCTGATTTTGTACCAGCCATTCTGAAGATTCAGTATAGCATGTTTTTTATAATATTTAACTTTGGCTTTTTCGAAGGGAACAGCATTTTCTGACCAATAGCATAAGGAATCATGGCTATAGATATAGAAAACAATGCCTTCATTTTTATATAAACCATCAGGTAAAACTTCCTGTAAGTTCATAAAATCAGATGATGTTTCAAGGCTAAGTTTTATATCAGCCAGATAAGCATGAAGTTTTAAATCTTTGGCAATTAATGTATTTTCAATTTGCTTTGCAATATTTTCAGGTTTATTGGCCTGATTTACATAATTACCATAGTAAGCGGCAAGAAGGAAGCAAATTATTGCTACGAGTAGTGGTTGATAGATTTTATGTTGTATAAAGCTCATAATCACTGCAAATATAGCTTATTTATTATGAATAAGGAGCTATAAATTGATAAAATTTGAGACGGAACAGTGATTAGACATACAGGCTTTTAAGTATTTAGACTGTTAGATATTTAGTTAGAGGAAAAGTAATATTAGCACTTTGTGTTTAAGTTAAGTGTTTTTGTATGAATTTTCATTAATATCAACAGCATTCTGAACATTATTTTATTATTTTTACCAAAAAATTTTTTATTTATGGATAGTCTGAGTAAATATTCTGATCAAATTAAGAGCATGCTTGTTGAATATGCTCCAAAATTTATTTTTGCTGTATTACTTTTAGTAGTTGGTTTATGGCTGATAAAAAAAGTTATTGCTGTTGCTAAAATTGGTTTCGAAAGAAGAAAGTTTGACAAATCATTGGTTTCATTTCTGAGCAGTATTATCAGTCTGGGGCTTAAAGTATTGCTTATTATTACCGTTGCAGGTATGGTTGGCATACAAACCACGTCTGTAATTGCATTATTAGGTGCAGCCGGACTGGCAGTAGGACTGGCATTGCAGGGTAGTCTGGCTAATTTTGCAGGAGGTGTGCTGATTCTGATGTTTAAACCTTATATCGTTGGAGATACCGTTGAAGTGATGGCTCAAAAAGGAGTGGTTACAGATATTCAGATTTTTCATACGATACTGAGGGGAGATGAAGATAAAACGATTATCATTCCTAACGGACCTTTATTAAATGGTGTTATTATTAATATTACTTCTAAACATTTATAAGATTTAAAGCTATGAAAAAATTACTGATTTCAATCATTGTACTGATTGGTATGCATCTTTCAGTCCATGCACAAAACAAAGATTCTATTAATAAGGCTGATACGATAAAATACTGGACAGTAAAAAATGCTGTCTTGTTTACCTTTGGGCAGTCATCGTATAAATATTGGGTAAAGGGTGGTGAAAATTCTGTATCGGGCATTGCAAATTACAAATTTACAGCTTTTTATAAAAAAGACAAAAGCAGTTGGGAAAATACGATTGAACTGGCTTACGGATTGGTGCAGCAGGGGACTAAGAAATCTTATAAAACAGATGATAAAATAGAATTAACTTCAAACTATGGCTATAGTTCGGGCGGGAATTGGTATTACAGTGGTCTGGTTAATTTTAAGACACAGTTTAGCTATGGTTATAAAAGTGCAGATGATGTAGTTCCCGTTTCTAATTTCATGGCACCTGCCTATTTAATAACATCCATTGGTATGGAATATAAGAAACCTGATTTTAATCTGATGTTATCCGCATTAACCGGTAAAACAACTTTTGTGTTTGATCCTGCACTTTCTGATATTGGAGCTTTTGGTGTTGATAAAGGTAAAAAACTGAAAGCCGGTGTGGGTTCTTATTTAAGAATGACATTCAGAAAAGAACTGATGACGAATATGGAACTGAATAATAAACTCGAATTGTATTCTGATTATTTTGACCATCCTGAGGAAGTAGTTGTAATTAACGAGTTTGCCATTAAGATGAAAATCAATAAATATTTTTCTACCAATTTGGCTTTTAATCTTATTTACGACCATAACTCCAAATATGTAACCAAAGATGCAGCCGGCAATATACTTTCCAGTGAAGCTAAATTACAGCTGAAAGAAGTTTTCGGTCTGGCTTTGAATTTTACTTTCTAGGTTAATGGCACACAGTATAACACAGATTAAGCTGATTTTCACTGATTAATCTGTGCTTTTCTGTAATATAATTGTCATCAGTGTGCCATATATTCTGACAAATATGGATAAAAAAAAGCCGAAGTCAAAACTCCGGCTTTCTTATTAATTTAATATTATTGTTTAGTTTATTGTTTGATTCTCATTTTGTAGAACGAACGGTATACAAAATATAAAGCAACTGCTAAGAATACAATACCAACATAGTGGGCAATAGGTCTGAAAGCTTCAGAGATTGCAATTTCCATAGCTAATAATCCAAATAATGTAGTAAATTTAATAATTGGATTCAAGGCAACTGATGAAGTATCTTTAAACGGATCACCAACAGTATCACCTACAACAGAAGCTGCGTGTAATTCAGTTCCTTTTTCTTTCATATCCACTTCAATTACTTTTTTAGCATTATCCCAAGCACCGCCGGCATTAGCCATAAAAATAGCCTGATATAAACCAAAGAATGCAATTGAAATTAAATAACTTACAAATAAGGAAACCGGTGCAGCATAATGTAATTTATCAGCATCACTCATGCCTGCAACTAATCCAACTGGCGATGATAAAAATGCAAATGCCAGTGCAAAAGAGAAAATAGCTACAAATATATTTAACATTCCTTTTTGAGCATATTGTGTACAGATTTTTACCACTTCTTTTGATTTTTCAACATCCGCTTTTTTAGGCGCATTCGGATCAAGATTTATATGTTGTTTGATATATGCTACCGCACGGCTGGCACCTGTAGATACAGCCTGAATAGAAGCTCCGGAGAACCAGTAAACAACAGCACCACCTAATAAGAAACCGAAGATAGAATATGGATTTAATAGGTTCAGCACCATTTCTGGTTGAATACCCAATGAGCCTTTAATAACCAGAATCAGTGAGAAAATCATGGTTGTAGCACCTACTACAGCTGTACCGATTAACACAGGTTTTGCAGTAGCTTTAAAGGTGTTACCTGCTCCATCATTTGCTTCCAGATAATGTTTTGATTTTTCAAAATCAGGTTTGAAGCCAAAATCTTTTTCAATTTCTTCGCTGATACCGGGAATTTCTTCAATTAAAGATAATTCATAAATAGACTGAGCATTATCGGTAACAGGGCCGTAACTGTCAACTGCAATAGTAACTGGACCCATGCCTAACATACCAAAAGCAACCAAGCCAAAAGCAAAGATAGATGGATACATCATAAAATCAGCTAATCCTTCTTTGCTGGCATAATATGCAATAAACATTAAAAAGAAAAATACCATTCCCTGCCAGAAAGCACTGAAATTACCGGCTACTAAACCTGATAAAATATTTAGTGAAGCACCGCCTTCTTTTGAGGCTTCTACAACTTCCTTAACGTGAGTTGATTTAGGACTGGTGAAAAGTTTAGTAAACTCTGGAATTAAAGCTGCACCTAATGTACCTGCACTAATTATTATAGATAATTTAATCCATAAATCGTTTGGTAAATCTTTAATCGTTAAATAACTTACAATGAAAGTAACAATTATCGACATAATTGAAGTAATCCAAACCAATGATGTTAAAGGTTTTTCAAAATCAAGATCGTCAACATTGTCGTATTTTGCTTTGCTGATTACATTATTTATTCCAAAAGAAACAATAGAAGTAACAATCATTAAGATACGCATTACAAATATCCAAACCAATAATTTAACCTGAAGAATTCCTGTTAAAATTTTTAATGAAGCTTCACTTGTAATATCAAAATTAGCTACACCAAATGTTGTAGCAAGATTTTTTACAAATTCGGGATTAAAACCAGCGATTGTTTTTAAGCTATAACCTACAGCTAAAATAATAAAAGAAATCAATGCAACACCGGTTACACCGTAAGTTTCGAAACCATCAGCAGTTGGGCCAACAGAGTCACCTGCATTATCACCAACACAGTCAGCAATAGTACCCGGATTACGTGGGTCATCTTCACCAATTTTGAAAATTACTTTCATTAAATCAGACCCAATGTCGGCAATTTTAGTAAAAATACCGCCTGCTATACGCAAAGCTGAAGCACCTAATGATTCACCGATAGCAAAACCAATAAAACTTGCACCTGCATATTCACCCGGAACAAATAACAGAATAATCAACATCATGATTAATTCCAGAGAAATCAGCATCACACCAATACTCATACCTGCATTTAAAGGGATGTTTAATAATTTGATGGGTTTTCTTTCCAAAGAAGCAAAAGCCATACGTGAATTGGCCAGGGTATTCATTCTGATACCAAACCAGGCAACGCTATATGAACCTAAGATACCTAAGACTGTCCATCCTAAAATCATGGCTACACCACCTATGCCAAAATCACCTGATAAAACTCCAAAGTAAAAGGCTACTGCTGTACCAATAAATGCAAACAGAATCAATAAAAATTTTCCTTGTTGTACCAGATAGGTTTTTGAAGTTTCAAAAATAACTTTAGCAACATCAAGCATTGATTGATGTGCTCTGATTTTTTTAACTTTTAAAAATTGGAACAATCCAAATAGCATACCTAAAATGGTAACTAAAAACCCCCAATACAAAATTGATTCTGATCTGATAGCATCAGGGATTACTAAATTTGCTTCGCTTGCAAAGCTGATAACTGGCAGTAATAATGCCAATAACACGACATAAATTTTTCTCATAAAATCTAAATTTTTGTTTAAAATTCTCCTTTAATTTTAGCAAATATATAAAAGAATTTTAAATTTCAATGCATTTGTTAAAATTTTTAATTATGCTTTCTAACAAAGTTTATTATAAAATGTTTAAAATATTGTTTTATTTTCCACCATAAAATTTTAATTATTTCAAATTAAATTATTAAAATTCAATAAATTGAATAAAATAATAAGTTTGATGCATTTGTTTTTTATTTTAAAAATTCATCTTTGACCGAAAAAGATATATTTTTGTAACTATATAATTTATAATTTTAGACTCCAAAAATCTGCATCCATAATGGAGAAAATAAAACTGGATATAATTGGTTTATCCTACAGTCAAACACAAACAGGAGCTTATGCCCTGATACTCGGTGAATCTACCGGTGAAAGACGGTTACCTATAATTATAGGAGGTTTTGAGGCACAGGCCATAGCCATTGAACTGGAAAAAATGAAGCCAACCCGTCCTTTAACCCATGATCTTTTTAAAACCCTTGCAGATTCTTTTTTCATTACTATTGTTGAAGTGATTATACATAAATTTTCTGAAGGTGTTTTTTATGCAAAGCTAATTACATCAGATGGTAAAACAAATGAAGAAATCGATGCCCGTACATCTGATGCTGTAGCACTGGCTTTACGTTTTCATTGTCCGATTTATACCTATGAGAATGTATTAGCCGCCGCAGGTATCATTATGACAGAAAGTGATAAAGAAAGCAGTCCAAAAACTGAAACTCCGGAACCCGATACCAGTGAGTTGGATGCTTATACCCTCGAAGAATTGGAAGAATTACTAAAAATTACAATTGAAAATGAAGATTACGAAAGGGCTTCGCAAGTGAGAGACGAAATAAAGAAGAGAAAAGGGAAGTAGGACTAAGATATGAGTTATAAATTATAAGTGATGAATGATGAGGTGGGTCAGGGTTGCGATTTAAACATATTCAAAAATTCAAGTACTGAAGAATTCAAAGATTTAATAATCTAATAAATATTACTATGGGAATTAAGAACCGACTTATTATAATGAGTTTTTTACAGTTTTTTGTCTGGGGTGCATGGCTGATAACGATTGGAACTTATTGTTTTAATGCTAAAGGTTGGACAGGAGCACAATTTGGTGCAGTATTTTCAACGCTGGCCCTTTCATCACTTTTTATGCCGGCAATTACTGGTATTATTGCTGATAAGTGGCTTAATGCTGAACGTTTGTATGGTATTTTGCATATTTTTTACGGTATCATTCTTTTTATGGTTCCCATGGTTAATGATCCTGATACTCTGTATTATGTGATTTTTGGAGCTATGATCTGTTATATGCCTACCATTTCCTTATCAAATTCCATTGCTTATAATATTTTAAAGCGGAATAACTTTGATGTCATTAAAGTTTTTCCTCCCATAAGAGTATGGGGAACTATTGGTTTTATAGTGGCCATGTGGATTACCAATCTGAGTGGTAGCAAAGCCAATGCCAATCAGTTTATTATAGCAGCTTTTGCTGCAATAGCTCTTGGTGTTTACTCATTTACTTTGCCCAAATGTCCACCTCAAAAATCAATTTCAAAAGATTCTTCTTTTATTGAAATGTTGGGCCTCAAGGCTTTTAAATTGTTTGGAAACTATAAAATGGCCGTGTTCTTTATATTTGCCATGTTTTTAGGTGGTGCGCTTCAACTGACAAATATGTATGGTGACACTTATATTTCTGATTTTGAAAAGGTAAAAAAATACGCAGATTTAATTTTAGATTATCAAAATATATTTTTACCAACCTTATATAAAATAAATAATATTTGGGATAAAATTCATTATGTATTTAATTATCCGAAATTATTATCAATTCTTGTAATTAAATATTCAACCATTATAATGTCAATTTCACAGATTTCAGAAACTGTATTCATTTTAGCAATTCCATTTTTCCTGAAACGTTTGGGAATTAAGAAGGTTATGATTATCTCCATGATTGCTTGGGTATTGCGTTTCGGATTATTCGCTTATGGTAATCCTTCTGATGGATTGTGGATGATTATCTTATCATGTATCGTTTATGGAATGGCTTTTGATTTCTTTAATATTTCAGGTTCATTGTTTGTAGAAACCACAACAGATTCTTCAATCAGATCAAGTGCACAGGGCTTATTTATGATGATGACAAACGGATTTGGAGCCTATTTTGGCAGTAAAATAAGTGGTTTCGTTATAGATAGATATTATACTACTGCTCAAGGAAAAGACTGGCATGGTATCTGGCTGAGTTTTGCCATTTATTCGGCCATAGTAGCGATTTTATTTGCCGTTTTCTTCAAACATAAACATGATCCCAACGCATTAAAAGCTGCTGAATTGAAACATTAATCCATTTTTTACGTAAGTAAAAACCAGATTTATAAGAATATGCGTTTTTATATTACGGTTTCATTATTTTTTGTATTCATTATTGCTTTTGATATGTCAATATCTGCTCAAACGGGCAAATATGCGACGCTGGGAGTTGCTTCCTATTATCATAGCTGGCTGGCCGGAAAAAAAACAGCCAATGGTGAAAGATATAATGAATCTCAAATGACCGCTGCTCATTTAAACTTACCCTTTAATTCAAAAGTTAAGGTAACCAATTTGTATAATAAAAAATCAGTTATTGTAAGAATTAATGACCGTGGTCCCTTTATTAACAGAAGGATTATTGATTTATCAAGAGCAGCAGCCGATTCTCTGGGATTTATATTTAATGGCCTGACTAAAGTCCAGCTTACCATATTGAGTTATGGAAAGCCTCAAACATATATCGCTTCAGCAAATCTGCTTAAAAAATCTCCTTTGGCAAAAGAAAGTTCATCTGAACATTTAAGTATTATACCTTTTGAAACTGCTATGCCGTTTGAAGAAGAAACAAATATTTTTACTGATAATACTGTAACAACTAATGATACTTTAACCTTTGCTGTCAATATCAATTCAACACCAAAGACAATTAAGGGAAAAACTGCTGAAACAATACATCCAATTGTAATACCGGATACTTTGCAAGCAAAAGTTGTTAAACCAACCGATAGTTTTGTTATAGCTGAAGTAAAACCTAAGGAAACAGTTATTCTGACAATTGTTCAGGATACTTTAACTGTTGATGCTGTTAAAACAACTATTAAAGAAATAATCACTAACGAAAAAATAACAGCTGTAATCGATGCTGTGCATACAGTTGATACTTTTGCAGCAAATCCTGATGTTGCTGTAAAAAATAGTAATACAGTATCCTTAAATTTTGGTTTACAGATTGGAAGTTTTAAGCTCAGAGACAATGCTGCCAAGCTTACAGCTAAAATGAAAGCAAACTATAATGATATATGTATTGAAGAAATTAAAAAGGAAAATGCTAGTTTTTATCGTGTAATTATTGGTAAATTTGCAGATGAAAAAGAAGCAATAATGCTAAAAGAAAAATTGAATAATTTATTTCCGGCAAGCTTTATTGTACGTCATTAATACAATATGCAACAATATCTTCAATTACTTGATTACGTGATGCAAAATGGTGTCCGCAAGGAAGACCGCACCGGCACCGGCACACTCAGCACATTTGGATATCAGATGCGCTTTAATATGGAAGAAGGATTTCCCCTTCTGACTACAAAAAAATTACATTTACGCTCCATTATTTATGAATTGTTATGGTTCTTAAATGGTGATACCAATGTTAAATACCTCAATGATAACAAAGTAAGTATATGGAACGAATGGGCCGATGAAAACGGGGATTTAGGTCCGATTTACGGCTACCAGTGGCGCAACTGGAAAACCAATGAGGGTAAAGTAATTGACCAGATTGTTCAGGTAGTGGATTCATTAAAAAATAATCCTGATTCAAGACGTCACATTGTAAGTGCATGGAATGTCGGCGAAATAGATAAAATGGCTTTACCTCCCTGTCATGTGATGTTTCAGTTTTATGTAGCCAATGGAAAATTATCCTGTCATTTATATCAGCGTAGTGCAGATATTTTTCTGGGAGTTCCTTTCAATATTGCTTCCTATGCCATTTTATTATTGATGATGGCTCAGGTAACAGGATATAAGGCGGCTGAGTTTGTGCATACCCTGGGAGATGCTCATATTTATATGAATCATATTGAACAGGTAAAAACACAGTTAGCCCGTGATGCACGTGAATTACCTCAGTTGATAGTGAATAAGGATGTAAAAAGTATTTTTGATTTTAAATTTGAAGATTTTAAATTGCAGAATTACAATCCACATCCGCATATTAAGGGCGAAATAGCGATATAAATCATAAATGGAATGCGGATAACGCGGATACCTTTGGTAGTCGCTGATAAAAACGGATTTTTATGAATTTATTACAAAGTATTCAGCTAGTTTCTGAAATCAAAAATCGTTAATCTTTGTTTTAAATACAAGAAACAATCTGGGAGAATCCGCGTTTTCGATAGGAATCTGCGTATTCAGCGTTACAAAAATACATAAATTTAAAAATGGAAATTAAACGTAAGCCCGACTGGCTAAAAATAAAATTATCAAAAGGCAACGATTATCTTAAAGTAAAAGAAATTGTTAAACACCACCAGTTGCATACCATATGCGAAAGCGGCGATTGTCCTAACTTAGGTGAATGCTGGAGCAGAGGTACCGCAACTTTTCTGATACTGGGAAATATCTGTACCCGAAACTGTAAATTCTGCAATGTAACTACCGGTAAACCTTTGCCTCCTGAAAAGGAAGAACCAGAAAATATTGCAAATTCCATCAAACTGATGAAATTGAAACATTGCGTAATTACTTCAGTTGACCGCGATGACCTGGCTGATTACGGTGCTGCTCACTGGGCTGAAACAATATTAAAAGTTAAGGAAATTAATCCTGATACGACCATAGAGGTTTTAATTCCGGATTTTCAGGGAAATAAAGATTCCTTGCAAAAAGTAATGGATGCCAAACCTGAAATAATTTCTCATAATCTGGAAACGGTAGAACGATTAACACCTTTAATAAGAAGCAGGGCAAAATACCGTTTAAGTCTGGAAGTACTGGAATATATTGCTAAAGGAGGTGTAACTTCAAAATCAGGCATTATGCTTGGATTAGGAGAAAAAGAAGAAGAAATATTGCAAACTATGGATGATTTATTGGCTGTAAACTGCAAAATCATTACCATTGGTCAGTATTTGCAGCCAACCAGACAAAATATTGCAGTGGAAGAATACATTACACCGGAACGTTTTGAATTTTACAGATTAAAGGCTTTGGAAAAAGGCTTTGAATTTGCCGAGAGTGCACCAATGGTCAGGTCTTCCTATCATGCAGAAAATCAAATAAAAGTACAATAATAATCCGCAGTAATGTCAAAAAAAACAATATTTCATACTTTTCAGGAAATAGATTATAAAGCCTGCTGGGATTATCAGGAAGAATTATTCAACCAGATTCTTACTGAAAAGCGACAGGATAAAACTGATATCATCAATCATCTGATTTTCTGCCAGCATCCCCATGTATATACATTAGGCAAGAGTGGTTCAGAAGACAACATGCTGATTAATTACATTCAGTTGCAGGCAAAAAAAGCCAGTTTTTATAAGATTAACCGTGGTGGTGATATTACCTATCATGGGCCCGGTCAGTTGGTTGGCTATCCAATTTTAAACTTAACTGCATTTAATTTGGGCATAAAGGAATATATTTATAATCTTGAAGAATCCATTATTCTTAGCCTGCAGCATTATAATATTCAATCAACAAGACTGGATGGTGCAACAGGAGTCTGGCTGGATATACACAATCCTAAAAAGACGAGAAAAATATGTGCAATCGGCGTCAGGACAAGCCATTGGGTGAGTATGCATGGCTTTGCATTTAATATCAATACCGATCTGGATTATTTTAATTATATCAATCCCTGTGGATTTACGGATAAAACTGTAACTTCGCTTGAAAAAGAATTGGGTAAAAAACTTGATTTTGATGAAGTTTCAGAAATTGTAAAATCAAACTTACAAAAAGTTTTTAATTTTGAATTTATCAACTACGAAAGCTAAAAAATTCATTTTAATCAGTTAATTGTTGCGTTTTTTTAGCAGAAAAATGATAATTTAGCTATCTTTGTAATAATAAATTTATAAAATGGAATTATCAGAAAGAATCTTTTGGGATATAAATGTATCAGAAATTGACTTTGATAAAAATCCGGAATTTATCATTGAAAGGGTGGTATTATATGGTTCAATGGATGACTGGAGATACATTTTACAGAAGTTTGGAAAAGAAAAGCTAAAGTCTTATGTTTTAAATATTAAAACACTTGATTGCAAAACACTTAGCTTTTTAAGTTCGTATTTTGATATACCTAAAGAAAAATTTAAATGCTTTGCACAGAATCCGTTGACATCCGGACACTGGATATCTTAAGACAAATAATGCAAATGCCTGCATTTGAATATTTTTCTCTTGCAGGAGGAACATCATTGGCTTTACAAATCGGTCATCGAATATCTGTAGATTTAGATTTTTTCGGAAACCACCCAATAAATAAAGAAGAAACTTTTGATTTGTTAAGTACATTCGGTGCTCTTAAACTGATAACTCATACAAACAATATTCTAATTTTTGAATTGAATGGCATTAAAATAGATTTTGTTAATTATCGTTATAATTTACTAATGCCTTTAGTAAAAGTTGACAATATCCGTTTGTATCATAAAGCAGATATTGCTGCAATGAAATTAGCCGCAATTGCAGGCAGAGGTAAAAAGCGTGATTTTATTGATTTGTTCTTTCTGTTAAATGAATATTCAATGAAAGAAATGATAAATTTTTATAATCAAAAATATCCTGATGGTTCAGAATTTCTTGTTATTAAAAGCTTAACATATTTTGATGATGCCGAACAGGATATTTCCCCGGCTATATTAAAAACTATTCAATGGGAAGAAGTTAAATCGAAGATAGTTAGTGAAGTTAAACAATATTAAAATCAGCATTCCTGATAATTGATTAAAGTATTTCTTTAGAATTTAATAAAAAATGAGTAAACAAATTTCAATAATAGTAGCCATAGCCGATAACAATGCCATAGGTAAGGACAATCAGTTATTATGGCATTTATCGGAAGATTTAAAAAGGTTTAAGTTATTAACTACCCATCATACCATAGTTATGGGGAAAAAAACCTTTGAAAGCCTTCCCGTTCGTCCCTTGCCAAACAGAAGAAGTATCGTAATTACAGATATTGCTGATGAAAAAATTGATGGATGTGTAATGGCCTACAGCATTGAAGAAGCAGTTGGATTATGTGATGAAACTGAGGAAAATTTTATCATAGGTGGCGGTAGTGTTTACAAGCAATTTATGTCTATTGCCAATAAATTATACCTGACCAAAGTGCACAAAAATTTTGAAGCGGATACATTTTATCCGGAAATTGATTTTTCAGAATGGGAATTAATGGAAAAGCAGGAAAATCTCACAGATGAAAAGACAGGATTAAATTATTCATATTTAATTTACCAAAGAAAAGCCTGAAAATTGCACTTTTATAATCTTTAGTTAAATTGCGAATTAATTCAATAAAAAATCATTTTTTTTTGATAAAGTAGAAAATTATTGAATATATTTGCAGACGTAAATTTAAAACAAAAAGCTATGTCTTATAAAATTAACGATGATTGTACTGCTTGTGGTACATGTATTGATGAATGTCCAGTTGAAGCTATTGCTGAAGGTGACATCTATAAAATTGATCCAGACGTTTGTACTGACTGCGGTTCATGTGCTGATGTTTGTCCGGTTGAAGCAATTCACCCAGAATAGTATTTAATACTATCATATAAAAAGCTCACATTTTAGAATGTGGGCTTTTTTTGTTTTTTTGATGTTGATAATACTACTTAAAATCCTGAAAAATGTATACTTTTGCAGAAAAATTGAGAACAATGAAAAATTTATTTTTATCATTGAAATTCAGTTATTTATACATAGATTAATATTACTGTAATATGGCATTTGTTACAAAAGAAAAATTGTTTTCGAAGCAATGGTTTTTTGCTTACAGTTTAATTGTATTGGGTTCATTTATTTTGGCAGCCGGATTCGTATTTTTTATCAACCCCTATAACATAGTTCCCGGTGGTGTGTATGGCGTTGGTATTGTGGTGCATCATCTGATACCTAAGATACCTGTGGGTTTGTTTGGTTTGGCCATGAATATTCCATTAACCATAATTGGTATAAAGGTTTTGGGCCCACGTTTTGGAGTAAAAACAGTGGTAGGAATGATACTCGCTTCTGTTTTTATGGATATGCTTACCTTTTTTATCGGGGACGAAAATCCAATAACCATGTTGCATGGCAGTATTAATTTGTCCAATGATGTGCTGCTGGCCAGTGTTTTTGGCGGTGTATTGATTGGATTTGGCCTGGGCTTGATTTTTAAAGCAAAAGCTACTTCAGGCGGTTCTGATATTATTGCGATGGTTATTGCAAAATATACACGCCTGCCATTGGGTCAGTTGATGATTTATGTTGATTCTACCATCGTATTAATTGGGCTTATCGTATTCCGCGACTGGAAAATTCCCTTGTATTCGTGGATAGTAATTTTTATTACCGGAAAAGTTATTGATATAGTGTTACAAGGTGTAAGTTACGATAAAACCTTATTTATTATTTCTGATAAACATGAGGAAATAAAGGAAAAAATTCTGGTTGACATTAACAGGGGAGGGACTTTTATTAATGGAAACGGTATGTATAATAATGCCGAAAAGAAAATAATCTTTACTGTGGTTAACCGCAGAGAATTGGCTATATTGCAGGAATATATCCATCAGATTGACCCCAATGCTTTTTTAACAGTAATTGATGCCAATGAAATATTGGGTAAAGGTTTCAGATCATTACAGGATAAAATAGATTCATAAAAATATAAACAATGGCTGTTATTTTCAACGAAAAACGTTTTTCCAAAAAATGGTTCAGGGATTATAGTTTAATTACTATAGGATCTTTTGCTGTGGCCATGGGTTATGTGTTTTTTATTACACCCTATAAAATAGTTCCCGGGGGAGTTTATGGTATCGCTATTGTTTTGCATTATCTTACAGGCTTGCCCGTTGGTTTACTGGCCCTTTGTTTTAATATTCCGCTGACGATTATAGGGGTTAAAATACTGGGCCCGAGATTTGGTGTCAAAACTGTTGTTACCTTTTTCCTTACAGCTATTTTTGTTGACTTACAGACCTATTTTGTAGGTAACGATCCGCTTAAATTATCACATGATATCCTGCTTTCCTGTGTTTTTGGCGGATTGGTAATCGGAATAGGGGTCGGGCTCATTTTAAAAGCAAAAGCTACCAGCGGAGGTTCTGATGTAATTTCCATGATATTGTCAAAATTTACCAAACTTCCATTGGGTCATTCCATTATGATTGTTGACTCAACCATAGTACTTACAAGTTTAGTAGCTTTTGGCGACTGGCGCTTACCTTTGTATTCGTGGATTACCATATTCGTTGTTTCAAAGGTAGTTGATACTGTCCTCCAGGGAATAAGTTATGATAAAACCTTGTTTATAATTTCTGATAAACATGAAGAAATAAGGAAGAAAATACTGAATGATATCCATCGGGGAGGTACAATCATAAAAGGCGAAGGCATGTACAATGGTTCCGAAAAACATATAATTTATACGGTTGTTAACCGCCGTGAACTGGCCATGTTGGAGGAATACATCAGTCAGATTGACCCCAATGCTTTTTTAACGGTAATCAACGCCAATGAAATACTGGGCCAGGGCTTTAAATCGCTGAACGATAAGCTGGAATAGTAGCTGAATTGCTATTTATAAAGAAAACCTTATTCCAGATTATTTTATAGCTTTATTTGTGTACATACCAAATCTTGTATTGTTTTCTGTGGTGTTTAATAAGACAGTATTTAATAAAATCAGTATCCGATTTTCTTACGGTTTGTATATTCTGTTTGTTGTTGTTTTACTTCAAACTATTTCAGATATTCAAAAATCAATAATAATTGTTCATCTTGTGAAGAAAGTTTTTGTTTAATATGCTCAAGTTTTATAAATAGTTCTTTATTTAATAATATCATTTCACGCATTTTAACAAAAATCTCAATTATTCTGATACCCATTTTTCTTGCTCTGATACTTCTTATAACATTTGCAAGTTGTAAAATACCAAGTTCAGTAAATACAAAAGGTAAATATCTTTGTCCACCCCAACTTGAGGTCACAATTTGTGACCTCAAGTTGCTTAATTCTTCTTCAGTAAGTTCAAACATAAAATGTTCGGGAAATATATCTAATGTTACGCCTGACAGCTTGTTTGAGAACTTTGGTTTCAACTTCATAAAGTTCAGCAAGATTTTTGTCAATCATTACTTTTTGTCCTCTGATGAAATAGATTTTACTCAAGATAAATTCATCCGGAAGAATAATGGTATTAATTATTTTATTTTTCATTTCAATTTTTATTAGTTTGTTTAGTAGTATGAGTTATAATTAATTGTAAATTGAATTCTGAATGATATCCTGACAAGGATACTCATATAATTGAGTAAATTCAATCAAAAATGAATGATTTGTTTATAATTTTTAATTTCTGAATCGAACAAAATTTGTTATGTCCTTAAGCAATGCATTATTATTTCAATAATTTTTCACCTGATTCAATCAACGCTTTTACCGGTGCCAGACCTGTAGTTGTACCATTTTCAATGGCTTTTAATACTGCACCTCCTCCGGTAAATATATAATAATTAGGACTATCCAGTGCAGAAATATAAAGACCGGGTAATAAACGCTTAAGTTCCTGCATGGTATCACCGCCACCATATAGTTTAATGGCATTTATATTACTGTCAATCAGTTCATCCAATGCAATGGTGCCTTCATTAAAATAAGGAGTATAACCCATTACAGCATTTACAAATATGGTTTTGGCCTGATGAAAAACTTCAATAACGGCACTTTCCATAAATGATGCTTTGGCAATATCAAGCACATAATTTAAGGATGTATCCGGTTTAATATCTTTTATGTTCCATGTTCTGTGTTGTCCGTCAATCATGCCTTCCATCGTATCAGATTCAATGATATATTGTAATTCGATAATTTTTCCGGGAAATTTTTCGGCAAACTTAACAAATTCCAATGCATGTTGCATATCGTCATCTTCTATGCCTTTGATGGTAAAATGATATTTTGCGCATAAATAAGCATTATAAATAACGCCACCTAATACCAGAAAATCAGCTTTTTCAAGCAGGGCAAATAATGAATCTATTTTGGTATCGAATTTGGAACCAGCTACAACGGCCAAAAAGGGACTTTCGGGATGATAAATTCTTTCGAGGTTGGCAATTTCCTTTTGCATGAGGAATCCTGCATAAGAAGGCAGGTATTTACTCACCTGGACAGTAGAAGCATGAGCCTGCCAGCTGCCAAATGCATCATTAATAAAAATATCAGCCAGTCCGGCCAGTTGATTGGCAAAGCGTTCGGCTTCTTCGCCTTTGGCTTCTTCACCTGCAAACCAGCGGGTGTTGGGTAAATAAATACCATCAATATATCCTTCTTTTAATTCACGTATCAGATGATTAACAGAAGTTTCTATGCTTTGATATCCCTGTTTATCATGGGTATAAAACTCCGGAATTTTAAGACTGATATGTAATTTTTGCTGAATATAATCAACAATCGGTTGTACAGATGTTTTCTCACTGATATTGATTTCACCGGTTTTTTTATCTTTCGGACGGCCAACATGGGTCATCAGAATAATTTTGCCGCCTTTGGAAATGATATGAAACAAAGTGCCTATAGTAGCATCAATACGGTATGGATCATGGATTACACCATTTTTTACAACATTGTGATCAACCCTGACCAGAACTACTTTTCCTTTTAAATCAGCCTGCTGGATGGTAGGAATGTTTATATTTTCCATAAATATTAAATTATAGGTGAAAAAAAACGCTCCAAATCGGAGCGTTTATATTTTATATTATTTATTCAACAATAGTGTTCCAGTTGTATTTGTCTTCAATTTCACCTTCCTGAATAGCTCTTAACATATTATACAGTTTTGTAGAAACAGGACCAGCTTTGCCATCTTTACAATATAAAAACTCCTTGTTGGTATCACGGTCAAGTATACGCTTGATTGGAGATATAACAGCTGCAGTACCACAGGCACCCACTTCTTCAAATTCTCCCAGTTCATCAACACTAACCTGTCGTTTTTCCACTGTTAACCCAATATCTTCAGCTAACTGGCGGAGGCTCATATTGGTAATTGATGGTAATATTGATTTTGATTCCGGAGTAATATATTTATTGCCTTTTATTCCAAAGAAGTTGGCAGGACCAGCTTCATCGATATATTTTTTCTCTTTGGCATCCAGGAATAATACTGACGCGAAGCCTTCATGATGTGCTCTTTCGCCGGCTCTTAAGCTTGCAGCGTAGTTTCCTCCTACTTTATAGCAACCGGTACCCAGTGGAGCTGCTCTGTCGAAATCTCGTACGATTTGAATGCTAACCGGATTAAATCCTTCTTTAAAATAAGGACCAACAGGACCAACAAAAACAATCAATAAATATTCATTTGCCGGTTTAACACCAACCTGAGCACCTGATCCAAAAAGAACAGGACGGATATATAAAGATGCACCTTCGCCATAAGGTGGTATAAATTTTTCATTTAGTTTAACAGCAGTTAAAACTGCTTCTCTGAATAATTCAGTAGGAACATCAGCCATCATAATCCCATAAGCTGAGTTTTGCATACGTTTTGCATTTTCTTCCAGGCGAAAAATCCTGATTTTTCCATCTTTACCCCTGAAAGCTTTTAATCCTTCAAAGGCACTTTGTCCATAATGTAAAGCCGTTGCGGCCATATGGATGTTTACATATTCTGAAGAAGAAATTTCCAGTTCACCCCATTCGTTATTGCGAAAATAGCAACGTACATTATAGTCGGTTTTAAAATAACCAAAGGGCAAATTTTTCCAGTCAATATTATTCATAACGCTGTTTTTTAGTATATTAAAATCTAATTGGTTTTTGTTAATTACAGGGTAAAATTATAAATTAATTTCCATTTAACAGCTATAGAATTGAAAAAAAAGCTTTTGTTTTTTACTTTTCTCAGGTATATGATATTCAGGTGAATATAAAAAAATAAAAGCCTTTTGAAATGATTCAAAAGGCTTTTGAAATATAATAATAGTTTTAACTATTCTATAATGTTCATTTCTTTGATTAAGTTCTGCGCATTTGCCATTTTATCAATGCAGAATAATACGTAACGGATATCTACACAAATCGTTCTTTGTAATTCAGGTTCAAAAGCAACATCACCACTCATGGCTTCCCAGTTTCCGTCAAAAGCTAAACCGATAAGTTGTCCGTCGCCATTAATAACAGGACTTCCTGAATTACCTCCGGTAATATCATTGGTGGTTAAGAAACAGGTAACCAAATCTCCGTTGCTTCCATATCTGCCAAAATCTTTATTTTTATAAAGTTCTTTCAATTTTACAGGAACAATAAATTCATCATTAGTCGGGTCTTCTTTTTCCATTACACCGCTTAAATGTGTAACATAATCATACTGAACTGCATCAGCAGCTGTATAATCCAATACCTGACCATAGGTCATACGCATGGTAAAATTAGCATTCGGATAGAACTTTTTATTGGGTTGCATTTCGCGTAAAGCAGCCATAAATAAGCGTTTAGCTGTATTCAGTTTTGTATTGATATCTTTTTGTTCCATATTCAATTTCATATACATATTGTAAATGGAAGTAGTTGTTTTATTTACTAAATCATTTTTGAATTTCTTTGCATTAGGCTTTTTAATGAATTTTGCAAAGCTTTCTTCTGAAACCATCATGGATTCTTTAAAGGCTTCGTCGGTAAATTTCTGAATATCACCTTTGTATTCTTTATTGATCAGTTCAAAAATATCAGGTAACAAATTGGCAGGAACTTCTTTTTTATAAAGTTCCAATCCTGCAGCAAATAATTTCTTTTCGGTAGCCAGATTACAATCTTTGTACAATTCTTTCATAATTTCTTTATAATCATTATATGCTTCCGGTTTGGTATCTTTTTTCTCCAGTAAAGCAGACATTCCCATTAGTTGTAAAGGAGCAAGCATAGTTTTGGAACTCATCAGAATACCCTGAAAATACCATAAATATAATTCAGCTTTCAGGTCCAGTAGTTGTTTTGATGTTGTTGCCATATCCGAAATTACGTTGCCGTATTTTGCTTTTCGGGCAGGGTCAGCATCTATCCAAAGCTGGAGTTCATTTTCCAGGGCTTTTTTCTTATCGTAGACTTTTAATTTTTTTAAACCTTTACTTTCACCGATTTTATTTTTCCAAACATTGGCCAGCTGTGCATAAGTAGATGCATATTTAATCTTTACTGCCTGATCAGCATCCATATCTTTTTTCATGATTGGTAACATGATATTACCGGCATTAATAATGGCAGGATTTGCCAATTCCAATGTTGACTGAACACCATAAGAAGTCATATAGCGTTCTGTACTTCCGGGATATCCCCATATCATAGCATAATCACTCTTTTTTACCCCTTTAATACTGATAGGTAAAACATGTTTTGGCTTTAAAGGCACATTGGTTTTGTCAAATTTTGATGGTTTACCATCAGCAGTGGCATAAACCCTGAACATGCTGAAATCGCCGGTATGACGTGGCCACATCCAGTTGTCGGTATCACCGCCGAATTTTCCGATTGCTGATGGTGGTGCTCCAACTAAACGTACATCTTCATATACTTCATAAACAAACATATAATATTCATTTCCGTCAAAAAAGCTTTTGATATCTACCAGATATTTTCCTTTTTCGCCGGCTTCTTTTTTAAGTTTTTCATTTACTTTACTTATGGCAGCTCTACGACTGGCAAGCGACATGGTGTCGCTGACATTTGCAAGCACTTTCTTGGTTACATCTTCCATACGAATAAGAAAAGTTGCTGTTAATCCTTCAGTAGGTATTTCTTCAGATTTATTATAAGCCCAAAAACCATTGGTAAGATAATCATGTTCAATTGAACTGTGTTTTTGTAAAGCTTCATATCCGCAATGATGGTTGGTGAGCAATAATCCTTCGTTGGAAACTACTTCTGCAGTACAAAAATTGCCAAAGTTTACAATAGCATCCTTTAAACTGGAATGGTTAATGCTATATAATTCTTCAGCTGTTAAGTGCAGACCCATTTTCTGCATGTCAACATAATTCAATCTTTCGATAAACATTGGCAACCACATCCCTTCATCAGGTGGATTCACAGGACTTGCATTAACGCGAAATGAGCATAAACTCATCATTATAAAAGCGAATAGTAACAGTTTTTTCATTGTATTTTAATTATTTAATATTAATATTTGTTTACAAAATTAGCTTATTGACGTCACATATAACATCAAAATTCTTGTAAAGTTCAGGATTTTCGATGAAAGCTTATTTTAACTTGTCAGCCAGTAATTTTATCTCGATATATGGAGAAATATTTTCGTATAAAATATTATACATGGCATTTAATATGGGCATATCAACATTATAATTTTCGTTGATGATATGTATTGAATTTGTGGCATAATATCCTTCTGCTATCATTTTCATTTCCAGTTGGGCTGTTTTTACAGAATATCCGTTACCTATCATGGTTCCAAAGGTACGGTTACGGCTAAATTGCGAATATGCAGTTACCATTAAATCGCCCAGATATACTGAATTGTTTAATTCACGGTTGATGGGATGAACACTTTCAATAAAGCGTTCCATTTCCTGTAATGCATTTGAAATAAGAACGGCCAGAAAATTATCACCATAACCCAGACTTTTGCATACTCCGGCAGCCATGGCATATATATTTTTCAACACAGCAGCATATTCGGTACCGTAAATGTCATCCGAAGTAGATGTTTTTACATAACGGCAGCTCAGTGCTTTTCCCATTAAAGTTGCCAATTCCTGATTTTGAGAAGCTATGGTTAAATAAGTCAGTTTTTCCAAAGCAATTTCTTCAGCATGGGATGGCCCGCTGATGATACCGATATCCTGAAAACTGATATCAAAATTTTGATTAAAAAAATCGCCAACTATTAAATTATGACTTGGAATAATACCTTTGGTGGCAGAAAATATTTTTTTCCCTTTAAAAATTTCTTTAGGTAAATCAACAATAGCATCATACATAAATGCTGCAGGAATTACAAAAATCAGGCAAACTGACCTTTCAATTATATCATGAATATCATTGCTGATATATAAACGTTTCATCTCAAGCTCTACTGAACTTAAATACAATGGATTGTGGTGATATTTTTCAACCCCTTCCTTGATTTCAGTTTCGCGAACCCACCAGTTAACACAACTGACATTGTTTTGTAAAATTTTTACCAAAGCGGTTGCCCAGCTGCCACTACCAATTACTGCATAGTTTGTTTTAGATTTCATGAGCCTGAATTTTTTTCAAATGCAAAAGTAATGATATTTGATGAATTGGTGAATTGATAAAATCTAAAAAATATTAATTAATTACTATATAAATGCTTTGTGAACTTGTTAACAAAAAATCTTTAAAACCTAAGTATAGATTTTTAAAATAAATGTAAATTTGCCAAGCTAAAAATACATCATTTAAAATTATACTAAAATTATCTGAACAATGTATAAAATCAACAAACACCCTATTTTAGACATACCAAAACGTGATAAAGTAAGCTTTACATTTCAGGGAATAACCATTGATGGTGAACAGGGATTTACCATAGCTGCAGCCTTGCATCAGGCCGGATTTCCGGTTCACAGCCACAGTTTACATAACAGGGAACGCAGTCTTGAATGCGGCATAGGCAAATGTGGCGCCTGTGAAATGCTGATTGACGGTAAAGTTAAAAGAATATGTATTACCAAAGTTGACGGGATAAAGGAAGTTAAAGAAATTCCCAATGATTACAACCCTGATATTGTTGAATATAAAAAATCAGAAGCGGTAAAAGTATATAAAACACAGGTTGTTATCATAGGTGCCGGTCCCGCCGGACTAGCTGCACGTGAAGAACTCAATAAACATAATGTTCCAAATATTGTAATTGATAATAATGACAAAATTGGCGGTCAGTTCCTGATGCAAACCCATCAGTTTTTCTTTTTTGAAAACGAAAGAAAATTTGGCGGCATGCGTGGTTTTGATATTGCTACAACTTTAGCCGGTGACAATCATGATGGCATATTCCTGAATTCAACCGTTTGGGATATTCTGGAAGGTAAACGCATTGCAGTAAAGAATATTGAAAAAGAAGAAATTTATTACGTAGATGCTGAACAGTTGATTATTGCTACAGGAGCGGTTCCTTTTATGCCGACCTTTGAAAATGATGATTTGCCGGGTGTTTATACAGCTGCTGTTGTGCAAAAGATGATGAACAACGAGCTTACTCTTTTAGGTAAGCGTATTCTCACGGTTGGTGCAGGTAATATCGGTTATTTAACTTCCTACCAGCTGATGCAGGCCGGAGCAACTGTAAAAGCCATTGTTGAAGCCCAGCCTAATGAAGGTGGTTTTCCTGTTCAGGCAAACCGTGTCCGTCGTCTGGGCATTCCTGTCATGACATCACATATTTTACTTAAAGCGATACCAAATAAAGAACACAATGGTATTATAGGTGCTGTTATTGCTGAATGTGAAAACTTCAAACCCATACCCGGAACCGAAAAAATTATAGATGGAATAGATGCAATAAATATATGTACAGGTTTAAATCCGGATGATCAGTTATTGATTAAAGGGAATGAAGTATTTGGCAGGAGTTGTTACGGAGCCGGTGATGCGATTCGCATAGGTGAAGGAACCAGTGCTGTATTGCGTGGCAAACAGGTAGCTTTTGAAATCCTACAGGAAAAGGGTGCTCGTTACAATTATGATGAGTATTTGGCAATATCAAAAGAATATATAGATTCGCAGCAACATCCTTTGCGGGTTATCGAAGAAGCTTATTTACCATCCAAAGAAAGAATGAATGCCAAAGGCTTCGTTCAGATTGACTGTTTGTACGGTTTTGCCTGTAATCCATGCGCATTTTCCTGCAAATATGGTGCAATTACCAAGTCTTCTACCAGTACGGTTCCTGAGATAGATTTTGAAAAATGTGTGGGTTGTATGGATTGTGTATTCCAATGTCCGGGACTGGCCATTTTTGGCTATAACCTTCAAAAAGACTGGCTGTTTTTACCTATTGAATATGAAGCAGCTGAAGGCGCTGAAGTATTTCTGGTTGATAATCAGGGTGAGAAATTAGGCGAAGGCCTTATTGAAAAGATTTTAAAGAAAGCCAATAAAACCAATATTGCCAGGGTAAAATCATTGAATATTAAAGGTGAAGACCTTGTAAATGTCAGAGGGTTTATCGTAAAAGAGAATTATCCTGAAAAAGTTGAGTTAAAACCTGCAACTGAAATTGAATCTGAAACTTATGTTTGCCATTGTGATGATGTTAGTGTGATAGATGTTTTAAGTGTTGTTGGCGATAGAAAATTTATTTCTGTTGATGAGGTAAAGCATACCACACGTTTAGGTATGGGCCCTTGCCGTGGTAAACGCTGTATTCCACGTATGAAACAGATGATCCGCCCTTATGGTGTGGAAATTGTCGGGGATGCTACGCCACGTGGTCCGTTATCCAATCAGATTGGCATGGGTGAGTTATATCCCTGCGATAAGCATGAAGAAATAATTACCAGTGTCAGCGGAAAAAATGTTAAAAGAATAAAAGTTAAAGCTTTTGTAGCCGGAGGCGGTATTGGTGGCAGTGCTTTATTCCGTTACCTTTCAGAAGCAGGATTAAAACCTGTACTGGCAAATTATGGCCGTGGTGCTTCATGGCGCAATATAGCCGGTGGCCGTCCTGCCTTCAGTGTACCTGAAATATCTGATATTGCCATGCATAACCGTGATATTTTTAAGGAATTGCAACAATTGAAGAATGTTGATTACCGCCCAATTAAATATGTAAGTTTTGCCCATGATGATGAAACCTATAAAGCACTGGATGCTTCCAGGGCATGGTCAGATGCTTATATGGTGGATACCAAAGATTTCCGCAAAGAGATTTCTCCTTATTTTAATACCAATCTAAAAACTTACCAGTCAGCGTTAATCACAAATGACTGCTGGCAGGCTACACCGGGAAGGGTTATCGACCTGATCCGCAATATTGGTATAGAAAAAGGAGGTGAAATTCTGGAAGATTGCCAGTTGATTGATGTTGATAAACAAGGCAAAATATTTCATCTGACCGTTCAAACCCATGATAAGGAATATATTGAATATGAAACTGAAGTTTTTATCAATGCCATGGGACCCGAAGGTGAACGCTTTGCCCGCAAATTAGGCATTGAAACCGGCTTATTTCCTGTAAAACATCAGGCATTTATTACCCGTCGTTTACCAATGCTGGGTAAAGATGGCAATTCACTGGATATGCTCATCGACCGCAGAAAATATAAAGGATTTTCAGCTGTATATGGCCAGCAATTGCACGATACAGGCCAGATTATCGGTTGTGCTTCACCGGCAATTGATGCCATGGAGACTGATAAAAACCTGAAGATTAATTCTAAGGAATTCATTGAGATAGTGTCTGAAATTTTTGTAGACTGGCTCCCTGAATTATCTTCTGTAGGATTCCAGGCAGTCTGGGCCGGCTATTATGTTGAACCACGGTATATGATTGATACTGATTTAGGCTTATTCATTGGTTTACGCGGACATGGATTTATGCTGGGACAATACCTTGCAAAAATCTATGTCGACAAAATTATAGGCAAGGAAGTTCCTGCTTATTTCGACAGGCTGAAACTCAGCGGTGACGGCTTACCGGAAAAAGCATTTAAATAAACAAGCAGTCCGAAGACGGAAGACCGAATACAAATCTGCCAGATTTTTAAAATCTGGCAGATTTTTTTATAAAAACATATCCTTACTTCCATTGTTTAAATTACCCAAATCAATAATTTATGCATTTCTTAAAAAAGCAACAATTCTTGCCTATTTCTTTGGAAAAAGCCTGGGATTTCTTTGCCAGCCCTGCTAATTTAAATGAAGTAACTCCTGAAGCTATGGAGTTTAAAGTTACTTCAGAATTACCTTTAAGGATGTATGAAGGATTGATTATTACTTATAAAATTAAACCCATGCTCAATATTTCAGTTAACTGGGTTACAGAAATTACCCATATTGAGGAAGCTGTTTATTTTGTGGATGAACAGCGCAAAGGACCTTATAATATCTGGCATCACGAACATCATTTTAAAACTGTTGAAGGCGGTGTGCTGATGACGGATATTTTACATTATGATATCGGGAAATCCATTATCGGATGGATAGCTGGACATTTATTCGTACATAAAAAAGTAAAGCAAATCTTTGATTTTAGGTATAAAGCGCTGGAAGATTATTTTAGAATGACCCCTCCTAACCTCCCCTAAAAGGGGAGGAACTAGATTTCAACAGGATTCATGCATTATGCCATTAAGAAATATCAAATTAACACTAGTGTCCACTATAAATTAAATAACGTTCTTTGAAATCCTTGTTTATCTATAATTTTAGAGCTTTTTAGCTGCGTGACGATTTGAAATGCTTAAGTTTAGGTAATTAATTTTTATTACCATGAACAACGGCAAATATGTTTTCGCACAACTGATAGAATTTCTTCCCCAACGAGTGTTTGATAGTATTGTTGCAAAGTATTTAGGTAACAAATACGTTAGGCACTTTACATGTTGGAATCAGTTGCTTTCAATGATTTTTGGTCAGCTTACAAATCGAGATAGTCTTCGTGATTTGATTGTAGCCATTGAGGCTCATAGTCGAAAAACATATCATCTTGGATTTGGTAAAAGTGTAACCAGAAGTAACTTTGCCAAGGCAAATGAAAATCGAAACAGTAAGATTTTTGAAGAGTTTGCTTATTATCTTATTGATATTGCTCGACAAAAACGAGCAAATGACAATTTTGAGATTAAAGGTAAAGTCTACGCTTTTGATTCTTCCACTATCGACTTATGTTTAAGTGTATTTTGGTGGGCCAAATTTCGTAAAGCAAAAGGAGGTATAAAAATTCATACGCTTTATGATATTACCACACAAATACCTGCATTCATTCATATTACGACTGCATCGGTAAACGACATGAACGCAATGGATGTAATACCTTATGAAAGTGGAGCATATTACATTTTTGATCGTGGTTATGTTGATTTTACAAGACTCTATAAGATTACTAATCATTCAGCTTATTTTGTGATACGAGCTAAAACAAATCTTAAATTTGAGAGAATGTATTCCAATAAGGTAGTTAAAACAACAGGTGTTAGAAGTGACCAGATTGGAAAATTGACCGGGTTTTATGTATCAAAACAATATCCAGAAAAACTGCGTAAAGTTAAGTTCTATGATCAAGAAACCAAGCGTACTTTTGTATTTTTAACCAATAACATGGAATTAACTGCTGAGCAAATAGCATTACTTTATAAAAACCGTTGGCAAGTAGAGTTATTCTTCAAATGGATAAAACAACATTTAAAGATAAAATCCTTTTGGGGGACTTCAGAAAATGCTGTTCGAATACAAATTTATTCAGCAATTATTGCGTATTGTTTAGTAGCAATTGTGGGATTTGATCTCAGAATTGACCGTTCAATCTACGAAATATTACAGGTGTTAGGTATATCTCTGCTTGACAAAACTCCTGTAAAAGAGCTGTTTACAAATATAGATTACAAAGATGTCAAAGAACTGAATTATAATCAACTGTCAATCAGTTTGATTTAAGTGGACACTAATGA
>JAPLDQ010000034.1 GCA_026391675.1 Bacteroidota bacterium
GAGTCCCGATAATATGATGAACATTGGTATCAATTGACGCATGTAAGTTTGCTGAACCACCTAAACAAATTGTAGTATCAGGTCCTGCTCGGGCAAAATCACAGAACACGGTAACTAAAACCGAATCTTTTACGGTCTTTAGACAAGCATCTTTTACAGTTATATTATACTGTGTAGTGGCATTAAATGTAGGATTAACAATGGCTGTATTTCCCGCACCATTACTCCAGTTATATTGATAGGGTGTAATACCATGTTGAGCAACAACAGAAAGTGGTGTGGTATTATAACATAAGGTAGTATCACCATAAGCCACTGCAGTCAGCGAATCGTAATTGAGGATATTAAATCTGAGGGTATCAGGATAACAGGAATTTATTTCCTGATAAACTATTACTATAGTTTCGGTAGGTTCAGGAATATGATCCCAGATTGGAGCAATAACCAACTGAACAGAATCAGAACCTGTTGGTATTATCAACATATTGGGTAACAATGGATAATCAACACCATTAGTAGCAGTACCACTTACAGATTTAATCTGAATATTTTTAGGATAAGGGGCAGGATAAGGTAATTTAAAAGTTAAAATAATATTATTGCAACCTTCTATTGCATCATGTGTAGAAGCTGTTGGCAATGAAAAGGTAGTATCAACAGCTATCAATGGGCTGCTAAAACTGTTGGCTTCGAAAAAAACACCAGAATCCCAAACCGGATCCTGAACATCAGCAATTGCCATTTTTAAATGATATGAAGTACAGGGAATAACCAAAGCCCATGCTGTAAGGACAGTTGTAAAGCCATCATATTGTATTGCAGTACCTCCGCAATTATTAACATAATAATTACAATTTGTACAAATACCGGTTGTTTGATTGGTAGGGCAACCGGGAAAATATCCGTTATTTACATTATTTATACAAACAACAGTATTTGTTCCCGGTATTAATGCGATATTTTTATTTACATAATTAGGGCCGGTAGGATTCATTCCTGTAATAAAAAACCCGAATACATCATTTACTGATTGATTTACAAATTCGGGATACTCTTCAGAGGCAAATACATATCTGAATTTTATGGTATCAGAAAGAGGAATAAAATCAAATTCCAATGTTGCACAATCATAAATTGTTCCGGTTGCTATTGCCTGCAATTGAGGATCAGCTATAGTTGTACATCCGGAAATAGCAGACATTCCCTGTGCATTATTAGGTCCCTGTGCAACACTTACATGACCTGAACACATTATTAAACCATGAGTTAAACCTAAATTGGTTGGGCCTGATGTACTAAAGGTTCCAATTGCATTACAACTAATAGTGGATAAAGATCCATTAAATTTAACATTGGATACAGTTACACCAGTACCAACCAAATTGTTTTGCACTAAAAGCTGAGGAGTCATTCCTGATGCAGATAAAGTTGTTAACTGAGCCTGTATCTGAGCATTAAAAAGTATTAAACTACATATAAAAAGTATTTTTTTAAAGCTCATATCTTTTTTTTCCGATAAGACGAAAAATGTACTTTAAAGACAAGCCTCAATTTCAAAAGGTTGCCTGATATTTTAAGGAAAAGTAAAGTTTTTTAATTAATTTTCATACTTTTACCATCACAAAATTATTAAATTATAAAAACGATGAATCATATCAATCAATACATTAGTGAAAATAAAGAGCGGTTTCTGGAAGAATTATTTGCATTAATCAGAATTCCATCTATCAGTTCCTTATCTGAAAATAAAGCTGATATGCTTAAAGCTGCAGAATACTGGAAATTAAGCTTACTGAATGCCGGAGCTGATAAAGCTGAAATAATAGCTACTGAAGGCAACCCTGTTGTATATGGTGAAAAAATTATTGATAAAAATCTGCCAACCGTATTGGTTTATGCACATTACGATGTTATGCCAGTTGACCCTATTGAATTGTGGAATTCGCCACCATTTGATCCCCAGATAGTTGACGGAAAAATAGTTGCACGTGGCGCTGATGATGATAAAGGACAATCTTTTATGCATGCCAAAGCATTTGAACTCATGGTTAAAACAAATACTTTGCCATGTAATGTAAAGTTTATGATAGAAGGTGAAGAAGAAATCGGATCTCCCAGTCTTCCTGCATTCTGCGAACAACATAAAGAAATGCTGAAAGCTGATATAATTCTTGTGTCGGATACAGGTATGATAGCACAGGATATTCCTTCAATTACCACAGGACTTAGAGGTTTAAGCTATATGGAAGTTGAAGTTACAGGTCCGAACAGGGATTTGCATTCCGGAATTTTTGGAGGTGCTGTTGCTAATCCTGCAAATATTCTGGCTAAAATGATAGCTTCATTACATGATGAAAACAATCATATCACTATCCCAGGGTTTTATGATGATGTGATGGAAATCAGCATGGAAGAAAGAAATGAAATGGCAAAGGCACCTTTTAATCTGGATAATTATAAAAAAGCGCTGGATATTAACAGCGAATGGGGAGAAAAAGGTTTTAGCACTACTGAAAGAACAGGAATAAGACCAACGCTGGATATCAATGGTATATGGAGTGGTTATACCGGTGAAGGTGCAAAAACAGTTCTTCCTTCAAAAGCAACTGCTAAAATTTCTATGCGTCTGGTTCCCAATCAGAACAATGAAAAAATAAGTGAGTTGTTTGAAAAACATTTTAAAGCTATTGCACCTGAATTTGTAAAAGTAAAAGTTACTGCTTTACATGGAGGACAAGCTTATGTTTCACCTATTACTATGCCGGCATATAAAGCAGCAGAAAAAGCTTATACTGAAACATTCGGAAAAAAACCTGTACCTACCCGGAGTGGAGGAAGTATTCCTGTTATCGCTGATTTTGAAAAAATACTGGGAATTAAATCAATTTTGATGGGATTTGGATTAGAATCGGATGCAATCCATTCACCCAATGAGAATTATCCATTATTTAATTTCTATAAAGGCATAGAAACCATACCATATTTTTATAAATACTTTGTTGAACTTAATAAATAAAGTTTATAATTTACAACTAATTTCAATTCAAATTGTTAATTAGTAAACATATTAAAATCTGATTTACACATGAAAAAAGTATTTTTAATTTTTGGATTTTTATTTTTAACATCCGGAATTTTTGCACAAGGGAACGTTAATAAAGGTCAAACTCAAATTAATGCCGGCATTGGCTTCTCAAATTGGGGGTTACCTATTTATGTAGGGTTTGACTATGGAGTTCATCCTGATATTTCATTAGGGGCTGAATTATCTTATCGCTCATTTAGCGAAGATTTTTATTCAATAAAATACTCCCATACCGTAATTGGTATTCTTGGAAATGCTAATTATCACTTCAACAGAATTTTAAATATTCCATCATCCTGGGATTTTTATGCCGGTTTAAATATTGGGTTTGTAAGTTATAGCAGTTCAAGTGGATATGGAGGATCCGGTAGTTCAGGCTTGGGTATAGGAGCTCAAATTGGCGGAAGATATTATTTTTCTAAAAAATTCGGTTTAAATATTGAATTTGGTGGCGGGAATAGATTTTCTCAAGGGAAATATGGAATAACTTATAAATTATAAGGTTTTAAGATTTATTTTTATTTATAATGAAGGGAAATGGTTTAAGACCGTTTCCCTTCAACTATTATTACAATCTCTCCTTTTATAACTTTTTCTTTAAAATAATTGTAAACCTCTGTTAATGTTCCTCTTTGATTTTCCTCGTATATTTTTGTCAGCTCGCGCGAAACACTAACCAAACGTTCGCCTCCAAATATTTCAATAAATTGTTCGAGGGTTTTAAGTAATCGATGAGGTGATTCATAAAAAACTATGCTGGTTTCAATTTCTGATAAAGTTTTCAGTCTGGTTTGACGCCCTTTTTTTACCGGAAGAAAGCCTTCAAATAAAAATTTATCGCAGGGCAAACCGGAATTTACCAAAGCAGGAACAAATGCTGTTGCTCCGGGTAAACATTCAACATCAATCTGATGTTTAAGGCATTCCCGGACAATTAAAAATCCGGGATCAGAAATGCCTGGAGTACCTGCATCTGTAACTAAAGCCATTATTTCACCGGACTGTAAACGATTGACAATGCTTCCCAATGATTTATGTTCATTAAACTGATGAAAAGCAATCATACGGGTTTGTATATTATAATGTTTAAGTAAAATAGTTGTTTTTCTAGTATCTTCTGCCAGAATAAAATTTACTTCGTTGAGTACTTTTAATGCACGTAACGTAATATCTTCCAGATTACCTATGGGTGTTGGTACTAAATATAATTTTGACATATAATGCTTATTTTTAAATCCTTTTTATTTGAGCATAAAATTACTGAAATAAAAATTATGAAAGCAATGTATATTTTGTAAAAAAATTGTTTAATTTTGATTTTCAATAGAACATAAATTTCTACACAGAATGGAAAAGTTTAAAACTTTATTATTTATCGCTTTTGTAGCACTAACGATATTTGCCTGCAGTAAGACAGAAGATCCTATTAATAATGATAATAATATAATTATTCCTAATTTCTTTTCGCCTGACAGAGAAGGATACCTTCATGAATGGAAAGTTCAGGATACATTGAATTTAATTGACAATAGTGCTTTTTCTGCAAAAGTTTATGATACAGGGCATAGAATAGTTTTTATTAAATTTGACAAAAACATAGCCTGGTTGGGTAAAAGAAATGATACAGCAAATTGTGATACGGGATATTATTATTATATTGTACAATATAAATCTTGGACCGGAATAAGCAAATTCAGAACAGGTACTGTTTTTCTTTCAAGAAAAAACCCATAATAAACATTACTCATTCAGCGTTTTATAATCCCTTACATACAACTCACAAGTATCTTTAATACTTTTATCAATTGAAATAAATTCAAAAGATAAGACCTGTTTCAGTTTCTCAGCTGAATAAAAATATTTATTCTGAGACGTATTTACCGTTTCTTTAGTAATTAACGGTTGGGTATTAAACAGCAAACTCTTCAGTTTTTCATATCTCCAGGCTAAGTTCAACAACAAAATTCCGGCATTATTTTGAGGTGGTTTTTTATTAAATGCCAGCATTATTTTGGTAAAAATATCCTTATAACTTAAATTTTCTGTTGAAACAATATATCGCTGGTTTACAATATTGCTGTTCATTAATTTATACATTACCCTGGCAACATCTTTTACATCAACGTATCCATTCACACCTTCGGTATAAAAACTGTTCCCTTTCCACATGGTTTGAAAAATCTTTGAACTGCCTTGCTCCCATTCTCCGGGACCTAAAATTACAGAAGGATTTACGATTACTGCATTCAAACCTTCTTCAATACCACGCCATATTTCTCTTTCTGCTGCATTTTTACTCTTTGAATAGTTTGAATTCTTTTCTGAATTTTTCCATGCTGTTTCTTCGGTAATTAATGCTCCGCTTTCTGATCTGCCAATTGCTGCAATAGAACTGACATAACAGAGTTTTTCAATTTTATGTTTTAAAGCCAGATTTACAATATTGGCTGTTCCTTCAACATTTGTTCTGAACATCAGGTCTTTATAACTTGGATCAAAGGAAACAACTGCTGCACAATGATAAACTTTAGTGATATTCTGCATGGCATTATCTAAAGATACATAGTCGTTAACATCAGCGCATATCCATTCAACTCTTGATAAATATTGCTTATAATCAGGCGTATAATAAGAGAATATCTTTTCAATAAGTTTCAAATTACTGCTTTCCCGTTTTATAGCTCTTACATTTTCATTATTATTAAGCAATTCAAATAGTAAATGTGCACCCAAAAAACCTGTACCACCGGTAACCAATATCATAGCATTAATTATTTTAAGAAAATACTACCAATCTGAAAAACCAAAAAAGAAATAAACCAAGCTAAAACTGTTGTATAAAAAGCCAAAAATAAAGCCCATTTAATCCCTCCGGCTTCTTTTTTTACGGCAGCAAACACTGCTACACAAGGAAAATAAATCAATACAAACAGTAAAAATGAAAATCCCACCAAAGGTGAAAATACATTTTTATCTTTATTTTTGCCCGTTTTATATGTTTCGTTTTTAAGTTTACTTATCAATGCTGTAGAATGTTCATCTGCTTTATCATCTGCCTGATATATAACGCCCATGGTACTTACTACAATTTCTTTTGCAGCTACTCCGGCTAATAAGCTAACACTCATTTTCCAGTCAAAACCCAAAGGACGCATTACCGGTTCCACAAAATGACCTATTTTCCCAATAAAAGAATTTTCCTGACGGTATGACTCCTCTTCAAGTACCAGCTTATTAATTTCAAGATCTTTTTGTTTATTTAAATCAGCTGTGTCTTTGGATAAGGATGTAGCAACTGAAGCAGCATAGGTTTGCTCTAGCTTTTTTATTTTTAAACTATACATTTCTTCCTTATCGGTTTTACGCGGGAAATAACCTAAAGCCCAGATAATAATAGAAGCAAATAAAATAACACCACCCATTTTTTTTAGATATTGACCACTTTTATGCCATACATGTTTATAAGTGGCCCTTAAGGTTGGTATCCTGTAGGGTGGAAGTTCCATAACAAAAGGAACATCTTTTGATTTAAAAACAAATTTGCTGAAAATAATGGCAACAAGAATGGCGAGTAAGATTCCGATCATATAAATCGAAAATAATACAGTTCCTGCGTATTCTGCAAATATTGCGCTGGTAATAAGGATATATACCGGTAAGCGTGCGCTGCATGACATAAACGGATTAATAAGTATCGTTAAAATACGATCGCTTTTATTTTCTAGTGTCCGTGTTGACATTATGGCAGGAACATTACATCCGAATCCCATAATTAATGGAATAAATGACTTGCCATGCAGTCCGATTTTATGCATCAGTTTATCCATAATAAAAGCTGCTCGTGCCATATAACCGGTATCTTCCATTACCGATATAAACAAGAATAAAATCAGGATATTGGGTAAAAAAACAATTACTCCTCCTACTCCATGTACCATGCCATTAATCAGTAAATCCTTTAACATGCCATCAGGCATCCATTTCTGAAAAGAACTTCCTGTTAATTTAACCAGATCTTCAATCCACCTTACAGGATACTCACCCAATTTAAACGTAGATTGAAACATAACCCATAAAAAGAAAAGAAATATCGGGTAACCCCATATTCTATGTGTCAGAACATCATCTATCTTTTTTGTTGTGGTGGGAACATCAGTAATAGTAGTTTTGAAATGAAATGTTTCTTTAAGTGCACCAGCAATAAATCCGTAACGGGCATCAGCCACCAATGTCTCAGAATCTTCGCTGTATAAGTTTTCCAGACGGGTGGTTTCTTTTTTAAGTACATCAGCCATAGCAAAATAATTATCCCAGTTTACTATAACATTGTTTGCCCATTCATCCTTTTCCAATAATTTTATCGCTAAAAAGCGGGATGAAATTTTATCGGTTAAGGATTTATTCTTTTTAATTTCTTCCTGAATATTTTTAATTGAATCCTCTACATTTGCACCATAATTAATATGTATGTGCCTGACTGTAGGTTCTTTATCTTCATAAACTTCAATAACTTTATTGAACAATTCTTTTACACCTTTACCTTTAGATCCAACAGTAGGTATCATTGGAATACCAATCATTTTACCTAAATGTATATAATCAAATTCATTACCCGTTTCCTCAAGTTCATCAAACATATTCAATGCAATAACTACCTTGATATCCATATCTATCAACTGAGTAGAAAGGAATAAATTACGTTCAAGATTTGATGCATCAATTACATTAATTACAACATCAGGTCTTTCGTCGAAAATAAACTTTCTAACATAAAGTTCTTCAGGTGTATAGGCAGAAATAGAATAGGTCCCCGGCAAATCTGTCAGGTTAAAATGGTAATCATTAAATTTAAAATCTGCTGATTTTGCATCGATTGTAACACCACTATAGTTACCAACATGTTCTTTGGAATTGGATGCAAAATTAAAAAGTGAGGTTTTCCCGGAATTAGGATTACCAACCAGCGCTATATCAATAGTGTTCCCTTTTTCTTTTGCTGATGTTTTTAAAATATCATCATTGGTAACACCTTCATAATGATGTAAGGAATGAAATGATGCGGTATCAGATTCAGTTATCATTTCAATGAGCGATGCTTCGCTACGCCTGAGGGATATAGCATAGCCCATTATCTTATATTCTACAGGATCTTTTAATGGTGCAGATTTTACAACTTCAACTTTTCTGCCTTTTACAAATCCCATCTCGGTGATTCTGTTTCGGAATGCACCTCTTCCCTTCACTTTAGTGATAATGCCAGATTCTCCTTGTTTTAAATCATTTAAAGTCATGACAGATTTTTAAAACAAAATACTAAGTGCAGATGAAATAAGTGAACATCATAAACCACCGGATTATTTGTGCAAATATAATGACTATTACACAATTATGCAAATAATTTAGAACTATTTTAAATTAAAAATGCAATTAATTGATGATTAATTTTTTAACAGATAGCAATTGATTATTTTTTTGAAGTTTAACAAAATAAATCCCTTTTGCAAATCCGCTGAGATCAATTGTTTGTATATTATTTTTGGAAGTGATAGTATTTCTATAAATACATTTTCCACATACATCAATTAACTCCAAAGTTGAATTTTCAACTGTATTTTTATTAAAACTAACAATTACAGTATTTTGAGCTGGATTGGGAAATAAGGAGATCAGATTATTATCTTCAATATCCTGAATATTAACATAAAGCGGAACCAGCTTAACATCTTTTGTAAGTGATGATTTATTAGAAACTGCAACATTAATTGTTTTGGAATAATAACCGGATGATGAGTATGTAACATTATAATTTCCGGTATAAATCGGTCGGAAATAGCTTCCTAAAGGTAAGACTGAATAAACATGAGAACTATCCATATCATGCCCCTGAATAAATATTTTAGCTTTCAAAGGATTACCGGTAACACTGTCAGTCACAATACCTTTAATTCCATACATACCCTGTTCTATATAATTCAGGAAAGAATGATAACAATAATTCCAGTAAGTTGGTAATGTAGAAGCTGCAGGTGGTTGACCGGAAGTTAATTCAATTGTAACTTCCCTGCAATGTTTATAATAATTCATGTAATCCTGTCTGCCACCGGTTATTGTATACCATGCATAACCGTTAGTAACACCATTTCCCATATCATTAAAATAAGTTGAAGGACTATACAGATGAATGGTATCTGCAAATTCACGGCCTACATAATTCCACCATGTACTGTCAGCATGCCCCTTTGCCCAGGTATCCCAGGGATAATTAAACAGTTCAGAGCCATCATGAAAATTGGCTGACATCGTAAATTGTATGCTATCTGCCAATGCCATAAAAGCCATTGTTTCCGGTTGCCATGCATTTCCATCAGGATGCTGTCCGGCCTGTGGATCAGGATAATTTCTGTTTAAATCAATATTATTGCCATTGTAGCGCTGAGCCATTGCTATTGAGGAATTTCCACCTTTAAATGCACCATCAGGATTTGCTAAAGGACAAATCCAGATTTCTGTATTGTTAACAATATTGGTAATCCGGCTATTGCTACCATAATTACTTAATAAATAATCAATGAGATGAAGCATTAAAACATAACCTGAAAGTTCATTTCCATGAATAGATGACGTATAAAGAATTTTAGGCTCATTTTCAGTTACATCCGGATTATCAGATATCTTTACAAAAAGTAATTTTCTTCCACTTGTTAAAGTTTTTATGCTAAATGTTCTGCATAAATTTGGATAGTTTAACTGAAATCTTGTCATCAGACTATCGTAAGTAGTATAGGTAGGATATGCATCCCAAGCATCAATCTGTTTTGAATTCAAATTATCAAGCATTTTAATATTATCAACATTGATATCAGAATTAATAAGCTGAAAATTGTAATTGAGTTGCAGAAACTTTGCAAATTCAGCCTGGTTGGCATAAGCATAGACTTGATTCCCAACAACCTTATCTATTGAAATAATAGTTGTTAATTTACTTATTTCTTCTTTTGAAGTGATGGAAAATTTAAAATGAAATTCGGTTTTGTTTGCAATAATTTTTCCAATATTATCATTGCCGGAATTATTGTTTTGAGCAATTACAGTAACTACTGAAAATACTGATATTACAAATATGCTTAGTGTTAAAACAAATAGTTTTTTCATCTAACTTCTGATTTATTGCTGTAAAATTAATAAATAATTCACAACTATGTGATTAATTGCTTTGACTTTTCGATAAACAACAGACTTCCGCCATCAAACAATGGTCCGTCATAAAGTTCAATTATTTGAAATCCAGCGTTTTCAATAAATGATCTGATGTTTTTGCTTTCATTGATATAACTGAGATTTCCTATTATAAACAATTTATTTTGATAAATTCCGCAACAACCTCCAAAAAAGCCGTTTTTAAAATCTGGTAATATTATGTTTTCGGGATTTACATACAAGATTGATATTCCTGAAACTAAATTCAATGTTTTATAAATTCCTTCATCAGAAGTTATAAAATGATGTTCTCCTAAAGGAAGCAAATTACACCTTGTATAAGACTGTTTTACTGTAATTTGCGTCTTGGTATTACAGTTATTTTTTATAATTTCATCCGTATATTTTGTATTATGGATAAGAAATTCTTTTGTTATAACAGCATTATAAAAAGTAGTATCCGGATATTTTAATCCAACATTCTGATTTCCAATAATAAATCTAATATTATTTGCTTTAAATATTTCAATTAAATTTGAAGTTGTATTAGGTGCAACAATCAAATTATCAGGTGTTTGACAACAGAAAATATCTGGGTGAGAAGAAATAGCATTATATGTAACAGTATTTTTTTCTAATTCAATTACCTGACCATATAATGCCAGTTTATTTTTTGCTGCATCAGGAATTCCCGGGTCAATTAATATGTGCATAAAAATCTCTTTCGTTTAAATTGCAGTCTCTCATAAATTTTACATTTTTATAGCTTTTTTCCAGCATTATTTTATTAAAAGCATGATATCCTATAGCAAAATTAAACATTTTGGGAGCAACAAATATTGTAATATTTTTGTTTTTATCCGGATTTTTAGCATACACAATCAATTGGTCTTTCCAGAGTTCAGTTTCAACCAATTCTCTGATTGACGGGTTTAAAGGACCCGCGATATAGGCATCACTTTGCAGATCTTCAGAAGGATGTAAGCCTATTCTTATAATTCTGATCTTTGCATTTTCAAATATAGGAATTATACTTTTTATTGCAATTATACTTTCAGATAAACTTAATGCTTTGTATTTATTTTCCAGATAAAGTGTTTCAAGTTTTGTACCTTTAATAACAATGGTCGGATAAATTCTTGTATTTGTTGCACCAAATTCTACAATTTTTTTAGCAGTTTGTATTGTCTTTTCAAGGGTATCTCCGGGTAAACCTATCATCATCTGCAAACCTAAATCAAATCCATTTTCAATAATCAGTTGAGCTGCTCTTTTAACATCATCCACACTATGCCCTCTTTCAGAAAGTTGAAGCACCTCATCATCAAGGGATTGAGCGCCCAATTCAATTGTTTTTACATGATAATCTTTTAATAATTTGAGTTTATTAATGTCAATATAATCAGGTCTGGTTGATAAACGAACAGAATTTACAGATCCTTGTTTTATATATATTTGAACACTTTGTAAATACTTCTTTTGTTCATCAATTGGTATTCCGGTAAAGCTTCCGCCAAAAAAGCCGATTTCAACTTCAGCATTTTCTTTTACTATTGTAGAAAGATGGTTTTCAATAGTTTGCCTGACATCATTAATGGAAGGTATTTTTTTCATACCGGAAATTTTGCTTTGGTCACAATATATACATCTGTTCGGACATGCAAGTTCCGGTATAAAAATAGGTATCGTATAGTGTTTTATCTGCATTATTCCTGATATAAAAAAGTCTCATACTTCGCTGAAGTATAAGACTTTTATAAATATTTTTTAATTTAAACTAAAACTTCTTTAATCTTTTAAGTAATGATTTCTTTTGTACTTTTTTATTGTCATCTGAATAATAACCATAACCATAGCCATAACCATAGCCGGAACCATAACCATAGCCATAACCGTAGCCGGAACCATAACCGTAACTTGTTGAGCTTAAATCCATACGAATATCATTTACCAGAATATTAAATTTACCAACATTACGCTTTTGAATATCATTAATGATTGATGCAAAAACTTTTTTGTTTGTAAAGTTCTGTCGTGTAACAAAGACATTGGCGTCAGAATATTTCATCAGTAAATAAGCATCTGTAATTAATCCAACCGGAGGTGTATCAATAATTATATAATCATACATTTCTTTTAGCTTTGCGAATAGTTCATCATTTTTTTCAGAAGCAATAAGTTCAGTAGGATTGGGTGGAATCGGACCGGCCATAATAATATCAAGATTAGGCACATAAGATTTTTGAATGATATTTTCTAAAGTGCTTTTTCCTATTAAATATGAACTTATACCTTCGGTATTGGTAAGTGAAAAATCCTGATAAATTTTTGGTTTACGCAAGTCAAAACCCATAAGCAGAACTCTCTTACCATACAAAGCAAAAATAGATGCCAGATTAATAGCAACAAAGGTTTTTCCTTCACTTACCATAGTTGATGTAATCATTATTGTTTGCTTTTCGGCACCTTTTGCAATAAACTGCAAATTAGTTCTTACAGCTCTGAACGATTCAGCAATTGAAGATTTTGGAGAATCAAGAACAACCGTAGTACTATCTTTATCATTGTGAAGCGTATGTCCGATAATTGGAAAAGATGTAATCTTCTCAATATCCGATTTTTCGATAATAGTATTATTTAAAAAGTCTTTAACAAATAAATAAATTAAAGGAATGAGTATTCCTAAAATAAAAGCAATAACATAGTTAAATGAAGTTTTTGGATAAACTTTCTCAGCATTTCTGGCTTTATCTATGATTTTATTATCAGGAATATTTGAAGCTTTTGAGATGGCAGATTCTGCTCTTTTTTGTAATAAATACGTATAAATTTCGTCGTTAACTTTAAATTTTCTTTGAATATTAATCATTCTTCTTTCAGTGGCAGGCAATTTATTTAATTCAGTATTTACCAGATCAGTTCTTTTATCTATCTCTCTGATGCTGATATTGGACATGTTGACAATATTTTTAATATTCTCTGCCAATGATTTTTTAAGATTGTTTATTTTAATATCTAATGCAACCATATCTTTATTGGTTGGATAAGATGATAAATTTGTCTTTTCTTTTTCTGCAGTAGTTTTTATTAATTCTTCCACTAATTTACCTAACAAAGGATCATCAATTCCCATTGTGGATGGGGCAACGGTAACACTATTGCTGTTAATGTAATCCATAAGACTTTGATAATACTTAGCTTTTAAGGATTGCATTGCTTTTTGGTTGTCTAATAGTGATAATTTATCTAAAATAATCTTGGATTCATCCGTAATATTCATTATTTTATTGGTTGTTCTGAAATCCTGCAATTGATTTTCAACAACATGCAATGAATCAGTAATACCTGAAAGTTGCATATCAATAAACCCAATGGTATTTGAGGCTGTCTGGTTTTTTTCTTCTAAATCACTATTGATATAAGCAGTTGTAAGTGCATTAATAAAATCAATTGCTTTCTGTTTGTTTCTGTTTTTAAAGGAGATTGCTAATACCGTTGCTTCTTTATTTATAGGTTCAATTTTTAAATCAAGAAACTGAGCTGTTAATTGGTTAATGTCATTAATAGAAAACATATAATTTTTACCATTATTAACATTCCCTTTATATTTGGGCGTTAAAAGCACTTTAAAATTTAAATAATCATCTTTATAAGTTTCCCCAAAATATAATGTTTTTTTAACTTTGCGAATATTAACTTTTTCTTCTAAAGCTTTTTCTTCTCTGAAATTAAATAAAGTTGCATCGTTTTGTTCAGGAATCTCTATTTCGAATTTCTCGTTTGAGAGAATTTTCAATGACATTTGTACACCGACCAACTGATTATAAGCAGTATCAATAATTACTTCAAAAGGATTTTCTTTATAAATTTCAACTGTTTTAAAACTGGCTTCTTCAAAATATGAAACATGAAAATTAAGTTGTTTAACAGCTTTATTTGTAAGTGTATAGGATTGTAAAACACCTATTTCATTCTGAACATTTTTTTGAGAGCCAAACAGCATTAATCCTTTCATTAAATCATTTCCGCCACCGCCTTTTTTATCATCTTTTATCAACACTGTTGATTTAACTTCATAAACAGGTATTGAATATTTATTAAAAACAAATGCCAATAATAAAGTTAAAACAATTGATATTGCAAAATAATGCCAATTTGATAACACCTTGAAAAGGATTAACATTATATCAACTTTATCTTCGTGTTCTGTTTGTTGCTGTAAATTATTATTTATCTGATTTTGATCCACTTTAATAATTTTTTAAATTTAGAAATAATAATTATTTTTTAAGTAATGCATAAATTGTAACAATAGTTGAAACAGTAGAAAGTACAACTGCCCAGGGGAAAGTTTCAAATCCCATAGATTTTGCTGTTTTATTAGGTTCAATATATATAATATCATTTGGTAAAATATGATATTCTTCCTTTAAAAGTAAATCTCTGTCCGTTAAATTAATCAAACTTACTTTATCGCCTTTTTCTGTTTTCCGGATAAGCATTACTCTGGCACGATTGCCATAAACTGTTAAATCTCCTGCTTTTGCAATGGCTTCTAAAATATTTACTTTATCCTGATAAAAATAGTAAACACCCGGCATTTTAACATCGCCCAAGATGCTAACCCTATAGTTTGCTAACTTTACTGTAACTGAAGCATCTTTAATAAATTTTGAAATAGTTTTTTGTATTTCCTTTTGAGCATCTGAAACCGTAAGATTTTTAACATAAACATTGCCTACCAATGGGAAATTTACAGTTCCGGAATCACTGATAGTAAAACTATTCAAATAAATACCTAACTCATTTTGAAATTGATACGAGTTGGAAGCATTGGTTTCTGTATTAAAGAAATCTGACTTATCAGGATTAATACTGCTGACTTTTACAAAAAGCATATCATTGGGTCTTAACCGGTAATCAAGGCCTTTATTTGCATATTCATTATTCAGATTATTTGCTTTTTCCTGTAAATAAATCAGTTTTTTCTGAGATGTACAAGATGAGAAAATAATCATTATCGAAATAATGACGATAAAGCTTAAATTTTTCTTGCTGCTATTTCTTTCTTTCATACTAGTATGATTTAATAATTCATTATAGGTTCAATTTTAACAAATTGACTGCAAAAGTAATATTTTTTTACTTATAATCAGCTATAATCTTATGTATTACTTCATTCAATCACTAAAAGAATTCATCTTTTTTAAAGAAAATTAGTATTGAATTACTTTAAATTTAAGAGATTAAAACTGCTTCTCCGATTAATGTAGCTGAAGTACAGTCTGTTATTTTAATATTTACATAATCAGCAATATTATAATCTTCTTTTGGAAAAACAACCACTTTATTCTGACTGTTTCTTCCCGAAAGTTTAAGTTTTGATCTTTTTGAAATACTGTCCGCCAGAACTTTAAATGTTTTTCCAATATCATTTTTATTACTTGCCAAAGATAAATGCTTTTGTAACTCAATTATTTCTTCCAGCCTTTTGCTTTTAATATGATCAGGAACATCATCTTTAAATCTTTTAGCAGCCACAGTATCCGGTCTTTCTGAGTATTTAAACATAAATGCATAATCAAACCCAACCATTTGCATTAAGCTAAGTGTATCCTGATGATTTTCATCAGTTTCGCCACAAAAACCGGCAATTATATCAGTAGAAACTGCACAGTCAGGAATAATGGTTTTAATTGCTTCTATTCTGTTCATGTACCATTCGCGGGTATATTTCCTGTTCATTTTCTTAAGTACTTCGCTGCTGCCGGATTGTACAGGCAAATGTATCGCTTTACAGATATTTTCATATTTTGCAATAATATGTAATAACTCATCTGAAATATCCTTTGGATGGGAAGTAGCAAAACGAACCCTCAATAAAGGATTAATTAAAGCTATACTTTCCAGCAATTTGGTAAAATTAAAGGATTTGTCGTCTTCCCACTGGTAAGAGTTTACATTCTGACCAAGCAGGGTAATTTCGCGATAGCCTTTCTGAAAAAGATCTTTTGCTTCATTAATAATTGTTTCGGGACTTCTGCTGCGTTCTTTCCCTCTTGTATAGGGCACAACGCAATAGGTGCAAAAATTTTCGCAACCCCGCATAATTGAAATAAATGCGGAAATACCATTGTTGTCTAATCTTACAGGTTCTATTTCTGCATAAGTTTCTTCTTCAGAAAGTATAACATTGGCAGCTTTTTGTCCGGAATCAACAGTATTTAAGAGATTTGGCAAATCCCTATAAGCATCAGGACCAACAATCAAATCCACAGCTTCTTCATTAAAAATCTGTTCTTTCAAACGTTCAGCCATGCATCCTAATAAGCCAATCTTTAAATCAGGATTATTTTTTTTATATGATCTTAATTCTCTTAATCTTCTGTTAACTCTTTGTTCAGCATTATCGCGAATTGAGCAGGTATTCAGAAAAATAACATTTGCTTCTTTTATTTCAGTTGTTAATTGGTAATCTATTGATTTCATGATAGAACCCACGATTTCACTGTCCGAAAAATTCATCTGGCAACCATAGGTTTCTATAAAAACTTTCTTTTGACTCACTTTAAATCTTTTTTGTTAAAAACAATTACATAAACAAAAATTCAAATATTTTGTTAATTAATAATTATAAATATTTTAATATCAATTATTTAAATATCTTATTTTGAATGATGCAAAAGTAATTAAAATTGCTGAATTTTAAAAGATTAAGCATAAATCAAAAAAATAATTCATGCTATTAAATTTTTATTGTTTTATTTTGTGCCCTTAAAATTAATTAAATTAAGATTATGTCGAAAAATCTTGTAATCGTTGAGTCACCTGCAAAAGCAAAAACTATTGAGAAATTTTTAGGAAATGATTTTGTTGTAAAATCAAGTTTTGGTCATGTCAGAGATTTGTCGAAAAAAACCATCAGTATTGATATTGAACATAATTTTCAACCACAATATGAAATTTCTCCCGATAAGGTTAAAGTTGTAAGTGAATTGAAAAAACTTGCTAAAAGTGCTGAAACGGTATGGCTTGCATCCGATGAAGACCGTGAGGGAGAGGCTATTTCGTGGCATCTGATGGAAGCATTGGATTTAAAAGAAAACAAAATAAAACGTATTGTTTTTCATGAAATTACTAAAACAGCCATATTAGAAGCTGTTGAAAATCCCCGTTCTATTGATATTAACCTTGTAAATGCACAACAAGCCCGCAGAGTGCTGGACAGATTGGTTGGTTATGAGCTTTCACCGGTGCTATGGAAAAAGGTGAAACCTGCATTATCTGCAGGCCGTGTTCAATCGGTTGCAGTAAGATTAATTGTTGAAAGAGAAGACGAAATCAGAAATTTTACTTCCAATTCTTTTTTCAGGGTCATCGGTATCTTTGATATTAAAAATTCAGATAAAAACATAAGTATATCAGCTGAACTCTCGCAACGATTTGATAATAAACAAGATGCTATAAAGTTTTTAAATGATTGTATAAATGCAAATTTCACTGTAGCTGATGTAGAAACAAAACCTGCAAAAAAATCACCTGCTCCTCCATTCACTACTTCTACTTTACAACAGGAAGCCAGTAGAAAATTAGGTTTTCCTGTTGCTAAAACCATGGTGGTTGCTCAACAATTATACGAATCAGGATTTATAACCTATATGAGAACCGATTCTGTTAACCTTTCAAACATGGCATTAGCAATGGCAAAAAAGGAAATTGAACACTTATATGGTGAAGATTATGTAAAAATCCGTAAGTACACTACCAAAACCAAAGGTGCTCAGGAAGCACACGAAGCTATTCGCCCAACCTATCTTAATAATCAATCTATAAATGGTGATGCTTCGCAAAAACGCTTATATGATTTAATCTGGAAACGCACCATAGCTTCACAAATGAGTGAAGCCTTACTTGAAAAAACCAATATTACGATTGAAAATGACAAAAGAAAAGAAAATTTTATTGCCAGAGGTGAAGTGATAAAATTTGACGGTTTTTTAAAGGTATATTTAGAATCAAGTGATGACGAAGATGATGAAAATCAAAAAGATATATTACCTCCAATAAAAAAAGGTGAAAAGCTTACATTGAATGAATGTAATGCAACCCAAAGTTTTACGCAATATCCGCCAAGATATACTGAAGCCAGTTTAGTTAAAAAACTTGAAGATTTAGGTATTGGCAGGCCATCAACTTATGCACCAACAATTTCTACGATTCAGAAGCGCGAATATGTTGTAAAAGAAGACAGAGACGGCGTAATCAGAAAATTTGATGTAATAACTTTAAAAAATAAATCCATAAAAGAGATCGTAAAATCTGAAAAAACAGGTTTTGAAAAAAATAAATTATTCCCTACCGATATTGGTTCGATAGTTAATCGTTTTTTAGTTCAGCATTTCGAAACCATATTAGATTATAATTTTACTGCAAAAGTGGAGAAAGATTTTGACGAAATTGCCGAAGGTCAGATTGTATGGAATGATATGATTAAAAGTTTTTATATTCCGTTTCATAAAAATGTTGAAAAAACAATGATTGAATCGGAAAGAGCAAAAGGTGAAAGATTATTGGGTATAGATCCGAAAACAAAAAGAAATGTTTATGTAAGAATCGGGCGTTTTGGAGCGATGGCTCAGATTGGAGAAGCCAAGGAAGATGAAAAACCAAGTTTTGCCGGATTAAAAAAAGGACAAAGTCTCGATACCATTACCCTTGAGCAGGCACTTGAACTATTTAATCTGCCAAGAACTGTCGGAACTTTTGAAGATGCTGAAATGGTAGTTTCTATTGGCAGATTTGGCCCCTATGTTCGTCATGATGCTAAATTTTATTCTTTAACAAAAACTGATGATCCATACGAGGTTAGTGAGGAAAGATGCATAGAAATAATTAAAGCAAAACGGATTTCAGATAGTGCAAAAGCAGAAATTTCTAAACATTTTCCAAAAGTACTGGGAGAATATGAAAAAGTGGAAGTTATTGTTAATATCGGGAGATATGGACCTTATATCACATATAATACTACGAATTTCCCTATTCCAAAATCACTGGATATTTTAAAATTGAATTTAGCTGAAGCTATTGAATTTATTCAGGGTAAGAAAAGTAAAAATGCAGAAAGAATCATCAAAGAATTTCCTGAAAATTCTGATGTAAAAGTGCTTAACGGAAGATATGGTGCTTATCTTAAAGTTGGAAAAGACAACTTTAAAATTCCGGGTGGGAGGGAAGCAAAAGATTTAACACTGGCTGAATGTTTAGGTATAGCGAAGGATAACGCAAAACCGGGAAAGAAAACCACATCCAAAAAGACAAGTGCTAAAAAAGCAGTCAGTAGTAAGACAAAAAAGAAATAATAATTAACAAAATGTTAGATATAAACAAAATACGACTTGATTTTCCTATCCTGAAACAAAAAGTATATGGTAAACCCCTGGTGTATTTTGATAACGGAGCAACTACCCAAAAGCCTCAGTGTGTTATAGATGCAATTGTAAAATATTATACTGAGGAAAACAGTAATATTCACAGAGGCGTACATTTTCTGAGCCAAACGGCAACTGTAGCACATGAAAATGCGCGGGAATCAGTACGGGAATTTATCAACGCAGCGCATGCACATGAAATTATTTTTACGCGTGGCACTACCGAAAGCATTAATCTGGTAGCTAGTTCTTTTGGTAAAAAGTTTATTCAAAAAGGTGATGAAGTGCTCATTTCTGCAATGGAACATCATTCTAATATTGTTCCCTGGCAATTGATCTGCGAAGAGAAAGAAGCTGTTTTAAAAGTAATTCCTTTTCATAAAAATGGAGAATTGGATATAGCTGCTTTTGAAAATCTTATCTCTGAAAGAACTAAAATTATTGCTGTTACCCATGTTTCAAATGCCCTGGGTACTATCAATCCTGTTAAAGAAATTATTAAAACAGCACATGCAAAGGATATTCCTGTATTGATAGATGGTGCTCAGGGAATTGCCCACACCAGTGTTGATGTACAGGACCTGGATTGTGATTTTTATTGTTTTTCGGCACATAAGCTCTATGCCCCAATGGGAATAGGTGTTTTATACGGTAAGGAAAAATGGCTGAATGCTATGCCTCCTTACCAGGGAGGCGGCGAAATGATACAAACCGTTACATTTGAAAAAACAACATATAACGAACTGCCATTCAAATTTGAGGCAGGAACACCAAGTGTTGGAGACGTATTGGGATTGGCAGCTGCTTTGGAATATATTATTTCAATTGGGATGGATAATATTGCAGCTTACGAGAATGATCTGCTGGAATATGCCAGCAGTGAACTATTGAAAATTGAAGGGATTCAAATTATAGGTACAGCAAAGCACAAAGCTGCTGTTCTTTCTTTTTTAATCGACAATATTCACCCTTACGATGCCGGAACTATTATTGACCGCTTTGGTGTGGCTGTTAGAACAGGACATCATTGTGCCCAGCCTGTTATGGATATTTTAGGGATTCCGGGAACAATCCGTGCTTCTTTTGCGTTTTATAATACAAAGGAAGAAATTGATGTTTTAATCAGCGCTGTAAAGAAGGTGAAAGAAATGTTTGCATAAATGCATTAATAATATTTTAAAATGACTATACAAGAAATTGAAAATCAGATTATAGAAGAGTTTGAAAACTTCGAGGACTGGATGGATAAATACAATTATGTAATTGAATTGGGAAGAGAATGTCCGAAAATTGATGAAAAAAATAAAATTGACAATAATTTAATTGTCGGTTGTCAGTCCCGTGTATGGCTTAGTGCTGAATTTATTGATGGTGTAATCATTTATAAAGCTGATAGTGATGCTGTTATAACTAAAGGTATTGCATCATTGCTTATTCGTGTTTTATCCAATCAGAAACCACAGGATATTATTGATGCAAAACTTGATTTTATTAATTATATTGGCTTAAAAGACCACCTTTCTCCTACACGCTCCAATGGATTGTTGTCGATGATAAAGCAAATGAAATTGTATGCACTGGTTTTTCAAACAAAAACGATGAATGATAAATGATGAATGATGAATGCAAAGAAAGAAAATGTATTACTTACAAAGTCATTTGCTTTTGAAATTGAAATCAACTGCTTTTGAACTATTAAAAATTATAAAAAGCACCATATTAACTGTAAAGTAAAAAATTCATAATTCATAATTCATAACTTATAACTAATGACATGGAACTAAAAGAAAAACAATTAATGTTGGAAGAAGCTGTTATAAATGTCCTGAAAACTATTTATGACCCTGAAATTCCTGTAAATATATTTGATCTGGGCTTGATTTACGAAATAATAATCAGCGAAAATCTTGCCGTTAAGGTAATTATGACGCTAACATCTCCAAATTGCCCGGTTGCCGAGAGTTTACCTGTTGAAGTAAAGGAAAAACTCAACGGGATTGAAGGTGTTTCAGCTGCCGAAGTTGAAATCGTGTTTGAACCGACCTGGGATAAGGATATGATGTCGGAAGAAGCAAAGCTTGATTTAGGATTTTTATAGAAAATTAAACCTTAAAGTTCAAACCACAAACTGTTTTCTCCATAGTTTTCGACTACCCTGCTATCATTAGGATAATGGAAAGTATTCAGTAAATCAGCTATTTCCTGTTTAAGGACAATAATCGCATTTTCAATCAAATCTTTACGGAATCCTTTTTCGCCAAGGGAAATAACATGTTCCATTGCCTGAACCCTGCTGACTACCCTTCCAAAATCGACCAGTTTACGCTGAGATAAAGGATGACTTAATTCAAAATTAAGCATATCTTTAAGTTTTTCGAGGGCCTGAGGAGTAAAGTGCTGAAAAAACAAGGAAACTTTCTTTTGTTTATCTGTTTTCATTCGTTTTATCACAGCATCAGCAATTTGATGGTATAAAATATCGTTAGAACCTTCGAAAATCTGGAAAGGACGACTGTCAACCAATGATCTGCCGGCAAAATGATTTATTTTATACCCTTTGGCGCCAACCAATTGAAGTAATGATTGAGCGGCTTCATGCATGATATCAGAAGTTATCGTTTTTGTAATATTGGCTTCCAATCCCAAACCTGATAAATCATTTTCTATTCCGGCTATTTTTGCAGACTTTAAACAAAATGCAGATAAAATAGTATAATTAGCCTGTAAACGGGATAAACGATGCTGCACCTGATCATAATCAAATAAGTTCTTTTTACCCACTAAACGGGTATTTGCATGAATAATGGCTTCGTCAAGAATTCTTTTTACAAAACCCAGACCCATTGCAGGGAACTGAAACCTGCTTCTATGCAATAAATCAAGTAACATCTGAACTCCGGAAGTATGTGGTATAAGTCTTTGTTCTTCCGGAATATATACATCAATATTATTTCTGCCGTAAGGGATTTGATATAAGCCCAGGTTCTCAAAATATTCTTCAACTTTTATTTTTTGCTTGGGTGCATTGACATCACATAAAAATATATCAATATCACGCATTAAACTGCCTGATTCTGAACGTTTTCTGGCAGTCAACAACCAAAAATCTGCCATACCGGTAAGTCCGGCCCAGTGTTTTTTTCCCTTTAAATGATAAAAGCCGTCTTTTTCATAAAAAGAAGTAAGCATACTTAAAGCATCACTACCAAAATTTGGTTCTGTTATCATTAAGCCTCCCATACAACTGTTGTTCAGAAACTGTGTAAAAACCCTACGCTTAACATTATCCTGTCCGTACTTTGCAAGTGGCTGAATAAACAAACCGTTATTTATACCCAGCATCAGCGAAAGTGCCAGGGATTCATAGGATGCTGCCGAAATAAAAGTAATATTCTCTTTTATGCTACCTCCAAGTCCTCCAAACTCTTTAGGAATAAGGAGAGCCAAAGGATTTCCCGACATTAATTCCTTTAATACGGCAGGAGGTAATCCTCTCGTACTGCTAAAACTATCAATTTTATCATCTTCATGGAAGGCACGATGCATGCTTTCTTTAAATTCTTTTAATAATTGAGGAAATGTTTTTACTGAAGGATTAATGTTTTCAGTATCTTTTTTTGCTGATTGGTGAAGTTGCGGCATTTTTGATGCAATAAAATTAAAAAAACTTGCAGTTGTTTACAAACTACAATTCTAACTGTACAAATTAAACAAGCTATTGTTAATTTTGTTTTGAGGAAATTACTTTTAAAGTGTATATTTTGAAATAATTAGAAGTTTCTATGGTATAAAAAGTGAAATCATACAAAACCATAAAATCTGTCTTATACAATTTCAGCTAACTTAAAGGTATCTTTTACTCTGACTCCTTTTTCTGTATTTTGCAAGGTGCAGCATTCGTTAGGTAAGTCGTGGCCAAAAAAGAGGATATAATTATTTTCCAGGGCTTCTTTATAAAAATTTGCTTTTTCCTCCATGCTAATCAAAGGACGGATATCGTAACTTGGAATATAAGCCAGCGGAATATGCGCCACTGATGCAATAAAATCAGCAGTAAAAACTATGGTTTTCCCATTAAAGTTTATATATGGAATTACCTGAGCTTCAGTATGACCAAAATAAAAATTTACGTTAATATTCGGGAATAATTCTCCTTCAAGATCAATAAAACATAAGTGACCGCTATTAAGCAAGGGTAATAAATTTTCTTTGAGATAGGAAGCTTTTTCGCGGCTATTGGGATGCATTGCCCAATCCCATTGTTTCCGGCTAACATGAATGTTGGCATTTGGAAAAGTAAGCTCAAAACCTGTTCTGTCACTATTGTATTTTGCAGCACCTCCGCAATGGTCGAAATGCAGATGTGTCAGCACAATATCAGTAATATCTTCGGGTTTAAATCCTGCATTCGACAAGGATTTCAGCAAAGTATCATCGCCATTCAGATAAAAATTACTTAGGAATTTTTCATCCTGCTTATCACCGATTCCTGTATCGAACAAAATAATTCTGTCTTCATCAACAACTAAAAGTGAACGGATAGATGTATTACACAGATTGTTCTCATCAGCAGGATAAATATTTTCCCAAATTACTTTGGGTACTACACCAAATACGGCACCTCCGTCAAATTTGGCATAACCGGTTTCTATTGAAAATAGCTGCATTAATTTCTGTCGTTTATTGAATTTAATTGGCGGAAACCTATTAATTTATCATATTGTTCGCCATTTTGCCTGTAATAGACAAAAATAAAATAATCATTTTCCGTTTCGGCATGATTGCCTTCTACAAATGTATCATCCAGCTTTTTATCAGGATGCTGTAATATATACATATAGTTATAATAGCCCTGTTTTACATAAACGCTGCCTTCATAGGCGCGGTTTTTGTAATTATATGTCATTTTTGAATCATCATCTAATTTCCAGTTGGTAAGTGCGCCATAAATGAATATATATCCTTCAACAGTAGGAATATCATAAGGTAAGGAAAAATGGACATACGTATAATCAGCTTCCACTTCACTGTCTTTAGTGTTGTCAACTTTTATAACACGTTTACCGTTGATATCATCTTCTGTTTTATATACCTTGAACCTGCGGGCTATATCATTATGCAGATATACCTGATTGGCCCTGTCTTCATAAGCAATATGATTTATCCGCATTGAATTGTATTTCAAACTTTTAATATCAAAATTCCGGTATTCATTACATCCATTAAAGGTATTGCCTTCCTCATAATCATAATCCAGTTCATTGCCTTTAACAAGGTGTGGCTTTAAATTACAGATAGCATTATCAGGACGCATATTCTGGAAAATCTTTACTTTTAAATTCTGTGAAGGATTATTAATATTAAAATTATTGCAAACAATGTTAAAATCAACTTCCTGTTTATATTTTTTATCATTCAGTAAAGTGGCATCTTTAATTTTTCCATTGATATTAACTTTTTGCTCCATTACAAAGAAACGTTTAATTATCAATGTATTATCCGGATTATTTTCGTTGTAAATTCTGATTATATAATTACCCGATTTGGTAATTTTCATTGTTTCTTTCGGAAAAATCAGATTATAATGAATATATGTTTGAATTGTGTTGACAGATAACTTAAAATCCGTAATATTGTCTTCATAAAAGCCATCCAGGTATTGATTCTGTGGCAATTCAGATGGTTTCCAGTCGGCATCACATTGTAAAAGGGTATATTTATATCTCCTGACATCTTCGCCGAATTCGTCAAAGGATAAACTAATGGTTTCATCTGTGTTCAAACTTATGATGGGAATTGCCATTTCCCACCCGGTTTTATGAATCAGCACCGTTTGGATGTTTTCATCGTTAATGCTGTCTTCAATAACAGGTATAACAGGAATTTCAATTTTTATTTTGGGAAGACTGTCTACAACTTTATACGTTGTGTCTTGCGCATATGCGCCTCTCCAAAAAGTAAAAGCAATGAATATGAATATGATTTTTAGTTGCATTTTCCTTATTTTAAAAGTGATTGCCCTGGTTTTAGCAGGACTTCCGGTCATCCAGTGCTGGTTTAAGTCCAAATTCTTTGGTTCTCATTTTATTGATTAATTTCCCGTTTCTTAGTTCAAGATGGTCCATATAAGATGAAAACTCCCAATCTTCAACTTTATCAACAAATCCGGCTGCTTTGGGGTTTAAATGGATATAATTAAAGCAAACTTGCGGATATTCCTTTTCTAAATCAGCTGTTTTCATATGCGCACCCTGAGATGTATTATAAAAAGAAGGAGTAATTCCCTTAGTTTTTGTAAGACATTCCGCTTTACAATATTTCCTGAATAAAGACCCACTGTTAAGTTTCTGCTTATTAACTGCTTGTGTATATGATCGCATTAAAAGACCTATTGATTGATTAAAATCTCGTTTCCTGACAATGATGGTCTCTCTTGAAGAGAGGCTATCATTGTTAATATTAAAATTGGAATCAAAAGTGATAGCCTCACTATAAGTGAGACTATCACTTATGGCAACCTCCAAAGTATGAACATAAACCATCAAATGAAAATGATTTGGCATCAAACACCATGCCAGAATATCTGCATGAGGTTGAATATATGTGCCAAGTTTCTTTAAAAAATAGAGATAATTTTCCCGTGAAAAGAAAATTTTTTGTTTATTATTTCCTTGATTATAAATGTGATATATTTGATGTTGTTCGAAAATCATAGGTTTTAAATTTGATATTTTGAGTGATAGCCTCTCTTGAAGAGAGACCATCACTTTTGTTAATCTTTCTTCAAAATTTCTTCCGCCATCAGATAACCATGTGCGGTTGCATATATAATAGAACGTGTATATCCCGAACAGTCACCGATAAATTTTAAGTTCAGTAATTTTTCGTTGTCAAGCAAATTGGAATAAAATTTAATTTCAGGTGCATAAACCAAATTATCAGGATAGGCAATTCCCGGAATTACCTCATTCAGGGTTTCAATAAAATCAATAATGCTTTCGATGATACGGCGCGGAAAAGCAAGATTTATATCACCCAGTATATATTGTGATTCGGGCATTGTTGGTTGTATACGATATAAATTTTTTGTCCTTTTGGAGTTTTTAAAATGATCGTAGGTCTGAAGTATAACTTTTCCTTTACCGGCAAGCAGATTGGAAAGCTTGGCTATGTGAGAACCATAACCGATCGGATTATTAAACGGCTCAGTTAGCTGTATGGTAACCAGAATGGCAAAATTGGTATTGCGGCTTTTATCTTTCATCTTGGCATGGCCATTAACTGTAACAAAGTCATCATAATTTTCAGTAACGACAAAACCTGATGGATTATTACAAAAACTGCGGACCATATAGCCTGTTTTGCTCTTATATTTTACCTTAAACTCATACATTTCCTTATTTATCTCATCTACTATATGATTGGGGACTTCGTAACGTATGCCCAGATCCACTTTTGTATTATCCAGAATTAATTCGGGATGATTTTTAAGAATTGAACCTATCAGTTTATGACCGCTCCGTCCCACAGCAACAACCACTTTATCAAAAGCTTCATCGTACTCATTTACATAACATTTATCGTCTTTAATATTGACTGACTGAATATTTTCTTCAAATCTGAAACTAATATTTTTAAAGTTTTTAAAGTTTTCGTAAATATTATACAAGACCATTTTCAGCTGATCAGTACCCAGATGATAAAAATCAGATGAAACCGGTAAAAATCCTTTTTCATAGAATTTCTTAAAATAATTGCTGTTGGTAAACGACTGACCTGTTTCAACCTGTTTATCCTCGGTGTTATCAATATAAAAATCAACCAATTTCTTTTGCAGGGCCAGATCAATATGCATATCACCACCCATTTCGGAAGATACAAAAAGCTTGCCATCTGCTCTGATTCCTGAAATACTTGATGAATAAATATCCTTACTTTTTTCAAATACCACAATTTCATGCCCTTCTGTTTTCATTCTTTCGATAAAACCTATGGCTGCTGCGCCGAATCCTATGACTGCTATCTTCATTTGTCTTTTTGTTTTTATGCTTAAATTTTACAATACCATATTTTTTATAATCGATTTCTCAGCCGGAAAAATACCTCTTTCGGTAATAAAACCGGTTATATACGATGCCGGTGTAACATCAAATGCAGGATTATAGGCTGAACTGCCCGGTGAGCACACCAGTATCCTTGTTAGTTCATTGTTCTCATTTAAACCAGTCTGATACAGCACCTCATCTTCAGAACGTTCTTCAATTATGATATCATCACCTGATTTACAATGAATATCAAAGGTTGAAAGCGGAGCGGCAATATAAAAAGGAATACCAAAAGTTTTGGCAATGATGGCCTTTTCAAAAGTTCCTATTTTATTGGCTGCATCACCATTGGCTGCAATGCGGTCGGCACCTGTTATCATAATGTCTATTTTTCCTTTTGAAGCCAGATAAGCTGCGGCATTATCGGGAATTATGGTATGCGGGACATTTTCGTTGTGCAATTCCCATGCAGTAAGCCTTGCACCCTGACTACGCGGTCGGGTTTCATCAACATAGACAAACACATTTTTAGATTCCCTGTGTGCCTGGTAAATGGGTGACAGTGCACTTCCATAATCTGAAAAAGCCAGCCAGCCGGCATTACAATGCGTTAGTATTTTTGAATTCCTTTTTATTAAGGCGTTACCATGAATACCTATCAATTTTCCGGCTTCTGCATCCTCATCTGCTATCTGTTGGGCTTCCGAAACAGCTTTTACTGCTGATTTACAACCAGCCAGAAAAACACGCTCAGTAGCATAGAAAAGGTTTCTTGCTGTTGGGCGGCTTGCTTCTATTTCTTTTTTTGCATTTTCAGCAAATTTAATATCTCCCTTTGCTTCAATAAAGGCTTGTGCCATAGCATAAGCAGCTGCTACACCGATAGCACCGGCACCTCTGACTATCATGGTCTTTATGGCTTCAATGCTTGCCTGATAATTTTTTGCTTCGTGCAATTCAAACTGAAAAGGCAGGAGATTCTGATTGATCATGATTACCTTATCGTTTTCCATCCAAATGGTACGGTAGTGCTTGCCGTTTACATTCATTATTAATGAGTTAAAATATTAATCTGTTTTTTGAATTATTTTTTAAAAGTAAGGAAAAAACATGAATGCTGAGAATGTAATTATCTATTTTTTCACCATGTTTTTATAATGATAATAGCGGTCCAAGACCTCATTTACAAAACGATAGGTTTCGTATCCACGGGAATAACCAAATTTTACAGCAGTATCATTATAAAATTTGGGTTTCGACATCAGCCTGATGTAAACTTCCACATTATTGGTCCATATATTGGGATTCTGACCGTATTTTTTACAAAGATTACGGGCATCCATAATATGATCAAATCCTGCATTGTAGGCTGCCAGCGTAAATTTTATGCGTTCATCGGGTTTAGTTATTTCTTTTGGCAACAATTTGTCCAGCAATCTTATTAATCTGACTCCCCCTTTAATTTGATCAGCTACTGAGGATTTTTCTGTTATTCCAAATTTGTAAGCAGTTCCGGGCATCATTTGCATTACACCAAATGCACCCGACCAGCCCACCAGATTGGGCTGAAAATTAGATTCCTGATAAATAAGGGAAGCCAGCAAACGCCAGTCCCAGCCAATCATATGACTGTGCTTTTTTATTGCGGCATCAAATTTTGAGATTTTGTGTCTTTTTATGGTATATAATTCATTGTGTACTATGCCTATTGTTCTTGAATTCCGGTAATAGGTATCGTATATCTTTTTATAAGCAGCTGTCGTTAGAAATTCACTGAGCCAGTTATTTAAAATCACTAAAAAATCTTCAGATTCCTGACGGACAGCCCAGCCCAGGCTTTGTTTTCCATCTATAGGCAGGTTTATATCCAGATTGTTAAAATAGGTAGTATTGACCTGGGCAAAATTCTCATCAGATACGGCATAATCGATAATACCGTTGGCTACCTGTTCAATCAGCTGTTCGGTTTCATTGGTATCACTTTCAATAATATTGATTTTCTGTTTGATCTCTTCCTGTACTTTCTGCAACTGATCAAAATGAATGCTGTTTTTCTGCACATATACCGTTTTGCCAGCCAGATCCGATAAATTCTTAATTACAAAAGTATTCTTCAGCTTTTCATCCTTTGTTTTTTCAGGATTTCGCTGTATTAATACTTCCCTGGTCTGAAAAATGGGTATTGTAAAATTTACAATCCTCCTGCGATGTTCATTGATCGTGATATTTTCGGCAATCAAATCGCATTTGCCAACAGCCAGCAAGCCAGCAGTTGAAGCAATATCATTGGCAACAATAATTTCAAGTTTTACTCCTAAATAATGGGCGAATGCATTGAGCAATTCCAGCTGAAATCCCATCGGATAGCCTTTATATATAAAGTAATCAACTGAATTGGTATTGGTGGTGGCAATGAGTGTGCCTCTTTTTTTAATGATTTTCAGTAAATTTTCCTTCGCTTTTACTTTTTCTTTAATTTCGGCATTGTGGCAGGAGACCACAGCGAAAAGAAACAGGAATAAAAATATTTTTTTTAGCGATTTATACTTCATGCAAAAAAATTAATCCACAAATATAAACAAATTGAATCCAAAATCTATTATTGATTAATATACTGTGAATTAAGTTGAAAGAATGTTAATAAAAAACCGGAAAATCAAACTTCAGCAATTTCTTTCCAATCGCCGTTTTGTTTTATCAGTCCAATAAGCTTTTCAATAGCTTCGGTTTCCGGGATATTCTTTTCAACAAGATTTTTGCCTTTGTAAAGGCTTATTTTTGCGGCGCCGGCACCCACATAGCCATAATGTGCATCGGCCATTTCGCCCGGACCGTTTACAATACAGCCCATTACTGCTATTTTAAGTCCTTTCAGATGTGAAGTGCGTTCTTTTATTGATTTCAGGGCAGCCTGTATGTTGAATTGGGTTCTGCCGCAGGACGGACATGCAATAAACTCTGTTCTTGTTATCCTTACACCGCTCGCCTGCAGTATTGCAAATGAAGTTGCTGTAATTTCTTCATCTGAAAAATTTGGATTTTCCAGCCAGATTCCATCACAGAAACCATCATGCAATAATGCTGAATAATCGGCTGCAGCCTGTATCTGAAAGCATTCTTTGTCCTGACAATGATAGGTTCTTTTTACAATAACAGGCATTTGTATGTTGGCTTTCAACAATTGAGCAAAGAAAAGTCTGTGGTTTTTTATGCCTTCACCTTCAAATGCTGTAATAAAAATCAGGTTTTTCTGATTTTTGAGAGATTCCTTTAATGCATTATCCTTAAAATCCAAGGATTGCGGATTTGTAAGTATAATAAAACGGATATTTTCGTCATTTTTTATTTCATCCGGCTGATTCCATGCTGAAATAAGTTCAAATTCCTGCATTGTGCCATTGTTTTTAATCTTATTCCCGCCAATGCTGTAATCAGCTTTCCCGCCTGCGTCCTTTGCAAATACGGCAACAGGCATAAATCCTCCTATATTATCAATACATTGAGACGTTCTTCTTGCATAGCGGTAAGGATCTACAGGATATTCCGTTTGCTGAACTTCTGTTTCTTCCTTTATTTCCCTGTTTTTATAATAATCAATTATCTTTCGGGCTACAGGAATTTCCAATTCCGGCTCTTCGGTAAGCGAAACCCTTATGGTGTCGCCAATTCCATCTTCCAGTAATGCACCAATGCCACCTGCCGATTTAATACGGCCGTCTTCAGCATCCCCGGCTTCGGTAACACCCAGATGTATGGGATAATTCATGCCTTCTTCCTTCATAGTAGCTACAAGTAAACGGGTGGAGGCAATCATAACTTTTACATTGCTCGATTTCATGGATAAAACCAGGTTTCTGAAATCAAACTGCTCACAAATACGAATAAATTCCATGGCGGATTCCACCATACCCTTTGGGGTATCTCCATAGCGGTTTAATATCCTGTTCGAAAGCGAACCATGATTGCTGCCCAGGCGTAGCGCCGTTTGATTTTTTTTGCAAATCTCTATCAGTGGAAACAAACGTTCAGCTATCCGCTGCAACTCATCCCTGTATTCCTCTTCGCTAAATTCAAATTTATCCGTATTCCGGTCAACATAATTCCCGGGATTGATACGCACTTTTTCCACAATAGCCGCAGCCACCTCAGCTGCTTTGGGATTAAAATGGATATCTGCAATTAAAGGTGTAGTAAAACCCCTTATATATAATTCGTTTTTGATTACAGCAAGATGCTCTGCTTCTTTAATTCCGGGTGCTGTAATACGTACATACTCACAGCCGGCTTCTATCATGCGGATGGATTGCTCAACCGTGGCCAGCGTATCCATGGTAGCCGTATTGCACATGGATTGTATGCGGATGGGATTACTGCCGCCCAAAGCCGTGTTGCCAATCTTAACTTCTCTGCTGAAAAAGCGCTGGCAGGAATAGGGATTTTCGGTAAATTGAAACATGAATCTTATAAATTCGTTATTGCATGTTTAATGCTGTGCCAATAAATTCAGGTCTCCGGCTACTTTTATGTTGATTTTTAATATATCGTCGGCTGTAACGGTCTGTTTTCCGGACAGTTCAAGGTATTCCTGAATCAGGCGTGCCAAAAGAACACTTGCCGTACAGGGATGTGTAAATGTTTTATAATATGATTTGTAAGGGTTGTACAGCAAATCGATAAAATCAAATGCTTTATGCGAAGTAAAAGCCTGAGAAACCTCATCATTAAAGCTGTTTATAACTTCAAACAGGCTCTGTGTGTGAATATTGCCAAGGTTATTCATGCCAACCCCATACATACAGGATCTTACTCCACCATCAGGTGCTATAGTAAGCATACTCGGCTGATAGAAACCTTTGGTTTTGCAAAGGCTCTTCAATATGAGATCTTTCAGAGGGATTTTATTTGCAGCGCTGTTGGCTTCTGTATTTGCACCACCCATATCCACCAGTTCCATGCTAATGGGTGTCATAAATTTAAGCTCTGAAATCGATAATTCTGTCTTCAGCTTGTCAATAAATGCTGTAAGCTGCGTATTAGTGGTTTCTGTTGAAACCAGTTCATAGTGCAGACCGTTATTTTCGCAGGCTTCAACAACCGAAAAAACATGTTTTTCGCCCAGCATATCTTTATATATCCGGCTGTCGAAACTTAAAGCCAACTGACTTAAACCGCTTTTTTTGAGTGTTTTAATCAATGCCAGAGGTGTAGCAAAACGCTGATCGCCGGCTTTGAACAATATTTTATTTCCCCAGTACAAATTGGTAAACAATCGTGTGGGAATACCATAGCTTGCAGCATAACGTATCAGTTCAAAAATATCAACATTGGCCAGTAAGGCTTCACCGCCTGTAAAATTGATACCGTTTTCGATTAGTCCGGCAAAATAAGCATCAGCAATTATACTTTTAATCTTTTCAAAAGATAGTTCCTTGTTCTTAAAATTACTTCTGATATTGGAAAGTATGCAGTGGGGACAATTGGAATTGCAGTTATAGGTAAGTTCGAGATTTATGGCTTCAACATGAGCTAATGGAAAATGCTGATAAGCAGCTTTAAATTCTTCTGCTTTGGCTTTAAACTCAGTCTTTTTAATTTCAACTGTTTTTATTAAGCCCAATGCTTCCAGCTTGCTGAAGTTTTTATCCGACAAAACCTCAGTACAAGGCAATAATCCGTCATAATACAATTGGAACAAACACTGATTCAGTTTTTCATTATGAATACCGGCCAAATCCAGTCTGTTCCTGAGTAAGTCTTTCTTAATCAGGTTGCAGCAAAGGTTTGTCAACTGTATGGCTTGTATCATTTTTCAACGCTTCTTCAGTTTACAAACCTACGAAATATTTTTGAAAAATTAGGATTGTTCTAAATAAAAAACATATATCATTGAATTTTAGTAAATTGAAAAATCACATCTTGCATAAATATTTAAGTCAAAAAATTAATACTTTTGTAAAAAATACCTTCAATTGAAAAGAACAGCCTTCATCATCTATTTTTCATTTGCCATGCTGCTTTTAATGCAGGCATTTTCGCTTAAAAGTCAGATCAGCATTGGTGGTATTCCTTGCAGTTTTGAATATAATTTTAGTAAAGCTGCAATTCCAACTGTAGCAATCAGCAAACCCAATATCACTCAATTATTGCTGGAAGATAATATAGCTGCAAAAAATGGAGAAGCCTACCGTATGGGAATTTTATTGCCTGTTAACAAAGGCATACACAATAGCGGAAGCTGGACAAATCTGAAAAATGGAGATAAAATCTGGCAATTAAGGGTTCAAAGCAAAGATGCGCTGGCCACAGCCTTTTATTTTGATAGCTTTTATTTACCCAAAGGCAGTAAATTATTTGTATATAACGACGACAGAGCCAGTCTTATCGGGGCATTTACAGCCAATAACAATCACAAAAGTGGCATGTTTGCTACAAGTCTGATATTGGGCGATGCAGCCATACTAGAATATTATCAGCCATTTTCGGTAACTGATACGGTAATACTTAATATTGCTGAAATAAACTATGCCTACAGGGGTGTAAATAATTACAAATATGGCTTCGGTTCATCCGAATCCTGTGAAGTCAATATGAATTGTGCTGAAGGAAACAACTGGCAACTGGAAAAGAAAGGCGTTTGCCGTATTAATATCCGTAAAAGCGGCGGCACTTACTGGTGCACGGGTTCTTTGGTAAACAATACACTGCAGGATTATACACCTTATCTGCTCACTGCCGACCATTGCGGCAACGGTGCTTCTGCATCAGATATTGCACAATGGATGTTTTACTTCAATTATGAAGCGACTTCGTGCAGCAATCCTTCTTCGGAAGGCGGTTTGGCTGCACAAAGCATGACAGGTGCAATTAAAATCGCTAATGGAGGCAATTCAGGCAATACAGGCAGCGATTTCTTTTTGCTTAAGTTAAATAACAATGTCCCGGATGCTTACAATCCATGCTTCCTGGGTTGGGACAGAAGTGGTGATTCAAGTCTGACGGGAGTTTCTATTCATCATCCTGCCGGAGACATAAAGAAAATAAGTACTTATACAGTACCTCTGGTGACAGCTGCCTATCAAACGGCATTATCGCACTGGAAGGTTTACTGGAGTGCCACAGCAAACGGTAACGGAGTAACCGAAGGCGGTTCATCCGGTTCTCCGATTTTTAATGCTTCGGGCAGGATTATAGGGACCTTAACCGGAGGTCAGTCCGATTGCAGTAATCCCACAGGCGAAGATTATTACGGAAAATTCGACTGGCACTGGGATAAAGACGGCAGTACTGCTGCAGAACATCTGAAAGAATGGCTGGATCCATCGGGCAGCAATGTAAAGCAGCTAAACAGTATTTTATACAAAAAAGTCGATTTTGAAGCCAATACCACGCTTGTAAAATTGGGCTCAAGTGTTAATTTTACAAATAAATCAATAGGTGGTCCGTTTTTATATCAGTGGTCTTTCGAAAACGGAACACCGGCAACATCAATATCAGAAAACCCAATCAACATCAGCTTCCCGGCTATTGGATTCTATGATGTATCGCTTAAAGCAAGTAATATTGATACAGTAATTAATCTTACAAAAACTGATTACATCCGGGTTTGGGACGATATTAAGATTTATGTTACAAATTCAAACTCACATTTATGGGTTGATTTAGGTAATAATCTCTATACATATTTCAATCTTTATGTTTTTGATGTCAGTGGTAAAAAACTTCTGGCTTTTGAAAACAATACGATAAATCAGAATACTTATAGTTTTAACCTCAACTGCCTGAGCAGTGGGGTATATTTTATTCGAATAAATTCAAATCTGGGAACCTATAATAAAAAAATTGTAATTATCAGGCCCTGAGAAATAATGTGTTAATTCGGTGATGCGGTAATGCGGTAATTTACCTGAACGCTAATGATGCGATTTGTTATTAATTAACGCTGATCTTTGATAGTGGATAAAAACTGTAAGTATTCCAAATAATTTAAGTATTCTAAGTACTTCTTTCGTTACTTCTGCATTGCTTACCAGTCCCACCGCTATTTAAAAAGCTTGATCCAGCACGTGCGGGAGTATTTGAGGAAAGTCCGGCTTCGTAGTGAGATTAATGCATTTAGTTAGATACTTTATTCAGGTGCAGTTTCATCATCGTATTACCGCATCACCGAATTAACACATCAAAATCACATTTTTCACCTCATCTTTTCAACTTGTTCTTCATTTCGGTATTAACAATGGATTGTTCATTTATAATCAATTTCCTGTCAGCAGACTTGCCGGCTTTAGCTTAATTTTGAATGTTCGAAAAAGTCCATAAATTTTATGAAAATTCAAAAATCCACCATCTATATCGCAGTGTTTTCAATCATTGCTGTCATTATATTGGGTTCAGCCTATAATTATTACCGCAAGCTAAAACAACCCATAGCGCCTGCAGTTACGGCCATTCCACAGGATGCGCTTGTATTTGCTGAATTCAACAATATTGTTGATTGCTGGAACAACAACAATAAATCGAATCAAATTTGGCTGGGCCTGCAAAAAATGCCATTTTTCAATAAAGCCAATGCTGATATTTCGTTTATTAACAATATGATTAATTCCAGTTTTGACATCAGAACGATTTTATCTTCCAATAAATCTTATTTATCTCTTCATCAAATTAACAGTGATAGTTTAGCTTTGCTTTTTTTATGTAATCTGACGCCAACTTTTGATAATTCCGATATCAAAAAGCTGTTGAAAAACGCAGGAATTACAGCTATAAACCATAAAAAATTCAAGGGTGAAAGTATTTATGATGTAAAAGCCAGTCCTTCAGCCCGGTCGTATTATTACAGTATTTACAAAGGTGTATTTTTTGGCAGTTTTTGTGAACAACTCATAGAGAAATGCATTCTTCAGCTTGACAACAGAAATTCGTTTATGGATGATGAAAATTTTGCCTTGCTTAAAACTACAGCCGGTAAAAAGGTGGATGCCAATATCTATATTAATTATTCAAATCTGGCAGCATATTTAAGCGCTTATGCAAACAAAACTTCAGGTGGAAGTCTGCTGCAATTAGCTGATTTTGCAAGATGGACAGAATTGGATGTTTTTGTAAAAAGCAATCAGTTACTGTTAAATGGCTACACCAATGCAGCCGGCAAAAAGCCGTCTTATTTAAGTATTTTTGCAGATGAATCAACTCAGGATGTGCAGATAACAAAGATTTTACCTCAAAATACCATCTTATTTTCTGAAGTTAGTTTTCATAATTTTGCCACCTATGCAGCCAATTATAAAAAATACCTGAAAGAAAATGACAGCCTTGCTTCCTACGAAAAAGAAATTTCCAGCTTAAACAGCTTGGCAAAATGCAATGTTTTCGACAATTTTAATCAATGGATGGGCAATGAGTTTGCTGTTGCCATTTTACATGATGATGGCAATATAGCTGAAAATACTTTTGTAATTTGCCGCACCACTGACGGTATGCTCGCAGATTCATGTTTACAGGCTTTTTCATATCCCGCACCAGCTGTAATTGATAAGAAAAAGAATGATAAAACTGAAAAAACAGATAAAAACAAACTCCAGCTCCCTGTCATGCTGAAATTAATGCTGGGCGGGGCTTGTCCTGTCTTTAGCGAATGCTGGTACGAAGTTGCCGGCGATTTTGTGATTTTTGCATCCAGCAAAAAAGCATTGAATAATTATAAAGATGCCATCAGTTCAGTTGGCATACTTGCCGCATCGAAGGATTACACAGATTATGCAGCCAATATACCCAATAAATCGAATATTTATGCTTACATCAACCTCGATCTGGCGGCACAATACCTGATGACTTTGTTAAAACCTTCAACCGTAACTAATTTCAGAAGCACATTTCCTGTTTTGCAGGGATTCCAGAAGCTTTCATTACAAATTAGTGCCGATGAAAAGCGGTTTTATACCAGCATTAATTTAAAATATAAAGGGAATGACAAAATAAAACCCATTGAAGTGCTTAATCCAGTTGTTAACACCGTAGTTGCACCTGCGGAACCACAAGCTGTTGCCACAAATGGAAGCAGTCTGGATGCTGAAATGATTGCACAGCCTTATATTGTAAAGAACACAACAGAAAACAACAACAGTATCATAGCTTTTGACGCTTCCAATAAAATGTATATGCTGACAAAGGATGGCACAGTTAAATGGAAAACAACTATTGATGGCAAGCCAAAAAGTGATGTATTTGAAGTTGATGCGCTGAAAAATAATAAGATACAATATCTTTTCAATACCGAAAACAGTATATATCTGGTTGATGCTAAAGGAAATAAAATGGATGGTTTTCCTGTAAAACTAAGTAATAAAGCAAGTTCAGGCTTATGCCTGATAGATTATGAGAAAAAAAGGGATTATCGTATTGTTTTAGCCTGTAACGACAAACGCCTTTATTCCTACAACATTAAAGGCGAACTGATTAAAGATTTCAAATCAGCAGCAAGCAGAGAAATAGTGGAAACACCGCCACAACACATTATTTTCGGTGGCAAAGACAATATCATTGTCAGTGATAAATCAGGAAATATGCAGATACTTGACCGTAAAGGCAACGAACGCCTGAAACTTAAAACCGCTGTTGTTAAAAATCCTGCTTCAAAATTATATTATGATGGTAAATATCTGATTACGAATGATAAAAGCAATAAACTGTATTATATTTCTACCGAAGGCAAAGTGGAAACAAAGACATTTAAAAACATAATAGCTCCATCCTGTTTTGTGTATGAAGATTTTAATAATGATGGTACCAAGGATTTTATTTTTCTGTCGGCCAACGAACTGAAAGTTTGCAAAAAAGACGGAACTATCATTTTCAGCTATAAATTTAATGCCAGTGTTTTACCTTTGCTTCAGTTTTTTGCCAATACCAAAAAAGGCAATTTGATGGTAGTTTTAGGGAAGGATAATAAACAGATTTATGTTTTCAATAAAAAAGGCCTGATGGATGAATCTGCAGCATTTAAAGGGCAATATTTAACAGACATAGCTCCATTGGCTGATAAAAACCAATTAAACCTGGTCAGTGGATTTGGTAATAAATTATTGAAATACACGTTTAAATAAATAAAAATTGATAGAAAGTCTCATACATCTGGATAAACAACTGTTTCTGTTTCTCAACAGCCTGCATAACTCATTTTTTGACATTGTTATGCTGGGTTTGAGCAGTAAAACACTATGGATACCCATGTATGCTTACTTTTTATACCTCATCATAAAACAATATAAAAAACAAAGCTGGATTATTATTCCAGTAATTATTTTGAGTGTTGCTTTAGCTGATTCATTATCGGTGGTAATGTTCAAGAATGTATTTATGCGCTTACGGCCTTCGCACAATCCTGCGTTTGAAGGAATAATCCATATTGTAAACGGCTATAAAGGCGGCGATTATGGCTTTGTTTCATCCCATGCAGCCAATACATTTGCTTTAGCTATCTCATTAATGCATTTTTTAAAATTAAAATTCCGCCTTTTCCCAGTCTTTATTATAAGTTGGGCTGCACTGGTAAGTTACAGCCGCATCTATCTGGGTGTGCATTACCCTGCAGATGTATTGTGCGGCGCATTATTCGGCAGTTTGATTGCCTTTATATTATTAAAATTGTATGCTTATCTGATGAATCGTCAGCAAGCTGAAACCAGAATAAAATAGAGATTTTTATGTCGTTATTTTAAAAGGAGATTTTATCAAAAGTCTTTGTGAAACTCTAAATTTTCTTTGTGTAACTCTGTGCAAATTATTAAATATTTATTACACAGAGAATTAATGAGAAGTCACAGAGTTACACAGAGGTTGATATGCAAGTAAATTAAACTTTTGAGACAGCCTATTTAGGAGAAGTCGGTATAGAATTTTTCGTTCTTTTTTTTCATGAAAAAAGAACATAAAAAATATTAAGTAAGTCCTAAAGAATTATGCTTAATCCTGAGCATTTCGTTTGTTTCCAAGAAATATGCAGATAAACAAGGGTTTTAGTCCAAATCCTAAATATTTACCTTGTCAATAGATAATTTCTAAAATAAAAAGCTAAGCATAAGTCCGGCAGCAATGGCACTTCCGATAAGTCCGGCAACATTTGGACCCATTGCATGCATCAATAAATGATTGGTTTTATCGTATTCCAACCCAATAAGCTGCGAAACCCTGGCGCTGTTCGGAACAGCAGATACACCTGCATTACCGATCAACGGATTCATCTTATTTTCTTTTCTCAAAAACAGATTAATAATTTTCACAAACATTACGCCTCCAATAGTGGCAATTATAAATGCAGCGGCACCTATTGCCAGAATTCCTAATGATTTTAATGAAAAGAATGTTGTGGCCTGTGTGCATGCACCCAGGGTTAATCCTATCAGAATTGTAACAATATCAATAAGAGGACCTTTTACGGTATCAGCCAGCCTTTTGGTAACAGTACTTTCCTTGAGTAAATTACCAAAGAAAAGCATTCCTAATAAGGGCAAACTGGCAGGAACCAAAAATGTGGTAAGCAACAATCCAACAATCGGAAACAATATTTTTTCCTGTTTAGAAACCTGACGCGGTGGCTTCATCCTGATGAGTCTTTCTTTTTTAGTAGTAAGCAATCGCATAACAGGAGGCTGAATAAGCGGAACCAATGCCATATAGGCATAAGCCGAAATAGCTATTGCTCCTAAAAGCTCCGGGGCTAATTTTGATGCAAGAAAAATAGAAGTAGGACCGTCAGCAGCACCAATAATACCTATTGCACCGGATTCTACTGGCGTAAATCCAAAAAACAATGCAGCGGCATATGCAGCAAAAATACCTATTTGAGCAGCTACACCAATCAATATTAATTTGGGATTTGATATCAATGCCGAAAAATCCGTCATTGCACCGATGCCCAGAAATATCAGAGAAGGATAAATGCCATGAATTAAGCCGGAATAGAGATAATTCATAACACTTCCGCTTTCAAAGATTCCAATTTTTAAACCGGGGAAAAAAGGAATATTACCAACCAAAATACCAAAACCAATCGGAATCAGCAGCATAGGCTCATATTCCTTAACAATGGCAAGAAAAATAAGGGCCAGCCCGATTACAATCATTACAAGGTGACCCGGTGTTAAGTTAGCAAAGGCTGTATATTGAAAGAACTGCTGTAAGTGTTCCGTCAGAAAACTTATAAAATCATGAGATTCCTGCATAATGCTATTCTCCTATTATGATTAAAATGTCACCTTCCATAACATTATCGCCCTTGGCAACTTTTATGGCAACAACTTTTCCGTCCTTATCAGATTCAATGTTATTTTCCATCTTCATTGCTTCCAGTGTTATAACTTTTTGTCCGGATTTTACCTGATCTCCTTCCTTAACATAAATATCAAGGATTACACCAGGCAGTGGTGATTTAATATTTCCTCCTCCTTTAGGTGAAGAAGGACTACTTGTTTTTGCAACAGAAGGATGTGAATCTGTTGATGGTATTGAAACAGAACGCATCAGTTTTGGAGTTTTACTTTGCTTGATTTCTCTGTCCAACACAACTTCATAAGGTGTGCCGTTAACTTCAATCTGAGCAATATTATCCTCAACATCATTAATATCAACTTCATATTGATTGCCACTTATGGTGAATTTAAATTTTTTCATTTTTAATTTTATTTAGGCTTAATAAATTAATTATCATTATGTCTATGGCGTATACCATAAATTTTTGAACTCCAGGGAGAATATGTTCTTGCAACTTTTTCCATGGTAATAATGGTTCTTTCTTCATCATGAAATTGTGACTGATATAAATGCAATGCCATGGCTATCGCAGCAAAAACTTCACCGGATTCATTTTCATTAATTTTAGCTGCTTCTTCTGTTTTTCCCTGTTTTTGTAATGATTTTTTTCTTGTACCGGATGTATGTAAATGTCCTATAATTTTGAAAATTAAATATAGAAAAATTAAAGCGACAAAAACTATAGCCATTACTATTATAGTCATACCGAAACCTAACGGATCTGATGTTGCAAAATCATTTGCTGCATTTGGCTTTTCAGATGCGGCTGTTGTAATTATTGTTTTCTCAATCAATACAACAGAATCTTTTTTAATAACATTGGTTTTTTCAACTGCATAAACATTTGACATTAAAGCTATTAAAACTGCTACGATTAATGCTGTATACAATTTTCTTTTATTCATTATTGTATAATTTTAATATTGATATGTAATGGTTATAAAGGTAAATTATCATGTTTTTTGGGTGGATTTACATCCTTTTTGGTTGCCAGGGATTGTAAAGCCCGTATAACCCTGAAACGTGTATTGCGGGGTTCAATTACATCATCTATGTATCCATATTTAGCTGCATTGTAAGGATTTGCAAATTTGTCCTTATACTCTTCCTCATTTTTACGGATAAATTCAGCTCTTTCCTTCTCATCTTCAATTGCAGCAATTTGCTTGGATTTCAATACTTCAATGGCACCTTTTGGTCCCATAACAGCAATTTCTGCAGTAGGCCAGGCATAATTGATGTCGCCACGCAGATGTTTTGAACTCATTACATCATAAGCTCCACCATAGGCTTTGCGTAATATAACTGTAATTTTAGGAACTGTTGCTTCACCATAGGCATACAATAATTTGGCACCATTGCTGATGATTCCGCCATATTCCTGGGCTGTTCCCGGGAGGAAACCCGGAACATCCACCAGGGTTAAGATAGGGATATTAAATGCATCGCAGAATCTAACAAATCTGGCTGCTTTACGTGAAGCATTAATATCGAGTACACCAGCAAGATAACTTGGCTGATTGGCCACAATACCAACTGATACACCATTAAATCTGGCATAACCGATTACAATATTCTGGGCAAAATTCCGGTGAATTTCAACAAATTCATTATAATCGGAAATGGCATGAATTACATCTTTTACATCGTAAGGTTTATTGGGATTTTCAGGAATTATATAATTCAAAGTGTCTTCCAGCCGATGGATAGGGTCATCACAGGGAGCCAATGGTGCTTCTTCCAGATTATTCTGTGGTAAATAACTCAGCAGTTTACGTATCATCAGTATACCTTCCTGTTCATCTTCTGTTACAAAATGAGTTACGCCTGATTTTGAACCATGTACAGAAGCTCCACCCAGTTCATCTTCGGTAACCACTTCGCCGGTAACGGTTTTAACAACTTTTGGACCGGTAACAAACATATAACTGTTCTTCTTGGTCATAAAAATAAAATCCGTTAAAGCAGGAGAATAAACAGCTCCTCCGGCACAGGGTCCGAAAATGGCAGAAATCTGAGGAATAACACCTGATGCCATTATGTTGCGCTGAAATATTTCGGCATAACCGCCCAGGCTCTTCACACCTTCCTGAATACGGGCTCCGCCACTGTCATTAATTCCAATAACAGGTGCACCTACTTTCATGGCTTTATCCAGTAATTTACATATTTTTTGCGCATAAGCTTCTGATAATGAACCGCCAAAAACAGTAAAATCCTGCGAAAAAACATAAACCAGTCTTCCGTCTATGGTTCCGTATCCGGTAACCACACCATCAGACATATAGCTTTCGTTTTCAAGGCCAAAATCATGACAATTATGTGTAACAAACATATCAAATTCTTCGAAACTTCCTTCATCCAGCAACATATCAATGCGCTCTCTTGCTGTAAATTTTCCTTTTTTATGCTGGGAATCAATCCGCTTTTGACCGCCTCCCAATTTTGCCAGCACTCTTTTGTCGAGTAGTTCTTTTATTTTATCCTCAATAGCCATCGGTAATAGTATAATGTTATTTATTGTTTTTATTCTCGCATAATTCTGTTAAAACGCCAAAAGTTGATTTGGGATGCAAAAAAGCAATATCCAAACCTTCAGCACCTTTTCTCGGTAACTTATCAATTAACTGTATCCCTTTTGATTCCGTTTCTTCAAGGGCGTTTTCAAGGTTTTTTACTGCAAAGGCAAGGTGATGAATTCCTTCACCTTTCTTTTCAATAAATTTGCCGATAGGCCCTTCTGCATCTGTTGATTCAAGTAATTCTATCTTGGTTTGACCTACCATAAAAAAAGCAGTTTTTACTTTTTGTTCTTTTACTTCTTCAACTGCATAACAGCGTAGTCCGAATACAGATTCATAATATGAAATTGCTGCATCAAGGTTTTTAACGGCTATGCCAATGTGCTCAATGTGTGTTAGTTCCATTTTATTTATGTTTTTTTGATTTTATTGTTAATTAATTCACAAAAGTAATTTTTTTTTTAATATTAAATATTAGTTTTTTGCTTTAATTTTAAATAAATTTGTAAAGAAATATTATCAGAACGAAATATTAATAAAATTATAATTATGTTCGATACAAATCACTTCCATCCAATGTTCGTTCATTTTCCAATTGCATTAATAACAGTAGGATTTTTAGCAGACGTTTTATATTTGGTTTTCAAAAAAGAACATTGTTTATCAAAAACAGGATTTTACCTAATGGCATTAGGTGCATTAGCTGCAATTGCTGCTGTTTTTACCGGTGAATTTTTCACTTCAGATTTACAGGGAGAAGCGGGAAAAATACAGGACAAACATGAATTATTTGCCCAGATAACAATGTATGTAATTATAGTGGCTACTGCTTTGCGGGTTTATTTTACAGCTATCAAAAAAGATGAGACCAAGTTTAAATGGCTGATTTTTGTAATGTATGCCATTGCAATGATTTCGGTGAGCATAACCGGGTATTTAGGCGGTACTTTGGTATATAATCATTTAATCCATATATAAAATTCATATTTAATTTCAATACTTAAAAGGCAGAATTAAATTAATTCTGCTTTTTAAGTATATGCTTGATGCTATCTCAAAGAGAAACAAATATCTAGAATATTTTTCCGAAACTTATCAACAATGCCGAAAACCGAATGGCTTTTTTAGTATTTTTACCAAAGCCGAATAAAACCATTTTAAAAAATTAATCTTCTGAATTTCAAAATTTTAATTTTTTATTCAATAAAATTTCGCTGTCTTTTTCAATCAATTTATCAAAACTGAATAATGTCAGATTTTACACATTTACACGTTCACACCCAATACTCCATCCTAGACGGGGCTGCTAAGGTAAAACAACTGATAGCCAAAGCCAAAGCCCTTGAAATGAAAGCACTTGCCATTACAGACCATGGTAATATGTACGGTACACTTGAATTTTTCAATGAAGCTAAGGCTCAGGGTATCAAACCTATAATTGGTTGTGAAATGTACGTTGCAGAAGGAAGCCGTTTTGAAAAGAAAGGCAGAGAGGACCGCAGTGGATTTCACCTGATATTACTGGCAAAGAACAAAACAGGCTATCAGAATCTGGCGCGTTTGTGCTCCATGGGATTTAAAAAAGACAGTTTTTATTACACACCCCGTATTGATAAAGCTTTATTAAAACAATACAACGAGGGATTGATAGCATTAACAGCCTGTCTGGGCGGAGAAGTACCTTATTATATCATGAACAGCGGATTTGAAAGGGCTTCTCAGACGATACAGGAATACATCGATATTTTTGGTGAAAATTTTTACCTTGAGCTGCAAAACCATGGTTTGCCCGAGCAAAAAATGGTTAATGAAATGATGCAGAAACTGGCCCATAAATTTAATTTGAAATTCGTTGCAACCAATGATGTTCATTTTATCAATGCCGAAGATTCCCAACCTCATCATATCCTGATTTGTTTAAATACTGGTAAAGACTTTGATGATGCTTCTGCCATGCATTATTCAGGTCAGGAATTCCTCAAATCAAAGGATGAAATGCAGGCATTGTTTACAGAATATCCTGAAGCAATAGGCAATACACAGGAAATTGTAGATTTAATTGAGGATTATGAACTTAAGCGTGATGTGATATTACCTGTTTTCCCTTTACCTGAAGGCTTTGGTACTGAAATGGAATTTTTACGCTATCTTTCTTTTAAAGGTGCTGAAAAAAAATATCCTGAAGTAACTGAAGAGGTTACCAAAAGGCTTAATTTCGAGTTATGTGTGATTGAATCCATGGGCTTTCCCGGCTATTTTCTGATAGTTCAGGATTTTATCAATAAAGCACGTGAAATGGATGTTATGGTGGGTCCGGGCAGAGGTTCTGCCGCAGGTTCTGTAGTTGCATTCTGTATCGGAATCACCAATGTTGACCCTATAAAATACAACCTGCTTTTCGAACGTTTTCTCAATCCAGAAAGGGTTTCAATGCCCGATATTGACGTGGATTTTGATGACGAAGGAAGAGACCGCGTTTTAAAATATGTGGTTGATAAATATGGTGAAGACAAGGTGGCACAGATTGTTACCTTCGGAACCATGGCAGCCAAATCATCCATACGTGATGTAGCCAGGGTATTAAGACTCCCTCTTCAGGAATCGGACCGGCTGGCAAAATTGGTACCTGAAACACCCGGAATAAGCCTCGACAGGGCTTTTAAAGAAGTAAAAGAACTGGATGATGCCCTCAAAAACGGAGATCCTCTGATTAAGAAAACACTGGAGTTTGCCCGTATTCTTGAAGGTTCAGCACGTCATACCGGTACACATGCCTGTGGTGTTATTATCGGCCCTGACGACCTGATGAATTACATACCCCTCAGTACTTCCAAAGATTCCGATTTAATGGTTTCGCAATACGAAGGTCATTCAATTGAATCTGTGGGCATGCTTAAGATGGATTTTCTGGGTTTAAAAACCCTTTCCATTATAAAGTCAGCCATCGAAAACATTAAGAAAAGACATGGCTTAAAAATTAATATCGATGATATTTCCCTTGAAGATGAACTCACCTTTGAACTCTATCAGAAAGGCGAAACAGTAGGCACTTTCCAGTTTGAGTCGGATGGAATGCGTGGCTATCTTAAGGACTTAAAACCAACCAACATCGAAGACCTTATTGCCATGAATGCCCTGTACCGTCCGGGTCCCATGGATTTTATCCCAACCTTTATCAACCGTAAACTGGGCAAGGAAAAAGCAGAATATCCCCACCCCATGCTGGAGGAAATCCTGAAACCTACCCACGGTATTATGGTTTATCAGGAGCAAATCATGCAAACAGCCCAGATCATGGGAGGTTACAGCCTCGGAAAAGCAGATGTGTTGCGCCGGGCCATGGGAAAGAAAAAGGCAGAAGTTATGAAAGCCGAGCAGAAGGCTTTTGTGGAAGGAGCTGTTAAAAAAGGAATCGAAGAAAAGAAAGCGGCAGAGGTATTTGAAGTTATGGAACGATTTGCCCAATACGGCTTTAACCGTTCACATGCTGCAGCTTATTCGCTGGTAGCTTATCAGACAGCCTATCTCAAGGCCCATTACCCTGCCGAATATATGGCCGCCGTATTAACCCATAACCTCAACGATTTAAAGAAAATCACCTTCTTTATCGATGAATGCAACCGCCAACGCATCCCTGTACTTGGGCCCTGCATCAACGAAAGTGTGCTTGATTTTACCGTTAACAAAAAAGGTGAAATCCGTTTTGGTATGGCTGCCATTAAAGGGGTTGGTGAAGCTGCAGTAAAGGCTATCATTGAAGAACGGGATAAAAATGGTTTTTATAAAAATATTTTCGACCTTGCCAAAAGAGTAAATCTGAAGGCTGTAAACAAACGCAGCTTTGAAGCATTGGCTTATGCAGGTGCTTTTGATACTTTTGAAGATACCCACCGTGCCCAGTATTTCTACCAGGAAAAATCAGATGATGTTAACTTTCTGGAAAAAGTTATCAGGCATGCATCTCAATACCAGAGTGGGATGAACTCCTCACAGCAATCAATGTTTGGCGATACGGAAGAAACCGAAGTACAGGATCCGCCAATGCCGGATGTTGCACCCTGGTCACGGATAGAACAGCTGAAAAAAGAAAAGGAAATTGCCGGTTTTTATCTTTCGGGACATCCGATGGACGATTTTAAGCTCGAACTTGAAAATTTCTGTAATATAGAAATTGAACAACTGAATGATGATTTAAAATCATTGCGTGGCAGAGAACTTAAATTTGCAGGTATTATTTCCATTGTATCACACCGTACTACAAAAACCGGTAAACCTATGGGCTCGTTTACGATTGAAGATTATAACGGCAGTACCAATATGGCCCTTTTTTCTGATGATTATCTTAAATTTAAACATTTTCTGATTGAAGGTGCCTCTGTTTATGTGAAAGCTACGGTACGCAACCGCTATAATTCAGATGATCAGTTTGAAATAAAAATTAACCATATTACCTTGTTGGTAGAAGTTATTGAACACTATGCCAGCAAATTAAGTATGAAACTTCCCCTTACCGAAGTAAATCAGCATTTTATTGATGAACTCAAATCAAAAATTAAAAAGAATAAGGGAAAATGTAAACTGCAGATAGAGCTTACTGATACCGATGAAAAGAAGAGTATTATGTTTTTTGCACGGAATACAGGGGTTGATGCAGCTAATTTTACCAAAGCCTTTAGCGAGAATAAAGAGATTGGATTTAAACTGGAGTAAAAGCAATTATTTATTTTCTACCCTTTTTGTGAGTTTTTCAAAAAGTTTGACTTTACTTTTTTGTTACATCTTTTAACAAACTTATTTTATTCAAAACTGTTTGTTTTATGATGTGGCTATATCAAAATTCACTGTGAACCTCAAAATATACTCTGTGTAAATTTTTAAATAATTATTAAACAGAGAATTAATGAGAAGTCACAGAGTTACACAGAGGTTAATATGTTACTAAATCATCCTTTTGAGAAAGCCTCTTAAAATAAAATTAAAAAATATAATATAATACTATGAAAACTTATGTAATATGCGGAGCCAGTGGTCATATCGGGAATCCATTGGCAAAAGAACTGCTGGCCAAAGGTCAGCATGTTAAAGTAATCGCCAGAAACGCCGATAAATTAAAGGAATTGGTTTCATTAGGTGCCGATGCTTTAATAGGAGATGTGAATGATGTAAACTTCTTAAGCTGCTCTTTTAGCGGAGCTGATGCCGTTTTCTGCCTGCTGACACCCGATATGCATGCAGCTGATGTAAGGAAAGAACAAAATCTGATAGCTGAAAATTATCTGGAAGCAGTTAAAATAAACAAAATAAAAAATGTGGTCTTACTCAGCAGTGTAGGTGCCCATTTACGCAATGGTGCCGGTATTGTTGACGGATTGGGTTATCTGGAAGAATTATTCCTTCAATTGAAAGATTGTAATGTGTTGAATCTCCGTCCTTCATACTTTATGGAAAATACACTCGGAATGATTGGCACAATCAAACATATGGGAATTGCAGGAAATCCGATAAATGGAGATACAAAATTCCCTATCGTTGCAACCAAAGACATAGCTGCGGTAGCTGCAAAAAGACTGCTGGATTTGAATTTTTCAGGAAATACCACAGAATTTGTTTTAGGTGCAAAAGACTATAGTTACAATGAAATGACTGCAATAGCAGGCAAAGCCATTGGCAAACCGGATTTGGAATATGTATTGTTTTCATACGAAGACGCTGCAAAAGGAATGGCAGCTTCAGGATTTTGCGGTGCAGATGCTGCCCGCTTAATGACAGATCTTGCCAGAGCCATTAATGATGGCACTTTACTGAAAGGACATCAGAGAACAGCCGCCAATACCAGCCCAACTTCTTATGAAGACTTTGTACCGACTTTTGCCTGGGTTTATCAGAACAGCTAAAAAGAATGTATTTAATAATAAAAAAGCTGTCAGTATTTTAAACACTGACAGCTTTTTTTATAATTTAATGGATTCAATGATGATAATCAATTAATTAAATCATGACATAATCTAATGTCCTTTTTGCCCGTTAGGGCATAAATATCAATAAAAAAAGGAGAAAGAAATCAGGCTATTGTCCGTAGGACATTAATAATTAAAGAAATAAAAAATGCATGTTGATTCCCTACGGGAAAATAATCCATTCGCCGAATTTTTTCTATTGATATTATTTTCCTACGGAGAAAACTAAAAAACTAAAGAAATGGATATAAATGCCATTAAAATTAAAACATATTTCTTTTGTTCTTAAACACATTTTTTTATTTAATTATAAAAATCTCAATCTCTTATTTGCAGACACCCAATAACTCAATAACTTATTAACTTATTTTCTAATAACCATCTCAGCGGCATGCCTGCCAATTTCCACCAACTCTTCCGCCTTGTAAAAATCGAACATTTCACAGGAATATCTTGATATATTTATCATAATATCAGGGGGATATTTTTCCAGATTTGCCTGGGCTATATGCTCCGTCATTAAGTTGAGGGTCTTGCTGATCAGGTTAAAATAACCGAGTTTTTCATTATGAATTTCGGGTTCGGGATGGTTCTTATATAACTGCTGCTGAAAAGCTTTAATCTTTTTCATGTATACGGATTCCGTAGCTACGATTTCTTTTTTTAACAGCTTTGGTTTATAAATTGGAATGTCGGCGTTAACATTAACTGCTATCAGCAAATCACCCACACTTCTAAGTGCATGGTTTACAGGAATATTATTCAAAATGCCCCCATCAATCAATAAAGTGCTGCCCAAACTTACCGGTGTAAAAACAGTTGGGATGGAAATGGAAGCCCGTATGGCATCAAAAATGCTTCCTTTGGTAAAGATCACCTCTTCCTTTTTCAGCAAATCTACTGCCACAGCAGCATATAAAAGGGGAAGCGCTTCTATATTTTTATCAGGGATAAACTCCTTTAAGGTTTTAATCACCCTGTCGCCTTTAATCAGACCTTGCGAAGTAAAGCTGAAATCAACCAGCTTAAACACCTTGATTTTATCGAGGGTAAACAACCAGGCTTTAAATTCATCCAGTTTCCCCAAAGCATAAATACCTCCAACAAGCGCTCCCATTGAAGTTCCACAGATGGAAACAATCTCAAAGCCCTGTTTTTCGAGCGCTTCAATAACGCCGATATGGGCTATCCCCCTCGCTCCGCCTCCGGATAAAACCAATGTAACTTTTTGTTTCATGTTGTATTAATACTTTTTCTAATTCTAAAGTTCCGAAGCTTGCTGTCAGGCGGGGAGTGTAAAGTTCATTTCCTTTCAAACCGCAAAATTATTCAATTACTAGTTGTTTATCTCTTTTGTTGTTAAACCCCCGGTTGCAGCATGCTGCTGTTGTAACAAGTACACTTATTGTTATTTGTTTATCTGAAAAAATCCTTTTATTATTGGCTTTGCTTTATTTACGTCATGTTCCTTAATAAATAAATCAACTGAGTATCTTGTCCCTGTTGCAAATCCAGCAGTAACACTTGAATTAAAATCATTTTGAATTATACTTGATATTCCTAATTTTTCCAATTCATCTTTGAGCAGATTAACTGTTATTTCTGACCCTGTATATATTCGAATTAAATTATTATTTTCTTCCATATAAAATATTTTATTATTTTATTTAATTATCAAGGTAACATTTATTAAGCTTATCTGAAATTAATTCTTTTAAATTTAGCATTTATGTTGATTTATTCCTCAGAACAAATATAATATAGTTTAAGCTAATAAATCATTAAAAGCAGATATTATTTCAAATATCATATACTGCTAATAATTCCTGAAATAAAAACCTTATCATTGTCTTGATTGTTAGTATTCCCAAAATGCTAAGAAATATTTACCTTTGCAAAAAAATTGAATATGACAAAACACGACATTGAAATCATGTCGCCCGTTGGCTCTTACGAGGCATTGATGGCAGCCATACAGGGCGGTGCCAATGCGGTTTATTTTGGGGTCGGGCAACTGAACATGAGGGCAAAGTCTTCCAATAATTTCAGCATTGAGGATTTAATAGAAATTTGCAGGATTTGCAAAGAAAACAATATCAAATCTTATCTTACAGTAAATACCATCATCTACAATCACGAAACCGACGAAATGCGGACAATAGTGGATGCTGCAAAGAAATATGGCGTCACTGCCATTATTGCTTCGGATATGGCGGTAATCGGCTATGCCAGCAGCATCGGTATGGAAATTCATATCTCCACCCAATGCAATATCACCAATATTGAAGCGGTAAAATTTTATGCAAAATTTGCTGATGTTATGGTTACTGCCCGCGAACTGAGTTTGCAGCAGGTGGCTGATATCTGCAGAATTATTGAAGACGAACAGATAAAAGGACCCAATGGTGAACTCATCAAAATCGAAGTTTTCGCTCACGGGGCCTTATGCATGGCTGTTTCAGGTAAATGCTACCTCAGCCTTGATAACCTTAATTCTTCTGCCAACCGCGGTGCCTGCCTCCAGGTTTGCCGCAGACCTTATCATGTAACTGATAAAGACGGAGGTATTGAACTGGAGGTTGACAATGAATACATTATGTCGCCCAAGGATTTGAAAACCATAGATTTTCTGGATAAAATCCTCAAAGCCGGCGTAAGGGTACTCAAAATAGAAGGCCGTGGCCGTTCACCGGAATACGTAAAAACGGTGACCCAATGTTACCGCGAAGCTGCTGATGCTTATTTTGACGGAACATACACTGAAGAAAATATTGCATTATGGACGGCACGACTGGAATCCGTTTACAACCGCGGTTTCTGGGATGGTTATTATTTAGGCCGCAAAACAGGTGAATGGACCAAAGGACATGGCTCTCAGGCAACAAAAAGGAAAGTTTATGTCGGCAAGATTACCAATTATTTCGCCAATTTAAAAGTTGCAGAAGTTAAAATTGAAACCCACTCATTACAGCTGGGCGACGAAATACATATCATTGGCCCTACTACAGGAGTTTATGAAGATAAAATCAGCGAAATCCGTGTTGAACTGCAGGCAGTTAACGAAGCAGTTAAGGGCATCAGTTGCTCCATCCCGGTAAATGATGTGGTAAGAAGGCAGGATAAATTGTATAAGATAGTGGATAATTTGGAAGACGGTGAGTTTTAGTTATTGGTTATTGGGTTATTAAGTTATTAAGTTAATAGGTTAATATTGTATAAAAATAGGATAAAAAACAGAAGTGAAAAATTATAATGCAATTATTTAATTTCCATACCCACACACATTACTGCGATGGCAGCGCCGAACCGGAAGCTTATGTAAAACAAGCTATTCAGCTTGGCTTTAGTACGCTTGGGTTTTCAGGACATGCACCCATTCCGTTCAAAAACGAATTTGCCATCAAAGAAGTGGAATTGCAGAATTATTGCGAAAGCATACGGAGTTTAAAAACTAAATACGCTGACAAAATCAAGATTTATCTTGCGCTCGAAATAGATTATATCCCTGGTTTTACAAAAGATTTTTCAGCATTCAATACTGAATGCAAGCTTGATTATACCATAGGTTCTGTACATCTGGTTGTAAATCCCGAGAACAACATCCGCTGGTTTATTGATGGTGGAAATACCGACACCTATGATAATGGCCTGCAGCTTGCATTTCACAATGATATCAGAACAGCCGTTAAAGCCTATTATCATCAGATCAATAGTATGATACTTACTCAAAAGCCTGATATTATCGGCCATTTCGATAAAATAAAGATGAACAACAAAAACAGGTTTTTCACCCAGAATGAAAAATGGTATATGGATTTGGTGATGGAATCCCTTGATATTATAAAATCACAACAAAGTATTGTTGAGGTTAATACCAGAGGCTTGTATAAAAAGCGTTCTGATGAGCTTTTCCCAAGCCTGCCTATCTTAATGGAAATGCAGCGACTGAACATTCCGATTACCATTAGTGCCGATGCCCATAAACCTGAAGAACTGGATTTGCTTTTTCAAGAAACAGCCGGCCAGCTTAAAGAAATCGGATATGCTAACGTCATGGTCTTTGATGGTAAAGCCTGGAATGAAGTGGCAATAAAATAATCATAAAAAAACATTTCTATTAAATAAATTCCTATTTTTGCATTGAATTGGTTTCCACAATGGAATCAAAAGGGAAACGGGTGCAAGTCCCGTACAGTTCCCGCTGCTGTAAGCGCTGTTATTTTTTCAACATTCTTGCCACTGTCCGCATATTAAGGATGGGAAGGCGTTTGGAAAAAGCGTAAGTCAGAAGACCTGCCTGTTCAAAACGAATTATTCAAAGCTTTCGGGTAAAAAGCAAGAATGAAACTGATAGTCGCATCTATTTTTTTCAGTCAAAATTTTCCGAAGTTTTTGAGTTTATTTATTTATCATATTAAACTTTAAAAACAAATGACAAAAAATTATTCTTTTATGTTATTGATAGCATGTCTATTGCTATTCATGAGTGCTAATCCGGCAAAATCTCAAACAACCGCTACTTTTGATAATTTATCACTTACTCCCAACTCATTCTGGAATGGAAGTGACAATAGCGGCGGATTTACCAATGCAGGATATTTTTTCGAAAACAGCTATACTGATTATGGCGGAGGAATGTACGCCTGGTATGGATTTGCCTATTCCAATATGAGCGATACCATTACAACAGGATATACCAATCAGTTTTCGGCTATTTGTGGCAAAGGGGCTTTGAATTCAGTTAATTATGCAGTTTCCTATGTTAATTATGACTGGGCCAATAATTATGCGATGCAACCCAATATGATACGTTTTTCCAGTCCTAAAACTATTAGCGGAATTTATGTTACAAATAATACCTACGCATATTATTCTATGTTAAATGGTGACGGAACGCTGGCAAAAAAATTCGGCGGAAGCAGCGGTAATGACCCCGATTGGTTTAAACTGCAGATAAAAGGCTATCATAATGGAAATATAACAGATAGCGTAAATTTCTATCTGGCCGATTTTCGTTTTGCAAACAATTCTCAGGATTACATTGTTAAAACATGGAAATGGGTCGATTTGTCGACGCTTGGAAGTATCGACAGTCTTAGCTTTGGTTTGCTGTCATCAGATAACGGAGCCTATGGAATGAATACTCCTGCATATTTTTGTATGGATAATTTTAACGGAAGTGTTGTATCTGTAAAAGAAACTTCTGATAAAACAGTCAGCATTTACCCTAATCCCTGCTCAGATTACCTTCATATCAATTTAATTATGGATAATAATTCAACTAAACTGTCTTTAACTGATATTTCGGGCAAGGAAGTACTCAGTAAATTTATTACGTCAGATGAAATTGATATGGATTTATCATCATTATCAAAAGGAATTTATTTTGTAAAAATTGTAAACGAAAAATCCAGCTATTTCAACAAAATAATTAAAAATTAAAAGATGCAAAAAAACTTATATATCCTTGTTTTTCTTTTGTTTACTCTTCAGTTATGGGCACAATATCCACCTGCTGCCGGGCAAATTGGTTCAACTGCAATTTCAAAAGATACCAATATTTTTATTGAATGGGCAAACAGCTGTTCGATTTCAAGAGGTTATATAAATATCAGCGATAGCAGTTTTGAAGATCCTGATAATCCGGGAACAAACAGAGCTTCTTACGGTAATGCTTCAGATGCTTGCGGTATAGCTGATAATAATGCGGTAAGCCTTGGTGATCATGGCATGGCTGTACTCAGCTTTGCACATCCCATCGCAAATGGCCCGGGATTTGATTTTGTTGTTTTCGAAAATTCCTTTGATGATAATTATCTCGAACTTGCTTTTGTTGAAGTGAGTTCCGATGGGATACATTTTGTGCGCTTTCCATCAGTATCCTTAACGCAAACCAATACCCAGATTCAAAGTTTCGGAACGCTGGATGCAACAAAACTGCATAATCTGGCAGGTAAATACAGGGTTTTGTACGGTACACCCTTCGATTTAAGCGAATTACAGGACAGTTCAGCTATTGATATCATGCATATTACCCATATAAGGATAGTTGATGTTATTGGTTCCATTGCAGAAGCATATTCTACTCATGATTCGCAGGGCCATATTGTCAATGATCCCTTTCCAACACCATTTTGGACAAGCGGTTTCGATCTGGATGCAGTAGGCGTTATTAATAATTCAATAAATACCGGTATAGAAGTTAATAATCCGTCAAAAACAGAAATTACCATTTTCCCAAATCCGGCTATTGATTACATAACTATACAAGGTTTGTCATCAACTGTAAATTATATTCAGATTACAGATGCTTACGGAAAAATTGTAAAACAATCCAATTTCAGTTCATCATCAAAAATTAATCTTGAAAATATTTCTAAAGGATTGTATTGCATATTATTATATGAAAATAATAAATTGTTGAAATCCATTAAGTTTTTAAAAAAATAGAATTATATCTGAATGATTATATTAAGAAATCTGCCAGATTTGTAGCATATAGATTAATGAAAACTTGCAATTTTTAGTAAATAATCAGATAAAAATCTGGTAAATGGAAAGGAAATTGATACTAAAAAATCTGCCAGATTTAAAGTAATTATATTTGTTGAAACTTTTAATTATTCAATAAGGAAAAAAATAAAAAACTGGCAGATTTGAAAAAGAACAAAAACAATGAAAACAAAAAATACTGTTGCATTAGAAGCAGAAAATTTCTATCATATTTATAATCGGGGAAATAATGGTGAAAGTCTTTTCTTCCATGCTGATAATTATAAGTTTTTTTTAGTAAAATTAAATGATTATTTAGCTGATTTCTTAATAATCCATGCATTTTGTTTGTTAAATAATCATTTCCATTTACTCGTTGAAATTAAGCATGAAGATGTCATCAAAGAAGAAATAAAACTAAAAAGAGAACATAATAAATTAAAAGTTTATCTTGAAAATTCAGTTGAAGTTATAGTAAGTAAACAATTTCAATTCTTTTTTATTTCTTACGCAAAATCAATAAATAAAATGCGTGAAAGACATGGAAGTCTTTTTGAAAAACCATTTAAGAGAAAGTGGGTAATGAATAAAGAATATTATAAAAATATGATGTACTATATTCATAGAAATATGATTTTTCATGGATATGATGTTGATTATAAAGATTATCCATGGAGTTCTTATTCTAAAATATTAGAAGAGCGAAAATCAAATCTCCCAAAATCTTATATTTTAAAACATTTTACCAGTAAAGAGAACTTTATTGATTTTCATAGCAATGGTAATGATTTGGAGCCATTTATGGATGCAATTATAGATTAAACATAATTACAAAATCTGCCAGATTTGAAGCATATATATTCGAGAAAACATGCTATTTTACTGTAAATAAATAGATAAAAATCTGGCAGATTTGGAAAGAAAAAACTTAAAAAATGAGGTATCGTTTAATTTTAGTAGTTTTTTTGTTCGTTCAGCTATTATTACTGAATGTTCAGGGCTATTCCCAGAAATTGAAAGATACACTCACCATAACTGGTGTCACCATTTCCGAAAAACGCTTAAATCCTTTACAGGGACTTAAAACCAGCAAAATAGATTCGCTTACTATACAAAATCAGATAGCTTCTTCTCTTTCTGATTTACTATCATTACATTCATCTGTTTTTATGAAAACTTACGGACAAGGAGGCTTGTCAACCGCTTCTTTCAGAGGTACATCAGCTTCACATACCCCTGTATTATGGAACGATGTTGCGATAAATTCACCGATGCTGAGTCAAATGGACTTTTCGATGCTTCCTGTTTTTTTTATGGATGATATTCAGTTGCTGTTTGGAGGCAGCTCGCTGATAAATAATAGTGGAGGACTTGGTGGCAGCATCAACATCGAAAATAAAATTTCAAAAGATAAACTCAAAGTGAGCTATATACAGCAAATTGGAAGTTTTTCATCGTATGGATCATACCTGGATATTGCAATAGGAAATGGGAATTTTAATAGCCGGAGTCGTATTATGTATCACACAGCTGCCAATGACTTCAGTTTTAAAAACAATACAGCCGGCAACGGAGAATATCCCATAGAAATCAGAAAAGATGCCGGATTTAAACAATATGGGTATTTGCAGGAATTCTATTTTCAGACAAAACAAAATGATGAAATCGGCATAAGATTCTGGTTACAGCAAAATGACAGGGATATCCCCCAACCATTGGTTGTATTCCCTATTGAAGAAAATGAACATCAAAAAAACAAGCTTTTCCGTGGAAGTGCCAACTGGAAACATTATCAGGGAAAAGGAAAACTCGAATGCAATATAGCCTATGTGTATGATTACCTGAACTATACTAACAAAATTGCCTTCATAAATTCAGATAACCGAAGTAATACATTGGCAGCAAATCTTAAATACCGCTATGCCATTTCGAATTTAACAACTTTAAATACAGGTATTTCCAATGATTATTACCGTATCAATTCAAATAATTATGATGGCATCAAAACACGCAATCAACTATCAGTATTTGCAGGAATTACCTCAACATTATGGAAACGTTTGGATGTAAATGCTGCACTGCGAAAAGAAATTACCGATAAAACTTTTCAACCCGTTTTACCTTCCTTTGGAATTGATTATCATTTACTTAAAAATAATTCGTTTATCCTTAAAGCACATATTTCAAGGAATTATCATCTGCCATCACTCAACGATTTGTACTGGTCACCCGGTGGAAATCCTGACCTTTTACCCGAAAGTGGGTTGTCAATGGAAAGCGGTATAAATTATACTATTGCAAAACAAAAGCATTTTCAGCTGAACACTGAAATCTGTTATTTCTATACCCGTATAACTGACTGGATTTTATGGCAACCCGACCCTGTTTTCAGGTATTGGACACCCATGAATCTGAAAGAAGTAAGTTCGCAGGGGATGGAATATAATGCCACATTGCAATATCAGCTAAATTCAGTTATTTTCAGGTTGAATGCCATGTATTCCTATACATCGGCACATAATCTGAAACCTATAAACCAAAACGACAATACGGTTGACAAACAATTGATTTACACACCTATGCATGCCTGTAATACAAACTTAAGATGTGATTGGAAACAATATTTTTTAGCAATAACAACGCATTATACCGGCAAACGGTTTACCAATACTTCCAACACCCGCTATATGCCTGCTTATCAGCTGACTGATCTGTCATTAGGATTAATTTTCCCTTTAAAAAATAGCAGTTTATCGGCACAACTCAATGTAAATAATCTGTTTGACATAGATTATCAGGCGATTGCATGGCAGCCTATGCCTGGTAGCAATATGGAAATACTGTTAAAATATAATTTTCTGAAAAAATGATGCCTAAACTAAATTATGCTATCCCGTTTTTGTGTGTTTTATTGCTGTTTTCATGCAGCAAGGATAAGGAATTTGGTGAAGTAAATACCGAAAATACAGATTATATTTATGGCAAGGGTGTTTTTATTGTGAACGAAGGCAATTACACCAATGGCAACGGCTCCGTTTCCTTTTATAATTTTTATACCCATAAGATATATAACGGAATATTTGAAACCGTTAATAAGCGTCCATTGGGCGATGTGCCTGTATCCATGGAAATTATAAATGGGTTAATCTATATTACGGTTAACAATTCAGCTAAGCTTGAGGTAGTGAGTCCAGATGATTTTAAATCTGTTAAAACAATTACTGGTATGACTTCGCCTCGTTTTATTCTTCACATCAGTAATAAAAAAGCCTATATTTCCGATCTCAGAAGTAATTATATCAGCGTACTTAATTTGGAAACCAATACGATAAGCAAAAAAATATGGTGCGGCAAATCTACCGACAGAATGCTGAAATACAATAACAGGGTATTTGTCTGCAACTGGTCGGAATATTACATACAAGCACCTAATAATACAATTCAGGTCATTGATTGTGATAATGATATACTGATTGATTCTGTAAAAGTAGGAAAAGAACCCAACAGCATGGTTATTGATAATCAAAACCATCTATGGGTGCTCAGCAGCGGAGGTTATAACAATGAAGAAATCCCGGAACTCAACTGTATCAATGTAAATACCCTGCAAATCGAAAAAAAGATACTGTTTGCCAGCAAATACCTTTCTCCTTCAAGTCTGAGTATCAATCAAAACAGGGATAGTTTATGGTATATCAACACCCATATTTACGCGATGTCAATCCTTGATAATCAATTACCGGCATTGCCGCTTATAATTAAGAAAACCCGCAATTTTTACAGCATGGATGTTAATCCTCAGCAAAAAGAACTGATTATTTCAGATGCCATAGATTACAATCAGAATGGTTATGTGTATCGCTTTTCAATGAATGGAAATGTAATAGACTCTCTCAGAGCCGGAATTATCCCGGGATATTTCTGTTTTACGAAATAAATCGGCGTTTTAAAGTAAGAATTTAACGGCAGTACTTAGTACCACTTAAAAAATTTCACACCTGTAATAAAAAACAATATCCCTGTTATGGAAAGAAGAAGACTATGGATAAAGATTTCAGCAAATCCGGCACCTTCAATAAAAATACTTCTGATATCATCCGCCATAATGGTTAGTGGAAATTTCTGAATTATGGGAATAAACCAGTCAGGGAAATTGTGATAACTGAAGAAAATTCCTGAAAGTATCATCATAGGCATTACAACTACATTGATTAGTGCATTGCCGATTTCTGTTTTTGAAGTATTGCTCGAAATAAATACTGCTAAGCCCGAAAAAGCAATATTTCCGGCAAGGAAAACAGTTATAAGTGCAGGGATATTTCCCTGAATATGAATACCAAATGCAATATGTGCAAACAAAAACAATAATGCAGCTTCTATAAAATTCATTGCAAAACGGACCGTTATGATTGAAATCAGGAAATATGATTTTTTCATGGGAGTTGATACCAATCGCCGCAATAATTTCTTCGACCTTCTTTCGATTATTGTATAACTTATTCCCCACATGGATGACATCATAACGCCCATAGCCAGAAGTCCGGGAATTAAAAAATCGATGTAACGGGTTCCTTCCAGCGTCAGTAATTTGATATTATCGGTATTTTCTTCTGAAATATAGGATTGGGCTGGGAAAAATTTGGTAAGTTTAATATACGTCAGTTGTGCATCCGGATTGCTTGGATCGAAAGAGTATAAAATCCCGTTGTTTTTTTCTTCCATTACCACATTGATTCTGCCTCTTTTTAAAGCTACGATGGCATCTTTCCAGTTGGTTTCCTGAAAAAGAAAAATACTGTTGCCCAATTTTTCATTTTTTATTTTGTATGAATAATAGGTAATATTTTCATTGGCATGATATTCTTTTGTAGTATAAAGAAGCAGGAATTTTTTTATGGTGCTGCTGTCGTTGGACAGACTGTTATTGCTATTGATAATGCCAACTTTTCTTATCACATCCTGTTTGGCACTGAATGCCGCACCCAAGCCAATAGACATCAGAATAGGAAATATAATACCCCAGAAAAGTACGGCAGGTTCACGCATTAATTCGCGAAAATTAGCTCCGATAAGCATTAAAAGTTGTTTTCCTTTAAATATATTATTCATCTAAATGTCTTCCTGTTAAAGATGTAAACAAATCATCCAGCGATTTTCTCCTGATTTCCAGATTTTTAAGATGTAAATTATTTTTTTCAAGTAAAGCTAAAAATGAAATCATATCTTTTTCAATATCATTTAAATACACTGTGCCCTGTTGTGTATTATTATTCCAGCGAATTTCAGAAAAAGCTTCATCATCATCTATTGAATCATAAATACCCTCAAGCGTAAATTCTACAGTTTTACTTCCATTTTCATCATTTAACAATTGATCCAACGTGCCTTCTTTTAAGATGCTTCCATTGTTCATGATAATAATATAGTCACACAATTGTTCTGCTTCTTCCATATAATGCGTGGTAAGCAGGAGTGAAGTGTTGGATTGCTTTTTCAGTTCAAGTAATATTCGCCAGATATCTCTTCTTGCATTAGGATCAAGTCCGGTAGTGGGCTCGTCAAGAATAAGTACTTTTGGGTGGTTAAGTAGTGCAATGCCCAAAGCAAGCCGTTGACGCTGGCCACCGGAAAGATTTACCACATAGGATTTTCTCTTTTCTTCCAGATTAATAAGTTGAATGACTTCGGTAACTCTTGCTTTTTTTTCACCGTAAAAACTGGCAAATAATCTCAGGGTTTCCTGTACGGTCAGTTTATCAATAAAATGTGTTTCCTGAAGCGAAAGCCCGATCAGATGATGCAATTCATCTTCATTTCCTTTCCAGGTTTTCCCTGAAATAAGAATTTCGCCCTTATCTGGTTTCTGAATGCCTTCAATCATTTCCACCATGGTTGTTTTTCCTGCACCGTTCGGACCTAATAAAGCAACAAATTGACCCTGTGCAATACTCAGGCTGATACCTTTTACAGCATCTACATTTTTAAATGATTTGTAAACCTCACGCGCTTGAATAATCATGGTAGCCTTTTTGCAAAATTATAGTTTTCTTTCAAAAATAATCAATACTATTTCAGTCTTTTAACTAAATTGTGAATGACTGATAATTAAATCCTGATAAGTTTATTGTAAACAAAAAAATTCAGGAATAGTTAATGTCATCAAATAAAAAAATTGCACCCAAATTCATTTTTAAACGTATAAAAAGAAAAAATAGCTTTTTATACACATTGAATAAAAAAAAATTAATACTTTTGAATAAAATTTTGAAATCTTACAAACAACACCAAATCATATGAAAAAAATATTTATTTTCTTCACGTTAACGATTCTTTTCGTTCAATTTAGTAAAGCTCAGATGAGCTATACTCCTGATGAACTGAATATTAATTCTCCCAATGAAATTATGGTATATAAAAAATACATGGAAGGTAAAACCTATTTGGGATTACAAGCCGGTCTTTCAATTCCGTTCAGCGATTATGGAAAAAATATCGGAGCCGGTATGGGATTTGGCATGCAAGCCAGGTATTTTATTTCAGACCATTTTGCTTTTGGTGCAAGTTTTAATTATTACCATTCAAAAATGACAGACTCCTATTTGAATAATATGGATACATTGTTTACCCGTGTTACCTGGGATGATACAACCGGTCTTAAAGTTGTTTCTGTGGGTGGTGCTTCAACTTTATATCCTTTTACCGTTAACCTGGAATATTATTTTTCACCTATGAAGAGGTTTAAACCTTATGTAGGATTGGGATTAGGTTTTTATGTAATTAATAATGCGCTTGAAATTACAACAAACAAGGAAAAGTCGCAATATTTCAGAGATATGGAAACACAATATAGCGGAACTGCATTAACATCAAGTTTTGGATTTACGCCTTATGCAGGATTTATGGTTGATTTTAACGAATTGATAAGTATGAATTTTGAGATGAAATACAATCAGATTTTTTCAGATCCGGTATGTTCTTCATTAACCTTCAATATTGGTTTTCAGTTTAATTTGGGTTATAAATATTAGTAAAGACACACAAGATATCAAAAGACGGATTGCTTATCACAATCCGTCTTTTTTTTAAAATTTTATTTGAATAAGATTAATTTTGCAAAAAAAATTTAATGCAGTCAGATAGCAATACATATTATTCAATGCATGACTCTACCAATGCATCAGCTGTGTTTTTTAAACCAATTCACACTAAAATTATCAGTAAGTCTGATTCTTTACAACTTCAGGCAGACTCATTAAATTTAAAGTACTTTTTCACTTATCATAATACGCATTTTTCTGTAAAAAAAGACAGCATTTTCGAGCCCACAAGAGCATCAATGCTTACAGCCAATCAATTACATGCTGCTGCAGTTAAACCTTTGGCAAATGTACAATACACTACAGACTGGATTATTATTATTTTTATATTGAGTTTTTCACTCTTTGCCTGGATATTAAGTTTTTCCAGAAAACGATTAAAGCAGATTTTTAAAGCAACATATGCCAACAGAACAATAAATCAGCTCATCAGAGATGGCGATTTGTTTAAAGAAAGATTAGCTTTTCCTTTTATAATTATTTACTTTTCAGTTTTTAGTCTTTTTATTTTTCAATGCGCACATTTTTTTCTTAATCTAAAACAATGGGGCTTTTTTTCATTGTCCTTTTATATCAGGATTCTTTTTATTATTATTGCCTTACACTATGTAAAACAATTTGTTACAAAATTTATTGGTAATCTTTTTAAAAATAATAATACGGCTTATATATATCAATTGAATGATTTCGTTTTTAAAATCATTATCGGAATTTTTTTATTGCCTGCATTACTTTTTTCGATTTATTCTGCTTCCGTAATAAGCTCATTTACAACTTATTTATGCATAATTTTTGTTGTTGTTTTATATATCTTTAAACTCTTCCGTGCGGCTTTAATAGGACTAAGTTATTCAAAATTTTCTCATTTCTATTTATTTTTATATCTTTGCACCCTCGAAATTTTACCAATCTTAATTATTGCAAAAATAATTAGTGGTATGATTATCAGTAAGTTGTAGAATTATTAATTGTTATTACTGAAATAAAAACTATTTATTTCTGTTTTAAAAAACCTTAGATTAGTTTAGCTTTTTATCAAATTAATACATTTAAGGTAGTATAAAAACAAAATGAAAAATTTTTTTATACCGATTAATGCTTAGGTTTTCAGTTATTTAAAATAATAATATAGATGAAAGTAAAAAATATCCTTATCTCTCAACCCCCTCCAACTGATACCGAAAAATCACCTTATCGTGATTTGGCTGAAAAGTATAATCTTAAAATGGATTTTTTTAAGTTTTTCCAAATAGAAGGTGTTCCAGGCAGAGAATTTCGTTTAGACAGAGTTAATATTGCAGATTATAGTGCTGTTATTTTTACAAGCCGGCATGCTGTTGATCATTACTTCAGAATAGCTAAAGAAGTTCGTTATGATGTTCCCGATACCGCTAAATATTTTTGTATTTCTGAAGCAATTGCACTTTATTTACAAAAATATGTTCAGTATCGTAAAAGGAAAATTTTTCATGGAAAACAAACTTTTCCTGAACTTATGGATATTATTTTAAAACACAGGGAAGATAAATTCCTTTTACCCTGTTCTGATATCCATAAACAAGAAATGGCCGATTTACTTGAAAGAAATAATATTTCATTTACTAAAGCTATCATTTATAAAACTGTCGACAGCGATTTAAAATCAAGCATTGACATGACTAAATATGATATGCTGGTGATTTTCAGTCCATCCGGAGTTAAATCATTATTCAATAATTTTCCTGATTTTCAACAGGGTGAAAAAATAATAGCAGGTTTTGGTCCTACAACAGCTTGTGCAATTGCTGAAAAAGGTTTAACCTTAAATATTGCCGCACCTACTAAAACATCACCTTCAATGACAATGGCTATTGAGGAATTTTTGATACAAATGAATAAAAAGAAATAATAATCTTACGAAAACTAATATAAGAGACGTTGAGATTCAGCGTCTCTTTTTTATATGCAAACACTAACATTTAAAAAGCAGGAACGCTTGTGCAGTAAAAAATCAATAGATATTTTATTTGCTAAAGGCATGTCTTTTTATATCAATCCATTAAAAGTAAAATGGGCTTCAGAAGAATACAATACAGTTTCTCCTGCAAAATTATTGGTTGTTGTACCAAAACGATATTTTAAAAAAGCTGTTGTACGCAATAAACTTAAAAGACAAATAAGAGAAGCATATAGAAAAAATAAAAACTTATTGTTCGAAACCTTGTTAATTCAACAAAAATCTATTTCGCTGGCTGTTATTTACAACGATAAAGAAATTTCTTCTTACAAAACTATTGAAAACAAAATAATTTTAATTTTACAACGTTTAAAGCAATTACTGGAAAACTAGCATAAAACCAAGATTAGCAAAAGAAATATGAAATATATTTTAGGTAAAATATTTGTTCTTTTTATACGTTTTTACCAATATGTAATTTCACCTTATTTCCCGGCATCTTGCCGCTACACACCCACTTGTTCGGCCTATGGAGTTGAAGCATTAAAAAAATATGGTCCTTTTAAAGGCGGATGGCTTACAATAAAACGTATTCTTTCCTGCAATCCCTGGGGTGGAAGTGGTTATGATCCGGTTCCTTAATAAAAAATAAAATATTATAAAAATTATGATAAACATCAACAACTTAAAATTCAGATTTTTACTTATCCTTTTTGTGATTTTCAGTTTCACTGGATTTACACAAACCAACAATGATTTTGAAATTTCAAAAAACCTTGAAATCTTTACCACACTTTATCGTCAATTGCATTTAAACTATGTCGATGAAATAAAATCGGGTGACCTGATGAAAAAAGGAATAGATGCAATGCTGGAGAATCTTGATCCTTATACTGTATATATCCCTGAATCTGACATTGAAGATTACAGACTGATGACTACCGGTCAGTATGGCGGTATAGGGGCTTTAATCCATCAAAAAGGGGATTTTGTTTATATTTCCGACCCTTACGAAGGCTTTCCTGCCTTTAAAGCAGGACTAATTCCCGGTGATAAAATACTTGAAGTCAACAAACAGTCAGCCAAAGGAAAATCAAGCAGCGATATCAGCAGCATTTTTAAAGGACAACCCGGAACAACATTAACTGTTTTAGTTGAAAGAGAAGGAGAAGCCAAACCATTCGAATTAACCTTTACGCGTGAAGAAATAAAACTCCTGAATGTTCCTTATTATGGGTTACTTGGAAAAGATGTCGGCTATATTAAACTTACAAGCTTTACCCAGGAAGCCAGCAAGGAGGTTAAAGAAGCCTTTTTGAAATTAAAGGAAAAATACAATATCCAGTCTGTAATCCTTGATTTAAGAGGAAATGGCGGAGGTTTACTCCAGGAAGCCGTAAATATTGTGAATATATTTGTGGATAAAGGACAATTGGTCGTAAACACCAAAGGCAAAGTCAGTGAACGCAATTCATCGCATAAAACGCTGGATGTTGCTGTTGATAATAAAATTCCCCTGATTGTATTGGTTGACAGAGGAAGTGCTTCAGCTTCTGAAATTGTATCCGGAGCAATTCAGGATCTCGACAGAGGATTAATCGTTGGTCAGAAAACCTTTGGTAAAGGACTGGTCCAAAATATATTTCCGGTAAGTTATAATGCACAGGTTAAAATTACGATAGCAAAATATTATATCCCCAGCGGAAGATGTATTCAGGCAATAGATTATTCGCATAAAGATGAAGAAGGAGCTGCAGGCAAATTCCCTGATTCATTAAAAACAGCGTTTAAAACCAAAAACGGAAGAACAGTATACGATGGCGGTGGCATTGAGCCTGATCTGGCTTTAGAACCGGATAAGGCAAGCAATATTGCTTTCAGTTTGGCTACAAAATATTTAATTTTCGATTACGCCAGTTATTTTAAAAGAAAAAATCCAAGCATAATTTCAGCCAAAGACTTTGTAATTACCGATGCTATTTATGATGATTTTATAAAGTTTATAAACGGTAAGGATTATGATTATACAACCAAAAGTGAAAAAGGACTTGCTGATTTAAAACTTGTTGCAGAAAGAGAAGGCTATTTTAATGCAATAAAACCTGAATATCAGGCACTAAAAGATAAGTTAATACATGATAAAACTGCAGATTTAATTAAAAATAAAGACGAAATCAAAGCCTTACTTAAATCAGAAATCGCAAACAGATATTTCTATCAAAAAGGAAGAATTGAAGCAACACTTTCTGATGATAATGAAATTACCAAATCTATTGAAGTATTGAGTGATTTGAAGACGTATAAAAAATTACTTGAAAAATCTGCTGATTCAAAATAAACAGGACGCTTTTAAAGTTAGTTTAATTCCCTTATTTTATCAAAATGCTTAGAACCGGTATACTAAATCGTAATAATATTTACCTTTTCGGTTTGGTTTTACTGGCAATTGGTATCCCCCTCTCTAATGTTTTAATGAGTTCTTCAGAGTTTATTTTATTGGGATATTGGCTCTTTGATAAAAACATAATAAACAAGATAAAAGCTTTTTTCAGGAATAAACCTGCCCTGGTTTTTACATCCATTTTTTTATTGCATGTTATCGGATTGATTTATACTTCTGATTTTAACTATGCTTTTAAAGATTTGCGGACAAAAATTCCAATCATCTTAATCCCACTGATAATAAGTACTTCTCCATTAATTGATGGCAAAAAACTAAGAATTATATTGAGTTTTTTTGTGTCAGCTGTATTATTTTCCACATTTATATGTTTTTATGTATATCTGACTCAATTATCAAGCTATACAAAACAAATTTCAATCTTCATTTCGCACATCCGCTTTAGTCTGGATATATGCCTGGCTATCTGCATATTGTTTTATTTTGCATATAAAGAATCTTCTGATTATTCAGGAATACAGAAAACGTTGATTTATCTATCATTGATCTGGCTTGTATATTTTTTATTCATTTTACAGTCGTATACAGGAATCGTTATTTTTATATGCTTAATTCTGTTGCTGTTGTTATATTTATTCATAAAACATAAAAACAGAAGTTTTAGAATTATAACACTGGTATTATTAATTGCTATACCTGCTCTGCTTTTCTTTTATATAAAATCTACAGTTAACGCATACTTTACTATCGACAAAACTACAGTTGTAAACCTTGAAAAATATACTAGCAGAGGCAATATATACCATCATGATTTAAATCAGGGTATTGAAAATGGTCATTATATTGGATTCTATGTATGCCAGGATGAGTTAAAATCTTCATGGGCTGAGAAAAGTAAGATCAATATTGACAGCAATGATAAATTGGGACAACCAATTTCTGTTACCTTAATCCGCTTTCTGAATTCCAAGAACTTACGCAAGGATGCCGATGGTGTTAAATCCTTGTCTGACAAGGAAATTAGTGCAATTGAGAATGGATGTGCCAATTATATTTATCTTGAAAATAACGGTTTAAAGCACAGGTTATACAAAATACTGTTTGAGTACAATACATACCAGAATTCAGGTTATATCCAGGGACATTCTATTTTTCAGCGGGTTGAGCTTTGGAAAGCTGCTGTGGGTATCATAAAAAATAATTTCTGGATAGGTGTTGGAACCGGCGATATGGTTGATGTTTATGATAAACAGTTGAAAGAAATGAATTCAGAACTGGCAGGAAAACATCTTCGTTCACACAATCAGTATTTATCAATATTCTCAGCATTGGGACTTATTGGTTTTCTGATATTTATCTTTGCTTTGATTTATCCGGCTTATCTAAACCACTCATTTAAAGATTTTTATTTTATCAGTTTCTTTATTATCCTCTGTTTATCCATGATAAATGAAGATACAATTGAGTCTCAGGCAGGAGTAACTTTTTTTGCATTTTTCTATGCTCTTTTTCTGCTATCGCGGAGGACACTGCAAATAAAACAATAATTTTTTAACCTTCTCCGATTTTATTTGTAATTTTGAATCTCATTAACTGAAAACCTTACTTATGGAAGTAAAAGAAGTAAAAATTAGTTATACGGTTTACTCAACTATTGAAGAGCTCCCAAAAGAAGAGCAATTATTGCTCGAAAAGGCCAGAATAGCTGCAAAATCTGCTTATGCACCTTACTCAGCATTTAATGTTGGTGCAGCTTTATTATTAGAAAATGGCATAATTGTTACAGGAAATAATCAGGAAAACGCAGCCTATCCTTCCGGATTGTGTGCCGAAAGGGTTGCTATGTTTGCAGCCTCATCGCAATATCCCGATGTTCCGATGAAAATGATTGCAATTACTGCCAATACCGAAAAATTTGAAATTAATTTCCCTGTTCCTCCCTGTGGTTCGTGCAGACAGGTAATGTCGGAGTATGAAAGCAGGCAAAATCAACCTATTAAAGTAATATTAATGGGTGCTAAAGGCGATATTCAGGTAATTGAATCCATTTCGGGTTTACTGCCTTTTATGTTTCATGCCGAAGAATTAAAGCAAAAATAGCTAGTATTCAGCTTAATCGTCCTCATCCAGTTTAAAAATTTCGTTAACTGTAGTTTTAAAAATTTTAGAAATCTTCAGGGAAAGCGTAGTTGAAGGTATATATCTTTCAGCTTCTATAGAATTTATAGTTTGACGCGATACACCTACCAAATCGGCTAAATCCTGCTGTGTTAAATTTAGCTTGGCACGTTCTACTTTTATTGTATTTTCCATCTCTAACTTCTAATTTTCATCATATTATATGAACTAAGAAATATTATTAACATCATAATTATAATTTCCTGTCCTGAATAATTTTCCAATGGATCTTGAAAAATTGTATCAAAAACAGGTTTCATTATAACCATAATTACTGCAAAAGTAAAAGACAAGGTAATTGCACTCAATCTCATATATATCGTCATTTCGTCTTCAATCTTTTCTTTTGACCATGCAATAATAAATAAGCCCAGAATAAAACTATTTAATAATATTATTCCCAATAAATGCTTTTGGGTTCTGAAAAATTCAACATCCAGAAACCTGAATACAATTGAAGAAATAATCGTCAAAATTATGATTCCGATTCCTATTTTTTTGTAACGGTTAGGGAACCACGCGATTTGCTTTTGGTTAAGTTTAATTTCCATAATGTTTATTTTGCTTTACGTTTTGGCAAATATACTTTACATTTATATGATTGCCAAATTTTTTAATATTTTTCTTTATCATTATTAATCATGCCATATTTAACAAGAGCTTGAATGTTTTCAATTTATTTCCATCAGATTTTGAAATTTATTCCGCTGAGGGGACTTTTATTAATTAAAATTTTCATAGTTTTGTAAACTATTACAACTGAAATTTTATTTTCATAAATACATATAAATCAATATTAAAGATGCAAAAATTATTGTTGTTAGGCGATGAGGCGATAGCACAGGGAGCTATAGATGCCGGCATGTCCGGTATATATGCATATCCGGGAACCCCATCTACCGAAATTACTGAATATGTTCAGCATTCAAGAGAAGCAAAACAAAAAGGAATCCATTGCAGTTGGTCAACCAACGAAAAAACTGCCATGGAAGCTGCGCTGGGTATGTCCTATGCAGGAAAACGTGCCATGGTATGCATGAAACATGTGGGCTTAAATGTTGCTGCCGACCCTTTTGTCAATTCATCAATAACCGGTGCCAATGGTGGCATTATCGTTGTAGTTGCTGACGATCCATCCATGCATTCATCACAGAATGAACAGGATTCAAGGTTTTTCGGAAAATTTGCAATGATTCCAATATTGGAGCCTGTTAATCAACAGGAAGCATACGATATGGTTGCATACGGATTTAATCTGTCAGAAAAGTACAAAGTGCCGGTTTTAATGCGTATTACAACACGTATGGCTCATTCAAGAGCTGGTGTTGCCCGCAGTGCAAGTCTCAATCAAAACGAAATGAGCCTGCCTTCTGATTTACGTCAGTTTGTATTGCTGCCCGCTATTGCCCGCAGAAGATATAAATTGTTGCTGAACAATCAGGATGCTTTTGAAAAAGAAGCTGAAACTTCAGCATTTAACCGCTATATCGACGGTAGCAATAAAAAATTAGGTATTATAACAACAGGTATTGCATTTAATTATTTAATGGAAAACTATCCTGACAGGGTAGTTCCTTATCCTGTGCTGAAAATTGGTCAATATCCATTACCCCGCAATATGGTTGAAAAACTTTGCAAGGAATGTGATGAAATTTTATTACTGGAAGAAGGATATCCAATTGTAGAAGAAATGTTGAGAGGTTATCTGGACAACAGCCTTAAAATAAAAGGCAGATTAGACGGTTGTATTCCCCGCGACGGAGAATTGAATCCAAATATTGTTGCTGTGGCTTTAGGCATGGAAGATACAAAGGGCTTGGATGTTCCGGCACTTGTAACAGCTCGTCCACCGGCCCTGTGTGCAGGTTGTCCGCATATTGATTCCTATGTTGCTTTAAATGAAGCTTTATCTACCTTACCTGCCGGCAGGGTTTTCTCTGATATCGGATGTTATACACTTGGTGCCTTAGAACCATTCCAGGCCATAAACTCTTGTGTTGATATGGGTGCTTCTATTCCAATGGCTGTAGGTGCTGCTGATGCAGGCTTAATTCCTGCAGTAGCAGTAATAGGTGATTCAACATTTACCCATTCCGGAATTACAGGATTGATAGATGCTGTTCAGAGTAATTCACCAATCACCGTTCTTATTCTTGATAATGGAACAACCGGAATGACAGGAGGACAGGAATCTGCTGCCCAGGGAAGAATTGAAGCCCTTTGCAAAGCCTGTGGTGTTGAAGAAGAACATATTCATGTATTAAGACCTTTACGTAAATTCCATGAAGAAAATACAGAGATTTTAATGAAAGAACTGGCTTATAAAGGTGTTTCGGTTATTATTCCACGCCGTGAGTGTATTGTTGCAATTGACAAAAGAATGAGAGAAAAAGAAAAAGCCAGAATAGCAGAACAAGAAGCATAATTAAAAAAGAAAATTAGATGAAATAGCCATAAGTATATTATTCATTCAAATCGACAATAGATTTTTATGGCGTATTCCATTTGACAAATAAATGATATAATTAATAACAAATGAAAAGAGATATTATTTTAGCAGGTGTCGGCGGACAGGGAATTCTTTCTATTGCTGCCATTATCGGAACGGCTGCATTAGATATGGGATTACACCTTAAACAATCTGAAGTTCATGGAATGGCTCAGCGCGGGGGTGACGTTTCGTCCAACCTGCGTATAGCTGATAAAGAAGTTGCATCCGACCTCATTCCAAGGGGAAAAGCAGACATTGTTATTTCAGTTGAACCAATGGAAGGTTTGCGTTATTTACCTATGCTTTCTGCAGATGGATGGCTGATTACCAATTCAAAACCTTATGTAAATATACCCAACTATCCTGAAATCGAAAGTGTCTACAGCGAAGTGGCCAAAGTACACCGCCATGTAATACTGGATGCTGAAAAGATAGCCAAAGATCTGGGCTCTTCAAGAGCAGCCAATGTGGTTATTTTGGGTGCAGCATCAGATCACCTGGGTATAGCTTTCGAAACTTTCGAAAAAGCCATACGTACAATTTTTCATAAAAAAGGAAATGCTATTGTTGAACTCAATATCAATGCCTTAAAAGCCGGCAGAGACTTTGCTGCAAAAAACAGTATTTTATAAAATTTAAAGCAAGAATTCTACTTCAATAAAAAAACCCTGCTTAAGCGGGGTTTTTTGTTAATACATTAGAATTTTTTAAAGACCAAATTCGTCTGAGGTATGAATATCAGGTGATTTACGTGAATTATAGTGGGAAACCATTACTTCACCATAGGCTCCGGCAGAGCGTAGGACTATGAAATCACCGCGTTTGCTTGCGTTTACGGCATAATTCTTGATAAAAGTATCCGAAGATTCACAAATGGGGCCCACAACATCATATTCTTCAGGCTCTTCTTCGGAAGAGATATTCTCGATGCGGTGAAACGCCTGATAAAAAGCCGGACGAATAAGGTCGGTCATGCCGGCATCCAATATCATAAACTTTTTGGAAACACCCTGCTTGATATATAATACCCTGCTAACCAGACTTCCGCATTGGCCAACGATAGAACGCCCCAGTTCGAAATGCAACTGTTGTTTTGAAATTAATATCAAATGTTCAGAAAAAACATTAAAATAAGACTCAAAATCAGGTATAGGAATATGATTTGGGTGTTCATAATCAATACCCAAACCTCCGCCAACATTTATATGTTGTATTTTGATATTTCTCGAATAAAAATAATGCTGTATTTCGTTGATTCTTATGGCCAGGCCTTTAAAGGAATTTAAATCTGTAATCTGAGAACCTATATGAAAATGCAGTCCGATCAGTTCGATATTCTTTAATAATGGCAGCAATTTGATAAGTTCATCCAGATCCATCATATTGATTCCGAACTTATTTTCATTTAAACCGGTGGTAATATAATGGTGGGTATTTACCATTACATTAGGATTTATTCTCAAAGCTATTCTTGCTTTAATATCTTTTGCTGCAGCCAGCTGATTGATTACTTCAAGTTCAGGTATAGATTCTACATTAAAACAAAAAATCTGATGTTCCAGTGCCAGATTGATTTCCCAGTCAGCTTTACCAACTCCGGCGAATACAATTTTTGATGGGTTAATTCCCGCTTTAATGGCCAGTTGAATTTCACCTCCGCTCACACAATCGGCACCAAAATCAGCTTGTTTTATTTCTTTTAGTATATTGGTATTAAAATTAGCTTTGATGGCGTAATGAACCGTAAAATGATGCTTATCGGCCTGATTTTTCAGCACGGTAATCGTATCTCTGAGCACCTTCATATCATAATAATAGAAAGGTGTTGTAAGTGCTTTAAATTTTTCTACCGGAAAATTTCCTTTTATCATATCAATTTAATTGAACTTTTTAGCTGAGAGAATTAGTTGAACAAAACATTACTCAATGCATTCAAAGCCTGTTTTTTATCTTTTTCATGTATTAAAAAAGAAATATTATAATCGCTGCCACCATAAGAAATCATACGTATCGGTAGTTGATGTAAGGCACCCACAATTTTAGCCTGAAAGCCTTCATTTTCATAAGGTAAATCACCAACCACACAAATGATAACCATGTTTTTGTCAACAGTAATTGTTCCAAATTGTTTTAAATCATGTATAATTTCATCCAGATGCTTTGGATTATCAATGGTTACAGAAACACCTACCTCAGAAGTAGTAATCATATCTATCGGCGTTTGATATAACTCAAACACTTCGAATACTTTACGCAAAAAACCATGGGCCAGCAACATTCGTCCGGATTTTATCTTAATGGCAATGATACCGTCTTTAGCAGCTACTGCTTCTATTTTCCCTTTTTCGCAATGGGTTGATATCATTGTTCCCTGGGCTTCAGGCTGCATGGTATTAAGCAATCGTACCGGTATATTGTTGAGTTTAGCAGGCAATATACAGGTTGGATGCAGTATCTTGGCACCAAAATAAGCCAGCTCGGCAGCTTCTTCAAAATGTAAAAACGGAATGGGTTGTGTTTTTTCAACAATACGTGGATCGCTATTATGCATGCCGTCAATATCAGTCCATATCTGAATCTCCTCAGCATTAACAGCCGCTCCGATAAGGGATGCAGTATAATCACTTCCTCCCCGCTGAAGATTATCAACCTCTCCGTATAAATTACGGCAAATAAATCCCTGTGTCAGGTATATCTTTCTGCCGGCATCATTTCTAATAATCTTATTTATTTTATCAGCAATATAAACTACATCAGGTTCTCCGTTTATGTCAGTTTTGATAACATCAAGTGCTGATATCAATAAACTATCGACTTCTTTTTCGTTCAGATACAGCTGAAACAAAGTAGTTGATAACAGTTCCCCCTGGGCAATGATGATTTTTTCTTCAATTTCAGTAAAAACATCTTTTGTGAAAGAACGGATATAATCGAAATGTGATTTTAACAGCTGAGCGGCTTCATCTTTTGTTTCTTGCAGGGAATATAATGCATTGAGCGTGATATTATATTTCCCTTCCAGTGAGCTTATAATCTCAAGTGCACCACAATAGTTTCCCTTATACAGGTAATTGCAAATTTCAATCAGTGAATTGGTAGTACCCGACATGGCCGAAAGTACCACTATATTCTGACTTCCATTACATACCAGACCAGCCACCGATTGCATCCGCTCTGCACTGCCTATGGATGTTCCTCCAAATTTTAAAACTTTCATATTGCTTTATTATTTCAAATTGTTTGCAAAATTAATCAAAATTTAAAGAATGAATGTTTTGCATTGAATCAGTAAAATCGAGACCCTTTGCCAGATTCTGACAAAAGGAAAAGATATTAAACATTTTAAGCCTGATATTTGTTTTATGTGTTTACAGATACGACAGCTATTGAATTGGCTTGCAATAAAGTTTTCCCTTTTAAAATATTTTTTAAAATAATAGTATTCCGATGCACTGAGCAATTTAAATTTGTCGTAATTTTGTAAAAGAAATATTAGTTGAAATTATATAAATAAACATCCTTATGGCAATAGCAATTACAGATGCAAATTTCGAAGAAGTTGTATTAAAATCAGACAAACCGGTACTTATTGATTTATGGGCTGAATGGTGCGGACCCTGCCGCATGCTCGGACCTATAGTTGAAGATATGGCTAAAGAATATGAAGGAAGAGCCGTTATCGGTAAACTTGATGTTGATAACAATCCTATGGTAACTTCAAAATACGGAATCAGAAATATTCCTACCGTTTTGTTTATCAAAAATGGCGAAATTGTTGATAAACAAGTTGGCGCTGTTCCAAAAAACATCCTGGTTAACAAACTGGAAGCACTTTTATAGTTGCTGTTAAACCTTTATGGTAGAAAAAAACATCGACCAAAATCAGATTGAACAATTTGGTTCCTTAGAGTTTATTGCAAAACAAGTTGTTGAAGGCTTTATTACCGGCCTTCACAAAAGTCCCCTGCATGGTTTTTCCGTTGAATTTGCCGAACACCGGCTGTACAATACAGGCGAATCGGTTAAACATGTCGACTGGAAGCTCTATGGCCGTACTGATAAGCTGTTTGTAAAACGCTTTGAGGAAGAAACCAATTTGCGCTGTCAGCTGGTTATTGATAATTCTTCGTCGATGTATTATCCTTTTATGCAGGATGTCAGCATTAAAAAACCGAACAAAATTTCGTTTTCAATTTATGCAACTGCAGCCATAATGTATATGCTGCGCAAACAGAGAGATGCCGTGGGCTTAAGCGTTTTTGCAGAAAATCTGGAAACACATACTCCCTGTAAATCCACATTAACCCACCATAAACTTATTTACAGTAAACTGGAAGAACTGCTGCAGCCCATAACAACCGAAATACGCAGAAAAACGTCTGCTGCCGAATCGCTCCACCTTATTGCCGAAAGCTTACACAAACGTTCGCTGGTTATTCTTTTCAGCGATATGTTCGAAAATACACAAAAAACTGAGGATATGTTTCAGGCATTGCAGCACCTGAAATACAACAAACATGAAGTGATACTTTTCCACGTAACCGATAAAAGCAAAGAACTCGATTTTGATTTCGACAACCGCCCCTATAAGTTTATTGACGTGGAAAGCAGCAAGGAACTCAAAATAAACCCATCAGAAGTAAAAGCCCATTATGTAGAATCTGTAAAAGCATTTGAAAGCCAGCTTAAAACACGCTGCGGTCAATATCAGATTGATTTTGTTGAAGCAGATATTAATCTGGGTTTTCATCAGGTTTTATATCCTTATTTGAAAAAAAGAGAAAAGATGTATTAGTAATTGTTTTAATAACAACCATTTATTAAATAAAATTTTATACCCTGCTTGTTGCTTAGTCGCTTTTTTCTATTATCTTTGCAAAAAAAATTGAATCTTAATTATTAATATTTATTTAATTCCTATGAAGAACAAGAGTATTAAACTTTTAACAGCCTTATTTTTAGTAAGTGTATTGTTTTCTGCATGTAATAGCCTTAGCAAAATGGTTAAAAAATATGGTGAGGTTAAATATGAAGTAACTCCAAACCCATTAGAAGTTCACGGCGACAAAGTTGCAGTTACCATTAAAGGTAAAATTCCTGCCGGTTATTTCAACAAAAAAGCAGCTGCTTACGTACAACCTGTATTAAAATACGAAGGTGGCAGCACTCCTTTAAAACCATTTTACCTGAAAGGCGAAAACGTTCAGGGTGATGGAACAACCATCAACAGCAAAACAGGTGGTTCATTTACCTACAGCGATGTAATTGATTACAAACCTGAAATGAACAAATCACAGTTAATGGTTAGTGCTACAGCACATATCGCAAAAGAGCCAATTAAAATAAGCATTTCAAAAGAAAATGTAAAAACTTTACCTAAAGCTACTGAATTAGGCGAAACAAAATTAGCTGACGGCGTTATTTATACTTCACAGAGAATTAAAGCAGCAGGTGTAACTGTTGTTGCTCCTGACGGATACGAAAAAGAAACCGTTATCAACAAAAAAGCTACCTTGTTTTTCAAAGTAAATCAGTTCGACCTTAACTTCAAACTGGATTTGAATAAAGCTCCAGAAGCTCAGGCAGGTGTAAAAGAATTAAACGATTATATCAGCAAAAATTACGGAATTAAAAATATTGATATCACTGCATGGGCTTCTCCGGAAGGCGAAGAAAAACACAATGCCGGTTTATCTGAAAACAGAGCTAAAACAGCTAATAAATATACCGAAGAACAATTGGATAAATTTATCAGGGATTTAGCTAAAAAAACCAAAACCGACTATAAAACCTTGAAGAAAGTTGTTACTTACAACTTAAAAGCCAATGGCGAAGACTGGGACGGTTTCTTAGCTTCTCTTGAAAAATCAGATATCAAGGATAAAGCAACCATGATCAATGTTATCAAAGCTCAGGCTGACAGAGACAAAAAAGAACAGGAAATGCGCAATATGACCGTTATTTTCCAACAGGTTGAAGATAAAATTTTACCTCCGTTAAGAAGAGCTGAAATTTCAGTTAATTTCCTCGAACCAAAGAAAAACGACGAAAGAATTGCCCTTTTATCTACTTCTGCTCCTGATTCATTGGATAATAAAGAATTATTATATGCTGCTTCTTTAACCAAAGATTTAAACACACAGTTAAAAATATACAAATCAGCTACCACAGTTTATCCACAGGACTGGAAAGGCTACAACAATGCTGCTGCTGTTGATATCGCATTAGGAAATGTAAACGAAGCTTCTTCATTACTGGAAAAAGCCAATACCTTATCACCAAACAATGCTGCTGTTATCAATAATTTAGGTGTTGTATCTTTAATGAAAAAAGATTACAAAGCTGCTAAATCTTATTTTGAAACTGCTCAGAAATTAGGTGTTAACCAAAACTACAACATGGCTGTTATTATGATAAAAGAAGGTAACTATTCAGGTGCTGTTAGTTCATTTGGTAAAACAGCCTGTGATTATAATGTTGCTTTGGCCAGTCTGTTAAACGGTAATGTTACCGCTGCAAGTACAGCTATTGAATGTGCACCAAAAGATGCCCAGACTTATTATTTAGCTGCTGTTATTGCTGCAAGAAACAACAATGCCAATTCAATTTACAGCAATTTAAAACAAGCTGTTGCAATGGATGCTTCTTACAAAGCACAGGCAAAAGACGATTTGGAATTTGTTAAATTCAAAAATACCGCAGAATTCGAAAACGCTATCAAATAAATAAAATAGGTTTATACCTATCAGGAAAACCCTGTTTGCACTGCAGACAGGGTTTTTTTATTGCCCTGTTTTCCTGACATCTGCTTAATTTTTATTCCAGTGTTTTTTTGCAAATCGGTAGGCTAATGACATTTGAAAAATTTTATAACCATCTTTTTCAAAAAGACTATAAAAAGTATAATTAAATTTTAAACCAAATTGATTTTTAATCATTGTATTGAACGAAATAAAATTACCAAAATTGGATAATCCACATTCAAGGCCTAAAACATCCCTGTACCCAAAATTTGAGCCTATTGACATCTGATAAATATCCCTGCCTTCATAACATAAAAAATAAGGTAATACCTCATTTATTCTAATGGTAAGATAAAGTAAATCATTTTTGATACCATTTTTTATACTGAACGAAAATTTTAAATAATCCAATGGCTTATCAATATCATCTAGATTATTAATATTTCTTCCTTTATGAAATCCTGCACCTATGCCATAATTTTCTGTTTGATAATAAATAAAAGCACCTGCATCATATACATTAATTTTATTAAATACAATATTTTTTACATCCGATTCCCAATCATAAGTAAAATTTCCCTTCATACATAAGCGGTTATATTTTCCATAAGTCCGTGTCTGAGTGTACTCAACAGCAATTGCTTTAAAATAATGTTTATATTTATCTTGATCTTCTCGTTGAGTCCATTTTCCAGGATAATATGTTGAATCAACTTTATTTAAACATCCATCATACTCATAAACATAATATGGAGGATTCCAATAGGGATGCATATGATAATGAGAATATTCAGCATAACCATAAGAAATACTTATATCATGAAATACATTTCTTGATGTAGAGTCATTAAATAGACCAAGGTATATTTTCTGTGCTGTAACACCTCCATTAAACAATAAAATAATGGACAATGTATATGCATATATCTTTCTGAACTTAATAATTCCTGATGAGGATGAAAAGATAGCATGTAACTGATAAATTGTTGTTGGAATCAACACAAATTCAATGAAAAAGAATTCTGTTTTTGTAAACCAATTTCTCGATATTCCGGCAAAAAGACATAACATAATAAAATACCAGAGTGGGTTTTGCAGTTTATCTGGTATAATTATTGAAACTTTGTATTTCCTTGCTCTTAATACTATAAATAACAGCATAAAAGCTATTCCTGTTATTATGCCCCATTGTACCAGTTTTAAAGCAAACCATGTATTTCCGGCAATACCATTCGTAACAGGATCGCGCCAGAATTCAATAAAAAAACGGGCCGTCAGGTATAAAACCACTGAAATAAAAAATAAGTTTCCCGGTGTTTTTACTTTGTTTTTTAACTTCCAGATAATTATTGCTATAATCAGGCATAATACTATCTGATATAATTGATTCGGATGAACCGGAGCTGAATGTATTGAAGTAGCATCAATTAAGCCGGATTTTAAATGCATAAAATAAGGTAATGAAGAACTTGAATAACTTATTGCCCATGGCAATGTTGTAGGTGTGCCATAACAACATCCAACCAGCAGACAACCTATTCTCTGTATAGCCATGGCTAATGGTAGCGCTACAGCAAATGAATCCAACACAGGATAGGGAAATCTAATCAGTTTCCTTGCTATCCAAATTCCGATTATACCACCGAATATTCCTCCTAAAATCGTATTGCTTGAAGTAAACGGGAAATTGAATGTTCTGAAAATAATTTTCCATTGATCAGGAGTATAAGTAAATATCTTAGTCCCGATAATCAGGAAAATAATAGCCGAAGCATAAATAAGCGTATATGCTTCCATGGAGTATTTCTTCCTCTTTCCATCTATGATAAATAAAACGCCTGCAGATAAAATTGCCAGAAAATAAAACAAATGATAATAAAACTGACCATGAGTACAGCATATATCAAATAAAGTTTTCATAGTTTAAATTTTTAGAATTAAAAATTGAAAAAAAGACGTATGAAAAAAATATGAGAAAATTTCTTAATTTGATAATTAATTAACAACAAATATAATACATATAATTTCAATTAGTTAGAAATTATAAAACTTAAATACAATATCTTTACAGCTTAAACCTATAAGAATTAATATATTAGTGTTTATTTAATATATGTCCTTCAACCCGTCGAGTAAGAAGTTCCTGACGGCATTAATCTCAAGACTTCGTCAGGAAGAGCAATGTCAATATGTAAAGGCGTTTTCTCTGTAGGAGATTTATATTAATAGAAAAAATATATACCTCTCTTTACAGGATTTTCCGTAGGAAATTAACAAAATCTCTTATTTATAGCAAGGTTGATGTCCTACGGACAAACAATAATGGATACTGCTTATTTTCTATTGACATTTATGCCCTAACGGGCAAGGACATTATAAAGAATACAGCTTTGGATCATAGCATTTTTACAAAAGCCTTCAACGTCATACACAATGGGGGTTTATTTTACGACGAAGTCTGCCAACGTTAATGTCCCTTAACCCGTCGGGAACATTCGTACCCGACGGGTTAAAATAAAATATTTCCCATAGGAAATTAACAAAATATCCCTTTTTTATTTGAAAGGTTTATGTCCTAAGGACAAACAATAAAGGATGCTGTTTATTTTCTATTGATATTTATGCCCTAACGGGCAAGGACATTATAAAGAATACAGCTTTGGATCATAGCATTTTTACAAAAGCCTTCAACGTCATACACAATGGGGGTTTATTTTACGACGAATTCTGCCAACGTTAATGCTTACACACAAAACTTCGCCTAGCGGGGATTATCAGCAGCTCACTCAATCCGACGCGTACGAAGTTCCCGACGGGTTAAATCTCATGACATCTTTAAGCACGGCATAACAAAACAGCCGGCAACTCATAACTCATAACTCATAATTCATAACTATAAAAAAGGCTTATCTCCCCAGATAAACAATCAGCACCGAGATATCAGCCGGTGAAATCCCCGAAATGCGGGAAGCCTGTCCTATGGTTTTGGGTTTCATCTTCGTCAGTTTTTCGCGGGCTTCAAACGAAAGCGATTGCAGTTTCTGGTAATCAAAGCTGTCGTAAAGGGGAATATCTTCAAAACGGCTGAGTTTATCTGCTATTTCCTGCTCCTTGCTGATATAACCTTCGTACTTGATAAATATTTCAGTTTCTTCTAAGGTCTCCTCATCACAGCTTATCTCTTCCAGAAAGTGCTGTAGCGATGCTGTGTGCAGTATGAGATCTTTTATTCCAACCTGAGGACGCAATAATAGGTTGGATATTCTTGTCTTTTGTACTATTTCCGGTGTATCCATGCGATTGAGCAATGGATTTATATCAGCTGGATCCACGCTCTGATTTTTCAGAAAATGCTGTAGCTTGTCGAAATTCTCTTTTTTGAGCTTTACCCTCTCCATACGTTCGTCAGATGCCAGCCCGATTTCATGTGAAAGCGGAGTCAGTCTCAGGTCGGCATTATCTTGTCTTAACAAAATACGGTATTCTGCCCTTGAGGTAAACATACGGTAAGGCTCATCCACGCCCTTGGTGATCAAATCGTCTATAAGCACACCAATGTATGCCTGATGACGTTTGAGTACGAATGCGGGCTTGTTATGCACTTTAAGGTGGGCATTAATCCCGGCCATCAAACCCTGGGAAGCAGCTTCTTCATATCCGGTGGTTCCGTTGATTTGTCCGGCAAAATATAAATTCTCTATTAACTTCGTCTCCAGCGTATAATTCAGCTGGGTTGGCGGGAAATAATCATATTCAATGGCATAACCCGGTTTAATGATTTTTACATTTTCAAACCCGACTATCTTTTTAACGGCTGCATATTGTATATCTTCCGGCAAGGAAGAAGAAAATCCGTTCAGGTAATATTCTATGGTATTCCAGCCCTGAGGTTCCACAAACAGCTGATGGCGTGATTTATCGGAAAATCTTTCAATCTTGTCTTCTATGGACGGACAATAACGTGGTCCTCGTCCCTGTATTCTGCCTGCAAACATAGGCGATTTATCGAAACCAGTTCGTAAAATATCATGTACTTCAAGTGATGTATAGGCCAGATAACAGCTTTTCTGAGTTGTTAAGGGTTTTGTATCGGTAAAAGAAAATTTACCGGGTTCATCATCTCCTTTTTGTTCCAGTAATTTTGAGAAATCTATGGATCTGCCATCGATTCTGACCGGTGTACCGGTTTTCATTCTTGCTGCATCAAATCCCAGCTTTATTAAAGAAGCGGTAAGTCCGACTGCTGCTTTCTCACCGATTCTTCCGCCGCCGAATTGCTTTTCGCCTATATGTATGATGCCGTTTAAAAAAGTACCGTTGGTCAATACCACGGCTTTAGCTTCAATAAATAATCCCAGACCGGTTTTTACGCCTTTCAGTTTATCATTTTCAACTACAATTTCGTCCACTGTATCCTGCCAGAAATCAATATTGGGTGTATCCTCCAGCATACGGCGCCATTCAGCAGAAAAAAGCATTCTGTCGCTTTGTGCACGCGGACTCCACATGGCAGGACCTTTGGAACGGTTGAGCATACGGAATTGCACCATGGTCTTATCCGTTACTATGCCCGAATAACCGCCGATTGCATCTATCTCCCTTACGATTTGCCCTTTGGCCACACCACCCATAGCAGGATTGCACGACATTTGTGCAATGGTATCCATATTCATGGTTATCAGCAATACCGAAGAACCAAGATTGGCAGCCGCTGCCGCCGCCTCAGAACCTGCATGTCCAGCTCCTACTACTATTATATCGTATTCTTTAAACATTTTCTAATATTAAGCTGTAGTAATTCCCTTTTATAAATTTATTGTTTACAAATCAGCAGTTTTTAAATTTTGTCTGATGCTTTGCAATAATATATATTGATTGGCATTCAGGTTTCACGTGAAACTTATTTTTTTCCTGCAATTAACATTCATAATTTTACAGTTTACAGATGTAATTTTTATGCTGTTTTACACCCTGCCCTTATATGCAATAAAAAATCTCATGCTGAATATATACCCTATTCAACATAAAATTTCAAATGTTGTTTGAGAAAAAATCGCTAATGTCTGATAATTGTATTAATAATAAACTGCAATCTTTTTGTCATACAGCCATTTTCTTGTCATGCTGAACGCAGTGAAGCATCTCATTTTAATTTGAATACTAATTATACAGAGATTCTTCGCTTACGCTCAGAATGACAAAACAAGCATTATTCAAAATAATAAAATCTGTAAACTTTGTTAGCTATTTATTTTGCAAAGATAAGGAATTATCTTCTTTTTGACGCATCAGTAGTTTTTCGGCCCTGGTTTTGTCCTTATAGCCTAATAAATGAAGCACACCGTGTATCATCACCCGGTGCAGTTCTTCATAAAATGCAGTATGCAGATTGGCTGCGTTTTCTTTAACCCTTTCTATACTGATAAAAATATCACCCGATATCAGGCCATCATTATCCGAAGTATAATCAAACGTAATGATATCGGTTAGTGTATCGTGTTTTAAATATTGCTGATTGAGCTGGATGAGGTAGTTGTCATCACAAAAAATATAACTGATAGCACCGGCTTTTTTCTTTTCCGATGCTATAACAGTAGTAATCCATTCTTTAACCCATCGCTTCTGTTTGAGATCAAAAGCAATTTCTTCTGAAAAAAAAGTGATTTTCGACATCTTATTTAGCTAACTTGGCTGCTTTTTTAATTTTAGCGTTGTGATAAGTACTTAATTTGCTTACTCTTTCACTGGCCAATGCGGCGTTTATGTTAATTAAAAAGAAATAAATTTCAACAGTTTTTCCGTGGTTTTTAAATTCAACTTTGTCAGCCAGAGACTTTATCAGATAGATACCTGTACCGGTAAATGTTTCATTATTAATATCAGTAGGATCAGGGAGATTGATAAAATCAAAACCCTTACCATTGTCTGAAATAATAAAAATGTAAGCCTGATGGTCTTTACCAACAATAATATTTACCTTTTTTTCAGCTTTTAGCTCATTACCATGTATGATAGCGTTTTTTACAGCTTCATTAACGGTAACAGAAATGTTGCCAAAATAAGTATTATTGATGTTAAATTCGTCGCAAAAATCTTCGATTAATTGCTGAACAAGGTTAATGTCTTTTAAGTCTGAATTGATGCTTAATTCCTTTAATATATTCATCTATTTGAAGTTGTAAAAATATTCATTTACTTTATTTTTATAAAAAGAATTCATTGTAGGGGGTACAGATTTCAGTATCTCCTGTTCATTCGATTTTATTCTTTTATACTGTAAAAATAGATTTTGGTTACCAAAATTTTGCACTTTTGCTTCGGTTGATTCTCTTTTTTCTTCCTGATCTCTTTTTTGCTCTGCTTTTTCGTGCTCCAGCAGTCTTGTAAGAATCTGTTTCTGACGGTTTAACGTCTCCTGAGATATAATTTTATTAACCAAATCTGTTTCTGTTTTTTCCATTTGATTCATCAGATCATTGAGCCCATTTCCGGGCTTTTCTCCCTGTTTCTTTAACTCATCCATGTATTCCTGCATTTGCCTTCTTATGGCCTCCTGCTGGGCCGCCATACGCGCTAATTGTTCATTCATCTTCTGGCCCTGACCCTGTTGCCCTTGTTGCCCCTGTTTTCCATTGGGTTTGTTGCCGTTTTTCATTTGCTCCAGCTGTTTGTTTAATTCTTCCTGCATTTTACGCATAGAAGCTGCAGATTTGGAAGGTTTTCCACCGGAACCGGGTTTATTGCAGGATGCATTGGGTTTTCCGCCTTTCTTTTTAGAATTCATTTCCTGCTTCATGTTTTCCATGGCTTCATTGAGCAATAAAGCAAGGTTATTTACTGAAGTCATCACATATTGCTGACGGGCAATGGCGTTTTGATTCTGGAAATTGCCCAGATAACCTACAGTATTCATAGCCAGTAAATCGCTTAATGCCTGCTCTACATTATGATTAATAGCATTAATTTCCTTGGTAATGATGGATTTAACCTTGATTTGCCGCTTACTGAGTGCGAGCAGTGAGTCTTCCACCATTTTTAAATCATCTTTTATATTTCCCTGTTCGTTTATAATATCCTGATATTTGGGATCTTTTACAGATATCTGTTGCAGACGGTTCGCCAAATCTTCCTGCCGGAATGAAATTTTTACCAGATTTTTTAATATAGTTCTCAGGTTCTCAATATCTTCACCCATTTGCTCTAATTCCATTTCCTCCTGATCTTTTTTCATTTTATCAGAAAGTTCCTGCATTTGCTCTGCTGCTTTTTGCTGTGATTTAGAAGCTTTACCGCTTTTTTTATTGCTCAAAGATTCAGAACTGTTTTTTTGTTCCTGACTTATCGCATTTTCTTTATTTTCGTCTCTTTTAAAATTATTAGGATTTTCAAGTTCTTTGTTTTTTTGTTCCAGATCACTCATGTTTTTCCTGATATCCTCAAATGATTTATTCAGTTCTTCCTGCTTTTTCTGCATTTCTTCAACAGGTTTATCTCCTTTGGCAGTTTCCTCGGCCAATTTTTTTTGCTCTTTGGCTAATTTATCAAGTTTATCGAGGTTTTCAGTAAGTTTCTTTTCAAATTCCAGTTGTTTGAATACTTCCAGGTTTCTATCCAGCTGTTTTGAAATGTCTTCAGAATTCATTTTCATTTTTTCAAGCATTTCGCTAACCTTATCTTTATCAATGTTTTCCATCAATTTTTGGAGTTCTTCAAACTTCTTTTTCATTTCATCTGTCATGATTTCCTGAAAGAGTTTTTCCAGTTCTTTTTGTTTCTGCGCTATTTCTTCATCTATCTTTTTATATTGCTGTTCTTTAATTTCGCTTTCTTTGAGTTGCTGATTGATTTTTTCTATCGATTCCTGCAATTGCTTATGTGCGTCCAGCAACTCTTTCGCCTGTTTTTTATCTTCCCAGTTCAGGGCTTTTTTTTCCAGTAATTTACGGTTTAAATCTTTGATTTGCTTTTGCAGTTTCTGGGCATCCTTTATGGTATGCTGCAAATCATCCTTTATTTCCTGGTTTGTTTTTTCAGTTTGTTTTTCAATTTCTTTATAGGTTGGTGCTTTGAAATACATTTTCTGTGAACGGGAAACTTTACTGCCGTTAACACCATCATTATCTGAGACTTCAAAATAGTATTCCACTTCATCGCCGGCTTGTGTTACTATATTTTCCATATCAAAATAATGGAAAAACTCCTGTTGATTGATGGATTTGTTGAATGGAATTTCAACTGTATTTTCCGTCAGCGTAAGCGTGTCCTTTCTGTTAAAGCTGCGGTAATGGAAACTCAGCTTGTTAAATCCATAATCATCCTTTATAACGCCTCTGAAGTATAACCTTTTTTCATAAAGGGAATCTTTCATTTCATCCACCTGAATAAAAGGAAAAGCATCAGGAATTACATTTACACTATATATTAAGGAATCATTCAGTTTAATCTGTTTATTTTCGGGTTTTACTGAATAAGAGAAAGATTTCCTTAAAATACTGGTATAATTAAAAATATTGTTTCCTTTTTGATTTAAAACGATGTTTCTGTCTATAAATGAGAAATTTAAAGCCGATGTTTCACGTGTAACAAATCGCCATTCGGCTCTGGTTCCGTCAGGAACATTTAAATCTCCGATATTTTCAATATTTTCAGTTTTCTTTCCGGTATAAGCAGGATAAATTAATTGTATATCGAAATTTAAAATAATAGGCTTAGCTATTACATTTAATATATAGGGAACAGAAGTTATTTCGGCTGCCTGCAATTGAAATTTAATATTCTTCTGAAGATTTTTAAACGTATAGCTGAAACTCACCGTATTTTGCTTCTGCAGCTTATATTTAACACCATCAGCCAGAACATAGACTTCATCCGGTATTTCTGTTCCTGTAACCTTAACACTTAAATCAAAATCCTGTTGCTGGAAAGCTTCCAGTTTCTTATTTTCGACCTGAAACTGAAAAGGTGAAGGTTTTTCATAAAAAGTATTGTATTTAATAATCCTTTTTGAAGATTCAGTTATTGCACTTGGCCGGGCAAGGAAAACAATCAGGACTATCAATACCGGGGCTAAAGCATATTTTATATATTTCAGGTTGGATTTTAAATCAACTGCATTAATAAAAGGGATGGGTTTTAGTTCCTTGATTTTTTGATTGATACTTGCTTCAATTAATTCTGTATTTTCTGTTTCCTTTGATGCAATATTTTTAAGCTGCAGGGTATTGAGCAATTTATCCTGCACCGTACTGAAATGAGTACCAATAATAGAGGCAGCTTGTTCATAGGAAATAATCTTACCTATTTTATACAATTTAAGCAAAGGGATAATAAAGAATCTGAAACTGATGATACCCGAAAAGCCCACAAAAGAGAAGAACAAAATACTGCGGATCAAAATATCAAAATGTCCGAAATATTCCAGAGTATTAACTATAATAAAGAAAACAGTTATCAGAGAAACTACATACAACAGACCTTTTATGAGCCTGTTTTTGTAATATTTTCTGATAAACTCATCTAACTTTGATATAAGTATATCGTAACTGTTTTCCATTGTCGTATTATTACCTTTTTATAACGATAGAACGTATCTATCTGGTATTTTGTTTACTTATGTTAATAATTTAATTTCATCAACGCCTTTATTTATCCTCTTTACAGCTTCTGCTTTTCCTATACTATTTATTATTGTAAACAAATCAGGACCTATAGCAGCGCCAACAATTACCAGGCGCAGACAATTCATAATCTGTCCCATGTTTAACGCATTTTCCTGTATATAAGTTACAACATTATCGTGCGCAGGCTGTGTTTCAAAAGGACTTGTATTTTCGAGTATAAGCGCAATTTGCTGTAAATGCAAAGCGGTATCTTCCTTCCATCTTTTCTTTATTACCTGTTCATCGTAAGTATCAGGAGCTTTAAAAAAGAAATAGCTTTGATCCCACAATTCCTTAATAAATGAAACTCTTTCTTTAACCAAATCGCAAATAATCGCCAGTTTGGCTTCATCAATACTTATGCCTTTTCCTTTTAATTCAGGCATAAATAATTTGGCTAATTCAACACCTGAATGTTGTCTTACATATTGCTGATTGAACCATTTTGCTTTTTCAACATCAAATTTTGCGCCGGATTTACTGATTCTTTCTATTGAAAATGCATGAATCAATTCATCCATACTGAACATTTCCTGTGTAGTACCAGGGTTCCAGCCCAAAAATGCCAGAATATTAATTACAGCTTCAGCGAAATAACCCGATTCGCGATAACCTGACGAAATTTCGCCAGTTTTAGGATCCTGCCATTGTGTTGGGAAAACAGGAAATCCTAAACGGTCACCATCTCTTTTGCTTAACTTACCGTTTCCATCAGGTTTAAGTAAAAGCGGTAAATGAGCGAATTCAGGCATGGTATCTTCCCAGCCAAAGGCTCTGTAAAGCATAACGTGCAAAGGAGCTGATGGAAGCCATTCTTCACCACGAATAACATGAGAAATTTCCATTAAATGGTCATCAACGATATTGGCTAAATGATAGGTTGGCATACCATCAGATTTGAACAATACTTTATCGTCCAGTAAACCTGAATGAACAACAACCCTTCCTCTGATATGGTCATTTACGACGATATCCTGATTTTCGGGCATTTTAAAACGGATAACATAGGGATGATTATCAGCAATCAATTGCTGAGCTTCTTCATGGGATAAAGTCAGTGAATTTCTTAAACTGTTTCTTGTAGTTACATCATACTGAAAAGCCTTTTTTTCAGCTTCGTAAGATTTACGGATTTCTTCCAGTGAATCAGGTGTATCAAAAGCGTAATAAGCCCAGCCTTTTGAAATCAATTTATCAGCATACTCGCGGTATAAAGGTTTACGGTCCGACTGGCGATAAGGGCCATAAGGGCCACCAACATGAACACCTTCGTCAAACTTTATACCCAGCCATGTCAATGAATCAATAATATATTCTTCGGCACCCGGCACAAATCTTCCCTGATCCGTATCTTCAATACGCAAAATCATAGTTCCACCCTTTTGTTTTGCAAAAAGGTAATTATATAATGCCGTTCTTACACCTCCGATGTGGAGAGGACCGGTTGGACTCGGTGCAAATCTTACTCTTACTTTTCTTTCCATTGATAAAAATTATGTTTATGCAAAGATAAATAATTTCAACTTGCAAAAAGCAATTATGTGCTGCTATTGGTTATTAGCTGTTGGCTATTGGCTGTTGGCTGTTAACCATTGCTTATATTGTAACGTATTTTTTTAATTAATTGATTAATTTACTTCTGAATAATTTCTAAATCTAAATGAATTTCGGAATATTTTTCTTCAGACATAAAATTGAGATCTCTAGCAATTATTAATTGTGTTTCAATTTCAAAAGCTGAACCCATTGCGATTTCCAGAAAGCGTACAAAATCTTTTTCTGAATTCCGGGAAGAGCCTTCAGCTATATTCGATGCAATAGAAACAGCAGCTCTTCTTATTTGTGAAGTAAGACCATAAATTTCCTTTTCCGGGAAAAAATCGGTTAACTGATATATTAATTTAACAAATAGTATAGATTTTTTCCAGATTTCCAATTCCCTGAAATTTCTCATCCAATATTCTTTAAATTTACAAAATAATAATCTAATTTCAAAAATCCAATAGCTAACAGCTAATTTCAAAAAACCAAAATCAAATTTCAAAATCAACTGCCGCTTTTAAATCTCTGATGGTTTTTAAAAATTCCACCACTTTTAGGTGAGCTGGATGTATTTGGTAGGTCATCAGGTCATTTAAATTGTCAAATTCCATCTCAAGCACCATATCATACTCATTATCAGGGTTTAAGTTGAAGCCCACATTTAAAGCTTTTATTTGAACGATTTCTTTTTTTAGATGATAAAGTTCATCTTTGAGCTTTTTTTCGTTAAAAGCCTTAATTTCGGGATTTTCGAAATTTTTTAACTTCCACATCACTATATGACGTATCATGGCTTAATTTTTTAGTTTTTTATAAATTTTTGGATTGATTTTTTATTTTCATTTTTTAATTCCAGAAAATATATTCCTTTTCTCAAAAACTGAACATTTATTTTATTTTTAACATTCATCAGGATATTTTCATTAAAAATAAGTTTTCCACAAACATCGAAAATTGAGAGCTGATAATTTTCATTTTTTGTATTTGCCATATATATTTCCAATATATCGGAACATGGATTAGGATAAAGTAATAAATTGGAGGAATAATTTTCATTAATTACACTAAAAACGATATTTCCTTTTCCGTTTATTACCCAGTTATTGGGATCCACAACTAAACCTGATACGGGTTTCTGCATTGGTATTTTAAAAGTTTCAATATTCGCTGAATGATATAGCTTAATGATGGTGTCGCCTGTGGGTGACTGTAATTTATATTCCATCAACATTTTAAACAAAGGAGTAGTTGTGGCAGACGTTTGCTGATCTGTATTAATAACCAGTGTATCATTCTGTAGCCAACTGATAATGTTAAAAGTTGGATAACCTTCGCCAAAATACCACTGATTAAAGAAATCCGTGAAATTCTTTCCTGTAAACTCTTCAGCTACGGCTTTTACATCCAATCCGGTAATAGTACTGTCTTTAAACCGGGTTTGAATGGTTTTTAAAACCTTGAAAAATATAGAATCATTTGCGATTTCAAACCTTAGATTATGTATAATGGCAGCTCCTTTTTTATAGGATAGTCTTCCATCAAAAATCCTGTTGACATCATTGATTTGAAAAGGAGGAATATAAACACTTCCGTTTGGATAGGCCATAATACTGTCGTGCATTACCTTCATATGGTTCTGGGCTTCCTGATAACTCCATTTATATTGAGCTGCCAGATATTCTGCATAAGATGCAAAACCTTCGTTTATCCAGATGTCACTCCATGTAGCACAGGTTATATTATCGCCCCACCATTGATGTGATAATTCATGAGAGGTAAGATAAAAATTAAAATCGCTTAATGTTGTCATGGTTTGATGCTCCATCCCACCTCCCATTGGAGCCATACTGTGACCATATTTTTCTTTATGAAAAGGATATAAGCCAAATAAATCAGAAAATAATTCAATAAAACCCGGAGTTCTGTCAATTTCATTCTTATAGTAAGGCAATGCAGAAGGATTATCGTAGATATAATTCTGGATGAGCAGCGAATCCGACATACCACCGGGGTGAGCATAAATATTGTATTCAACATATTGACCTACAGCAATGGAAATTAAATAATAATCTATCGGATAACGGGCTTTCCATTCATACCTTAGCTTATTGTTGGGAAGGGGAACTATAGCAGTTAATATTCCCTCAGAACCTACTTTATTATCATTTGCGGTAGTTACAAAAATATATGCTGAATCTGCCTTATCTGTGAGCGATTGCTTAACCGGAAACCATTCCTTGGCACCAAATGGTTGAGATAAAGTCCAGCATATCTGGTTTCCCCAAAGTGAACTGGTTTCACATGATATTCCCGAGAAAAAAGTGCCGGTATTTGGAGGCAAACCTTTATAAAAAATCTGTGCTGTTAAATTTGCACCTGCTGATAATGGACCAATTCCTACAAAGACATCGTCAAGTAAACGATTAAATGTTTTAATCTGATTATTTATTTTTATAGAATCAATGGTAAAATAATCCTTTAATTCAAAGGCAAAAGTATCCAGCTGGCTTGCTATAACTTTGGCAACAATGCTTACATTTCCTTCAACATAAACAGAAGTATGTTCCACACTAATATCAAGCTTATAAAACTTTACATCATATTTATCCATTAATGCAGATTGTTTTACCGTTGTATTATTATTGAGTTTTTGCTTGAAATTAAACTCCTTATCGCTTTGGTATTGTTCTGCATATTGCGAAAACAAAGGGTTTTGCATTAATAAGAGTAATAATATAAGTGAGATTGTTTTCATTTTTTAGAATAGTATAACAAAAGTATAAAATATAAACCGTTTAACGTGTTAAAACTAAATCTTAGCAGTTAAAAACTTAAATTTATCTAATAAATTAAATATTAACGTATTATTAATTGGAAGAAAAGGGATTAAATTATACATTTGCAACTGAAATAATTATACAATTTTAATCTCTAAACTTTTATTAAAAATGAAAAACTTTTTACTTAAATCCGGCATCTTGTTTTTATGCATTCTTTTACTAACAACTGTGTTAAAAGCACAGGATGATAAAGAAAAAAAAGCTGATGCCTATACTTTTACAATAGAAAAACAAATTAAAGCCACTTCCGTTAAAAATCAGTACAAATCAGGTACTTGCTGGAGTTTTTCTACATTTTCCTTTATTGAATCAGAATTAATCAGAATGGGAAAAGGCGAACTTGACCTATCAGATATGTTTTGCGTAAGACATGCTTATGCTGATAAAGCAGAAAAATTCGTTCGTATGCATGGTACTATTAGTTTTGGTTCAGGTGGAGCTGCTCATGATGTACCCAATATGATTAAAAAATACGGCATAGTTCCGGAAGAAATTTACGCCGGATTAAATTATGGTGAAACAAAACACGATCATGGTGAATTGGATGCTGTTTTAAAAGCTTATGTTAAAGCAGTTGCAGACGATAATAACAAAAAGCTAACAACAGCCTGGTTAGCTGGTTTTAATGGAATTCTGGATGCTTATTTTGGTAAATTACCTGAAACATTTACATACAACGGAAAAAGCTATACTCCGCTTACTTATGCAAAAGAATTATGCATTAATCCTGATGATTATATCGAATTTTCATCCTATACACATCATCCATTCTATTCGAAATTTATTATTGAAGTGCCTGATAACTGGGCATGGGGAGAAGTTTACAATGTACCAATGAACGATATGATTGCCATTATTGATAATGCAATTAACAATGGTTATGGTGTTGCCTGGGGTGCTGATGTAAGCGAAAAAGGTTTTTCATGGAAAAATGGCATTGCTGTTGTTCCTGACGAAAACAAACCAGATTTACAGGGTTCGGAAAGAGATAAATGGGAAAAATTATCAGAAAGAGAAAAAGCTGCTCAATTATATACATTTGATAAACCTGTAAAAGAAAAGGTAATTACTCAGGAAATGCGTCAGATTGCATTTGACAATTACCAGACTACTGATGATCACGGTATGCAGATTTGCGGTATTGCTAAAGATCAGAATGGAAATAAATTCTATTTAATTAAAAATTCATGGAGCACAGATGGTAAATACAATGGTTATTTTTATGCTTCAGAAGCCTTTGTTAAATATAAAACTATGGATATTATGATTCATAAAGATGCTACTCCAAAAGAAATTGCAAAAAAAATAAAATTATAAGATTATTTAATCTTTTTTTAAAAAGAGGTGTTCAATTTGATTGAGCACCTCTTTTTTGGTTTAATTAAGCCTGCTGCTGTATTTTTTTATTCAAAACAATTACTTCATTCATTCGTTTCCTAAATGGCTTAAAAAGGCTTAAATCTGATTTATTACGCTTTGCTAAAATAGCATAAATCCTACCGTAAACTTTAGCATAACAACCTTAAACTTTTTTCTTAATACCCTTAACTGATATACTCTTTACAAAGCCTGTCAATTGTAGTAAATTTAGGTAAAATTATTAAACTTAAATTTAAATATTATGAAAAAATTATTATGCTGCCTGATTTTAATCAGCACAATGCTTTCAGGCATTTTCGCACAAACCGGTGGAATCAGAGGCCGGGTTTTTGATTCAGAAGCTAAAGTTACATTACCGGGAGTAACCGTATGGGTGGAAGTTGGAATAGCCACAATAGCAGTTAATACGGACGAATTTGGTTATTTTAACATCAAAGGCTTGTTACCCGGCCTTTACAATGTCAATTTGAAATTCTTTGGTTATAATACACTTATTATTAACGGTGTAAGTGTAAATTCAAATCAGACCACTCCGCTTACAGACAGCTATTTAACTCCAAGCCATTCATTACCGGTAATTGAAATCGGAGAATATGTAGATAAACTGATTGATACCAGAACAATTGATGTAATACGTGCAAAGGACATAAAAAATATTCCAAATGGCAGAAATCTTGGAACACTCCTTAATGCTGTGATTCCTGCTGTATATATTATTGAAGAAACCAAGGAAGTATATTTCAGGGGTGCAAGAAACGGGAGTGTTATTTATTATGTTGATGGAGTAAAACAAAGGGATAGTGAATATAAAATTCCCGGTTCAGCCGTTTCGTGTGTTATGGTTTATATGGGCGATGTTCCGGCAAAATATGGAGATTTTGATGGTGGTGTAGTTGTTGTTGAAACCAAAAGTTATTTTGACTATGAAGCAGAAATGCTTGCAGCAAGTAAAAGGTAAATTGTCAAAGCAAAAAAACGATGAAAAAAATCCTGAACATATTATTTTTATTGATATTATATATCCATGGCTTTTCGCAGATATCAAAAATTAGCGGATATATAAAAGATAGTGCAAGTTTAAAAGCTATCAGCAATGTAAATATTTTAATAGAAGGTAGTCATATAGCTTGTAAAACGGATGATTCAGGATTTTTTTCTTTAAAAAATACAATGTCAAAACCAAAATTGATAATCTCACATCTCAATTATAAAAAACAATACATCGTAATTAATAAACCTGATAAGGAAATCCAGGTTTTATTATCACCACAGATAACTGAATTAAACCCCATTACAATATGCTCTGACCCTATCATTAACATTACCAAAAAGCTCCCGGTATATGTAATTGATTATTTGATAATAGGAAATAAAATATTGCTTTTAGCCTATAACCATAAGAAATTGAATGATACCAGGCTTTTTTTAATTGATGATGAAGCAAAAATATTGCTTGACAAAAAAATTGAATCAGCAAGGGAATTGTACAAAGACTGTTTTGGTGATATCTATTATTTAAATAAAAAAGAAGCTGTTAAAATTGAGATAAATACAGATGAAATAGCTTTTTCGGATACGATTCCCAGAACAGATTTTGATGAAACAATAAAAGCCATTGATTTTAAGATTGATGACAATGTATATTTCCATACATATCATTATCAGATGCTGATACAGAAACTTCATTATATAAATCTTTATGATGAAGAAAAGGAGAAACAGACGATACTGACATTTGCAGACAGCAATAAAATCGATATTTTTGAAAGAGAATACAATGTATTTTTTTACACAAGAAAGGCAAAATTTTACGGCCTTTCTGTTACCACAGTGTATAACAATCTGAATGTTTTCAGAAGTTGCCAGCCATTGGACTGGGTAGATAAACACGGGCGTTTTTCTCCTATCAGCATTCAAATGCAAAAGATAAAGGATGAAATATTTGTTTTAAATACTGTAACCAATACAATGGAATCATTTGATAAGGAAGGAAAGTTATTGATTAAAAGAAAGGCAGATTTCCTGACTGATAAGCATTATAAAGAAAAAATATTGAAAAGTGAAGATGATGAAAAATTGTATGCTGTTTTTATGGATGCTGCATTAATACAGTTAAAAGAAATTGACTTAAAAACGGGTGTAATCGTAAAACAAATAAAAATACCTGATTTTCCATATATTGAGCAAATAAAGGTTGCAAATAATCAGGTATATTTTCTTTATAAACGGAAGATAAATGAAGAGTTAAAGCAGCTATATACGATGCCATTAGGCTGAAAACAAAAAAACCCCATCTTTCGATGAGGTTTTTCGTTATGTTTTTGGCGGCGACCTACTCTCCCACAATAACTGCAGTACCATTGGCGCTAGTGGGCTTAACTTCTCTGTTCGGAATGGGAAGAGGTGAACACCACTGCT
>JAPLDQ010000026.1 GCA_026391675.1 Bacteroidota bacterium
CAAGGTAAAGTTATCCGTTCAGAAAAACTGATCAATAACAAACAAACATTTACTCAGGATATTGATTTATCAATGTATCCAAAGGGTATTTACTTTGTTAAATTTATCAACAAAAACTTCACAAAAGTTGAAAAGATTGTACTGCAATAATTCTTAAGTATTATTAACTTAAAAAGGGGAAACAATGTTTCCCCTTTTTTTTTGTGATTAATTAAGTTTTAATGGGTTAATTAATTTTTAATAAATATTTAACGAAAAGTTAAAAGATAAGTAAAAATAATATTACTTTTACAGTTAATAATCATACGAATGATTTCAACAAAAAAAATATTTATATAACAAATCAATAATTACTAATTTAAATTTTAAATTTATGAAAAAACTATTAACTTTATTAATTGCCCTTGTCTTTAGTGGACTTACCTATGGGCAATATCTGGCAGAGTCTTTTGACAATGTCACTTTTCCGCCAACAGGCTGGACACAAACACAGGTAGCAGGAACAGGATTATGGGACAGGGTAACATTAGGAACTTATCCAACATGTAATCCACATTCAGGTGCTGCTATGATTCGCTATGATTCTTATGACTATCTTGCAGCAGCTTCTGCAGCTATGATATCACCAGTTATTGATTTAACTACCATTACGTCAAGTACAGTCCTGGAATTCTGGATGTACAGAGATAATGGAAATTTAACACTTTCAGACAGTTTATCCTTCTGGATCAATACTACTGCCAGTGTAACCGGTGCAACATTTCTTGGCAAATATATCAGAATAAAATCTCAGGCTCCTGTTGAAACAGGATTAGACGGATGGTATAAATATCAGATTCCAATCCCAATGAGTTTTAATACGGCAACAAACTATATTATTCTGAAAAGCTATAGTCTGTATGGTAATAGTATGTATATTGATGATATCAGGGTACTTAATCCTGCAGCTGGAAATGCAGCACCAACCAATATGACTTTTACCGGAACATCATTCGGAGGCACAACAGTTGGCTGGACAGACAATTCAACCAATGAATATTCATTCAGTTTGTATATGTCAACAAATCCAACATCAGGTTTTGTTTTAATTGAGCCTTATATCGCTTCAACTACAACATCAGGAACCGGTTCAACCTATTCCAAAACAATAACAGGTTTAAATCCAACCACACAATACTACTTCAGGGTTTCAGCCAATGCAGGTCTGGAATCACCTTATTTAACGGGAAATACGACTACAACTGCAGGTACTTTATCCGGAGTAAAAACGGTTGGTCCAACCGGTAATTATGCTTCATTAACAGCTGCATTTGCTGATATTAATACCAACGGACTTTCAGGAAACATTGAATTAACTTTACAGTCAACCTATGTTTCAACAGTTGAAACTTTCCCTATTGTTCCTTCAAAAGGTGCAACAGCATCAAAAACAATTAAAGTTTATCCTCTGGCAACAGGTCTAAGTATTACATCTGCTAATGCAAACGGAACATTAAATTTCGACGGAGCTGCTTATGTTACATTCGACGGAAGAGTTAATGCTACCGGTACAACTAAAGATCTCGTTATTTCAAATACTTTAAATACAAGCAGTACAATCAAATATCTTAATGATGCAATTTACAATAATTTAAAATATTGCACAATTCAAGGTGTTGACTCAACGGGAATCGGAGTTGTTAATTTCGGGACAACAAATGGAGTAAACGGTACAGCCAATGGTAACAGTTATAATAAAATTGATAATTGCGACATCAGAGATGGAGCGACTACACCATTAAATGCTATTTATGCTTCAGGTACTTCCGGAGGAGATAATAAATTTGACACCATCTCCAATTGTAATATCTATAACTTTTATCGCAGTTATGCCTGTAATCCAGTTGGTTTTTATCTTACATCAGGTAATACATCATGGGCAATATTAAACAATAGCATTTATCAAACTGTTCCACGTAATCCAACAGGAGCTGTTGGTTATAACATCATTCTTCTTGGAGCAGGTGAAAACCATACCGTAGCAGGAAATTACATAGGTGGTTCTGCACCATTATGTGGTGGTACTCCTTTTACATTGAATGGTTCTTTAGCAAATTTCATTTATGTTGTTCGTATTACCGGAGCCACAAGCTCAACATCTAACAATTATATTCAGGGAAATACTATTGCTAATATATCATTTCAGTCTATAACTGGAACAAAATTTGCAGGTGTATTATCTGCTGCTGGAATTGCTAATATTACCAATAATGTTATTGGAAGTAATACAGCAAATGGTTCTATTGTTTTCATTAATGGTGCTGGTGGTACAGCAGCATCTCTTTTTGGATTATATATTTCTGCCGGTGCAGGTAATATCCAAAATAATATTATCGGTGGTATAACCATGTATGATACGTCTTCAGTTACTACAACTGTTTCTTTCTATGGAATATATGCCCAGGGTTCAGGAGTTAATACAATTTCAAACAATATTGTTGGAAGCAATACAGTTGCAAACAGTATTCAAACAATTGCAGCAACTGCAACTCCTGTGTTAATAGCAGGTATATATACCAATATATTAGCAGCAGCTGGTACTTCCGTTACTTACACCAATAATATTATCGCAAACATTACCAACAACAACACTCCGGCCGGAGGTTATTTACTGGGATTAAGAAATGCCGGAACGATGTCAGGCAACATTATTGACAATAATATTATACATGATTTAAGCTGCGCAGCAGCTAATGTTGGCACAACAAATCTTGCAGCTGTTGTAGGTATTTCAAATTCGAATTCAGGTAATAATTTATTGATTACAAGAAATAAAATATATAATCTTACTGCCACTGCTGCTACTGCTGCTGTTTGTGTTAATGGTATATACAGAAGTGGTACCAATGCCCTTTACGGCAGGGTTGACAAAAACCTTATATATAATTTAAGTATAAATTCTACTGCAACTACTTCTGTTATTAATGGAATTTATACCTTAAGCGGAACTACAAACTATGTTAATAACATGGTAAGATTAGGTTACAAACCTGACGGTTCATCAATTACTACAGGATTAAGAATTCATGGAATCTATGATTCAGGATTAACAAATAACTTCTATAACAATACTATTTATATTGGTGGTACCGCAGTTGTTAGTGCTGACACTACTTATGCTTTAAGAAGCTTTACAACTACTGCAAGGAACTTTAAAGACAATATATTTATCAATTCCCGTTCCAACACTTCAGGTACAGGTGTAAATTATGGTGTTGCTGTTGCCGGAACTACCATACCTCCAACAGGATTAGCCATGGATTATAATATTATTCAGTCAACAGGTACAGGTGGTGTGTTTGGTCGTTATAATTTAGCTGATGCAGCAAATTTAGCAGCATGGAAAACTGCTGTTGGAACTGACACCAATAGTATGAGTGTAGATCCTTTATTAGCTGCTCCAACTGCCACTGTTCCAAATCTTCATTTAACAATTGGTTCTCCTGCAGAAAGTGCCGGTATAGCCATTGATTCAGTATTTGATGATATAGACGGAGACATCAGAGCAAATAACTCACCAACTGATATAGGTGCTGATGCAGGTTATTATGATAATATCATTCCCACAGCAACCTTTAATCCAACTAACTTAAGTACAGCTGTTGCATTAAACTCAACCATTCAGGTTACATTTAATGATATGGTCCGTAAATTGAACGATTCTGTTTTAACAAATGCTAATGTAGCTTCTGTTATTTCATTTAAAAAAGTTTCTGACAATTCCAATGTAGCTTTTACAGCAACCTGGGATCCTTCAACTAAAAAAATAGTAGCTACTCCTACCCTTTTATTAGGTTTAACTACCTATAAATTCTCTGTTGTCGGACTTGAAGATTATAACAATAATGTTTTAAGTGGTCCTGATTCAACCAGATTTACAACTATAGTTAATTCAGATGCAACTTTATCTGATTTAAAAGTAAACGGAACAACAGTAACAGGATTTGCACCTGCAACACTTATTTATAACGTGGTATTACCTTCAGGAACAACAGTAGTTCCAACTGTAACAGCTACAACCAATGATATAAATGCAACTAAAGTTATATCACCGGCTTCTGCATTACCTGGTACAACTACCGTTACAACTACAGCTCAAAACGGCACAACTCATTTAACCTATATCATTAACTTTACAGTTGCTGCAGCAAACAATGCAACTTTATCTGATTTAAAAGTTAACGGTGTTACAGTTACAGGTTTTGCTTCTACTACATATGCTTATTCTGTAGTATTACCATTTGGTACCACAGTAGTTCCTACTGTTACAGCAACAACTACTGATGTAAATGCAACCAAAGTTATTACACCCGCTTCAGCTTTACCAGGAACCACAACAGTTACCACTACAGCTCAGGATGGTATAACACATTTAACCTATACCGTTAATTTTACTATAGGAGCTGCATCAAATGTTGCTACCTTATCTGACCTGAAAGTAAGCGGAACTACAGTTACAGGATTTTCACCTACAGTTTATGCCTATACCGTTACATTACCTTATAGCACAACTGTTGTTCCTACTGTTACAGCCACAACAACCGATGTTAACGCTACATATGTTATCAATGCTGCTGCTGCAATTCCGGGAACTACAACAGTTACGACAACTGCACAGAATGGTACTACTCATTTAACTTATGTTGTAAATTTTGTAAAAGCTGCTCCTTCAACAGTTGCTACTTTATCGGATTTAAAATCTAACGGCACCACTGTAACAGGATTTTCACCAACAGTTTATAATTATAACATTGTTTTACCTTTTGGTACAATCACAGTACCTACTGTTACAGCAACTACAACAGATGTAAATGCAACGAAAGTTATTACACCTGCTTCTGCTTTACCCGGAACTACAACAGTTACCACTACAGCTCAGGATGGTGTAACTCATTTAACATACACTATTCATTATACCGTAACACCTGGCTCCAGTGATGCTACTTTATCCAATTTATTGGTTGATGGCACTCAGGTTCCCGGTTTTTCAGCTGCTACATTAAGTTATAATGTTGTTCTTCCTTTTGGTACTACTATCATTCCAACAGTTACTGCTGTTGTCAATGAAGTTCATGCTTTTGCAGCAATAACACAGGCTCCGGCTTTACCGGGAACAGCTTCTGTTTTGGTTACTGCTCAGGACGGAACTACCACAAAAACATATACTATTCATTTTACAGTAGGATTAGGTATTAATGAAATTAACGATAACGGATTAGTTGTTTATCCTGTTCCTGCAAAGGATATTGTTAACATTAAATTAAACGCTTCTATTCAACAAATTGCAATAATGAATATAAGTGGTCAGAAATTATCAGAAATCGCTGTAAATGCTCGTGAAGCTGTTTTAGACATAGCTAAACTGAGCAATGGTATCTATTTCTTACAAATTAAAACTTCAAACGGAATTTTAATGAAGAAGATTCAGGTTTCTAAATAAATCTGACATATATCTCTAAAAAAAGGCTGTTTCAATACTGAAACAGCCTTTTTTATTTAAAATGTTTTTTACAATATGTCATCCACTTCAAGTACTTTAATTTCTTTGCAAAAATCATTATCAAAACTACAAACTGCTAACTTATAAGCGTTGTCAAATTCATATTGTCTGAAATAAATACTGTCGATTGGTTTATCATCGGTAATGCTGATGGAGTTGTATTTTATTTCTATTGTAAAACTGCTTAACGATTTGGTTAAACCGGTACCTATTGCTTTTAAATAACTCTCTTTCAATGTCCATAAATCGAAGAAATATTTTTTTCTGGCATTTTCATCCATAATTGAATTCAAATGCAGTAATTCAGCTTTCGAATAGAAACGTTCAGCAACATTATAATTAGCATCTCTTATCAGTTCAATATCAATCCCAAGCTCTTTATCTGAAAAAGCTGCAACAACCCATTTTCCTGAATGAGAGATATTAAAATGCAAATCCTGATTTTCAATATAAGGTTTACCATTATTACCCCTCAACAAAGGAATATGAGCCGGATGTATATTTAATTTCTCTGATAATATTTTTCTAATCATCAATTCACCTAACAATGAACGTTGTAAATTGCCGCTGTGTTTGTAATTATCATATTTATCCTGTTGCTCAATCGGTAGTGCACTGATTAGCTTATATTTATAATCTATAAATTTTTCATCTTCCAGCAAATGAATGGCAAAAATATCCAGCATAAAAAATATTTAATTTCCGTTTACAAAAATACATTAATAATTTTTATAAAAATACTTTTGATTTATCCTTGTAGTAATGAGATAAATGATTAATTTTGCACGCTATTTTATAAAAACCTTAAATAGGTTCATTACAATTGATTTACAGTCTGAAGCACATGATAAACATAACTTTACCAGATAATACGGTTAAACAATTCCCAAAAGGAACCACTGCCCTTGATATTGCTAAAAGTATTAGCGAAGGTCTTGCCCGTAACGTTTTGGCAGCCAAAGTAAACGAAGAAATCTGGGACGCATTCCGTCCAATTAACAATGATGCTCATTTACGCTTGTATACATGGAATGATACTGAAGGAAAAGCTGCCATGTGGCATTCTTCAGCGCATTTAATGGCTGAAGCCATTGAATTATTATATCCCGGTGTAAAATTTGGCATTGGACCCGATATTGAAAATGGTTTCTATTACGATATTGACTTTATGGATTACAGCATTTCATCTGACGATTTTAAAAAAATTGAAGATAAAATGCTTGAATTGGCCAGCCAGAAGCAAAACTATTTGCGCAAAGATATTTCCAAAGCTGACGCTTTGGCCTATTTCAATAAGAAAGGTGATGAATACAAACAGGAATTAATCAGTGATCTGGAAGACGGGACAATAACACTATATGAAACCGGCCAGTTTACTGATTTATGCCGTGGACCACATATTCCTGATACAGGTTTTATCAAAGCCATAAAATTATTAACTACTGCCGGAGCATACTGGCGTGGTGATGAAAAGCGCAAGCAATTAACACGTATTTATGGTATTACCTTCCCTAAACAGAAAGAACTTACTGAATACCTTGAATTACTTGAAGAAGCTAAAAAACGCGACCATAGAAAATTAGGCAAGGAGCTTGAACTTTTCACATTTTCACCAAAAGTGGGCATGGGATTACCGATATGGTTACCTAAAGGAGCTGCTTTACGCGAAAGACTTGAAAATTTTCTGAAGAAAATACAAAAAAATGCAGGTTACGAACAGGTAATTTGTCCGCATATTGGTAATGTTGAATTATATAAAACTTCAGGCCATTTCCAGAAATATGGAAAGGATGCATTTCAACCGATTTCAACTCCGGTTGAAGGCGAACAGTTTTTGTTAAAACCTATGAATTGCCCGCATCATTGCGAAATATACAGCTTTAAACCCCGTTCATACAAGGATTTACCGTTGAGAATTGCTGAATTCGGTACGGTTTACCGCTATGAACAAAGCGGTGAATTACATGGACTGACGAGAGTAAGAGGATTTACACAGGACGACGCTCATATTTTCTGTCGCCCTGATCAGCTGAAAGAAGAATTTATCAATGTAATTGATATCGTACTTTATATTTTTAAAACACTTGATTTTAAAAATTTTACAGCTCAAATTTCATTAAGGGATAAAAATAATACTGAAAAATATATCGGCAGCGACGAAAACTGGGAAAAAGCTGAACGTGCCATTATTGAAGCTACTGCAGAAAAAGGGCTCAGCACCACTATAGAATACGGTGAAGCTGCATTCTATGGCCCCAAACTCGATTTTATGGTAAAAGATGCCATTGGAAGAAAATGGCAGTTGGGAACCATACAGGTTGACTATAATTTACCGGAACGCTTTGAACTGGAATATGTTGGCAGTGATAACCAGAAACATCGTCCGGTAATGATTCACAGGGCACCTTTTGGCTCTATGGAACGTTTTGTTGCTGTATTAATTGAACATACAGCCGGAAAATTCCCGTTGTGGTTAACGCCGGAACAGTTTATAATACTGCCGATTAGCGAAAAATATACAGAATATGCAAAAAAACTTTTAAATTTGCTAAAAAATTACGAACTTCGCGGCCTCATTGACGAAAGAAATGAGAAAACAGGCAAAAAGATCAGAGACGCTGAGATTCAACGGATTCCATACATGTTAATTGTTGGGGAGAAGGAAGAAAATGAAAATTCTGTATCAGTAAGAAAGCAAGGTGAGGGTGATTTAGGCAGTTTTACGGTAGAATCTTTTGCAAAATTGATAAATGACGAAATTTCAAGTTTAATTGAAGAATAAATAAAATATTAACTAATTTAGGAGGGAAACAGTTATAGCTACACCATTTTACAGCAGAAATAGAGGACCAAGACCTTCAGATAAAAAAGCTGAAGATGCGCATAAAATAAACAACAAGATTACATCTCCTGTTGTTCGTGTTGTTGGTGAAAACATTGAGCCTGGTATTTATAATTTTAAAGATGCCATCAGAATGGCTTTCGAATTGGAACTTGATTTGGTTGAAATTTCGCCAACAGCAAATCCACCGGTCTGTAAAATAATTGATTACAAAAAGTTTTTGTACGAACAAAAGCGGAAACAAAAAGAAATCAAAGCAAAGTCAGCTAAAATTGTTGTAAAAGAAATAAGATTAGGACCTCAGACAGATGACCATGATTTTCAGTTTAAATTAAATCATGCCAGAAAATTTTTACTTGATGGTGCAAAAGTAAAGGTAGATGTCTTTTTTAAAGGTCGTACGATTATTTATAAAGAGCAGGGTGAATCTATGCTGCTGAAGTTCGCAGAAGCGCTGCTTGAGGTTGGAAAACCTGAAATGATGCCTAAATTGGAAGGAAAAAGAATGATGATGATCATCGCACCAAAAAAATAAGTTTAAACACATTAATTAATCTAAATAAATAACAGCAATGCCAAAAATGAAAAGCAAATCCAGTGCTAAAAAAAGGTTCACTTTAACCGGCACCGGAAAAATTAAAAGAAAGCATGCTTACAAAAGTCACATCCTGACTAAAAAATCTATCAAACGTAAACGTAATTTAACTTACAGCACTATGGTAGACCAGGCAGATGAGAAAAGAGTAAGAGAAATGCTTTCAAAATAATTTAAATCATTAGTATTAACCTTGTTTGTAGCACAAAAGAGTCCCAAAACGGGAACGCTTAAACAAAAAAACAAAACAAAATGCCAAGATCAGTAAATTCAGTAGCTTCAAGAGCTCGCAGAAAAAGAATGCTTAAATTGACTAAGGGTCAGTTTGGTCGTAGAAAAAATGTATGGACAGTTGCAAAAAACTCTTTGGAAAAAGGTTTGCAATATGCATACAGAGACAGAAGAGTTAAAAAACGTAATTTCAGAAATTTATGGATTACTCGTATTAATGCAGGTGTTAGACCTTACGGTTTATCCTATTCTGTATTTATGGGTGCTATTCACAAAAACAATATCAACCTAAACAGAAAAGTTTTAGCAGATTTAGCTATGAATCATCCGGATGCTTTTAAAGCAGTCGTTGAACTGGTTAAAAAATAAAACAATTTAAATAATTTGATAATGAGTGCATTTTGATTAAAAAAAATTACTAAATTTGCACTCCCTTAAAAAACAATAAAAAATAGCAATCATGAGCAAGCCGGAATTAATGCAATATGTTGAAAATCTTGTTGAAAAGAGAAACTTTCCTATCTTTAAAGCAGGTGACACTATTACAGTTTCATATAAAATCATAGAAGGTAACAAAGAACGTATACAGCAATTTCAGGGTGTAGTTATCCAAAGAAGTGGCAGTGGCGCAACAGAAACCTTTACCGTTAGAAAAATATCAGGAAGTACTGGTGTTGAAAGAATTTTCCCGATATCCTCTCCGTTTATCGATACCATCGAGGTAAATAAACATGGTGTGGTTAGAAGAGCACGTATTTTCTACCTGAGAGGTTTAAGAGGTAAAAAAGCCAGAATCAAAGAAAAAAGAATGTAAATTTAATTCTCATATTTTTAAAACCCCAACAATTTTTTGCTGGGGTTTTTTATTAGATTTTTTATTATTCCGGAAAATATGCTTAGGTTTGCTATATATTTTCAGATTATTTTTACGGGCATTTATTTTATAATATTTTAAACAATGGATACTGTTAGCTCAGGAAATGTTAAAGACACATTAGTTTTTGCAAAAGACACATTGCATCATGCAAAAAATACTTATGAAAACACCAAAGAATCTATTGAAAACACTTCAAATACAATTGGAAAAACCATACACGACTGGCTGATACATATCGGCATGAATGAAAGCACAGCAATATTGTTAAAAGGTCTGATTATAGTTATTGCCATTTTAATCTTAAGCTGGCTGGTTTTTAAAATTGCCCAGAAAATTATTGTTAAGACATTACAGGAAATCGCTAAACGAACAGAAACAACCTGGGATGATGTGATGGTTGAAAAACGTGTTTTTCACCGTTTGGCCTATATTGCACCCGCTATATTAATCCATTCCTTGATGCCGGATATGCTGAAGGAATATCATATCTGGGTCAGGATGCTGCAGGCGGCACTCGAAATATATATGGTATTTATCGTAATTATGGTGATGGATGCATTTTTTGCTGCATTGATTGAAATATATCAGAATTATGAAATTGCAAAGTTTAAACCCATCAAAGGCTATGTTCAGATATTTAAAATCATCGTTTATCTGATCAGCGGTATTATTATCATTTCAATAATAATCAATAAATCGCCCATTTATTTATTGACCGGTTTAGGTGCAATTTCCGCCGTATTAATGTTGATTTTTAAGGATACTTTACTGGGTTTTGTGGCGAGCATACAACTTTCGAGCAATGATATGCTTCGTCCCGGCGACTGGATTACCATGAACAAATTTGGTGCTGACGGAACCGTGCTGGATATCAATTTAACTACTGTTAAAATTGAAAATTTCGATAAAACCATTACTACAGTTCCTACCTATTCATTAATTTCCGATGCTTTCCAGAACTGGAGAGGCATGGAAGAATCCGGTGTAAGGCGTATCAAGCGTTCGATTAACCTGAACATGAACAGTGTTAAGTTCTGTACCCCCGAAATGCTGGAAAAATTCAGTAAAATAAAATTAATCAATCAATATATCAATGAAACCCAGTCATCAATAGAGGCTTATAATGCTGAAAATTCATTCGAAAGCAATCACTTGGTGAATGCAAAACGGCAAACCAACCTTGGCGTTTTCAGGGCCTATATCCAGGCTTATTTGCATGATAATCCCAACTTATCGAAAGAACATTCGCTTATCGTAAGGCAGTTGCAGCCCACCGAAAGAGGCTTACCCATTGAGATTTATGCTTTCAGTAAGATACTGGAATGGGGGAAATATGAAGAATTAATGGCTGATATTTTTGACCATATTTTAGCTGTTATTCCCGAATTTGAACTGCAATTGTTCCAGAATCCAAGTGGCTCTGATTTCAAAAGCATGATGAACGTTTAAGAAGTACTTAAAGTACTTGAAGTTATAAGTTATAAGTTATGAATTATGAATTATTAGAATGGACATTTCTTCTTAATTCTTAAATCGTTAATCGTTGTTCTGAAATCAAAAAAGGCTGTTAATTTTTAAGCAGAAGCAATTAGTACTTAAATTCTTGTAATTAGTAATTATTTTTATACTTTTGCAGTATTATTGGGCTGTTAACTCAGTTGGTTTAGAGTGTTACCTTGACAGGGTAGAAGTCACAAGTTCGAGTCTTGTACAGCCCACAATAGTCTTGCATTTGCAGGACTATTTTTTTATATTTATTAATGAACGAATAGAATCAATCCACTTCAATCTCATCAATAAATACCCATGCCTTATTATCTTTACCGGGATGCCAGTCAGGGCATATACCAATATTCTTTGCCATTATTTTAAGATATCTGGCATTTGAATGCTGCATATTTACAGTAAAAACCTTAATAAAAGCGCCTTCTTTTTTTAAGTCCACATCATTATATTGCGTTGCAAATAACTTAAAATTGCTATTATCATCCGAAATATAGATATCAACATATAAGGGAGCAAATATCCATGATTTAATATCCTGTAAAAAACTCACATTTATTTTATCAATAGGCATTTGAGCACCCATATCAATTGCTGCAATTACATCATCACCCAAAAAGCCCTGCCATCTGCCATCCATGAAACTTTCCGAGCCTTTTATTCCATCTGTCAATGCATTAATTCCGCCTTTATATTTATCTGAATAGTTTGTGATATAATTAATTTTTTTATTCCAGACTTTATGCATTGTAAAACATGCTTCTTCAAAATTAACTGAAGGGATATTACCGGAAAAAATTCTGGCTTTAATGCACATCGTTGATTTTACAGCTATCCTTTCCTTATATAATGGTGAATTTATTGTTGGATTGCTACCATCCAGTGTATAATGAATCTTTGTATTGGAATTATTGCCGGTAATTATTGCAAAAGTAGAAGCATTTATAGTATCATTAACTAACTTAATAAATGATTTCCTTGTAGAGAATATCTGATTATCTGTTCTGAAAGATGAAGCCGGCAAGCCCGTCTTATTAAATAAAGTTCCGCGGCTGGTATCTGTAAATGCATATCTAACGGCAACAGGATTTGTAATATTTTTGGCTGAAACCAATAAAGTGGAATGATCAGCATTTACATCTGCAGTATAAAAAACCATGTCTTCACCGGCAATTGTAAATGCAGTTGAATGTTCATCTTTCATCATCAATCCTGCATCTGCATTATCAAAATACAAACGGATACTGCTTCCCTCCTTTTTCATCGTTTTATACACAGGACCTGAATAGTCTTTTACATCAGCTAATTTATAGGTCTTGTTCAAAGCCCATAATGAAAGCCGCCTGCCGACTTCCGGTTTGTTTGTTGGATGGATATTGGCAACATCTCCGATATCCATGGTAACTGCCATGCCGGTATTATTAACATCCAGCGTTTTTAACTGGGCTTCTCTTAAATAAGCTGAAGCGTTCATACTTCCGGAATAAGCATAAGGTGCAATCTGTACATAATAAAAAGGGAAATCACCTGTATCCCATGCCTTACGCCAACTCTTTATCATAGCTGTAAAAAGCTTATGGTATAGTTCTGCTTCATAAATATTGGCTTCGCCCTGGTACCAGATAACTCCTTTAATAGCATAATTAATCAAAGGATTTACCATAGCATTATATAAAGAACTACATTTATTGGGAGAATCAGCTGAATTTTCCTTAGTTAAAAAACAGGCTAAATCCGCATCATGCTGAAGAAAAGTTTTTTCTGTCCATGCTTCAGCCGGAGTACCTCCCCAGTTTGAAGAAATAAGCGCAATGGGTACGTTCAGCCTTTTAGACAGTTCCCTGCCATAAAACCAGGCAACGGCACTAAAGTTGCTGAGATGAGCAGAATCGGCATTCATCCAGCGTGATTTGCAATCTTCTTTCGGGAATTCTGAAATATCCTTTTCAATCTGGCATAAACGGACCGTATGATAATCATGCTGCTGCAGATCTTTTAAATCCATCTGATAATGCTGCCAGCCACCCAGCATATTGATGGTATATTCCATATTGGATTGACCGGAGCAAAACCAGACTTCACCAAACAAGATATTCTTAAGCAGGATTTCATTTTTGCCTTTAATGATGATGTTATAATTACCACCGGCTTTCAGTGTTTTAAGCTGAACCAACCATTTACCATCCTGATTTGCTTTTGTAATGATGGCTGTTTTCAGCCAGCTGGCTCTAATTGTAATTTCTTCACCTTTATCGGCCCAACCCCATAATTTTACATTGGCATTTTGCTGTAATATCATATTATCGCTAAGTATGGAAGGCAGTCTCACATCAGCATTTGCATTGAAAGTGATAAAAGTGATAAGAATAAGGGTCATTAAAGGTAAAAACTTTTTCATATTTCTATTTTTTAGGAAAATCCGCTATGCGCATATTTTTTTTATTTATCGTCTTAGGAGGCTGTCTTAAAAGTCTTTGTGAACCTTTAAATCTTCTCTGTGTAACTCTGTGCAAAAAATTAAATATTTATTACACAGAGAATTAATGAGAAGTCACAGAGTTACACAGAGGTTGATATACAAGTAAATTAAAATTTTGATACAGTCTCTTTCATGATTTGCATATCAATCTGAATTATTTGTTTTAAATTTATTTAAACCCAAATTTCATTCGTAAAAGGAAAATATAATCAGTTATTTAATAACTACTTATACTACAGTTTCCTTATCTGCTACTTCAGCAGTATTGGTTTCCTTGTATTTTAAAACGACCTTTTTCTTCCATCTTCCGGTAAGGTAATAAATATAGGAACAGCTCATACCGATACCCCAGGCAATGGGAATAGCCCACCAGATACCAATAACACCATATTTAGGCGCCATTATATAAGCCAGCGGTATTCTTATAACCCACAATGCAAATAAGGTAATAAACATGGGTATCAGGGTATCCCCTGCCCCGCGCATTACACCGCCGATGATAAACATGGTGGAAAAAAACAGATAAAAAGAACTGACGATAACCAGGTACTGATAACCTATTTCAATAACATGACGATCAGGGGTAAACATATGCATGAGTCCCCTGCCCCATATCAGTGCCACTGCAGACACCAGGACAGATACAATAGAAGTCATTAAAAATGTTGAGATGAGTCCGTGCTTCACTCTTTCGGGCTTGTTGGCACCTAAATTCTGTCCGACAAAGGAAGAAAGTGCTGCGGCAAAGTTCATGGCAGGCAGGGCAGCAAAAGAATCAATCCTGCCGGCAATGGTATAGGCAGCAATGGTATCGGTACCAAAAGGATTTACAATAAAATTAAGGGCCAGCATACCCAGTGAAACAAAGGTTTGCTGTAATCCTGTAGGTAATCCAATCTGTATGCTTTTCTTAAAAATGGCATTGTCGAAACGCAGTTTTCTGATATTTAACTTAACAATATCATGTCTTTTATTCAGATACCATATCATGGTGAAAAAGGCACCGGCCTGAGATATTATGGTTGAAATGGCTGCACCTTCGACGCCTAATTTAAAAATTCCGATTAATATCAGATCCAGACAAATATTGGTAATATTGGCAATAATCAGAAAATACAAGGGAGTCTTGGAATCGCCCAGGCCTCTTAGTGCTGAGCTGGTACCATTAAATCCAAAGAAGAATATCATTCCTAAAATATAAATCCTCAGATAGGTAGAAGCCTGAGGAATAATCTCTTCCGGTAAACGGGTCAGTCTCAATACATCTTCACTGAATATTACACCTAAAATTGAGATGATAATAGAAGTAAAAAAAAGAAAGATATACATGGTATCTATGGTTTTCCTGACCTGATCTATCTTTTTTGCCCCGAAATATTGTGAAATAATAACCGAGAAGCCGATACCGATACCGATAATTAATGATATGAGTAAAAAAATGATGGGAAATGAAGCACCAACGGCAGCCAGGGCTGTTTTACCCACATAGTTACCGATGATAATGCTGTTTACAATAGAATAGGTCTGTTGAAATACATTACCCAACAACATGGGAACAGCAAACTTTAAAATTAAGGGTCCTTCTTTACCTACGGTTAAATCTGCCATTGAAAATTATTTCTGCAAAAATAACATATTTTCAGGAATTATGTTCGAAATTAGAAAATAGGCATTAGGCAACAGGCATTAGGCAGTAGGAAATTAAAAATTAATAATTAAAAATTAAAAATGGAACACAGATGACACTGATTTTTAATGATTAACGCAGATAAGACATTGAGTACGTTAACTCCAAGTGCTTATTTCACTACGTAGACTGGACCGACATTAAATACTTTACGCTACAAAACAAGACTTTTAAATAGCGGTGGCCTTGCGCAAGCAATACAGAAGATAGCGAAGTTCAAAAGAAACATAAATGCAATACAATTCATTTCGCTACGGCTTGTATTGCGCAGGGATTTAAAAGGCGTAGCTTTGAAGTAAAGGATTTGGAGTCTTGATTTTTTGTAACTTTTTGATTAAGCAAAAAGTTAAAGAAAATTTTTAAGTCATATTTAGAAATACTTCTTACATATATCCAGCAATTCATCAGCAACATGTGAATTACAGCTGATAATCTCCTTACCGAAAACAAAATTATCACCACCCTTGAAATCGTAATTCAAACCACCGGCTTGCTGCACTATAAAACTGCCGGCTGCCACATCCCATGGTCGCAGGCCGTATTCGTAGAAGGCTTCGAATCTGCCGCAGGCCACATACACCAGATCAACAGCGGCAGAGCCCAGACGCCTGACGCCTCTGGAGTTTTGCAACAGATAAACAAACAGCTGCATGTATTCATCCAGGCGTTCATAATCATAATAAGGGAAACCGGTTGCAATCAGGCTGTCGTTGAGGCTTATGTTATCAGAAACCTTAATGACATTGCCGTTTAAATAGGCATTACTGTCTTTCCATGCGTAAAAACATTCTTTGAGGTTGATTTCATACACCACTCCGAGCACTATTTCATCATTCTGCTGCAAGGCGATGCTGATTGCATAAAGTGGCAAACCATGAATAAAATTGGTGGTACCATCCAGGGGATCTATTATCCAGTTGAACTCCTTCCCCACTTTAACGGAAGTATTTTCTTCGGCAATATATCCGGCATCAGGCAATAATGCGGTTAATGCATCTATGATTTTCTTTTCTGAAGCTTTATCAACATAGGTAACAAAATCATGTTTGCCTTTGATTTCGATGCTGGCAGCAGTAATCTTACGGTTTTCATTATGTATGAATTCACCCACCGTTTTACTGATTTCGCATACCTGCTCACAGAGATTTTTATAGTCCATATTAGTATTTTTTACAAATATAAGTTTATTTCAAGTTTCAACCTAAAAATTATCCTTTTCAGCAATGCAAATTCCTGTTTCATCGGAAATCAGTTTGCCGTTCTTTTAATCCGTTGTTATTTTGCAGCATAAATAAAAATTAATTTATACGATGAAAAGAATAATAACAATTTTAAGTATCATATTATTTGCAGTTTTTACTGCAAAAGCAAGCAATCCACCTACTTCCACTATCAGAGGCAGTATAAGCGACCATACCACCAAATCAAGCCTTACGGGAGCCAATATCATCCTTTTGAATTCATCTCCTTTAAAAGGGGCTACAACTGATGCTAACGGCAAATTCAGACTGGAGAACATCAATGTGGGCAGGGTGAGTTTAAAAATAAGCTTTATGGGCTATAAAGATGTTTATCTCAATAATCTTACCTTAAATACAGGAAAAGAGCTGTTGCTGGATATTGAAATGGAAGAAAATATCATCACACAAAAAGCGGTGGTCATTAAGGCGAATGCAGATAAATTGGCTACCATTAATAACATGACATCCGTTAGCGCCAGGAGTTTTAGTGTGGAAGAAACCGGACGCTATGCAGGCAGCAGAAACGATGTTGCCCGCATGGCTTCCAATTATGCAGGCATAGTCGGCAGCAACGATGCCCGCAACGACATCATCATACGCGGGAATTCACCCAGTGGCCTGTTGTGGCGGCTGGAAGGTGTTGACATACCCAATCCCAACCATTATGGCGCGCTGTCGGCAACCGGTGGCCCGGTTTGTATATTAAACAATAACGTAATGGCCAATTCCGATTTCCTCACGGCCGCCTTCCCTGCCGAATATGGGAATGCAGTATCCGGCGTATTCGACCTTAAAATGCGCAACGGCAACAACGAAAAGCATGAATTCATCGGACAAATCGGCTTCAATGGCTTCGAACTGGGTGCCGAAGGTCCTATCAGTAAAAAAAATGGTTCGTCCTATCTTGTTAATGTACGCTACTCTACACTGGAAGTGATGGAAAAGATGGGCGTTGACTTTGGTACCGGCACTGGCATACCCAAATACCAGGATTTCTCCATGAAACTTAATTTCCCTAAAACCGCACTGGGAAGCTTTTCAGTATTTGCCCTGGGTGGCATGAGTAAAATAGAAATGTGGGATTCACGCAAGGATACTACCAAGGACAGGCTCGACTTTTATGGTGGTGAGGGATTCGACCTTACCAATGGGTCTGATATGATAGCCGGTGGTGTGACCAACACTTATATGTGGAGCAGCAATACCTATACCAAACTGAGTCTGTCTGCTGCATTTCACGATTTTAACACCATAGTGGATTCATTAATACCGGCAAATCTGATAAAGATTCCGAATTACAGGAATAATTTCAAGGAAAATAATATCACTTTTTCATTTCTGTTAAACCACAGAATCAACAGCAGGTCATTTGTCAGGACAGGTTTCTTTTTAAGAGATATGGGATTTAATTTATATGAAAGAATACATAAAGATGAGGACAATGGTTTAAGAACTGTTACCGACTTTAATGGAAGCAGCTGGCTATTGCAACCCTACATCCAGCATCAGTATAAATTTACCGATGATTTAAGCCTGAATACCGGCCTGCATGCCATGTATTTTGGTTTAAACAGGGATTATTCCATAGAGCCGAGGCTGGGTATAAAATGGAATTTCAGGGCCAATCAGTCCTTAAGTCTGGGTTATGGTATGCACAGCCAGTTGAACTCCATCAGTGTGTATTTCCGCCAGACCTTATTGCCTGATGGCAGCTTTAAACGCATGAATGAAGATATCAGTATGATGAAGAGTCAGCACCTGGTGCTTGGCTACGACAGGAATATCAACGAATTTGCCCGTATCAAAGCAGAAGTATATTATCAGTATCTTGACCATGTTGCAGTAAATGGTAATATTAACAACTATTATTCATTGATCAACGAAGGGGCAAGCTTTGGATATGCCACACCGGATACGCTCAAGGCAACAGGAAGAGGCCGGAATTACGGTATAGAACTTACGCTGGAACATTTCCTGAACAAAGGTTTTTATTATCTGTTTACGGCTTCATTCTTTGAATCGAAATATAGTGGCAGTGATAATATTGAAAGGAATACTGCTTTTAACGGAAATTATGTTGTCAATGCCCTGATTGGAAAAGAGATAGTACTGGGAAACAAAAACAAAGAACAACAAAAAAGAAATATTTTAAGTTTCGATTTGAAGACTACCTACGCCGGCGGACAGCGGTATACGCCCAATTCAGTGATGCTGGATGCCAACAGCGGGAAATATTACCGTAATTACGACGAAAATAAAGCCTACAGCTTACAATATAAAGACTATACGCGGACAGATTTAAAACTGACTTACCGCAGAAACGGCAAAAAGATTACCCAGGAATGGGCTATAGATATTCAGAATCTGTTTGACCAGCAGAATGTTTATACACAGAAACTTAATACTAAAACGGGAGCATCATCCTATATTTATCAAACCGGCAGAATGATCATTCCACAATACAGGATAATTTTCTAATTTTACACATCAATATTTAATTGCCACTAAGACACTAAGACACTAAGAAAAATAATAATTTAGCCTCGAAGGCACAAAGACACTAAGAATATTTATTAATTGCCACAAAGACACTAAGACACTAAGAAAAAAATATTAAAAGATTTATTTAAACATACTTTGTGTCTTTGTGCCTTTGTGGCTAAAAATAAAAAAATTATGAAGAATAAAATATGCAATAATAAAGAAAGACTGTACGAAATCTTTGTTATGATTGGAGGTATATTAATGCTGGGTGTTGTAATGCCGCTTATCATCGGAAGCTTTACCAGACTGACGGTTGATGCCATTATCACCAATGTACTCACATCAACCATTGGCAGCACCTTATTGTGGATGGGATGCCGTTTTATTATCCTTAACACCTGGAATTTATTTCCTTGGGAAAAACATCCGGTAAAGCATCTGATTGTTGAAATCCTATCGATAGTTATTTATAATTTGCTGATTGTAAAGCTGATTTTCTGGGGATACGGCCTCATTATACAACAGGCTGTTGTTGAGTATAATTTTATTGATGTATTTGTAAAAACCGTTATCATTTCACTGGTGATTTCATTTATACATGAAGGAGTTTATCTTTATTTTGAGTGGATGAAATCTAATAAAAGATCACAGGAGCTGGAAAGAGAAAGCCTATTATCGCAGTTCGAAACCTTAAAGAATCAGGTAAATCCACACTTTCTGTTCAACAGTTTCAATACCCTGATTACCTTGATAGAAGAAGATAAAAAGGATGCCGTTGAATACGTTCAGAAGCTTTCTGATTTTTTCAGAACCATATTGCAGTTAAGGGATAAATCCATTATTACCATTGAGGAAGAGCTCGAATTAATTCAAACCTATAGTTATCTGCAGATGAAACGCTATGGCGAAAATCTGATATTAAGTATTAATGTAAGTCCTGAAAACAGGATGAAATACATTGCACCCCTAAGTCTGCAGATGCTGGTTGAAAATGCCATTAAACACAATGTTATTGCTACCGGCAGACCATTAAGCATTGAAATTATATCTACAGAAAACGGCTATATTCAGGTAAAGAACAACATCCAGAAGCGGACAGAAGAAGAACCATCCGCAGGGCTGGGATTGCAGAATATCCGCAACCGCTATAAGTTTTTATCGGATAAGGAAGTTGAGGTCATGATATCGGCACAGCATTTTTCTGTTGCCCTGCCTGTACTAGAAGAAAATTTAAATAACTGACAACAATAGTATTAATTTAGTATAGCGTTTGAAAATAAAAAACACAGAGAATATATAACTTAATTATTATAACTGATGTTCGTTTTGTCATTCGGAGTTTTAACATATAGAAAAATGCTTGAAGGTACGCTGACAAAAATATAAAATCATTGCTTTCTCAATCTCTGCGGTCCTTTGCGCCTTCTTTGCGGCTCTCAGCGGTAAAAAAATTTAACCGCAGAGTGCCGAGGAGTTTTACGCGGAGAACCGCAAAGATTAAAGAATCAACTAGTTTTAATTTCATTGTCATGTTTCTTATATATACTTAAAAATCAACAAAAAACAAAACTTGTCATTAGTAGATCCCCAGCCTGATCTGATACTGATGGACATACACCTGGCAGATGGCAGTTGTTTTGATATTTTTAAACAGACAGAGGTAAAATCGCCGGTAATATTCATTACTGCTTACGACCAATATGCGATTCAGGCCTTTAAGGTGAATAGTATAGATTATTTATTAAAGCCGGTAAAGAAAGAAGAGCTGGCCATAAGCCTGCAAAAATGGGAAAATACCAAAGGCAGGATTGATTTCACATCCATTATGGAGCAGATGATACAGCAGGCAAAACCAAATCCTCAGCGCTTTGTGGTTAAGTACGGACAATATTTAAAGGCAATAGATGCCGCTGATATTGCATTTTTTTACTCAAAGGACAAGGCTATTTATATACATTGCTTTGACAAACAGTCCTACCCTGTTGATTTTTCACTGGATAAAATCATGGAGATGCTCGACAGCAAGTGCTTCTTCCGTTGCAACAGAGGTATTATTATCAATTATAAGGCCATCGGACAAATGTTCACCCATTTTAAGGGGAGGATAAAAATAGAAGCCGTAATCCCATCCCCTGTTGAGTTATATGTAAGTTCTGACCGGGCACAGGCGTTTAAAGCATGGCTGGCGGGGAAGGTTTGAATTATGAATTATGAGTTATGAGTTATGAGTTAGGAATTAGAAATTAGAAATTAGGAATTAGAAAATAGAAAATAGGAGTTTCACAACTTTGAGATGCTTCACTAGCGCTCAGCATGACAAAACAAAAATATTTCTGCGGAAATCTGCGGGAAATATTGGGTTGTAACCATATGCGATGTTGTTTCGACTCCTCAGCAACCAGCATTTATTGGATATTTCAACAAATAACATTCAGTGTTCTGCACTCTCCTGACCACAACCTAACAGCCTAACAGTTTAAAAGTCTAACAGCCTACCAGGTATAAACAAAAAAACCCCATCTTTCGATGAGGTTTTTCGTTATGTTTTTGGCGGCGACCTACTCTCCCACAATAACTGCAGTACCATTGGCGCTAGTGGGCTTAACTTCTCTGTTCGGAATGGGAAGAGGTGAACACCACTGCT